>JACJOC010000001.1 GCA_014695345.1 Cyanobacteria bacterium FACHB-471
ACAAAAATCGCCTCTCCGCCAGCTTCCTTGATCAATCGAACCGTTTCTTCACCTTCATCCATTCGACGACCCACCACCACCACCTTTGCTTGTTGTTGGGCATAAGCGATCGCAGTTGCTCTGCCAATTCCCGATGTGCCTCCAGTGACTAACGCCACTTTATCCTGAAGTATCATTCTGTTTCTCCTAAAATCCAAGTCCGGTTGTTCTCTCGTGAAATAGATCGATTCACTGTGAGTTCACCATCAAAAATCAAAAATCAACTCACTGTATATCCGCCATCGATTACCAAAGGTTGTCCCGTGATGTAGCTGGCAGCATCAGAACACAGAAAAACAACCGCTTGAGCAATTTCTGCTGCCTGACCCATACGACCCATTGGAACCGTAGACCCTACATCATCAGTCGAGCCACTACGCAGGCGGTCCATCATTGCAGTAGCAATTAGTCCAGGATTGACAGCATTAATCCGAATACCTTGTTTGGCATAATCGAGTGCAGCAGAGCGTGTCAGCCCCATTACCGCGTGTTTGCTGGCAATATAGGGAGATATTCCTGGAAACGCAATTAACCCACCCATTGACGAATTATTGATAATCACACCTGATCCTTGGTTGAGCATCTGTTGAATCTCGTATCTCATACACAAGAACAGGCCTCGCACATTAATTGACATCAGTTTGTCAAAATCCTCAATCGATTGTTCGTGCAGTGGTTTGAGAGGAGGCTCAATCCCAGCATTGTTAAAGGCACAATCGAGTCTGCCGTAGGTGGCGATCGTTTTATCGACTAAAGCTTGAACTTCTGCTTCATCGGATATATCCGATCGCACAAAAAGGCACTCTGCTCCGGTATCGCGAATCAGTGCAGCAGTTTCTTCACCTTCTACCTCCCGTCTGCCTGAGAATACTACCTTTGCGCCAGCAGCACCGAATGCGATCGCGGTTGCTCGACCGATGCCCGATGTTCCGCCAGTCACCAAAGCAACCTTATCTTTCAGCATCATGATAGTTACCTCTTGCTGTGAATGGCTGTGTCACTTTGTCAAAAACTCAATCAGCAATACGTGTAGGAGCCAGCAATAAGAAGCGCCTCCTACAACCAGGATGAGTACGATCCTGGCTGCGTGCCCCATAAATTCAGTCCCGCCAGTTCCATGCCGATCAATACTGACCTACGGCGATCGGCAACTCACGTTCAATGGTTCGCAATCGTTGCGAAAAATCATTTAAGATACGTTGACGAACTGCATCTGTTTGGCGAACGGGGGCATAAACAATCTGCGGAGCAAGAACGTCAAAACCAACGAATTGCAGCATCCCTCGCTGAATTGGGCGCACAATAGCATGGATATCACCGTTAAAACCGCCTGCAAGATAGTCCTCTTCTGTGCTACCTGTGGTTAACGAGAGCATTGCTTGCTTACCTCGAAATCTGCCCGTTTCATAAATATGTCCATTACCGTAAACACGCTCCATAACAAAGACGCGATCGACCCACCCCTTCAAAATTGCAGGGACACTGAACCACCACAAAGGGAATTGCCAAATCATCAGATCGCACCATTCCAGTTTTTGGATCTCAGCT
>JACJOC010000010.1 GCA_014695345.1 Cyanobacteria bacterium FACHB-471
GAAAATCAGCCAGAAAAACATCAAAACAGAACGTTTTGTCTTGTCGATGGCTCAATCTGACCTTGTTGCTCAAGATTCCAGATCAGCTTCTACACGAAACCCGCAACCAGTTGTAGGTTAACGCTCATCGCCAGTCACCCCTCTGGAGCGCAGGATTTTAGTCGATGAGGCAGGCAATCAAACCTAAGTTTGATCCAAATCCCAACTTAAGTCTGATTCGTTCTACTGTCTCAGGTTGACTCATCCTCAATTATTTTGTTGATTAAAATACAGACCTTAAATTGACTACAATTCTAAGCAAGCCTTATACATTAAATTCATACAAACGATTACAGGGTTGAAGAAAAGATTTCAGAGTGCCTCTCACCCGATGAAACTCTTTTCTTCAGAGGTTTAGAATGAGCGATGTTATTTCTGGTGATGCACCTAGCAATCACAATCAATTAGTTGTACCCCCTTCTGAGCAAGACCATCGACAAGGATCATTAAACGCCCGCGTTGTACTTGTTGAATATGGGGATTATCAATGTCCTCAATGTGGTGAACTCTATATCTCAATCAAGGCAATTCAACGCCAGCTTGAGACGACTCTATTTGGAAGAGATTCTCTATGCTTTGTATTCCGGCATTTTCCTCAACCTCACATCCACCCTCAAGCTCAAAAGGCAGCAGCAGCGACAGAAGCAGCAGGGGCACAAGGTCAGTTTTGGCAAATGTACGAAATCTTACTGGAGCATCAACAAGAGTTAGGGAATGGCTACCTTGCCGAGTACGCTGATCGTTTAGGACTTAACGTTCCTCAATTTCTGCGAGATATCGCAAGAGGGACATATCTCGATCGCATTAATCAAGATATTGAAAGTGGAATACGCAGCGGAGTGACCGACGCTCCAGCCCTATTTATCAATAACATTCGGTATACCGGACGCTGGAAAATAACAGAGTTGACGGCAGCCATTGTCGCTGCGAGTCACTAAGCTCTATTCATATCTGACTTGTTTGTGAGTGCTAGTAAGTGATCGAATGCGCGATCGCTAGCTTTTGCCTGTTTTGTTGAACAACTTGCCAATTCTTGAACCATGCTAACAACTACAACGTTAACCACTAAATTCAAGCACAAAGGCTTAACGCGCACCCAATTGCAACAAGTACTCAACTACATTCATACTCACCTCGACCGAGACTTGTCACTGGCTGAACTTGCAGAGACTCTTAATCTTAGCCCGACTTACTTTGCCAATGTATTCAAACAAGCGATCGAGGTTTCTCCACACCAGTACGTAATTCAACAGCGGGTGGAACGAGCAAAATTGATGCTCTCGAAGACAGATTTAGCGATCTCCGACATTGCCCTGCAAGTTGGTTTCTCCAGTCAAAGCCATCTGACCCAACAGTTTAAGCGAATCACTGGAATGACCCCAAAACAGATTCGCTAACTCTGTGACGCACGAGTCAAGGAGACAAAGATGAAGTTCAAAGCAATCACAGGAAAGCAGGGAATCGGAACGGACGTGAAAGACGCGACTTACGTGGAGGCTGCGAGGTGGGGTAAATATCGGGGATGGCGGTATGTTCTGGGACTGGTGATCATACTCTTTGCCTGGATGGTCGCCGCCAACGTCGCCAGTGCGCTCGTCGCGTTCGCCCTCGGCGGTCAGGAGGGTGTCGCGGCGCTCGGTCGGCTGAATTACGCTACGTTCGGTCCTGTGGGGGGCTTCGTTGTGGTCATGGCGGGTTTTCCGGTGTTCCTCGCGGGAATTCTCATTGCCGTCTCCCTCATCCACCAGCGTCATCCCCGGACGCTCGTCACGGCGAGAGAGAAAATCAGTTGGCGGCGCGTCGGTCACGGCTTCGTGGCTGGGTTCGTGCCCTGGGTACTGCTCGGCGGGTTGGGGCAGTACCTCCTCTACCCCGATACCTTCTCCTTCAACTCCGACCTCAAGACGTTCGCGCTCTTCGTGCCGGTCGCGCTAATCCTCACTGCGATCCAGACGACCACCGAGGAGCTTTTCTTTCGCGGGTACATCGTGCAGAGCGCGAGCCTGATCTGGTCTAACCGCGTGTTTCTGGCGCTCGTGTCAGCCGTGATCTTCACCCTGCCGCACGCCACCAATCCAGAGTCACAGGAGGGTGGCTGGATCGGGATGTTCCTCAACTACTTCGTTGGCACGGGTCTGTTGTATATGGTCGTTTCATTGATCGACGGCACGACCGAGATTGCGATCGGCGCACACTTCGCCAACAACATCGCGTACTTTCTCTTGTTTAACTGGTCTGGAAGCTTCTTCGCCGCACCAGCCCTGTTCAGCATCAGCGAGTACCATGCGAGATTCTACGACATCATCTCCCTCGTGCTGATTCCCGTTTTCCTGGTGATCGCCTACAAGGTGTTCAAACGCGACGAGGCATCCGAACCTGTTTTCCAGAGCGATCGGATTGGTCGTCGGTGATCTCGTCAGTTCGTTGCTGAAGGTCAATCTTAATTGAAACAGGAGAAACAGAATGATACTGCAAGATAAAGTGGCGTTAGTGACTGGTGGCACATCGGGAATTGGCAGAGCAACCGCGATCGCATTCGGTGCTGCTGGAGCAAAGGTAGTATTCTCAGGCAGACGCGACGCAGAAGGTGAAAAAACCGCCCAACGGATTCGCGAAACAGGCGCTGAATGCTTATACGTTCATTCAGACGCCTCGAATGAGGAAGACATCAAAGCATTAGTGCAAAAGACAGTCGCAACCTATGGACGACTCGACTGTGCTTTCAATAATGCAGGCGTTGAGTCACCCGGAAAACCGCTACACGAGCAATCGATCGAAGAGTTTGATAACCTCATGGCGATTAACGTGCGAGGAGTATTTCTATGTATGAAATACGAAATTCAGCAAATGCTGACTCAAGGATCGGGCGCGATTGTTAATAACTCCTCAATTGTAGGGTTGATTAGTTTTCCAGGGGTATCTCCTTACGTTGCAAGTAAACATGCCGTTATGGGGTTAACGCGATCAGCAGCACTTGACTATGCCAAGCAGGGCATTCGGGTTAATGCGGTTAACCCCGGTTTTATTGTGACTGAAATGATTGATCGTAGCGTTGCTCGGATGAGCATCACGGCTGACGATTTTGCAGCGATGGTACCGATGGGTCGCATTGCTCAAGCAGAAGAAGTCGCTCAAGCGGTTGTTTTTCTCTGCTCTGATGCTGCTAGCTATATTACGGGACAACCTTTGACGATCGACGGCGGAGTCACAGTGAGTTAATTTTTGATTTTTGATGGTGGACTCACAGTGAACCGATCCATTTCAAGAGAGAACAACCGGACTTGATTTTAGGAGAAATAGAATGATACTGCAAGATAAAGTGGCATTAGTGACGGGAGGTGCATCGGGAATTGGTCGAGCAACTGCGACCCTTGCGGTATCTGTGGAGCAGCACGCATTCGGTGCTGCTGGAGCCAAAGTGGTCTTCTCGGACATACGCGGTGTAGAAGGTGAAGAAACTGCTGATTTGATTCGCGAGACTGGGGCGGAGTGCTTGTTCGTGAAATCAGATGTATCGAGTGAGGCTGATGTCCGGGACTTGGTGCAGAAAGCGACCCTTGCGGTATCTGCGAAGCAGCGCGCAACCTACGGCAAACTCGATTGTGCCTTTAATAATGCTGGAATTGATCTTGTTGTTACACCGTTGCATGAACAATTGATCGAGGATTTTGACCAGATCATGTCGATCAATGCACGAGGGCTATTTCTCTGTATGAAATACGAAATTCAGCAGATGTTAATCCAAGGCGCAGGCGCGATCGTGAACAACTCGTCAACGAATGGTCTTGTTGCGCTTTCAGGGATCTCTCCTTACGTTGCTAGTAAGCATGCAGTAATGGGGCTGACGCGATCGGCTGCCCTCGATTATGCCAAACAGGGCATTCGGATCAATGCCGTCAATCCTGGTCCGATTGCGACTGACCTCATGGCTCGTAGCGCTGGCCAGATGGGCATCACGTTCGATGATCTCGGATCTATGGTTTCAATGGGTCGGATCGGTCAGGCAACGGAAATTGCTCAAGCGGTTGTGTTTCTCTGCTCTGATGCTGCTAGCTATATCACTGGGCAACCCTTAGCGATCGATGGCGGATACACGGCGAACTGATCAAAACTCACAAGTTTGCTACCTGTGAGCGGAACGTAGAGCAATGTGTGCCTGAATCAGCAGATTAAACCAATTAAGGAGAATCACAGACATGACTATCACTCGACTAAAGCGCTCTCAAAGCCTCCAGCGGATACAACGCCAATTTGGATAGCGAGCAATCTGGAACACTAGAAATGTGCAAAAACAACGCGATTCAACAGCAATATGCGTGTACGAAACGCTAGTTCAACTTTATCGACTATGAAGCCGATTACGTGCAAAGCGGAACTCCGTGCGTAACCGCAACCTGCGGCAAACTTAATTGTGCCTTCAACAAAACAAACTCATCAGGATATTTTCACCGCTCGATTAGATACAGTTGTCATTCTCTATCTTGGCATTGTGTCTACCCAGTATTTTGATGTCTCTAGAGATGAACCCAATGTCAATTCTGAAACAATTCGGGATCTTATTTGTATTGGGCAGTGTGGGAATTGTGATGTACCCGATCACGGCTATTCCTTTAGTCGAGCAACAGTTGGCGAAACTGTCTCCAGAAATGCTGGCAAACGTTCCGCCACTGTGGGTTTTAATGCTGCTGCAAGCACTACAGCTTACAGTTCTACTGGCAATCAGCATTCTGATCGGAATTGGCTGTGCCTATCGCGTTGGATTACGCTCATATTTGATTGACTACTGGGTACTTCATACCCCTAAGATTCCATTTTCTGTCATTGAGATGAAATGGAGCTTAGGTGTAGGTGCAGCGACGACGGTCGTTCTCCTGTTGCTCGATCGGTTCATGAAACCTGCTCTACCTGAAGCGCTACAGGCATCCAATAACACAGAACCGAATTGGCTGAGTTCACTTACAGCAATGCTTTATGGCGGCATCACTGAGGAAATTCTGATGCGCTGGGGTTTAATGTCGCTGCTTGTTTGGATAGCGTGGAAGGTTTTAAAACAAGGCATTACGTTGCCAAGCCAAGGAATATACCAAGGTGCGATTGTGATAGTAGCGCTAGTATTTGGACTTTTACACCTACCCGCAACTGCCGCGATAGTTCCACTCACTCCGCTTGTAATTATCCGAGCGATATTACTCAATGGGATTGCTGGCATTGCTTTTGGTTGGCTCTTTTGGCAATACTCGCTTGAGGCTGCGATGTTATCCCATGTCAGCTTTCATGCCTTTTCCTTTGCTCTTAGCCTTTTGCTGGCAAGATTTGTCTAAGCTTTTTTCTAAAGCTATTGCACGATTATTTCAAGAGAGAACAACCAGACTTAGATTTTAGGAGAAATAGAATGATACCTCAAGATAAAGTGGCGTTAGTCACTGGTGGCACAACAGGTATTGGCAGAGCAACCGCGACCCTTGCGGTATCTGCGAAGCAGCGCGCGCTCGGTGCTGCTGGAGCAAAAGTCGTGTTCTCCAGTAGACACGGCGCAGAAGGTGAAAAAACCGCCCAGCTGATTTGCGAAACAGGCGCTGAATGCTTATACGTCCATTGAAACAAGTTCACTAACATCACAAGAATCTGAAAGCAATCAAGCATTGGAACTCAAGACACTTTATATAGAACCAGGAGTATTTAATCATGGTCAACGAGCAAACTGTAGACGGACAAGCAAATTTACAAGCAACTACCAATTTGACACCAGCCCAGGAGTCTTTGCAAGCACTTTGGGAAGAGCATTTACAGCACGAGTTTGGCACTCACAGTACTGAAGATGCCCTCGCTACGATGGTTGAAGATGCTTACGTTAACCACATCCCGGTAATGACTGGGGGAGTCAGGAAACCAGTACTGCGCGAGTTTTATTCCAAATACCTCATTCCACAGATGCCGCCGGACATGAAGTTGATCCCAATCTCGCGCACGATCGGAACGGATCAACTCGTCGATGAAATGGTGGCTAAGTTCACTCATACGATCCAGATTGACTGGATGCTACCTGGCGTTGCTCCCACCGGGAAATGGGTTGAAGTGCCAGTAGTTGCGATTATTCGGTTTCGTGACGGCAAGATAGCCCACGAACACATTTACTGGGATCAGGCAAGTGTATTGATTCAACTTGGCTTGCTCGATCCGGGTACACTTCCCGTCGTGGGCGTTGACAGTGCGCGTAAGGTACTTGATCCGAGCTTGCCCTCAAACGCACTGATCGATCGCTGGCACGATCGCGACTAAGTGTAGGAGCCAGCAAATATCAATGCCTAAACCCGCCATTTTGCAACCAGGATCGCAACTCGCCTGACCCAGCCACGTTCTATACCCGTGGTGAAAAAGGCTATCTGGATTATCCAGCCCTAGCAAAAG
>JACJOC010000100.1 GCA_014695345.1 Cyanobacteria bacterium FACHB-471
TCCAGCTTAGTAAATGTCATCGCAATCGCTGTTTGATGCACTCATACTGGAACTGTAGCGAGCATAGCTCAACTTAACCACCCCCTATCCCTAGTGCCGCTGCGTAAGTCCTGAAGTTATAAAGTTTTTGAGGGAATGAAGTGGGCGATCGCCTTTCACACCAGATATTTCTTCTGAAAAATGTAAACAAAAACAGGTTTGCGAGTTTTAAATCAAGTTTTTGAGTTTTAGACCTGGTTTCCGAGTTTTGAATTAGGTTTTTGAGTTTTACAGCCATTCTCCAATAGGTAAGCCATAGCGTAAGGGCAGTTCGCAAACTGCCCTTACAGGGGTTTGTGGTTTATCCAAGTGAAAATGTCTGTAAATCAGGTTTTCAACTTCAGAATTAGGTTTTTGAGTTTTGAATCAAGTTTTTAAACTCAAAAAGCTTTAAGAGCAGTGCAAGGACAGGGCTGAAATACAATGGGTAAGTAACTCAGTTTAAGGCAGCAACCTTGGCAAGTAGCTGGTGGGAAATTCAGATTCTCTGCGATCCGGTTTTGGAAGATTTGGTGTTTTGGCGGCTGGAGGTGTTTGGCTGTCGGGGTACCTCCAGCGAGATTAAGGGGCATTCCTGCCTAATCAAGGCTTATCTGCCGCAAATGCAGGCGCAGTTGCTAGATTTGGCGGCTTTGTCGCTGCTGTTGCGACAGGATGCGCTGTGTGCCGAGTTGCCGATTCCTGCAATGCAGTGGCATTTGATTGAGGAGGAAGATTGGTCTAGCAGTTGGAAGGATCATTGGCAGCCTCAAGAGGTAGGCGATCGCCTGCTGATCAATCCTGCTTGGTTGCCCAATCCTGAGGCGAGCGATCGTAAAATTTTGCGGCTCGATCCGGGGGTTGCCTTCGGCACTGGGGCACACGCCACTACGCAGCTTTGCCTTGAGTCTTTGGAGATGCGTTTGGGTGAGCCAGGTAATGCCGTGATTGCAGACATTGGCTGCGGCTCTGGCATTCTCTCAATTGGCGCACTGTTGCTCGGTGCAAAACAAATTTATGCGGTTGACAATGACCCATTGGCGGTGATGTCTACCGAAAGCAACCGAGAACTAAATCAAGTTGAGCCACACCGTTTAATTGTCGCCGAGGGCAGCATTGAGCGACTGCCGGAGCTTACGTCTGAGCCAGTTGATGGAATTCTCTGCAACATTCTGGCGGAAGTGATCATTGATTTAATTCCGCAAATGGAAGCGATCGTCCAACCCACCACCTGGGGAATTTTCAGCGGCATTTTGCTTGACCAGGTGAAACCCGTCGCTGACACGCTAGAGCAAAGCGGCTGGATTGTTGCAACGCTCTGGCGCAGAAAGGATTGGTGCTGTTTGAATGTACGGCGTTCCTAACGCTATGGAGTGTGTGAATGCAGCCGCTTAGAGGTACATTCACACTTTTTAGATTTAGACAAAACGAGTCAACTGCACCCGATAGCGTTCCTTTTTGGTTACGGCGACTTCACCAATTTCCAAGCGCCCTTTGCCCCGAATCGCGACCAGGTCGCCCGATTTAAGCTGATGGCTGGGCTGGGTAACGTCCTTCCAATTGACCCGCACGTCTCCGCCGCTAATCATCTCCGCCATTTTGCTGCGCGACATGCCAAACCCAGCAGAGGCAACCGCATCTAGTCGCAAAGAAGCTTCTACGGTCGTCAGTTCTTTCTTTTTGGGTTCCCGAATTTTCAGCTCGCTCAGGTCAATCTGCCGCGTTTTGACGGGAACTGAGCGTACCTGCGTCAGACTCATTTCCAGAAATTCGACCAGTTCGGGAACGACGATCGCCTGTCCACCCCGCTCTCCCAAAACAATGATGTCGCCCACCTTGTCGCGCACCAGTCCCGTGCCTAACAGTGACCCCAAAAAGTCGCGATGAGTCGCTGAGTCAAACAGAAAGTTTCCGGCAATGTCTAGCGCGGCGATCGCCACCTGAGACTGATCTAAAGGAATTTCAGGACGAGCAATCGCCACACGCTGACGTTCGGCTTGCGGATAGCCTCCCCAAGCCAGCAGTTGCACCTCGGTCAGCCGTGCAAACATTTGCTGCACTTCAGCTAACTCAGGCGGCGAAAGAAAATCGGTACAGACCACCTCCCAGGTTTTAATAGCCTGATCAGCCTGGTCAATGACCCGTGCAGCGCTGTCTCGATTTTCGATTCCCTGAAGCAGTTCTTCTCTAGGCAGCATAATTGAGCGATCGCCTTAAAACTCTAATTTTAATACTGTTACAGCTACAGCGTTTTTCTAGATGAATGACACACAGTTAAGGGCGAACGGCCGCGTTCGCCCTTACAGCGATTTGTTCTAAGAATTGCATCTTCCAAAGAAAAAGGGGCGCATCGCAAAGCGATCGCCCCTCACGCTGGTCAAACTTGACTTGAGCAACAGACTTGGTCAGGCAGCAGCTTATAGACTACTGCTCAGTTCTCTACCTGACTCAGCCCGACAGACGCAGGAAAAACCCCGCTGCTCAAACGTTTGAACAGACACAGCAATGGTGCTGAAGCCTGTTCAGGATCATGATTAGATCGGTGCATTATGAAAAAATGCTGACCTTTCAATCTCCCCTCAATGCCGACGAAGTTAGCTGACGGGCTAGGACTGAGAGATGTCCTTCTCAATTAACCTCAGAGATAAGCCCCAAATTTGGTTCCTCCGTTCCAGGAAGTGCGTTAAAGAAAATTGCAAGACCCGGATTAAGCTGACCTATTCAGTTTGATGACAGGATAGCCTCTAGTTAGATACTTCGTCAACCCAATGTGTTGAATATGTATTGAATAGCCCGAATATGTAATCTAAAAGACAATTGCAGATCGAGATAGATTGGCGATCGCTAATTGGCTCAAACGCCTCAGCCATAAAGCATCTACCGCAAGATAGTTAGAAGCTCACCCGGAACATGTTAATTTATCAAACGTTGTATGAGTTGCCATGGGCATTTGCCCAAAAATCTCGTACTCTAAATGAGTGGTGAATGCTTCTGTAGATTCACTCACGTTTGGTTCTATTTCAGTTCTGTTTTAGTAGTTGAGTGGGAGCCTAATCCAAACCTATTGGTAGGTTTGAAGCGGAGGAACCAATTGTTTATCGGGGCTAATCTCAATATGAGAGAGACACCTTCCAGTCTTAGCCCGTCAGCTAACTCCGTCGGCCTTGGAAGGAGAACTCAAGGATTTGACTAAGCTATCTGTAGAAGCGGTCGTTTAGGCTTACAAGGTTGTAAAACCGGGAGTATTCCTAAACTTGCTAATGCAGCTAGAGTCGCTGGAGTCTCCTCAAGTAGGGTGTTTCTGTTTGGATCAAGTCTATCCAGATGGGTACAGTCCTTCTTTCCTGACCCACCTCTCATTTCTAGTTCACTTCGTGGAGAGGTCAAAGCTGTGAAAATCAAACCGATGTTAGCTCGTCTGCAAGGTACGCTAGGTCAACGCAACCTGGCCGAGCAAATGCTGCTGTTACCAGAGCCAGAAGTGTCTGCGGCAGCTAATTTTCAGTCGCAGGAGCTAGCTCAAGAGTCGATTAATCTGATGGTTGGCTATACGGGTTCTCCTTGCAGCCAAACGGCTCTAGATCTGACTTTTTGGATGGCGCACCAAACTCGTTTAGCAACTCAAAAGCAAGTAACGGTGCATGTGGTTTATGTAGTCGATGAGGTTGCAACCCTAACCAAAACAACTCGATCGAACTCTAAAGGAAATGGTGGGAGACAATTGCTGCATGCTTCCAAGACAGAGCGTTCTAGTACCGCAACGTTGACCCGTCCTGAAACTCCCTTTGAGCAGGCAGACCGGATTCTTTGGCAGGCTCGGTGCCTAGCTGAGGAATGGCGCGGATCACTAAATACTCACTTGCGGATTGGGAATTGCGCCGAGGAGTTAAAGCAGGTGGCGATCGCCGAATCTGCTGATGTCCTTGTTTTGGGTTGCCGTTCTGTTCGCCATCCTCTAATTTCGCAATGGTCCAAAGGGTTTCCCTGCGCGGTTTTAGGAATTCCGGCGATCGCCAATCTAGATTTGTAGCTACACCTCTTCCTGCATTGCAAGAAGTATGGCGAAGGAAACAGCGATAGACGAAATTGCTAAACAAGTCATAGATCTGTACGAACAGATTGATCAGCAGACCGGCGCATTTCAGGCAGCTACTCAGCTTCACTGTCCCGCGGGCTGTGGTCGCTGCTGCGAAAATCCTCATGTAGAAGCTACCCCTCTAGAGATGGTACCACTGGCAGTGGAGCTATTTCGGCAAGGTGAAGCAGCGAAATGGCTGGAGAAGTCGGCTGAAGTGAATGAAACGAATGCCTGCCTCTTTTACGAGCCTGATTTGGACGTACCCGGAAATGGGCGCTGTCAAGTTTATCTCTGGCGACCGTCCATTTGCAGGTTATTTGGTTATGCAACGGTGGCAGATCGAGAGGGTCAGCCCAGGTTTGCTGCCTGTATGCGCCACAAAGCAGATATTCCAGAAGTCGTGGCAACGGTTCAAGAGGCGATCGCCAATGGTTTACCTGCTCCCAGTTTTGCAATGTCCCAGCAAATTGCTCACCTGGCTCCCCATTTGAGTGGTGAGCGAATGCCGCTCAATCAAGCGCTCACCATAGCTTTAAGGTGGGTTGGGCTGCGTTTGCAGATGGAACAAGTTGAGCGATCGGATATCAATTCGGTTCAGCGAAGCAGTTAGTCCTGCTTCAATTCCACGTCCCTGCTAGGATCAAGAAGGATGAGTATGTTTCTTGATGAATAGCTATGTCATTGGACAATCTGCGCGATCTTTATCAGCAGGTCATTCTAGAGCGCTACAAAAAGCCTCGCAACCGGGGCAAAACTGATCCAGTCGATCGCTACCAGAAAGGACACAACCCTTCCTGTGGCGACACGATTGAGTTAACCCTGCAACTGAATGACGCAGAAGACCAGATTCAAGACGTAAAGTTTGAGGGAGAAGGCTGTGCGATCGCGATGGCATCGGTTGATCTGATGGCTGATGCATTGCGGGGCAAAACTACTGCCGAAGCTCTGGAAATGGTGCAAAAGTTTCAGGCAATGATGAAGGGCGAGGCAGAATTTCCTTCGGAGTTGCGAAAGCTTAACGTGATGCAGGGCGTTGCTCAGTTTCCAGTGCGAATCAAGTGTGCCAACCTGTCTTGGCATACGGTCAAGGCAGCTTTGGAACTAGCGAAGGACGTTCAGCCTGCTGGGTTTATCAGCAACGAGTAAGATTAAAATTCTGTTTTGAAGGTTGGGTGCCATTGTTCCATAATCTTCAAGATATTAAGTTGAAGTGCCATCAAGAATTACAGAAAACATGCCAACCAACGTTGACTTTTTTCAATTTGCTCAATGGGCGGGGATCGCAACCCTGGTATTTGGAGCGATCGCCCTGCTTGGCTTTTTATTCAAATGGGGCATCCGGTTTCGGCTGGTTGGTGCGACAGGTTTGCTGGTGGTGCTGACAGTAGGGCTGTTTGGGCTGGGATTATTTCCCTTTACCCGCACGGTGATTCCAGGTGCGGTGCGGTACTCCACCATTTATGACTCTGGCGCTGATCGGGTGGTGATCGTGGTGCCTCAAACCATTACAGAAACAGAACTAACTGCCACTTTGCAGCAAGCAGCCAGCAATCTGTTTTCTCCCGGTCGTCTCAGTCGAGGCGATGACAAGCTAACCATTCGGGCGCGGACAGTACTACATCCCCAACCAGGAATTTCCCAACCGTTGTACTTAGGGCAAATTAGGCGATCGCTCTTTATCCGCGACGATGAGCAAATGGAAATCAAACTCTACCCCGAAAACTTCGCCCAGCTTCCCCCGCCCGAAGTACCTTCTGAAGTGGAGCCAGCCAGTATGTCCAATATGTAAGGACTTCCTGATGCAAGTGGGAGTAAGGGGAGCGAGGGAACTAGGAGTGAACAACAGCAAACTCCTCTACCCCCAACCCCTAATCCCCACTGTTCTATACAGCTTTATGAAAATTGGTATAAAGTGATTCTTACTAAATTTTTGCCTTTCGCCGCTGATGGTGATGGTTGCTTTGCCTTATGACCCATTCATCCTTGTCTCAAAGTTCGGATGTTGCGAGTTCTGCTCCGCTGTTTACGCTAAATTTGGCTCCTGCTACGGTAATCCGAGGGCAGGACGCACTGGCCCAATCGGGAGAAGCGATCGCCCGTTTGGGGAAAAGACCGCTTTTAGTGGGGGGCGATCGCACCCTAGCCGCCGTACAGCCCTTTCTTCAACCTGTTCTAGAGCAGCGGCTAGCAGCAGCTCAAGCCTCTTACGGAGCAGATTGCAGCGAGGCAAGCTTAGCGGCATTGCGGCAGGCAGCAACCAACCATGAAGCAGATTTGATTATTGGTTTAGGCGGCGGCAAGGCGCTGGATGCAGCCAAGCTGCTAGCCTATCAGCTCGATCTGCCGATTGTAACGATCCCTACTTCTGCGGCGACTTGTGCTGCCTGGACTGCGCTGTCAAACGTCTACTCTGCCGAGGGTGCGTTTCTTTATGATGTCAGTCTGGCTCGCTGCCCTGATCTGCTGCTGCTGGACTATGGGCTACTCCAGACTGCCTCCAACCGCACCCTAATTGCTGGGATTGGGGATGCCCTGGCGAAATGGTACGAGGCATCGGTGAGCAGCGGACACTCTGACCAAACTTTAGTGATTGGGGCAGTGCAGCAGGCGCGTGTTTTGCGCGACATTCTATTTCAAAAATCGGCGGTGGCACTTCAAGCTCCGGGCAGCGCGGCTTGGCGAGAAGTGGTGGATGCAACGGTGCTGCTGGCTGGGGTAATTGGCGGATTGGGTGGTGCTCAATGTCGCACGGTAGCGGCTCATGCCGTTCATAACGGTCTAACCCATCTGCTTGAAAGCCACGGTACGCTGCACGGCGAGAAGGTTGCTTACGGCATTTTGGTGCAGCTTCGCCTGGAGGAAATGGTGCAGGGCAATCAGCTAGCCGCAACGGCGCGCCAACAGTTGCTCAAGTTTTATGCAGAAATTGGTTTGCCTCAGAGCTTGTCTGATTTAGGCTTAGCGGAGGTGACGCTGGCAAATCTGCAACGCGCCGCAGAAGTTGCCTGTTCAGTCGGGTCTGATATTCATCGGTTGCCCTTTGAGGTTACGCCTGCTCACCTGATGGCAGCAATGGTATCTACAACAGCGCCCTGTCAGGGATTCAGAATTTCAGAGCCAGATGGAACTTCGGCTCGGCAAGCGCTGTCCAATATAGCTCATTCTTCTAACGAGGTGCAGGCATGAGCTTAGACTGGATTACCCCCGCTGATCGCCTCAGTGCTCTGCCGCCCTATGTCTTTGCGCGGTTAGATGAACTGAAAGCCCGTGCCCGTGAGCAGGGGCTAGATTTGATTGACCTGGGAATGGGCAACCCAGATGGACCAACGCCGCAACCCGTCGTGGATGCCGCGATCGCCGCTCTGCAAAATCCGGCAAACCACGGTTATCCGCCCTTTGAGGGAACTGCCAGCTTCCGTCGCGCCATTACCGACTGGTATGGTCGCCGCTACGGAGTTGAGCTTGATCCCGATGGTGAAGCGTTGCCGCTGCTGGGTTCTAAAGAAGGACTGACGCATTTGGCGATCGCCTATGTCAATCCGGGCGACCTGGTTTTAGTACCCAGTCCTTCCTATCCGGCTCACTTTCGCGGTCCGCTAATTGCGGGAGGCAAAATTCACAGCATCATTCTGAAGCCAGAACAGGATTGGCTGATTGACCTGGGATCGATTCCAGACTCGGTAGCAGAACAGGCGAAAATCCTGTATTTTAACTATCCCAGCAACCCAACCGCCGCAACCGCTCCCCGTGAATTTTTCCAGGACATCGTCAAGTTTGCCCGCAAGCACGAAATTCTGCTAGTTCACGACCTGTGCTACGCAGAACTGGCGTTTGATGGCTTCCACCCTACCAGTCTGCTGGAAATTCCCGGTGCCAAAGAAATTGGCGTAGAGTTTCACACGCTCTCCAAAACCTACAACATGGCAGGTTGGCGGGTCGGCTTTGTCGTCGGCAATCGCCATGTGATTCAGGGTTTGCGAACCTTAAAAACCAACCTGGATTACGGCATTTTTGCAGCGCTCCAGTCGGCTGCTGAAACTGCGCTGCAACTACCAGATGTTTACCTGCATGAAGTGCAGGCCCGCTACCGCACCCGTCGCGACTTTTTGATTGACGGTTTAGCAAAGCTGGGCTGGACAGTGCCCAAAACCAGAGCCACGATGTATCTCTGGGTGCCCTGCCCACCGGGAGTTGGCTCTACTGACTTTGCCCTCTCGGTGCTACAGCAAACTGGAGTTGTAGTTACTCCCGGCAATGCGTTCGGCGCAGGCGGCGAAGGCTATGTGCGAGTTAGCTTGATTGCAGAGTGCGATCGCCTCCAGGACGCACTCCAGCGATTCCACCAGGCAAACATCCGCTATCAGCCTGAAGCTGTAATTTCGTAAAATCTTTGATTCAAGATTTGATTTCAGGGGTGGTAGGTTGAGCTTGCCACCCCCGAAATTTTATCTATAACGTTCCTCTAAATGAAAGGGCACCCCGTTCTGCGGGTGCCCCTTCATCTGTAGCCCTAATCTTGAGAATTGGTATTAGACGCAACCGTACAGCCCGCATTCGCTTGAGAATCAGACTCAGGTGGCACTAACCCAACCACATGAGGTACAGGGCGGGGCGTATAGCCCACTAATGACTCGCCCCGATAAGCCAGAGAAGTGCTTGCTCCAGAGTCGAGCATGACCGCATCCTGAAGCCCTGACTGGTACAGCATTTCGCCCAGCGAGATGGAATCGACGTAAGAAGTGGACACCCCAATTACAGGTTGTCCATCCTGGCTGATTCCCCAAAAAGCTCGGTGTCGTCTGGCATCAAAATCAAACAGGCTACCAAAAGTACTGGCAGGCTGAGGCTCACCGTCTTTGACCAACCACGCCGCTGCCACAAAGGCATCGGTGACATCCGCCATTTCAGCCTGAATGCCTTCCAGAGTGTTATGTTTGTCCGCGTCAAAGGGAACGAAACGCACCTGAGTTGAACTGATTAGCACGAGCGGTCGTCCGTTTAGCAGCGGATTCTCACTCGCGTTTCCAGGAACGAAAACGCCTACGCTCTGGCTCAGGACGGGACCGACCATCACGTTTGAGTCGAGATATTTGAGTGAGAAGAAGCCTCCATCTACAGCAGCGGCAACTTCGCTGTCGGCAATAATTTCCTCAACCTGATAGCGGCTATCAGCATGAATCGTGACAGGCTTGCCGCCAGAAATGAGAATCAACGGCACATCGTCGTAGGTGACTTCGTTCACCTGGATGGGAGCATCAAAGTCAAACGCGGTTCCCCATCTTCGAGGTGAAGGTCCGCCCCACGCATCAGCAATCACCTCTTCGATTTGCGATTGCCCAATTCGGTCGATGGTCAGCAGATTGGTGGACTCTCCTGCCATCAAATTTTCTTCATCGTTCATGGTCAAAGCCGCTTCGAATCCGGCTTTGCGAACTTCCCCAGCAACTCGCGCATCGTACTTGCCTTCGGGGTAAGTGAAATAGCGGATCGGGATGCCCAACTGTTCCTGTAGAATCCGGCGAGACTCGACAACTTCCTGGGTCAACGTCTCATCTGACAGGTCGCGCAGGTCGGGTGGGTGCATAACGCTATGGGCGGAGATCGTCACTAGCGGATCTGCTGCCATTTCCTTTAGCTGCTCCCAGGTTAGTCCGGGTCTGCCGTAGTCGCGGCTAACTTTATGCGTATAGACGGAAAATAAACCGGGATAGCCGTATTCTCTCAGCAGCGGCAGAACGTAGTCGTAGTGACCCTTGTAGCCGTCATCAAAGGTCAGCAAAACGGGCTTTTCGGGCAACGGCAAACCCGTTCGCAGATGTGCCACCAGTTGATCCATACTGACAGGCGTTAGCCCATTCTCTTTGATTAATTCCAGATGTTCTCGAAATTCCTCTGGGGTGACATCAAAAAATACCTCTTTTTCAGGCAGAATGTCGTGATACATCAGGATCGGCACTCTGGCTAACCGGGCACGCTGATGAATTTCAGGCCAAGCCGCAGGGGTCAGTTGTGCGGCTAACTGAGGTCCAAAGCTCTGTAAGATTGCGCCCAAACCGCTTTCTGGCTCCTCCATCCAGGTTGCAGCCTGCATTAGGTTTTGAGTCAGGTCACTAATTTGCAGGGCAGAGCGGTTAGGTTGCAGGGAACAAGCTTGCTCAGGCAATAGTTTGGTTTCATCTTCAAGGGCTTCGTCATCCAGGCTTGTACTGGGGAGTTGAGCAGTACGAAGCAGTTCCCCCTTTGGGGTAATCGCCCCCTGCGAAAGAGTAGCAGCATTAGACGAAAACCCCAGAGGAGTCAAAATGACTGCAAGGCTAAGGATCAGGCTGCGGTTCAGGAACTTAATCGTTTTGCAGCGGCGCAACAGAGAATCCCGATCAATCGGCATCATACGAGTCTTAAAGATCTACGGGTATCGTTGTTAGGTTTAACCGATTTTCTCAACTTTCTCAGGTTTTGTAGGTGACACTGACCCAAGAAATTAGAAACTTTATAGAACTTACGTCAGAATACAGCAGATTCGGGATAGGAATTATGGTCTTTCAAGGTACACCCTAATTCTCAACTTCCAGCAAAAAATTCTTCAATAACTGTTTCCCAGAATCCGTAAGAATGCTCTCTGGATGAAACTGTACGCCTTGAATGTGGGGATAGTCTCGGTGACGTACGCCCATAATTGTGCCGTCCTCTACCCAGGCTGTCACCTCCAACTCATCAGGACAGGTTTGGGCATCAATCACTAAACTGTGATAGCGAGTTGCCGTAAATGGATTGGCTAACCCTTTGAACACCCCCACACCTTTGTGCTGCACAGGGGAGGTTTTGCCGTGCATAAGTTCTGGAGCGGAGGTAATCTTGCCGCCAAACACTTGACCGATTCCTTGATGCCCCAGACATACGCCCAGAATGGGGGTTTCAGTTCCCAATTCTTTAATTAAGGCGGGAGAAATTCCGGCATCTTCGGGGCGACCTGGACCAGGGGAAATCACGATCGCGTCAGGCTGCAATTGCCGGATCTGCTCCAGGCTAATTTGGTCGTTGCGATAAACCTGAATATCCGCTGCGACGGGCAACTCAGCTCCCAATTCACCCAGGTATTGCACCAGGTTGTATGTAAAACTGTCGTAATTATCGATAACGAGAATCATAGTGAGTCGATGATGAATAATTTAAACAGGATTAAAAATTTCTGCTGATATCTGCTTTAGAGAAATTTACAGCACCGTAGTAGCGAAGTGAGTCTGCAAGCAAGTTTAAAGTGTTGGGTTGCGCTCTGCTCCACCCAACCTGCGGGGCTACTGCCTGTAGTTGGGTGGGTTGGGTGAAGCGCAGCGCAATCTACGTTCTAATCTTGACGTGCTGTTACCAAGAATAGACTAGTCGTATTTAGGGTGAGTATTGCTACTCCTCCTAAATACAACAGTGTTACCTATCGTGCCAAAGTGGTTTGAATTAACGCTATCAGAGGCGGCAGCAACAAAGAACCTGCAACCAGCAGCGATGCCATTGCAGAAACCAGAACAGCTCCGGCAGCGCAGTCTTTGGCGATTCTGGCTAGATCGTGATAGTTTTGCTTGACGGTCAGGTCAACCACAGATTCGATCGCCGTATTGAGCAATTCCATCGTCAGGACAGCCCCAGTCGTTAGCCCAATAATGGCGATTTCAACGGCGCTGAGATCGAGGAAGATGCTGAGGGCGATCGCCACTAGCCCCACGACGAGGTGAATCCGAAAATTGCGCTGCGTTTGAAACGCATAGCTTAGCCCTGCCCAAGCATACTTAAAGCTGACCACCAGGCTAGACGCAATCCGCCAAGAGAGTTCGCGATTTGGCTTAACCAGCTTAGGAGCATGAGGTGGTGTCTCTGTCGATAATTCTTGGGACATAGGCAGAAAAATTAAGGGAACGAGAGCGGCCAGGGCAGATCTGTAATCAAAGCAGATCTGCTCAATTTTAGACCCTATGCAAGACTGCGCTGTAAGATTCTGCACTGTCCTGTGCCAATTGGTTCCAAACAGACCCCGAGTGACCTTATGTTACAGCTTACTCAGTCTAGGTCAAGATTTTTCTGCTAGATATTGAGTACTCAGCCCCACCGATTGCAGCAAGGTTTCTTGCTGAACCAGCATGTCCCTTAAGCTGTCATCGTCTGGGTGATCCCAACCGAGCAGGTGAAGCAGCCCGTGCGCTGACAGCCAGGCTAACTCTTGCTGCAAGGAATGTCCCTCTTGTTGAGCTTGCGATCGCGCCGTCTCAACCGAGATTACAATATCTCCCAAATACAGCGGCATTTCTGCCTGGTGTTCAAACTGGGGAGTTTCTACTTCCAATGCTGCAAACGCCAGCACGTCTGTCGGCTGATCTTTCTGGCGATATTGGGCATTGAGGGACTGAATTTCGGCATCGTCGGTCAGCCGCAGACACAGTTCGTAAACGCCTGTAGCTGCCAGATCTGGCTGCAAATGCTCTAGCCAGCGACTAAACCAGTCCTGCCAAGTTTCATCCGAGATCGGCGATTCTGAAGCTGGCTCAGGTTCAAAAAAAACATCCTGGATGCTGATTTCTACCTGCACAGGTTGATTGGCTAATTTCACGATGAAATCAAGCCTCCTAGCGAGTCAGGTAGGACAAACCCACCAGCACAACTATCAACCCCACTGTCGTCAAGGCAAAGTGAAACAGAGATGTGCCCCGCTTCCTAACCATGTTTCGCATGGCTAGCTTGACGTAGCTAGGTTTGGGTTCGGTAGGCTGGACTGCGGGTTCGGTAGGCTGGGTTGCAGCTTCAGCAGGCTGCACAGTGGGCGTTTCTGCCTCTGCTGGGGCTGAAGCAACCTGAGATTCTGGAATGGAAGGGGAATCGCTCATATTACACCGTACTTTCCTGCAACATTTGATTTTCCTGACGCAAACAGGCTTCGATGAATGGGTCAAGGTCGCCGTCCATGACATCGGCGATCGCTGCCGTCTCAGTGCCCGTCCGCAAGTCTTTCACCATCTGGTAGGGATGGAAGACATAGTTGCGAATCTGGTTACCCCAGGCAGCTTCGACCATATCTCCGCGAATGTCGGCAATTTCCTTAGCGCGTTGCTCCTGAGCAATAATCAGCAGCTTGGCTTTGAGAATAGCCATTGCCTTTTCTTTATTTTGAAGCTGCGATCGCTCCTGGGTACAGCGCACCGCAATTCCGGTCGGTAGGTGAACGATTCGCACTGCCGTTTCTACCTTGTTGACGTTCTGACCACCTTTGCCGCCCGCCCGGGAAGTTGTAATCTCCAGATCCTTCTCAGGAATATCCAGATGTACAGAACTGTCGATAATTGGCATCACCTCTACCCCTGCAAAGCTGGTTTGCCGCTTGTCGTTGGCATTGAATGGCGAAATCCTCACCAGACGGTGAGTTCCCTTTTCCACCTTCAGGTAGCCGTAGGCATATCGCCCCTCGACTTCCAGCGTCACAGACTTGATCCCCGCTTCGTCTCCCTCCGACAGTTCAGCCAGATGAGCCTTATAGCCATGCTTCTCAGCCCAGCGGGTGTACATTCGCAGCAGCATCTCAGCCCAATCTTGAGCGTCGGTACCGCCTGCACCCGCATTGATCGTTAAGACCGCGCCTCGCTGATCATAGGGTCCAGCTAGCAATTGCTGAAGCTCCCACTGGTCTAGCTCCTGGCTCAAATGCGTCACGTTGTGCTGAGCCTCTTGCAGCAAAGCTTCGTCTGCCTCTAGCTCTAGCAATTCCAAAACAGCTTTTGTGTCGTCCAGGGCGGATTGCCAGTCCTGTAGCTGCTGGAGATGCGATTTAAGGTCGTTTAATTCCTGTAGAGTCTTTTGCGCCTGCGTCTGGTCATCCCAAAACTCGGGTTGGGCAGCAACTTGCTCTAAGTCCTGAATCTTTGCAGTCAGAGCCGGAACGTCAAAGATAGTCCTGGGTTTTACCCAGGCGCTCAGATAACACTTCTACGTTCCGCTTAATATCTAAAGCCTCTATCATAAGATCCCTAGGAAATAGCGAAATCCTTTCGCTGTGTGGTTTAGAGACTATTTTATCACAGACGCATAAGTTGTCTCTTGTCCCTAAGTTCCTGGTCGCCGAAGGCTAATTGAAGTGCTTTTCAGCCAGGAACTATAGAATCAGATCAGACTCACCGCCAAAATGTAAGCGATTCTGCGATGAAAACATTAGCTAAGTGGTCTATTGATGACTATCACCGCATGGTCGAAGCGGGTATTTTGCAAGGTCGCCATGTGGAATTGTTAGCAGGCGAAATCGTTGAGATGAGTCCAGAAACTCCGATTCACTACACCACAGCCAAACGAGGCGCAAAATATTTAGAGGAATTGCTCTCAGGCAAAGCGGATGTTCGCTTCAATGGCCCAATTACCTTGGCTGACTCAGAACCCGAACCAGACATTGCAATTGTTCAGCTTCCAGAATCAACCTACAGCAATCGCCACCCTACTCCTCCAGATATCTTTTGGGTTGTAGAAGTTGCTCAGACGAGTTTGAAGAAGGATTTAGAGATCAAGTCTGCGATTTATGCAATGGCTGGGATTTTAGAATACTGGGTTTTAGATTTATCCACTAAGCAGGTAATTGTATTCAGGAATCCTCAAGCGGGTCGTTATGTTGAAGTATTCGCTATGGGTGAAGGAGTAATTGCACCACGAGCTTTTGAGAACGTTTTAGTGTCTGTCAAAAGGTTAGTGTCATGAGATAAACCTCCTCAGATAAACAGGCAAACACCAGTGAAATTTTTGTTCACGGGCGCACGATTATTTCAAATGCGATCGCCCTTTTGTAGAACGGTATTATCCTGCTAGATATCGTATTCGTGGAATAGATGAAGCTACTTCACCCAGTTAAGACCCTGTTGGACTGGCTACCAGACCTAAAGCGGGAAGTTTGGCTTTTGGCAGCAGGTCAACTGCTGCTGTTCATTGGGCATGGCTTTACCCTGGTCTACACCTCCATCTATTTCGTCAACACGTTAGGCTTCTCCCCCACCCAGGTTGGACTGGCGCTAGGAAGCGGAGGTATTTCCGGTACTTTAGGGCGATTTTGGGCGGGTAATGCAATTGATTCTGAGGGATTGGGGCGGCGAGGCACTTTGCTGATTGCAGCGGTCATTGCTGCACTAGGTAGCTTTTCTTTAGCCTTTGCCAGTACCTTCCCTCTGCTGGTCGTAGGGAACCTGCTGCTGGGCTTAGGCATTAGCCTCTACTGGCCTGCGACTCTGTCCATCACAACAGACCTTACTCCAACGGAACATCGCACTGAAGCGATCGCCCTCACTCGGCTAGCAGACAATCTTGGGTTGGGATTGGGGGCATTGTTGGCAGGACAATACTTGGCAATGGAAGGGAGTTATGGAGCACTCTTCATCTGCAAAGGATTAGCCTACCTGGTGTTTGGCGGAGTAGTCGCCTGGGCGATCGCTGAAACTCGTCAGCCTCACACAGA
The DNA here is from genome assembly GCA_014695345.1 of Cyanobacteria bacterium FACHB-471. Taxonomy (GTDB): domain Bacteria; phylum Cyanobacteriota; class Cyanobacteriia; order Elainellales; family Elainellaceae; genus JAAUTN01. Next base: position 15,564 of record JACJOC010000100.1, read on the forward strand.
TTCTCTCAATGTGCTGCAAAGCTGGGGTCAGGCGTTGCGCGATCGCCGCTTGCTCACCTATCTTGCTGCCAATGTGTTCTTCACCACCTATGCGGCTCAACTGAGCAGCACGCTGCCTTTGTATCTGGCAAACTTTGTGCCCTGGGGCAATACCGAGACGGGCTTTTCTGAAGCATTCATCAGCTATTTCTTTGTTTGGCACGCCCTGCTGAAAATTGTGCTGCAATTACCGGTGACCCGCTGGCTGTGGTCAGTTCCTTATGTCCCAATTTTGTTCGGGTCGCTCGTGTTGTGGGCTGCCGGATTTTTCTTGATATGGCTGGTGGGGCTAGGAAGCATCAATCCACTGATACTGATCTTGCTGTCCTTTGCCTGCATTGCGATCGCAGAGGTACTCTATGCACCTTCAGCATCGGCTTTGGTAGGAGAATTGGCTCCTGTGACACTACGGGGTATCTACTTTGCTCTGGAGTCTCAGTGCTGGGCGATCGGTTATTTGGTAGGTCCTATCTTGGGTGGATGGGCTTTGGATCATCCTGTTTGGTTAGGCACTAACTTTTGGTTAGCTCTAGTTCTCACTTCTGCCATTTCGGGTTTGTTCTTGTTGCTATTGCGATCGCAGTTAACCAGCAGTGAGCCTGCTCAGGAAGCTACACCCTCTAGCAGTTCCTAGGAAACTATAAAAAGACCTAGCGCTATGGCTAGGTCAGAACGTCATTAATCCCTCAATAATCGCTTGATTTCTCAAACTTGAACTTGTTTTACGCGGTTGGAGTTGTAATCACCTCATCAAAGGCAACGCCCCGATAGATGAGATGCAGTATTTGCTTAACAGCAGGTAGTTTTGCCGGATAATGAAACTTGATGACTGAACCTCTATATTGTCCAGTGACAGGTACATCAACAACATCAACGTGTGTAGAAGCTGCGTTGTAACGAACGCCACGATAAACTAGTTGCATGTGTTTCGCCTCTTTTGTGTAGCGGTGGGTGGAGGCGCGTTCCTTCAGGAGTAAACCCTTACTTCCGTCTTCAAACTCGAATGAAGTGATTTGAAGATGAACGATTTCTATACCTATTAATGTATCGGAGCTGTCCATCTTATTCATCCTCCAACCGGGTGATCTACTGGAGTTCGCTTATGCAGAAGTGGAAGCTACTGGCTGAGAAGACTGCTGCAAAAGGGTAACTATCGCTTCAGCGACTCCTGCTGCTGAAGCTGGATTTTGCCCTGTTACGAGGCGACCACTGACTACCGTTTTTGCTTGGAAATTTGGTGCTTTCTCAACTGTTGCACCCCGCTCGGTTAGCTTTTCTTCTAATAGAAATGGCACCACTTCAGTTAAACCAACGGCTTCTTCTTCTTCATTGGTGAAGCCTGATACAACTTTTCCATTCACTAAATAGCTGCCGTCTGAGAGTTGAATATTGACCAGTCCGGCGGGACCGTGGCAAACCGCACCCACTACACCACCCTGCTCATAGATGCTTGTCGCAATTTGAGCGAGTTTGGCATCTTCAGGGAAATCCCACATGGTTCCGTGGCCACCTGCGTAGAAGATAGCAGCATACTCTGATGGATTCACCTGAGTGGGATTCAGAGTGTTCTCCACTTGCGCCATTTTTTCAGGACTGTCGAGAAATGCAGCGTTGAGTGGGTCATTGAGATCAATGCCAGTCATTGGGGCTTTTCCACCTTTGGGGCTGACATACTCAACCGTCAAACCTTCCCGATCGAATACATCTACGGGATGGCTAACCTCTGGTAAATAAAACCCAGTTTCTTGACCTGTGTTACCGAGGGTGTCGTGGCTAGTCAGAACAATTAGAACTTTCTGAGACATGGTGTGGACTCCAATGAAATAGGGATGGTCAGCAACTCTTTGAATGTTTCTTTGCCTGACAATTTCCATCCTAAAAGCAACCTATCTAAAATACAAATAATGATTATTGGGCATATCTATAATTAGATTTATGGTTAACCTGGAGTGGTATCGCAGCTTTGTAGCAGTGTATCGGGTAGGAACGGTATCGGGTGCAGCTGAAGTTTTACACCTGACGCAGCCAGCAGTGAGTCAACATGTGGCAGCCCTGGAGTCAACTTTAGGTACACCGTTATTTCAACGAATGCCGCGACGTATGTTGCCGACTGAGTCAGGAAAGCGACTGTATACTCGTGTCGTTACCGCGATCGAAACGTTAGAAGCAATTCCAACCAAGACAGCTTCGGCCGATGCGCCGCTGTTGATTCGCCTAGGAACGCCGATGGAGTTTTTTAGTGAGTATGTGTTGTCTCGTTTGCCAAAACAGAATGAGACTCTATTTGCTATTCAATTTGGATTGGTGCAAGACCTAATTGAGCAACTGTTGGCGAATCAAATTGACTGTGCGATCGCCACTCAAAAAGCTCCAAAACCAGAATTGGAATATCAGCTTTTGTTTGAAGAGAACTTTTGGTTAGTCGGACCACCGGGTATGACGATTCCGCTGTCTCAGGATGTGATACAGGCAGATTTAATGGCTCTGGAACAATGGCTCAGGACGCAATTCTGGATTGCATACAGTGAAGAGCTGCCCATTATTCGGCGGTTTTGGCGGGTCATTTTTGGTCGGCGGCTGGATGTGAACCCGCAGTTAGTGATTCCTGATTTACGCAGCATTCGAGGGGCGATCGCTCAGGGACTTGGCTGCAGCGTGTTACCTGATTATTTATGTGCAGATTGGATTGATAACCAGCATTTAACCCTGATCCTCAAACCCGTCAAAGCAGTGACAAACTCAATCTGGCTAGCCTATCGCAAGTCAGAGCGACAATCACAACAGGTGACGTTACTTCTAGATTTGATGGGAGTGCAGCGTTGAAGTGGAGTGCTATTCCCTTCAAGAAAGTTATTTTCTGCCAATTGAAGCGCGTGCTTTTCGGCTCACAGGTACACACATTGGTGTCCCGGTCATAGGATCAGGCACAATTTGACTCTCTATGCCAAAAACCTCTGCGACCATTGTTTCGGTCATCACTAGATTGGGAGTTCCTTGGGCGTAAAGGTGTCCCTGTCGCATCACGATCAGCTCATCCGCATAACGGCAGGCTTGATTTAAGTCATGCAATACCATGACGATGGTGCGTCCCTGTGTCTGGTTCAAGTCATACAACAAATCCAACACCTCGATTTGATGCGCTAGATCCAGAAATGTTGTGGGTTCATCTAATAACAAGATTTCTGTGTTTTGGGCTAACGCCATTGCAATCCAGGCACGTTGCCGCTGCCCACCCGAAAGGCTATCCAAAGGGCGATCGCCCAGTTCTGCAATTCCCGTAATTGCCAATGCCTGTTCTGTGAACTGCTCATCCTCCCGTGACCACTGCTGCAACCAACTCTGATGAGGATAGCGTCCCTGTGCCACCAGTTCTCGCACCGTCAGCCCTTCGGGAGCGACTGGACTTTGAGGCAGCATTCCTAATCGTTTTGCAATTTCTTTGGTGGAATATTTAGCGACCCCTTGCGGGCATCTCTTCGAGATCGCGACTCCATCTAGATACACCGTTCCACTCTGAGGCTTAAGCAATCGGGCTAAACCCTTGAGTAAAGTTGATTTACCACAACCATTGGGACCAACCAGAGCCGTGATTTTACCTGCGGAAATTGCCAGGTTTAAATGATTGACAATTAGGGTTTTGTCGTAAGCCAACGACAGTTTACGGGCTGATAGGGCAGGTTCAAGAGATAGATTGGAGTTCATGCGTTGCAGTTTTAAGGGTGAGAGAAATACTGAATTTATGGCACTATTGATTGCGATCGCGATAGAGCAAATACAAAAAGTAGGGCGCACCTACGGCAGCCGTAATCACACCACAGGGGATCTCAATTGGGGCAAACAGCGATCGCCCCAGCAAATCTGCCAGTGCCACAATCAAACCACCCACTAAAGCCGCCGTTGGCAGCAGTCCTTCATGAGATGTACCAACTAGCTGACGGGCTAGATGGGGGGATATAAGTCCGACAAAGCCGATGGTGCCTGCTGTCGCAACACTGGCTCCGGCTAAAGCAACACTAGCGATTAATAAAAAAACGCGCTGCCATTCCACACGACTGCCTAAGCCTCGGGCCACATCATCTCCTAAATTCAGTGTGTTTAACTCACGGGCACTTAGAAATGACAGAGGAACAAATATGAGTAACCAAGGCAGAAATGCCTGAATGTGTTCCCAGGTGCGGCCATACACACTTCCGGCTAACCACACTAACGCTTGACTGACATCATAAATATTGCCAAAGGTAATCATCAAACTGGTAAGCGCAGAAGCGATCGCCCCGATTCCGACACCAACTAAAATCAATCGAATTGGTGAACTTCCACCATTCCAGGACAGCCAATACACCAGTAAGGCAGCGATTAATGCTCCTGTAAAGGCAGCAATTGGTAAGAAGAGGGTTGGAATTGATGGAAATAGCACAATCAGGGAAACGGCTGCTAGCCCTGCCCCAGCTTCCACGCCCACAATCTCAGGAGCCGCTAAGGGATTGCGCGTCAGTCCTTGCAGGATAGTTCCAGCGATCGCCAGTCCCATTCCGACCAAAAATGCAGCCACGATTCGCGGTAATCGGAGCGTGTTGATCACAAAACCATAGTCAGAATTATCTGTCTGCCATCCCAATATGGTTCTGATCACATCAATTGGCGAAATAGGATACTCTCCATAGCCGACGCTAACGACCAGCACAGCCAAAGCTGCGATCGCCAGAGCCACCAAGAGCCAGGGCACCCGCCGATCGAGCTGAAAAGAGAGAGGAAAGTGGTAGAGACGAATAGTCAACCAGTTTCTAGTCACAAATCAATGTTTAGAAAGGCTTTCCTATCGTACTACTGCATGGAAGCTGTTGCAAATGATTCTCAGATGCATTGCTTTTCAACCAAGTTGAATGTTTTAGTCAGTTTTAACTGTCTTTAGCGATTAGCCCGGAATTGATTCCAGGGCGGGTGATCGGGTAATAGATGAGACTGATGTAAGATTTTAGTCTTTGGCGCTGCAGATTTGACGAACGATTTTCGTGAGGGCACGGCAATGCCGTGCCCCTACAGGAGGCGACCCGGATGTTAGAAATTTCCCAATCATTCTCAATTTGTGCAATGCTCGGTCTTTAGTTATCTGCACAAGTATCGGGCAGAGCGATTTCTGGATCTATTAAGAATGAGTTTCAATTAAGTTCAACTAGAAACTTATGTGAGCGATCGCTATCGTCGTTAATTTCTGAAGTAATCAAGAATAACGATTAGTCTGGTCAATGCGTCGATTAAAACCATCGGCAAGAGCATGGGGTTAGATGAAGCGAGGGAATATCTGGTGCAACAGTTTCGCAAGCAGCGCAAAACACCGCCTGCTCAAAGCTAGCGACCGCCGCTCAACATAATGCACAGATACAAAAGGAGCATTATTAGCTGGTGCTCCTTTTGTATTTCCTCTCGTTCCTAGCTTTTAGCCAGGAATGCAGCCTAGAGGCTCTGCCTCCATTTGTAGCTAGAGGAGGCAGAGCCTCTGAAGCAGCATTTCTAGGCAAAGCCTGGAAACGAGACACTCATAGGATTTTTACTGCGATCGCCCCATCCGCTTACAGCTCATACAGAACCCGCTTTATAAAGAGACACTATCTTGGTGTGCGGGCGAAGCATTCGGGCACAAACTCTGCAACTTGATCACAACCTATCTGCCGAACGCTTCGCCCCTATCGATACTGCTACTCCATAAACGGGTTTGGTATTACTTTGCAGAGGCTATTGATTAGATCTAAGGTCTTTCAGATCTTCCTACAGTAAAGTGACTTGAATACTAGACTGCACCCGCCAAAGTCTTGCATAGAGTTCCTCATGCGTCCCCTGCTCAACAATATGCCCCTGCTTCATCACATAAATGCAGTTAGCCTGACGAACCGTAGAGGTCCGATGGGCAATCGCACTCCAGATTTAAGCCTGGTAAGGTTTGCCATAGTGCAATAAACACAAAAGCGGATAGTCATGTGTTGAGAGAACTATTATAAAGAGCAGCTACAAGAAATAAGGCTAAACAGTAATGGGGAGTGAAACGGCGTGGTGGGTTTTTGCTTTACTTTCCGCCTTTTTTGCAGCACTAACTACAATTTTCGCCAAAATTGGAGTTGAAAACATTAACTCCAACTTAGCAACTGCAATCCGCACAGTTGTGATTTTGGCGATCGCTTGGGGAATTGTCTGGGCAAATGGTCAGTTCCAAGGGTTGTTCAGCATCTCATCCAAAACTTTGCTGTTTCTGGTGTTATCTGGAGCAGCAACCGGGTTATCGTGGCTCTGCTACTTCAGAGCGCTGCAACTTGGAAATGCTTCCTTAGTCGCGCCAGTGGATAAGTCTGGATTAATTTTGGTGCTATTGCTGTCTGTTCTATTTTTGGGTGAGCCAGTGACACTGAAGATCATTGTCGGAACCCTGTTGGTACTGGTAGGAACATTAGTGCTGATTGTGTAATGAGTGCTGATTGTGTAACGGGTCAGCGCTATATCTCATCCACTGGCTGGAACTTTTACAATACTGGCTGACTGCAATACCTCTGGAAATTGCGGCATTGCTGATTTGATATATAAATTGCGGAGGGGCATTTCGCGAAACGCCCCCACAAATGGAATCGATACCCGTGAATCATACCTGGATTCAGCAACGCCGAAATTGCTTCCAGGAAATATCTCTTATGGTGCTATTGAGATAGGACTTGCCATTCCTAGCAGGTTGCTAAGTATCAGGGGGAAATGCGAATCTCTAGAATGCTGTTCTTATCAGAATCTCTCTATGCTTAAGCCTGTGATTTTTTTGCTCATCTCCAATGTTTTTATGACATTTGCCTGGTACGGTCACTTAAAGGAGCTGAAAGCGGCTCCCTTATGGATTGCGATCGCTTCAAGCTGGGCGATCGCCTTTTTTGAATACTGCTTTCAGGTACCTGCTAACCGTGCAGGCATTCAATACTTCAGCCTGCCTCAGCTTAAAGTATTGCAGGAAGTGATTACGATGCTTGTGTTTGCCGGGTTTAGCGTGAGTTATATGAAAGTACCCGTAACCCGCAACTATTTTTTGGCAGCAATGCTGCTTGCAGGTGCCGCCTATTTGATTTTTAGTGAAAAGCCACAGAACTAGTGAGTTGGGGACAAATCCGCTGCTGAAGTTCTGTGTGTTCGATTTTGAAGAGAGTCATTTGGCTTATCGCTTTGCTTGCGATCGCGCTAAATAGATAAAAAATGGTGCACCGAGGAGAGCCATCATAATTCCTACTGGCAATTCTTGAGGCTTAATGATGAGACGAGCCGCTAGATCTGCGATTAACAATAAAACAGCGCCCCATACTGCTGCATACGGTAATATCCAACGGTAATCGACACCGACCCAAAAGCGAACGATATGAGGAATCACTAAACCTACGAACCCGATTGGCCCTGCTAAAGCAACCGCGCTACCAGCCAGCAAAACAACCGTGATGATGGCGATCGCCGTTACCCATGCTGTGTTAAGCCCTAACCCTCTAGCAACATCCTCGCCTAACGTCAGAGTAGTAATTTGTTTACCCAAACTAAAGGCAATGATTAAACCGATTGAAACATAGGGGAGAACTTGCAGCAGGATATTGAAGTCACGTCCAGCGACCGATCCGGCTAGCCAAAAGCGCACTTCATCCAAAGTGCGTCGATCGAGGATCAGAATTCCAGTCATTAAAGCAGATAAAAGATGGTCGAGCACTGCGCCTGCTAGAACAAGTTTGAGGGGAGACAGTCCGCCCCTCCCTGCCGACCCTAAGCTGTAAACTGCGACTGCGGCGATCGCTGCTCCCGCAAAAGCAAACCAGGTATAGGTCTGAATGGATGTAGTCCCGATAAGAAAAGTCGCTGCAACAACTGCAAGAGCTGCCCCAGCACTGATTCCTAAAATTCTTGGTTCTGCTAGTGGGTTTCGCGTCAAACCCTGCATGAGCGCTCCGGCTACTGCCAGTGCTGCGCCAACCAGCAGTGCAATTAGAGCGCGTGGCAATCTCAGTGTTGTGATAATGAGATGATTGGTTGAACCATCAAATGCAGTCAAGGCTTGCCAAACGGTGCTCAGATTAATATCTGCTGCTCCAAACGTGATGCTTAAAAGGAGACAAACAAACAGTAATAGAATACTTACACCCAAACCTACGACTTGTAGAATAGGCGATCGCTTTTTGGAGACAGTTGCTAAAGGTGCTGAAGCCACGTCAAGTAATAGATAAGAGTGATGAGTTTGGTGCAACCAGTTCAGTCATGATGTTTATCAAGGACGACGAGTCGAGATCCCTAATTGCACACCTTCTACCGATCGCAATTGATCCATCACAGCAATCACCTGACCATGCTCAACCTTTGCGTCAGCGTTGATCACGACTAACCGCTCTTGGTTGCCAACTAGCGTTTCGACTTGCTCTGCTAACTCTTCAACTTGGATAGGTTGGCGATCAAGAAACACATCTCCCTTATCATCAACCGTTACCGTAATCTTGCTCTCTTGTTGAGATTCGGCTGTTTGCGCTTGCGGCAAATTAACCGGCAGACCTTCAGACTTCGTTAGGAACAACGACGACATGATAAAAAATGTCAGGATGGCAAAAACCACATCAATCATCGGCACAATGTTGATGATAGGAAGATCATCGGGCTCTTCAGGAATATTCATGGCAATCAATTCATCACTTTCGACACAGCGCTAAATCCTTCATGGCGGCTTAGATGCAAAACTTCAAGCTGGCTGCCAAACTCTTGAATCGCAGCAACCTGCCGCCGATAGAATCCTCGAAACAAACTGGCAAAGAACAAGGCAAATAAAGCCACAATTAACCCTGATGCCGTGGACACTAATGCCTCACTAATGCCTCCCGTTACTTGTAGGGCGCTCTCACTACCTCCACCCCCGAGATCCAAAGCAGCAAAAGATTGAATTAACCCTAGAACGGTGCCTAACAGCCCTAATAGAGGGGCTGCAGTAATAATCATGTCAAAAATAGAGTTGAATCGCCGTAGCATCGGCAGTTCAGCTTGCGTTGCCCCTTCTAGGGTGAGACGAAAAGCATGGGGAGGAAAGTGATCGACTTCTAAAGCTTCCAGAAAAATTCTGGCAATGGGCAAATCGGAATTGTGCTTAAGTTTTAACAGTGCTGCATCAAAATCATGCTGGTAAGTTCGCAGCACGTCCCGCGCTATTCGTCGTTGGCGACGATTTACTCGAAACCAGAAAACAAGACGTTCTAGGATGAGGGCGACCGCCACAATCGAGAATCCCAGCAAGGGATACATGACGATGCCACCTGCAATAAACAGTTCAACAATTAGCATTTTGTGTTCACACAGCAATAGAGCCAACTTTGTGAGTTAGCTAATTAACCTAAGAGCAGTTGAAATCGTTATTGATAACTCTTCTCAAAAGAAGAGTAAATCCTGCGATACTCAATGTCAAGCACTGGCAATATAGAAATAATTGTTTCGAGATAAACTTCGTTCAATGCCATTGCTGAATCTGATTGAGAGACCAGGATCTCCCGTTAGAGCGGGGTTTGAAACCTGAAGCGAAAAGTAGGCTAACTCAAATAAACTGATTGACAGCGTTGCAGTTGAATTTTAGGATGGGCAAATCAGATAGTAATGATTTGCAATAGATTTTGTTTTGCAATCGCTAACTTTGCAATCACTATTCGCGGGTAGGATGGATGGCATCAAATACCGTTGCTCAACAGCGTGAACAACAGGAAAAGACTCTCAAGCGATTCATCGTTTACAGTCTTGCGGGATCACTCACCCTGCATGTGATTGGACTGTTCTTGAAAGTCGATAATTTCTGGAAGCCAGCTCAGGCAGCACAAGAAGAAATCACTATTGTTGTGACCGAGCCTGCCGAGGAAGAAGTCGTAGAGACAATTCCGTTAGAAGAGCAGAGTGAAGCGATCGCTGAGTCAGAATTTGCAGCGTCTGGTGGCGGTGGTGGGGGCGGTGGCGCAGGAGCCGCATCGATCATAGAAGCCCCTCCAGCCTCTGCAATTCCGCCTGAAGAGCCCACTGCTGAAGAGGAACCAGAACCTACCCCTACGCCAATCGCTGAAGATATTGAAGAACCCGTTGAAGAAGAACCCGTTGAAGAGGAACTAGAAGACCCAGTCGCTGAACAGGATGAAACCGAACAGGCTGAGAACGTTGCTGAAGCAACCGAGCCACGCGACCTGAGTAACCTCCTGGGAGATTTGCGGCAGGCTCGTGAGCAGGCAAGACGAACTGCAAATAGCGGATCTAATACGGGTAACCCGCTTGGAAATATTTTTGGGGGAGGTGATGGCTCCTCAACTACGGCAGTTGGTCCTGGTCGAGGAACGGGCTCGGGCTCAGGTTCGGGCTCAGGGATAGGTTCGGGAACTGGCTCAGGAACTGGCTCGGGAACTGGCTCGGGAACTGGTTCGGGAACAGGGATAGGTTCGGGAACAGGTTCTGGAGAGAGCGATCGCTCCCGTCGAAATGGCGGATCTCGTGAGGTTAGTTGCCAAGGTTGCGACTTTGACTATCCAGAGAGTGCTGACGGGGCAGAAGGATCGGCTCAGGTAGTGGTTGAAACTGACGACCAAGGGAGAGTTGTCTCGGTAACACTCTCCCGCTCTAGTGGCAATGCCGAACTTGACCGTGCCGCTATAGAACAAGCACGACGGCGAGTCCGATTGAGCAATACCAGAGCGGGAGAAAGCTACCCTCTGGATATTGAATTTGTGCAGCCAAACTCTGAAGCGGCGCAACGGGCAGAAGAAAGGGGCGATCGCCGCAGTATCACAATTTCCGACCCAGAGCCAGAGCCTACCGAAGCTGCTGAAACGAGTCCCGCCGAAACCCCTGAATCGGCAAGCAGCCCATCCCCAGAGCCGGAACCTTCTCCAGGCGAGGAACCTTCTTTAGGCGAGGAACCTTCTACCCCAGAACCGGAATCTTCTAGTAGTCCCGAACCAACACCAAGTCCTGCTGAAACTCCAGAACCCGAGACAGTAGATAATTCTGACACGGTAGAACCAATAGAAGAACCAGCAGCAGAACCAGTTGCAGAACCCGCACCAGAACCTGACCCTGCACCTGCTCCCCCACCCGCACCTGCGCCTGACCCTGCACCTGCTCCCCCGCCAGAACCTGCCCCTGCCCCTGCGCCTGCGCCTGCCCCTGCCCCAGTTCCTTCAGAGCCATAGTGGACAGAGAATTAAAGGAAACAGTTTATTTGGGGATTGCTCCAAGTAGACTGCATCGTCACAGGGAATTCTCATGCTGGTCTAATGTAGCGGTTCTTGCTTGAGTGGAATACAAAGCACGGCATACAGCAATGAAGAGGTGCGTTGCCGTGCAATTGCAATTCTGATTCATTCAGCAGTTTGTCTACGAGCCAACTGAGCAAACAATCCTGGCTGATTTGCCAGCTCTTCAAATTTCCCCTGTTGCACAACCCGTCCGGCTTGCATGACATAAATGCGATCGGCATAACGAATGGTGCTGAGACGGTGAGCAATGACAACACGAGTAACTTTGAGTTGATCTAAGCTCTGACTCACGATCGCCTGTGTCTTATTGTCGAGAGCGCTTGTAGCCTCGTCAAACAGTAGAATTTGAGGCTTTAGAGCTAATGCACGGGCAATCACCAGTCGTTGTCGTTGTCCACCGGAGAGGTTCGTTCCGCCTTCACTGACAAGCGTATGCATCTGCATGGGCATGGCTCTCACATCCTCTGCAAATCCACTCATTTCCGCCGCAGTCCACGCTTCATCCAAAGTGATTAGGGCACCGCTGGCAATGTTTTCAAAAATTGAGCCCGCGTTAATTCGGCTATTTTGCAACACTACACCCAACTGACGGCGCACGGCCATCACATCCAGTCCCATCAAATCTTGTCCGTCATAGTAGATTGTGCCAGAGATAGGCGTTTCAAAGCCTAGCAACAGTCGCATGACGGTTGATTTGCCGCTGCCTGATGGTCCAACTAGTGCAATAAATTCACCTGGTTGGGCAGAGATACAAACACTATCAAGGTTGAGGGGTCCATCTTCGCGATAGCGGAAGGATATATGGTCAATTTGAACGCTACCAGATAGCCGCCCTGGGTTAGCTTTGTTGAGGTCAATTTCGGGTTCAGCAGTTAAGATAGATTGCGATCGCTGCCACAGTGGAATCACATCCAACACTTCAATTAATGTATTGCTGAGACTGGTGATTCCTCCAATAAACGTGCCAAACGCAACGCTAAACGCCAGAAAAGATCCGGTTGATAGCCCACTGCCGCTGCCAAAGGACTGAGTTGGATCAATCAAAGTGCTGGCTAACCCAAATAGCATCACTGTCGTGAGAGTTGGCAGCACCGTGTTGAACAACACAACCATGTCTTCCAAACGCTGTGTGCTGGCTAAAAGCTGAAGCTGTTTCACATATTTTTGTCCCCAATGGGCAAAAGCGCGTTCTTCAACTCCGGCAATTCGCAGCTTAGGAACCGCACTGATGAGTTGCACCATCAACCCAAAAAGGTCACCTTCAAGCTCCATTAAAGGGCGATTTTTGCGAATGATCAGGGAACCAGAGATGGTGGTAAAAGTGATAATTACTGCGGCTAACACTAGTGCCAGAGTTGCCAGTCTAGAACTGTAGTAAAACAACAGTCCCAAATTCAACAGCGAGAAAAACCCGGCAAAGATACTTTGTAAGGCAGTACCACTAAGCTTGCGCCGAATCGCACCAATGCCAGACACGCGTGAGTTTAAATCACCGATGGAATATTCTCGAAAAAAGGAGGTTTTTAGCTTGAGTAAACGATCCCAGACAGCGGCTTGTAGAGATGCATCGGATAGGGTTTCAATTCGCATGGAGGCGATCGCCTGCGCCAGTTGAAAGCTTGCCCCACCAAAGGCGGCCGCTAGTAGCCCTAACCCAGTCTGCACCAGTAAACCTGAGTTGCCATAGGGAATCGCATTATCAATTAAAACGGCTGTAGCCTGTGGCACCAGCATTCCTAACAACGTTGCAGCTACGCCCGTCAGCAGAATCGCAATCACATCGGACGTGCGCCCTTGCAACGTGAATTTGAGCAAACTAATGGCATTCAACACGCCATCAGGCAAGGGTCTGTAGAAAACAAACGCAACGGGATCGATAGTCTGTGCAACAGCCTGATCGACTGGAACTCTAGCAGAGGCAGATTTAGAACCCTTCGTCGTTGAAACATCGGCTTCAGCTAAACCTGTCCATGCCGGATCAAACAGTTCGTACTGGGCATTTCCAACGGGCAACAGTGCGACAGGTCGTTTATCCTCAACGGTGTAAGCCAGAAGTGGTCCGCTATCCATCTTCCACCAGTTGTTTCGCAGCAAAACTCGCCGCAAACGTAAGCGAGAAGAACGGGCGATCGCCTCCAAAGGTTCCTTTAATCGCTTCAGATCTTCCGATCTAGCAGGTGGCTGAATGGTTACTCCCAGTGCCTTACCCACTGCTCCTGCTGCAATTAACAAAGAAGTATCTGCCTCAAAAAAACTCTCTGTCCTGGGATGTAACACTGACGCAAGCTGATGGATCGTTTGCTGCGTCAGTTGTCGGTTAAGCTGCTGCCTTGCCTCAAATCGAGCTAACGTTTGCTGAGTCTCGTGTTCTCCAATCAGTTCAACAGAACAGAGAAAATAGTGATGCAGTTGAGCCAGCCCCTTTAGCAAAATATCCCAACTTTCAACCTCGGCTGTGCCTCTAGAAAACAGTTCAAGGTGATCGGCTGCTTCTAACCAGGCTCCATTTCCAATAGGAAAACAGCCTGTTTCTGGATCTAAAACCAGGTCTGAATGACCCAACCAGAGCATCTTTCCTTGCTGGACTCTCACCCACAGGACCTGGTCGGGAGAAGGCTGAAATATTTGCCCTTCCATCAGGGAAAGGTATTGCATATCAGGAGTAATTCCAGCGGCCTTTGGCTGAGTTAGCCCCTCCACTTGACCAAGTTTGTGAACCCAGTTGTCGAGGAGGAAGTGGGGATCGGGGATTGAAGACTGGGAGAGTACGGGAGTGGGAGGGTATGGAATTGGCAGAAGCTCTGTAGGTTCGAGCGGAACTGCGATGATGCCGAGTGAGTTACAGTCTGGACGAGATGCAATGCCAAAAAGAGCTTCACCGGGGTAAATGTTGAATAGGTAGTGACGATCGCCCTCTGCCTCACCATTTTTGATTGGCACCGCAAACAGTGCCAAAGAGCCTGACTGAACCAGCCAAACCGTTTGAGGGTCATTTAATAACAGGGGTTGATTGCCTGTAATTTGGTGCAAACTTGTGTCAATCTGCTGTAGCTTCATGAGGCACCCTCCGCGTTGCGAATGAGTTGAGCATAATGTCCAGGTTGTTGCCACAGTTCTTCATGGGTACCCCGTTGCACAACCTTGCCGCGTTCTAAAACAATAATTTCGTCAGAGTCCCGAATGGTGCTTAACCGATGCGCCACAATCAAACAGGTACAGCCCCGTTGCCGCAATTTTTGGTCAATCATTTTCTCGGTTTCTGTATCCAGGGCACTGGTGGCTTCATCCATAATCAGAATTGACGGATTGTTGATTAGCGCTCTAGCAATCTCAAGTCGCTGTCGCTGTCCACCACTTAAATTCACCGCACCCTCTAACAGTTGAGCATCATAGCCACCAGGAATCGAGAGGATCACTTCGTGAATTGCTGCATCCTGACAAGCTCGGTGCAAGGCGCGATCGGGAACTGTGGTATCCCACAGGGTTAAGTTCTCGCGAATGGTGCCTGCAAATAGGAGAATATCCTGTTCTACAACTGCGATCGAATTGGTGAGTACAGAACGGGAAATATCATTTCTAGCAACTCCGTCAAACCGGATTTCTCCTGACCAGGCATCATAGAGTCCAGCAATTACTTTAGCGAGGGTTGACTTACCAGAGCCACTTCCTCCTACGAAAGCAATTCGCTGTCCCGGCTTAATAGAAAGGTTGAAATTTTCAATCAGCGGCGGTTCAAGCGGACTGTAGCCGAAGGTAAGGTCTTTTAGATCAATGTAACCGTGCAGACGAGGAGAAAAGGGTGAAGGATGAAGGATGAGGGATGAAGGGGGAGGGGGGGAATCTTGTTCTTGTAACTGGGGATCAACCTCGTTAGTTAATACGTCGTCCAGGCGCTGTAGGTTCCCCTGTAAGGTTTGCAGAGTGCTGCCAAATTGGACGAGACGATTGACGGGTTGCTGAAAGCTTTGCATCAGAAGTTGGAAGGCGACTAACATACCAATACTTAAACTGCCGTTGATCACGCGCCATCCACCGATCATCAGGAGTGAGGCTGCTGTGAGTGCCGAAAGGAGAGTAGGCAGTAATCCTAAAACGCGGTTGATTAAACCTAACTCTTGCTGAGCGTTGATTGCCTTAGTGTAATACCCCACCCAACGAGCAAAAAAGTCTGACTCTAAGCCAGAAGCTTTGAGCGTTTCCATACTCTGTAAGCCTGCGATCGCAATTCCCGATGCTTTGCCGTATTCCTGCACCAGTCGCAGGTTGGCATCGACGCGCTGACGCGATACCCACTGTAATGTGAGTACATTCACAACGGCAAAGAAAATCACAATCAGAGTTAAGACAACGTCGTATTGGAACATGGCGATCGCAAAAAAGACCACCATGAAGGCGCTGATGACGGTAATCGTCAGACGACCCGACATTACATCTGCTACATCATCATTGAGTCGAATTCGGTTGCTGATCTCTCCGGCAAACCGCTGTGCATAAAAGCTGACGGGTAAACGTAAAACGTGCCAGACAAATCGACTGGATAAACTCACCGATAGCTTAATCTTTAAGCCACGCAAATACCGTAGCTGCAACAGAGTAAGCAAGCCCTGAAGACATATCGTGATCATCATGCCAAACAATAAGTAAGGCAACCACTCGGGTCGGTTGCCCATCAGGACATTGTCCACAAAGATCTGGCTAAAGGCAGGAATCACCAGACTTGGCAGCACCAGTAAAAAGCTTGCCAGGATGCAGTAGAGCAATGCCCCAACCGAATTGCGGAGACGGCTTCCTAATGCCAAAGTGAGACTGGGTTTTTGTCCCCCTGGCTGAAATTCTTCGCTCGGCTCCATCACCAGAACGACCCCGGTGTATCCTTCATCGAATTCCTGATAGGAAACCCTTCTAGGTCCGACAGCTGGATCATTCAGATAAACTCGGTCTTTGTCAAACCCTTCAACCACTAAAAAGTGATTGAAGTGCCAGAAAACAATAAAAGGAAAACGTAGTTGTGACAGGCTTTCTAGTGACTTCTTAAAACCTTTGGCAACCATGCCATAGTTTCTGGCCGCCTTAAGGACGTTGGCGGCTGTCACCCCATCTCGCGAAACACCACAGGCTTGTCGTAGCTCTGCCAACGGCACAATTCGGTTGTAATAGCCTAAGACAATTCCTAAAGCCGCAGCCCCGCACTCAACGGCTTCCATCTGTAAAACTGTGGGTGTTTTGACTCGGCTCTTTTGCCCCTTTAGTGACTGTTGCAGAGAGGCTAAAGGGTTGATAAACATCAGTGAGACACCTCAAGAAATGGAAATACAAAGGTGATGGGTGCTTTTTCTGCTAGGGTGATGCGGGCGATCGCACTCATTCCAGGAGCCAGTGTTAACCGTGTACCTCGTGCAGAAGACCATCGATAGCCGCTTGCAGTGGCAGGATCGGGTTCCAGTTCAGCAACGACTTCTACTAAATTTTCTTGATCCGCAATGCCGGATTGACGAGCCGCATCTAAAGTGGTGACAGATGGTTCTGAAACAGATTTAATCCGGGCAACCAAGCCGTCGGTTTGTTCAGAGCCGATGGTGTCAGGCACCAGCATAATCTCCATTCCAGGTTGAATCTGCTCTGCTTCATCGCTACCAAAATAGGTTAAACCTACCAGTTCATTAGAGGATTGGGTTGGGTGAACGAGGATTCCTTTACCCACTGCGGTAATTGGAATCCGTCCAAAGAAACCCCAAACCAGCGCCAACGCCATCAAGGAAGCCAGAGATGCCAGAGGTAGCCAACTCTTAGGGCTAACAACCTGCATCAGTTGATCTAACTGCTCTGGAGAAGATAATCGCTCCAGGGACTCCTTTCTAAAAATGCTGGTTTTTGACTGCTCACTCATGGCTTTATTTGATGGCTCCGTTCTGTGACTCGCTTTAAGTTACACCCAACCGTTTCAACATCCAATTAAATCGAGCCGCCCCTTGAGAAACCTGTTGCAACGAATCAAGGTCTAGCTCATCCTCATATTCAACGTCTTCATCCATCTCCTGATGCTGACTGTAGTTGCTCTTATTGCAGCCCAGACGACTCATCACGGTTTGCAGACTATTAGAAAGTTGAAGGGCAAGGACTCGGTAAAAGCGAGAAGCAAAACTCATGTCTTGCTGAAGTTTGACAGCAAGTACCTGACGAGGAATAGATAAGACAAGAGAGTGATTGACTGCTCTAACCGTAACCGCTGGGGGGCGAAAATCTACAAAAGAGCTAGCGCCACTAATTTCACCCCGAGTTAGGTTAGCGATCGCCTTCTCACGAGGAGCCTTCCCCTGACCTTTAAAGCAAAGGGTGAGAGGGTTATAATCTCCTTCGGGAGAGGAAATCAGTAGAAGACCATCCAGAATGAAATACAGCGCCTCAACGGGTCTACCGGCTTGGAGTAAGACTTCATTCGGGGAAAGGCTTTTGATTTCACCCACGGCAACCAACCAGTCTGCATCACTATCCCGAAGCTCTCCAAACACAAAGAGAGCTTCTTTCATCGGTTGTTCGGTGATGGCTTGCACCTGACCTGGCATCTCGAAGATTTGCCGCAGCCGTTCAGAGAGCATCAGGGCGATCGCCCGATAAAAATGGGTACTAAAGTTAATGTCCTGTTCTAGTTTGTCTATTAACCGTTGCCGAGGAATTGCCAGTACTAACGAATTCACATCTGCTTTAACAATTGCTGGCATAAAACATAAATCAAATAAGGATGTTTCACCCACAATCTCGCCGCGTGATAAACGAGTAATTTCTCGATCCTGACAATCACTCTCTGCAACAGTTACAACATGATCGGTAGAAGTACTTTTAGCGTTGGGAATTACGATCGTTAACGCTCCATCTAACAACAGATAAATCACCTCTGGATCTCTGCAAAGCTGGACAAGCACAGTTCCGGCGTTGATCTGCTCTTGACGACCCGCAGCGATCATCCAATTAATGTCGGCGTTGCTTAATTCGCTGAGTAAGACTTCTGCCATGAGGTGATTGGTGCGAGTTTGATAGCCACATTATTACGGATTAGAAGTGAGGAAACTAGAGGAGATAAAGCTGATCCAACGTTCTGCCAACATTTATCCGACATCTTGCCAACATTTGTCCAACACACAAGCCTTCAGTGTTTGAGGGTTTCGGGCTACTCTAGAGAAGTGATGAGAGAGCTTGAATTGATTGCAGCTCTCACCAGTCATTTCCCTAACTGGAGGACATATCCTAATGAGTCAGCAAGAACCCAAAAAAGAAGAGCAGCTTTCAGATACAGAACTAGAAGGTGTGTCCGGTGGACTGACACAGCGGTTTGAAGATGCTCGCCTAGAGAATCTGGACAAAGGACTTCAACCTGAAGGAGAACTGTCCGAAGATCAGTTGAAAACTGTTGCAGGTGGATTGAACGAGCGATTTGAAGATGCTCGTCAGGAAAACTTGGACAGCTAGTTTTGGTTTACTCGTAGGTTGAGAAGGTAGTTAGTGCCTAGCCCTTTTTAACCTACAAATCTTGATTTCGGCAGTTTGTACTGCTAGTAGACTTCAATTAGTTTCTGATTTCTACGGGTCTGTATGCCTGTCGGGGAACGGTGCAATGCCGTTCCCCACACTTTAACTTGTGTACTTTTTCTTAAGTTAGAGCTTAACTTTACTATCTTTGCTTCTTTTTCCCTCGTACTTGAGGTAGATTCTTGAGCAGTAATAGTCAGAGGTAAACCCTGATGACTGCTGAAGAAGCATTGGAGATAATAGAACAAATTTTGCCTCCAGGTAGTTTAACCGCTGCACAGGAGTTAGTATTTCGGCGATCTTGGCTGGGTGAAGAATATCCTGCGATCGCCCGTGAAGCTGGATATGACTATAGTTATATCCGAGATATTGGCGCACAACTGTGGCGATCGCTCTCCAAAGCCTTGAAAGAACCCGTTAAGAAGAAAAACTTTCGCGCCTTATTGCAACAGCGGTTCAATCTGCAACCGTTGCATTTGAAGCAGGCGATTGCTCCTAATCTAACTGTGCTTTCTGATATTCCCGAGTTTCCTGGAGGTGCAGTACGACTTCACTCCCAGTTCTATATTGAACATCCTGCTATTCAAGCAAAAGCTTATGCAGAAATCGGCAAATCAGGAAGCTTATTGCGAATCAAAGCCTCCCAAAGAATGGGAAAAAGTTCCCTTTTGCTTCGCATCATTGACCAGGCTAAAACCCTGAATTACAATACGGTTAACCTGGACTTTAAGCAAACCGATAGTGATATCTTTTCCAGCCTGGATCGGTTTCTCCGGTGGTTTTGTATCCATGTAAGTCAGCAATTAGGGATAGAGCCCCGGTTAAATCAATATTGGCAAAAGGAAGCGGGTAGCAAGGCGAGCTGTACGCTTTACTGGACACGATATCTTCTGAGTCAATTAAACGCCCCTCTACTCCTGAGCTTTAACGACTTTGATTTTATCCTGACAGAGCATCCCAAACTTGCCTGGGAGTTTCTCATGTTGCTCCAGTCCTGGCACGAAGAAGCCAGACAGTCCAACGTTTTGCAAAAGCTGCGACTGGTGATAGTTCACTCCACTGATATTCACATTTCTCCGCAGCTAAGCGTATCTTCGCTCAACATGATCGGGTATCCTATTGAGCTACCAGAGCTTAATTTGTCACAAGTGCAAACCCTGGCTCAAAAATATGGCTTAAACTGGGAAACCCCTAATTCAGCTCAAGAGTTAATTGATATGGTCGGAGGGCACCCTTACCTGCTGCAACTGGCGCTCTATCACCTCTGGACAGGAAATGTAACCCTTGATCAGCTTTTGCAGGAAGCTCCTACGCTGACTGGCATATACAGCGATCATCTGCAAAGCCTTTTAGTCACCTTACAGTCTTGTCTGGACTTATCCAAGGGACTTGACCAAATTATCAAGGATGGTCAGACTACCCAAGTGAAGGTAGCCGCCAAACTAGAGAAGCTAGGACTGATCAAGCGGCAGGGTAATTTGCTCAAGCTTAGGTGCAAACTCTATCACCTTTACTTTAGCGACCATTTGTCTCTCTTTTGCCTTTCTTGATTAACCGCCATCACCCCAAAAATCGAGTTAATTCCAACCCCTTGATCCCTTCCCCTATTTCACCCTGCGAACTTGACGATTAAGGTTTAAGCGCATAAGGTAGGTGCGTGCAGCGTTGGAAATCGACGCCCCCTCCCAGAACCTCGAAAACTGCATAATCTCGTTGACGTATGTCGATCCCTCTCTCCGTGAGAGTTTCGACAAATTTAAGCAGGCTTGATTCTCAATTAGATCTGCTAACTGACCATCAAGTTGAGGGTGCGTCGATTCGACCGCTGAAACCCAGTCTGGACAATGTTTCCTGGACGAGGGGGTTTCAAACCCCATTCCCCGCAAGGGGACGGAAACAAGAACTCAGGACGCTCTTGAAAGATTGTATAACCTTCAGTTTCAAACCCCATTCCCTGCAAGGGGACGGAAACAGGCAGGAATCCTTTGACGTCTTACCCGGTATGTCGTAGAGTTTCAAACCCCATTCCCCGCAAGGGGACAGAACTTTTAGAGATAGTCGATGTAAGAAGGCGATCGCCCCTTCTCGTCTTCTCCCCTTTGTCCTGGTTCAAACTGCGATCGCCCCTGGTCAGGCAGATTTAGCAGAGATTTTTAAAGATGGTGATGTTTTCACCGTGCCAGAGTTACTGCCTGGATAAGAGATGGAGATTAGCAGCATTTGGGCACCAGGTTTGATTAGCGCGATAAGCGGGTGAAGTTTTTTATACTTGACTAACCCTGCTGAGATGAAATTTAATCAGGACTTACGCAGATGTACTAAATGTGGTGGTCAGCTTAGCCCAACTTCATAGCAAGAGTGGGTGATTTGAGTTGCCCAATCAAATAGTGGGATAACAGTCTGCTCTTGAGTTGATAGATGCTGGTTGCCGTA
>JACJOC010000101.1 GCA_014695345.1 Cyanobacteria bacterium FACHB-471
TCAATAAACTGACGACCACAGGCAACACAAATGTGATTTTGTTTACCTCTTTTCTTTCCATTCCTACGGATGTGAGAGGAGCCGCATTCAGGACATTGCATGGAAACTTTCCCCTAATTCATACCTCCATTCTGCAACGCCGAATTTTCAGGATTATGTGGCGGTGTATGACAGCTTCGCCAGTTTGAACGGATAAGACTCTACCCAAAGATGTAGCCCATTGTGCGGAGATGTACTTAGAGTAAGTACGAAAGCCTATCTGCTGCTCACTCTAAGGACTGAGGGCAGTCAAGACTTATAAAGAGATCGTATAACTGATGAAACTACAAGAAATGAGCCAGCACCTGAATCCCAGGACTTCTACCACGAATATGTTTTGAAAGCAACTCAAGACCAAGAATCAAAACTCTGGACGCTTAGCTACAGCCTAAGAGAGTACCTTCCTATAAATTCCAAACTCAAGTTTAGAACCGCTAAAGGAGCGCTCGATCACGACAGAAGGATGATTGATTTGTTACTAGGGAAGCAAGACTTCTAAACCCACTGGCTCAAAACTGGCACAGAAACCATAGTTTTTATTGTCCAAGCCTAATAACTCCTGCCCGTTGTAGGTTGTTGTAGTTGTCAGGAGACATAGAAGGAAGCATGACAAGATGGAAAATTCTCAGGAGCAACGTGAAGCCCTACTAGCTAAACAAGATGCAACTTTACGGGAAATAAAGGAGCAGATTAACTACATCACTAACTTGATAAAGTATCTTGAGCTTTTTGTTGAGCTAGAAAACTCAGCCAAGACCCCTGTTATTGAATTAGACAGTTCCCACGATCCAAAGTCTGAAGAGCCTCAGTAAGAATTGCGCTCAATAACCTCTAAGTCCTTGCAACGTGCCCCAATCAATAAATCCCCTTGTTGATTTTGGCAAACCGTCATGCAAGTAGCGTTAACCTTTACAACGGCAAGATCTTCACTGCCATAATCTTGCTGAATTTTGGCACCAGAGCCAACGTAACGAACTAGATCACCTATTGTCAGATGCATGAAAAGCAGGGGTGAACCCTTGGAAAAGACTCTGCCTAAAGATGTAACTCATTGTACGGGGATGTACTTGTATTGAGTTAGATTAAGTTAAATTAAGGACAAAAGCCTACCTGCTGCTCACTCGAAGGACGGGGCAACAGGTAAGACCTATAGAGGAATGAATGACTGATGAAACTATAAACAGAGAGCCAGAACCCGAATACCGAGTTTTTTATCGTGGGTATGTTTTGCAAGCGACTCAAGATCAAGAAACAAAAATTTGGACGCTTAGCTACAACTTAGGAGGCAGTCCTCCTGTAAATTCCAAGCTTGAGTTTGGAAGGGCTAAAGGAGCACTCAATCACGGCAAAGGGATGATTGATTTCTTGCTAGGGAAGTAAAACTATTTTGCAGACCAGTGGAGTGGATGACTGCTCCGCTGAGTTTAACTCTCAACGCCAAGCTAAGGAGCGTAACCTATACTGAGCAAGATGTTGCTGATGGCTCAAACCCACAGCCTGGGAACTTTTCCTAGCCTCCTTTCATGCAGAAAATTCAGAACAATGTCTAACCAAGCGTCTGATCGGCTTCAGCAAAATGCTGAAAGAATTATGCAAACGTGGGAAGCTCGGGCGCGTGATGAAGTTAGTGCATCACTGCATCAGGACTCTCTTGTTCTACAAAATTCGCTGCCTCAATTCCTAAACCAACTCGTGGCTGAACTGTCAGCTACCGGTGAAAGAACATCTGCCCAAATAGAAGCCCATGAGGTAGAGAACACTCGGATTGGCAAACTGCATGGACGTGAGCGAGCCGGGTATGCTGATTACTCGATGTCTCAACTCATCTTTGAGTACCAGATCCTACGGCAGGTCCTCTTTCAGGTATTAGAGGAAGAAGCACCTTTAGAGCGGAGGGAACGGGACATCATTATTAACTCGGTTGAGCAAGCTGTGAATGATGCCGCGACTCAATTCTCACAGACGCTCCAAGATATTCAAGAGCTATTTATGGTGACGCTAACTCACGACCTGAGAGACCCAATCAATGTCGTCAAAATGGGAACTCAACTGACCCTGCGTCGGCTGGAACGAGGAGACAGCCACATGGATGTCGCGGTGAGGATGATTAGTGCGATCGACCGACTGGATTCGATGATTCAAAATCTGCTCGATGCAAGTCGGCTGCGGGCAGGGCAAAGCTTAAAGTTTGAATTTCAAGAATGCTGTTTACACACGCTAGTTAAGGAGGTTGTAGAGGATTTGAGATTCACCCATGGGGATCGGTTCGTTGTGGTCTCCAATTCTGATGTCAAGAGCTATTGCAGCCGCAAAGAGATCCGGCGAGTCATTGAGAACTTGGCAATCAACGCTGTGAAATATGGTGCTCCTAACACACCGATTACACTCACGCTTGAGCAAACGGAAACCCACGTCAACCTGACTATCCACAACCAGGGTAATCCAATTCCTCCTGATGCCCAGTCGATTCTATTTCAACAATTTCGTCGAGCCACCTCTGCCCAGGGGCAAAAGGGGTGGGGTTTAGGACTATTTCTGGCAAAGAGCCTTGTTGAAGCACATGGAGGGACAATCTCTGTCGAAAGCACCGAAAGCAAGGGAACAAGCTTTATCATCCAGTTCCCCAGAGGTCTGGAGCAAATGAAATAGTTGTCAAAGTAAAAAGTTTCCCTTCGAACACTGGGAGCGGTCATGCAATTTAGAACTGGCGCAGCAGTTTGCACACGAATCAACAATATTTTTGGCTCGGTGATGAAGCTGGGCAAAGGTTTTGCTGCTTCAATCGCCCCTACTCCTCAACCCTGATATTGAACTTTGTTAGAAGTCAACTCCAACACGGCTTGTAGCAACATATCTTGTTCGACAGGTTTAGCTAAATGTTGCTGAAATCCAGATGCAATGGATCTCTGCTGGTCTATTTCCCTGGCATTAGCAGTTAGGGCGATCGCTGGCACCTGTCCTCCTTGCCCAACCGTCAATCCTCTAATTTGACGGATCAACGTATGCCCGTCTTGGTCAGGCATCCTGATATCACTGATTAAGATATCTGGTTGCTGCTCTAGGAAGACTTGAAATGCGTCATGCGCCGAAATAACTGCGGTTACGATTGCACCGTAAGTCTCAAACAGAAATGCTAAAAATTGAAGGTTGTCATTATCGTCATCGACAATTAGCACCTTCAAGCCATCCAGACTAGGGTTACTGCTGGGGGACATAGATCAAAATTCTGTCACGGGATTGGTAGGACAAGCTTGATACTCCCACAAAAAACTTTACTTGTCGTTGTGGTTACTCAACAAGTCCAAATATCTCTATCCTGAGATAGATGGATCGTCACAGTTAGTAGTCTTCCTTTGCCCGTTGCAGATTAAGTATCGTTCTCGCTCTTTCCATCTCATGCCCGCCCAGCAAGCTTGAGCACCTCTTGAACCAACTCATCTGGATCTATCGGCTTGGACAAAAAATGATGAAATCCGGCTCTCAACGCTTCCTGGGCATCAACTTCTCCAAGGTAGGAAGTTACACCAATAGCTGGGAGTTCGCGTCCTGGTCCCTCTCCCTGTCTGACTTGCTCAATTAACCAGCATCCGTCCTCATCAGGTAGCTTAACGTTACTGACCAAAACGTCTGGTTGCCGCCGTTCTAACTGATTTAGTGCTTCAATAGCAGAACCTGCTGGGATGATTCTGGCTCCGTTCCCCTCAAGAATGAACGTGAGCAGTGCTTTTAATTCAGGCTCATCCTCCACCAAAAGCACTGTCAATTCCGCTAACAAAGACTTTTGAAAAGAATGCTTGTCTTCTGTATTTTGCATAGTGGTAGCAGCGAACACAATTGCTTTTATCAACGCTGATAAAGCATTCTCCTTATCTCTCTCATTTGACGGAGATCGCAAAATACTGGGTTAGAGATTGTGTCTTAGCAAACGATTTGACTCAGCAGCTTACACACCGCTACTTTTCAATTCAGTGGTCATAATCCCTCCATCATTGAGTGATGCGTCAGGTATAACACAATCCCTACCCTAACTTCGCTGCATAACTGCGAAGCTGAGCGAAGGCTCTCGACTCTCGCTGCCTGATCCTCTCCCTCGACAGGTTGACCGTCTCTGAAACCTTGCTCAGTGGTTGCTTGCAGCCGTGCATAGTGCCGATACCCCAGCGTTGCTCAATGATGTGGCGATCGCCCTCTGACAGGCATTCCAGCAGTGCCCTAACCTGCTCAACTCTGTGAAGTTGCTCCACCAGTTCCAATGGCATAGCGGAGTCATCAGCAACCAAATCACCCAGTTCTGTGTCCTGGCTGGTGCCGATCATTGAGTCCAAGCTGGCAGGGCGAGCTGCCATCATTTGCAGTTCTCGCAGTGCCTGGGGCGTAGTGTCGAGGGCGATCGCTATTTCGTTGGTGGTTGGCACTCTACCCAGTTCCGCTGTTAGCTTTTGTCTGGTTTTCTTAACCTTGTTCAGCTTCTCAACGATGTGAACCGGAACACGGATGGTGCGGCTCTGAGTGGCGATCGCCCGGGTGATTGACTGCCGAATCCACCAGTAAGCGTAGGTGCTGAACTTAAACCCTTTGGTTGGGTCAAACTTCTCAGCAGCCTGGTCTAGCCCTAGACTGCCCTCCTGAATCAAGTCCAGCAGTTCCAATCCCCGATTCTGATACTTCTTTGCGATTGAGACAACCAAGCGCAGGTTTGTCTCAATCAATCGACGTTTGGCGCGATCGCCACTGTGAATCACTGTCTGGTCTTGCGCTGCTGGCTCTTTCTCCCGCTCCCCTAGCCCTGCCTGAATCTGGCGAGCTAGTGTCACCTCTTCCTCTGCACTCAAAAGGCGAAACCGCCCGATCTCTTTCAAGTAACACCGGACGGTATCAGCAGATGTTTTTGTCATGGGGATGAGAGGTTAGTTCATCCGTATTGTCTCAATTTGAGATTTAACTGTCGAGAGGTGCGATCGCTTGAACTTACTACTGGCGGCTACGCTCGATAGCAGCTTCCATGTTGGCGATCGCCTCAGTCGCGAATCTATCGCCAGGACGTTCAGCCAGTGCCCTTCTGAAATTGATTAAAGCAGTTTGATAGTCGCTGGTTCCGCTGGCAGCGTAGGCAATCCGCATGTAGCGGTTATAGGCAGACTCCACTGGTGCAGACGGTGCAACTTGAGGCGCAGAGCCAGAAGCTGGAGCATTGTCCACATAGCAAACAGGCGAGCGCCCACCTGGTCTTGAGTAGGCAGATCTGCCACCGCACCGACGACCGGAGGAATCAGAGTCATAGGGACAATCACAACTACCAGAGACAGGCGCTCTTGATGGGGTCTGTGCTCCAACAGGCAGCGTGTGCAGGATGGTGATGGAAAGCAGGAATGAGGCAACAAATAAACAGAGCGATTTCCAGAAAGACTTCATGGATTTAATCTTGGCGGAGGGTCTTATTCAAAGTGCCCTGTCAATCAGAGATCTCTCGTAAATCGCTTATGAACTTTGCGTGAAGGTTAGTGGTAATAGGCGATCGCCCGTTACTCTTTCCCTAGCAAGGGAACTCTAAGCTTATACACTTAGTCTGCCCTAGCACTGATGCTGGGGCTTTTGTTTTGCCGGTCCACGGCTGCTGGTTCGCTGCTGGAATGTTGCAAGCCTCAGCGCCATACAGTACTTTTAGTCCACCGTTTGGGACTGACTGAGCGCACCACACACCACCAGCCACCCAAACTCTGAGAGGATGCAGCATGGGGAGGGAGACGATTAGAGCAGCAATTAGAGCAACAGTAATTTCTATGGGAATCGTGATTTCCCGCCACCGAGGTTTCATAGCGGGCACCAAATGACTAGGGACAGAATGCCCAGTCTGAATGTCAGAATAGCGATCGCCTCTACTCCTCAACCCAGATATCCGCGTGTGGATTCCCCTCACTGTCATACCAGATGCCCTGGCTCTTAAAGTACTGGATGCCTGCGTAGGGAATGCCCAACATTAGAACAGCGGCGATCGCTGCTGGGATCAGAACTCGCTTCCATCGGATGTTCATAGCAAAGGCACCTTAACGATGTGGTCAGGGTGCCCAGATATAGAGGGGCGATCGCTTCTCCATTGGTGAATTTCGCAGAATTCCTCTTTTGCGAAATTGAGCAAGATACCCACTCTTTTCGATATCTCATTTGGCTTTATAGAGCCAGCGCAAAACAAAGCGCTTGTTAGCGCTTCATTCTTTTAAAAACTTTGTTAATTAATTCAGAAGCAGCTTGTGAAGGAGTTGTAGAAGCATATAGAACGGCTTTCACGACTTGCTTAGTATGTTTCACCTGAGGACTGCTGTGTTCCCCAGTTTTGCACCATAAAGCAAAATGCTCACAATTGTTGAAATAGGCGGAATAACGCTGTTCGCCTAGCCTACTTTTAGCCCTGGCTACAACTTCATTAGGTGGATAAACAGAGCAATTCTGATGGTTTTCAACATACACGCGAAAACTGTAATCTTTAACAAAATCACTTAGATACGTTTCAACAACAGTTCCGTATAAACCAAACGGAGCTTGGTAATGAATAACTCGGTCATAGCCACAGTAAATACCGTGATGATAGATAGTCTGTCCTAAAGGTCTAAGGTCTATTCGAGTGTAAATGTGATCTCCTAACTTCATTCTTTTTACCTACTAGCTCCTGATTAATTGGAAGGCATTGTTCTTCGGATAGCAAGGCATTTTGTTGCTACACAAGAGAATTAGAAATTACAGGCTTCCTCAATAGCAAACTGCAAAATTGTTCCAGGTTGCACGGGTTCTGGAGTAGTGTCGCTTGCAACCCAACGGTCTTGAACTTGCTCCATAGAATAGTTGTAGGTATATCCGCCTGCTATGGAGGCGATCGGTACACTACATGAAGCAACGTAAGCAACGTGACGTTCAGTGTCAAACGAGCCGCTTGAAGTTTGCATCCAAAATTCAACAACGTCGTTCTCCCGATAAATGCGGGACAGGTAAACTGATTGGCTTTCTGTATCAATCAACTGAATTCCATGCTCATCTTCAACTGTTTCGGCAGAAGATTGAGCAGAAGCAATTTTGGGTATTAATAGAGCAGTTGCAACAGCGGCAATAAGAAAAATTCTCTTAACCATCTAGTATTTGGTTTCATGACTTGCTCCCTCAAAATACCCATTAACCTATAAGACATTGATAAGAGCATCAAAGGGTTTCATGAAGAAATGAGTAATATTTAATACGGCAGAACAGCGATCGCCCGCTGCTTATCCCCTTCAGACACTTCTAGATACCGCGCCAGTTCATTCAGGCTCTTATGCCCGGAGATAGCAGCAATATTCTTAATCGGGGTGTTGGCATCCTTCATGGCAGTCAGAGCCGTGCGCCTGAAGCTGTGAGTACCAACGCCCTCAATTCCCAACCCGTCACACACAGCCCG
Organism: Cyanobacteria bacterium FACHB-471; assembly: GCA_014695345.1. Classification (GTDB taxonomy): domain Bacteria; phylum Cyanobacteriota; class Cyanobacteriia; order Elainellales; family Elainellaceae; genus JAAUTN01. The sequence goes on from JACJOC010000101.1 coordinate 7,463, forward strand.
CAGTTCCTTATCTACAACCTGCCTAGTGATGTGGGGCAGCTTCTTCCCACCCTGCGAGGGGAACAAGTAGCCAGCGATGGGCAAATTTGCCTCAGCCAGGATTGCTCTCAGCTTGGGGTGAATAGGAACAGCCCGTGTCTCTCCGGTCTTGGTTTTGGTGAAGACAATAAACTGTTCCTGGATGTTCTCAGCTTTCAGAGCGATCGCCTCACCCATGCGACAGGGTTCCGTCGCAAAAATAGGAACTAAGCATATCATCGGAGAGCCAGTTTTTCTTTGGCTTGAACCCGATGGCAGCTTCCGATCTCTTTAAGTGGCGACACTTTCTCCCCGAAATCATCCTGTTGAATGTGCGCTGGTACTGTCGCTACGCGGTCTCCTACCGAGATTTGGAGGAGATGATGGCAGAGCGCGGAGTCGAGGTGGACCACTCCACAATCAACCGCTGGGTTTTGAAATATGCTCCAGAATTGGATAAACGAATTCGCCCTCGTTTGAAACCGACGAACGATTCGTGGCGGGTGGACGAAACGTATATCGAAATCAAAGGGGAGTGGAAATACCTATATCGGGCGGTAGACTCCGAGGGCAACACGCTGGACTTCCGATTGAGCGCGAAACGCGATGGGAAGGCAGCAGCACGCTTTTTCCGCAAAGTATTGAGCGCGAAGCACACTCAAGTTCC
>JACJOC010000102.1 GCA_014695345.1 Cyanobacteria bacterium FACHB-471
TTTTGATTGATTATCTAATGTTTGTAATTGTCATTCTAAAATGTCATCTAGTTCCTGTTCTCAATCTGGAAAAATAATTGTCACTGACCGGCAGAAGTAGTTGACATTGGATAGTCTGTGATTGACCAGCTCAAAAACATTTCTCAGATTGAACATTCTCGCCATCGCTCCCCGGTCAACTGCTTATTCAACTTAGTCTGCGGCTTGATCGCGTACTGCCACCAACCCCAAAAGTCCTCTCTGCTCATTGACAACGCTTTGCCTGCTTTTGCTTAACCCGAACTGACGTTATTTAGGGAATTCTGCAAACACAAACATATTGGGAGGCATCTATGGCTAGTGCAGGGTTAAACAAATGGATAGTTAGTGGAAATCTGGCTGCAGATGCTCAAGTTGAAAACGGTTGATCTTCGAAATGGTGAGAAGGCTAAGGTGGCTCAAGGAACAGTATATGTTCGTAAAGCTCGTAATCGCGAAGAATCGTTTACTGTATCTTTGAGTATCTGGGAACGTTCTGCCGCATGGCGTAAACTTCCTTATCTCAAGAAAGGATCTCTAATCATCTGTACCGGAAGTGTTGAACCAAGTCCTTTCATTTCTAGCAATGGTAATTCCCATGTGCTTACCAGATTCACGAGCGGAAGTCACTGAGTAGAGAATTTATAGTTCTACAAATGAACCTGAGGTTGAAACGCTTAACTTGCAACCTCAGGTTTATAGGTTAACTGCAACCTAAACTCTATAGCGTTAAAGATTGAGGGTCAGTTTCAATTAGTTTTGCTAAGTCTTGGAGGAACGCTGCTGCGTGAGCACCGTAAATGATTCGATGGTCACAGGTAATGTTCACTTGCATTCGTTGTCGCACACCTAGTAGCCCATCTTTGGTGGCAACAACTTGCGGATGTGATGCTCCGATCGCTAAGATAGCGCCTTGTCCGGGCGGCAGTATTGCATCAAATCGATCAACTCCAAACATTCCCAAGTTTGAAAGCGTAAAGCTGCCGGAGGTGTATTCATCAGGCTGTAATTGCTTTGTCCTGGAGCGATTAACTAGGTCTTTCCAAGCACGTGATAGGGAATAGATATCAACTTGATCTGCATTCTTCAACACGGGGGTGATTAAACCGCCATCATCCATAGCAACGGCTACTGCAACGTTAATGTCAGGTTTGTATTGAGTGCCCTGTTCAGTATAGCTAGCGTTCAGTAATGGATGTTTTAGCAGTGTGACTGCGACTGCTTTTGCTAGCAGTGCAGTCATAGTTACACCCTTTGATTTGATCTGCTTGTAGATTTTATCTAGGCTATCGGTAGTGATTGTATAACCCACTCGATAGGTTGGAACCTGAAGGCTCGCAACCATGTTTCGCACTACTGCGTTTTGTAGAGTATTTAGCGGTACAACTTGACCTGGTGCAGTGGGAATCGCAGAAATAGCAGGAGTTGCAGATTTTGCAGAAGTGGGGGATACAGGGGTAGTCGTTTGGACTACTGGTGCAATAACTGAAGGTGTGGGTACAGCAGTTGGCTGGCTCGTTTTTCCAACTGCTGCTTCAACGTCCTCTGCTACGATTCGACCATGAGGACCACTGCCTTTGAGAATATCTAGATCAACTTTTAATTCTTTAGCTAGTTTGCGGGCACGAGGAGATGCAACAATTCGACCGTTACCAGCTTTAGAAGAGCCGTTTTGTTCAGTTTCAGGCTGAACCGCGATCGCCACTGGTGCCGCTTGTTCTGTTTGATCTTGAGTAGATGCTGATGTCGGGCTGCTTTTGGTTTTACCAGAAACTTGTTGTTTGGCAGTTTCAATTTCAGCTTCTGTTTCAGCTATTAGGGCGATCGCCTCTCCTACAGGAGCAACTTCACCTGCAGGCACAACAATTGTTGCAAGATAGCCTTCATAGAAGGACTCTACATCCATGTCTGCTTTATCAGACTCAACAACAACTACGGTTTCGCCCTTTTCAATCTTGTCTCCAGGTGATTTGATCCAGGAGACAATTTTGCCTTCTGTCATAGTGGAACTAAGGGCGGGCATGAAAACTTCGTGAATCATGAGTAGCTTTGCGACAATTAAAACAACATGGATAGCAGAATCGAATTGTATCGTGATCTGGGTCGTTCAAGGATCAGAAATTAGGATGCGAGTAGGCTATGCATCGCCTCGAATTTCTTGGACAACTCCATCGCGTAAAAGTATCTCTACGCGCATTTTGTCGAACAGATTGTCTCCAATTTCTACACGGAAAAAGCCTTCGACTTGGAGCTGCAACACTTCCTTGTCCAGTTCTGCAAGCTGTACTTGTTGAAGTTGTTGAAGGATTCGATTTTTCTGTTCTAAAAGCTCGCTCTTCTTTTGGTTAACTTGTACTTGAATGTTGCCAATTTGTTGAGCGATCGCTGGATCGGCGGGCTGAGAGGTTTGCTTTTGTAGCTCAGCCGTCATGCGCTGTCCCTGGTTCTCTAACTGTTGCAGTTGACCGTCTAACTGGTTAATTTGGGCCTGTAGCTGTTGCTGCATTCCCTCCTTCCACAAAGGAGTGACAAGGGCTTTTACGTTTACAACTCGTTTTAAGAGCAGATGGGATTTAGAAACATCCATGAGTTTTAGGTCAAGGAAACAATTTGAGGATTAGAGACAAAAATTATGTGAGCGAAGCCATGCTGTTCTTGAGCAGCACAACCAGTACAGTTTAGACAAACATCCCGTCAATCATATCGCGATAGCGTTCCATCACAACGGGTCTACGGATTTTGAGAGTTTGAGTCATGGTGCCATTTTCGATAGAGAAAGGCTCTAAGACAAGCCGGAATGGTCCGATGCGATCGTCGGGACGATATCCAGGTCGATTTTTGACCTCACGAGTTAACTCTTGCCGATACAAGTCCTGGACTTGTTTTCTTTCAAGGCTGATTTGAGTCGCAGCTAGAGATGCAGTGTTTTCCTGATCAGGAAGCTGAAGCTGTAGGTTTTGAGTGGCTGCCCATTTTTCTAGCGTTTCTAGATTAGGAACAATCAAGGCACCTAGCGATCGCTGATCTTGCCCGACCAGCATAATTTGGTCAATGTAGGGACTCCGTAAGCAAGCGTCTTCAATAGGCTGCGGCTCGATATTTTCGCCGTTTGTCAAAACGATTGTGTCTTTGGCTCGCCCTGTAATTACCAGATCATCCTCAGCCGTGACTAAACCTAGATCGCCCGTATCGAACCAACCTTCTGAGTCGATCGCCTTAGCTGTTGCCTGAGGATTTTTGTAATAGCCTCGCATTACTTGAGCACCTCGAATCAAAACAACTCCCTGTTGTCCAGCAGGAAGAGGTTGACGGGTTTCTAAATCAACGATGCGGGTTTCAGTTTGAGGAATTGGCTGACCGTCAGCACCTCTAATATTGCGCCAAGGACGACGAACATGAGTAATAGGAGCAGTCTCTGTTAGACCATAGCCGCCTAAAATCTGAATCCCGACGATTTCAAAGAAGTTCTCCAGGTGCATGGCGATCGAACCGCCACCACTCACAACAAACTTAATTTCTCCCCCTACGCCTGCCCGAACCTGTTGGTAGACGAGCTTGTCTCCTAAGCGATGCAATGATGCCAGGAAAGGTAGTTTTAGCCCTGCCCCAAACCGCTCTGCAGCAGAGGGATTCAGGTTCTCTAAGTCTAATTTCTGAACAATTCGGCGGTTATCTATGTAGCGTTGACTAATTTCTAAGAAGAAGTTGATAAGCCGCTGTTTGCTTGCAGGCTGCTCTCGAAACTGCTTCTGCACTCCTTCGTAAATCGATTCCCAGAGGCGAGGCACACCGACCATGTAGTGGGGGTGAAATTCTTTGAGGTCTCGCTTGACTTGACGAATATTGGTGTAGATCTGGGTGCAGCCAAAAGAGAAGATGAAATATTCAAAGGAGCGCTCGTAGCAGTGCCAAATCGGGAGAATGCTGAGGACACGTTCTCCAGGTTGAGGCTGGGCTACGGCTCCCGCATTTGTGACTTGGGACAGCAAATTGCCCTGGGTCAGCATTACTCCTTTAGGTGTTCCGGAAGTCCCAGAGGTATACATTAGGGTAGCCAGCGTGTCTCGATTCGTGCTGACTGGCTGAAGCGAGTGCTTAGCTCCTAACTCTAGAACTTGGGAAAAAGTTAAAGTTTTGAGGCGATCGCCCTGCTCCACCGCTTCATCAGACATCACAATTGCTAGTCGAATCTGATCTGGGTTAAGGTCAGAGTAGAGTTTTTTAAGGGTAGCCTGATCTTGAACTGCGATCGCCACACTATCGCTATCAGCAAGAATAAACAGTAGCTCCTCTCGATCTGCCTGAGCACTACGCACTACGTTGACAATGCCAGCCGTCATCATGCCCTGATCAGTGATCAGCCAACGAGGGCTATTGTCTGAGAACAGGGCAACGTGTTCCCCTTCCCGCAATCCCAGTGCCTGCAATCCAGCTGCAAACTGCTGAATCTGCTGCCACAGCTCTGCATAGGTAATGCTTACCTCTGGTTTCACATGAGGATCATGAAGTGCAACCAGGCTAGCCACCTCTTTCCGCTGAGCGGCGATCGCCCAAATTTCGGGAATTGACTGAGCTGCACTAAAGTCGTTAGGGCGACTTTCAGAGATGCCAGCAGAGCCAGACGGTGTAGCAGTATTTAGAGCGAATGTAGAACCGGAGTTGGTGGGGCGATTCATCGTGACTAGCTCCGTAAAGTGCCGTTAAAGTCTCTAAGGGGATTGCGATTTTTCTAAACTACCCTACTTCTTGCAGCGCTAGAATAGTCAATTGGGAAGGACAGAACCCTATCCGTCCGTCTTGCAACTTCTCCATCTTGCAGATTAGGTCACGAACGCAGCCTGCCAGCGAGGAGAGTTGCTCCTTAGAATCGCTGTCCGAATAATAGGCTATGAATACGCTGATAGGTAGCGGAATTAGAATAGGATAGCAAAGCGTGTTATTAGGAGAATTTATATGGCTAAAGCAGTTTGGAAGGGTATCGTTTTAGCAGAAAGCGACAAATGCGAAGTAGTCGAGGGAAATCAGTACTTTCCTCCTGACTCGATCAAGTCGGAATATTTTAAGCCTAGCAACACTCATACGACCTGCCCTTGGAAAGGGCTTGCAAGCTACTACAACATTGAGGTGGATGGGCAAATCAATAAGGATGCTGCATGGTACTACCCCAGCGCTAAAGATGCTGCAAAGAATATTGAAGGGTACGTAGCATTTTGGCGCGGTGTGCAGGTCGAAGCTTAACCCCAAATGAGTCCTTAAGTTGGTGCTGTGAAGCTGGCTTTTGGGTATCTTGATGTCTAACTTGCTGTCTGTGATGCCATCCAGCAAACTGACATTCCCGGATAAAAAGTGTTACTGTCAAACATTTGTGACCGGAATAACAGATCCAAGGTCTGAATCCAGGAATAGGTAGATCGTGGTTTGATAGAATTCTGCTGAACATCTCCGTGAGGGTAATGAAAGTATATAGTCCACCCGCCCAGTCACCTCCTATGATTCTGGATTCGTTACCCAACCCTCCTGTGTTGGATGAGGTTTGTCCTCGTCGGGCGCGGTTACAAATTGATCTTATTATCCTGGCGATCGAAGCGTTAGACCTTGGTGGTTCTGAGGCTCTACTCATAGCTGCTAAAGAGCTTGAACTACAGGGAATCGTGAAAAATCGCGTATCTCTGTGGCGGCTACGCAGCACCAACCCATTGAGACGCAATAGTCAGCGCCGTCCGCTTACGTTAACAGAAGCAAAAGCATTAGTTCTGATTGCCTGTCATTTGGCACGACGGCTAACTGTTCTAATTCGTCAGTTGCTTTTGGCTTATCAGCAGTTGCAAGAAAAACAGCTATCCCTAGATCATCATTTCCGCCTGTCTGAGTATCTAGAGCGATTTAGAGCGCACTTTCGCTCTCGGATGAACCCTAAACGAGCAGGCGTAATGGCATATAGCACTGATGAAAAGCTAAACGAACTCGCGATGAAGCTTTTGAGCCAACTTCTATTTTGCACAGGAACGGGTGGTACACAGCGGCTCTGGAGCAGCTTGTTTGATGGAGATGTGGCATGACGATTCAGCGTCAATATAGTTTACCGAACTGTAAGCTGGTCCTTGAAGGATGGCCAGATGAGGCGATCGCTAGCAGCACAACGGGTCGTCCACTAGTTTCTAAGTTGGTCAGTGCTGAGTGCCATTTTACTCACCTTGAGAAACCCCTTACAGGGGGTAGAGAATTCTTTGAGAGTCTAATCACAGCCGTTAGTAATTATGCTCAAGAATTTTTAAGTGGGGTGCCTCATCCTTCTCATGCAACGGGCAAGCCAAACCTGGTACATCTTCAGCGGATCAACCAGAATCAACACCGGCTAACGATTCAGGCTGAATCGAGAAATGGTAGTCAGGCTCAGAGTTCTGCGACTCCGATCCAGCTTGATTTGGTAACCGTTCAACTTTTTGATCTGGTTGAAGCGATTGATCAGTTTTTTGCGGATAGCCAAACACTACCGGATTTATCGCTTAATCTAACTCCTGTTTCTAAACGATATGTTGCATCGCAGGAACCGATAACAAAACGAGCAATGCCAGCTGCTTTGGGAGTTTCTGGGCTGGCAGTTGCAGCGATCGCCCTCTTCTTTGTGCCTGTGCCGCAAAGAGGACCAGTAGAGTCAGAGACAACGACAGAACAGTCTACAGAAGTTTCTCCGGCTGCGAATGCCAGTGTTGAAGAAGCAACCGAGTCACCCCCAACTGCAACAACTGCTTCACCAGAACCTGTAGTGGCTGATGACGCATCTGAACTTTCTGATTCTGAGCTGTCTGATTCTGGAGCAGAGCCACCTGATGATGTTTCTGAAACAACAGAAGTTGGAGAATCTTTAGCTGCTGCAGATTTAGAAGCACTGCTAGATGCTGCTCCTGAGATTTCTGACCCAGATCGGCTCGATGAAATGACCTTGCAGTTGCGAGATCAGCTTGATGCAGCCTGGACTGATCGAGATGCTGGACTGGATGAAGAACTCATTTATCGGGTTGGTGTTGCCGAGAATGGCGATATTCTCGGAGTAAAGCAAGTCAACGAAGCCGCTATCACCTACTTTGACCTAACTCCTCTTGCAGATCTGCGATACAACCCAATTGATGCAGATGCGCCAAACCAGGAACCCATTGGTCAGTTTCGAGTTGTGTTTAGACCTGACGGAGTCATTGAGGTCAGTCCCTGGAATGGACGACCTGCTGCCAATGCATCACCTCTAGAGAGCCTTGTTTCTCTGTTGATATAAATACATAAAGGGCGCAAAAATCTTGCGCCCTCAAAGATTCTCCAGTTTCTATCGATGTGCCTGAGGTCCCGCCCAGATGTTGTTTGCCACTCGTCCAAAAGTGACGGGCTGGTCTTCGATGGCGGCGGTGGTGCTTCCGCTAAAATCTACTGCCCATAGCATGGTTTGGGTGTCACCCAGGTTGCCTGCTTGAAAAAGAACCCGCCCAGGATGCGTCTGACTCCAGCCCAATAAAACAGCATTTGTGTACTGAACGCGAGTGGGAGCAACGGTGTAAGTGCGGTTTTGCTGCCGATCCCAAACGACAGCATAGTCGGAAGCAATATCAGAGCCAAACAACGACTCAAACTCTCTTGCCAGAATGCGATCGCCCGTCTCAGACCAGGCAACTGGAATCAAGATGGCAATCCCCCCCGCCTCAACTTCTACAGGAGTGAGATTTCCGTTTCCAAAGGGGTTATCTGCTAGGGGAGAAGATGCAGTAATCGTCTGCAAATCACCCGTCCTCAAATTCTCCAGAAACAAAACACTGCTAACTCGACTCTGAGTGAATTGAGGAGAAACCTGCATTTGAATGCGACTATAAGCCGCATATTCACCATCCGGAGAAATAAGCGACTGGCTGCGGTAATAACGCAGGATTGAAGTATTTGACCGACTTATTTCAGCCAGAGTTGCTAAAACCCAATTCCAGGGAACTGGATAGGGACTATTGAGTGGGTCAAGTTGTACTGACGGCTCCGCCATAGGACTTTCAGAGACAGAATTTTCAGGAACAATAGGGGAAGCTGGCGACTCAGCAGCCGGAACAGCTTCAGGACTAGCTAAGACGGAGCGGGAGCCTAATAGAAACACCAATAACAAGACGGTAGCCAATTGAGATGATGTTCGGGGGAACAACCATCCTAAGCAGAGTTTGATTTGGCGCATTAAGTTAAGTCTCTGGGCGACGGATTTGTGGTGAGATGCGACACCCGAACCAACATAAGGCTGTTCTCGTTCTATCTTTCCTTGATCTATGTATAGCAACTGTAAGGCTCGTGAATGCATGAATTCTCTAAACTCTTCAACAGATGTAATGTTGCTAATGTCAGTCTGTAGGCAGGTAGGTAACTAGTAGGAATCGTGCGATTTTGACCGCAAAGCCGGGAAAATTAACGCTCAGCTTTTGGACTTGTCCAAAGTTGAGGTAGCATCACAACAGGGAAATCTGTGCATGAGGTCGAAATATGACTAGATCCTCAACGGTTCAAGCAACGGAACGCCAATCTCCTCAGCGATCGCCCGGTGGGGGCAGGTCTCTCCTGGTGTTAATTTTTCGGCTGCTGCTGCTAACAGTGGGCGGCAGTTTTGCAGGACTGTTGGGCATAGCGGTTGCTCAGGTTCACCCCGCGCAAATCCAAGAAACGCCCATTCTCGAAAAAGTACTTCAGCGATCTGAAGCGTTAATCAGGGATATTCGAAGTTAATCTTTAGGATTTTCGGAATAAAGCAGGCTTAAACTCTGTTTTCCTGGCACCCATACTGTTGATCCCGGCTCATGCGAATTATTTTTTTTGGTACTCCTCAGTTTGCGGTGCCCAGTTTGGAGCGATTGCTGTCCCAGTCTGAATTTGAGTTGCTTGCGGTGGTGACTCAGCCTGACAAACGACGAGGACGTGGCAATGACCTCATTCCTTCTCCGATCAAAGCGTTAGCAGTTGAGCATCAGCTTCCAGTCTGGCAACCGCGCAGCGTCAAGCGAGATGCCGAAACTCTGGAGAAGTTGCGAACAAGTCAGGCAGATGCTTTTGTCGTTGTGGCCTATGGACAGATTCTTTCGCAAGAAATTTTGGACATGCCTCGGTTAGGCTGCATCAACGCACACGGTTCGCTGTTGCCTAGATATCGAGGCGCGGCTCCAATTCAGTGGAGTCTCTATCATGGCGAGATAGAGACGGGGATCACGACCATGCTGATGGATGCGGGCATGGATACTGGAGCAATGCTACTCAAAACAACTACACCAATCGGCTTGTTAGACACGGCTCTAGATTTGGCGAAAACTCTATCAGCAGTGTCGGCTGACTTGCTAGTAGAGACACTGGTTGGACTAGAGCAGCGATCGCTTCAACCTATTCCTCAAGACAATGCTCAGGCTACCTATGCGCCGTTGATTCAAAAGCAGGACTATCAGCTAGATTGGTCACGTCCGGCGATCGCCCTGCACAATCAAGTTCGAGGATTCTTCCCAAACTGCGTTGCGACCTTTCGAGGAACAGTACTAAAGGTTACAGCTACCGTGCCACTGGTAGCGACGTATGACGCGTTGCTTCCGGCTGAGTTGCACGATATAAAACCCGAGTGGGAAAGTCTGCTAGAGCAAGCCTCCCAGCAACATGATTCTCTTACTCCTGGAACTGTTGTGGGGTTGCTGAAGAATCAGGGAGCTTTGATTCAGACAGGGGAAGGATTGCTGCTCCTGCGCGAAGTGCAGATGGCAGGTAGGCGATCGCAGTCCGGATGGGACTTCATTAACGGCTCCCGCTTGCAAATCGGCGAAAAGCTAGAAAATGGTTAGTTACTGGTCATTCGTGCAACGACCAGTAACTCGTGAATCAAAAACCTCAATCACTCAAACCCCGTCCCTGAACCTGAGCAAGCAAAGTTGCATCCGGTATGTCTCCTTCGGTGTAATAGCCTGCTGCTTTTTTGGCCTCAATTTCTACTTTGGCATCAGCCGGAATCAGTTCTTCGGGAATGGGCACCCGCTCGATGATCTCGATGCCAGAATTGACGATCGCCCGGTATTTCATGTCACTCATGGAGATAAAGCGATCGATTCGGGTAATTCCGAGCCAATGCAGCACATCAGGCATGAGTTCTTGAAAGCGCATGTCTTGCACACCTGCAACACATTCGGTGCGGGCGAAGTAAGCATCGGCGCGATCGCCCCCTTCCTGACGTTTTCGGGCATTGTAGACCAGAAACTTGGTCACTTCACCCAAGGCTCTACCTTCCTTGCGAAAATAGACGATTATTCCAGCTCCGCCTGCTTGAGCCGTTTGAATGCAAGCCTCAATTCCATGCACCAAATAGGGTCGGCAGGTACAAATATCAGATCCAAATACATCTGACCCATTGCATTCATCATGTACCCGCACGGTCAGCGGCTTTTGCGGATCAGTAATTGCGTCCAGATCTCCCACCATGTAGACGGTAATGCCACCAATCGGAGGTAAGAAAACCAGCAAGTCCGGACGAGTTACCAGTTCTGGAAACATTCCACCTGTTTGCTCAAACAAGGTTTTACGCAAGACCCCTTCATCGACTTTGAGCCGTTTGGCAATTCCAGGTAGATACCAGACTGGCTCAAGGGCTGCCTTTGTGACAACTAAATCGCCACCTGTCTTCATAATTTTGCCATCTACCTGCAAGCGCCCCTTAGCAACCGCTTCTTGCAGTTCCGGCATATTGATGTGAGCTTTGGTGATGGCGATCGTTGGGCGAATATCGTAGCCCTGCTCGTAAAAAGGCTGAAACACTTCGCCTACAGAAGCACCAAACGGGTCTAGAGCAACAATTTTGTCTGGATCAGCCCAACTAGGATGGGGTCCAATCCGCACTGTCGGAGAGGTATCAGTTAGATCAGCCCGATGACCAGATTGCAGCACGCCACTCGCGACTGCCAAGGCCCGATAGAGGGCATAAGAACCAGAGTGAGTCCCAATTACATTGCGATGGGCAGAATTGGTTAAGGTCGCCACAACTGGTCCTCGGTTCAAGGGGTCTGCGTCTCCCCAAGAGATAGCTGTGGGTTTAGGACCAAATCGATTGGGGTGAGAGGTTAAAACGATGTGACTGGGTTTTGAAACGGCTGATTGTTCTGACATAGATCTCCTAAATGCTGCCCTGATAAGAATTTGCTGCTAAGAAATTGCGGTTCAAGAAATTTCAAGAACTGCTTCTGTGAACTTGTCGCTAAACCTCTCAGTTGCTTGCTAAAGCATTTCAAGTAGATCAGCTAGATCTGGTTTTAGGGCCGAGAGTTTTTTACTAGAAAAACTTCAGTGTCAAGAACAGGTGAAATCTACTTGGAGGTGCGCTGTACAGCGAATGAGGTGTGGTGCGGTCTAGCTGTGCGATTTACAGGAGAAAAATGCAACCTCCCAGTTAATTTTGAACTGCCCATACAGGTCAAAATCAAGGTCTTGAGCGGTTTCTAATTTTTGTCGTGTACTCAACTCGCAGAATAATTGCTGATCAAATTCCTGTGGAAGGTAGTATTCTAGCAGCCGTAGCTAAAGCTGGGAATGGCTTTGCTTATAGATTTCGATCGCTACAACAGCCAGTCTTTACGGTAAAAAGTGGCATTAAGAGCGAAGATTTTTGATTTCTCAATGAGCCTGGCTGAAACGGTTTGCTAGCAGAGAAATGATGAATTCCTGAAATATTGCTGCTGATTGCGGGTGTTGCTGCCGCACTTTCTCTAGTGCTTGAGCAGAGAGGCGATGAGAATGTAAATCTGCTCACCCTTCTCCCTCAACAATTCTGCCTAGTGAGGGGGGGCAACACTGCTGTGGTAATTTGCGCCTGAGAGCGAGTGTTTTGCCACGCCAATTTGGCTATAGCCCGTACCTGCAGCAGATCCACTCACGGGATGAAGAATAAAGCGAATCAACCCGCCTCCCGCAGCGCTCCTAACAACAGCAGAGATGCACCCGTGAGTGAAGAGGTTATGGCGATCGCGCCATTAGCATCACGCCTATCTAAACTAGTCTGCGAATTATGAGCGGTAGATGAAGAATGCAGTGAATTAGAGAAGCTTTGTGGAAAAGGCTTTTATCATAAGTTCTTACGAAATATTGCAGTTAAACTTTCACAGATAATAGAAGAGTCTAAACCTCAAAAGCCGCGATAAATAACCACTCATCGGGGCTGTTCATGGACATTCGCCTATTTCACGCCTGTTCTGCTCAAACTCAAAATAGCCAGGTGTTGCTGTCTAGAATTCAGGTGTTTTCGGGAATACTTGATTTTCTTCAAATCTTTAAAGACTTAACTCAGAGCCTAAAGATTCCCTGAAGCCAAGCTCCAGAAGTTTCCTTAGAAACTAATCATAGTTATGGTTTCTACTAGCAACATCAACAGTGTCTCAAGAATTTTTCTGAGATTTTACTGAATACGCGACTGTATAACTAATGCCTTAATGTCGGTGATACCCTCGCAACATCTCAGAGTCTACTTTCAGTTGCCCCAAAAGAAGACTGCTGAGCCGAGAGCCTCGTCAGTTTAATCTAGAGCCTACTAGAGCCTACATTTATGCGGATTCTAATCTACTCCTACAACTATCATCCTGAACCTATCGGTATTGCTCCCCTTATGACCGAGCTAGCCGAAGGGTTAGCAGCGAGGGGACATGAAGTCCGAGTTATCACAGGAATGCCCAATTATCCTGAGCGCCAAATCTACAAGGAATATCGGGGCAAGTGGTATCTCACGGAGAAAAAGAATGGGGTTACAATTCAGCGTAGTTATGTCTGGGTACGCCCTCAACCTGGTCTGGTAACGCGAGTCATGCTGGATGGCAGCTTCGTTCTTACCAGCATGATTCAGGCATTCAGAGGTTGGCGACCCGACGTTATTTTGCTGACCGTTCCACCTTTGCCAGTCAGCGTTCCTGCTGCCTTGCTGGCTTGGTTTCACTCTTGCCCTGTCGTTCTTAATTTGCAAGACATTCTCCCCGAAGCGGCAGTGCATGTGGGTCTGCTAACCAATAAGGTTGCAATTCGCGTATTCGAAGCTCTAGAAAAGTTTGCTTACCGAACGGCTCATACGATTAGCGTTATCACGGACGGATTTACAGAGAACCTGGTTGGTAAAGGTGTACCTGCCGAAAAAATTACCTGCATTCCTAACTGGGTGGACGTTAATTTCATTCAACCTTTACCGAAGGAAAATAACCCCTTCCGGATAGCTCACCAGCTTGAGGGCAAATTTGTTGCTCTTTATTCTGGCAACATCGCTCTGACTCAAGGACTAGAGACAGTCATAGATGCAGCTAATCGGTTGAAACATATTCCCGAAATCGTCTTTGTCATTGTGGGGGAAGAAAAGGCTCTAAAGCAGTTGCAGAAATATTGCGAGTCGAAAGAAACAACCAATGTCAAACTGCTGCCTTTTCAACCGCGTAAGAAATTGCCAGAAATGCTAGCCGCAGCAGATGTAGGGTTAATTGTGCAAAAGCGGAATGTGATTTCGTTCAATATGCCTTCCAAAACTCAGGTCATATTGGCAAGCGGACGTCCAATTGTGGCTTCTGTGCCATTAACCGGAACAGCAGCAAGATCCGTAGAGCAAAGTGGGGGCGGCGTTGTGGTAGCGCCTCAGCAACCTCAGCTTTTGGCTGATGCCGTTCTGGATTTATATCAGAATCCACAGAAGGCAGAACAGTTAGGGCAACAGGGTAGGCAGTACGCAATGGAGAATTATGAGTTTGAGCAGGCTTTAAGCCGCTACGAAGCTCTGTTTGCTCAAGTTGTGGCTCATCCGGCTGGAAATTCTGATGTGATCAAAGCGCTACCAGCTTTTGGTGTAAAGAAACCTGTCGTCGATGCTTAAAGACTGCAAGCTGCAAACCTATTCGTGGGGATGATTATAGTTATCCTCAATTACACGGCATACAGCAGTGACGCAGTGCGTCACTGCTGTATGCCGTGCTTTGTATTCCACTAAGGATTAGGGGGAATATAAGCGTTCTCCCTGATCCTTATGGCTGTTAACCTTTTTCCTCTACTTCACCCTTTTTTGGAATCACCTCTACATCAGGTAACCCATCCAGGTGTTCGACAGGAACTTCTACTGCGGTTTCTGGAACTAAAATTGTGAGCCCAGCGGGAATGCATTCGACTTCAACCGGAGTACTACCCACCAGTTCACCGTCCAGCACAACTTTTTGGGGAGGATCTGTGGTGATTTTGATTTTTCTAGCTCGTAGGTAGCCAATATCGGGGCGTTCCGCTGGATGCTCGTTAAGTGCGGACTGAAGCAGGTGATAGCTAGCGGCGATCGCCCCAGCCACATTCTGGGGAGCCACAACCGTCAAATCTAATAGTCCGTCATCTACGATAAGTCCAGCAGGACCTTGAGCCAAAATTGAGGTCGGTGGTGCAGCATTTGCTACCGTAACAGATGCAGCTGAAACACGAATCACTTTATCCTCGGTTTCAATTTCTGCATCAAACTTACTTAGGTCACGAAGCTGCTGTAGTCCTGCCAACACATATGCCAGCATACCAAACCGATTTTTTGCTTCACGGTTAGCACGTTCGACGGCTTCAGCCTCAAACCCAATGCCAACCAGTAAAACCATTGGTTTACCATTGCAGTAGGCAGCATCTACAGTTCGAGTAAAGCCTCCCAAAATGGTTTGGCATGCTGCTTCGATGGTGTTTGGAATGTCTAGAGCCGTTGCAAAAGCATTAGCTGTTCCACGTGAGATTACCCCAAAAGGAATCTTGGTGCCGACCAGTGCTGCTGCTGCTGCTGATAGAGTTCCATCACCGCCAGAGGCAATGATCATTTCTGCACCTCGCTCTACCGCTTCAGCAGCAAGCTGATCGGCATCAACATCCTCTGTTGTTTTGCGAATATCTAGATCAATTTCTGGCTCTAGAATCTCCAAAATTTTAGCCAGAGCTTGATCTGGATTGCCCTGACCTGCAACAGGATTAAAAATTAGACATGCGGAACGAGACATACGACCTTCCTAAAGCAAGGTATGACAGTTGTGCTTGAACAAGATTGACCCCAATGGACCTGTCGTTACAGCAACGGATTACTGTACGAGAGGACTACCGTGATGATGCACGAGATACCATTGCTGAGACATGCGCTCAAAAATATTAGTTGCCGTTGATTGCGCTTCAAGCCTTTTGCCTCGAACAATTTGAAGCAAGCTTTCAGTCAGCACAACGTAGGCAAGATTGCCGCTGATTTCAATAGTGATGACGTCCGTTTCAATCTCGAAGTAGCTTGTGTTTTTGAAAATTTGCTCCCAGGAAACGCTAATTTGATCCCAGCTTTTCAAGACCCCTCTTCCGGGATGAATGCAGAGACTACCTAAACCTTTCGACCAAACGCGGCTCATGGCTTCGATGTCCTTTTTTTCAAAAGCACGATAGAAAGCCTGATTTACAGCTAGCACAGCTTGTGTGTCGCTCATTAAAGGCCGCAGTTTAACTGGGAATCCGTTCAGTGTACTGCAAGAAAGTCTTGAGTTCTGTCCATCCAAGAGTAGAGAGCGAGGAAGAAGCGATCGCCCTTTTCTCACTCTCTGGCTAGATTTGTGGATTTATTCTTAAAAACTGATCGTTGACTAGAGTGCAGTTAGCGATCGCTCCACTGCCTGCAATGCCTGACTGACTTCAGCGGCGCTGACAATCAGCGGCGGCACAAATCGAACAACCTTTGGACCTGCCGGAACTAGCAACAATCCTTCAGCCATTGCAGCTTTCACAACGTCCGCTGAGGTTAAATCGATGTCTGATCTCAAGACCAGACCGTTGATCAAGCCCCAACCTCGGACCTCAGCGATCGCTTGCGGATAAGCTTGAGCGAGTGCACTCAGTCCCTGACGCAATTGCTTACCTCGCTCCTGCACATTTTCTAGCAAGTTTTCTTGCTCTAGGGTTTGGCAAACTGCGCGAGCTACGGCACAAGCAAATGGATTGCCGCCAAATGTGCTGGCATGATCACCCGGTTGGAAGACATCACAGAAGGACTTGCACAGCACAGCGCCGATTGGGATGCCACCACCTAAGCCTTTTGCCGAGGTGAAAATGTCAGGTTCAATTCCTAAATGTTCGTAACTCCAGTAGTGGCCAGTGCGGCCCATACCCACCTGGACTTCATCGAGAATTAGCAAAATGCCTTTTTCATCGCAAATCTGTCGCACCCGTTGGAAATAAGCTAGATCGCCAGGTCGAACGCCACCTTCACCTTGCAGCCCCTCCAGCATGATTGCAGCAACCTGCCGTTCTCTGCTGTCAAGTTGGGCGATCGCTTCTTCTAATGCCCGAATATCGTTGTAGGGGACATAGTAGAAACCTGGAACGAGCGGATTGAAATTCTTTTGATATTTTGGCTGCCCGGTAGCGGTGACGGTCGCCAGGGTGCGTCCATGAAAACTAGCGTGGGCGGTCAAAACAGTCGGATTGTCAATTCCTAGAACCGTGTGGGCATATTTGCGGGCGAGTTTGATTGCACCCTCATTTGCCTCTGCTCCAGAGTTGCAGAAAAAGGCGCGATCGGCGCAGGAGTGCTGCACTAGCCACTTCGCTAACTCACCCTGTTCTGGAATGTAGTAAAGATTGGAAACATGATGCAGCTTCTGAATCTGCTGCGTCACGGCTTCAACCAAAACTGGGTGAGCGTGACCCAAGGTGCAGGTAGCAATGCCAGCGACAAAATCCAGATATTCTCGCCCATCAGCATCCCAAACGCGGCAGCCTGCACCTCGCTCTAAGGTAAGGGGAAAGCGCCCATAAGTTGACATGACATATTCGTCAAACTCGGCTGGGCTGGGGCTAGCGACAGCGACGGGAGATGAAACGAGGGTTTCTGCTGGACTCATCGGCTTTTCCTCTGCTGGGCAAACAATTCAAACAATGGTAACAACTGAGTTAGAAACACAACCTGAAAATACAAGGTTGGCTAAATCAAGAGTTTGGATTTAGGGCTAAGTTTGATTGTAAGTTACTTGTTTCTGCTGTAGAGTTAGCTGCGGTCGCCATGAAACCTTTCAAAGCACTGATGTAGCGTCTTTAGGGCACTCTCCTGCTGATTGTGAAAATTCAATGACATTTCAACGATATTTAAAGTCTTGTCGAAATCATAGCTTCACAGATACTTCTGCAAGAGCAAACTCAGCTTTTCTTTTGTGGCAGATGGGGCTTTGTCGAGTGGCGTGATGATGGCATATTTCAGCGCAGAATGGGCATCTGAGGAAGGGGGGTTTTGACTAAGGCGACGCACCGTTTCTTGAATCACACGCTGAGCGTTAACTGCATTTTTCATCAAGTTGCCGATGACCATTTCTACAGTCACGCTGTCGTGATCGGGGTGCCAGCAGTCGTAATCAGTTACTAGAGCCAAGGTTGCATAGGCGATTTCTGCTTCTCTGGCTAGCTTTGCTTCTGGCAAATTGGTCATGCCAATCACTGTTGCGCCCCAGCTGCGATAGAGATTGGATTCTGCTTTGGTTGAAAAAGCCGGCCCTTCCATGCAGACATAGGTGCCGCCGCGATGCAGCACAACGTCAGGGAAATTGAGGCTGGCGATCGCCTCTGACAGAACTTTCGCCAAGTTTTGACAAATTGGGTCACCAAAGGCAATGTGTGCAACGATCCCTTCACCAAAGAAGGTGGAAATTCGATTTTTGGTGCGATCGATAAATTGGTCAGGCACAACCATATCCAGTGGCTTTGCTTCTTCCTTGAGAGAACCGACTGCCGAAGCGGAAATTAAGTATTCCACTCCCAGGCTTTTCATTGCATAGATATTTGCCCGAAAGGGTAGCTCTGAAGGGGAAAGGTGGTGATTGCGTCCGTGACGAGCCAAAAAAGCAACTCGCGTTCCATCTAGCGTCCCCAAGATCAAAGCATCAGACGGCGCACCAAAGGGCGTATCAATCTGCACTTCCTCGATGTCTCGCAGTGCCTCCATCTTGTAAAGACCGCTGCCACCCATGATCCCAATCTTTACGTCAGCCATAATTGCTTTTTTGCCCTTTGCTGCAATGCCAAGCCATTCTACCGGGAAAAGCGGCTAGTGTTCTGCCCTTAATAGCCAGAACCCGCTGTAGGTCATACCAGAATCATCGGGTTGAACTAGCAAAAAGTGCAGTCCTTGAGCCGTTTGCTGCCGCTGTTGAAAGGTTTGAGCGGCAGAAATTACGTCCTGATCATCAAAAGTAGTGACTACCCAGCGATCGACCAGTCCTGCTTCTAGAATTAGCCCATTGGGCTCGCCTGGAATGTAGTTGAGTGAGACTGGGCGAGTTTCTTGCAGCCACCGTGCTAGACGCATTGACTGTCTGCCGCCATCGATTACCACACCGGGTACCGAAACCGTGGAGGCAAGCTGTAAGTTGACTGGCAGAAGCGCTTCGGGCATTTGCAGGATGGGAATGGGTCTGTTTTTGAAGCTGGATTCCAGGTCAGAGGTGGCGATCGCCGCAAATCGCCACTGCTCTCCCCACAGATTTTCGGGCAGCGGCACGGGTGGCGGTTGTTCTAGTTTGACAGGCTCGTAGGGCTGTCCAGTGTAACCTTCCAGCTTGTGGTAGTCCTCAGCTCGCTGTTGAAGTAACTGTTTTAGAGCAGAAGTGCGGCGGGTTGGTTCTACAGCGATTTCTAAGGCTTGGCAAGCGGCTGCAATTAAGCTGACTGACTGAGGACGAAATACCTGAATCTGCTGAGGTAGGTCTTTGGGACCGCCTGCCATTTGCAATAGCTGATTTGCGATCCAGGTAGAATTTGCTTCTGACTGCGGACAAAATGCTTGAGCCGAAAAAGTTTGCTCAGGGTTACAGACCACTAGTTCCCACAGCGGCTGTTTTACCTCATTCTGCAATGGGCGACGATAAAAATCAGCTTGCCAAACCGTCATTTTGTCTGGCTCTCCTAACGCTTATTTATTTCCAATTTTTCTCTGCTTGTTCCAGCACATACGCTGAAACGTCTTCGATTTCTTTGAGGGTGAGGCGATCGCCATAAGCTGCCATCGGGCGCTTGCCGTTGGTGACAATTTGGGCGATCGCTTCCAGTGAATCCATCTGATTGCGCCGCAGCGCTTTCAACTTCAGGTTTTTGCCGCGCCGGATGATGTTGCCACCGTTAATGTGACAGCCTGCACAATGCGCTTCAAAAATTTGGGCGCCGTTGGCAGTGTCGGCTGCCCAAACCGGAAGAGTAAGGGCAGTCCAGATCATCAGCATCAGGGCGATCGCCGTGACGATTCGTTTCATTCGGCTTTAGGTTTGGGTTTGTAGGTTGAAGCGACGTGCAGTTCTTTTAGCTGCTTTTCGTCAACACTAGAGGGGGCATTGGTGAGGAGGCAGCGAGCTTGCTGGGTTTTAGGGAAGGCGATCGCATCTCGGATTGACTCTTCACCCGCCAGCAGCATCACCAGTCGATCCAGCCCGTAAGCAATTCCTCCATGTGGCGGAGTGCCATACTCAAACGCTTCTAGCAAGAAACCAAATTTGCTGTATGCCTCTTCGGGCGACAAACCAATTGTTTCAAAGACCTGTCGCTGCAAATCAGGCTGATAAATTCGCAGGCTGCCTCCACCCACTTCAAAGCCGTTATAGACCAAGTCATACGCCTGAGCGCGGGCAGTTTTCAGGTCGTGAGCATCGTCAGGATGGGGGGCAGTGAAGGGATGGTGCAGGGCTTCCAACCGTTTCTCGTCGGCATTCCACTCGAACATGGGGAAGTCTGTTACCCAGAGCAAGTTAATCTTGTCGGGATCAATCAGCTTCAGTTCACGCGCTACGACCTGACGCAGGCGGTCGAGCGTTTTGTTTACCGTTGCGGCATCCCCTGCACCAAATAGCAGCAAGTGCCCTGGGGCGGCTCCGGTGCGGCTTAACAGTTCTTGCTTCTGTGCGTCGGTGAGGTTGTCTTTAATGGCTCCGATCGTGTCAATTTCACCGTCCTCGCGCACTCGAATGTAGGCAAGCCCCTTTGCTCCAGCTTCACTGGCTTCTTTGAACAAATCGCCACCGGGTTTGATTCGCACATTAGAAATCGCGGCGTTGCCATTCGGAATCGGCAGAACTTTGACAATTCCGCCACTGCTAACAGCCGCCGAAAACACCTTAAAGCCAGAATCTTTGACCAGATCAGAAACGTTCACCAGTTCCAGATCATAACGAGTGTCGGGTTTATCGCAGCCGTAGCGATCCATCGCTTCAGCATAAGTAAGTCGTGGAAACGGGCGCGAGATGTTGATGTTTTTAACTGCTTTAAAGATGTGGCAGACCAATTTTTCATTCAGGTCAAGAATTTCCTCCTGCGACATGAAGCTCATCTCCATGTCCAGTTGAGTAAATTCGGGCTGACGGTCTGCTCTCAGGTCTTCATCCCGGAAGCAGCGGGCGATTTGATAGTAGCGATCGCACCCCGACACCATCAAAATTTGCTTAAACAGCTGTGGCGACTGCGGCAGCGCAAACCAATCTCCTGGATTGACCCGACTCGGCAGCAGAAAATCTCGTGCGCCTTCTGGGGTGGAGCGTGTCAGCATTGGGGTTTCGACTTCGATGAAACCTTCCTGATCTTCCAGGTAACGGCGAATGGCTTTGACAACCTGGTGGCGCAGCTGCAGGTTTCGCGTCATGCGATCGCGCCGCAAATCGAGATAGCGATACTTCAACCGCAGTTCTTCTCGCACAGGTTCCGCATCAGCAGTGGAGACCTGGAACGGCAACTGTTTTCGCACCGCATTCAGCAGTTCAATCTGGTCAGCGTATACCTCGACTTCGCCTGTGGGAATGCGAGAATTCAGCGATTCATCAGGACGACGAGTAACGCGCCCTGTGATTTTGACTACATATTCGTTTCGCAAATCACCTGCGGTTTTATAGGAAGCAGGCGTACGTTCGGGATCGCTGACAATCTGGGCAATTCCAGTGCGATCGCGTAAATCCAAAAAAATGACTCCGCCATGATCGCGGCGACGGTCTACCCAACCAAATAGAGTAACCGTCTCTCCAATATGTTCAGGTCGGAGTTGACCGCAGTAATGGGTTCGCATGGCTATGAGTTGAAACTGAAGGGCCTAAGTAAAAACCCTTCCATTATCTAGCATTCGTTGCGATCCCGATCAGAAAAATCAGAGTCCTATTCTTTTCGCTCCGGTAGGGAGGCAATTCACCTTGCCTTCGCAAAAGATTCTCCCCAACAAGATCTCCGGACAATTCCTGCTCCATATCAAAAGTAGCTGAGTGGGAACGAACGGCCGTTCGTTCCCATACTCCTCGAAGATCTCTTGACTAACGCTTGTGGTCTGAATTCATCAACGTATTCCAACCATCTCTGGCTGCGTCAACTAATTGCACCCCCAAAGATTCAATTTCGGAAACAATTACGCTCCAATTCATTTCTGCCTGTCGTTGGACTAATTCAACCGACTTTTCAACTTGCACCGGATCGACTAGGGGCTTGTTTTGCTCCACTGCTTCTCTAGCTTGCCGAACAGCTGTCAGGTAAGAATCAAGCGTAACATCCCTCGCTTCTTGCACTGACAGCTGAGCGCGCCTTTTGATCGCTTCAATTAAAGCCATCGTTTCACGCTGAGCCTCTTCCGGCTTGTTTGGCATTTCCTGCTTTACCAATGCCTCCGTCTCAGGACTAATTTGCACGACCGCAGTTGTTTCAGGAGTCGTTGTAATTGCGGTAATTTCAGGGATTCTAGTCTCAGAGTTCATGTGCCTCTCTCCTTTAGTCACATCAGTTCTGGGCAAACTTCATCTCAAAGGTGATGACGGCTGCAATTTCAAACTAACTTCCGACAGAATCGATAGCATCGGGCTAAAGTAAGAACCTGCAAACCCTATGCTGGTTTACCAAATTGATGAGCGGTTGCTGTAGTCAAGCAACAAACGTTATGGGAAATTATGGGTAGAGCCACAATAGGCACAAACTCATAGAGGAAAAAATTTAGAGCATTGACTATCGACAACGACAATTCATCCACTGCTCTTCAAAGTTTTTCTCGTAGAGAATTGCGAGAATTGGTGCGATCGCAACTTCAAGCTCTTTTAGAACAGGGAAACCTGATCGGAGCCAAAGCGCTGCTCGTACCCGTTCAGCCTGCGGATATTGCTGAAGCGATCGAAGGACTGCCCGAACCGATGCAGGCGATCGCCTTTCGCCTACTTTCTAAAAGTGAGGCGATCGAAGTCTACGAATATCTTGATTCGACCGTCCAGCAAACGCTAATCGAAGAATTTAAGCGGCAAGACGTACTCGATATCGTCGATAAGATGTCGCCCGACGATCGAGTGCGCCTGTTTGACGAATTGCCTGCCAAAGTCGTTACCCGCATCCTGGAACAACTTAGCCTAGAAGAACGTCGCGCTACAGCCTTGCTGTTAGGCTACGAATCGGGCACCGCCGGACGAATTATGACTCCGGAGTACGTTTCCCTTAAAGAAGGATGGACAGTCGCTCAGTCCCTTGAACGTATCCGCAGCCTAGCTAACGTCAGTGAAACCATTTACTACCTCTACGTCACTGATGCTGCCCGTCGTTTGATCGGGACCCTTTCCCTCCGCGCCCTAGTGACGGCCCAACCAGACCAAAAGATTGGCGATGTCCTGACTCGTGAAATCGTCTACGTCCATACCGACACTGATCAAGAAGAAGCGGCTCGAATCATTCAACGCTATGACTTCCTCGCAGTGCCCGTCGTCGATGCAGAACAGCGTCTAGTCGGAATCATCACCGTAGACGACGTGCTCGACATCCTGGAAGAGGAAACAACGGAAGATATTTATACCTTGGGTGGCGTGCAGTCCGGCGATGACAGCTATTTCCAAACGAATTTGCTGACTGTAGCTCGCAGACGGGTTGTTTGGCTGTTTGTGCTGCTGATTACGAATACTGCGACCAGTGCTGTAATTCGCAGTCAGCAGGAAATTTTGCAGCAGGTTGTAGCACTAGCAGCATTTATTCCTCTCCTGATCGGTACGGGTGGAAATGTTGGTGCACAATCTTCCACTGTCGTGATTCGAGGACTAAATACGGATGAAATTCAGGGTAAAAAAGCCCTGCGGGTGATTCGTCGAGAGGCGATCGCAGGAACTTTCCTGGGTTTAATGCTGGGACTGGTCGTGCTGGTCTGGGCCTATGTGCTCCAAGGAAGCTGGGTTGTGGCGATCGCTGTTGGAGTTAGCCTGGTTGCCATTTCAATTCTGGCTTCAGTTGCAGGATCAACCTTACCGTTTCTCTTCCAGACTATCGGCCTTGATCCCGCACTAATGTCCGCTCCATTCATCACAACTGCCGTAGACGTATTGGGAGTCCTGATTTATCTCAACCTGGCGCGGCTAATCTTGCAGATTCAATAGCGTTAGATTCAGAATAAGTCCAAAAGCTTTTCCCCACTTAAGGACAAGAAAGTAGGTAGAATCCAGTCCTGCTCGTTCACTTAGCTCCATCGTCAAACCAGAAAGCCGTGTTAGTTGCCCTCCTAATTCTCATTCTTGGCTTGATCCCCTCCCTATTCTCAATCTGGGTCATGCGTCGCGTAGACACTCAAGCCCAAGAGAGACTTCGGTTAGCCCTTCACTCAACTGCCAGTCGGGGTCTGCCCAATTTCCATCTTGCCCCTGACCAACACTATGTGGAAGGAATGGGTTACATCATTGGTGACATTACCTGCCAATTTAATGCCCGCTCCAGCTATATTCGCTGCGCCGTAAATCCACTTGGGCCTTGCCAGGATTGTTCACACTACCACCCCAAAGAATGGACTTGCTGAAAGGGTTGAGAGTCTACCCTTCCTCCAACTTCTTTCGTCTTCTTCACACATTGTTTCAAATCAAAGCTGGGCTGCTAACCATTCGATGTAGCATAAGTCCTACCTGTACCATATTGAATTCTCAGTTACCCTGCTAATGCCTGTATCAGAAAATTGATTACCACTGAATTAAACACTGAAGCCAGTTTCGCTATTAGCAAAGCAAGGTGTTTGTAACAGATTGCTTTGCTGGAAAAGCAAGGTGTCAAAAAAAGTACATTCAGCTTTAAGTTGTTGATCAGTACAAGCTTAAGTCAAGTGTAAAATGTGGCGACGGGTGCTTGATTGAACCTGCATTAAAGAGGCTAGAACCAGGCGTATTTAACGTTTGTTTTCATATCATAATAGTCTGAACCAGGACATCTTTTCACCTGCAGTTTGAGAAATGCCCTACCCATACATTCGGCACAACTCAGGTAGCCTGCGGGGTCTGAAGCTATCCGAAGGCAGAGATGTCTAATTTACCAAACTTATTGAGAACCAAGCGTAGGCGGCAAAATGGTACTTTCTAGGTAGTTAAACATTCAACTAAAATCTGGTTTAAAGCCTCTGTAAAGGCATTAAAGAGTCCTTACAGAGATTTTATGAATGCCCTAGCCTGAAGAGTAGAAAATAGCGTTAGTAAGCGTTCATTACTAATTCGACGATACAGATCTACTTGTGTTAGGGAATGGTGAAGCTACCGCTGATTCAATATAAAAGCTTTAACAACCAAGTAATTTGAATTCAGCTAATTAGCGGATCTAATCATCTTCAAGGGAATGCTACTTTAAGTCTAAGCAACAAACGCCAAGCCCTGCACAGCAAGAAGTCCCTATCTTTAAGCAGTAAGTCTTTAAAGGCAGGTCAATTGCAAAAGCAAAATTGATGAAACTTTTGTTGAACCAGATCTGGAAACTACCCTCTTAATCGCAGCACAACAGGTGCTGTTTCTCAGATGAAATCTAGTTCTTTAGAGTATCAGCCTGTTAGCACTGAAGTTGGTGTCTACGATTGTGAGATTCGCCTCAAGTTCAGGCTGATTGAGGAGAAGGGCGTTCTGTGCGATCGCGAGGAGCTTCTAGAAATGTTGCTAGATGCGTTCACCTGTGGAGCTGACGAGTATCTGGAACCAGTTCAGATCCATGTTGAGGCAAAAGAGCTACCTGAGGTGGAAGCATCGCCCCAAATGCGCCGTCAGCTTATCCGTTTACGCAATTCTAGTGATTTAGCCTAGTCAACCTTTCGTATTGCTACATAGAACGTGCTCCGCTTGTGTTCTATTACTCTATTGGCATAGATGGGTTGACTGGTACAATCTGGGATCAGTCCTTTCGGGGTTAGATTTGCATGAAACCAGCCGAGTCTGTACCGCCAGAAATTGTGCAGCAAGTTGCTGAGTACTTCGGTGTGTTGAGTGAACCGATGCGTCTGAAACTCTTGAACTCACTGCGAGATGGTGAAAAGTGTGTTCAAGACCTGGTTGAGGCAACTGCAACTAGTCAGGCCAATGTTTCTAAACACTTGAAGGTCATGTTGCAGGCTGGCATTCTCAGCCGCCGCAGCGTTGGCACCTCAGCTTACTACAGTGTGGAAGACGATCTGATTTTTGAATTGTGCAGCTTGGTGTGCGATCGCCTTGCCACCCGCATTGAGCAGCAGGCCAGACACTTCCGTGCCTTTACCTTAACTAGCAGACAGCAGCCTGATACTATAGCAATCCAAAATAGGCTGTGAGAGTGTCCCTTGGTAAGGAGACACTCTCACAACCCACCTATCTTCACAGCTAAATCTAGGATTGCTAGTGCTTCCGGCGAATTGCTCTAGAGGGCAAAGTTCTGCTCAAAGCCATCACGGGTCATTGGCTGGTCAACAACTAAACCCTCTCCACCTAGTACTTCTAGGGGTTCTCCTTCTACCGAGATCCAAACGTTGGCTTCTGGTTCCAGACTAGTGGCGGTGTAGACTATTTGTCCCAACCTGCCCGTCATAGATGCACTACCGCCGCCGACGGTAAAGTCCTCAGATAGGTCAACATGAACTCCGTCACTCTCAACGGTTATCTCGCGCAGTTCAGTTCCTTCAGGAATTTCGGAGAACGCCGCTGATTCGCTTGGTCCTTGGAGCAAATCTTCAAATACTACTTTCAGTGCCTCATCAGGCTGATCAGTTGGCAGTGAAACTGGACTAGCGACTAGTTCTAACTGTTCAGCATTGACATCCAGCCAGTAAACTTCAGCAGTTTGCTCTTTTACGGGACTGCTGGGTTGGGGTTCAGGTGCTTGAGCAGCAGGTGATTCTATGGGAACGTTTGTCGCAGGCGATTCCACTGGGGAAGGCTGTACGGTAGCAGGAGCAGTTTTGCTAGGGTCAGCGTTCTTAGCCGCAAAGTTCCATGTCCACCAGGCTGTAGCGCTGCCTGTTAGCACAACGACGGCAGATATTCCTGCGAGTAATCCAAGTGGAATACGGCGAGAGAGCCGATTGCCTTCAGGAAACGATTCTGTCTCTGGCTGTGGGTAGTCCGATGATTCTAGTGACTGATGGGTTGGCTGATCTGATGGCTGATGATCACGCATAGCAGGTTCCTCCTGAATAACAGACAGCGTGAGAGTTGAGGAAGCCCTGATTTAACTCGAAAGGGGTTGAATTTATCTCAGCTCTCTAATTACAGCAGTGCTAACCCGGTTTCCGGAGTTCAAGGCCGACGAATTTGAACAAATGCAGCTAAATCCAGCGCTTCAGGGGTTAACTCTACCTGTAGAAGTCGAGCTGTGATGCCAAAAGTTTCTAAATTATTCAGGTTGAGCTGTTGGTTGATGCCGTCAATCAATGGCTGAATAAGCTGGCGCGGAACGGGTTCTCCATTGGCACGGACGATTGGCTCAACAATCTGAAGCTGTAGGGCCGAGGTCTTTTCTAATCCCAATTCTGCAAGAATTTGCAAATCTTCTTGAGTTTCCTGTTCTCGTAGAATGACTTGAATTCGTATGCGACCTAGAGCCGTGCTACCTGCGGAATCGTTGTCTATGAACTCTACCTGCGGGTCAATGAAGTCATAACGCTGTAATTCCTCAACTCCTGAACGGCTAACTAGATTGACGCTAAAATCACGCAACTGTTCGGCAATTTCAGGAGATTGCAAAGCCTGGTTTAAGTCTGATTGCTTTAATACCAGTCGGATTCCTGCCTGCAAGGGTTGCTCCAGCGCAGCCTGACCCTCCTGGAGGCGATCAGGATCGATGGCGATCGCATCTGTCTCCACTTCCACCGTATCGATTCGCAAAGCCTCTACAGGAAAGAGTCCACGTCCAGCAATTCTGACTCGCTGAACTTTACCCTGCAAGATTTGGTAGCTGGGTGCGTTATCCACCCGGACTTCTAGCTGCTCAACGTCCTCTAACTGATCGCGGATAGCATTTTCAGCTACGCTGTCGATAACCAAGCCAGTTGGGGAAAGAATACCCAGCAAGCCGGACAGAAGAATGGTGAAGAATTCCATATCGAGTTAAGAGAGAGCCTCAGCGATCCATTGCTTGAGGGTAGGCAGCACTTGATCCAGAGCAATTTCTTCAGATTCGCGGGTAGCACGTTTGACCACTTCGACTTTGCCAGACTGGAGCGATCGCCCCGTCACAATCCGAAACGGAATACCGACCAGGTCAGCATCTTTAAATTTGACTCCGGCCCGTTCGTCGCGGTCGTCGAGCAAGGTTTCTACACCAGCCTGATTCAGTTCGGTATATAGCTTTTCAGCCGCTTCTACCTGGTTAGCATCGGCAATGTTGGGAATGACGACGATCGCATGATAGGGAGCGATCGCCACGGGCCAGATAATTCCATCCTTATCGTAGGATTGCTCAACGGCCGCCTGTGCCAGTCGAGACACACCCACCCCGTAGCAGCCCATGTACATGGGAGCGGGTTCACCCTGCTCAGTCGTGTAGGTTGCACCCATTGACTTGGAATATTTCAAGCCGAGTTGGAAAATGTGACCAACTTCAATGCCTCTGGCACTTTGGAGGGTTTGACTGGAGTCATGTAGGGCGCGATCGCCTGCTTGGGCTTTTCTCAAATCTACAGCTAGCTTGGGAAGCTGAAACTGCTCACCCCAATTTGCCCCAACGACGTGATGCCCTGATTCATTTGCTCCTGTCGCAAAGTTTTTTAGCTCAACTGCGGTTGGGTCTACTATTCGCAAAAACTTTGGAGCTAAATTTTTGGATGACTGAATGTAATCATCACCCAAATCAGGAGCAATGTAACCTAGCGGCAAGGGTTTTGCCGCCCACTTTTGTTGGGCCTCAGCGCCAGGAACGGTTAGCGCAATCACTGTGCTGCCACTGTACTGATCTGCCTGTTTTACCAGTTCATTTTGCAATTTCACTTCGTTGACATCCTGATCGCCCCGGATGCTGACTAACACCAGCACGTTCATGCCGTTGTTGTACGTCACCTGGTAAAGTACGTTTTTGACGATTTGCGTGGGTGAACACTTGAGGAAATCGCAGAGGGTAGCGATGGTTGGCGTTCCAGGGGTTTCTAATTTCTCGTATTTCTTGAACCCGGAAGGTTCAGCATCGAGCGGTAAGGAAACCGCTTTTTCGACGTTGGCAGAGTATTGTCCGTCCTCCGTGTAGAGAACTTCGTCTTCGCCTGCGTCCGCTAGAATCATGAACTCCTGGGAACCGGAACCACCGATCGCCCCCGAATCTGCCTCCACAGCCCGAAATGCCAATCCCGATCGCCGAAAGATGTTGTTGTAAGCGTGATACATCTTTTCGTAGGACTTTTTCATGCCTGCCTCATCCATATCAAAGGAGTAGGCATCTTTCATAATGAATTCTCGCCCACGCATCAGACCAAAGCGGGGGCGGATTTCATCTCGGAATTTGCTTTGAATCTGATAGAGGTTGACCGGCAACTGACGGTAGGAGCGGATCATGTCACGGGCGATCGCCGTCACGACTTCTTCATGGGTTGGACCTAGCCCCAATTCGCGATCCTGCCGATCTTTTAAGGCGAACATGATGCCTTCAGCTTTGGTGTAGGTATCCCACCGGCCCGATTCGCGCCATAACTCTGAGGGCTGCAACTGAGTTAGCAAGCATTCCTGCGCTCCGGCAGCGTCCATTTCTTCTCGCACAATTTGTGAGACTTTCTTGAGGACGCGCCACAGCAGCGGTAGGTAGGCATAAAGACCACTGCCAATTCGCCTCATGTATCCTGCCCGCAGCAGCAGTTTATGACTGGGGATTTCTGCCTCTGCTGGATCTTCCCGCAGGGTTAAAAAGAGCATCTGTGACAGCCGCATGGTTTGCCTTCCTACAAATTGTCTTCCTACAGAAGTCTAGACTACTAGCTCTTCGATCGCTCTGACGCAGATTTTTGAGCTGGGGTAGGGCGATTTGCAGAGGGGCTACTTGATTCCCGTGGCTTTTGTGGAGCAGGTGGCTCTGGGTGAAGCTGTTGACGACCATTGCGAATGACGCGAATCATGTCACTAAGCTGTTGCTCCATGCCTTTGAGGACGCTATCGGCGTAGTCATCTGCGCCTTGCTGAATCTCCTCGGATTCGGCGATCGCTCGCTTCCTAATTTCCTCTAATTCCTGCTGAGCTTGGCGGCGCATTCGATCAATATCAGCCATCGTTTGCTCTTGTGTGGCTTCACATTCCTGCTGCACCCGCTGCCGAATTTGTTGTGCTTCTAGCTCAGCTTGCCGAATTAAACCCATCTCATCCAAAATTTGGGCAGCCCGTCGCTCTGCGGTTTCCAAAATTTCTTGAGCATATTGCTCTGCTTCTGACAATAAGTCTTCCTTATGACGAACCACTTCTGCTGCTTCTTGGAATGCCGTTGGCAGATTCAGTCGAATTAAGTCAAGCTGATCGAGCAACTGCTCTTCATCCACCAAGGTTCGCTTGCTTAGAGGAATCCGGGGACTGTCGAGGATCATTTCCTCCAGCTTATTGA
This sequence comes from Cyanobacteria bacterium FACHB-471, assembly GCA_014695345.1. Lineage (GTDB taxonomy): Bacteria > Cyanobacteriota > Cyanobacteriia > Elainellales > Elainellaceae > JAAUTN01. Next base: position 29,812 of record JACJOC010000102.1, read on the forward strand.
GCTCTCGCTGGATATCAATGCCGCCTATTCGGGCTGCATCTCCGTAGGAACCTCCAGCGGAGACTCCGGCGTGTGGGGTACTTCCGCTACGGTCGGGGCTAATACGGTCGGAGTCTTGGCGTAACATTGATGGATATCCAGGGCAACGGGTTGAGGGACAAGATGATCTACAGGACCACCAAACCTAGCGATTTCTTTAACTAGGCTGCTACTCAGAAAGCTGTACTCGTTTGAAGTGGCTAGAAAAACGGTTTCAACATCGTCTGAGAGCGTTTTGTTTGTATGAGCCATCTGGAGTTCCTTCTCAAAATCGGAGAGGACTCGAAGACCCCGCAACAGCACCCCAGCTTTTCGCATTTTTGCATAGGTTACAGTCAAACCGTCAAAGCTATCAACTTCAACGTTGGGCAGATGACGGGTGGTCAAGCAAATTTGCTCTATCCGTTTCTGCGCTGAAAACAGCGGCGTTTTGTTAGGGTTCGTCGATACCAGCACAATCACCTGATCAAAGAGCTGACAGCCTCGCTCAATGATATCCAGATGACCCAGCGTAATCGGATCGAAACTACCAGGATACACTGCAATCACGATTTAGTTTCTCGACTCGCTGAAGCGATTTTACCGGATGCTGATACTGCCATCTTGTGAATACCAGGACATTATACAGATGGCAACGGAAGCGGTAACGGCGAAAACAAAGAAATTTCTAATCGGGTGGAATTCATTGAATAACTTGCACCGAATTAGACACTTTTGTCAAACCAACTCTGGAGCATATTCCTCTAGAGCATATTCAGAGAAGGCTGCTGTGGCAGAATTTGCCAGGTTGAGTAGTGGTCCGTTTTGCTCTTGCCCGTTGGTGGCTAGTTCGCTGTGGCACAAGTAGACTCGTTCACCCACTCGACCAAGGAGGTCTAAGATTTGGCGCTGGAGGCGTTGCTGATCGGCTTCCGTGGCTTCGGCCGCCGTCCAGGGGCGTCCTGACCAAGATTGCAAAAATAGAGGTGCGCCAAACAAAGGTCCACCCCCCGTTAGCCAAAGGGCTGAGCCTGCATCAAGCCAGAAGTGCCAGCGATGAAAACGACGGTTTGAGCGGTATTGAAAGATGGTCGCCAAGGTGACTGCCTGACTCGTTGGACCGATTGGACGAGCGGGAAAAGGGTCTGCTGTTATCGTCCCGTCGCGCAATAGCTGAATGAAGTGTCCGACGCTGGCAGAGACTGGAGATTCTGCCCGACTTGATACGGAACCTGCTGCATCGGCTTGTCTCAGCCGATTGTCTACTTCCCAGTAATGTTGGGCGGTTTCCATCAGTTCTCTGAGGGCGGCAAGTTGGTCGTAGGGTAAGTTGCTACCACCCGAGAGGAAGCGCTGAGTAGCACGATCGAGCAGAACAACAGGATTAGGAATCAGGCGTTGTTGCTGCTGAATTTGTTGCGTCTCGACCCATTGCAGTAGGTCGGTATAGAAGCTAGTTGCTTGGTAACCCAGCCGATCCCAGCGAGGGAAAGCATTAGCGGGAAGGAGTTGGGGGTGCTCGGAGTCGGGAAGATAGCAGTGGTCGGTTAGTAACCCTGCCCGCACAGGATCAATTCTCGCTAGGTCGAGTCCCGATCGCCCTGCATCAAAGGCAGGAGTTTGGCTCAGCACAACCAACATTTCAGAAACGGCATCGCGGTTGATCAAATGACCTAGCCCTGGATAGATAAATGCCATCAGGGTTAGCAAAGCGCGAATCATGGGGGAACTGTTGAGCGGCTGCTGGTCGTTGAGTGATTCGACGGCGATCGCCCGACTGGTCAAAATTTCTCGCAGCGTGTATCGGGCGATCGCATCCAAACCGGGTCCAATCACCGCTACTTCCTGAGGCTGCACCTGCCCAGAGTGAATTGCCGTTGTGATCACTTCTGCCGTCTGGCGCAGCAGTTGTGCTCTAGAAGTGGTTTGAATTGAATAGATAGAATCTGGCAGCTCGGGTAGCGATAGCGGTTCTTGAATCCAGTTCACTATCGTTTCACCCCAGGTTTCAGTCAAACTGTCCGGTTGGGGAGATAAGGTTTCAACCTGACACCGTGCAGCTAATCCAGCTAGATAGTCAGGATCAGCGCCCAAACCTAATCGAATTGAACCGTCTGGGTTATAGCTAAACACGCCGGGAATACCCTGATCGAGCAAAAACTCGAAGAGGAAACGGGCGATCGCCGGGTATTCATCCACATCATCAGCGGCGATCGCCCGATAGCGGCGTTTAAGCTGCTGTTGATAAGTTGGATGCGGCAACAAATATCGCCAGTAAAGCTGAGAAATAATCCCATAGGTCAGCAGTCCTCGCTCCAGACACCACGTCTGCCAGCGCAGCAACACTTCCTGCATACAGTCCCATAGGTCAGCCGACCCCTCTTGCCCCGCAAACCCATCCTTTAAGACGCTGGCAATGTCCTCCGTGGGGATGCCCCCACTTGCGGCTAGCTGCAGCAAATCGAGTGTTCGACGCACCAGATAATACTCACTGACTCCTTCCTGACTAAGCCGTCCGTCATCTAGCTCAGGTCGCCATAGCCGCGTCGCTAATTCCTGCTCAGTCTCCGGGCGCAGCCGCAGCGGAAATTGAGTCTTTAAGCCCAACTGTTGTGCCAGCAGAGGCCAAAACAGCACAACCTCACTCTGGAAAAAGCCAAGTGGAGTTGTGGAATCAAAGGGAAATTGAGCTTGAGTGGCTACTGCAATGCGGTCTGCCAGGTCAATCCGATTATCTCCATTGGCAGCAAAGACCAAGGTAGCAGGAGCAGGATGAGGATGAGGCTGTTCTGCAAAAAACTGAGCTAGAACCTGAAATTGCTCAATCAAGCGGCTCGTCTTACCACTCCGAGTTGAGCCGACGAGCCAAACAGAGGCAGTCACAACGGACGAGCTGGAGGACGGATTTGATATGATACTACGTACCTTAACCTTTAAATACTAGGAAGTTTTCTAGCCTTATTATAAGTTAGGCATTACCAAGGTTTATTGAGCTTGAAGTTTACTTGCCTGCCAAATCTACAGCGGTCCTAAATCAACAGTAAGACGAACAGTCCGTGAGAAAAGCACTTCGTCAGGGACCCCTTTCACAACTCCTTTAAGATTAGTATGAATAAATTGGATTGTTTAAACACAAAAGTTGAATATCTTTAGACATAAGCTGCTAGAAAACATGTTAGGCACCCGCTAAACCACATATGAAAACATCTCTTTTGGCAACGATTAAAGGGTATTTACAGGGTGCTAATCAGTGGTTTCTGAGAACACCAGAGCGTGCCTTAGACGAGGCTTATGAAGCCGCTTTAAGAATCAAAGCGATCGAAGATGCCCATTTTGGTGGCAGTAAAATATCGACTGACTATGGAACTTATAGCAAGAGCGCACAGGATTACTTTCAATCAGAACTGACGAAGTACTTGAACATTGCAAAAGTGAGGCTGGCAGAGTTCAAAACCAGCAGCTCCATTTTGCAGATTTCCAATCAAAAAATTACCGAGATTCAGTTAGAAGAAAATGCTGATTTACGTGCAATCAGCATTATCGACAAACCCGGTCTTATTCTAAAGAAGCTCAGAATAGTAGATGAAGTTCTTGCTCGCTATAGTTCTGTCAGACAAAAGCCTTCCTCCTTAATTTCAATTTCAGAATCCACTCAGATTACTGATGTAAAAGTGCGGCAGCCAGGGCGTATTGAACCTCAAAATAATTCACCGGATCAGTCAGCCAAGAAGCAGCCTAAGCCAGATTTATCAACCGACGGTGATTCTATTGCTGATAAAACTGGAGTTTTGCCCAGGTCGATTCTAAGAACGGTAGATCGAATTAAACGAGAACTCGATCCTAAAGCGGAAGAGCAGGTTGTTGATAGTTTCCGTAGCTCCAAAGCTAGAACCGTTATTTCCTTAAGATTTATTCTGTTGCTCATTATCATTCCGCTGCTAACTCAGCAAATCTCGAAGAACTTTCTAATCGGACCGCTGGTTGACTCTCTCCGAGATGAGGAGCAGTCCGAAGTTTTTCTAAATGCAGAAATGGAAGAAGAGGCACTGGATGAACTGCACCGATATGAGGAAAGAATTAGGTTTGAAAGTTTCATTGGTAAGGCTCCACCGGTTTCTGAAGAAGCGATCGCAGAAGTATTACGACACAGGGCATCTGAGATCGAGGAGGAATATCGCCAGAGAAGCTCTAACGCAATTAAAAATGTTTTTTCTGACTTAATCTCTTTAATTGCATTTACAGGTGTTATTTACTTCAGCAAACGAGAGATTGAAGTTTTAAAGTCATTTTTTGATGAGTTGGTTTATGGACTTAGCGATAGCGCTAAAGCCTTTATTATTATTTTGTTGACTGATACCTTCGTCGGTTTTCACTCACCTCATGGATGGGAAGTCATCTTGGAGGGGGTTTCTAGACACTTAGGCCTGCCTGCCAACCGAGATTTTATTTTCTTATTTATTGCGACCTTTCCTGTAATTTTAGATACAGTATTCAAGTATTGGATCTTTCGATATCTGAATCGGATCTCGCCTTCAGCTGTCGCGACTTACAAGACGATGAACGAGTAAGGCGATCAGAAATGCCAGATTTCAGAGCGCTTCGAGATACCATAGAAGTATGGTCAAAACCGTTGATGTCCTGGGAGTCCCTCACGCCTATGAGCTAACTCCTCCCAGAGATAGCTCTGTCGTTCTGGTTTTTGTTCACGGCTGGCTGCTGAGCCGTGAATATTGGCGGCCTACCATTCAGCAGCTATCGCCTCACTATCAATGCTTATCCTATGACTTGCGAGGGTTTGGTCACTCGCAAGCTGTAACCCCTAAGCCTTTCAATCAAGCTTCATCGCCACAAATGTCTGCTGCTGAGCAGAACAGCTCATCCGATCGCTCAACTCAGTTCGACCGAGTTCAGCCTGATGGCACTAGTTCAGTTGCTCAATCGAGTGTTCTAAAGCAAAACGCTACTTTAACGGTTCCTTCTCGATATGCTCCAGCTGCTTATGCACAAGACTTGACTGTTTTGCTGGAGCAGCTTGAAATTTCAACTGCCTGGTTGGTAGGTCATTCTTTGGGAGGCAGTATTTCTCTATGGGCTGCCGATCAGCTACCTCAGAAAATTAGAGGGGTTGTGTGTGTAAATTCGGGTGGTGGTATTTACCTCAAAGAGGAGTTTGAGCGGTTTCGGGCAGCAGGGCAACAGTTGGTCAAGCTGCGTCCACGCTGGCTCTGCCGTTTGCCGCTGCTCGATCTGCCAATGTCGCGGATGAATGTGGCGCGTCCACTAACGCGGCAGTGGGGTAAGCAGCGGTTAGTAGATTGGGTCGCGGCACATCCAGAAGCCGCTCTGGGAACGCTACTGGACTCAACGACAGAGACAGAGGTTCACAGTCTGCCCCAGGTTGTTTCCCGCCTGCAGCAGCCTGTGTACTTTATTGCTGGGGCAGAAGACACGATCATGGAACCCCAGTACGTTCGTCACTTGGCCAGTTTTCACCCTTCGTTTGAATGCTGCGGCAACAATGTGGTTGAAATTCCTGACTGTGGACACCTGGCAATGGTTGAGCAGCCAGAGGAAGTGGCAGCTCAAATTCAAAGGATTGTCGCGAAGCATGAGTTCTGATTGAGTTAAATCAGATTTTGGTGATAGCAAGCAGTCGTTTGCCCCTTGAGGACAAAACCTGGCTCAGAAATTTCCTAAGTTGTATAAAGCTGCATGACGTTGGCGATCGCCATTCGAGATTGCGTCCCCAAGGTCAGCGGTGATCTGTGTCCCCGGTTGAAATGATCGGCGGCGGCGCAGCCAATCATTGCAGCGTTGTCGGTGCAAAACTGCATAGGCGGAAACAGCACGCGCAGGTTACGCTCTGCAGCGGCAGTTTGGAGGCGACGACGCAACCCTTTGTTAGCCGCGACACCGCCGCCAACCGCAATGGTATCTAGCCCATAGTCGAGGGCACAAGCGATCGCCCGTTTGGTGAGCGATCGCGCCACCGTATCCTGAAAACTGGCAGCCAGATCCGCCACAGGCAAAGCTCCCTCGGACTGCTGCAGCTTTTGGGACAACCGCAGCACAGCAGTTTTTAAGCCACTGAAGCTAGAGTCATAGCGATGGTAGCCGCCTTCTGGAAGGGAAACCTGACCTTCAGGCAAGGAAAAAGCCTGGGGATTGCCCTCAGCCGCCAGTCGATCGATCACGGGTCCACCCGGATAGCCCAAGTTCATCAGCCTTGCTACTTTGTCAAAAGCTTCTCCAGCAGCATCGTCACGGGTTTGACCCAGCGTCTCATAGTGACCGCAATCTTTGACGTAGATCAAGCTGGTGTGCCCCCCAGAGACAAGCAAACAGAGAAACGGGGGTTCCAGCGCCGGTTCACTTAAGTAGGAAGCGTAGATGTGCCCTTCCAGGTGATGCACACCTAGAAATGGCTTTTGATGCAGCATTGCCAGCGTTTTTGCAGCCGTTAGACCGACCAGCAGTGCCCCGACTAACCCTGGTGCAGCGGTTGCAGCAATGCCATCAATTCCAGACCAGTCGAGTTGAGCCTGCTCCAAGGAATGGGCGATCGCCCAGTTAATGATCTCTACGTGCTGACGAGATGCCACCTCTGGCACCACGCCGCCATACTGTTGGTGAATGGCAATTTGAGACGAAACTACATTGCTCAACACCTGGCGATCGCGCACCACCGCAACGCTCGTTTCATCACAACTCGTTTCAATTGCCAAAATCGTTGCCATACGCTGCTAAAAAAGCCCAAATTTCTATTCAATCAATTTCTTTTAAAAGCTTAACTTTACTGGGTTTCCCTGTGAGAGTATGATTGCTCTGAAGTTCAACTTTGTTTGTACAAATAACTTAATTTTTTTGTACAAAAGACTTTGCTTTTTGTAATAAAGGGAAACAATTCCATGCAACGATTGTTTGCTCTAGTGCTAGTTCTTTTTCTATGGGCGGGTTTTGCACCTCCTGCCTCTGCTGATGTCTCTGGGCTAACCCCCTGCGCTGACACCCCCGCTTTTCAACAGCGTGCCTCTAACGCTAAGACAGAACAAGCTAAAAAGCGATTTGATTTCTACGGTGATAATCTGCTTTGTGGTCCCGAAGGTTTGCCCCATTTGGTTGTAGATGGTCGTCTGAATCATGCAGGCGAGTTTCTTATTCCTGGCATTCTCTTCCTTTACATTGCCGGATTGATTGGCTGGTCTGGTCGCTCTTACCTAATCTCGGTACGCGGTGAAAAAGACCCTGAAATGAATGAAGTTGTCATCGATGTGCCTCGTGCCATTGGTATCATCCTCTCTTCTCTCCTTTGGCCCTTAGCAGCCATTAAAGAGTTATTGAGTGGCGAATTAGTCGCGAAAGAAGAAGAAATTCCAATTTCACCTCGCTAATTCTGTTAACTTCTAGCTGACAAACTTGCTGGCTTGGGTTGGATCGAACTCTCGTGAAATCCAGCATTAATTTCAGTTTTGTTGGGTTACGCTAGCGCTAACCCAACCTACGCAACCGACAACTTAATTCATCTTCTGAAGTTTGGAGCATATTCATGCAATCGCAGTATCTCCTGAAATATCTATCGACCGCTCCCGTGTTCGCGACAGTTTGCCTGTTTGTTATTGCTGGAGCTTTGATTGAATTTAACCGCTTTTTCCCTGACCTGCTGTTCCACCCGCTGCCGTAGGTTTTGACAAGATTTCGTTAGTTTTGAAATCAACGCCATAGATAAAAAGCACATTGCTTAAGCTGTAATGTGCTTTTTATCTATGGCGTTGCTGTAAGCAACTATGAAATGGGCAAAGAGTGCAGACTCGTGCCCATTTTTTCATGACATACAAATCGGTGAAATACGAATCAGTATTCCGGTCTACTTCACCCGCTGAGGTTGCCCCCAAATTACCCGTTCGTTTTTGTAGATGGCGATTCCAGGCTTTGCGCCTTTGGGTTTGTAGACGTGTTTAGGTTCAGTGTAAATAATGGGAACTTGTTCGCTTTGACGAGCGCGGCTGTAGTAGGCGGTCAGGTTAGCCGTGAATTGGAGGTCTGCTTCATCAGGAACGTCACCTGCCTGAAGCCTAAGCAGCACATGGCTACCGGGAATTTCCTGAGCGTGAAACCAGAGGTCATAGTCTCCCGCCAAACGGAAAGTTAGCTGATCGTTTTGGCGGTTGTTGCGTCCAATTAGAACCTCGTGCCCCCCGGGCGTTTGCTGACGACGAAAATCGGTGCTGGGAGGGGCAGAACTACGGCGGTCAGGGGCTTCAAGATATTTTTGCTGGATCAGTTCATCGCGAATTTCTGCGAGGGAAAGGAGATCATCGGGAGTTTGGTATTGCTCTGGCTGGGAAATGGCGACTTCGACTTGCTCCAAATAAGCGATTTCTGCCTGGACTTCATCTAACAAGGGAATTAGCGCAGCTCGCGATCGCTTCAACTTCTGATGTCGTTTGTAAAGCGCTTGAGCATTTTGGACGGCATTTTTTTCTGGGTTGAGCGGAATGGTAATCGGTTTTTCGGTGGTGAAATCAGCCAGGGCGATCGCTTTCATCCCCGGTTGCCATTCGTGCAGATGCGCCATCAGCAAATCTGCCTGTTCTCGATAGTCGTCTGCCTGGTCGGACTGCTGGAGACGAGTTCGAAAGTCCTGCGCTTTAACGTTTAACTTTTTTAGAATGTTGCTTAATTTTTGTCCAATTTGGTGGCGCAGCTGTGAAAATTCTTGCTGATTGAGCTGGTCAGTGTAGTAGCGGTTGAGCAAATCCTGCACAGACTTGACAGGTTCAACAGTGCCCCAGCCCATAACGGTATAGCCCTGCGTCAGCCAACCCGGTTGAAACTGCTGTTGCTCTAGTGCTCGTAGCCAGGTTTGCCAGCAGTCAAATAGCTGTTGCCAGTGGCGATCGCTTAAGCTATCCGTCGGTTGATCGGGCTCCAGTTCAACAGCCTGTGCCATTGAAGCAATCAGAGTAGAACTGAGTCCCCGATAGCTTTTCAGGATATTGCGCTTTAACGAGCCAGGAACAAGACTAATTCGCTCACGCCAGCGGGATTGGGACTCACTCAAGCTGGGAGCAGGATCAGTCAGCGCGGGCGGAACTTCGTAAGGTTGCCCCGTTTGAATTGGGCGTACACTCGACTGTTGGGAACTGACCTGATGCGCCGCCGTGACGATGAGATCTTCCTGGTTAGTCAAAATCACGTTGCTGTATTTGCCCATGATCTCGACGTAAAGATGCCAGAGTGCGTCTTCGCCCGGGCGACGAGCAAACTGCAGGTCGAGAACGCGTTCCCAGGGAGCGATCGCCTTAATCGTCACCAGCGCCAACCCCTTTAGCTGATGCTGAAGCTGCTGGCTAAAGGTAAAGGTATCTGGTACACGCGGCGGTGGGTCGCCAATGCAAACGCGAGCAGCTTGCGGATGCCAGGATAGCGTTAGCCAGGCTCGCTGATCTAAGGTTCGCAGAGCCAACGCGATGGTGTGGCGATCGCGTTGATAGACCTGCTCTAGTCGAGCAGGCAACCAATCTGTCTGCAATTCCGCGCAGGCAGCCATGAGAGTCGTAAAGTCAACGGGTTGCAAAGCAGAACATCTCTTCAATCACAACAAAATTGAGTCAGTCGCTTCATTCAATTTGAGAAATTTCAATTAGAATGGCTAGCCGATCATAGGCTCTTAAGTCAAAGAATTTATGCCAAAAGGTAGAAAAAACGGAGAATAAAAGGAAAGAACGGGGATTTTCGGGAATTTAAGCTTGTTGGTCATTTTTTTTGTCGATAGTATTGAGATTAAGACTTTTTAAACCTTTACTCGGCTAGGTCATTCTATTTATTATGGACATTAAGCTGATCAATATCGGTTTTGGTAACATCGTATCCGCCAACCGAGTGATAGCTATTGTGAGTCCAGAATCCGCCCCTATTAAACGTATCATTACTGACGCTCGCGATCGCGGACAGCTTGTTGATGCTACATACGGTCGTCGTACTCGGGCAGTGATTATTACTGATTCTGGTCACATTATTCTTTCTGCAATTCAACCCGAAACCGTTGCTAATCGTTTTGTGGTTAGTAAAGACGGTGCAAGCGATGATTAAAACTGATTTTTTTAAGCGGTTGCTACTTCCTAAATCGCTCACAAAACATTCAAGGTGAGGGCATAAGTTTGACCCAGAATTTGAGGCAAGTATTAACTAACTTAGTGCAGTAAAACTATATTTCTATCTAAATGCAGCGTTGCTTACCAAAGCATTTTAGGTCGTGCTGAAATAGACTAGCGATCGCACTCAACCTATTAAATCACCTACTCCTAACTCAACTTTAGGAAAAGCCGAACCCAAAAACATTCCCCTGGTTGAAACGTTTTGATAGTTTGATATCCATCGGATGGACACTTCAGATGGACATTTTGGTAAGTCAGGCACTATCGCTTAAAAGTGTGTTGCCTAAAAATGTGTTTTGAGCAGGCTACGAAATTTTCACAGTAGCATTGGTACTGAGATTAATGTCGCAGTGTTCCCACACTTGCCCATCCATTGCCATTTGTTCAATTTGGCTAGCCAGGCGCAAAGCTTTAAGGGCTTGTTCCCCTCCTACCGAAGGTTGGTTTCCCCCTCGAACACAGTGGACAAAATGCTCTAGCTCAGCATGAAGCGGTTCAATATTGCTGGTGTAAACTTTTTCGATCAACCCATCCTGCCGATAAAGCACCTGCCCATAGTCCGTCAGGCAATTTGCGGTCGTTTGGCGGTGGATCAGGATTTCATTGTTGAGAAAATCTGCCTCAGTCAAAGAATTTTTGCAGTGAGCGGCAATGCGGCGAATCTTTCGATGCGTTACCTTGCTAGCCGTTAGGGTTGCAACGATGCCATTAGCAAAGCCCAAGGTAGCAGTCACATAATCTAGATAGCCTGAATCTGCGGCTCGACTGCCACTAGCTGTCAGCTTGGCGATGGGCGCACCTGCTAGCTCTAGCAGCAGATCAATATCATGAATCATCAGATCTAGCACGACCGAAACATCGTTGGCTCGGTCAGAATAAGGGCTCATGCGATGAGCCTCTAATGCCAGCAATTCTTCAGTATTCAGCACTTTGCTGAGTTCCTGAAAAGCAGGGTTAAAGCGCTCTATGTGACCGACCTGCAAAATACAGTGTGATTCCGCAGCAGCGTTGACGAGTGATTCGGCTTCAGCAATGCTGGCGGCGATCGGTTTTTCGATGAGTACATGCACGCCTGCATGAAGGCAGGTCAGTCCTACGACGTGGTGCAACAGCGTTGGAACGGCAATGCAAACCGCATCAACATGTTTGAGTAACTCGCGATAGTCTTCAAAAAAGCGGGCGCGATATTTGCTAGCAGTATCTAGACCTCGCTCAACGTTTACATCTGAGACACCTACAAGCTCGACATCTTTTAGCAGACTGAGAACTCTAGTATGCTTTTGTCCCATGCTGCCGACTCCGATCACACCAACCCGAATGGGCTCAGGTTGGCTGCGCTGTAAGTGGGAACTGGCACACCCCACAGAGGTACTCTCTTGCACTCCTGTTGTCTCCTACACCATGAAATCACGCCGAAAAAGTGACTGCTGTGCAGTCGTCAGACCAACCAGATAGTATCACGATGGTCTTTATATAAAGAATTCCGAAGTTTGGTTTAAATCGAATACGGTGCTTCCATTTATTGTGCAACGCGACTGACTTTGCTTTACTAAAAATGTGTCAGTTTTCTTCCTGGCTACGCTTTTCTGTTTGTGACGCAATTGAGATTGAGGGGATGCGTTACTCTGAAGAGGTAGATAGCGATCCTCTTGACGTCATATTCTGCTTGATCCGGTGTAATGATTTAGAAAAGTCGTCCCTCTGGCAATCGCGTAGGACGATCTTGGCTTAGGCTAAGAGTGATTATGTATTTGTCTGCACCTCATGCCCCTGACCATCCTTGTTGCTGATGATGATCCTGGCACTCGTTTGTCAATCAGTGACTACCTCGAACTTTCTGGATATTTAGTTGTTTCGGCTGAGGATGGTCGAAAGGCTTTGGCTATGGTCGATCAATATCAGCCCCATCTGATTGTGACAGATATCACAATGCCGCAGATGGATGGCTATGAATTAGTAAGACAGGTGCGCCGACAGCCAGCGTTTCGGCTATTGCCTGTGATTTTTTTGACCGCTCGCACCAATACTCAAGAGCGAATTCTAGGCTATCAGCTTGGCTGTGATGCCTATTTGCCGAAGCCTTTTGATTTAGAAGAATTGGGAGCCGTAATTCGTAACTTGCTGGAGCGGGTGCAGATGATTCAGCTAGATTGGCGAATGCGACCGCCCACCACAGAAGCCGAAAGTCCACATCTACCCAACGAACAACCTAAGTCAAGTGCGATCGCCATTGCCCTCGATCTCACTCCTCGCGAATGGGAAGTGCTAGATCTGCTAACGGACGGGCTTTCTAACTCTCAGATTGGCGATCGCCTTCACCTAAGTTCGCGCACTGTCGAAAAATATGTCAGCAGCCTGCTCCGCAAAACCGAAACTAACAATCGAGCCGAGCTAGTACGGTTTGCGATGGAGCATCACTTGGTGGAGTAGAGATGAAGGACTAATGAAGGACGGGAAATGAACCGCTTCATATCTCATCCTTTACCTTCTCCAGTAGCCCCTCACAGGCATCCAGCAGCAAATTGATCACATAATTGAAACCTTCAGTGCCGCCGTAGTAAGGATCGGGAACTTCCTGATCGGGATGATGGCGGCAAAAGTCGCACATCAGCTTAACCTTGTCGCCATATTGTTCTTTGAGGTCGAGCGTTAAGATGTCGCGACGATTTTCTTTGTCCATCGCCAAGATCAGGTCAAATTTCTCGAAATCTTCAGGATGAAATTGACGAGCTTGACCGGTGAGGGTGATACCGCGTTTGTTGGCAGCAGCGGACATGCGGCGATCGGGTGGGCTGCCAATGTGGTAGCTAGAGGTGCCAGCCGAGTCGCAGACAATCTGGTCACTCAATCCTTCCTGCTGAATCAGATGATCCATGATGTTTTCGGCAGAAGGAGAGCGGCAAATATTTCCCAGGCAAACAAATAGTAACTTGTAAGGCATGAAAATCCTATAAATGCTATACTCGCTTCAGGTTTAAGGGCATGTAGCTCAGTGGATAGAGCATCAGGTTCCGGTCCTGAGGGTCGGGGGTTCGAATCCCTCCATGCTCGTACTTTACAAGAGATTCGCACGTAGAAAGTCAATGAACTGGCGGGCAGTGCGACCCGATCGCCCATTGTGACGGGTTGCCCATTGCAGCGCCTGATATTCCAGTTCCTGGGCTGTCAAGGGAATTTCTGCCAGACTTGCCAGGTGGTGCACGATCGCCAAATAGGTTTTTTGATCTGCAGGTTCAAAAGTAAGCGTTAAGCCAAAGCGATCGCTAAACGAGAGCTTTTCTTGCACCGTATCCCAGTTATGAATTTCGTCTGCGTCGCTGGGACGGGGGCGATCGCCAAAAAACTCACGAATCAAATGCCGTCGATTAGAAGTGGCGTAAACCACCATGTTCTGCGGTCGAGCCGTTAGGTTTCCTTCGAGAACGACTTTAAGCGCTTTATAAGCGTCTTCATCTTCCTCAAAGGACAAATCGTCTACAAAGATAATGAATTTTTGTGGCACTCCTCGCAACTGATCCACAATGGCAGGCAAATCTTGAAGGTCAGCCTTTGCTACCTCAATTAGCCGCAAGCCCTGCTCTGCATAGCGAGTCAGCATCGCCTTCACCAGTGACGATTTGCCCGAGCCGCGACTGCCATAAAGCAACACATGCAGCGCTGGATAGCCCGCCAGTAGCGCTTCTGTGTTCTTAATTAATGCTTCCTGCTGCGCCTCGTAGCCCGTCAATTCCTTGAGTCGCACCAGGTCGGGACAGGGAATTCCTGTGAGCTTGCCAAACTGCCAACGCGCGGCGCGATATTCAGAAAACAGTCCGGCTCCAGCTTTGCGGTAATAGGCAGCTAAATCTTCCAGCACGCCTGACCAATCTTCAATGCCTTCTAGCTTGACCCACAGCGGTAACTTGCGAATGCCTCCTAACCCCGCCTGAGGATGTCCCGTGCGAGTTTGATTCCAGGCTGTTGGGGCAACGGGCAGTGCTGCTGCTGCCTGTACCCACTGGCTAAGTTGCTGACCACTACAGGCATAGAGATGTTGCAAAACCTGTAAATCGTGCTGGGCAGCCGCCAGTAAGGGTGGCGGCAAGCTAGCTAAATCGGTTCGCTGAGCCTGCTGGCTAAAGGGATTTTCAGCCCGGAGGAGCTGCGTCAACAGGTGATCTTGCCAGCTTTGCCGCTGAATTGCCAGAGCATTAAACCAATCGCCATAGGCTCGAAGACAGTTTATGCCGTCGGAGTCAGGTTGCCGCAAAGCTTGCAGCAGGTTAAGAAAAGCTACTCCAACTTCGCTGCTAAGGACAGACTGGTAAATTAGCAAAGAAGCGGCTTGCCGCTGAAGAAATTGAATTGGGTGAGTGACTTGGGCATCCATTTCATTACTGTAAATGGGCGCGTGTTACTCCGCTAGAATTTAATCCCTAAATCCTTAAAATCCAAAAAATCCAAGAACCTATGAATTTAGCTATTGTGGCGGCGATCGCTTACGGCATCCTTTCTATCGTGGGCGGCATCATCGGCTACGTTCAGGCGCAGAGCAAAACTTCTCTTATTTCGGGTAGCGTCAGCGGCGCACTGCTGATTTTGGCTGGCATCTTGTCCTTAGCTGGAATTAGTGGAGGGCTATGGCTAGCGGCGCTCGTGACGGTTGCACTCATCATCGTTTTTGCAGTGCGGCTATCCAAAACGCGTAAATTCATGCCTGCTGGACTCATGATCATTGCTGGAGCCGTAGCATTCATTCCCATTCTGCAAAACTTGTAGGGAGTGATGGCCGTCTGGTCATAGCTCTTCATCTCTTACTTTCTCATCCTCCATCCTTCCTCTCTATTGGCCGATATTCCCTTATCCCTGTAGGCCGATGAAGATCTAGAGCACAGTGAGAACAATAGAGCTGTACGCAAAAGCACGAAACACAGCTTACTGAATGCAGGTTAAAACCTGCTAGGCAGAAGGAGAAAGTTATGACTATTGGTCAATACGGACGTGCTATTGGAGTCTTCTCCAGTCGTCAAGATGCAGAAATGGCTCTACAAGAGCTAAGAGATGCAGGTTTCAACATGGATCGGGTTTCGATCATTGCTCGTAATGCAAAGGGCAAAGATCAAATATCTGATGCTGACATGAATCCGAAGGAAGAGCAGGTGAAAGGCGGCGCTGGAGCCGGAGCCGTTGCAGGTTCTGCCACTGGTGGACTGCTGGGCTTAATCGGTGGATTGGGAGTTTTGGCAATTCCCGGAGTTGGACCTGCTGCTGAAGTCGGTATTGTGCTAGCTAATACTCTGCTGGGCAGTGGAATTGGTGCCGCAGGGGGCAGTTTGGTTGGTGCGTTGATTGGTTGGGGAGTTCCCGAAGATCGGGCGCAGTACTACGGCGATCGCCTCGAACAGGGAGACTACGTTTTAGTTCTGGAAGGTTCGTCAGACGATGTCCGCACTGCCGAAGCGATTTTGAACAATCGAGGAATTCGGGATTGGGACTTCTATGGCATTCCAGGAGCTGTTGGGAACCCCGCTGCGGGTATCAGTAGCCCAACGCCAGGACGGTTCTAGTATTGGGTGCGTCGGATAATAGCCAATAGGCTGGGGCACCTTTTGTCGGTGCCCTTATCTGCTTTTGTTTTCCCGCTCCTGCTCCTTCTAATGATCTCTAGTTGGAAGACTGCAGCGCTTCTACAAGTTGCTGAATCTGAGAAGGCTGATGTGTTGCCATGACGGTGATGCGAATGCGGCTAGTCGGTACAGTGGGCGGGCGGATAGCGGCGGCAAAAATGCCCTGCTCTTGAAGATGCTGACCAATAGCGATCGCCTTTTCTGCATCGGATACCTGTAGACAAAGAATGGGTGACTCACTGGGAATCAGTTTGAAGCGATTGGAGAAAGCGTTATCTGAACAACCGTGGATCTGTTGCTGAAGCTGGTGAACGTTTTGCCAAAGCTGCTGACGGCGTACTGGCTCTTGCTGAATGATAGCGATCGCCTCTAGCGCAGCAGCAGTATCAGCGGGAGACAGCCCAGTAGTGTAGATCCATCCGGGCGATCGGTTTCGCAAAAAGTCAATCAGTTCTGCACTGCCCGTCACATACCCGCCCAGGCTCCCCAACGCCTTGCTCAAGGTGCCTACCTGAATCAGCGATCGCCCAGTGCAACCAAAGTGCTCGACACAGCCCGCCCCTGTTTCCCCCAAAACGCCCGTCGCGTGAGC
Source organism: Cyanobacteria bacterium FACHB-471 (assembly GCA_014695345.1). Classification (GTDB taxonomy): domain Bacteria; phylum Cyanobacteriota; class Cyanobacteriia; order Elainellales; family Elainellaceae; genus JAAUTN01. Next base: position 46,185 of record JACJOC010000102.1, read on the forward strand.
CTCATCGACCAGCACCATACAGCCAAACTGGTCTACCAGATTTAATAACTCTGGCAGCGGACACAGATCGCCATCCATGCTAAAAACGCTATCGGTGATGATCAGGCAACGTCGAAAGCGGTCGCGCTGCTGAGCCAGCTTCGTCTGCAAATCTGCCAGGTCACAGTGAGCATATTCCAGCACCGTTGCCTTGCTGAGAACTGCCCCGTTTTTCAAGCTAGAGTGGTTGTATTCGTCCGATAAGACCAAGTCCCGTTGCCCTACTAGAGCAGCAATTGTCCCCAGGTTTGCCAGATAGCCAGAGCTAAACACCAGCGCGTCTTCAGTTTGCTTTAGCTTGGCGATCGCCCCTTCTAACTGTCGATGCAATGATCGATGTCCGGTGATTAAGCGAGAACCTGTACTGCCCGTGCCAAACTCCTGAGTCGCAGCGATCGCCGCCCGGATCAGCCGCTCATCTGCCGCCAGCCCCAGGTAGTCGTTACTGGCAAAATTCAAGACCTTGCGTCCATCTAGCCTGACAACTGCACCCGATCTCCCCTCTACCGTCCTGACAGCGCGATACCAATTTGCCCGTCGGATCGTCTGCATCGCTTGCCCAATCCAAGCATAAGGACTTGCCTCATCCCTCATCCTTTATCCCTCATCTTCTCATCTCTCATCCTGCCAAACCTGCTTGCCTCAATACATTAGCAGTCCAAGAGTTTTGTTTATGATGAGAAGGATTTCACCCCATCGCCCTACCACCGCTCGCCTATTATGCTGCTTGACTCTACCCAATCTGAGCAACTGAAGCCCAACTCCCCCCCTGAACCGATCGCCTTGCCGTCTCGATTTTCGCCACAACATCGAACGATTAGGCCCATCGGGGTTTATGCCCTGCATGGTCTAGCTGCAATGGGAGATGACCTAATTGCGGTTGATGCAGTGCGAGGCTATTTGGTCAAGGTCGATCCCGCCAGCGACAATACTACAGTCCTTAACCCCCACAACGTGCAAGATTTTCTTGATGCGGCAGGTCTGGCTGTGTGGGAGGACACAATCTGGTTTACCCGAGATCACGATGTCTTTTCGTGTACGCTAGCTGACCCTACGCCCAAGCATTTTGCCACCTTGCCCTATCCAGCAGATGGCGTAGCGGTGTGGCAGTCTACGGTGTATGTCGCTTGTCAAAAGTCCGGCTACATTCTCATTTTTGACCGTCGAACCGGACAGCAAATCACGCGGTTTGCTGCCCCCGGTGTGGGCGCTGAAAACCTGTCTGTGCGGGATGAAGAACTGTGGGTGTGCGATCGCACCGAGCAAACGGTTTACTGCATGGATCGAGCCACTGGAGAAGTCAACTTCAGCATTCTCACTCCGTTTGACTCCCCTTCTGGAATTGCCTTTCACACCGATTCTCAAACCCAGGAAACAATTCTCTATGTTGCCTACGCTGGGGAAGAGGCATACATTCGGGATGACCCCAACTCCGAAGATCCTTATCAGCTTAGCTTTCGCGATCGCACCTTTATTCACCCGCTGCATTTCCACGTTGACAAAGACCAGCATTACGCTCTGTCAAATGGCTACTTGATCGAAATGTCTTACATCGAAGAACTGCTGCCGCTAGAGGAAGTGCAGGTTAACGGTTTAGAGTGGCGGATTGCCCTGCCCGCAGACACACCACGCCAGACCGTAAAGCGGGTTGAACCGATTGGAATGCCCTTTCAGGAAGAAATCCAGGAAGGACAGCGGGTTGCTGTGTTCAAATTCGATTCGTTACAACCTGACGAGGGGCGACTGTTTGGCTGGAAAGCGCTGCTAGAAGTCCGTGGAATCAAATATCGCTTTACCTTTGATGACGTTGACCGGACTCCGGCGCTATCGGCTGAGTTTCAGTCGCGCTATCTGGTGGATGATGATGAGTTGGCGATGGATACGCTCGTCATTCAAGCCGCTGCACAAGAGGCGATCGGCACCGAAACCAACCTGCTGCGTAAAATTCTGAAAGTCCGCAACTACGTTTACGATCGCCTTTCCTACGGCATCAAGCCGCACATCGACACCCCCGACGTAGCTTTGGAACGCGGCGTTGGCTCCTGCGGTGAATATGTTGGCTTGCTGTTAGCGCTAGCCCGAATCAATGGCATCGCCTGCCGAACGGTTGGTCGTTACAAGTGTCCACAACCCGCCGATCGCCAAGGAGTGCCTCTGCAGCCTGACTTTAACCACGTCTGGCTTGAGTTTTACGTTCCTGGTTTTGGCTGGCTACCGATGGAATCCAACGTGGATGATGTGATCGAAGGCGGTCCTTACCCTACACGCTTTTTCATGGGTCTGCCCTGGTATCACGCTGAGATTGCCAAAGGCATTCCCTTTGAGACTTTAAAGACTCCAGATGCCAGCTTTGACCTGTCAATCGGCGACCTGGCAATCAACCACATTCGCTTCACCATTTTGGGAGAACTGCCTCCTCCCACCTGATCTCTGAATCAAACTAAAACCCATGTACTAATCCAATCCTTGCCGCCATAATAAAAGCACATCTGCAACGTTGAGGGACTTAATGGCTCTAACTGCCCAGGAACTAGAAAAACTGATGCCAGATGCCAGTCAGCTTTTGAGTGATGAGCCGGAAATGGAGAGTTCGCTTCACTATATGCAGCTTTTGCTGCTAGTTACCTGTCTGGAATGGCTGTGGCGTGACCAAAACGATTTCTTCATTGGGGCTAACCTGACAATCTACTTCAGTCGACAGCAACTCAAGAACCGGGACTTTCGAGGCCCGGATTTCTTTTTGGTGAAACAGACTGAGAAGCGACCTCGTAACGCCTGGGTAGTATGGGAGGAAGATGGCAAATATCCCAACCTGATCATTGAACTGCTCTCGAACTCGACCGCTACAGTTGATCGCAATTTGAAGAAAGTTCTCTATCAGGACCGGTTTCGCACTCCTGAATATTTCTGGTTCTCGCCAGAAACTTTCGAGTTTGAAGGGTTTCGGCTAAACGGACATGAATATCAGGCGATCGCCCCCACTCATCAGGGATGGCGTTGGAGCGAAGAACTGGGTTTGTTTTTAGGAGTTGAGGCAAACCAGCTACGCTACTTCACGCTAGAAGGGGAAAAAGTGCCAACGCCTGAAGAGGCAGCAGCACAGGCAGTCGTTCAATTCGAGCAGACTTCAGCGCAGTTAGAGCAAACTTCGGCGCAGCTAGAACAAGAACGCCAGCAGCGGGAAGCTGCTCAGCAGCAAGCAGCAATCCTGGCAGAACGGTTGCGATCGCTTGGGATTGATCCTAATCAGCCGTAGCTTTTAGTGAATCTTGGGAATTCATTCTTTTAAGTTTTGGCAAAATTCATGCGACTGAGAAATACTTGAAGACGCTCGCTCTTCGGGTAGGTCAACACCTGCCGGGCAGCACCTTCTTCCTCTACAAAGCCCTTATTCAAAAACAGCACTCGATGGGCAACCTCACGCGCAAACTGCATCTCGTGGGTGACAATCACCATCGTCATGCCCTCTTCAGCCAACTGCTGCATGACAGTTAGCACCTCGCCTACCAATTCTGGGTCGAGGGCGCTAGTGGGTTCGTCAAACAGCATAACTTGCGGCTTCATACAGAGAGCACGGGCGATCGCCACCCGCTGCTTTTGCCCACCAGAGAGCTGGTCAGGGTAAGCCTCTGCCTTTTCTGACAGCCCCACCTTATCCAGATAAAACCGCGCCAGCCTTGAGCTTTCCTTAGCAGGCTGATTGAGCACCTTACGCGGAGCTAGAGTCAGGTTGTCTAGCACTGTCATGTGGGGAAACAAATTGAACTGTTGAAACACCATTCCCACATTGGCTCGAAGCTGCTTCAGCTTCCCCGTACTGAGATCAGGATGCGATAAATCAATGCCATTGACGATTAGCCGCCCGCCATTGATTGCCTCAAGTCGATTAAAGCAGCGCAGCAGGGTGCTTTTGCCACAGCCCGACGACCCGATCACGGCAACGACCTCACCTGGGTTGATATAGCCACTGATGCCATTTAAGACTTGCAGTGCACCAAACCTTTTCTCTACTTGCTCAAAAATAATTGCTGGGGCAGCGCTATTGTTATCTTTCATCTGGATTTAGAAGTCTTCTGATGAGGGAGTGATTCTAAAGTTGCTCTCACCCTTAATAGTTGCTAACACACTTAGCGTTGCTAGATAGATGGAATGACTACCAACACGCTAGTTTTTAGTTTGTAGAATTAGGCGATCGCAATGTGGATTGTAGATAATTCTTCACCTTGCGATTCCTAATGCCCGTTTAGTCTTGAATTTGAATCTAAAAGTCTAAGACCGCTATCCGTCTTGGTGTGAAGGTTTAAGGGAGAAGAATGTTTGTATGAAGATTGCTCGCATGTTCAAATTCACTCGATCTCGGTTTTTACGCCAGTTTGCCATTGGCTTAGTTTGCGTTTTCATGATTGCTGCCTGCGGCCCAAATGGGGAAGAGGCTCCCGAAGCGACAGAAGGGGGTAGTTCAGAAGCCGCTGCCACAACGCTAACCGTTGCCACAGAGCCAGCCTTTCCGCCCTTTGAATCTCAGGCTGAAGGTGGCGGCTATGAAGGATTTGACATTGATTTGATGAATGCGATCGGGGAAGCTGCCGGATTCACCGTCGAGTTTCAGGCCCTTCCTTTTGATGGCATCATTCCCGCTCTGCAAGCTGGAACAGTAGATGCTGCAATCAGCTCCATGACCATCACCGCAGAACGGGCACAAACCGTCGATTTTTCTCGCCCCTACTTTAAGGCAGGGTTGGCGATCGCCGTTCCAGAGGACAACACCGACGTGACCTCCCTAGAAAACCTGGAAGGCAAACGAATTGCGGTACAAATCGGCACAACAGGCGCAGACCAAGCAGCAGAAATCGAGGGAGCGACCGTCAGCACCTTTGACTCAGCCCCACTCGCCCTGCAGGAGCTAGCAAACGGCAATGCTGATGCTGTGATCAACGACGCTCCGGTTACACTCTACGCCATTCAAACTGGCAACATCGGCGGTGTAAAAGTCGTAGGGGAACTAGTCACTGAGGAGTTTTACGGCATTGCGCTGCCCAAAGGCTCACCCAATGCCGAAGCGATCAACTCTGGTCTAGCTACCATCCTGGAAGACGGCACTTACGAGGAGATCTACCAAAAATGGTTTGGTGAAGCTCCACCCGAGCTCCCCGAAGAAGCCCCACTGGAATAGCCTCAATCTGTAGGTTGGGTGCAGCAAAGCGGAACCCAACACAACCTCTATGCCAAGCTGGGTTTCGTACCCTCACCTCAACCTACACCTTACTCACGCACTTAATGGAATCCCCCCGTGCTTGAATCTTTAGAAATCATCCTGGATGCCCTCCCTAACCTACTGCGCGGCGCACTCGTAACCCTTCAACTTACTGCCTTATCCGTTGTGTTAGGCATGGTCGGCGGCTCTCTGATCGGCATTGTCCGGCTATCGGCATCGCCCATCGTCAGTTTCGCCGCAAGGGCCTACATCGACTTCTTCAGAGGTACGCCCTTACTAGTGCAGATCTTTATGATTTACTTTGGTCTGCCTGCTGTGATTACCAACATTGCCGACCGACAGTTTTCCTTCGATCGCCTCACCGCTGCTGTATTAGCGCTCAGCCTGAATAGCGCCGCTTACATTGCCGAAATTGTACGAGCCGGGATTCAGTCGATTGAACTAGGGCAGAAAGAAGCCTCTCAGTCACTAGGGCTAGGGCCAGTTCAGACAATGCGCTACGTAATCTTCCCGCAAGCCCTACGCCGCATGATTCCGCCTTTAGGCAATGAGTTCATCACGCTGCTCAAAGATACCAGTCTGGTCGCAATCATTGGCTTTGAGGAACTGTTTCGTCGCGGTCAACTGATCGTGGCGCAGAACTATCGCTCATTTGAAATTTTTGCCGCTGTTGCGCTGGTTTACCTGGTGCTAACGCTGCTGTCCTCCCAGGCATTTAGCCGGATAGAGCGCTGGATGAACCCCGTAGAACGAGCCAGAGCAAAAGCTGCACCGCCACTCAATCCAGTTTCAGCCAGCGGAGATCATTTGTCGTAGGCTGCGTAAGTTGCTGCGTTCAGAGTCCTCTAAAATGGGGAATGTTCCGATCGCACACAGGTTATGACGCACTCTACCGACATTGCTGCGCTAGCCCGCTGGATGGCAGCAGACTTTAGCAATCAAGCACAGGCGTTTGAAAATCCGCCCTTTTTTGCTCACATTCGCGTCTGTATGCGTCCGCTGCCGCTAGAGTTTTTGTCTGGAGTCAGCTTTTTTGTTGAGCAAGCCTATGACTACATGCTGAATGACCCCTATCGGCTACGGGTATTGAAGCTGCTGGTACAGGGCGATCGCATTGAAGTTGAAAACTACACCGTTCACAATGAGCAAGACTTTTACGGCGCATCCCGCGACCTGAAGCGCTTGCAGCAAATCAGTCCTGACCGTCTGGAAAAACTTCCTGGCTGCAATATGATCGTGGACTGGACAGGGCACAGCTTCAAAGGGCATGTTGAACCAGGCAAAGCCTGCATGGTCGTGCGAAAAGGAAAAACCACCTACCTCGACAGCGAATTTGAAATCGACGACCAGCGCTTTATCAGCCAAGACCGTGGACGCGACCCAGAAACCGATGAGCATATCTGGGGTTCGGTCGCAGGCCCATTTGAGTTTGTGCGAGTCGCAAATTTTGCAGACGAAGTAAAAGTCTGAAGCCCTGTAGGGCGAATAACATCTTCCCTACCTGAACGGATGAGGCGATCGCCCTCATTAGACTTGCTGTAACCACAGCACAGACCTTCGAGCAGGCTACAAAGATTTTGTAAACTCAAAGAACAGGCATATGCATTAAGGGCCCTTGATGCAGAAAAATTGGTAAAACATGAGCGAGGGCAATGATATCCCTTAACATCTAAAGGTTTTGAAACTGTGCACAAATAACAGCAGCATGTACAAACAACAATGAGGTGGTGATGACTGATTTAGAATTGCTCCAGAAAATTGAACAGCAATTAGCTCAACTACCACCTGAGCAACTTTCGTTGGTCAGTGAATTTCTAGATTCACTTGAGAGCAGAAATAGTATTAGTCATCGTGCACTTCGTCGGATGCCTCCAATTAAACGAGGAGGTAAAGCAGTTGATTTATTGAAGTTTGCAGGAACTTGGCAAGGTGACGATCTAGAGGAAAGCCTTTGCTTTGTTGAGGAAACTCGATCCAAAGCTCAGTTTTAATCACTTCATGTCATGTATCTTCTAGATACCAATCATTGCAGCTACATCATCAATAACAATTCCATAGTCGTTGACGCATTGCGTTCTCGTTTTACTAGTGAAATTGGCATTAGCATCATTACTTATGGCGAACTGCTATACATGGCCGAAAAATCAGAGCGAAAGGCTCAAAACTTTGTAGCAGTTCAAGCTTTTCTGGCGAATGTTGATTTGTACTTCATTGATGAAGAGACGGCCATTCTGTACAGCCAGCTGAAAACAGCAGTTTTTAATCAGTTTGCGCCAAAGATAAAAGCAAACGTCGAAGTACAAGCGCTGGAGATTTAGGCTTTGACGATCACGATCTCTGGATTGCGGCAACAGCAATCCAGCATAACCTTGTCGTTGTGTCTGCTGACAGCGATTTTATCCGAATTCAGCAAGCACAGCCTTTCTCCCTAGAATCGTGGCTGTAGCCTCTGCCATAAAGGAACCTTCAATTAGAGCGTTGAACTGAGATTTAGGGAAACGATCGCCCCCCATACTCCACATCCGATCGCCACACAGAAAATGAGTGGAACCTTTTTGAAACTAGCGATCGCCACCACCACACCTGCTGCAACAGTTGCCAAAGTTTCTATCGTTGAACCGCTCAGGCTGACCATGCTGCTGATTGTGAGTACTAGAATTACCGCTAGCGGCAAATGATTCAGCCAACGTGCTTGAAAGAGTTGGGGTGGTAGCCAAACGCCTGCACTTCGCATTAGATAGGTGCCAATTCCAGCCAAGAAGATTACCCACCAGATATTCATACTTTCTCCTTAGGATTCAGCTTTTCCTTGTGGTTTAAGCCTGGGAGCAGGGAGGATAGGATGGCGATCGCCAAAATTGACATCAAAAGACCGATCGATCCAAACTGCTGAGTAATTAGAACCAGGGCAATTCCTACGCCCAAAACAATACTGATTTCTTGCTGCCAGCGATCACGGGGTGCAGTGCTAGCAGAACTTCGCAGGTTACCGACTAACAAGCAAAGGAATAGTCCGGGCAATGCAAACTGAAGCCACTGTTCGGGTAATTGCATTCCCACCTGACAGCCCAGCCAGGAACCCGTGATCCAAGAAGCCCAGCAGCATAGGTGCATCCCTAGGTAATAGGCGAAGGGACGCGGCTCGTCTGTCATCTCTAGAGCAAAGGTTTCATCAATCAGCCCTAGAGACAGAAGCCACTGCTGCCCATAGCTAAACCGTTTGTAAATGTTGTGCGCTGACAGGCTCATGGGAATGTGGCGCAGATTGATGATCAGCATCGTGAGTAGAATGCTGACACCAGACAGATTTTGCCTTACGCCTTCAACTGCCGCAAATTGGGAAGCACCTGCGTAGACCCAGACAGACATCCCCACGGTGGAGAGCGGAGACAATCCTGACTGGACTGAAATTGCGCCATAGCTCATGGCGATCGGCAAGAAACCGGCCACAACTCCCAGAGCGCGGTTCATGCCGTTAAAGAATTCTGCAAAGAAGGTTGAGCGATTTGTTTGTTGAAGCATGGGTCAATCACCTCCAGGGAGTAAAACCCTGATGCTTCCTAATTTATGGGCGATCGCTCCTCCCAGTCTTGAAGAAAATTGCCCTCCTTACCGCTGATACTGCCCTGGAGTCACCCCAGTCATTCGCTTAAACTGTCGCGTCAGATGGCTCTGGTCAGCAAAGCCTGTCTCCTGAGCTACGTCAGAAATCGGCTTGCCCTGAACTAGCAGCCGTTTGGCACGATGCAAACGCACCTGATTGAGATAGCCGTGCGGTGGTAGACCAACCTGTTTGCGAAAGGTACGGAGCAGGTAAAAAGGACTGAGGTTGGCGATCGCCGCCAGTTCTTCTAACGATGAATTTTCGGCGTAGTGTGCTTCCAGGTAATTTTGCACCAGCCGAATCGGTTGAGATTCTTTCCCTGCTGCTTTAAGAGTGGGGCGATCGCCTGCATGACGGGCAATCAATTGCGCCATCGTCCACACCATGCGCGAATCTTGCTCTAGCTGACAGGTAGATTTCTCCAAGGTGACGTGCAACCGCAAAAGTAACCCCTTCAGGTATTCATCCTGAATCACAGGCTGAGGGAAATAGGGAATGTCGGGCGATCGCCAGGAATCAGCCATTGCTTCCCGCAGAATGCTGACATCGGGATATAGCATTCGATACATCCAGCCTCTCTCAGTTGCAGCGTGCCCGTCGTGCGGTTCTCCCGGATTAATCAACGCAACGCTACCTGCCGTTGCAACGTGGGTAGCACCTCGATAATCAAATTCCTCTGCCCCCTGCTGAATCACGCCGATCGCGTAGGTGTCATGGGTATGACGACAAAAGGAATGAGTAATAAATCGGGCATGAAGGAGTTCTAAATCGGCGAATTGAGGCGATCGCCAGAATTTGACTTGTTCTTTCATGGCGGGAGTTGGGGGTTTAAGGAGTAAGGATTGGGGGTATTCCGGCTTGTTCAGACATTTCTGAAGCGAGTCCAGTCCAGTCGAGGTCGCCTTTGCCTTTGGCAACAGCAGCCATCAGGCGATCGTGCAGCAGGCTGGCGAGGGGCATGGGCATTTGGCTAGTTCTGGCAGTTTGCAGGGCCAGGGTGACATCTTTTAGACCGAGAGAAAGCTTGAATCCAGCAGGTTCATATTGCTGCTGGGCAATCATGCGACCATAGTTTTGGTAGATCGGGCAAGCAAACAGCGTTTTGCCAAAAAGCTCTGCGATCTGAGTGCGATCGATACCGTTTTTTTCTGCCAGGGTAAATGCTTCAGCCATCGCTTCGATCGCTGAAACAATCAGGAAATTGCCAGTTACTTTAACGATATTTGCGGCTTCCGGCGTTTCGCCAAAGTCAAATACACCCTGTCCCAAAGCATCTAGCACGGGCGCAACTTCCGCTTTAGCAGCGGGGTTTCCTGAGATGCAAATCCACAGCTTTTTGGCAGCAGCGGCATCAGGGCGACCAAATACGGGTGCTGCCAGGTAATGCACCCCTTGCTGCTCGTGTTGTGCCGCTAAGTGCTGAGCGGTTGCGGGTGAAATGGTACTCATCGACAGGTGAATGCTGCTGGGGCTGAGCTTTTCTAGAATCCCGTTTTCGCCCAGCACAGCTTCCTCTAGTACCTGGTCGTTAGCGAGCATCGTGATGACAATGGTTTCGGGCGCTACAACTTCAGCAGGTGTATTCACCAAAATTGCGCCTTGCTCGGCTAGCGATCGCCCCTTCTCTAGAGTGCGATTATATACTCGCAGCGAATAACCCGCTGCAAGCAGATTCGTCGCCATTGGCAGCCCCATATTACCTAGTCCAATAAAGCCGATTGTTTTAGAGCCGATATCTTTGCTCATTCGCCCATTCCTGAAACACTCTAATCGCTCTCAGGATAGAGGCGATCGACCCAATTTACATCCTTCATTAGAATGTCCCCGCTGCGATTTACTTTTGTCCCATTCACCTATCCGCGAAGACTAGGTCAGAGCTTAGGTGAAAAGGCTAAAAGATATTGCTGTCAGGGACTTCGAGTAGTTTGATAGCTAATTTTAATAGAAGTTTTTAGGCGAACAGTTCAGCCTCAATCGTCTAGAAGGTACCCAAACCTGATAGATTTGAGCGAGTATCAGCAAACAGGATATGGCAAGATGAAAGTCCTAGTCATTGGCGGCGACGGCTATTGCGGGTGGGCTACCGCACTTTACCTTTCAAACCGAGGATACGAAGTCGGCATCCTGGACAACATGGTGCGCCGACACTGGGATTTAGAGCTTTGTGTCGAGACTCTGACTCCGATTGCTCCCATCCAGCAACGCCTCCAGCGCTGGAAAGATTTAACTGGTAAATCGATCGACCTTTTTGTTGGCGACATTACCAATTACGAATTTCTTAGCAAAGCAATGCACCAGTTTGAACCCGAAGCGGTGGTGCATTTTGGCGAACAGCGATCGGCTCCCTTCTCCATGATCGATCGTGAACATGCCGTCTTGACGCAAGTTAATAATGTAGTTGGGACGCTGAACCTGCTCTACGTTATGCGTGAAAGCTTCCCTGATTGCCACCTGGTGAAGTTAGGCACGATGGGCGAATACGGTACGCCTAACATCGACATTGAAGAAGGTTACATCACGATCGAGCACAACGGCCGTAAGGACACACTTCCCTATCCTAAGCAGCCCGGTTCGTTCTATCACTTGAGCAAAGTTCACGACTCTCACAACATTCACTTTGCTTGCAAAATTTGGGGTCTACGAGCTACTGACCTAAACCAGGGCGTGGTCTATGGGGTGCTAACAGAAGAGACGGGCATGGATGAATTGCTGATCAACCGCCTCGATTACGACGGTGTGTTTGGTACAGCGCTGAACCGTTTCTGCATTCAGGCAGCGATCGGGCATCCGCTGACGGTTTATGGCAGCGGCGGTCAAACTCGCGCCTTCCTGGACATTCGCGATACGGTGCGGTGTGTGGAATTGGCGATCGCTAACCCCGCCGACCCAGGAAAGTTCCGCGTCTTTAACCAGTTCACCGAAATGTTTAGCATTGGCGACTTGGCGCAAATGGTCGAGAAAGCTGGAAGCTCTCTCGGTTTGAGCGTTGAAGTCAAGCACCTCGACAACCCTCGCGTTGAGTTAGAAGAACACTACTTCAACGCTAAGAACACCAACCTGCTTGACCTCGGCTTACAGCCCCACTACCTGTCTGACTCGCTGCTCGACTCCTTGCTCAACTTCAGCGTTCAGTACAAGCATCGCGTAGACGAGAAGCAAATCCTGCCCAAAGTCAAGTGGAAGGGTTAACTCAGTCGATCCGGCCGAGCTGTATGTTATGTCAGATCTCCGACTTCTTTGAGAAGTCGGAGATCTTAATCCCTAGCCAGTGACATTAGGTTCAAACCCTTGTCAGGACGGAGCGTGATCGATTTTGCATTCCGTTCTAATAAGTTCTTGCCAACTTGACTGTGCCCTGTAGAAGAGGCAGAGTCTCTACGCTGATGTTCCCAAGTAAGCATGGGAACGAGAAAACCACCCCCAATCCCGAACCCCCACCCCCCAATCCCGAACATTCTCTATGCGAATTGCCCTATTTACCGAAACTTTTTTGCCCAAAGTTGACGGCATTGTCACCCGCCTCAGCCATACCGTTGAACAGTTGCAGCGATTGGGTGACGAAGTTTTAGTAATTTCTCCCGATGGTGGATTGACTGAATATAAGGGAGCCAGAATTTATGGGGTGCCGGGGTTTCCCTTACCGCTTTACCCAGAGCTAAAGCTGGCGCTGCCACGTCCCTCCATTGGTCAAGTGCTAGAAGGGTTCAAGCCCGATTTAATTCATGTAGTGAATCCTGCCGTTTTAGGATTGGCAGGACTGTACTACAGCAAAATCTTTAAAGTGCCGCTAGTTGCGTCTTATCACACCCACTTGCCTAAATATCTAGAGCATTACGGCTTGGGAATGCTGGAAGGCATGATGTGGGAACTGCTGAAAGTGGCGCATAATCAGGCACAGATCAACCTCTGCACCTCAACTGCCATGCAGGAAGAGCTGGATGCCCATGGGATTGAGCGCTTAGCTGTGTGGCAACGGGGAGTAGATACGGAGCTATTTCATCCCGGTTTGGCGAGCCAAGAGATGCGATCGCGCCTCAGTCAGGGAAACCCTGATAGCCCGTTGTTGCTCTATGTTGGACGGCTCTCGGCGGAAAAAGAAATCGACAAAATCAGACCCGTCCTGGAATCGATCCCAAATGCTCGACTGGCTCTAGTGGGTGATGGACCGCACCGCCAGGAATTAGAACAGTATTTTGCTGGCACGCCGACTCACTTTGTCGGGTACCTGACTGGCGCAGATTTAGCAACCGCCTTTGCCTCTGCGGATGCCTTTGTGTTTCCGTCGCGCACCGAAACATTGGGACTGGTACTGCTTGAGGCAATGGCGGCAGGCTGTCCGGTGGTTGCAGCCAACTCAGGTGGCATTCCCGATATCGTAACGGACGGTGTCAACGGCTATTTGTTTGATCCCTATGACGAACAGGGGGCGATCGCCGCTACTCAACGCCTGCTCAACCAACAAACCGAACGCGAAACATTGCGCCAAAACGCCCGCCAGGAGGCAGAACGCTGGAGCTGGACGGCTGCGACCCGTCAGCTTCAAGATTTCTACCAAGTGGTGCTGACACCACACTCCATGCCCACGGCAGCGTAGGGTTGTCATTTAGTTTTCGTAGGTCCCTTCAAAAAGGCGCACCAAAAACTTAAAATGCCTTCATAAAGGGAGCGATCGCCACTTTTATCTCAGGAGACAATTCTAGATATTAGCTATGCTATATCCAGGTTGGGAAGAATGGAATTAACCGACTTGGCTTGCGCCTTGGAGTCGTCAGAAAGCTGTTAGACTATTGCCTTACCTGCGCTAACCCCAGATTTTGCGGAAGTCGGAGTACAGGTTAAACAGGGATTAACAGGAACGGTTGCTGATATTTGGCGGCTGAAGCTTTCTTCCAACTTCCAATCTTTACAAATTTTCATAGGTACCTATGACAGCTTCATCCCCACGCCGGCCCGATCGGGACCATGCTGACGCTGTGATTGATGTGTATCCTCACGTCTCCGAAGATGGGGGAGCCTACTTTAACTCAATGGGTGACATTGAAGTTGACGTGGTTCACAGCACCGACGACTTAAACCTAAACGTACCCCGCAAAACTGAGCCAGGTGGGGCTCTTGCTACTAACCACGGCAATTTCTCAGCTTTTCTGGCTCCTCTAACCCAGGATACGTTTAGGCAGGTTGTGACGGATGTTGAGCAAAAGCTGCGCGTCGTCAACCAGACCTTGTCGATGCTCGACTCTGTGCTAGATAGCCAGGGTTTCGATGCCATTCTGAACGAAATGCTTCAGTCGATCACCCTCAAGACAGGCGAGTTGCTGGGGGCCGATCGCACCACGATTTATCTCTTGGACGAAGACAAAAACGAACTCTGGTCAATCGTTGCCGAAAATGCTGGAGGCGGTTCCTTAGAGCTACGCATTCCTGCTGACCAGGGGATTGCGGGCGAAGTGGCGACCTTCAAACAGCCAATCAACATCCCCTTCGACTTTTACGATGATCCCCGCTCAGCTTTTGCCCAAAAGCAGGACAAAAAGACGGGATATCGCACTTACACCATGCTGACCTTGCCACTGTTGAGCGAGAATGGCGGATTGGTAGCTGTCGTACAGCTAATTAACAAGCTCAATTTTCCGAATGATCCTGGAGATCCATTGTCTGAGCGGGTAAATCGACAGGGCTTCACAGAAAAAGATCAAGACTTGTTCAGTGAATTTTCGCCATCGATTCGCCTGATTCTAGAAAGCTCTCGTTCCTTTTATTTGGCAACGCAAAGACAGCGAGCCGCGACAGCGCTGATGAAAGCAACGCGATCGCTGAGTCAGAGCAGCCTTGATCTGGATGCGACCCTGGCACGGGTGATGGAAGAGGCAAAGGAACTGATGAACGCCGATCGCAGTACCCTATGGCTACTCGATCAGGATCGGAACGACCTGTGGACAAAAATTCCGATGCCAGATGGCTCGCTCAAAGAACTGCGAGTACCCGTTGGCGTTGGTTTTGCAGGTAAGGTTGCAGAAACCCGTGAGCCGTTAAACATTCCCTTTGATCTGTACGAACATCCAGATGCAGACAACGCCAAAAAGCTAGATCCCACCAACGGCTACCGTACCTGCAGCCTGCTGTGTATGCCCATCTTCAACGCAGATGGTGAGCTAATCGGCGTCACGCAACTGGTCAACAAAAAGAAACAGGGCGAATTTACTGAATACAATCCAGAAGATTGGCCCAGAGCACCAGAGTGCTGGAAGTCTAGCTTTAACCGCAGCGACCAGGAATTTATGCAGGCGTTTAACATCCAGGCGGGTGTGGCGCTGCAAAACGCCAAGCTGTTTGCCACCGTAAAGCAGCAAGAACAGATGCAGCGAGACATTTTGCGATCGCTCTCTAACGCCGTCTTCTCGACCAACAAAGACGGGGAAGTCATCGCTGCTAACGAAAGCGCTAAACGATTGCTCGGACTGGACGAGCAGGAAAAAATTGAAGGGCGACCGATCACCGAACTGATCAAAATTAAGGAAGGGGATTTCTCCAAGTGGTTCGTTGCTGCGTTAAAAGGCGCGGGTAGCAAGAATCGACAGCAGTACTACCCTGACCAAACTCTGATCTCATCGGAAGTCGAGCAGCACAGCGTTCACCTATCGATCAACTCGATTGCTGACGTGGCAGACGATACTCATGTGTATGGCGCACTGGTCGTGATGGATGACATCAGCGACGAAAAGCGGCTAAAGAACACCATGTATCGCTACATGACCCAGGAGTTAGCAGAGGAACTGCTCAGGCTGGATGACCCGAAACTAGGGGGAGATCGCAAAGAAGTTTCTATTCTCTTTTCAGACATTCGCAGCTTTACCTCGATCGCCGAAAGCATGGAAGCCGAAGAACTGGTTGTCATGCTCAACGAATACTTTGAGTCGATGGTCGATGCGGTATTTAAGCATAAAGGCACCCTCGACAAGTACATCGGCGATGCAATTATGGCCGTGTTTGGCTCCCCCTTGCCGCTAGAAAATCACGCCTGGTTAGCCGTACAAACAGCGATCGATATGCGGCATCGGCTAGAAGCATTGAATCAGAAGCGCGAGGCAGACAGCAAACCCGCGATCAACATCGGTATTGGTATCAACACTGACAATGTAATCAGCGGCAACATTGGCTCCAGCCGCAAGATGGAATTTACCGCAATTGGCGACGGGGTGAACCTGGGATCGCGCCTGGAAGGAGCAAGCAAGCAATATGGCTGTGACATTATCATCAGTGAAACGACCTACCAGCCCTGCGCCGATCAGGTGTGGGTGAGAGAGTTAGACCGGATTCGGGTGAAGGGTAAAAACAAGCCCGTCAGCATTTACGAGCTAGTGGGACTGCGATCGGAACCCATCTCAGAGTTAGACCAACGCAGGATCGAACTCTATCAGCAGGGGCGAGAATATTATCTTGAGCGCAAGTTTGTCAAAGCGATCGCCGCATTTGGCACAATTTTGGAAGAGCTAGACCACCAAGATAAAGCGGCCGACCTGCACGTCAAGCGCTGTCACCACTGGATGGTCACTCCGCCGCCTGAAGACTGGAGTGGCGTTTGGGATCTCACCGAAAAGTAGAAATGGCTTTCGTTGTCGCAACCTTCTATAAGTTCGTTAAGCTGCCTGACTTTGCTGAGAAGCAAGCTCCATTGCTGGACTACTGCAACCAGCAAGGAATCAAGGGGACAATTTTGTTGGCAGAAGAGGGCGTGAACGGAGCGATCGCCGCTCCCCGTCAAGCCATTGATGCTGTCCTCGCCTTTCTGCGATCTGACCCCCGTCTAGCCGACCTGGAACATAAGGAATCTTTTACCGATTCCCCTCCCTTTGATCGGCTGAAAGTGCGGTTGAAAAAAGAAATTGTTACACTGGGGCTTCCCGAAGTTGACCCCAATGATCAGGTTGGCACCTACGTCAGCCCGCAAGAGTGGAATGCGTTGATTTCTGACCCAGAGGTAACGGTAATCGATACGCGCAACGACTTTGAAGTGGCGATCGGTTCCTTTCAGGGCGCACAAAACCCTCAAACAAATTCATTTCGCCAGTTTCCCGACTACGTTCGGACTCAGCTTGACCCGACCCAGCACAAAAAAGTCGCGATGTTTTGCACAGGCGGCATTCGCTGCGAAAAAGCTTCCTCCTTCATGCTGCAACAAGGCTTTCAGGAGGTTTATCACCTGCAAGGTGGCATCCTCAAGTATTTAGAAGAAGTCCCTGCTGACGCTAGCCTCTGGCAAGGCGAATGCTTTGTATTTGATCAGCGTATCGCCGTTCAGCATGGCTTAGCTCCAGGCACTCACGACCAGTGCTTGAGCTGCGGTCGCCCCATTTCTGATGCAGACAAGGCTTCTCCCCAGTATCAGGAAGGAATTTCCTGTCCCTATTGCTTTGACGGACTAACAGAAGAGAAAAAAGTACGGCAGGCAGAAAAACTACGGCAGATGCGGTTGGCACAGCAAAAAAACGTGCTTTAGCAGATGCTTATACGGAATCCGTTTCGTAAAGAAGTACTGTTTTGGTGTATGGGCGAAGCATTCGGTAAAAAGGCTGTGCTTGTGTTGCAGAGGTCGTAACCCAATGCTTCGCCCATATAGTCGGGATGATAAATTTCGTAGGTTGGGTGAAGCGCAGTAGAACCCAACACTTGCAGAGATCTCTCGTTGGGTTTCGCTCTGCTCCACCCAACCTACATCAGCTACATCAGTCGCTTTGCCCAAATGCTAAGCCTTCTGAGCGAAGTAGTCGAGCAGTTCACGGTGTAGAAAGCGATAGCGCCCCCCGACTCGCTGAAGCAATCGACGCTCAACGCAGTAGTTGAGGAAACGGGCTAAGTTCCAGGGAGCAATGCCGCTCTGCCAAAGAACCAAGCGCAGGCAGAGATGTTGGATAAGGGGTAAGTAGCTTGAACAAACTAGAAATCCAAGAACACAAAAAATAATTCGATAGTAAGTACTCTGTATTAGAAAGGGTAAGAAAGAAAAACCATAAAAGAGAATTAGAACTAGAGATGCAACCTTCAGGGATTCTTGTAATCCTTGATTAGGAGTTGATGTTTCCTTCATCTCTTCTGTTACTAAAACAGAAACTGAACTTATGATTAGGAACAGTACAAAAGTTGCCAGAATTGGAAGGAAGGTAATCATATTGAAAATTAGATTAAGCAGCCATCCACCTTCCTGTCTAATCATTCTTATGTATTGAAAACTTAGTTCACCTGCTAGGGCGTGATGGGGATATCTAAATTTGTCCGTACTTGCCAAAGATAATCTGGTTTTCTGACTAATTCTTGCATAGGATTTCTTGAGTTTAATACCTAGCCTCCTTATACCAATTAGATTGGCTAACTCTCCCGAAAGCATATGCATAGAAACAATGGCTGGTACTAGTGGTGCTAAAATGTTATGCGCCATCAATAAAACCATTGTTGATGAGAAAACAAGAACTTCATCTCTTAAATCTTTTAACGAGGGAAGTTTCAATCGGAATCTGGAAGACAAATCGATGTGATGGAGTATGGGTATATATTCTCTGTATACTCTAGGTAGTTTCTTTTGTGATAAAGGCAGTACAGTTGAATAAAGGGATAACTTATAAGCCTAGCTCCATCAGCTTTAGAGCTAGTAGAAAAAATAAATCCACCCGCTAAACCAAATATTAGGATACTAGTGAAAGTAGACGACCAAGAAACTGGATGATTTGCTGGAATCCACTGTGAATAAACGACTGTAGCAATGGTTCCAGTAGTTAATAGGTTTCCAATGAAAAGAAATAACCAATACTGCCATTGTCGAAATTTGTTACTCAAATTATAAGGCTGTATATCTTCGATCAAAAATTCTATTTGATTTTCATCTCTCAGGGTTTGTGCTATCCACCAGAGCGTTCGTAGTGTTTTCTGCCGTTTGGGTTCTAACTCAGGCGTTTTGTATGCCCACTGTCGCTGCTTAATTTCTTTGCGGCGATCGCTTTCCCTCACATCTTTCGACAACTGCCGCTCCACATATTGCTCTAACAATTCAGTCTTGGTTTGAAACGGGTATTGAGGGTCATAAACTTTGGCAGCAAGGCTGATAAACAAAGGCACTCGCAACAGTCCAACATCACCTTTATCATCAGATTCCAACAGGTTTTGTAGGGCAGGCACGGACTGAATCATTGGACAGAGATCAGGGCGATTGACAGTATTCAAATACTCCTGAATTTGTTCATCGGTGAGTGGTTCAAGACATACCGCTCCTCTCAGATTATCGAGTTTGAAATTCGCCTGAGCAAACTCCTTCACTCGGCAACACACCACCAGATGAGGATAGTGTTTGGCAAACTCATTTAGCTTGCGGGTGCATTGCTTTTGTCGCTCTAGCCCCAGTTCATCCAGCCCGTCTAACAGCGGCAACAGCACTTGCTGGTCTAACCATTGCTCATAGCGCTTGGCTTTGCGATCGCCACCATGCAGGTCATAAAGCTGTTCAATCAACCAGTCTTGGATGCTCTGGTTGTCATTTCGCCAGGTAGACAGTTCAAACAGGACTGGAATCACTGTTTTGGGCTGGTCAAGGGCACCACATACCAGTTGCTCTGCCAGACTTAACAGAGCGGTGGTTTTGCCTGCGCCCGGAGTTCCTAAAATCAGCAGCTTGCCTTTGATATCATCCTGCCCAAACGTTTCAATGAGCATCTGATGCATATCGAGGATGCCCCGGTCTTCACCCTGCACCTGCAAGCGGCGGTTGGCTTCGAGCCGCCCTACCCACGACAACTGCTCATTTATGGATAGCTGCATTAGGCAGCGATCGCGCCCCAAGGTATCGGTCAACCGTTTATGAATGTCGGGTAGCTGCTTGTCTCTTAATAACCGAAGCGCCCAATTCCAATCGACAGACGAAGACACGGGCTGACCAAACAACCGCAGAATGATGTGGTTAATCGTGACCTGGTTATCCTGGCTGTTCTGAAAACTAACCGCATCTTGTCCAGCCTGAACCAGTTGAACCTAGCTATTTTCAATCTGGCTCCCATCAATGTCCTGATTCTGAGAAGCCATCACTCCTGCCCATTCTGAATATCACTGGATTGATTCATCTCCTCAAAAGATTCTGTAACTTCTCAAAGAAGTCGCAGATCTGAACCCCAACAACTTTGTTCAAATGCCAAAGAATGCAGCAGCAATGCCTAACCAGGGAGCAACTGCCTTAAAGATCTCCGTCCCGGTCTGCCACAGACTTTTTCCAGCTTCGGTGGTGTCCTTCAAGGTTTTCATCGTTTCACTCACCTGCTTCAGGTTTTGCCCCACCAACTCTTTACTAGGGGTTTCCTTACCTGCCTCTCGTTTTGCAGGACGTAGATAGTCAAGCAATTCCTCTTGCTGGGTGGAGTCAAGGGCTGATTGCTTTACCGCTGCTTCCAACTGTTCTAAAAGCGTTACGACCTCTGCCCCGGTGATGCCCTGCTGCTGAGTATCTAAGTTTCCGGTCTGGCTTTGCTGAAGGTCGCCTCCCGCTTGCCCAAGCTACATCATGCCGCCTGTTAATATGACGTTGCTGAGGCTCTGCGATTGGTTGGGTTATCCAAACTTGGATGGCTCAGATGGGGGCTTTTTGCCAAACATCATCTTTCAGGTCAAAGAATTCTCTCTATCATAAGCAGTCGATTTGAGTGACGCAATGAACGAAGGAAGCTGGAGGAATGGAGGCGATCGCCCTTCATTGCTTTTACAGAAAGTTACGTTCTGAGTAAGTTATGAGTGCAGCCAAAGCTTTAGACTCTATAACAATTGGTGTTTAACTCCTCAAATCCCATCAGACTCCTATGTTTCCACTTCATCGCCCTCGTCGCCTCCGCAGCCATCCTCAGCTTCGACGCATGGTGCGTGAGCATACTTTAACTACAAGTGATCTGATCTATCCCCTCTTTGCGGTGCAGGGTGAGGGAATTGCCCAAGAAGTCCGCTCTATGCCGGGAGTTTACCAGCTTTCAGTAGACAAAATCGTAGAAGAAGCGAAGGAAGTCTACGACCTGGGAATTCCAGCAATCATTCTATTTGGCATTCCGGCAGACAAAGACGTTGAGGCGACCGGAGCCTGGCACGATCATGGCATTGTGCAGGTTGCTTCCCGTGCTGTGAAAGAAGCAGTGCCAGACCTGCTGGTGATTGTGGATACCTGTTTGTGTGAATACACCTCTCACGGTCACTGTGGCTACTTAGAAGTCGGCGATCTGTCTGGACGGGTGTTGAACGATCCGACACTGGAGCTATTGAAGAAAACAGCAGTTTCCCAAGTAAAAGCGGGAGCTGATATTATTGCGCCTTCGGGTATGATGGATGGCTTTGTCCAGGCAATTCGGGCAGGGCTGGATGAAGCGGATTTCCAAGATGTGCCGATCATGTCTTATGCCGCAAAGTATGCTTCGGCGTACTATGGACCATTTCGTGATGCAGCAGAGTCTACACCCCAGTTTGGCGATCGCCGCACCTACCAGATGGACCCCGGCAACGGCAAAGAAGCCCTTAAAGAAATTGAGCTAGACATTGCTGAAGGTGCAGACATGCTGATGGTCAAGCCTGCTCTGGCTTACATGGACATCATTTGGCGCGTTAAGCAAGCCACCAACCTGCCCGTAGCTGCCTACAACGTTTCTGGTGAGTACGCCATGGTCAAAGCAGCCGCCCTTAATGGCTGGATTGATGAAGAGCGCGTCGTCATGGAAACACTAACAGGCTTCAAGCGATCGGGTGCTGACCTAATTTTGACTTACCACGCCAAAGATGCAGCCCGTTGGCTGAATGGGTAGTTAGGGGATTAGGGGTTAGGAGATCCCTGAAACGAGTTTCATTTCTAATTCCAACCCCCCAATTTCCAACCCGCAATTTGATACTTTCTGCAAGACTGCTATAACTGATCTGAAAACTGGGAACATAACCATTTCAGTAGTTATCCTGAGACAGAGAAAGTTCTGGTGTTGTCAATGCTGAAAATCGCTTATTCACTTGTGCTAATGGGGTCGATGTTACTGCCGCTGGCGGGACTGCCTCAACCTGCGATCGCCCAAGATTCAGACGATGAGGATGAAGTGCAGGTTGTACCTGTGACAGGGTTCCTTGGCGTTTGTGAGTTAAACACCCTGTCAGGTCTTACCTTCATCGACGAAGAGACTGGCGAAGTGCGGATTTTGGCAGACTACTGCCCAACTGAAACTGCTACCCGACTATCTTTAACCGAAGAAGGGGAAGAGTTTTGGCAGGCGTTTTTGAGTGTTGCTAGCCCTAACGCCATTGAGTTTGCGTCCAAAACAAACCGTCAAGAAGTTGCAAACTATGGTGCGACGGTGTGCGTCGTCATGGACGAAGGTTCTAGTCTCCAGGAAGTTCGGCAGCTTCAACTCGAGGGGGGCTTGCCTGCTTCTTTCGATGCGGCGGTCAATGTAGCTGCCATTAACACCTATTGCCCAGAGTACCGTGCGGAAATTGGTCGATAACAGGGTTCAAAGATGATGAGGTAGAGACGTAATTTGCTGCGTCTCTACTCAAGCTATGGTGCAGAAGATTCGCTTGGGTTGATGACAGCTTCAGGTTCAATCATCATTTGTCCCGCCAGTGCATAGGCTAGCAAGTAAGTAAAGGTCAAGCTGACAAAGGCAATTTTGGCAATTAAGGCGGCTGGCGATTGCTTGACTGCTAGTTGCTTTGGGGGAGTTTGTACCCGCATGAATTCGTTTACCTTTCTGGACAATTTTTAGGAACAGATATGATCTCCTTCTTTCCTAGAAAAACATATTAGGGGTACTTTTGCTTCCACCTCAAGTTATTCAAGGTTTAGAGCGTTTCATCATCAAAATACTGCTGTAGAGCGATCCCCTGAGCCGATGGCATCTGCCCATAGGTAAAGACATATGAAACATCGGGGGGTAACATCGAAACAAACTGCTCCAGAATATAGGGACTCCCATAAACTACTAGGGCTTGCAGTTGATCAGTTTTAACTAAGAATTGAAACCAATCTTGAGCAGTCTGCGTCTGCCCTGCACTGCCGCGAAATGGATTTCCCCGAATGAACAGTTGCAATAGCGTTGGACAGGGTGGTGTACTCCGGTCCAACATTGGCGGGGGGGTGTAGCAGTCAACAATTTCAGTCCGGTATCCTCGTGATTGCGGAAGAGCGATCGCCGGCGTGTGTTTTCCCAGGAAATCGCGCTCTAGAGCATCATCCACCAAAATCAGATTTCTCAGTTCCCCAGTTTGAGTAGACCGGAGGCGAGCGTTAGCTGGATGGTGAACCTGCATCGAGTCTTGTAGAATTTGAGCAACAGAGGCGATCGCCTCTGGCTGGGCTAGCCGCTCAAGCTGAACTGGCGGTGGTGAAACTTGTTCCCAAGCGTGAGAAGTACTGCCCTGCAAATCTGGAGCGCACACCTTTTGCTTTGCTTGCCAGATCCGCTCAACCGAAGCCTGAATTCGCTCTGGAGCAATTCGCCCTGATTCAACTGCCTCACAGATTGCCTGAATTGCACCGGCCGGATCAATTGGCATCAGGAGAATATCTGCCCCAGCTTCAACGGCTAACACGGGCGCTTCATTTGCTCCATAGCGGTTGGCGATCGCTCCCATGATCAGCGCATCCGTGACAATCAGTCCGCCAAAGCTCAATCGCTGCCGCAACTCCTCTGTCAAAATTCGATAAGACAGCGTGGCTGGATATTTCTCATCCAACGCCGGAATTTGTAGATGAGCACTCATCACCGCATCCACTCCAGCAGCGATCGCCCGTTCAAATGGTGGCAACTCTACCTCAGCCAATCGCTTTTGAGCGTGCGTGAGAATGGGCAACTCCAGGTGAGAATCCGTCGCTGTATCACCATGTCCGGGGAAATGTTTGGCAGCGGTCAGGACTGGATGCTGCTTTGCCCCTCGAATAAACGCAGTCGAAAGCTGACTCACGACATCTGGCGTTTCTCCAAAAGCCCGCACATTAATTACTGGATTCTGAGGGTTGTTGTTCACATCCACCACCGGAGCAAGCACCCAGTTGATACCAATCGCAAGTGCCTCTTCAGCCGTGAATGCACCCATTTGCTCAGTATACTGTTCAGCTTTGGCGAGATCCTGTTGGGCGATCGCAGCGATCGCCAACGGTGGGGGAAACCAAGTTGCACCAGCAAACCGCTGCCCTACGCCTTCCTCAATATCTGCTGCAATCAGCAGCGGAATTTTAGCCCACTCTTGAAGCTGGTGCGATCGCAATCCCACCTCCGCCGCGCTACCCCCCAGCAAAATCACCCCACCCACTGCCAAATCTTCTAGCCAGTGACGCAAAGTTGCTGCTGGAGACTCCCATGCAGGATAGCGAATCTGATGGTCAAACAGGTGTCCAGAAGCGCGAACTACCACCATCTGAGCCACCCATTCTGGCAAAGACAAAGTTTCCCAATCGGGCAAGGTAGACACGTTTACTGCTTAGCTCCCATGCCATCTTCATTCACTTCTTCGTCAAAATCATCCTCATCAAAGTCATCTTCGTCAAAATCATCTTCGTCAAAATCATCCTCATCAAAATCGTCCTCAGCGATGCTACTTTCAACCGCAGCATCCTCAGCCAGTTCCTCGTTTAAGGGAGAATCCTTGCGTTCTTGGCTCAGTCGATTCAGTAGCGATAATACCTGGGTGCCGCGCTCAAGCGAACGATCTTCAACGAAGATAACCTCTGGAGTTCGACGCAGCCGCATTCGGTGACCTAACTCACCGCGAACGAATCCAGTTGCAGATTTCAACCCCGCCATCGTCGCAGCTCTGGCTTCATCGGTGCCATAGATGCTGACAAAAATCTTGGCGTGCTGCAAATCGCCCGACACATCCACGTCGGTGACACTCACCATGCCCGCTCCAACACGATCATCTTTAATGCCAGACATTAGCAACTGGCTAACCTCTCGCTTGATCAATTCAGAAACACGGGCAACACGACGACTGGTAGCCATAAAACTTTTCTCTAGCGTTTACAAAGGGGAATCGGGTTGATTTTTCGTACCTTAGCGCACGGAAAATCCAACCTTTAAAGCACCTAGCCCCTAACCTAACCCCAACATAGCGCGTAGAGTGAAACCCACGAAGGTTAGTGCTGCTACGAGGAAAATGCTGGTGGCGATCGCCGTTGAGGGGCGCTTAAACAAAGGTAGCAATGGGCTAACCAGCGTCAGCAAGATGCCCAGCGATATCGTAATCAGAAAGCGAGGATAGCGGGAAATGTTGTTCAAAAACTCTTGCATGATTCTCAGCCAAAATAACGCCTTTGCAGCGGGTTAAAAATATTAAAGAAGCCAGCTAGCGTCAGTTAAAGTCAAACACTCTCTAATAACGCTCCTCAATATTGTACGAGTTTCGCTGCAAGAGTTTCACAGCCCCAAAGTTGGTTCAGTTAAAGCCAACAGAAAACTGCAACTACAGCAAACTGATCAAACTGCTCACCCTAAAAAGTGAGCCAATAGCTTCCCTTACTCTGTTAGGACATTGGTTTTAGGGCTTGCACAAGTCCTGGATTTTGCTTTTCACCCCTAACCCCCAATTCCCCTAAAAACCATGCAAAACCAACTCGAACTAGGCAAGGAATATCCGCCCGCAAACGAGGCGGAGTTGATTCGAGAAATTGAACTGATCAGTTTGAAGTTGCTTGAGCAAGACTATCCAGCAAATTTGCGTCCAGCAAAACGGGATGCTCATGCCAAACATCACGGCTGTGTCAAAGCAGAATTCATCGTAGCGGATGGTTTGCCTGATGAGTTGCGAGTTGGCATTTTTAAGGAACCACGACGCTATCCTGCCTGGGTGCGCCTGTCTAACGGAGCCAGACAGCCCCAACCTGACGCCAAAGGCGACACTCGTGGAATTGCTATTAAGCTACTAGGTGTAGAAGGTGAGAAGGTACTAGAAGCGGAAAAACACGAGCAAACCCAGGACTTTACCCTAGTGAATCATCCGGTTTTTGCAATTCGCAATGCTCAGGATTATCTAGAACTGTTTAACCTGCGGAAGCAAGGAGAGAAACAGATTATTCGCTTCTTCTTCAATGGCATCAATCCGCTAAAGTGGCGTTTGCATGAGTTTGGCATCTCCAGAGCGATCAACAAAAAGAAAATTCCCAATCCGCTGACGATTCAATATTGGAGTATGGTGCCCTATCAGTTCGGCTCCAAAGCTGCTCGGTTTTCAGTCAAACCTACAAATGTAGAGAATGCGCCAGAGGGCGATCGCAGCTCAATGCATTATCTGCACGAAGTCATGGTGAAACACCTGGCAAACCAGGAGGCAACCTTCGACTTTTTGGTACAGCTTCAAACTGATCCGGTGAAGATGCCAATTGAAGATCCAACGATTGAATGGGATGAATCCCTTTCGCCTTATCGAAAAGTCGCAACCTTAAGAATTCCACCCCAAACCTTTGACTCCCCTGAACAGATGGATTTTTGCGAGAATCTCTCGTATACCCCTTGGCATTCCATCCCAGAACACAAACCGCTAGGCGGAATCAATCGCGTTCGCAAAGTGGTTTACGAATCTCTGGCGAATCTACGACACGACTTAAATGGCATTCCTCGTCGAGAACCGACCGCAGCAGAATTTCCAGATTAGTCAGGATGAGCAGGGGCGATCGCACTACCATCTAAGAATTCTCAGAGAGGTGTTCCTATGGCAATCACACTCAACCGCGCCGATCGAGTCGTGCTTCACAACATTAGCTGGCAGCAGTTTGAGAATTTGCTGAAGGATTTGGGCGATCGCCGCTCTGCCCGAATTGCCTACGACCGAGGCACCCTGGAAATTATGACCCCCCTACCAGAACACGAATACTTTAAGGAAACGATCGGTGATGCAGTAAAAGATATTGCTGAAACCTTAGAGATCGACTACGAAAGTTACGGTTCTACAACCTGGCGACGAGAAATCAAGCAAGCAGGGCTTGAACCCGATAACTGTTTCTACTTTCAAAATGAGGCTCTAGTTCGCGGCAAGCTCAACTTTGACCTGAACCAAGACCCACCACCCGACCTGGCGTTGGAAATCGACATCACCAGCAAATCGCTCGATCGCTTTCCCATTTACGCTCGATTAGGCGTTCCAGAACTTTGGTGCTACGACAACGGAGCGCTCAAAATCTATCATCTGCAATCCGAGCAGTATGTAGAGGCAGAACGCAGTCTGGTTTTTCCTATGCTAGAAATCCAGAAGCTCCCTCAAATTATTGAAGCTCATCGAAATGCTGGAAGGTTAGCACTGCGGCGGTCGGTAAGGGAGTGGGCACGGGAAGGAATGAGGAATGAGGGATAAAGACGTATTTAAGCTGTAAGAAGTAACTGTAACAGGACTTACGCAGATGTACTAAATGTGGTGGTCAGCTTAGCCCAACTTCATAGCAAGAGTGGGTGATTTGAGTTGCCCAATCAAATAGTGGGATAACAGTCTGCTCTTGAGTTGATAGATGCTGGTTGCCGTA
>JACJOC010000103.1 GCA_014695345.1 Cyanobacteria bacterium FACHB-471
CTTAAGCAGAGGCTGCCAGAGCGTCGGCGTTTTTGTCGTCCCTCTCCTAAAAGTTGCTGCTGCCACTGGCGTTCAAACCACTGGCAAAAATCATCGACATGACAAAACAGGGATTCTAAACTAAGCAGGGGGTGGTTAGATTGGTTGAGGAGTAGGTACTTTCAACTCTATCTGTTCCACCCCTCCTTATCCCGAACTCACGTTAAAGAGTTAGTTTACGCTCTAATAAAGAGTCAATTTGCCAATTTTTCAGGGAGAAGGTCGTCAGGAAGGGGAGAGGGAACTACTTCTGCGTTTACTGACTCCAAAGTTCGGGGCGATCGCCTCTCCTCTTCGACAGCAAATTCACTTGCTTTCCCTTAACCAGCTAGAAAGTTTGAGTGAAGCACTCTTAGACTTTTCAGATGTAGCAGATTTGGTAGTTTGGTTAGAAGCAAATCAAAACTCTAGATGAGCGCCAATTTATTTCAACCGATCCAGTTTCGAGGGGTCATGGACCTGTAAAAATTGCCTCATCCAAATCCCTGCGGCTGAGGGAGTACTTGAATGAGCGCTGAATGTCTTGCCCATCTTCTCCAGCCCGGATGTAGCGTACATTTAAGGAGTCAACATCCAGCCAAAGCTCTGCTTTCCAGTTGAGCTGTTCAATGTGCCAACAGTGAATGTCTAGACTGTCCTGATGGCACCCCTGAGAAATGAGCCATTGTTCAATATCGGGTAAGGGGTGATTGTAAAGGGGAGTATCAGCCGAGGGAAGAGTCATAGCAGCAGAGTCATACATGAGCAGTTGCAAAAGAGTTTGGATCAACCAAGTTTGAGGTAGAAGTCAAATCAACAGAAGTGGATTGATTTGGGTTCAAGGGGGTCAGGATAGGAGTTTCTCCTGATTCTACAGAATTGGAGTCAGAAGCATTCGATTCGATCGCAGGCTGCATTTGAATCAATTCATCATCCACGGATGGAGCTTCTGGAGACGAATCTGACGAATTGTCCTGGGGCAAATCTACAGTTTGCTCTAGTTGAGGTATGGGATGAGAAATTTCCTGCTGAATCTGGGCTTGGCTAAACGGTCGAAAAGCTATCTCACCCCGAGTCAGACCAATGGTCACAACAAGAATTAGACAGCAGACAAAAGTTATACCGAGGATAAACAGAGCAAACACCTCGCCCGGGGAAAGGGTCCGATCAGTAGGGTCAAGATACGCAGAGGAACGAAAGCTTTTTGACCGAGAAGCTGGACGGCTGAGGTCGGTTGAGGATTGAATTACGGATACGCGAGAGTAACCAATCTTTAAATCGTAAGCAAATCGCCGTTCGGGGCTACTTAGCGTAGCATAGGCTTCGTTCAACTCCTGAAATTTGGCGATCGCCACCGCCGCAGGCAGAGTCGTAGTGTCTGGATGATAAAGCTTACTCAGCTCGCGGTAAGCCCGACGAATTTGCTGAGCAGATGCTGAGGGAGGCAGCCCCAGCAACCCATAGTAGCTATTAGCCAGCCTTTGCTCTGGCGTTTCCTGGTTATTAGAGTTTGGGGTTGCTCCACTGCGAGTCACACAAAACCCTCTGCTGCTCGTTGCAATACGCTTACTGGTCTCGACTATTTTAACTGGGTTCAGCAGTTTGCTTAGAAACGGTAGGACGCATATCCTAAACAAAAATTTTTAAGCTCTAAACCCTAACCTTAGAACACGATTTCAAAACACTCAGTTCGGGTCAGGCGAATTTGCGCCAGGGTGAAAACAACTGGAATCACACGACCGTAGTTAGTGGCGATCGTCCGCCAGCCCAAGTCAGCAAAAAACCAGGCCCACATGGCTGGTCCCAAGAGTGCAAAAATGCTGCGAACAGTTCCGTATCGGGCGGCACTTAAAGCCATGCCTCGATAAGCCGTCTGAAGTGCAGCCTGACTTTGAATTTGAGCAGCTACCGTTGCGCCGCCCTTGACGATTGCCTGCTTTGCCACATGATAGGTTGCAGCATGAAGTGCGAACTGACGAGCGACATGCTGGAGTAGCCAGGGACGAATCACCGAACTAACAGCAAGTGCTCCACCACCTTTTAGCAACAGACCCAGCGGGTCTTGCTGCATCGGAGCCGGAAGTTGTTTGGCAAGCTGCGATTGAGAGAGCGATCGCTGAATCTTCCCACTCAGCACCCTTTGCTCAGCAGCAGGCAGTTTTTTCCAAGCTCGGTTGAGCAGGTTTAGAAACAGTTCTGCCTCCAAATCCATTGTGGAGAAGTTTTCCCCGTAAGGAATTTTGAGGTAGCGGCAGACTTGAATGAGCACCTGTCGATAGTTAACTTGATTGGTCTGACCTCGCAAAACAGTCATGCCATCGGCAGCTAGAAAGCGGAATCTGTCTTCTAATGCATCCAACCAAATCTGGCGATCGCAGCTTTGCACATCTAGCGGATCAGGTGTGTAAACGTAATCGAGTGGATTAAACTTGCGGCGAAACAGAATTTCAGTTAAGACTTGCAGTTCTTCTTCTGTTGCCAACTCTAACCCTGCTCTCAGTTCATCCACCTTAAATTCCTCCCCTTTGTGCGAAGCCTAGATGTTTGGAAGATTCTTTGCGGCTTACAACTTCTACGTCCTATTGCGAACCTAACTATTGCAAGCCTAATTGTTTGCCAGCCTAATTGTAAGTAAAGCGTCAGTAGAGCTTTTCCTGCTCAAATTCTTCCCGCAATTTTCCTGCTTGTCCCATATTCTACTGAATTGCAGGCATAACAGGATTGCTCATGGTTGACATAGCGGTAATTGGGGCAGGACTGGCAGGGTTAATTTGCGCCCGACAGCTCCAGCAAGTGGGATATCAGGTTGTCGTCATCGAAAAATCGCGTGGCTTAGGTGGACGGGTTGCAACACGACGGTTGCAGGACACCTGTGCTGATCACGGAGTCCGGTATTTAGAAGACCAGGGTGAACTGTCACAGCAGTTGATCCAGGTTTTGAGCGATCGCCAAATTCTACATCCCTGGCTCAAAACCCCTTATCAGTTAGAAGCTGAGACTTTACGTCCAACATCCCCTTCCTTGCGATATGCAGCATCGGCGGGAATCACGTCTGTAGCTAAGTTTTTGGCGACAGATTTGGAAATTTTGCGAGGGCAACGGGTCGTAGCGTTCGCTCCTGCTACTGATCAGTGGGAACTTCAACTAGAATCGGCGGCGGGTGAACCAATCCCTAAATTTCGAGCCAGAGCCCTGGTTGTAGCGATCCCTGCACCACAGGCGTTGGCATTGATCGAACCCCTGAGCTCAGTAGTACCTACTAATTTCTTAAAAAAGCTGCGTTCGGTTGAGTTTGAGCCGTGCTTGAGTGCGATCGCCACCTACCCTACCGGTCATCAGCAAGACCTTGCAAACCTTGCAGAAGCAATTACTTTCCCTAAAGATTCAGACTTAACCTGGCTGAGCATAGAGAGCAGCAAACGCCCTGGCGATCGCCAACCCGTCATAGTCGTGCAGAGCAGCCCTGAATTTGCTCAACGTTATCTAGACACCACGGACCTACAGCCAGCAGGACAGCATTTGCTGGAGCAAGCAGCCAAACTGGGATTGCTCTGGCTGAATATGCCCGAAACTTTGCAGGTGCATCGGTGGCGCTATGCTTTTGCCAGTCAGCCTTTAGCTGACCAATATTTGGAAACCAATGCGCCGTTACCACTCGTATGCAGTGGTGATTGGTGTGGCGGTAGGCAAACTGAAAATGCCCTCCGTTCGGGTAGGGAGGCGGCGATCGCCATCAACCAGCAGCTAGAGCAGCGATCCATGCCGCCCATCAATCTGCTTCTATAGGGCGTTGCTGCTTAGGATATAAGCCGTAGTGTAGGGGCAGTTCGCGAACTGCCCCTACAGGGATTAGTGGTTTATACAAGTGGAGACTGCTTAAGCAAAGAGGAGAAGGTACCTACCCCGCTTCATGCAGTACTAAACAAAGCAAAAGCCTGAATTTTTGGCGAAAGTTCAACTTTCGCCAAAAATTCAGGCTTTTGTTAAGAAGAGGTTTGAAAAGTTTAGTTTGTTGCCCAAAAAGAGTAAGGACGTTGCACTTGGGCAAACTGCTGCACTCTAATCCAGGGGCTATCTGCTAAAAACTTTGCTACAGCGTTAGAGACTATCCGCAGCCCCTTCACTGTTGTCTCTGCTGGAATCTTGCTCAGACTCATCTGAATCTTGAGCCATGTTGCCACCACCATACCGTCTTCTACCAAACCGACCCGTGTTGGTACGCTTACGGAATTTGCGAGCGTATGCCTGATTACGAAGCGCTTTTTCTTTCTTTTGGTTACGGCGCTTAGCCATTCTTGACCTCTTTAGAGCAATGAACAAATAGTAAAACCATTAGCTGAACCTCCCGAAGTAGGGAACTCACACAAGATTATCAGCCATACCAACCGGTGGCTGATTTCGAGAAAGTGATCAACTATTTGAGGAATTTCACCCCAAACGGTTTGCAAGAAGTTAACTCTAACACAATCTCAGGACACTAATGATTTTGCTTGAGCGTTTAGGGCTGAAGCTTAGTGGCATCTGCTAACACTTGGGCAAATTGCAATGCCTCTTCTGGTGTAGAAATCTTGCCTTCTGCTTGAGCAATTTGAAGTGCTTCTAGAAGTTGACCAATTTGCGGTCCAGGAGGCAATTTCAACTTGGACATCAGGTCGCGACCCGTGAGCAGTGGAGTGGGATGGGCAACGGGATCACGGAGATTAAGAAATCGCTCAATCAAAGGAGCGATCGCCTCGATTGAGATATCCATTGCAACAGCTAACACCACCAGCGCCGGAAAGATTGCTCCAACTTGCTGAAAGAAAAAATACTTTTCTCGCAAAGATGTCGTGGGCAAAACCAGAGATGGCATCTGGGGCAGAAATTTAAGTGCCATCAAAACTGCCTGAACTTCCGTGCGGCTGTATTTTAAGCGCCACAGTTCTGGTTCAGCAGTTTCTAGTGTCCCAATTAGACGAGTCAGCTTTGCCACCTTGAGCCAACTCCGTCCTGCGCCAGAAAATTTTTGCTGGTCGCGAACCCAACCCAATAGCTCTAAACCTAGAGGCGGACAGGCATTGCTGAGGGCGATCGCCGCCTGATCAATTTTCTCAATTTGCGTTAACCCTTCTACAGTCGCATGAGGCAGCCAATATTGCAGTAACCCGTCCTGCCACGCCATCTTCAAGAATGGCGTCCCCTTAGGCGTGCTCAACAAGTAGCTCAGTTCTGCCTGGACTCTTTCTGCGGCAATTTCCTCTAGCAATCCTGCTAGCTTTTGAATCGTCGTTTGGGTTTCTGGCTCCAGCGTAAAATCAAGTTGAGCCGCCTGACGGTAAGCCCGCAGCAGTCTCAGTGGATCTTCCTTTAAATTTTCGGGAGCGATCATGCGAATGAGTCGCTGCTGCAAGTCACCGTAGCCTTGCAGCGGGTCAAGTAGTTCCTCGGTGTGCGGATGGTAGGCGATCGCATTCACCGTAAAGTCGCGCCGTTGCAGGTCAGTTTCCAGGCTGTGACCGACCTGCTGAGCAAAGTCGACCGTCGCCATGTCAAATACGACCCGCGCAATTTGGCGTTCTGCATCAAGCAAGACAAACCCAGCCTTATAGTGGTTAGCGATCGCCCGTGCCGTTTCGACTGCCCTTTCTGGCAGTACAAAATCTAAATCTAAATACT
Organism: Cyanobacteria bacterium FACHB-471; assembly: GCA_014695345.1. Lineage (GTDB taxonomy): Bacteria > Cyanobacteriota > Cyanobacteriia > Elainellales > Elainellaceae > JAAUTN01. Next base: position 5,674 of record JACJOC010000103.1, read on the forward strand.
CGGCGTTTCGTCCGAGCAGGGCATCTCGAACATTTCCCCCCACTAAATAGGTTGCCCTGGGTAGCCACTCTCGCCCAAAGGGCCAGGTCTGGGGAAACAAAACCGACGCAGCAGCAGGACATTCCTGCGGTGGGTCACAATCTAAGTGCAAATTTGTACAGTTCAACAGCCTAATCCAGGCAAAAAAATAACTTGGGCGCTTGTCTTTCATTTTGCAACATCACTCGATGGTCGGTGATGGCTTTGGCAAAACTTGAGCTAGAGTAGCAGAAAAGAGGCTAGACATCGCTATAGTCTTTTGCAAAAAGGTATTTGTTTAATGCTGACTGGCTTCGCTAGCCAACATCAAATATCGCTTACTCGCGGATTGCACGGAGGAAACTAAGATGTGTATTTGCGTAAACTGCCACTACGTCGATCGCTGCACAACTTACCATGCGGTCGAAGGGCAGCATCAGCAACCCCATCTGACGGAATTTCCTACATTTGAGGCAACAGAACCCACCATCAACGTCAACATTCGCAATCACGACGATGAGATTGAGATGGAATGGGACGTTGTGGGTTGCCTCAGTTTTAAGGAAGAAGCAGGCAAGTGGGCAAGGCTACGCCCAGGCGAACTAGTGCCAACTTGAGCAGGAGCGATTCGCCAAGGCAGGCTTACCATAGAACTACTGCCTGTCTCCAAAGCGTATGAGCTATTGCCTTAACCCAGTTTGTCAGCAGCCTAAAAATCCTGATAGTGCTAATTTCTGTCAAACTTGTGGGTCGAGGTTGCGGCTAGCAGAACGCTACAGAGCAATTCGGCTAATTGGGCAAGGTGGCTTTGGCAGAACGTTTCTGGCTATTGATGAGTCAGTTCCAAATCAGCCTTGCTGTGTGATTAAGCAGTTTTTACCGACCAACGCAGGTAGGAATTTGCAGAAAGCGGCAGAGCTTTTTCGTCAGGAAGCAGAGCGACTGGCAGAATTAGGGCGACACCCTCAAATTCCCAGGCTATTGGCGCATTTCGAGCAATCAGACGGACAATACCTGGTGCAAGAATTCATTGATGGGCAAAATCTGGCTGAAGTGCTGGCAGAGGAAGGTCCATTTAGCGAAACCGAAATTCGCGAACTGCTAGATGATTTGCTGCCCGTCCTGCGCTTTATTCACAGCTACCAGGTGATTCACCGCGACATTAAGCCTGAGAATATCATTCGTCCTAAAACGGGCGATCGCCTTGTCCTGGTAGATTTCGGAGCTTCAAAGTACGCGACTGGGACAGCCCTAATCCGCACTGGGACTGTGATCGGCAGTGCAGGTTTTGTCGCACCAGAGCAGGCGATCGGCAGGGCAGAATTTGCTAGCGATCTTTATAGTTTGGGCGTTACCTGTGTGCATTTGCTGACGGCAATGCATCCGTTTGACCTTTATTCGGTCAGTGAAGATGACTGGATCTGGCATCAGTATTTGGTAGAGCCTGTCAGTGCGGAATTGGAGCGGGTTTTAGATAAATTGTTGCAGCGGGCAACCAATCAGCGCTATCAGACCTCTACAGAAGTGTTACAAGATTTAAGCGCAAAACCGGTTGCTGTGAAGACGAGTCGCTCAATAGCTGCCGTGAAGCAAGCTCCAAATCAGGCTTCAAATAAAGTAACTGAATCGTCCTTAGCCTGGGCACGTCCTCCGCTATCAATTGAGCTAGGGCAGGAATTAGGTGAACCTGGCAAGCAATCTCGCAGCAGACAATCTACTCAAAATAGTCAAACGACCAATCGCCAGTTAGCAAACTGGCAATGCGTACAAACGCTTTTGGGGTTTCCGGGAGGTGTGACGGCGATCGCTATCAGTCCCGATGGGCAGACCCTTGCTAGCAGCAGCACCGACAAAACAATTCGGCTGTGGAATTTGTTTACTGGAGAGTTGGAGCAAACCCTGGGGCGATCGCTCTGGTTTCGCACCGGACACACCGACCGCATCAATAGCCTGGTCTTTAGCCTTAATGGACAAACCCTGATCAGCGGCAGCGACGACAGCAGCCTAATTTTGTGGAATTTGCGTGATAGACGAGCTAGCGTTACTCTCGACAGTCCAAGCTGGATTGTGGGGGCGATCGCCCTCACGCCAGACGGACAGTTTCTCGCCAGCGGCAGCGGAGATGGCAAAATTCATCTATGGCACCTGCCCGACCAGGAACTCATTGCCACACTAGACAAACATCGCGATCGCATTACAGGACTGGTGATTAGTCCCGATGGGCAAACCCTTGTCAGCAGCAGCTACGACAAAACAATTCGCCTGTGGGATTTGCAGCACGATCAGCTCAACAATACCCTACTCGCACACAGCGATCGGGTGAATGCGATCGCTATTTGTTCGGGTTGGCGCACGATGGTCAGCGGCAGCAGCGATCGCAATATCAAAATTTGGGACTTAAATCCAGAAGAACCCTTTCGCACCCTTGCAGCCCACACTGACTCGGTCAACTGCCTCACCTTTCATCCCAATGGACAGCTTTTTGCCAGTGGCAGTGAAGACCGCACAATTCACCTGTGGGACGCAGAAACGGGCGATCGCCTTTCCACTCTCCGCCACGCTTGGGGAGTTAACGCCCTTGCCTTTAGCCCAGATGGAGAATTCTTGGTCAGCGGCAGTTCGGATGAGACGATTAAGATTTGGAGGCAGGCTGAATGATCGACCCGTCCTACTGCCAACTCATGTCCCAATATAACCACTGGATGAATCAGAAGCTCTACGCGATTTGCGCGGAGATTCCTGATAAGGAGCGGAAGCAGGATCGGGGTGCTTTCTTCAAGTCAATTCACGGTACGTTAAATCATTTGCTGGATGGCGATCGCACCTGGATGGAGCGATTTACCGGAAAACCCTTTTCATCCCGAAGGATTGGAGGGGAACTGTATTCTGATTTTGAGCAACTCCGCCAGGAACGCGAGCAGGTTGACCAGGAAATTTTGGCATGGGCTAAAACACTTTCAGCCGAATGGCTTGCCCAACCCTTTGAATACACCAGCAACGTAGACGGCAGAACCCGAACTTTGCCGACCTGGACCCTGGTAACGCACCTGTTCAACCATCAAACGCACCATCGCGGTCAACTCACAACTTTGCTCTCTCAAATAGGGCACGATCCGGACGTAACGGATTTACCCTGGTTGCCTGAACTAAGTTTGCAGTGAGCGACAACAATTATCATTTTTGATTAACAAAAAGGTTTGAGCTATGGGCAACTCCTCCATCGAAGCCGTTCCCGTAACTGTGTTGACAGGATACCTGGGAGCAGGAAAAACAACGCTGCTAAACCGCATTCTGACTCACGAACACGGCAAAAAAGTGGCAGTAATCGTGAATGAGTTTGGCGAAGTGGGCATTGATAACCAGTTAGTAATCGATGCCGATGAAGAAATCTTTGAGATGAACAACGGCTGCATCTGCTGCACGGTGAGAGGCGATCTGATTCGCATCATCGGCAATTTAATGCGGCGACGCGACAAGTTTGATCATCTGGTGATTGAAACGACTGGATTAGCTGATCCCGCTCCCGTGATTCAAACCTTTTTCGTAGACGAAGATGTCAATTCTCAAATGCAGTTAGATGCTGTTGTGACGGTAGTTGACACTAAGCACATTTGGGAGCATTGGGACAGCAGCGAAGCACAAGAGCAAATTGCCTTTGCCGATGTGATTTTGCTCAACAAAACTGATCTGGTTGAGCCAGCCCAACTGCAGGAGTTGGAGCAGCGAATTCGGGGAATGAATGCGATCGCCAAAATCTATCACACCCAAAACTGCTCGGTTGAAATGGATTCCGTCTTAGGTGTAGGTGCATTTGACCTTCAGCGGGCACTAGAAATTGATTCGCAGTTTCTCAATGAAGATGCCCACGAGCACGACGAAACGGTTACTTCGATCGCGCTGGTTGAGTCGGGTGCAATTAACGGCGAAAAGCTGCAAGCCTGGATCAGCCAATTGCTGCAAACCCAGGGTCCTGATATTTTTCGGATGAAGGGAATTTTGAATCTGGCGGGTTCTGACCAGCGGTTTGTATTTCAAGGCGTACACATGATTTTTGACGGCAGACCCGATCGCCTCTGGAAGCCCGATGAACTTCGCAAGAATGAACTAGTTTTCATCGGTCGCAACCTGGACGAAACCAAACTGAGAGAGGATTTCCGGGCGTGTCTAATGTAGGTGCAGCTAATCGTCAGCTTGTAGAACCGTTCTGGCAAGGCAATCTAAATGACTACGTGACAGCGATCGCCTGGTCGCCCAACGGTCAAATTCTTGCCGCTAGTTCTGCTGCTGGAGAGGTTGTAATCGTAGATATTGAGACGCGATCGCTCCGGTCTATACAAACGGGCAATGGGCGATCGCTCAACTGCCTGGGTTTCTCTTCAGACGGTCAATTTTTAGCAACAGGCGGGCAAGAGGGATGGGTCAAAATCTGGCAGATTGAAGCTGGAGATTTCACATTAATCACGACGATTGAAAACCCCCCGGTTTGGATCGATCACCTCGCCTGGAATCCTAAACACAACGAGCTAGCGTTCAGTCTAGGACGCGATGTCCAAATTTGGGATGTGGAAGCTGGCAAAGTTACGGCTACCTTAAACTTTGAGGCATCGTCTGTTTTGGATCTAGTGTGGCATCCCCAGGGTGAATTTTTGGCAGCGGCAGGACATCGAGCTGTCAAGACCTGGAACCGTGAAGCTTGGCACAGCGACCCAACTACCTGGGAACTGATAGCCGCAAGCGTGGCGATCGCTTGGTCGCCTAACGGAGAATATCTAGCATCCGGCAACATGGATCGAACATTGCTGGTCTGGCAATGGGGCAATCCCTATCCCTGGCAGATGCAGGGCTTTCCGGGTAAAGTGCGGCAGCTTGCCTGGTCAGACCTGTTAACTAAAACAGGTGCACCACTGTTGGTGACCAGCAGTCAAGAAGGACTAATCGTCTGGGCAAAACATCCCGATGAGTCAGTTGGCTGGGGCGCAAATATACTGAATTTGCATGAGGGAACGGTGCAGGCGATCGCCTTTCAACCGGGCACCGCACTACTGACATCTGCTGCTAACGACGGTTGGATCGGGTTATGGCAACAAGCCTCAAAAGTTGTCCAAATCCTAGAAGGAGCACCTCAGGGATTCTCTTGTCTGGCATGGCAACCCAGCGGTCAAAAACTAGCCGCCGGAGGACAAAACGGCGAACTGCTGATCTGGTCACAACTTAGCCAAGCAAAAGGACTGGGTTAGTTCACCGCTTCTAGCTCAAAATAGAAGTCTGTTTGATTGCTTTCAGCAGCTGACAGGGCCTCAATTACCTCCGCCGGATCGCGGCGAAACTGACGCTGAACGACTGTCCAGCATGCATCGCGACCATCGGTTGTGACGGGAGCCAGGTTTCGCAATTGTCGCAGAGAGTTCATGCAGGCGGGGCAGTCACAACCAAACAGAGCAACGGCTGCATCGCTTTCTGCCTCGCTAAATGCCAGCATGGGATACTCAGCATTTGGATTCTCGTAAACTCTGGAGTCGTCGCTAACTGAGGCATTAGTAAACGTTGGAGCGATTGGAGCCGCAGCCTGAACCGAATCGCCAGTTTGCGCTGGACCAACAACCGGAATATTGACAGGAGCCGCAAGGCTAGCAACGTGTTGCGCTGGAGCTACCCGTGTGCAGCTAAACTGATTAGGCTGCAGTTGGAAGGGGCGGCACGTCACAGGCTCAACCGACTCAGCAGCAACAGGTACACCTGCATGAGCCGAATTCGTTACTACTAGCAAAGACAGCATCGCCCCAGTCAAACTGGGAAGGGATACTAGACTGAGGGCAATCTTACTTTTCATAACTCAATCTTTGAAAAGGGTCGTTTAACTGTAAATCTTGCGGCAGCCGCTACACGACAGATTTCTTGAAATCTGTACGTGTTATCCAGATGCTAAATATTTTAGAGTCTATGCTCAGATTACTCTAGCAGGCAAAACCTGCCGGTTCAGGAAAAATGCAATGCAATTTCTATTTTGGGCAAGAAATTACCCTGAACTTCGCCTAGCGAATGGCGTACAGCCGTAAAATTATTGTTAGAGTTTTCAAACGGTCTTCGCGGTTTTGCGGGAAGAAAACACTGAGGAATGGGAGCAGTCTTTACAACTCTTAAAGTACTTTAACTATTCCTCAGATAGGGCAGGGTGTTGCATCTATAGAATTTGTTTGCCTCCTCGATCCGTTAGGGCGAGGCTGTTTTTTTGCGTCTGGCGGTGCGAAGCAGTTCCCCCTTTGGGGTAATCGCTTTTCTTTCCTAAAACTCACCAATCCTAATTCCTTTCCAATTAAGGCAAACTTGAGATCGCCATAATTTAAGAAGCGATTCAGGCTATTCATACAGCTAATCGATTAAAGTTCATTTACGGCAACTGCACAGGAGGTTTCTACCTAACATGAATCGAGCAATTTCCTTAGAGAAAACATTTCCTCCCGCAGCAGAAAAGCAGCCTTATGTGCATGATCTGCATGGGGATCAACGGCATGACGATTATTTTTGGATGCGCGATCGCCAAGATCCCAAAGTAATTGCTTACCTAGAAGCAGAAAATGCCTACACCCAATCCGTGATGCAGCACACGGAAGAACTGCAAACCATGCTGTACCAGGAAATGCTGGCTCGAATTCAAGAAACCGACCTATCAGTGCCTTATCGCAAAGGCGATTTCTACTACTATTCGCGCACTGAAGAAGGCAAAGCTTACTCGATTTACTGCCGCAAACGAGGTAGCCTCGACGCACCCGAAGAAGTGCTGCTTGACCAAAACCAACTTGCCGCAGAGCATGAGTTTTTTCAGCTTGGTTTATTGCAGGTTAGCCCTGACCATCAGCTACTAGCCTATTCCGTCGATACCAGTGGGTCAGAACGCTACACGCTATTTTTCATGGATCTGGAAACTCGCCAGTTGTTCCCAGAAGGCATTACCGAAACTTCGCCTGCTTTTGCCTGGGCGAATGACAGCAAGACCGTATTTTATACGCAAGTAGACGCGACCAATCGTCCGTTTAAGCTGTTTCGACATGAGGTGGGCAACAACACAGCGGAGGATGCGCTGATCCACCACGAAGCCGACGATTCGTACTTTCTGGGGGTCGGTAAGACCCGCAGCGAAGCTTACATTTTGCTGCATCTGGAGAGCAAAATCACTTCAGAAGTGCATTACCTGGAAGCTAACAATCCGACGGATGAGTTTCGGTTGATTCATCCGCGATCGCCCGGCATGGAGTACGGCATTGAACATCACAACGACTCTTTTTACATTGTCACTAACGACAATGCGATCAACTTCAAGCTGATGAAAGCTCCGGTAGATGCACCCGCGAAGGAAAATTGGCAGACGGTGATTCCCCATCGCGAAGACGTGATGATATCTGGTGTGAGTGCCTTTGCGGATCATCTGGTGATTTATGAGCAAGCGGCAGGCTTACCGACAATTCGCGTTCGTCAGCTTTCCACGGGTGATGAACATGATATTGAATTCCCAGAGCCGACCTACGACGTTTCCCCTGGCGGCAACCCAGAATTTAACACGACAATTCTGCGATTTAGCTACACCTCTCTGGTGACTCCTAATTCGGTCTATGACTACAACATGGAAACACGAGAACGGGAGCTAAAGAAGGAAACTCCCGTTTTGGGTGGCTATGACAAAACTCAGTATGTGAGCGAACGCATCACTGCAACTGCTGCGGATGGCACTCAAGTTCCGATCTCGATTGTTTGCAAAAAAGGGATTGAGAAGAATGGCGCAAACCCATTCCTGCTGACGGGCTACGGCTCCTATGGCTTTAGCTACCCGGTGTCGTTTTCGTCTAGCCGACTATCGCTGTTGAATCGGGGCGTGGTGATGGCGATCGCCCACATTCGCGGCGGTGCTGAAATGGGACGCAAGTGGTACGAAGACGGCAAGTTTCTGAAAAAGAAGAATACTTTCACTGACTTCATTGCCTGTGCCGAACACGTGATTGCAGAAGGCTGGACATCGAGCGATCGCCTCGCTATCTCCGGCGGCAGTGCGGGCGGTTTACTGATGGGGTCCGTAATTAACGCTCGCCCTGAACTGTTTAATATCGTGGTGGCTCACGTTCCTTTTGTGGATGTGGTTACCACTATTTTGGATACATCGCTGCCGCTCTCGGCGTTGGAATGGGAAGAGTGGGGCAACCCCAACGACAAAGCCTACTACGACTACATGAAATCCTATTCGCCTTATGACAACGTCGAGGCAAAGGACTATCCGCATTTGCTAATTACTGCTGGCTTAAATGACTCCCGCGTGCAGTACTGGGAACCCGCTAAGTGGACGGCAAAGTTGCGATCGCTCAAAACCGACAAAAATATCCTGCTGCTCAAGACCAACATGGGGGCAGGTCATGGTGGTGCATCCGGACGCTACGAGCGACTCAAGGAAATTGCTTTTGAGTATGCGTTTTTGTTGGATCGATGGGGGATGGTTTAGAAGAAAGGAGCTGATCAAGGTTGATTTTTTGCGTACTCAGTACGCAAAAAATCAACCTTGATCAGCTCCTCATATCCCAGCAATATCTTTGTCATTTTAGCTACAACTGATTCTGGTAATCTATGATGTTGAATCAACTTGATCTAAGTTGCAGCGGGTTAGATTAGGGTCGGTGAAATGAAAAGCGCCCTGGAGTAAAAAGTTAAATGATTGAAGTTGAGCATTTGAGTAAGGTCTATGGCTCGACCCCGGCGATCCAGGATGTCACGTTTGCGGTAGAGCCAGGGGAAATTTTGGGATTTCTTGGCCCCAACGGAGCCGGAAAGACCACGACCATGCGAATTTTGACCGGATATTTGCCTGCGACGGGTGGTACAGCCAAGGTTGCTGGGTTTGATGTGCATGAAAACTCGATGGCAGTCCGCAAGCGAATCGGCTATTTGCCAGAAACGCCGCCGCTTTACCCCGACATGACCGTCGAGGGTTTTTTGTATTTTGTGGCGCGGCTGAAAGGCGTAGCCGCTGGCGATCGCTCCAACCGAGTCCAGTCTGCCCTATCTCGCTGCAACCTCCAGGAAAAGCGCAACGTCTTAATTCGCAAACTGTCCAAGGGCTTTCGGCAACGGGTAGGAATTGCTCAGGCGATCGTTCACGATCCACCCGCCATCATTTTGGATGAACCGACCGTCGGGCTTGACCCACGCCAAATTATTGATGTTCGCAATCTGATCAAAAGTCTGGCAGGAGATCACACGATTATCCTCTCGACCCACATTTTGCCAGAGGTCAGCATGACCTGTAGCCGTGTCGCCATCATCAATAAGGGGCGCGTCGTTGCGACCAATACCCCTGACCAACTGGTTGCACAACTCAGAGGTGGTGCAGGCTATGAGCTAGAGGTTGAAGGCAACTTTGAGGCAGTGCAGCAGCGGTTGCAGACTTTACCCGGCGTGCAGGCTGTAGAAGCGATCGCCGCCGAAATGCTGCCCGAAAATCATTACAAAATTCGTATCACTTCCACACCCGAAGCCGATCCGGGGCGAGATGTTGCAGCGGCGATCGTTGGGGCTGGGCTGGGACTCTATGAAATGAAACGGGTTCAGGTCAGTCTGGAAGATGTGTTCCTGGAACTCACTACTGAAGAGAAAACACCAGACGCAAGCTTGCCAGAACCAGAACTCACAGAATCAGACCCATCAGAGGTGACAGGCTCCTCACAGCCATCAGGAAATTCATCAGAAGGAGAAGCAGCTTAGATGCGTGTCATCTTAGGAAACGTTTTGGCGATCTACCGCAAAGAGCTGCAAAGCTATTTTGCTTCCCCCTTTGCCTACATCATCGCAGGGGTGTTTTGGCTGCTCAGCGGTATATTTTTTGCGATATTAATGCTTAGCCCTCAGGGGTTAATCGCTCAAATTGCCCTTCGCGATCAGATGGGTGTAACCGAACCAGTCGATGTTGCCTATGAATTCCTCAATGCTTATTTAGGAGTACTAGGTTCACTCTCCCTGTTTTTGCTGCCAATGCTCTCGATGGGGCTGTATGCCGAAGAACGCAAGCGCGGCACCCTGGAATTGCTTGCTACTTCCCCGATCACAAACTGGGCCGTGGCACTGGGTAAACTGCTGGGCGTGCTGACTTTCTTTATCACAATGGTGCTGCCGCTGCTGGTCTACGAGTCGATCGCCCTTAGCGCTGCCGACCCGCCCGTTCAGCCTACCGTCATGCTGTTGGGTCACGCAGGTTTGATTCTACTTGCAGCTGGAGTATTATCCCTGGGCATGTTTGTCTCTTCGCTCACTGACAGCACCATTTTGGCTGCAATTCTCACTTTTACGCTGATCTTGTTTTTGTGGATTGTTGAGTCGATCGCCGGAAGCCTCAGCGGTTGGGCAGGAGAAGCCTTAGGACATCTTTCTCTCCTGAAACACTATACCGACCTGATTCAGGGCACTGTCAACACCAGTGGGTTGATTCTGTTTGCTAGCTATATTCTGCTAGGGATCTTTCTTACTGCTCAGTCGATTGAAACCTTCCGGTTCCAGCGCTCGTAGAAACTGTTTAGATAACAAATTGTCCTCGTAAGGGCGTAGCATTCGGCAGAAAGTTTCTGGAGAGCCTCAAGTCAGCGCCCGAATGCTACGCCCCTACCCCTAGCTGGACAATCTAATCCAATCTGGATTCTCCTAATCCTCAATTCCTAACTCCTAATCCCCTTCATTCCCATGAAAACTGCCATTAAATGGAAATACATTAAATATCTGTTTTGGCTAGGTCCAATACTGATCATCATGGGGCTTTCAGCCGGAGTGGTTGCTGGAAGTTGGGGTCCTTTACCTCTAGCTTTGATTATGGCTGGAGTTATCATTTCAGGGATTTGGCTGTTTTCTGAACCCACTGTCCTGAAAGGATTTTTGGATCGTCGTTCGACTCAAGCTGGCACCAACGCCCTAGCTGCAACCCTGGCGGTTTTGGTGATCTTGGGACTGATTAACTTCCTGGGTGTGCGCTACTCCAAGCAGGTTGACCTGACGGAAAATCAGCTATTTACGCTCTCACCTCAAACCCAGGAAGTTTTGCAAAACCTGGAACAGCCCGTCAAAGTGTGGGTGTTTGCCATTACGCCAAACCCAAACGATCGCAGACTGCTCGAAAACTATCAGCGGCAGAGCAATCAGTTTAGCTTTGAGTATGTTGACCCTCAGGCACGACCGGGACTAGCACGAGATTTCGGGGTACAGCAGGCGGGTGAGGTCTATCTGGAAAGAGGCGAAAACCGGACATTCCTTCAGCAGATTGCTCAAGAGCCACTGTCAGAACGCAGAATTACCAATGCAGTTGGGCAAATCGCCAGCGATCGCCAACCCAAGGTTTATTTCCTTCAGGGACATGGAGAGCGCGCACTGGAGCCGGGGCAGGGTAGCTTCTCTCAAGCTTTGGGCAGTCTGGGGGATGAAAACTTTGTTGCCGAACCGCTGAACCTAGCTGAAAATCCAGACATTCCTGAAGACACAACCGTTTTAGTATTGGCTGGACCTCAGCGAGCACTGCTACCACCAGAAGTCACCGCCCTGCGAAACTATCTTCAGCGCAAAAGCGGACTGCTGTTAATGCTCGACCCCGACACCGATCCGGGTTTAGGGGCACTGCTGCAAGACTGGGGCATCAGCCTGGACGATCGCCTGATTATTGACCCCAACGGACAGACAGCCGGAGTCAATGCAGCGGTCACCATCGTGACGCAGTACGGTGTTCACCCAATTACAGAAGAGTTTGGCGATGGCATTTCCTTTTATCCGCTGGCTCGACCGATTGGCGTAACTGAAACCCCAGAAGTAGAAGCCTCACCGCTGCTGCTGACGGGCGATCGCGTCCAGGCAAAGCCTATTCCCGAAAGTGGTGAGCTAAACTTTGACCCCAATCTTCCGCCGCAAGGTTCACTGACGTTGGGTGTGGCGCTGAGCCGTCCTGTACCCGACGAAGCACCACAAGCAGAAGCGAGCCCCAGCCCTACGCCATCCCCTTCACCTGAAGCATCAACGTCTCCTACGCCATCCCCTTCACCTGAAGCATCAGCGTCTCCTACACCATCCCCCTCACCTGAAGCATCAGCATCTCCAGACGCAGATGAAGCCACTGAAGCGGAGGACGATGAAACCGCATCGGAAACCAGACTAGTTGTGATTGGCAACTCTAGCTTTGCGACAGACGGACTGTTTGAGCAGCAGCTCAATGGCGATGTGTTTCTCAACTCGGTAAACTGGCTGAGCCAGCAAGATACTCAGGTGCTTTCCATTCGTCCCAAAGAGGCAACCAATCGCCGCATCATCATGACACCTCGACAGCAAATCACCTCAGCCCTGACCGCACTGGTGATTTTGCCTGTGTTGGGCTTTGGGGCAGCAATTTTAGTTTGGCTACGGCGGCGATAAGGAGTTAGCGCAAATGAAGTTTAAGCCGACTACTCTGGCACTGGTGGCGATCGCCGCCATTCTAGGTGGAGTTGTTTATTTCACCGAAACCCGCAATTCCTCTAACCCAGAAGCGACAGAAGGGGCAGACGGTAGCATCTTTGAATTTGAAGAAGACCAGGTGCAGTCCTTCACGGTAGAAACGCCAGAACGAACCCTATCTTTTGAGAAAGATGATGCAGGGCAATGGCAAATGCAGCAGCCAGAATCTGGTCTGGCGAGTGATGCCTCTGTTGCCTATTTGCTGAATTTATTAGCGACTGGGGAGAGCGATATCATTCTCACTGTCCCTGCTACCGATGCAGCAGAATTTGGTCTGGATGAACCAACAGCAACGATTAATGTCGTGCTAGACAACCAGGAAACCCACCAGTTGATTTTGGGTAGCGCCAACTTTGACAACAGTGCGATTTACGCTCAGGCTGATCCAGAAGCTGACTCCGAGCCTGAACCAGCGACTGAGGAAGGGAATTCAGAGCAAACAGCCGACGCGCCAGAAATCAGCGTCTTACAGGTTTCTCCAGACTTTGAGAATGCAGTGAATCGCCCGTTAGAGGAATGGCGATCGCAGCCCGACGAACCACCTCCTACAAATTCACCTTCACCCTCCACAGCGCCACCTGATACGAGTGGATCGGGTGCTGCGGAACCTGAAGCGAGTCCACCCGCAGCAAATCCACCTGCAGCAAATCCGCCTGAATCAAGTGAACCTGAGGCGAGTGCCCCCGCAGTTAGTCCACCTGCAGCTGAATCAACACAACCCGCAGAAGGAAATTAAGCAGATTTCCGAGGAAGGGTAGAACTTGCGCAGAGGCGAACATATGTTCGCCCCTGCTTAGCATTTTTAGCTCCTGATGAGGAGATTTTTGAAGAATTGTTTCAGATTTATATACCTACGGAAAGAAATTTACTGGCCTTGTTACTCTACGGAAAGAGATGAATTTACTCCTTCGCCATGACAAAAATTCCTGATAGCGTCAGCACTCTAGAACTATCTAAGCTCTGCATTTACAAAGCCCTGAAAGAGATAGAAGCTCAGCAAGAGCAGGATAGAAAAACCGAGAAAAAGGACTGATAGTTAGCAGTCCTCGGTCATTATTCCTGGGTCATTGGCTATTTGTCATTTGTGAGAAGTTGACTACAGAGTTAACTGCAAATGACAAAAAACAAATAACCAAGGACAAAGTTATAGATTTGTAACTAGTCTGGCTTTCCTTAGAGCGAACTGCAAAAAGCTCTCCTGGCGAGCAATAATATTTGCCTCTGCTTCCATACCTGCCTGTAGCTGACACTGGCGATTGCCAGTGGTTAGAACTGTCTCCTCCGGTTGAATCGTCACCTCATAATAGTTTGTAGTGAATGCTGGTTCAGGACTGCCTGATGCTGGCGCTGCTGAACTTAGTGCGAGGGGCGATCGCATCTACCGAGATTACCGTTTACAGTCCCTCTAAGTGCGCTGTAGTCAGGGAAGGGGCAGGCATTAGCGTATAAGCGAACGGGGTTGCTCTAATTTCGCATCGTTAATGTCCTGGGTGGCGATCGCAGTCCCCACAGAACTCACCAAAACAATGCCGTCCCTAGTTGTCCAACGGCTATAGGCGGTAAAAATTCTATTGCTCTGACCGAGCGCAAAGACAATGGAGAGCAGATTTCAAGTAGAGGAACTTTGGGATATGGAAGTATAAAAGCTGTAAACTCACTTTTAATTCTTCCACTCACTTTGACAGGGTGAAAATTGGAGCAGGGCGGCTGTTTGAAGTAGCCATTTGACAGGAATTTCTTGTAAAGGAATAGTGAATTGTCCAGGCGGAACCCCGACTTTTAGCAATGACGATTAAGATAGATGAAGAAACGGTCAAGCTAGAAAAACCTCATGACCCAAGCCCTATTCCAGTCTGCTGCTGTTCCTCGGCTAAATGCCCCTACCCTGCATCGCTTACCCAATGGTTTAACCATTGTTGCTGAGCGGATGCCCGTCGAAGCAGTCAACCTTAGCCTGTGGCTGGGGATTGGCTCAGCGGTAGAGTCTGACTCGATCAACGGCATGGCTCACTTCTTAGAACACATGATTTTTAAGGGAACAGCTCACCTGGAAAGCGGTGAGTTTGAACGCTTGATTGAGCAACGAGGCGCTGTCACCAATGCCGCTACCAGTCAAGACTACACCCACTACTACATCACCACTGCGCCCAAAGATTTTGCTGAATTGGCTCCCCTTCAGGTTGAGGTGGTGATGAATGCGGCAATTCCCGATGAAGCGTTTGAGCGAGAAAGGTTTGTCATTTTAGAAGAAATCCGCCGCGCCAATGACAATCCGCGCCGTCGCACCTTCTACCGTTCGATGGATCTTGGCTTTGAGCGGTTGCCTTATCGCCGTCCCGTATTGGGACCTACGGCTGTGGTTGAGCAACTGACCCCGCAGCAAATGCGCGATTTTCACTCAACCTGGTATCAGCCGCAGTCCATTACAGCTGTAGCGGTCGGCAATTTACCCGTTGAGGAACTAATTCAAACGGTTGCAGAGAGCTTTGCTAAAGCAGAAACCCGCTCTGAGATGGCAAGCGACCACCTTCCAACTCTCCCCAACACAACTCCCGAATCTGCTTTCTCCACCATTCAGCGCCAGGAATATGTTGATAGCAGCCTGCAACAGGCACGTCTGGTCATGGTATGGCGTGTTCCTGGTACGGTGAATCTCCAGGAAACCTATGCGTTAGATATTCTCGCTTCCGTTTTAGGACAGGGACGCACAGCCCGTCTATTCCGAGATTTGCGCGAAGAAAGAGAGTTAGTCACTAACATCTCAGTCAGCAACATGACCTACACGCAGCAGGGGCTTTTCTATATCTCGGCTCAGCTTCCGGTCGAGAACCTGGAGACTGTGGAGCAGGCGATCGCCCAACACATCCGCACCGTTCAGACAGAGCCGATTAACGAAAGTGAGATTGCCAGAATCCGCACCCTAGTTGCTAACCGATATGTTTTTGCCAGTGAAACTCCAGGCGATCGCGCTGGACTTTACGGCTACTATCAGTCTGTTGTAGGCGACCTCACCCCCGCACTCAACTATCCCGACCGCATTCAGGCGATCGATGCAGCAGAGTTGCAAACTGCGGCACAGCAGTACCTTTCACCTGAAGCTTACGGTGTAATGACAATCAAACCTGCCTGATGCAGTTTTAACAAAGCTGCTTCATTAGGAGAAAAATGGGAGAGGGTAAAACCTTCTCCCATTTTTTCTTTACTCCTCAAACGAAATGAGCAGCTTACGCAGCAATTGAGCGAGTTCTTTTCGTTCTGATTCCTTTAACCCGCTAAGGAGACGATGTTCATTTGCAACGTGAGCCTCAACTGCTCTTTCAATCAGGTCAAACCCTTTGCGGGTTAACTGAATTAACGTTCCTCGGCGATCGCCCGGATCAGGAATACGCTTCACGAGATCAGCTTGTTCCAGGCGGTCAATTCGATGAGTCATCGTCCCTGACGAAACCATTAGGGTGTTGAATAGCTCCGTCGGTGAAAGCTGATATGGCTGACCAGAACGCCGCAAGGTTGCCAGCACATCAAATTCTCCAGAATGTAAGCCAAACTCTGAGAACGTCTCTTGAATTCCTCGATCTAAGTATTTCGAGAGCCGCCCCATTCTGCCGATGATGCCCATAGGGGATACGTCCAGATCAGGACGTTCTTTTTGCCATTGAGCCAAAATCGCATCGACTGGATCGCGCTTCATTCTGCTGCTTACTCAACTGAATTCTCGACATCAACTATCTTAACACCAAGATATTTTGCTACAATCTTGACATCAAGTATCTTGCCTTCGAGATAAACAAGGACTTTCACCCATGAATGAACGGACGATTTATCTTTTAGCTGCCCTAGCAGGTGGGGCGGTTCTTCCAGTTCAAGTTGCCTTAAATACCCTACTGCGGCGCTATGTAGGGGAACCGATGCAGGTTACGTTTATTTCCTATCTTGCAGGTGCTTTAGCATCGCTTGTAATCTGTTTCGTTGCACGATATCCCCTTCCTGCTGCCGCTGCTCTGACTCAGACATCCTGGTGGATGTGGATTGGTGGATGTTTAGGCACGTTTTATGTGTGGTCAACGATCTTCGCAACGCCTAAAATTGGAGCCGCTCTTGCCCTTGCACTCACGATCGCCGGTCAAATGATTGCAGCACTTTTCTTAGATCACTATGGTGCGATCGGGTTGACTCGATATGCTGCAAGCCCAACCCGCATTGCAGGTGTTGTATTAGTAGTTTTGGGTGTTTCCCTGGTTGCCTACGTAAGACGTTAATTCAACCATTTGGCAAAAGCATGAGCCCGATTATTGAATTAAGCGGACTCAATGCCCACATGATGATCAAAGGTTCCGTCGAGGCCTGGTTCAAACGAAGAAGTACGAGCGATCGCATCTAAATTAATAGGACCGTAGACATGAGGGAAAAGCTCGCTTCCTCCTTCTAGGTTCTCGTAAACGAGACGGGGGTGTAGCAGTCTAGTCTCGATGTGCAGAAGGATCAGCCCTCGCATGTTTCTGAAGAGATGGTTAGCGACTCGAACAACCTGGTTAGCATCAGAACAGTGAATAAAACCTTCCGACCGAAAGAACTCAGCCTCGTATTGTCCTCGACGTTTGGCGTCGTGCCACTGGCGCTCTGTGGTGATGTGGTAAATCGTCGTCATTAGATTCTTGTTAAACCGCTGTTGGTAACTTTAACAGACTGTTTATCTCAACCACGTTGACTTGAGTACTCGGCATTTCCGCTCGGTTCAGCCATATCGCCCTCATGCCAACTGATTGGCTTCCCAAAACATCAACTTCCAAGTTGTCGCCCACATAAACACAATCTTGCGGTTTGAGCGATGCTCTGCGGCACGCTTCTAGAAAGATTTGCGGATTGGGTTTGGCAACTCCAACCTCTTCCGAAATAACGACGAACTCGAACCTACTTTCTAATCCCAAACGATGCAGTTTCAATTTCTGTTGGTCTGTATTTCCGTTTGAGATGATGCCCAACCTGTGACCCGATAAAGCGGAAAGGCAAGGCAAAACATCATCAAACAATGTCCAACTATCCTCATAACTCCGCAAATAAATCTCAAAACGCGCATCGGCTTCAGAATCCGAAAGGATAGGATCAACTCCTGCAAAAAGCTCTCGAATGCGACAGCGACGGTGCTCTAAAAATGAGATTTCGCCTCTGGTGAAAGCGCCAAAGTACTTTAGCAGAACTGAATTCCACAATGCACAGAACTCATCTTCTGAATGAGGCAGCAGATGGTTGAATTGGCTGAGGAACAAGCGAGCCGCGCGAATCTGAGCTTGCTTGTGATTGACCAAGGTTTCGTCTATGTCAAACAGTATCATTGTTTGCAGTATGCCAAACGCAACCAAGCTGCGCGTGGCAGCATAACATTGCCCATTACCCGCCGCAGCTAACTTTTGATTTTCAACAGATAACTTCTCGACGTCGGCGTGCAGGGGTGTTGTTAGAATGCGATCGCTTGCTTCAAGCATGAGCATGGTGCGTTCCCAGAAATCTATCGGTAGAGCAACAAGAGTTGCATTAAGGAACGAACCTTACAAGATCGGCGATCGCACTCAAATCAGCGGCAGCAGACAACCTTAAACTCAACACCAGCACCTCTCAACTGTCCACTGTAGCTACTGATATTGTCATCCAATCACTGACCGTTTAGTTCTGGAAACTTACCCAATGTGAGGGTTTGGCTTGGTACAAGGTTAAAGCCCTGTGCATAGCTTGTTATAGTTGGAAGATTTTGAATTTTGAACCCTTGTTCTAGAAGCTTTTGTGGTTTCTTCTTAGCACTAATATTGCCGTAGACAGTAAGTTTTTTAATGGACAAAGATAAGTCCCAATCTGTAGGAGCAATAAAAGATAAATATTTTGTTTGGCTCTCTCCTGGCTTAAGTACAAATGGACGAGGCAAATCTCCTAAACTAGGTTCAGTGAACGGTATTGCATAGGGTATATCTGTTAGTGGAACATGCTTAAAAAATTCCTCAAGCCCCTCTCCGTCTGAGACAGCATAGAAAACTGGTTCGTTCTCGTATGCTGATTTAGTTACTTTGAGATACAGAGAATCAACAACTCCAATCTGGGCACCAACATTTGCAATTGTTATTGGCAAGATAAGAAAGTCTTGCTTATCTATGACATAAAGGTAGATGACAAAACGAGGAGCTACAGTTGTGAATTTTGCTCCCCTTAAACTGTTCCAATAACCGGAGATAAATAGAGAAATAGCAGATATAACTAATGAAGTTAAGTAGAAAACATCTCGAAGTTCTATTTTTGCCAATGGATTCCAGTCCATTGATAATCCTCGAAAAAACTAAGTTTGCCGCCCATTAGTATTACTATCCTCATGGTAAACAAAAAAATCTACCCAATGCAAACCCCTAAGCATACTACAGACAACCTTAGCCACTATCCTTACCAGAACTTAAGCTGTCTAACTATTCTTAGACAGAACGTTTCTGCCTAAGCTCCCACAGTGGGGAAATAGGCAGAATGATTCAGCATAACATCGGAAATTTAGCGCTTATTCTGCATAAGACGTTGCTGAAGCTAAATAGTTTGAATCCTTCCACCTATTGTGGGATACAGTGTGCCAAACAATCGCAATACGTGCCGACTGTATCGACCAGGAAAGGAGCGATCGCCCCTCCTCCACAAGCGATCGCCCCTGTCCCCTCTTTTCTCTTACCTTCTCCGAGCGCGAGTCAAAATACTCATCACTTCACCAGAACTAGGTGTAGGTAAAAGCGGACTCCACGCGCTCACTTCAGCAAAGCCTCGATGATACAGGTCGTGAATCGTTTCAATTACACCATCGCGAGAGCCGATGATGAGAACTCGCAGGCGGTGCGAAGCAGTTCCCCCTATGGGGTAATCGCGCTCACTATTCTGAAGTGCAGAGACTTCTCTCTCAACGGTGGATGCGTTGGGAGATTCCAAAAAACATTGAGACATAAGTTGTGACTCCTTAAGGTTCTTGAGGAAACCCCAAAAACCTAGCCACCCCGCACTAATTCACGCGCTGCAATGAGTGAGAGAACTAAAAGTGAGTTGACTTTCACTTTCATGTCCTAAAGGATCAGCAACGCTTTTTTGACATGACAAGTCGGGGTGGCTAAGGGAGTGTTAAAATTCACCGTTAGCCGCCAGACTGCTTGTACCAGTTTGGGGGTTAGTCGCTCATTGCTGCTCGCAACAGCTTTGAGCGGCGCTAGATCTTTGGGTTTAGTGGGGTTGCCGTGAGTAAAAAAGACAACCTTAACGTGAGAGCATATCTGAGCAGACGGTATTTAGTCAAGGTGACAAGTTACAGAGTTTTTGAGCCAAGATAGGGACGTTCTGTCTCCGCGATTTGCTATGAATCTTCTTTCAAAGCTCCGCTATGGATTGATAGCTGGAATGATGGTTGGGTTGATTCAACTGGGAGCGATCGCCTGCAATCCAGTCACTTCATCCGATTCTCCGGCTCCCTCAGTGCCCAGCCCATCTGTAACTGTCACGGCAGAGATCTCCGATAGCGATGGATTGATTCGGGTAGACCCTCCAGCGGTCGCGCCAGAGTTTCGCAACGAGTGGACGGCAGAGCTAGAAGAAGAGCTTTGGCAGCGGGCAAACGTAGCGATTGAACATTATGCCGATGAGGGCTATGGCAATACCAGTGGTGAAAATGAGAAGAAATCTTATCCGCTGGCAATGTTTGACTTCCTTGCCGGAAATCGCGAGGAAGCGATCTCTTTTCTAGAAAATGATGATGTCGATGGGGCTGACCATGCCCACACCGAAGGCATTGATTACTACTTTGCCTTCACGCTAAAAGGGCAAATTCGCAAATACTTTTTCTTTGGAGAATGGCTCGATCCTGACTACCGTCAGCGTATGTTTGAGGGTGCAAAACGTTGGACAGAGGAAGATCCGAATGGGCGATCGCATCCCCTGTATGGCAACGGCACAGGAACCGGAAATGACTGGAGCGTTCAGAGACGTGGCGGTTGGGTTGATGGTCGCAACACCGATAACCTCAGAGCCATGCGAGAGGTCGCCGTTTACTTAATGGCAGAGGAAACAGGCAACGAAGACACCCGCCAGCTTTATAAACAAAAACTTCAGCGCTATGTTGAAGCTCTCTACAACATTGGGATGGGAGAGTGGGATTCAGAAAACTATCATGGTCACACCTTTTCTGCTTATCTCAACCTTTATGATTTCGCCAAAGATCCAGAAGTCACTCAGCTTGCCAAAGCAGCACTCGACTGGATGTCAGCCGCAGGTGCAGTGAAGTATTACCGGGGCGGCTTTGGTGGCCCAACCAAGCGGGACTACGGTTCCAGCAACGTGGTATATGGGTCAGCCGCAGCTCGATTGCTCTGGCACTATTTTGGCGATGCAGTTGGCGATAATCCTGAACCCGAACGAGATGCGATTCATGTAATCACCAGTGCCTACCGTCCACCGTTAGCGGTTGTAGCACTGGCGCGTCGTGAGTTTGACCGTCCTGTAGAAGTGCTAGCTACAAAACCGACTTATGAAAACTGGAAAGAAGGAGGTGATGAACAGCCTGCTTATTGGGAAACCACCTTCTTTGGTCAAACCTATCAAATGGGAAGCGTCGCGGCAGATTTTGCCGATGGAGATGTTGGACCGTTTAAGTTAATGGCGGATAACTCAGAGCGAGGAGTCGATTATTTTGTGGTGAATACGGGAGGCGATCGCGTCGAACCGGGTAAACGAGAAGGCGATCAAATTGGGCAATATCGTAACCTCCTCATCTGGCTCAGACCTGCCGCAGATACTCCCTTTCATTTTCAAATTCCCAAGACGGCTCAAACCGAAATTCGAGACAATATCTGGTTTTTCCAACTCGAAAATACTTGGCTGGCGATTCACCCGATTAACTTAAGTGCCTTTGAAGCGATTGATATTTCCGATGAAAAAGCCGCCGAACTCTACACCAACGAACAAACCCTCAGAGCCACCATTCAAGGCAATGGCTACGCCGGATTTGCCCTAGAAGTAGGAGAACCCGACTCTCACGGCAGCTACGCCGAATTTAAGCAAAACGTAGTGGAACGAAGCCAACTCACATTTAGGCAAACTCTCCCTCAAAACTTCTCGACCAGCGCGCAAGACACCGTTCAATTCACCAGTAGCACAGGCAGCACCTTGCGCCTGACCCACAATCCTGAGAACGAACTCCCTCAAATCACCAGAAACGGGGAAGAACACAACTGGTCAGACCACTTCGCCCTATACCAACCTACCGAAGGCAACGCTCCTATCTCTCTCGGCTGGAAACAAGGCACTCTGCGCGTTGAAGCAGGCGATGAAGTATTTGAATCATCAGTCGTTGCTGGGAACAAAGGATAAAACCTTCCCTAACCTCTCCAAGAAAAGTCTTTAGGAGATTTCTAAGAAAAAATTTACCCCTGGGTAGGGGCAGGTTTTGACAGAATCTTTGCAGTTGACCGACAGCTTTAACGCTAAACCTGCCCCTACAGGTATCTTGTTTGCTAGAAATCTCCTTAGACGTGAATACAAACTGTTTGGAGTTAATGGTTAACAAGATGAAATGATATGAGATGTATCTGTATCTTTGTCATTTCCTAATTGCTATGGATCACAAGCGTGAACCTGCTGTCAGTCTGTTGCTCTATCACGTGTTTAAGTGGTCGGTGGTTAGCCCAATGCTGCACGGCTATTTTCGAGGACGGGTCTATGGTGTAGAACGGGTGCCGCAGCAAGGGTCGCTGGTCGTTGTGGCGAATCATGCCAGCGATTTTGATCCGCCGATTTTGTCTTGCTCGGTGCGTCGTCCCGTTTCCTACATGGCAAAAGAGGAATTGTTTAAGGTGCCGGTGCTGAGCCGGGCAATTCAACTCTATGGCGCATATCCGGTAAAGCGAGGATCGCCAGATCGCAGCGCAATTCGGGCAGCCCTGGCGCAGCTAGAGGCGGGCTGGGCAGTCGGGATTTTTTTGCAGGGGACGCGCACTCCCGATGGACGCATTCCTGAGCCAAAGTTAGGAGCAGCAATGATTGCAGCCAAGGCTCAGGCTCCACTGCTGCCAGTAAGTTTATGGGGAACCGAAGCCATTACGACGAAAGGCGATCGCCTCCCTAATCCCGTACCCCTAACCATTCGCATTGGAGAAGCGATCGCCCCTCCTGCGTCAACCAATCGGGCAGAACTAGAATCTGTGACACAGCAGTGTGTTACTGCAATTCACGCGATGCATGACTTAGGACGGTGAGGATTAAAGCCTGAGATGGAATGCGATCTGGGGTAGGCACGGTAGAATGAAGCCTTAACTTTTCTAAAGAAACAGCATTCAGGGAATTGAGCCATGCAGGACTTACGCGCTGAGCTAGCAGAGATGGTTGATGAGGCAGAGCTAAGTTGGCTGTTGCCTCATGCCCGCAGAGGAGCACTGGTCGCAGTCAACCCAGAGCTAGATCTGCTGGATGTGGGCGTGGCGATCGCCAATGATAACGTTGCCTCCGTCCAAAATTGGATTGATGAACAGTTGATTTTTAAGCTCTCTGCTGATGAGTTAATTGAGCGAGGGAGTGATGGCGATCGTCGGTTTACCGCATTAATTGTGCAACCCTATGTTTTGATGCAAGAGCCAGCAACCGTTTAGAAAAAAGCAATTCAAAACACAGAAATAGTGACGACAAAGATTTTTAATTTTGAGCTTTGAGATAGTGATCTGTTCCATGACTGCCTTTACTCTTGATATTTTTTCAATCAAAAATACATGGTTGAGCCATCTGCCAAAAGTCTCTGGGAGCGTTTAAACAATCTAACTTTAGTTCGCCTTCTGTTGCTATTTGCTTCTGGATGGGCGATTGTACAGTTTTTATCCTATTTCGAGACCGTTGTTGTCATCTTCACTTCCGCAACAATTTTAGCTTTTTTGTTGAGCTATCCAACGCGGTGGCTTAGCCGCATGGTGCCGCGTGGTGCAGCAGTTATTTTAATATTTCTCATCAGCATGATGATCATTGGTGCCGCCAGCATCACGATTGGGCTAGGTATCTTATCTCAAGGGCAAAGGTTAGCAGAGAGCGTCACAGAATTCCTCAATTCTCTAGCCCCTGTGGTGGGGCAGGTCGAAGAGCTATTGCAATCTAGAAACCTTCAAGTTGATTTAGAAGGAATAGAAGAACAGCTACGAACTCAAGCACTTTCTGGAATTGGATCGGGTTTATCTTTAATTCAAATCTTTTTTGCTAATTTAATTAATCTGATTTTGATTGCCGTCGTTTCTTTCTTTATGCTGCTAGACGGAGAGCGGCTATGGAATTTTGTACTAAAGGTCTTTCCGTCTCATCTACGACGACGTTTAACAGTGACGCTACAGCGCAATTTGCTTGGTTTCTTTTGGGGACGTCTGTTGCTCTGCTTTTTTTATATTGGCTCTGCTTTTGTGGTGTTTCTCATCCTCAAAGTTCCGTTTCCTTTAGTGCTGGCGTTTATTGCGGGTGTGTTTAATCTAATTCCTGGAATTGGTGCAACTTTAGGTATTAGCCTAATTTCCCTGATTCTTTTATCTCAAAGCGTCTGGTTAGCATTCAAAGTATTAGTGGTTTGCATAATCATTGAGCAAATTGAAGAGAATTTGCTGTTGCCTCGAATTATGCAAAATTCTCTAGATATTAATCCTGTCGTCATGTTTTTTGCGCTACTGGTGGGTGCGCGAGTTGCCGGAATATTTGGACTTTTCCTGGCAGTTCCAGTAGCAGGCGTAGTGGTCAGTTTATTAGAAATTGAGGAAATGCGCGGGCGATCGCAAGTCTCCCTACCTAGAGATTTGCCGCTGGAGGAGAAGTGAGGGTGTTAGAGCTTCTGCGTGAATGGTAGCGCTTCAAAAAGTGAGATTTATGTAGGAGGTTTATCGCTTGGTCAAGTATGTTTTTGAACATGGAACCTTTAGTTCTACGTTCAAAAACATACTCAGATCTTGACTTCTCAATGCCTCGTCTGCAAAAACTGCCCCATAGCTGAGCCAGTGTATCCTGTCGTCACCCAAAGCAAAGAGCGGGCGGCATCTCGGATAGCTTTTTCTAGAGGTTCGGGCGATCGCCCCGACTCCACCGCAACAGGCTTAATGCTAATTCCCCGGCTACCAAAGACGATTTCGCCAATCACTCGAGCGCGACGCATATGATCATCTGAGGTGATCAGGTAAACACTATCAATCTCCTGGTTCTGAAAATCTTCAACCAGGGTTGTGAAATTAGTCACGGTATCTTTGGCGCGGTAGTCTAAATGCACGCGCTCAGGTGCAACGCCTGCCTCTGAAAACACCCATTCTGAGTATTCGGGGTTGCTGCCTGATGAAACCCAGATGGGCAAGTCAGGATGCTGTTGAGCAAATTCTGCGGCAAATTCTTCGCGCTCGACGGCTCCGCCTAACACCAGCACGGCTTGAGGAGTCCGCAGATAGGCTTGCATTTGTTTGTACCCGATCGCCAACAAAAGCGCGATCAGCACAATTCGACAAAGCTGAAAGCGACGAGAACGAGGTCTAGACCGTACATTTCTCCTGGGGCTGGGTTGTCGTCTGGAAACGGAGGCGGGTCGTCGCGATTGCATAAACTCGAACAAAACTGAGATTCAGGAAAAGCACCATACTACCGTCTAAAACACTACCGCCTTAGAGGCAATTATTTGAAGAGCTAGAAGCTTGAATTTATCTGGAATTTTGCAACTTGTCGGTAAAATACTTGTCTTTCCACAAGCATCCGCCCATTTTTGTTTACGCTCCGGAGAATATAGCAATTCTCAATTGCACGGAATACAGCAGTGGCGCAGTGTGCCACTGCTGCATTCCACTCAGGCAAGAACCGCTATATAGGGCGATCGCCAGCCGAATTAAAAGATCCCTAGATTCTTTGAGAATTTAGGGATCTCACATCGCTTTAAAGTTCCGCGACAGATCAATTTCTGTAAAAAGTGTTGGGTTTCGCTTTGCTCCACCCAACCTACAGAGGCAGAACCGTAGGTTGGGTGAAGCGTAGCGGAACCCAACGCTTTAGATTTGCTGCGCTACTAGTTTTGGGTCAGCCGGGTCAACACCTGATTCGATCGCTCTACAAACGCCCTCATCCCGTCTGCGTCAAACCCTTTCTGCGCCATCAGCGCCAGATCATAAACGTGCTGGCAAATTAAGGTTGAGAGTTCGGCTGAGGGAGACTGTCCAGATGATTGCAGAACGCTGCCCTGGCTCAGCTTCGTCAAGTTCTGAATCAGTGGGTGAGCTGTATTCACCAGCAGCACATGCTCTTCGGGAAACTGAGCTGTTTGCTGTTGCAGCAGGGCATTGAGTTCCTGCATTCGACGCAGGGCTTCTGGCAGCAGCACCATTGCCGGAGGAGCGGCTTCGTTGTCCGTCTTGAGGGCTTCTGTGCGAATGGTGAGTTTGGGTTTGTTGAGTGCCTGCTGGAACAGTTCCTTGATCTGTTCGCCACGAGTTTTGTTGGTTGCAGGGTCAACAATCTCGCTGGACTTGTCTGAATCAATCAGCGTTTCGTCCAGGTCAGCGTCTACCCGTGAGAACTTCACCTCTGGATGCTCTCGCTCCAGGAAGCTAACAAAGTGGCTATCAATAAAGGAGTCCATAAACAAGACTTCTAGCCCCTGACTCTTGTGTAGCTCCACGTAGGTCGCCTGCGTTACCTCGTCGGTGCAGTAAAAGACACGATTTTCGTGACGTGATTGATTGCGCTCCAGATACTCTTTCAAGGTGGTGTAAGAAGGAGTGCCATCAGCTTCAGGTTTTGGGCTAACGTCCTGCCACGCATCGCCTTCAGCAGACTGTACTTGCACTTCGGGAGCGTCAGTGGATGCTTGATTTTCTGCGCCCTGCCAGGTGGTGCGGTAAATCAGAATATCTTCGACCTGCTTCTTGAATTTGTCGTCATTCAAAGAGCCAAATTTGACGAAGGTGCCGAGGTCTTGCCAACCGCGAACGTATTCCTGGCGATCGTCGCGGTAAAGCTCTTTGAGGCGATCGCCTACTTTCTTGGCAATATAATCGGCAATTCTGCGAACCGTGCGATCGTTCTGCAAGAAGCTGCGAGAAACGTTTAGCGGAATGTCGCTACTGTCGATTACCCCTCGCAACGGCAGCAGGAACCGGGGAATCACTTCCTCGCAGTTGTCGCTGACAAACACCTGATTGCAGAACAGCTTAATCTGTCCCTTGGTAACATCCACATCGGGCTTAAGTTTGGGGAAGTACAGGATTCCATTTACCACAAACGGATAATCCGTATTCAAATGCACCCACAGCAGCGGGTCTTCCTGAAAAGGATAGAGGTAGCGGTAAAACTCCAGATAGTCCTCTTTAGTCAGACTGCTGGGCGACTCCTTCCAGGGTGCTTTCTGCTTGTTGATCTGCTCGCCGTCCAGCTTGATTGGAACGGGCATAAAGTCGCAGTAGGTTTTAATTAACTGCTGAATGCGGGACGCTTCAAGATAGTCCAGTTCATCATCTTGTAGCGTTAGCGTAATAGTCGTACCCCGCTCAGTTCGAGTTGAGTCACTTAGCTCAAACTGCGTTGAGCCATCACACGACCAGTGAACTGCCTGCGCCCCTTCCTGGTAAGACAGCGTGTCGATTTCAACGTTACTGGCCACCATAAAAGACGAGTAGAAACCTAAGCCAAAGTGACCGATAATTTGCTGGTCAGCGCTACTCTTGTACTTTTCAACAAACTCTTCAGCGCTGGAGAAAGCAACCTGATTGATATATTTCTTGACCTCATCGGCGGTCATGCCAATGCCAGTATCTGAGATCGACAGTTTCTTTTGCTCTTTGTCGATCGCAATCTGAATTTCAGGCTCCAAATTTCCAGAATACCCACCAGAACGAGCCACCATATTTAGCTTCTGGATGGCATCTACCGCGTTAGAAATTAGCTCACGCAAAAAGATTTCATGGTCTGAATAGAGCCATTTTTTGATAATGGGAAAAATATTTTCAGTATGGATACTGATGTTGCCCTGTTCCAGAATAGTCGTCATGGGTCTACTTCAGGTTCTTGAGGTGATGGGATTGCATTCTTAAGGATTTCTAAGAATACGTTATGCGATCGCATTCTATTCTAGAAATCTTTTACATGAAGAAATTGCCGCACCTGCTCAGATTCGGATTTCTCTACCTTTACCCTTGAACTTGTCGCTGCCATGCTCTTGCCTGAGACAGCATGACTTCAATCAAAGGCGTTTTGCGAACTGCATAGGTTTTACGATCGTGGCGAAACTGAGTAGCTAGCGATCGCTTTAAACAGACGTATTCCTGAGCCTGATCAGGATGTGCCCGAAGAAAGTCTCGAAACAAAATCTGCCTTTGCCAAAAAGCGCTTCCCGGTTGGGCAATATGCAGATGGAACAGGCGAGGCATTCCTTTTCGTAGGAAATAATGCTCAGGAATATTCAAAACCTGCCCTTCATATACGTAATTCAGTCGCTCAAGGCTGCGAATCTGGTCGTCTGTTGGAATAAGCTGTTGAAGCCCCATTAAAATGTCAACAATAGGCTTTGCCGCCAAGCCCGGAACCGAGGTGCTGCCAATGTGTTCAATCTGACTAATATCAGCTTGCAAAACCTGCAAAAGAAGCCGTTCTCGTTCAAATTTCTCTGCCCAGCCAGGGTCATACTCTACAATCCAAACGCCATCTTCCTCATCTTTCATCCCTTGTCCCTCATCTCTCAACTTTATGGATTCTGCTAGCCATCAGCCAACCCCTCAGAAACAGCTAGAAAAACTTAAGCTGCTGGTTGTAGATGACGAACCAGATAACCTTGACCTGCTTTATCGCACCTTCCGGCGAGACTTTCACGTCTTACGGGCAGAGAGTGGTAAGAGCGCTCTAGAAGTTTTAGCAACGGAAGGGGAAGTCGCGATCATTATCTCCGATCAGCGAATGCCAGAAATGAAAGGCACGGAGTTTTTGAGCAAAACGGTGCCCCAATTTCCCAACACCATTCGGATCATTCTGACTGGATTTACAGATGTAGAAGATCTGGTAGAAGCGATTAATGCTGGACAAGTTTATAAATACATCACGAAACCCTGGGACCCCAGCGAGTTAAGAGCAGTCGTCAAAACAGCCGCAGAAACCTATGAGTTGTCAAAGCGACGTGCAGCAGAACTGCGCTTAGCCCAAACTCAAGCCCTGTTGCTCAGTACTATTGTTCAGGTTGTTCAGCAAGCCACTAGTTCAGAAGCTTGTCTGAAGGCGATCGCCACTGCCTTTGCCGAAAGTTTTGCCGCCGATAGCTGTATCCTGCAACCCGCAACTGAGAATGGCTCGGCTGCCCCTCTTCCATCTGAGCCTCTTTCATCTGAGACGGTAGACACTGCCGCAACAGTAGAACTCACCCATCTGACGATGCCGATTACACTCCAAGACGAGCGACTGGCCGTTTTGTCGCTCTATTGGCAGCAGCCTCGAAGCCTTACATCCGCAGAGCTATCGTTGCTGCATCTGGCAGTCCAGCAGGTTGCTCTGGCACTAAGTAGTACCCGCTACCGTCGCGCAGTTGTGTAGGATCAAATTGATGCAGTTTGTCACTATCCCAACTTTTGTCCGTGAATACCCCACAGTCTCAGCAAATTCGTTCTCTGTTTGACCGAATTGCTCCAGTCTATGACCCGCTCAACAATTGGCTGAGTTTGGGACAGCACCGCATTTGGAAAAAAATGGCAGTGAAATGGTGCAGCCCTCAACCTGGAGATACTTGCCTGGACGTGTGCTGCGGCAGTGGCGACCTGGCTCGCTTATTAGCCCGACAGGTGGGTACGGCTGGGCAAGTGTTTGGCGTAGATTTTTCAACGGCTCAGTTGGCGATCGCTCATCAACACACTCAGCAAAGCTTTCACCCGCTCCCTGTCACCTGGGTTGAGGCAGATGCGCTGGACTTGCCCTTTGACTCCAATCACTTTGACGCTGCCACGATGGGCTACGGGCTACGCAATGTCATTGACATTCCAGCTAGCCTAAAAGAGTTATACAGAGTGCTTAAACCGGGTGCCAAAGTCGCAATTTTAGACTTTCATCGTCCCCAAAGCCAGCAGATGCGGATTTTTCAACAGTGGTATCTGGATACTGTAGTCGTGCCAATGGCAACCCAGTTTGGCTTAAGCGATGAATATGCTTACATCAGTCCCAGTCTTGACCGATTTCCCACTGGTGCTGAACAAGTTGACCTGGCTCACCAAGCTGGGTTTATCAATGTGGTGCATTATGCGATCGCCGCAGGCATGATGGGCATCCTCGTCGCCACCAAACCGCTCTAACCTCCCTTCATCCCCAACCCCCAATCTCGCCTTGGACTTCTCCACACTCTGGTTACTGATCGCCCCTCCCGTCGTCGGTGGAATTATTGGATATTTCACCAATGATTTAGCGATCAAAATGCTGTTTCGTCCCTATCGCCCCCTCTACATCGGTGGACGAAAACTGCCGCTCACCCCCGGATTAATTCCAGCTAATCAAGAACGCCTGGCCAAGCGTGTTGCAGACACCATTATGGGATCGCTACTGACCCCAGAAGAACTGCAAAAATTGGCGCGTCGGCTGCTTCAAACCGAGCGGATGCAGGCTGCAATCCTGTGGCTGTTGAAATTGGCACTGACCCAGATCCAGGGAAGCAATGAGCAAAAAACCAGCAAAATTTTGGCAAAGGTGCTGAAAGATTTGCTAGGACAATCCTTGCCTCGACTAGTCAAAATCTGGGCTCGGCGCGAAGACTTTCTGGAGACTCAACTTAACCAAATTTTTGACCAGGTTTTGTTAGAGTTTCAGCTCACCGAAGCTCAAGCCAGCCAGCTTTCTGATTGGCTATTGCAGGTGGTTTTGCCGCCCGACGTCATTCGGCAAGCTCTTGTAGACTTCCTCACCGATCGCAATATTCAAGTAATCGACGAAGGCTTTCGCGAAAAAAGCAGCGGTACCTACTGGGTCGTCGCCAACCTGTTTGGGCTACGAAATACCTTGACCCGACTGCGAACCTACTGCCTGGATGAAAAAGATGCCAGCAATGTACGCATCAAGGAACTCATTCAATCCCTCGGCGTACAGCCACGTCTGCGAGAGTGGATGCAAAACTTATCTTTGCAGAACTTGCCCGTCTCGACCGTACGCCAGCTTCGCAAAACCACACGAGACAGCATTCGCAGTTACGTCCAGGAGCGCGGTTCAGATCTGCTGCAAGGGCTAAGCAACTCGATTGATTGGGATAATGTTGCTCTAATGCTGTTAAATCGTTTACGCACTTCGCCTGCGGTCAATCGTTCTTTAGAACCCGTCAGCCAGGAGTTGGCTTTAATCTTAGAGCGCTACCTGGAGCAAGACTTAGAAAACATTGTGGCGAAAGCTATTCCAATCTTAGATATCGACCAGGTGATCATCGAGCGAGTCAGAGCCACTTCAGCTCAAGAGCTGGAGCTAGCAATTCAGGGCATCGTCAGGAACGAGCTACAGGCGATCGTCAACCTGGGCGGCGTATTGGGATTTGTGATTGGACTGCTTCAGACAGTAATTTTGTTGGCTAGAGGGCTATAGGAACTAGCTAACAACCCCTAGCCCCTCAAAAATCTGCTGCAACTGAGGCAAATACTTTGCTGCCAACCCACCACCTGCAAAGCCAAATAGGTGTCCTTGCCAGGACATGCCTCGCCGAATTGGTAAAATGCCCCAAATTAAGCTGCCGTAGAGCAAACCCACAATCACTGCCGTCAGAATAGCGATCGCACTTTGCTCAAAATAACCCCGCAGCAGCAAAAAGCCAAAGTAACCAAACACCAGTCCACTTGCACCAATGTGGTTGGTGCGAGGTGAGCCAAATAACCAAACCCCTAAGCCACTGACTAGCCAGGCAACAGCTGTGACGATAAAAAAGTCACTGGTTTGCCGCAGCATAATTAGCCATCCCAGAACAATCAGCGGAACAGTGTTGGTTGCCAGGTGACGTAAGTTGCCGTGCAGCAAGGGGGCAAATACGATGCCAAAGATGCCCTCAGTAGTACGAGGGCGAATGCCATAGCGGTTAAGTGCGCCTCTCAGGAAAATTGAGTCAAATAATTCTAGAATCCACAGTGCACCAACAAAGCCAATCAAAATGGTGGCATGGAGTTCTAGCTGGCGTGTTAGCCCTGCCAAATCATTACTGTTGAGC
This sequence comes from Cyanobacteria bacterium FACHB-471, assembly GCA_014695345.1. Lineage (GTDB taxonomy): Bacteria > Cyanobacteriota > Cyanobacteriia > Elainellales > Elainellaceae > JAAUTN01. Next base: position 37,385 of record JACJOC010000103.1, read on the forward strand.
ATTCCGCCACTTCAGTCTAGGTATTGGGGATTAAATGAATGGTCTGGGAGAGTGACCGTTTTGAGTAGGGCTATGGTGGAAGCGGCTATTTTGCGTGAACTCCACGAGCCAGTCCTTGACGCGGTGGGTAGCGCGACAGTCATCTTCGTTATATCGGAGAATGGCATCCAGAAAGGCGCGATCGCCCGTCGATAGCCATTGAGCATACCAGTAAATCGACTGCGCTCCATTTGCGTCGCGATCGCGCCAGTTAAACCCTAACCAGCGGGCGATCGGTTTTAGAGCATAGCTTTCAACCGGCAAAGTCGCAACCCGAGTTACCCGTTCATGCAAATCAACAAACCGATCGAGCAGCGGTAAAACCAGCGCTTCTGGGGTTTCGTAATATTCTGCTAAACGCTTTACGGTCTGCACTTCGTAGGGGCAAAAATGAAAAATTGGCGCTGTCGGGTAGCGCCAAACTAAGTCAAGAAATTGTTGCCAGACAAACGCTTCATCTTCGGGGCGATCAGCCAGCAGGGGATAAAACTCAGCCTTAGTAGGAGCACTTTCCCCATTTGTTTCAACTTCTAATGACCTCGTGCGATCGACCACCAAAACCCCATGCAGGTAAACTAAATTTTGTTCTGGTGCTGCCTCAATATCAAAATAAAGTTCTATGGGGGCAGTCGGCAGTTCCTCGATTGAAAGCAGCGGTTCATCGGGCAAATCAGAACTGAACGGACTCGCCAATGCCTGATTTGAAAGGGTTGCCTGCGCTTGTCGAACCAATTTTTGAGCAACCTGTGGACCAAATCCGGGCAAAGTTTCCAGATGTTTTGGAGTAGCGGCTGCTAGCGTTTCAACCGTTGTCAGATCCAAAGCTTGCAAATGAACATATCGACTCGGTGTTACTCCTGGCAACAGCGATAGGTGCTTATCAGCTTTAGCAAGCTCGTAACAGTGACTAAACCAATGACAAAGATCACAGCGATTGTGGGCAATAAAAACTTCTGGTTCCCGCTGTTCTTGAAGCATCTGGATGCACTCTTCCAAGATTGCTTCCATGCGGGGAATCAGCTCTGGCAAGTTGACTGCATAAGCTCCACGCTGCCGTAGGACAAGCCAACTTGTGTCGGGTAGAACGCCCTGAATCGCTGCAAGTAAGTGAGCGTGAAAGGCTGCCGTAATCTGGTAATCTAGCTTGGGGCGTTTGCCCAACTTAATCTCAGTGGGAACGTAGAGCCAATCTCCAAAAATGGATTCTCCAGGATGTTTGACCAACAAGTTAGGACGGCTGACCAGCTTAACTCCATCCGCACGAGTAAAGTGCAACACGCCATTGGTAATGCGTTCTACGCCTTGTTGCATTAGGGCTAACGTTGCCTCGGCACCTGCTTCCCAATCGCGGCGTGGATAACGGGGCTGATAGACAGTTTGGTTTTGAATGACTGCAATCTGGTGTTCTTGGCTGTCTTGACGCAGCTTTAGTAAATAGTCGCTGGGTGCATCTCGCTGCTCTGGGTTGCCATATAAATCAAGAAAAGCTCGTCGCCGACATCGTTGATAGTTGAAGAGAATTTCGTCGGTCAGCCAAACCCCTTCTAAGGTCGCTTCTGGCGAGAAGATCGGGGCAGCTTGAGGCAGCGATCGCTGAAAGGGTATCGCTACAGAAGCAGCACAGGAATTATCCTCAGCCTCCATTGCGTTGAAGCTGTGGGAGTCAACGGATAGGTTTCCTCCAGTTGAACCAGACATTGACACAATCTAAGTCCTGTATCGAATGCACACCTGTCTTGCATTCGCAAGCGGTTTCACGCACCTGATTCTGTTATGACTTTAACGTGATTAGTCTGGTTTGGTCTAGCGATCGCTAAAATCGCTACAGCTACAGCAATTCCGAAGAGGCATGAGCGCACTCGGGAGGAGTGCACTCACAATCCACTCATCACGCAACTGATTTTCCTACCACTGATTTGACTTTTTGATTTTATGAGCAGTGCATCGCTAACCGTGGCGGATTTACAACAATACCGTCAGCAGTTTCCCAGCTTGAGCAATAAGCTGTATTTCAACTATGGCGGGCAGGGACCCATGCCGCAAAGCGCGATCGCCGCAATTCACCATTCTCAGGATTACATTCAAACCGCTGGCCCTTTTTCGGGTGGGGTGAATGCCTGGGTGACACAAGAGGCAAACCAGACGCGAAGAGCAATCGCTGCCGAGTTAAATGCACCTGTAGAAGCGATCGCCCTCACCGAAGATGTGTCAGTAGGCTGCAACATTCCGCTGTGGGGAATCGATTGGCGATCAGGCGACCATATCTTGCTTTCAGACTGTGAACATCCCGGCATTATTGCTGCTGCTCAGGAGATCGGTCGTCGCTTTGGCGTAGAGCTATCCACCTGTCCCCTCATGGCAACGCTCAATGCGGGCGATCCGGTAGCAATAATTTCAGAACACTTACGTCCGACCACGCGCCTAGTTATCGTTAGCCACATTCTCTGGAATACCGGACAAGTTTTGCCGCTAGCGGAGATTGTTGTCGCTTGTCGAAACCACATCACCAAAGCTGGGCCAGTGCGCGTGCTAGTTGATGCTGCTCAGTCTGTCGGCGTTTTGCCGCTTAACTTAACCGAATTAGGTGCAGATTTCTACGCCTTCACCGGACACAAATGGTGGTGCGGTCCAGCCGGAGTCGGTGGGCTATACGTTCGACCGGATGTACTAGAGTGCCTCAATCCTACGTTTATCGGCTGGCGTGGCATTACCAAAAACGCGACAGGACATCCCACAGGCTTGCTCTCGGATGCGCGAAAGTTTGAGGTAGCAACTTCCGATTTTGCCCTTTATGCCGGACTAAGGGAGGCGATCGCCATTCACCACCAGTGGGGCACTGCCACAGAACGATATCAGCGCATCTGCACCTTAAGCCGTTACCTCTGGCAGCGTTTGGGCGAATTTCCCCAAATTACTCGACTCAAAGCAACTCCTCCCGCATCCGGACTGGTTTCGTTTCAGGTCAACGGGATGACTCACAAGCAATTTGTCGATGCGCTAGAGCAGCAAAGCCTAATGCTCCGAACCATTCTCCACCCCGACTGCGCTCGCGTCTGCGTCCACTATTTCACCCTAGAATCAGAAATCGAGAGCTTGATTGAGGCGATCGCTGCTTTGATCAACAGCTAGAGTATGGACTTATGCAAGCTTCACCACTTTGTGTACAATAGAGGACTGTTGCTAAATTTCCTATTTCTCCTAAACCGCTATGGCTCGTAAATGTGAACTGACTGGTAAGCAGGCAAACAACGCCTATGCTGTTTCTCACTCTCATCGCCGCACCAAAAAGATCCAGGAAGCCAACTTACAAGAAAAGCGAGTTTGGTGGTCTGAAGGAAATCGCTGGATCAAGTTGCGCCTCTCCACCAGAGCCATTAAAACCCTCGAACACAAAGGGCTATCCGCAATGGCAAAAGAAATTGGGCTTGACTTAAACAAGTACTAAGGTGATTTCAGAGAAATATTTTACTTCTGTGAAAGCGTAAAGCGTAAGGGTTTTAGGGAAGCGAGGAGTGCATCATCATGAAAGTACATTCCTCGCTTTGCAATAGCCCAGAGATCCAGAATGGATTCAAGTTCATCAAAAGATCAAAAAGTTTTGATAAAGAAGGGGATGGCTCAATGCTGTCCTTTTTTTGTTGAAATCCAGCTCCATTGCCAGCTTGACGTTAAAATTTTGCCCTTCCCTGATCGTTTTGCTAAAACAAGTGGGTACCATAGGCTTCATGCAGTTGTTATAGAATCTTTACAAAGATATGCTTTGCCCAGTGTAAAGTTGGGATCAATCAGGCTAGGTCATTTTGAATATCAGGGCATTGAGTTCGATTGTGGCGAGTGTATCTACTTAGGGTGAACGGTAATTTTCGTCAGAAACGGTAAGCTATCGCAATGCGTCCAACCTTTAGGGCAGGCTTTAAACCTTAATTGGGTTTAACTTGTGTCACTTCTACTGAAGCTTAAATCTGACAGAAGTTCGTAGTTTCACCGTTGATACAAAGTTGTCTGACTTGTTATGACAGTAGGCATCTCTATGAGCCATTTATGAATTTTGAGTAAATTCTCCTGAGCCCCGGCACTTTAGCTGTATTGTCTCAATCTCATTTTCTTAAAATCTTTAAGTGACGGCTTTTTTGATATCAATATTCAGTTTTTAATTCCAAAACTCTAGTACCCACAACTTTCAGGCATCCCATTGATCAGGAAGGCAGTTATGTCAACCCGCGCATTAATTAGGGCGATCCAGCACCTCTTCTCACACACTAGTAGGCTGGCTCAACGCATCACCAAAAAGATCGTCACCGGCTTCCTGCGTAACTTGCTACTGGTCGGCAGACGACCCCGCACGTCTAAAGCAGGCTTTGTGTTGCCCACAACTGTGCTGCTGCTGCTGGTCGCTACACTGACCGTTGGCTCTATCACCTATCGCACATTTACCCGCACCACACAGACGATCGGCGATCGCCAACAGCGCGTCATTTACAACGCCGCCACCCCTGCCATTGACCGAGCCAGATCAAAGCTAGAGTATCTCTTCAACGCTCAGCAAGACCCTCGATTTCCTGGCGGTGTTCCGGGTGAGACTCAGCTTCTAGGGATGTTGCTCAATGATGAGAGGGAACTACCAGGCGGGCTTATTGTCCCTGAACATAAGCCCAATGACTATGATCCTTACACCTTTCCCGATGAAGATGACGATATTCCAGGAATTACCAAAATTAATGGACGCTTAGACATTAACGGAGATAGTCAAGCAGATAATGCCTGGGCTTATCGAGTAGATACCAACGAAGATGGCGAAGAAGATGCTACAGTCGCCTATTCCATTATTTTTCAAACCCCTAATACTGCTGCTGGTGACGCGCCTTTGACAAACCCTTCACCGCAGGCGATCGCTGCCAGAGCCAGCGATTTACAGGTACGCCAGGGACCTCTCAGTCTTATCGACCCACAGGGGCAGTGCCAGTTAGCCGAGGCAAATGTGCTTTCGCCTGAAGGTGGCTGGATTCCAGATGGCTCCAGCACATCAACTTTGAGAAAAACTTTTCAAATTGATTCCTTTGTCCTACCCGATGATCCAAATGGAACCGTCACAACTTTGGAATTTAACCAGGATCGCCAGGTTAATCGAGGCAACAAATGGGGAGCCTGGTTCCGCTACGATCTAGAAATTTATCCGGGTGCAAGCTTCAATTGGAATGGGGCAATGCATACAGAGGGCAATCTAATTGTTGGCAAACCTCAAGGCGGCATCTACAGAAGCTTTCTTATTAGCTCCCCTAATTCATGCCTTTACACCAAAGAGGCTTCCGAGATTACAATTGCAAACACCACTGAAAACACGCAGGGACTTCCGCCCTTTTTAGGACAGACCCTTGCTGGACTCACGGGCACAAACGTTTCGAGAGGAGAAAGCCTCTTTGACGTAGATAACGGTGGAACTCCACAACCTGGACAACAACTTAACCCAAGAACAGATTCCATTGATGGAGAAGGAGAAGCTGTCCCACCAGGAGCGTTTGCTCTTGATCCGGTTAAGCTCCTAACTAAAGACACTTCAGAAGCCAGAGTTTTAGATAACTCTGTCGCTGATCAGGATGCAGACTGGCAGGATAGCGTGTTTGTTGATAAGGGCCGAATTCGTAATGCTTCTGAGCCAGCGCCCTATGTGGACGATACATTCCGAGCAGATGACCGCTATGGACCTAAGCCCCGATATCAGGGTGAGGAGTTTCCGGCTAACACTAAAATTGGCGCGACAATTCCGCCGAGCGAAACTAGGCTCACCGGTAATACTTCGAACACCGACGATAACACAGGTGTAGGTTTAGATGGTTACTGGGAGAGACGTGCCCGCAACGAGGGAGCACGTATAGTCGTTGGACAGCGTTTGGAGCTAGGCAATCCTTTTCCTACCACTTGGGGCGTTGCTAGTGATCCTGATTCTGAGCCGATGCGCCCTTGGAAGGAATGTTCTCCAAATAATGCTGGCAGGTGTTACGAGGCTAGGCAGCGGCGCACCTTAAGAGATAACTTAGCCGCAGTTCAGGCAACAGCTGTTTACCACCGCAGTAGTCCTGATATTCCTCTTGCCTGTGTAGCAACGACAGTACATCCTGGTACCTCGCTGACTCTAGATAGAGGATCTACATTCGAGAATATTTTCGGCGACGTAACCAGACGTTCATCCCTAGTTGGTGGTGGGATACCCCTTGCAGTTAGTGATTTCTTTTCGGGTCGAGGAACCAACGGTTGGGAATATACCGCTCCAACCGCTGCTGACTTCAGTGCTGGTAGCCCTATGATGACAGCACTCACAAACCTGGCTTACTTCACCGGAGATCCTAATGGAGGAGCACCCTCATTCACACCTGTCCAGAATGATGGGGAGGTTCATCCTCAGCCGACGATGACGATGTGGGGCGACTTCTCGATGCTGCGACGGATTATAGATACAGGTGATGCCTACGACAGCCTCAGCCTTGCAGACAGAACGACTTACCATACGGCTGCTTGTACGTTGGGTATGTTGGCACACAATATCAACTATCTGGTAAGATTTGAACCTTCTCCAGGCGATATAACCCTTCTGACGGATGTACTTAACAGATTAAGTAGCGGAAATACTGGTAACAGCGGCATTAGAATGGCTGCTCCCCCTAACGGTCCAGGTTTTCCGCCTGAAGCCTATGTTGAAGGTTTGAAAAAGTGGCGTAACAGTACCACACCCAATTATGACCCTGTTCAATTGGACAGCGCTATTGCTCTAGCGCAGCTAATTATGGAGAAGGAACAGGTTGCACGCGATCGAGCATTCGGCTTCTCCCCTGCGACAGTGAATACTTGTCCTACAAGACTCGGCAGTTTAAGAGGGCTTTGTCCATCTCAACCTAAGTACCCTATTCTTTTCTCCATTTTCCCAGGTGATTACAACTCTGATACTGTACTAAGTTCAGACGATAACCACCCCGAACTAGGTGCACAGAGTCGAGGGGAGGTGGAGCCTACGGATGAAGCCTACATTGATGGAGAAAATGGTGCCTACTCCTACCAGTATGTAGATGTAGATACACCACCAGCAACCAATCTACATATTGCACGGGTCGTAAGACCTAAACGGATAGAAGAAGGTTGGGTACTTCAACCGGAGCAGATTGCTGGTGTCACTGGTGCTTACACAAACAGTAACGAGGAAGGGCGCATCAAAGTTTGTGTAGACGGGGTTTGTCTCGGAAGAAATGATGGCACCTTGTATCGAGTTTTAATGAAAGACTCTAGCTTGTTTAACGGCAGAGAAATGATGAGTGTTAGAGTTCTAGACTTGAATCTAGATCTGATGCGTAAGGCAAGCGTAGGAACGGGCGACTTCTGGCTCCCCACTTCAGGACTCATCTATGCATTCCGAGAAGATGCAGTTGCCGAAAATATGATCGTTAGACCTCCTTCAGCAGACTGGACTATCTGTAATACCAATGCCAGTTATGAGGATGAAGTAAATGCTTGTCATATGCAAAGGCTTGAAGAAGCAGCTTCATTAGGAACAGACCCTCCTGTTAGTGACGAACTTAGCATCAGCCCTAAACCTGTAGATTACTATCCTGATCCAGATCGCCGTCCTCATGGATTCCGTTTTCGCAAGGGTTCTTTTCTAGGACGCAATGGTGATGAAGGCCGTGGTCTGTCTTTCATCACCGATAATACGGTGTACATTCAAGGCAACTTCAATCTACACCAAGCTAACGAAGGAGCAGGTCAACCTCTAGAAGAATTTCTTGATATTCTACGCCCGGACTTTAATAACTTTTATGGCCGCGACAGATTAAACGTTGACTTTGCAAGAAGTTTAACGGATGTTTGGAGACCTACTGAGATTCTGGCAGATGCAGTCACAATTCTCTCTGACAACTTCTGCGATGGCAGTATTGAGGATGGCATACTTTCTGCTGGTTCTTCAAACAATCCAGACCTCAACGCTTTACTCACTGCAGCAAGACCTGGAGGTGGGGCTGCATCATATGGATGCACAACTGATGCAGGTGGTAGGCTTCGAACTTCCTACCTCAACCAAAACCGCCCCAATCCAAGTCCGGCCATCGCACAAAGTTTTTATCGTGGTATAGGGACTGGTTTAGGTCTACCTAGACAGCGTTGGTTACGCGAAAATCCTTACGATCTAGGTTCCCCAATTGCAATTTCCAGAAAGGGTAATCCGAAGATTGTTGCTGGCGGTACACCGATGGGAACCGAGTATGAGTCGGGATACTATACTTTTGACCAGAACAAGCCTCTGATTTCAGCTAGAGATGGAGCGCGTGTCAACTCGATCATTGTGAGTGGCATTTTGCCTTCTCGTCCAGGGCAAGGATATGGTGGAATGCACAATTTCCCTAGACTTTTGGAAAATTGGGAAGATCGTTCGCTGTTCATTTCTGGCGCATTTCTCCAACTCAACTTCAGCAACTACGCTACTGGACCGTACGACCAGGATGCTTTTGAGGTGGGTGATTCATCTAGTGTAGATGTTGAAAACCTTAAGTACTACGAACCTCCAAATCGGCGTTGGGGTTATGATGTCGGCTTGCAGTATGCTCCAGCCGGCCCAGTGGCGAGGCGATTTGTCACTGCTACATCAGTTCGGAGCGAGTTTTACAACGAGCCGCCTGCAAATGATCCTTACATTGCCAACTTGTGCAAAGCCATAAATGACAGATGCCCTGAATAGAGTTATTTCTGTCGGAGCCTTACGAGGAGTTTCTACATGTCCGTTATGTCTTTGTTACAGCAACAATTGAAATCCCTGGACAAAGCACTGCTGCCTGGGAAGCAAGGCGGCAATCCATCCAGGTTTGGCTCCTCAGAGCAGGGTGTAACTCTCTTGGAGTGTTTGGTGGCGATCTCAGTCATTGCTCTACTAGGGGCTATGATTACGCCGCCTCTGTTTGTTGCCGCTGCCACACGAGTTCAAAATCGACGGGCAGAGCAGGCATTTCAACTCGCTCAGTCAGAGGTTGATCGCATTCGGGCACTGGTGGCACGCGGACAACATCAAGTTGACAACTTACCTGTTGTAGTGGATAGTCTTGAGGCAAATGATGCAGATCCACCTACCACACCTTCAAGCTTCTTGAAGTCCATTAATGAGACCTGCAATACCTATGAAGGCCAGCAGATTCCAGCAAATCAGGTTTTGCCAATTGATATTACTGGAGATGCAGACTGTGAACCTGAGTTTTTGATGCAGGTTTACCGGACTAGATCACCCAACGAGGTTACTGAAGCAGCAGGACGACCTGACTATCGGCCGCTTAACTTTGATGTTGGTATTCGAGTTTATTCTGTCCGTGCCGAAGATAATTTAGGCAGCCTCAGCGCTGAGCCTGCAAGTTTGCAGTTCACTACGGGTGAAGGCAACCAACGCGAACGTCCTCTAGCAGTTCTGAATTCCGCCTTTAAATGGAGTGATCAAAGCGGGGCGCTTTGTAACTACCACACCAATGGCGGTCAGATCTGCAACTAATTTCTAGTAGTCAAGACTGTTTGAGTCTACTCCTAACTGGGTAAAAGCATCATGAAGGTGTCGCTTAAATCTCAATTAAATCGCCTTTTTCGCCGTAAGCAAAAGTCTAGTAGTGTTGGTGGCTTCACGTTCATTGAGTTACTAGTTGTCATATTTATTGCGGGTGGTATTCTCTCTGGTTTGTTGTACCTGGTAGTGGAGTTACTTGGTGTTGACCAGCGTGAAGCTTCCCGTAATGAGACTCAGCGGGAGATGCAGTTAGCGATGGATTACATCGCTACTGAGTTACGGGAGGCAGTCTATGTTTACAACGATTGTTATCTGCCGCAAGGGAATCGTAATGATCCTGACGGAGATCCAAATAATCCGAATGATGACTACTGCCCAGGATTAATTAACTTTTTACCCGATAATCTAACCAGCCCAGACAATATTCCAGTTGTTGCATTTTGGAAGCAGCAGCCTATTCCTACAGTTCTTAAGGAGCGGTGTGCATCTTCTGCAACTCCACCTGATGATATTCCCTGCCGCACTGCATCCTCCTATGCTTTGGTTGTTTATTCTATCAATACAGCCGATTCTGACATTTGGAAGGGTAAGGCCCGTATTACCCGCTATGCTCTAACCCAATTTCAAAGCAATGGTACTCGAGCTCCTGGGTATGCTCCTCCAGAAGAAGGAGTTAGTGTCCGCTTTGATCGATGGCCCATAGGAGATAACGATACTGATCGCCGAGTAGGTACCCCCCTAGATACATCGGCTGTACTAGTAGACTTTTTGGATGATGGTTCAGGTGCCGACTTCATCGATACTGATGAAACAGCCGATCTTGCCAGTTGCCCGGATGATTATTCAATGGTACCTAGCCAGGAAGTTCTTGACGCAGTTGGTGCTCCTGATATTAGAAGCTTCTATGCCTGTGTGGATCAGGGGCAAAGCAACACAAATAGAGATGTAATTCTTTACATTCGAGGAAATGCACAGGGTAGACCGGGAATTTCAGGAGAAGCTTCTTTTCTACCAACTCTAGAAACTAGGGTTCTAAGCCGAGGTGTGCTTGGCAGAGCCCCTTAATTCTAAGATGTGAATTCGTTACTGTTTCAGTCCTTGAGTATTGAGCCGAAGAAGAATGAAGAAGCTACTCTCTAAGCAAACGGTGCTATTTAGAAAAGCTGCTATAGGCAAGGACACAGGTTTCACCCTGATAGAGCTTCTAATTGTTGTAGTTCTGATAAGCATTCTGGCAGCGATCGCAGCTCCAGGCTGGGTAACTTTCCTAAATAGACAAAGAGCAAACGCGGCTAGAGACGAAGTCCTTCAAGCGATACGAGTAGCTCAAGCACAAGCCAAGCGTACGCGGCAAGCGGTATCAGTAGAGTTTAATACTGACGTAGATCCACCAACCTTAACCGTAAGAAATATTACTCAAGTGGTAGGTGAGGGCGAGGGAGACAATGGCTTGGTGGCTCTTAGTGCAGTGGATGGTGCTGGTATCGATTTAGCTTCGCTTACTTTTGGTTCTAGTGGAAACATAGACATTGACTCTGTTACAGGGTTAGACCCTGAAGATCCAGATAGGCCTATTGCGACTATTACTGTTGCTACCCCCGCTCAAGGTCCTGGAAGTGATAATCCTACACGACGCTGTGTTGTAGTTCAAACGCTGTTGGGAGCAACACGCTTAGGCGCTGATGACGAATGTGAGTAATTTCTAAGAATCACAGAATTTTTCTAACCTTTGAGGGGCAGCTTAATTTGAATGAGCTGCCCCTCAAAGGATTAAGCTTTACTTCTCTTTTGTCGTTACTTTCAGGTCAACCCACTCCGAGAAAGGTTCGCCATCAAAAGGTTGAACTCCGGTTTCAGGGTAATGATCATCTCTCGGACTAAAGATCCGGGAAACCCCTTCAGAGACGTACTGGATTGCATTAACCGCAAAGTCAAAAATTTTCATAGAATCGCCCTCAATGTGTGTCATTGACGTGTAATCGATAGGCGACATCAATGTATGCTTACACAGTGACCACTCGAAGCGAAATCCTGTTTCAACAGGTACGAACTTTTTACTGCGTGCCTCAACTGCGTTGAAATATATCTGAAACTATGTCGGAACCAATAATCCGCGTGGCACTTATTTGCTTACATTGATCTCGATACTTTTATCGTAGGAGATTGACCTGAGAGGCAATCAAAACTGCTGCGGAATCTTGATAAAAGGTATAACGTTCTTCATGTTAATTAGGACAAAGAAAGAGGGCGTGAGCTAAATCTACTTCCTCTTCTTTGTTCAAACCAAGATGGCGATCGCCCTAATTTTTCGGATTCAATACTTGTAGCCGTCGGGTTTGCTGTTGACGCGGTTGGGCTGTAGCGAAGAAATGGTTTTTGCGAAACTGTCCATTCTTTCTGACGAAGGCCATATCAACCTAGCAAAGCGCTCGTTGAAGGGGCGATTGTAGTTGCCAATTAGGTTGAAGGCCCTCGGGACAGCGGTTTTGAGAGGGCGTTTCATAAATTATTTGATCAAACTGCGAACCAGGTCAGCCAGACGCTCGGCACTGTCTGCGATCGCCAGTCCTCCCGCTGCGGCTGCCATTTGCTCAAGCTGATCGGGCGACCGCAGCAAATTTAGCACCTTATTTTGCAGCTTTTCGACCGATAGGTCAGCCTGACGACAAACTTGAGCCGCCCCCCCCGCCGCAAAGATAGCAGCATTGTAAGACTGATGATCTTCCGCCGCGTAGGGATAGGGGATCAAAATGGAGGGAGTTTTAGTGATTGCAAGTTCCGTTAGAGTGCCTGCTCCTGCTCGACTAATTGCCAGATTTGCTCGTTGCAGCAAACCCGCCATGTCGTCATAAAACGGCAGTTGCAAATATTGAGCGTGGCTTAAGCTGTTGGCTTCGGGATCATTTTCCCCAGTCAAATGCACAACCCAGGCTCCGGCGGCAAACCACTCCGGAGCACACTGACGCACTAAGCGATTTACTGCAACGGCACCCTGACTACCGCCAACCACCACAATCAGCGGCACATCGTCCGAGATATTCAAGCCAGTGGGCGAGGCATGGTCTAGCGCGGCTCGGAACTTAGAACGAACTGGTGTACCCACACATACCGTTTGAGCGCGGGGCAAATAGGGCATCGCCGCTTCAAACCCCAACGCGACTCGACTGCACCAGGGACTCAGCCAGCGAGTTACCTTTCCAGGCAGTGCATTAGATTCGTGCAGAATGGTCGGCAAACCCAGCGTTCGAGCCGCTACGATTGCAGGCGCAGCAATATACCCCCCCGTGGTTAGTACACCCTGAAACTGTCCTTGTTGAAGAAGTTGGCGCACCTGGAGAATCGAGCCTGTTAATCTACCAAAAATTCGCAGCGTCCCCAGACCAAATCTTTGCTGAAAGCCTTCGACAGCGATCGCATGAAGTGGATATTGCTTAGGAACCAGTTGCGTTTCCAAGCGATCGGGTACGCCTAACCACTCAATTTCGTAGTCGGGCAGCTGCTCAGCCGTAGCGATCGCCGGAAATAAATGCCCCCCTGTACCGCTTGCCGCAACCAGGAGTCGGATCGGCTTTGTCACAAATCTACTTTCTCCCCCAGCATCTCAGGACAACTTAGAACTCGCAATTCAGAGCTTAAAGCTTCTACTCACCGTCATCTTTAACTTCTAATTTTCACTCATCTAACCCATTTCACTCAAATTCAGGTTAAAACTTCTGAAGTAGCGATTTGCAAAATGCTGCCTTCTCGAATTAACTATCCAAACTTATCATTTATGCCTCACGCTTCCACCAAACGCCCTACTTTTGCCAAGCCTCAACCGATCCAGTCGCGATTGTTGAACTGGATTCAAGCTACAGGGCGAGCTTGGCTAGTGCCGTCAGTTGTGGGATTAGCGATCGCCTGGGGAGGAAATATCAGCGCTCGAGCCGAAAGTCCAGCGACTGCGCCGCCAGAACTGCGTGAAACTCTGACTCAAATTGATGCCGCTGCCAGTCAGGGCGACGTTGAAGCTGTAATGGAATTTTATAGTCCAGAATTTACCCATGCAGACGGGCTAACTTATGAGACGATGCAGCAGGCTCTCACAGCTTTCTGGGAACGGTATCCTGACCTCACTTACCAAACAGCCTTAACCTCCTGGGAGTCCGACGGCGACGCAATCGTGGCAGAAACGGTTACAACCATCACTGGTACTCAAGAAGCAGAAGGTAGAACATTCAAGCTCGATTCAACCATTGCGTCACGCCAGCGTTTTGTCGGACAGCAGATGGTTAGCCAGGAAATTCTCACGGAGCGCAGTCAGGTGACTTCTGGAGAAAATCCACCCACAGTGACCGTTAGCTTGCCCGAACAGGTGACGACCGGGCAGGAATATCCATTTGACGCAATCGTGACAGAGCCATTGGGCGATCGCGTTCTTTTGGGAACCGCACTAGAAGAGCCAGTCAGACCCGAAGGCTACCTTAACCCGACAACACTCGATCTAACGCTCCTACCTGCTGGAGGACTCTTTAAGGTGGGTCAGGCTCCTGCTACGCCCGAAAGCCGCTGGGTTTCAGCCATCATTATTCGGGAAGACGGCATTACCGAGGTAACTCAGCGCCTGCGAGTGGTAGGGCAATAGGCACATGGCTTCGATTCAAAACCAAATTGTTTTAATTACGGGTGCTAGCAGTGGAATTGGAGCCGCCTGTGCTAGAGCCTTTGCAGCAGCAGGGGCAAAGCTGATTTTGGCAGCACGGCGGCTCGACCGCCTGGAAAGCCTGGCTGCTGAGCTGACTGAAAAACATTCAGCTCAAGTTCATTTGGTGCAGCTTGATGTGGGCGATCGCACCCAGGTTGAATCCGCCCTCAACGCCCTCCCTAATTCCTGGCACACAGTTGACATACTGATCAACAACGCAGGCTTGAGCAGAGGCTTAGACAAACTGCATGAAGGCAGCATCGAGGACTGGGAGGAAATGATTGACACCAATGTCAAAGGTTTACTCTATATCACTCGGTCAGTAGTGCCAGGAATGGTTGAACGAGGACAGGGACATGTGATCAACATAGGCTCCATTGCAGGACACCAAACCTACCCCAACGGCAACGTGTATTGCGCCACAAAAGCTGCCGTTAAAGCCCTGTCTGAAGGTCTGAAGATGGACTTGCTAGGCACACCCATTCGCGTTAGTGCAGTCGATCCGGGAATGGTCGAAACCGAGTTTAGTGAAGTGCGCTTTCACGGTGACACAGAACGGGCCAGCAAAGTTTATCAAGGGTTAACTCCACTTACCCCTGAAGATGTGGCAGACACAATTCTCTTTTGTGCAACTCGACCGGCGCACGTCAATATTAGCGAGGTCTTGCTGGTGCCAACGGAGCAAGCCAGTGCCACCCTAGTTTACCGTCAGCAAAACCGCTAGATGTAAAAGCAAAAAGCAATCCTAGCTTCAGAATCTCAAACCAACACCACCTTGAAGCGAAGCAGCCGTGCCGCCACCATCACGATAGGCATCAAAGGCAATAATCGCATTACCAAAAATGACTAGGTCGCTATAGGGCAAGCTGTAGTCCACCCCAGGCTGAATCACAAAGCTAGTTTGGTTACCGAGTGGGGAAGCGTTTCCTTCGCCACCATCTTGTAGCACCACGCCAGCGCCAATGTAAGCATCCGTCTGCCAGTTCAGCGGAATGTCATAGGAAACAGTGGGAACGAGCGCGGGCGTATCTCCAAAAACTAACGCCTGTGCCCGGAGTGAAATGGGCAGTTCTAGAAGGCGATAGCGCACGGCAATTACAGCGGCGGTGCTGCTATCTGAATCGTCTCCTGAGCTTAGACCAAAGGAAGGACCAACTCCGACATAGCTACCGTAAGCAGCTTGAGCTGAAGCAGTTGATGAGGTCATTGGAATGATACCAAGTGAACCAATCAACCCTCCGACTAAACCGCCAACCAGACTGTTAAGTGCGATCGCCCTCAAGCGATTTGTCCAATTCTTGTTGCTAAGAAACTGCATCCCAAACTCCTCACTAGCTACAGAATTTACTTTTATAAGACAGACCACCGAGTCAATCAGCACTAAGCTCTGTTTGAGGTTATTTTTTCCCTGCATTTCTTCCACAGAAAAAATAACCTTTTCAATTGGTAATAACAGATCAATCAGTAGAACATAGCCCAATTATGAGCTAAAAGTCTACAAAATTCGCCTATTTTGTAGGTTTAATATGAATATTTCTCACTTACAACTGCCGTATCAGACCTTTGGTATTTTTATACATTTTCATCTCCATTCCTGCCACATAATCAAATCATCTTTGCCATTTCCTTCCTCAACTTTTTGCTATGGCTCCCCTTCTCCAAACCATTCGCTCAAAACTTTCTGAGCTAGGAAAACTTAATCCCAAGGCAGTCGAGATGGGGCGTTCTGTGCTGTTGCCCAGCCTGATCATGACAGCATTGCTGTTAGGGATGGGTCGGTTAGGCGTACTGCAAGGGATGAATTTAGCAGCTTATGATCATCTGATTCGCTTACGACCCGACCAGGGAGAAGACGATCGCCTTCTCATTGTGGGAATTACAGAAGCAGACATCCAGACTCGCCAAGAATGGCCCGTTTCAGATCAGACACTAGCTCAACTTTTGGAGAAACTAGAAGCACAGCAACCGCGTGCAATTGGGCTAGACATCATTCGAGATATACCCATTGAGCCAGGTCGAGAAGCTCTTTTGAATCAACTGCAACAGAGCGATCGCCTGATTACCGTCTGTAAAGTCAGCGCCCCCAATGATCCGGGTTTCCCACCTCCGCCGGGAGTTGCGCCAGAATTTGTTGGATTCTCAGATTTAGTGATTGATCCTGGCGGCATTCTACGTCGCAGCCTACTCGTGATCATGCCGCCGCTGCCAGAGAATGGCGTTCCTTTAGTCCCTCACCTGTGCAGTCAGCCAACAACTCTAGATAATCAGCCCAATACCTTGCTTTCGTTTGGCTTTCAGCTAGCACTGACTTACCTGGTAGAGGAAGGCATTCAGCCTGAATTGACTGAAGCCGATGAGTTAAAGCTAGGTTCCACCTTACTCTCTCGGCTTCAACCCACCACCGGGGGATACCAGAAAGCAGATGCTAGCGGCTACCAGATTTTGCTCGACTATCGCTCGGCTAACCGTGCAGCCCCACAGGTCAGCATCACCGATGTATTGACCGATCGAGTGAATTCAGAACTGATTCGCGATCGCATCGTTCTGATTGGCTACACCACGCCTCAAGCCAAAGATGAGTTTTACACGCCCTACAGTGCAGGAGCCAGCGATAGCCAAAAAATGCCAGGGGTCGTCGTTCATGCTCAGTCTGTCAGCCAAATTCTCAGTGCAGTGCTGGACGATCGCCCGCTGTTGTGGTCTTGGTCAAATGCCCAGGAAGGAATTTGGATTTTCGGCTGGGCATTAGTTGGCGGGGTTGTAGCTTGGTATGTGCGCCATCCGCTGAAGTTTGGAGGAGCAATCGCGATCGCAGGCGGGATCATCTACGGCATTTGCTTTTTGCTGTTTTTGCAGGGTGGCTGGATTCCGCTGGTGCCGGGGGCGATCGCCCTGGTTGTCACCTCAGCCACAGTCATTCTGGTTGATCGCTTTAATCACAGCACCTATGGGCAAACAGTCTACCGCCAGGTTAAGAGCTTCCTCAAACTCGATATTGAGATTGACCAGGCAAAGCTAGAAAAACAAGTCGCTGAAATTACCGAATCTGATTACTTTCAGGATTTACAGCAAAAAGCAAAGGCCCTACGATCTTCAGCCGGAACCCACAGCTCCACTGCTCCCGCAACGGAAGACTCCATTCCTACAACAGCTCACAGAGCTGTCCCTTCACCAGCCGAGCCAGTTGTTAAGTCAGGAGATGAGGACGAATTGGACTATTTCCAAAAGTTGAGACTGGACGCTAAACGACTACGCGACCAAAGACAAGGGCAAAGCGACGACAAGGAAGGTTCGTAGCCAAAAGCTTCACCAGTGCAGAACTCTATACTCCACCTGCAGCAGCTCAGTCAGCTCTGGTAGATGTAGGTTGGGGAAGCAAAGCGTAACCCAACAGCAGTAGACGCTGGAGCTTGTCAGCTCGTAAGCAATGAAAGAAGTTTAACTCTGTATGAATCACTAAAAATGAACAACCAAGATGACGATAATCTAACAGCGCTGGTTCAGCAGTATAAGTCAGTTGCATCTCCTCTACAGGCTTTTCTCAACGAGCTACACCTCAAGTACAAACCTCTGCGAGACGGCGCTGTTGCAAATTACATCCCAGAATTAGCGAAGGCAAGCCCCGACTGGTTTAGCATTTGCATCGTCACGGTTGATGGACAGATCTATAAGGTGGGAGATTATGACCAACTTTTTACAATCCAGTCCGCGTCAAAGCCGTTTGTACATGGCTTGACATTGGAAGATCATGGGCGTGACTACGTTTTAACGAAAGTTGGAGTGGAGCCAACAGGCGATGCATTCAACGCCATTGTTTTAGATGAGGCATCTAAACGTCCCTATAACCCAATGGTGAATGCAGGGGCGATCGCCACCGCTGGCTTAATTAAGGGTGCAGACCCCACCGAACGCTTAAACCGAATGCTCGATATGTTTCGGCGTTATTGTGGGCGAGAAGTTTTTATGGATATGTCGGTGTTTACCTCCGAACGGGCAACAGGACACCGCAATCGAGCGATCGCCTACCTGATGCTTAACTTTGGCATGATCGATGACCACATTGATGAGACGCTGGATCTCTATTTCAAGCAATGTTCAATTATGGTTAATTGCAGCGACATCGCAGTCATGGCTGCAACGCTAGCAAACTGTGGTGTGAACCCCATCACGGGCGACCGAGCGATCGAAGCTCAATACATCAAAGATGTACTCAGCGTCATGTACACCTGCGGGATGTACAACTATTCTGGCGAGTGGGCCTACCGCATTGGTTTACCTGCTAAAAGCGGCGTAGGTGGCGGCATCGTCGCGGTTGTTCCTGGAAAAATGGGAATTGGGGTCTTCTCGCCGTTACTAGATTCACGCGGTAACAGCATCCGAGGCGTTAAGGTTTGCGAAGACCTTTCCTTACATTACGGACTGCATTCCTTTGACCTACAGACCCCCAACTCCAAGCTGATTGAAGCGCTTGCTCGCCCAAACTCTAAACCTGCGTAAGCCAAACAACCTACCATCAATGACCCTTTACGGCGCGATCGTTCCGGTTAAGGGTGAACTAGCGCTGGCATAGGTTTTCACTGGGATTCGTCCTGCTAAGTAAGCAAGCCGTCCGGCTTCGGCAGCCATTCCCATTGCTCGACCCATCAAGGCTGGGTTTTGGGCTTGGGCGATCGCCGTATTAATCAACAGCGCATCAGCTCCCATTTCCATCGCCTGAGCCGCTTCACTCGGGGCACCAATTCCTGCATCTACCACCACTGGAATGTTGGCATTCTCAATGATGATTTGAATGTTTGCCTCATTTTTGATTCCCTGACCAGAACCAATGGGTGAACCCAATGGCATCACCGTGGCACAACCCACTGCCTCTAATCGTTGAGCCAACAGCGGATCGGCATTAATATAAGGCAGCACTGCAAACCCTTCTTTGACCAATTGTTCAGCCGCTTCTAACGTACCGATGGGGTCAGGCAATAAATACTTTGCATCGGGGATCACTTCCAGTTTGACAAAGTTGTTGTCTTCCTGACCCAACAGCTTTGCCATTTCTCGCCCCAATCGGGCGACCCGAATCGCCTCTTCCGCAGTTTTGCAACCTGCCGTGTTAGGCAGCATCCAGAGTTTTTTCCAATCTAGCGCTTCTGCCAGTCCTTCATGACCTGGAGCGTTGGTCTGCACCCGGCGCACTGCTACGGTTATGATTTCACACCCACTGGCGGCAATGCTTTGGCGCATTTCCTCAAAGTTTCGATATTTGCCTGTCCCGGTCATCAGGCGAGACCGAAAAGATCTTCCAGCAATTACCAGCGGTTGATCTAGGCTATTTGAAACTGGTTCAGTTGTGTCAATTGCGGGGCGATCGAGCGGAGTAGAATACTGCTTCAACATTGCGTTTGAGTGAACTGTGTTGGAATCAATGGAGTTTGAATTCAGCCTTCCATTTGAATCGGCTGAAGGCTGAGCGGAATTAGAAACAGGCTTGATTGACGGACTGGCGATCGCTTCAGTTGAAGTATGGAAGCGCTCCCAAGAAAAACTTTGCAACAAGGGAGTAGATTGCTGTTGCGAGAGAAAATCTGCAATCAAGAGCGCTGTGACTGGGGCTAACAAAATGCCGTTGCGGTGATGTCCTACAGCTAGCGTCAAATTTTGGCAAAGACCTGCTCCCAGAATAGGAGCTTCATCTGGCGTAGTCGGACGAAACCCCCACCAGCATTCTTCAATTGGAAACTCTTGCAGTACGGGATAGAGGCGAATTGCTGCTGCTAGCAGCTTTTGTAGCCCTGCTGCAGTATTGCCAGGAGTAAAACCAACCGATTCACTCGTTGCGCCAATTACAATTCGCCCATCTTGGCGCGGCACAATATACACCTCAGCACCAAACAAGACACGCTGTAAGGGTAGGTTGGCTTGGTCAGAGGGAATACGAACCGAGAGCATTTGCCCTTTTCGAGGCTGTACCGGAACAGGAAGCAAAGCTGAAGACCAGGCTCCGGTTGCCAAAACGTACTGCTCTGCCTGCCACTCACCGGCTGTTGTTCTCAGACTTATAACCTGTCCGTGCTGCTGCTGAACTGCTTCAACCGTTACCCCTTCTCGCAAGTCAACTCCCAAAGTTTGAGCAGCAGCTTTAAGGGCTTGAGCCAGGGCACGGTTATTTACCTGAGCATCTTCAGGAAACCAAAAGCCGCCAATGACTTCAGAACTGAGTCCAGGTTGAGCATGGTGAACTGCGGTTTGGTCGAGCCAAAGAGCAGGAGAGGAACTGGAGCAAATTTCTAAATTTCCGGGCTGTGGGCGTTCATACGAAGGGGCAAGAATGCCACAAGTCCAGTATCCGGTTGATAGTCCGCTGATCTCTTCAATTTTTTGAGCCCAGTTGGGGTAGAGCATCCGGCTTTTAAGACCCAGTTCGAGTAGAGCTGGATCGGCGATCGCCTCTGCTTGAGGAGCCAACATCCCTGCCGCCGCATGAGTCGCAGCCTCGGCAAAGTCGCGGCTTAAAACTGTAACATTAGCTCCTCGCAGCTTTAACTCGATAGCGATCGCCAAGCCAATTACGCCACCGCCAATAATTAAAATGTCAGATGCAGTATTCATGAAAGCTACAGGAGGCTGCGAATCAAGTTAAGCGGCTTACCACCGTGCAGGGATAGGGCGTGGACGTTGAGCCGTTCCTCCGGCAGGCGTAGGAGACGCAGCAGGAGTCGGAGATTGAGCAGTCGTCGTTCCAGTACCCGTTACCGGAGCGTTGGCTGGAACCTGAGCGGGTGCGCTCGTTCCAGTTGTGCCACTAGCCCCCTGTTGAGGAACGGGTCGGCGTTCATTTGGAGAAGTCCCATTTTGAGTGGCAGTATTTGGAGCAGTGGTATTTGGAACCGTCGCAGTATTTGGGGCAGTGGCACTATTTGGAGCCGTCGCAGTATTTGGAGCCGCACTATTCGGAGCTGCGTTGTTTTGCGGGGCACCGTTTGGAGCCGCAGTATTGTTTGGAGCCGCAGTATTGTTTGGAGAGGCGGTGTTAAAAGACTCAGATTGCTCTCCGTTGGCTTCTTCTTCGTCTGAACGCTGCCCAAACAGATTGGAGAGAGACGGTAAATTGTCGGTTGCCAAAGAACTAATCAGCAAAACAAGGGCAATTAGTATAACGAAAGAGCCAATAAGTCGAGCCACAGCCTCTACCTCCACAAGGTTCTAATTCCATCATCTCTTAGTCCATCAATTTTTAGGACAGCTATGAGCAGGGTTTCTCGAAAATTGTCTCTAAAATTAGATGAAACTGCTTCAATTTAACCTGCGATCGCAAGAGTTTAATCTTGCTAACGATGGGGTTTAATTGGTTAACCTTCTGGTGTCCAAATAGGTTGAGAACCTTGTCCCCAAAATCCATCAAACTTTGTCACTTTGACATCACCTAACACTTGAGTCTGGCAGGCAAGACGACGATTTCGCGTGGGAGAATGGGGAGGCAGTGACCGACGAGTGCGATCGCGCCAATTTGCCTCAGAAATTCCTCCTTGAATCTGTACAGCACAAGTACCACACGTCCCAATGCCGCGACAGTTAATTAAATTTGCCTGTCCATTGTGCAACTCAACCTTATGTTGCAGCAAAACTTGACGCAGGTTAGCGCCCGTCTCGCAATCAAATGTTTTTCCTTGAGCTGTCACTTTTGGCATGATTAATTTTTCACTCTAAACTTTTCCTAACCCTGAATTTCCAACCTTGAACCAGTTTTTGATCAGCAATCAGCAGCTGCCTCAACTTTCAAGTTCTTAATAATAATCTAATTTTCTTTACTTCTTAAATCCACTCATTCTCTCGCTGACCTTCTAGCAACACCTACGTCTATACCCATGACTAAGACTTCTTCAAATCGGCTCTGGATCTACGACACAACTTTAAGAGATGGCGCTCAGCGCGAAGGGTTGGCACTTTCGCTTGAAGATAAGCTGCGAATTGCTCACCAGCTTGATCGGTTGGGCGTTCCCTTTATTGAGGGTGGTTGGCCGGGAGCAAACCCCAAGGACGTGCAGTTTTTTTGGCAGCTTCAGGAAGAACCACTGACTCAAGCAGAAGTTGTGGCGTTTTGCTCGACTCGTCGTCCTGGCAAAGCCGCAGTCGATGACCCCATGCTTCAGCCAATTTTGGCTGCTGGAACGCGCTGGGTAACAGTATTCGGCAAATCCTGGGATATGCACGTGACGGAAGGGCTACAAACTAGCCTAGAAGAAAATTTGACGATGATTCAAGACACAGTGGAATTTTTCCGCAGCCAGGAACGACGGGTAATTTATGACGCAGAGCATTGGTTTGACGGCTACAAGCGCAACCCTGAGTACACCCTGAAAACTTTGGCGGCGGCGATCGCAGGTGGCGCAGAATGGTTGGTTCTATGTGATACGAATGGCGGCACACTTCCCCATGAAGTTGCTCAGGTAGTGCAAGCGGTGAAAGGGGCGATCGCTGCCTTCACCCCAAATCCTCCTCAAATCGGCATTCACACGCACAATGATTCCGGTACTGCTGTGGCAAACGCGATCGCCGCTGTGATGGAAGGCGCAGAAATGGTACAGGGAACGATCAACGGCTATGGCGAACGCTGCGGCAATGCTAACCTCTGCACGCTGATTCCCAATCTGCAACTAAAGCTGGGTTACGACTGCGTTAGCCAAGCACAGCTTGCTCAACTCACTGGCTCCAGTCGTCTAATTAGTGAAGTCGTAAACCTTGCCCCTGACGACCACGCTCCCTTTGTCGGCTTATCTGCCTTTGCCCACAAGGGCGGAATTCATGTCAGCGCAGTCGAACGAAACCCGCTCACCTATGAACACATTCAGCCAGAGCTAATCGGCAACCGTCGTCGCATCGTTATCTCCGATCAAGCGGGGCTGAGCAATGTCCTGGCAAAAGCCCGCAGTTTTGGCATCAATTTAGATAAACAAGACCCCACCTGTCGCCAAATTTTACAGCGATTAAAAGCGTTAGAGAGTGAAGGTTATCAGTTTGAGGCGGCTGAAGCTAGCTTTGAGCTATTGATGCGAGAAGCGCTGGGCAAGCGCGAACCCTGGTTTGACCTGCGTGGTTTTCAGGTGCATTCTGACATGACCTGTCACACTCAAAGCTGCCAAACCCATTCCCTCGCAACAGTGAGAGTGGCCGTCGGCAATCAAGAGCTACTTGAAGTTGCAGAAGGAAACGGACCTGTTTCAGCGTTAGATGCCGCTCTACGGAAAGCTCTCATGAATTTCTACCCGGTCATTGCCGAGTTTCACCTGACTGACTATAAAGTGCGAATTTTAGACAGCACATTAGGCACCTCTGCTAAAACGCGGGTGTTGCTCGAATCCAGCAATGGGCAACAGCGTTGGACAACGGTAGGCGTTTCTCCCAATATTTTGGATGCCTCCTGTCAAGCAGTTGTTGAAGGATTGGAGTACGGCTTGCTGCTGCAAAATCAGGCAAAAACTGCACTGGAGATTGCAAATTAATTTTTTCTGGCGAAAGGAACTCTGAATTGCGATCGCCTCGTCAGGTCGTTCATTAGCATGAAGTCAATTGATACAGAAAGACTTAGCCTAGACAGTATTTCTGCGACTCTGACCCTCTCTACTGAACTTTAAGGTTTTTGGTGTGATGAAGCGATCGCCTGGTGTTTCTGGAAGCAAGCCTTCCTCCAATCGTAGTTTGAGCCGTTTACTCTTTAGTCTGCTCTTGCTACC
This sequence comes from Cyanobacteria bacterium FACHB-471, assembly GCA_014695345.1. Taxonomy (GTDB): domain Bacteria; phylum Cyanobacteriota; class Cyanobacteriia; order Elainellales; family Elainellaceae; genus JAAUTN01. The sequence goes on from JACJOC010000103.1 coordinate 61,353, forward strand.
TGCCTTTGCCCCCGCTGCATTTGCCGCCCCACCTCGACAGCCCGATCAAGAAGTTGCCTGTGAAATTTTAGTCGTGGGTGGAGGACTAGCCGGAGTTGCCACAGCCTATGAAGGTTTGTTGGCAGGACGTACCGTCTGCCTGACCGAAATTACTGACTGGCTGGGCGGACAAATTTCCTCTCAAGGAACTTCTGCCCTGGATGAGCGCACCACTCAACGGGCACAGTTGTTCTACTCACGCGGCTACCTGGAACTGCGCGATCGCATTGAAAGTCACTACAAGCGAATGAATCCAGGTGAATGCTGGGTCAGCGAATCCTGCTTCTTTCCCTATGATGGCGACGAGATTTTGCAGGAAATGCTGGAAGATGCAGCCGACGAAGGCAATGGTAGATTGCGCTGGTTTCCTTCGACTGTCATTAAAGAAGTAGACATTGAAGGTGGGCAGATTCAAGGGGCGATCGCCATTCAACACAGCCCTGCCCCTGATGCGCCACCCCTCAATACCCTGCCGCTCTCTCAAACCATTGAAGACTCCTACCGCTACGAAGACTCTGATCAGTTTGAGAAAACCATTATTCGCTTTGTGCCTCAACCACCCGACCGGCGATCGGCAAACGCAAACCAACCTCGTCCCACAAATTGGTACGTCGTGGACGCGACTGAAACAGGAGAAATCATCGGGTTAGCAGACGTTCCCTATCGTCTGGGAATTGATGCCCTCTCCTATCGAGAGCCATCTTCCTCCAGTGCCGTCCAAGATCCGTACTGCCCTCAGGGGTTTACCTACACCTTTGCAATGGAGGCAACCGAGGAACCGCAGACCCACGAAATGCCTTCCTTCTACCCGCAGTACGAGCCTTACTACAGCTACGAATTGCCTCGCCTTGCTAACTTTGGGCTGGTATTTAACTACCGCCGTATCTACGATGCCCGACCTCGAACACAGGGCAGCAGCTACCAATTTAGCCCCGGCGATATCTCGATGCAAAACTGGACTTGGGGGAATGACTATCGTCCCGGCACCGCCGAAGATAACTTGATCTACAGCCGTGACCAGCTAGAGGCAACCGGACAGCTTGAATCGGGCGGTTGGCTTGGCGGCTTGCGAAGCGAAACCTTGCGCCGAGGAGAAGAAAACGCTCTAGGTTATTTCTACTGGTTAGTGGAAGGGGAAACCGACTCACAGCTTGGCGAAGGTGTAAAGCAGCCTAACCCCAACCATCGCTACCTGTCCGGGTTGGACTCGCCCATGGGAACCGCCCACGGATTGTCAAAATATCCTTACATGCGAGAAGGTCGGCGGATTTTAGGACGACCTGCACCTGGATATCCAAACGGATTCTCGATTACGGAAATCGATATTTCTCGCCGGGACTACGCCGACGAATATTACCGTGAGGCACTGCCTCCAGCCATGTACCGCAGTCTGAGAACGGCACTGGCAGGGCTGGAAGCAACTGCTGTGGTGGGAGGAGTGCGATCGCCCGATGACACCGCTCGACGCACCCGTTCTACCATCTACCCTGATGCAGTCGGAATTGGGCACTATGCGATTGACTTTCACCCCTGCATGGCGCTAACTCCACCAGAGCAACCTGCTAACTATGAGCGTCCGGGTGAGCGGAGAGGCGCAGGACAGGCCTATCCTTTCCAAATTCCCTTGCGATCGCTGATTCCCCAGGAGATTGACAACCTACTGGTTGCTGGAAAGAGCATTGCCACCAGCCACATCGCGGCGGCAGCTTATCGAGTGCATTCGTTTGAATGGTCATCGGGTGCCGCCGTCGGCAACGTGGTGGACTTTGCTCTCGACCGAGGCGTGTTGCCCTACGAACTGGTGGATCAAATTCCGATGAGAGAACCTTTGCTGGAAGAGTTTCAGCAACGCTTACAGCGTCAGGGCAATCCCACAGCTTTCCCCAACACTTCAATCTTTAATGAAGATTGGGAGGAATGGCAATAATTGCTAAGTCATGCAGAATCATGTTGCCCGTACTGTGGATGACATGATTCTGCGCGTCTGACAAATTGGGGTTAAATTCACATCAGAACTTGTGATACATCTTGCTGTCAGCAGTTAGACTGGTGGGGTAAAGTTTGCTTAACGCATACTTTTGTTAACTTCTCCCAGTAGCTAATGCTTATGGTGACGGCACTTCCACAAGTTCCTCATGCAATGGCAACTGCACCGGTTGTAACGCCTGATCGCACCAGCCAGACGGTTCGCAAAACATACCCCAACTACAAGGTGATCGTGTTGAACGACGATTTCAACACGTTTCAGCACGTAGCAGAGTGTTTGGTGAAATACGTTCCCAACATGACGGGCGATCGCGCCTGGGAACTGACCCACCAGATTCATAATGAGGGACAGGCGGTCGTTTGGGTGGGGCCACAAGAGCAAGCCGAACTCTATCACGTCCAGCTTCAACGAGCGGGGCTAACAATGGCTCCTTTAGAAGCGGCTTGAGTAACGGTGTTGATTTAGGAACTTTAGAGGGCATCACTTAACAAAGGGATGCCCTTTAATTTTGGCGGTGCAACTAGGTAGAAAGTCCTACACTAAAGAGGCAGGCGATCGCACCCTCAACCTCATGCCCAAACCCGACAGCGGCAGACTCGTTTGGAACCATTCAACTCACCTTCCCGGACTTATCCCAATCCTAGAACGCCTGACCCAAGAACCTGGCATTCAAACGATTACACCCGCTGTCATCGGCAGCGTTAGATCCAATTCACCTAACTTGAAGCTAAAGGTATCCGTTCCCATTCGTGGTGGCTTCAAACTCATTGCCCGCAAAGGAAAGACAGTGCAGGAAGTGTTTATCTTGACTAGTTTGTCTCAGGAGGAACTGGAGGGGGCGATCGCTAAAGTCCTGCGTTAACTCTAAACACACATTCTTTAGGCAATGTAAGCACGCGATCGCCACCTTCTGTAAAGACAGTGATTCATAGCGTCTTTGCAGAAGCGATCGCTTTCCTCCTGGCGTTTAGTAGAATATCAGGCGATATGTCTGCCGCATCTTTGGCATTCGTCATATCCTCGCCACTGTTCCAAATCACATTGGGAACAAATAACATAATCCGGAGCGGTGCTTGAAAGCACTATCTCAACACCTATTGTCTTTGTTACTACAATCGAACGGAATGCCAAAAATAAATAAACCCAAACTAGATAGATCAGGGCATTCAGCCATAACCCAAGAGACAGTATTCGTTGAGCTTCTGTGATTAAGACGAAGGACAGAGACAAAAATAATGCTGTCCAAAAAATACTTAAACCCTGTTTCTGAGAATTCCATGCCCAGAGGGACACACAACCGGGATAGGGTTTGAGGATGAGAAAAAGAATCAGAATAATGACAGGCAGGGCAGGGATTGCCCCAATTTGACCGATTGAAAGTGCGATAGATTGCCCATCGGTATAGGTGGGAAGTTTACTGACTGCTTCGAAATATGGGTCAATCAGGTAAAACCAACCTACTAGCCAAAGCCCAATAGGAAGAACGTAGAGTGGTAGTGCAAATGGGGGAGTGACCATGAAGTTTCTCATTGCAATACCTGATCTGTGTCCTACTCACTCTGCTTGCATCTTCAACCAGCTAAATAACTGTTTTGCTGTCAGGTCTAACTCAACGCCCTCTAGAACAACCAATTTGTCGTCTTGATGAAATAGCTCTGGTTGTTGCTGCGGCTGAAACACAAGAATTGAACGATCATCAAGGTCAATTAACCAACCAAGCTGACAATCATGCTTTAAGCAGTGCAAAATGTTGCCTGTAACCCGATTGGAACTTTGATCGGGTGAAAGGATTTCAATCGTCCAGTCAGGAGCAGCAAAGACGTTGTCTACAGGTTCTCCATCTTCATCAAGCTCAATGTTCTGACAACGAAATACCGCTATGTCTGGAACAATGGAGCGATCGCCAAAAGTACAGCGCAACTCTGGAAAAGCATAAGCAATTTGCTGTGCCTCCGTGACTTCATTGATCGCATCAATCAATTTGCCTTGAAGTCTTGAGTAGCACGCCTTTGGCATTGTTTTTTGAATGACTTCCCCATCAGTATATTCACTAGCAGGCTTTGTTTCTGGTAATTTCAGAAACTCCTCTAGAGTTAGAGATGCAGGTTTCACAACAGTCATACCTCTTACCGTTATGAAATCGGTTGGGTCTAGTTTAACAATCATTGTATTTTTTATTGATATGGCGCTGGTCACGAAAGTCAAGACAGAAAGAGGGGTGGGCAAAGCCCATGCCCCTTTTTCTGTCCTAACCTGTATGGATAAAGCTATACATTGACAGGCTAAACCAATAAAAAAGAGGTCTTACGACCTCTTAAACATTCAGCAGAGTATTGAATATTGAAAGCTTTAATAGCGACCTTTAGGCTTAGCAGTGGTGATGAGAGACTGCTTCAAGCCTTCAGATAGGCTCAAGTCCCTTTAGTCACTAGGCTAGTCCCGTGTTCATTCCAGGCTTACCCGTTGCCAACTCGACCTTGACGATCTTTCCGCCCATTTTCATAATCCGCTGCTGTTCGCGGAACCAGTTGTCATAGGGAACCAACTTGGTGAAGTAAGTATTTTGCAGTTCACGCTGAGTCCGAATTCGGGTTTGGCTGGGAACGCAAGCAGTGACTTTGAACATCCGCATGGGTCAATTTCTCCTAGATAAGCTTGAGAATTTTTAATCTCAATCAGAACCACAACGCCAAAATTTTTGATTGATATATCAAGTTAATTGCTTGAGGGCTGGAAGTCGAGAGTCAATCTTAAATCGTCACAGCCAGTGATGAAATAGCCATTGACCATCTAACACTCGCTCCAGATCTCCCAGACCTCAATGTGAGTTTGAGTTTTGAGTTTTGAGTTTTAACCAACTCACCACTCATCATTCATAACTCGTAACTGACTAGCTCAAGCCAGAGCTGATGTAGTCGAGGTAAACACCCATTTCTTTACCTGCATCTGCACCAACCAAGCTAGCGGTGACTTCCTTCATTGCTTGGATTGCTTGCACAGTAGCAGCGATGGGTACACCCAGAGAGTTGTAGGTCTCTTTCAAACCGTTCAGCACACGCTCATCCAGGATGGAAGGATCGCCAGCCAGCATTGCGTAGGTGCCATAGCGGAGGTAGTAGTCCAAGTCGCGGATGCAAGCAGCATAGCGACGGGTGGTGTACATGTTACCGCCGGGACGGGTGATGTCAGAGTACAGTAAAGACTTAGCAACTGCTTCTTTGACGATCGCAGAAGCGTTAGCGCTGATGGTGGTTGCCGCACGAACGCGCAGTTCACCAGTTTGGAAGTAAGCCTTGAGCTTTTCTAGGGCAGCGGTGTCTAGGTACTTGCCCTGAACGTCGGAGGAATTGATAACAGAAGTAATTGCGTCTTGCATGATCTTGATTCCTTAAAAATGGTCATTAAGTGAGGGACAAATTGCCCTTACTGCATTGCGCCAATCACGTAGTCGAAGTAGGAGCCTGCTTCAGAAGCATCTTCGCCAGACATCATGGAGGTTGCTGCGTTCTTCATTGCCCGCACACCTTCTGCCACAGCTTCGATAGGGGTGCCCAGAGACTTGTACATCTCGCGCACGCCAACGATACCGATTTCTTCGATGGGGGTGACATCACCAGCAACGATGCCGTAGGTCACGAGACGCAGGTAGTAGTCGAGGTCACGCAGGCAGGTAGCAGTCATCTCTTCACCGTAAGCGTTTCCACCAGGAGAAACAACGTCAGGGCGCTTTTGGAAAAGCTGGTCGCCTGCTTGCTTCACGATGCGCTCACGAGATTCGGTCAAAACTTGAGCAATCCGTAGACGGCGCTCACCAGAAGTAACAAAGCCCTTGATCCGATCTAGCTCACCAGGGCTGAGATAGCGTGCCTCAGCATCGGCATTCACGATTGACTTCGTGACAATACTCATTGATGGATTCCTCCGAAAAGCAAAATGTAACCGGATGTGTTTAAACCAACGTTCATGATTGAACGACTTAAGCCTTGAAACAAAGAGCCTCCAGGTTGAGCAGCTTTTGACCACTGCCTGGATGTGCATTTTTCACTCTACCCTAAGAGGCTTGATTACGCTTTAACGCGATCGCCCTCTTAAAAGTTCAGGCTCAAGTTGCGGTACCGCAAATATTTTCGGGCATAGGGTTCACATTCTTAGTGGACTCGCAATATTTTGTAATATTCACACTCATGTTTACTCTCGCTGGATCTTCGGGCATTTTGGCAGAATAAACATTAAGAAAAATTGCAATGCTTTGAGCAAAAGAGCAGGGAGGGGCGATCGCCCCTCCCTCAACCAAGTTGGAAAATTTCTCAGCACAAAATCTTGGCTGTCCTTCAGTTCTACAGCCAAGCTTAAATTTATGTCCAATTCAGACTTACATGGAAATGTTATGAGTTGCCCACGCAAACCCAACTAAGTGCTTCTTGATACAAGAAGTCAGAGGGGTTAGCTCTATGCTGCATTCAATCGAGTCACAAGGTCGAGTCACCACCACTTGATGACGACTGGGGCACCCGGAAGGAGTGCCCCTTTTTGCGCTTTATTTGCGACTCAAAGCACAGATAGGTTTAGGAAGCCTATTCACCTGTAGGAGTGTTTTTGAAACACCCCTACAAGATTTAAGCTCCTCTAGCTAGACTGCCCTGTCAGGTAAGAAGGCGACAGGTCAGACCAAGACTGCTTTACCAAGTCTGCGTCTGCCTTGACGCTACCAATGTAGTTGCCAGCTGGCAGCGAGGGGAAGCGCTTGTAAGGCACTACATCCTCGCCAAAGTAGCGGGCATACTCAGGGCTATCCACCATCGCCTCAACTGCCGCCTTCAAACCTTGGTCAGCCAACAACTTGTTGTACTGGCGGATTTCAGCCTGAGTTGCTGGCGCACGTCCCAGTAAGTGACGGAACAGGAATTCAATCACCTTGGTGTTGGGGTAGGGCGTGTAAAAACGACGACGGTAGATGTCAGAGCTAGCCAGAGTGCGAACAAATTCGCGCACTGAGATTTCGCTATTGCGGAGTTTGCTCTCCAGGTCAGAGCGGCGGAACTCTCCCGGCACCTGTCCGCTAAACACATCCAACACTTGACAGTAGATGGAGTTAATCACCAGCATCGTTTCGTCCTGACCCATACCAGGATTCATCCGATAGATGCGAGCTGGCTTACGGCGAGATGTACCAACACCCACCTCAACCGACTGACCATCACCATTGGTAAATGAGCGACCCAGTTCAATGAACTTAGGCTTGCTCAAGTCCATCTTACGAGCCTGAATTGCCATATCCGCCATAGCTAGCCCCATCAGCGGCAGCTTGGTGTTGTCCATGCGGGACTTGACTGGCTCAAAGCTGGGCACCACCAGGTCATCATTTTGCTTGGTGAGTTGGTTATACAACCGCTCTGTGTTGGGGAAATTCGCTGCAGGCAAGGTGGGGAAGCGACGGTAAGGCACCGTATCTTCGCCAAATACCTGAGCATATTCCATGCTGTTGACCATCGCCCCAATAAAGCCCTTCAGCCCGGACGATGCCAAAATTTGGTTATACTTGCGAATCTCTGCCTGATCTTGAGGCGCACGTCCAAGGAAGTGCTTGGTACCCAATTCGATCACTTTGGTGTTGGGATAGGGCGTATAGAACTGCTTAAGGTACAGGTCAGAAATGCCCAGCCCTTCAATAAACTCCTTCACGTTGATTTCGTTGTTTCCGAGCTTACTTTCTAGCTCAGAGAAATCATTCTTGAGGATGTAGGGTTCAATATCGCGCTCAAAGACTTGCCGATAAGCAGCACGAACCACCGTCTGCAACTGAGTTTTATCTTCAGTGCTAGTGAGTTTGAACTGTTTAGTTTGTTCACGCCGCTTGTTGACCCCTTGTAGAGAGCGGAACTGAACATCAGGCTCAGAGCGGTTTTCCTTGACTTGACCCAATTCTACAAAGCGAGGTGTTTCTTCCTGATCAACTCGCAGTCCTTTCTCATTGATGCTGCCAACTCGGTTAGTCCGGAGTGCTAGACCACCAGGAGTGAGGTAGCGCTCGTAGGGAACCGTGTCTTCACCAAAGGTTTCGTTGTACTCAAGGCTGTCAATGATCTCATCTACAACCGCATAGAAACCTTTCTTGGAGGCGATATCGAAGTATTTGTTAATTTCCTGGCGTCCGTAGGTTGGGCGACCCAAGAGACGACGGTGGATGTATTCGATCGCCTTGGTCACATACAACGAAGTCCAGTAGAGCTTACGGAATAGGTCAGACTTGGCAAGCTGACGGACAAACTCACGGACTGTAGTCTCGCCATTCTCTAGCTTGATCTCAGAAACCTTGAGCCGCTGCCCCTCATAGACATCACGCCCAAAGACCTGAAGGTAAGCTGCCCGAATGACAGCTTGAGTCGAGCTTTCCGAGAATTTAACGCTGATGCCCTGCGTGTTGGTTGTGCGTCTGCCCGTTTGGAGCCCAGTAAAGCTAGGAATCTGGTCATACTTGAACACCTTTGGACCCAATGAACCAGGTGCAACACCTCTAGCACTGGGATTACTTAACTGGTTGTTGATGCCTGCACCCCGGTTAATCAAAATCCGACGAGTATCTTTGCCAAAAGGCGCGGGGTTACTGCTGGGATTCTTGTTTTCTTTGGGGAAGATTGCGCCAAATTGAATCTCCAACGGATCGTTGCCAGAACCGTAGGGGTGCTGATCGGGCAGCGGCTGCTCGTAGGCGGCAAAGGTAGTAATGAACTGAGGCACCTTGCGGAAAGGAGCACTGTACTTAAACAGGTCTTGCTGAGGACCCCAGTTGCGGCACTCTTGTGCCTCTTGACCTAGACCACGCAGGTAAGGGACGGTTTCCTCACCAAAGTAGTCAGCGTATTCTTTGGAATCAACTAGCGCATCTACAAGAGCAGACAGACCACCGTTGGAAACGATGGAGAAGTACTTCTGCACTTCCTCGCGGGAGCTAGGTCCACGACCGAGGACATGACGGAATGCCAGTTCTAAAGCGCGGCTGTTGATATAGGGTTCAAAAAAGTTTTTACGATAAAGCGGCGATTTGGCAAGGCGACGAATAAACTCCTTCATGGAGATTTCGCCGTTTTTCACCTTTGATTCCAAATCAGAAATGGAGAGTGAATAGGCGCGGGTGATGTCGCGCTCAAACACCTGACGATAGGCAGCTTTGACGACATCATTCTTCTCGGTGGAAGAAAGGCCCGGCTTCATGGCGTACTTAGGCCGACGCTCGGCAGCGTTGAAGTAAATCTGCGGCAGCTCTAAGCCTTGCAAGTCACCAGAAGGACGCTGACGCAGTTTGTTAGAGGGGGTTGGCGCTCTAAATTCAGTGATCAGAACGTCAAAGTATTGGCTGACGATCGCCTCTGCATCGCTGTCTTTGCGGAAGTAGCCGACCGCAGCCTGCTTCATCTCTTGCAGTGCAACAATCGTAGCTTCGCCAGAGCAAGCATTCTCGATAATCTCCCGCAAACCTCGGACGTTTACCGAGATGATGTTAGGGTCGCCTGCAACGATCGCATAAGTGACATAGCGTAAGAACCAGCTTAAATCGCGCAGAGACTTCTGCATGTTGCTGGGACCATAGCGAGCCACGTTGATAGGACGGAATCCGGCTGGGGTTGGACCGCCGCCTGAGGCGCTAAAGAGCGATCGCAATCCTTCTAGAAAACCGCCCCGGCTTTCCACATAGGTCGCGGTTCCCAGTTCCATTGCCCGTTTTACGTCCAGCCCTGCTTCTGCGGTGGCAAAGCTTTCTACAGGAATTCTGGGCTTTTCCAGATAAGCCATCGGGGAGCCACCGACGAAGATGCGGTTGGCAGCGCGCGAGACGATTAGCTCTGAGTTTTGCGTGATCGTTTGGGCAATATCCAGGCGCTTAATTCCTGAACTGAAATAGCTAGACAATTCACCCAGTTCTCCTCGCCCCAAGAAGCGATCTTGCTGTTCAGCCTGAGAAATTGTTGAAACGGGTAGGGTTTGGTATAGCTGCGGACGCGCAACAGAGCTTCCACCACTTGCCTTTACACTCATTGGATTTCAAAAGCTCCCTATCAATTGGATTGCATGTAATTACATGAGACCTGCCCAAAGCCCGATTGGATGAATATTTGTCGGGTGAATAATTCCAGATTGCTCTTGCATCAAGCGGCTTCCGGTCAAAAATCCACCAACGGCTGCCCAGGGTCAACTCGATCAGTTTTTAGATTAAAACGTTTCGGGGTTACAACATCGCTTTATTAAAAAGTGTGTAGCATTCCCAAAGGAGATTGCGTAGTCATTACAAAGGCAATCATAGAGGATCGCGGTAAGGAAGCTGAGAAAAAATTTAAGTTCTGTTACTTTCTCAAAACCAAGAATTTGCAAAACTCCTAAAAGTAACGTGATGGGTTGTACAAAATTGCTGCCCGACAACCTTATGAGTAGAACATTCGGTAAACTCTAGGTTGCTGCAATTTTGTCCATTATGTTAGATTCTCAGCCCTCCTCTCAACTACCTGCTCAAACTGCCTCTCAGACCGTCAGTGCTGCCGTTGCAAAACTCTATGACACTTACCCCTTTCCACCAGAGCCATTGCTCGACGCTCCACCTCCAGGCTTTAACTGGCGCTGGGATTGGTTAGCCGCTTACAACTTTTGCACCGGACAAAAACCCATTAAGCAAAACATTCGCATTCTGGACGCGGGCTGTGGAACAGGAGTAGGTACGGAGTATCTGGTTCACCTTAACCCTTCAGCACAGGTGGTAGGAATTGACCTGAGTGCGGGAGCACTGGCAGTGGCAAAAGAGCGCTGTCAAAAGTCAGGCGTTGCAGCAGCAAATTCTGAAACTAACAGAGTTGAGTTTCACCATCTCAGTCTCTATGATGCTGACCAACTTGAAGGTGAGTTTGACCTGATTAACTGCGTCGGTGTGCTGCACCATTTGCCTGACCCAATTCGTGGAATTCAGTCTCTCGCGAAGAAACTGGCTCCCGGTGGGCTGATGCACATTTTTGTCTATGGCGAATTGGGCCGCTGGGAAATCAAGCTGATGCAGCAGGCGATCGCCCTCCTCCAAGGAAACCAGCGAGGTGACTACCGGGACGGGGTACAGCTTGGGCGGAAAATCTTCTCAGCCTTGCCCGAAAACAATCGATTGGTCAAGCGGGAACAAGAGCGCTGGTCACTCGAAAATCAGCGAGATGAATGCTTTGCTGACATGTACGTGCATCCCCAAGAAATCGACTACAACATTGACACCTTATTCGAGCTAATCGATGCGTCTGGGCTGGAGTTCATCGGCTTTTCTAATCCTCGCGTCTGGAATCTAGAGCGGCTATTGGGCAAAGTGCCGGACTTGCTGGAGCGATCGCAAGGTTTGAGCGATCGCCAACTCTATCGCCTTATTGAACTGCTCGACCCGGAAACCATTACTCACTACGAATTTTTCTTAGGGCGAAACCCTTTACCTAAAAACGACTGGTCATCTGATCAGGCAGTTTTAGCCGCCATTCCAGAACGGAGCCCATGTATGGACGGGTGGGATAGCCGCTGTTTGTTTAATTATGATTACCAGATCATTAATCTGGCTGAAAATGAATGGCAGTTTCTTAAGGCTTGCGATCGCAACGCAGAGCAAGCTGAACAGCAAACTGTAGAACAGATTTTAGCCGAAGTGAATTTGGGAATAGAGGGGGTGCGATCGCTACTCAGTCAGCAGTTAATTTTGCTTACTCCTGCTTGAGGATTTTTCTAGCCTTGCGTAGAAGATCGACGGAGTAATAGGGGAACAGTAGGACAACGAAGCAAACTCTCCTTCACCTGCCCTCGGCTTTGCGAGAAGTTCACATAAATCAAAACAAAAACTGTATATCTTGATACTTTTTCTGAGAGGGCTTCATTACAATTAGTGAAACTACGGTTTTACGCAACCACAACGCAATTAACAGTAGAGGTCATTTATGGCAGAACTCACTTGTACTGTTCCTATCCCTCAAACCCCTCAAGAGTTGGAGCAGGCAATCCGCTATTACAGGACGAATGACTTAAGTAAAAACGATTTATTTTGCCACTGGCAGGCAATTCGTGATGCTTCCCTGGAGCAGCGTCTCCCGGAACCAGAAACAGTAGAAGTAGCAGGAGATGACAGCTACTAGAAGCTACTAGAAAGGATCGCTAGCCACTTAGCTTCGTCATAATCACAAAACTTAATACTCATTCCAAGAATTCGGACTACAGATGAAAGGGCACCCGCTCCAATCTGTAGTCCATTTTCATTGGAATGGTGTCGTGCAGCGAGCAAAAGCCCTTGATAGAAGCAATGCTATTTCGAACCAAAGCATAATGACTTTACGAGCTTTGATTTCGCGAATCTCGATTCATTGCTCCGGTGCCGATCGCCCCCACCCAAATTGTCACTAGCAAAATGCCAATTGCTTGAGCTTTGTCTTGTAACATTTCTTGAATCAGCAGCCAGCCCAGCAGTGTTGTGAAAACGGGACCACTTGCGCTAATGATGGCAGCCTGGGCCGCGCCAACTCTGCGAATGCCGATGTTGTTGAGCAAAAAGCCTGCGATCGCCGTCAGTGCCAAAACAACGGTGCTTGCCCACAACCGTGACCACATCGTGGCATTGACAACAATTCTTAAGCTGGGCAGCCTAGCTGTTAGCCAGGGAATGAACGCGATCGCCCCAACCGTCAAGCTAGCCAGGAGCAGCATTATTACAAATACGCCGAGAGTAAAAGGCACCGGGTGTAGCCGAAAGCGCCGAGTGCAGATCTGAGTCAGAATTGTGTACGCCGCAAAGACAACTCCCGCAAGAGCCGCCATCGTTGCGCCCAGCCACACCTTATCTGTTGATTGTTCAGAACCGGGAATGGTGAGCAAACACCCGGCATAGATGGTGCCGACTGCTAAAGTTAGTAGGAAAGTGGGGCGATCGCCAAAACACCACCAGGCAAATAAAACGGTAACGGTCGGGTAGATAAAAAAGAGCGTTGTAGCAATTCCAGCAGGAATTACACTCAACGCCGTAAACATCAGTGGCAGGGACAAAAATAGCAAAAAACCGCTAGCTAAAACGCCCCCGATCAGGGCCGGGTTGCGCTCATTCAGTCGATTCTGGATATCCTTCCACAGTGGCGGATAAATCCAGGTGCCAATTCCAAATGCCATTAGTGGCACCACCACCACCATCCGCATCAGCAAAATGAGCAGCAAGTTGCCCACACTCGATTCAACAAATCCACCAAAGCTGATTCCCAGCACGGTTTGTTGACTCAACACGATTCTGACAACAATGTTTTGAAATGACAGTATTAGTGAGGATAGCAAGACGATGGCAGCGCCCTGTAGGTGAGGCGATCGCCCCCATCTATTCCAACCTTGAACAATTTGAACTAAAGTTTGAAGCTTATTCTTGGACTGCATGAGTAGCACCTGCAAAAGCAACAAACTTTGCGCTGCAATGGGGCAACTCCCAGCAACCCAATGCTGACGAGTGCAGACCATAAACAGGCAAAGTCCTACATACTAGCAAGACCACCCATAAATAAGACACACTAAGCTATAGATGTAGGTCATTCCACATAGGTGAGTGAATTGTGGGACGGACACAAACTTATAAAGATGTCAGTCTAGAACGTAGTCTAAAGCCCTCTAAAGCATTCCAAAAAGCTCATTTTTGGAATGCTTTAGAAAGGTCCAAATTCTCTATTTTAGGGAGTTTTGAGGACTACAAGGATTCGGCAGCGAAACCAGTAAAAGCTTTAAAGCACAGCCTGAGCTTCTGGACCGGAGCGATGGCAGCCACATTTGTGCTTTGTCATGGAACTGCTGAGGCGATCGCCACCGAACTGTCCCAACCTAACCTGGTTACAACAGAGTCGGGTAATCCAAACAGTGCGCCCCTACAGATCACACTGGAAAACTATCCCTCTTTTAATAGTCAGCGCCTCGACCAGCAATTGAGATTGTATGCCGATCATCTAAATACATTTGGCGTACCAGATATTCTCATTGTTGGCAGTTCTCGTGCTTTGCAAGGCGTTGACCCAGTGGCGCTGCAACAAGCTCTAACGGCACAGGGCTACCCGGAGCCCAATGTATTTAACTTCAGTATTAATGGGGCAACGGCTCAGGTAATTAGTGTGCTGCTGCGGCAAATTTTGACACCCGATCAATTGCCCCAACTGATTGTTTGGGCAGATGGCTCACGCGCGTTTAACAGCGGTCGAGCAGATATTACCTACAGCGGAATTTTGACATCCGAAGGCTACCGGGTTTTAGAGACTGGGGTTCGCCCCATTCGGTCACCGCAGCCACAGAGCTCTCTCACAGCAGAGTGCCTCAGTACGCCGCTCACCAATTACGCAAGTTGCGATCGCCCCTCCACTTCTGCTAATCTGCTTGACCTGCCGCCGATCTACCCGATTCTGCCGGAAGTAGTGAGCGATCGCCCTACTAGTGACTTGGACTCGACAGGTTTTCAGCCTGTTGCGGATCGGTTTAATCCAACTACTTACTATCGAGAATTTCCTAGAGTTGCGGGACAATATGACAGCAACTACATTCCCTTTGAGCTAGGTGGGGAACAGCAAGAAGCGACAATAGCGATCGCTAATTTTGCCCAGGCTCAACAAATTCCGCTCATCTTTGTCAACCTGCCCCTGACACAAGACTATCTTGACCCTGCCCGCCAAACCTATGAAGACCAGTTTCGACAGCACATGCAGCAATTAGCGGCGAGAGCAGGATTTATTTTTCACGATCTCAGTCAGCAGCAAGAGCTAATGCAAAACGAGTATTTCGCTGATCCCAGTCATCTCAACCGCTATGGTGCGAGTGCCGTTGCGGATCAGCTTGCTGCTGATCCGACGATTCCCTGGGCGTTCCTGCTATCGGTTGGAGTAGGGACAGCAGACGCAGACGGGACAGAGGCAATTTATGAGTGAAGACTCACAAGAGCAACGTTACCAGTGGCTACGGCAAACTCAAGCTTGGATTGTCGATTGGCTAATTCGCATTCCAACGTCGCTCGAAGTGCTTTTCCTGATTGGGATGATTCGCCTGTTTGACTTGACCCCAATCGGCAGAGCATTTTTAGAATGGTTGAGCATCAGGAGTTTCCTCGAAATCATCGAGGGAATCAGTGTACTGGTGGCAGTATTTATCTACATCAAAGAAACTCCAGAGCGGCAAAAGCGATCGCATTACGAAGCCTGGAAAGTTATTGATGCAGCCTATGGCAGAAAAAACAGCTATGCCCGCATCCAAGCACTGCAAGACCTGAACGAAGATGGCATCAGTCTTAAAGGGCTAGATATGCCCAGAGCGGAGCTGCGTGAAATTAATTTGAGGAAGGCAAACTTGCTAGGAGCTAACTTTCAAAAAGCTGACTTGCTTGAAGCGAACCTTTACAAAGCTGATTTGAGAGCTGCCAATTTGCAGCGATCCAATTTGCAGCGAGCGAACTTGAAAAAAGCTGACTTGCGAGCAGCGAATCTGCTAGAGGCAAATCTACTCGGAGCTGATTTCCAGGAAGCAAACCTCAAGGGGGCTGAGCTTCAGGGCGCAAAATTGCGGGCAGTAAACTTTAAGGATGCAAGCTTGTTGGGAGCAAATCTGCTCAATGCAGACTTACGAATTGCTGAGCATCTTACCCTGACGCAAGTTAAAGCTGCCCGTAACTGGGAACAAGCACTTTATGATGATGACTTTGCGCTTCAGCTAGAGCTAACCCCTGCCGCACCTTCTACCCAAATTACTCAACTTTAGGGGGTCTTAGCCTTCTAGACCAATTCATCCTGAACGTTATAGTTTTTAGTTGTTAACAGTGTTGGATGCTTGCTTGAAACTATTAATACATCTCAATGTGGTGAATTGAAGTTGAGGCGATCGCTAAATCTGTTAAACAGGGTTGAACTTTTTGAAGTATCAAAGCGCATTTGAAACAGCGAGTTATCATGTGAAATTAAGTAACTTAAGGTTTCAATCAGACAAGCAAACCTCGGTGATATTTCGCTTTTGCAGGACGCTTCTGGACACTAGGCTAGACTTAATGGTCTGAACTGGATGGTTTTCAGCTAGGCATCTAACCACTTCACTGTTTGATACGCAATCAGTTTGAACGCGATCGACTCGATCCGTTCAATTCGACCTGGCTCTTTACTAAGTTTCAAAGTTTTCCAGTCCTCAAAACATTAACCTTTCAGTTACACCCCTTTCCATCTAAGAATCTACCTGATGATTAAACGGACCTGAGTGATATAAAAGAAGGAAACCGTTAATCCGCCTGTTGTAGGGTGCAGCCAAGCCCGGTTGCTATGAGGTTCAGCAAAGCTGGTGAAATTTAGCAAAGCTTTCAACCTGTAAGGTTCTCAGATTGACGGAGCATTGTAGTTATGTATTTCGCTGAATTTGCCTTTGCGGGTACCACAGAGTTGGCTAGTCAACTCCTGATTCAAGCCCCCTCTAAAGTCGCTGCAAGTGACTTTGCTCAAGAATACGCTTCTAATTGGGGAGTTGAGCTATTTTCGCTAACTCCCGCCACAGAAAAGCAGGTCAGGCTCTATAGCCTTTCGAGTAAGCCAGTTGAAGTCTAAGGTTTAGCGGTATTCATCCTCTTCCATATCAGTACGGATAGCGAAGGTGAGTACCGTTTCGTCTACCCCTTTGAGCTCCAAGGGGCTACCTTTTGTGATTACGTGCTCTTCCAAATAATCTGCTACAGCAGCTGATACTAAAATGCTGTCTGGACCTGCGGCTTCTTGAATCCGAGCGGCAATGTTGACGCTTGGACCGATCGCCGTGTAGTCTGCCCGTTCTACTCCACCAAACATGCCAACAACAGCTGTTCCCTGATGGATGCCACAGCGGAACTGGACTCGGCTAATGCCTTGAGTTTGCCAACGTTCGTTGAGTTTAGAGAGGGAGCGGTACATCTGCTGAGCAGCAGCGATCGCCCGTCTGACCTGCTCGTTTGGCGTAATTTCTTCCGGTGCGCCAAAGATAGCCAGAATTGCATCCCCCATGAACTTGTCAACAGTGCCACCGTGGTCAAAGATGGCATGAGTCATCTCAGTCAGATACTCGTTTAAGAGTTCGGCAACTCGGCGCGATCGCAGCGTGTTCGACAACTGGGTAAAGCCAATAATGTCGCTGAACAAAACTGTGATCAGCCTTGGCTCTGGACGCAGATCAAGTGCTAGTTCACCGCGAGAAGCTTTTTCTACCAGCGAGGTAGGCAAAAACCGACGCAGCACTGATTCTGTTAAGTAGGAGTTGAGTTCTGCTACCCGTCGCTCATTAGCTTTCAGCGCTAGTAGATTACGAACTTCCGCCAACAATTCTCGACGGTTAAAAGGTTTTGACAAATACGCATCTGCGCCCTGTTCAGCCCCCTCGATGCGCGTGTCTTCGTCTGCTTTGGCAGTCAGCAACACAATTGGAGTACCTTTCAGGGCTTCGTCCTGACGGATCATTTGGATCATTTCCAGCCCTGATACCAGTGGCATCATCAAGTCTGTGACGATCAGGTAGGGACGCTGCGTCTGCGCTAGCTGGAAGCCTTCTGCCCCATTCCGCGCCGTTTGCACGAGATAGCCTGCTTGTTGCAGGATGTCAGCGACATAGTTCCGCAGGTCGGCATTGTCGTCTACAACCAAAACTTGAGCGGCATTTATCGGAGCTAGATCTGAACTGCCTGACGGTAATAGCTCGACCGGGTGGGAACCGTTGGGCAGATGGACGAGCGCTCCGCCTTCAGAAAAATCTGACTCAATGTCAGCCAACTCGACCGCAGCACGGACAGGCTCTATCTCAGCCGGAATTTCAATTACCTGATTTAGCGGTAAATGGGCGATCCCAGTTTGCAGCCAGACGGTAAAGGTAGTGCCTTTGCCATAATCTGACTCGACCCAGACTTTGCCGCCATGTAGCTCGACCAGTTCCTTGACCAGCGCCAAGCCTAAGCCGCTACCTTCATGACTGCGATTGGTAGAACCGTCTGCCTGATGAAATCGCTCAAACAGGTGGGGAAGCTGATCAGCACGAATGCCAACGCCTGTATCTTTAACTTTGAGTAAGCAGTGACTACCTGCGGACTGTAGCACCACGTCGATGCTGCCACCCGCAGCGGTAAACTTCATCGCGTTAGACAAAAGGTTGTAAAGGACCTTGTCGAACTTCTCTAAGTCCAGGTAAATGGGCGGGCACTCAGACAGGTGAGTTGAGAGGGTGATCTGCTTGCGATCGCAATACGGTCGAAAGGTCTCCACAACCTGTGTGATGAAGTCCATCAAATTGCAGGGGCGAAAACTAGGCTGCATTCGTCCTGCGTCTAGCCGCTGCAAGTCGAGCAGTTGGTTGACCAGCCGCAGCAGGCGGCGCGAGTTTCGCAGGGCAATGACAGACTGGTCGTAAGATATCCCCTCCTGCTGAGCAACGGCTGTTTCCAACGGACCAATCGTTAGGGTCAGCGGGGTGCGAAATTCGTGAGAAACATTCTGGAAAAATTCGGTTTTTTGCCGATCTAGCTCCATCAGCTGCTCAGCTTGCTGGCGGGTTTTTTGATAGAGCCGCGACTGCTGCACGGCGATCGCTGCCTGCGCCGCCACAGCCTGAGCTAGCTCAATTTCAGAGGTTTCCCACTTGCGTGGCTCCTGTATCTGACGCAGAGAAATACTGCCAATGATCTTGCCGTTATAGAGCAGTGGTACGACGAGTAGAGCACGAGCAGGCGATCGCAGCGGTACATCCAGCACGTTCATCTCTGGATATTGGCTGAGATCATCAATGATGACTGGCTCTTGTGTGGTTAGCAAAAGCTGCAACACTGGATTTCCCTCAATCGGCACGAGTGACTGAGGCAAATGATGCCGGTGAGCCGAACTGCCTTCCTCCACGAAGGGGTTGGCAGATGAGCTGATGGACGAGTTGATAGAGGGCTCGAACCCGTTTTTGGAATGATTAAAAGATTTTTGTTGAGCCGGAAGATTGTCAGAAGTTAACCAACCGTTCCAGTTGCGCTCTTCCATCGCAGGCAGCAGCGCGATCGCTTGACTGGGTATCTCAATGTCTTGACTGGCATCATGCAGCCCAACACACTGGACAAATTCGTCCTCCTCAGTCCAGAGTGACAAAGCACAGCCATCGGCATGAAGTGCCTGTCCCAGCTTTTGAGTAATTGCCGCAAAAATCTCCTGCGGGTCAAGGCTAGAGCGAATTGCTGCTGTAATCGTGTTAACCAGTGCTTCTCGCTTAGCCAGTGCCCTGACCTGTTCATAGGCCCGTGCCTGTGACAGCGCCAATGCAGCCTGGTCTGCTACCATCACCACCAACTGCACCTCATCACCTTGCCAAACGCGAGAATAGCTGCACTGATGGAGTGCCAACACTGCCATTAACTCTTGCTGACAAATTAGCGGAATTACCAAGCTAGAACGAATTTGAGCCGTTTTATACGACTGCTGGCAGCGATCGTCAATTGCCTCATCACGAGGTGACTGCATATCTGCCTGAGCATCGTTCATCACATGAACTTCTCGCGTTTCCCAGAGCGTATTTGCCAGGTTGTCTAAATTCCAGGAATCGGAAGTAGCTGCAGTCAATTCGGGGGGACGTGCCGTGTAAACAAATAGCTCATCACTGACGCGATCGTCATGAAATGGACGCAGGATACAGCAGTCCACCTCAAACATGTGACCCACCGTTTCCACAATGGTTTGAAGAATCTGCCGATAGCTCAGGGCACTGCGAATCGTGTTGGTCACTGCATTGAGCAGCGACTCTTGCCGCAGCGTGCGACAAAGCTCTTGAGTACGAGTTTTTAGAACATTGTGCGTATCGACTGCCTGACGCACGACGACTTTAAGCTCTTCATCGTCCCAAGGCTTAGTGACATACTTAAACACCTTGCCAGAGTTGATTGCTTCTACCAAATCTTCGACATCGGTGTAGCCTGTTAAGATAATTCGAATAATATCTGGGTACTGAGTGGCAGTAAGGCTAAGAAACTCAGTTCCACTCATTGAAGGCATCCGTTGGTCAGAAATAATGACAGCAACGTCTCCTTCCTTCGCGAGAATCTCCAGCGCCACAGGCCCACTCTCCGCTCTCAGCACCTTAAATTCACGGTGAAAAGTACGGTAAAGCAGATCTAGATTATCTGGCTCGTCATCAACGACCAGAATTTTAGGCTTACTGTGATCTATAGATATCATGCACCGTCCTGCTTCAAGGGCAGTTAAGTTAATAGGAATGGACGGGGTTGGGACAAGGTTTTGGATGTGTTACTGAACTTATCTGAACAAAAGGCAACGCGACATCCTGATCTAGAATCTTGTCCATCTTTCGGTTATCTCGCGGTTAAATGTAGCTTTGAACCTGGAGATAGCGATCGCAACCTGAAAAGCATCCTAGCGTTCCCTTAGGATTTCAGCCTCACCTGTAGATACCCCTACCCAAATATTACCGCTGTGCGCGAGCCTAACCGTAAAGCCGCACCTTAAACTGCACCCTTCTAAAACCTATCCAATTCTACTCAAGCAGACAAAACTGTGCTTCTACACTTATTGTGCCTTGAGTGTTAGCAGAAAGTCTGTGGCAAAAGCTGCTAATTTTTCAGGCAGTTAAGCCAGGAACAGGTTTGAGCTGATTAACCATAGGTAGAGCTGATTAACCTTTGGCTAACTAGAAATTGCCTTCATTGCAGCAGCGTTAATTAACATTACTTCAAGACATAAAAATTTGCAAAATTTATTGTTGTAAAAATTATCTAAACAGTTTCCAACCCTGACCAACTTGAGATCTAGCCCCAAAATGTGAGTTGCCATTCTCTTAATACAATTCATACTGGGGAGTCTCAGGATTAAAATGAGAGGACATTCTATCTCTTAAGCGCAAAGCGCTAGTGTCCTTATCTCAACACAGGTGTTTTATCATCCTTGGTATTCAATCAATGGGAGTCTAGCGATCGCCCAAATGCCGCTCCAGTTTTAGTCCGAACGGCGCGGCAACAAGATCTAAACCGCCTTGCAGACGTACTTTCCAGTAGCTTTCACATAAAAGAAGGTGTAATCGGCTGGATTTATCCACTGTTTCGCATGGGCATTTATGAAGACCTGCGAAACCGCTTGCGGACAAAAACTGACCACTATGTTTGCCTTGTTGCAATCAATCAAGCTACCCCACAAGCGTCAAGCTACCCGCTAGGAGAGGAAAACTTAGTGGGAACGGTTGAAATGGGATTACGCACCCAATCGTTTTGGCAACCTCGCAGCAATGCCTACCTGTACGTGTCTAACCTGGCTGTACAGCGCGAATATCGAAGACAAGGGGTTGCTCAACAGTTGCTTTTGACCTGCGAACGGGTCGCTTTGGAATGGGGTTTTCAGGAACTATATCTACACGTGTTGGAAAATAACTTTCAGGCACGACGGCTCTATCGTAAGGCTGGCTACCAAATTAAACATGCTGAATCCAGCCTGAGCCACTGGTTTCTCGGACAACCCAGACAGATCCTCATGCATAAGCATCTGGGTGAATGAGCTAAGGACTATACGTGGGATCGTAGAGATGGCTTTTATGGTCGCTGTAAAGGCGATCGCTTCTCTGCTAGAGAACTCAACTTAAACGCTCCCCTGTGGTTGTGTTCCTACAAAGCAGAGGCGAATGGTTGTTGACCATTGAAAGAAGTTGGGCAATTCATGCGAGATCAAGACAGTAAGGATTGATAGGCGACTTCAACTCTTTGAGACTGGTCAGCAATAGTTGCTTCTAGCGATCGCAGTCTTGCCAGTTCTGCATCTCGATTGATTTCACGAGTGTCTTTTTGTTGCAGCAGATTGTCCAGTTCTGCCTTGCGCGACTGAATGTCTTCATCGATTCGCTTGGCGACTTCTCGGTCATAGCTATCAAAGCACTCCTGCACGGCACTGTAGATGGGCTGCCACTGCTCTTGAGCAATTTGGGGCAAGTGTTTGACCAGTTCTTTTTTGATTGCTTTGGCAAACTGTTTACGTGCATCATTTGCCTGAAGTGCCCCAACCCCTAATCCAGCTAACAGAATACCAAAAGGACCCAAAATTGGCGCAAATAGCAGTGTAATTCCCCAAGTTGCAACAAGATTCAGCAAGATGCTTTTGAAATCAAACCCTGTAGCTGCTAGGGCTGCTCCAGCAAGATTGCCTCCCGCCAACGAGAAAAGGCCCATCGCCCATTTCGCCCAACCAGGAGTAGTGTCGTCCTCCCCCGATAGGTTCAGTCGAGTTTGAATGTCCTGTCCTGTGAGCTTTTCAGTAATTTGATCGGTTACTCCGGTGTAGGACGCGCCATGTCTTGCAGCACTTTGGGACAGTTCAGCGAAGGCAGATTCCAAATCTTTTTCAGCGGAGAGAGTCCACGCAAAAAATTTGTCGTTGACGTACTGCTGAAACCCTTGCTGGGCAGAGCGGTTAAACTGTTCCCGCTTGCTTTCGCTAAAGAAATCTAAAAACTGTAGGTCTGAGGGTTGGTAACGCAAAAAGTCCTGCTCAAAGGTATTTTCCAGGCTAAGCACGTAGGTGCGAAAGGAGTCAGCGATCGCCCTTGCTTTGCGATCGCGCATCCGTCGAATCTCATCACAAAACTCATCGCGAATTTGGCTGAGCTTGGTAAATTCTGGCTCCACAGAGCTAATTCGCTGTTTCAACTCCTCCACATCTTGACCGAGGAGGGGAATACGGCGTTCTACAGATTGCTTGACCCGAAGATTGGCTTGACGGGCGAGGGTTCTGGCTTGACGAAATTCGGCGATCGCCCGTTCTTGCGTCAGAAAAGTATTGAGTGCGCCCATAAATTCTGGAAAGCCTGTGCCCTCCAGCGAAGCGGAGGCATCCTTAATTCGTCGCCGTAGCGCTTGAATGGCGGAAATTTCAAACACCCGTTCATCATAAGTGTCCTGTCCGTCTACCTGGCAGTAATCCACCAGATTAGTGTGAAAGACTTTTCGCAGTTTGCTCTCTGCTTCTTCAAGTTCTTCTGAATCGTCGGGATCAATCAGCCCCTCCTTTACCTGATCCCAAGCGTTAATCAAGAAGAAAACCGATAGACCGCGATCTTTGATGTAGTTCTCTAGATAACGGCGTTCTGCTAGGGTGCAAGGCTGTGATGCCCGTAGGACAAATAGAATGGCATGGCAATTGTTGATGTAGCCGAGCGACAGTTCATTTCGGGCTTCGGTATCGTTTAATCCCGGACTATCAACAATTTCAACACCTTTTTCTAGTAACGGCAGCGGATATTCCACGACTGCGTGACTAACATCAGGAAATGCCTGCTGTTGCTGTTGTTCTAGCTGTTTTGCTTCTTGGGGATCAATTGTGTAACGCTGCTTAAACAGCTTGAAATCAATTTGCTCTGGTGGCTTGCCGTCATTAAAGTGAACCGTGACTCGTCTCTCAGCACCAAATTTAAGAATCGTTAGCAGCGCAGTACAGGGATTCACGTCGCTAGGCAGCAGGTTTTCGCCAATCAGCGCATTGAGAAATGTGCTTTTACCTCGTTTCATGTCGCCCAGAATGAGCAGTCGAAATGCACCCTGACGTAAATTCTTTCCGGCAATGCCAATATCTGCAATCTCTTGGTCTAAACCCAACTTGCCAGAGGCTTCTGCAGCTGCAGACTCTGCGGTTGTGAGCGTTTCAGAAATGGTTTCTAAATAATCGGCAATTTCTTGACGCACTTTGAAAATTCGGTCAAGGTCTTGCAAAAAATTATGCGTTTCGACTTTGTAGCTCATGTTAATCGTTCTCAAAAAAGATCTTGTAAGCCAGCCAAACAATTCCGATTACGATAAATGTGCCCGCAAGCCAACTCGCAATTTGAATGCCAATAACTACCAACACCACGATTCCGATAAATTTGGCGACGTTCTCTAGCTTTCTGTAGAAGCGCTTGAGGAAATTGAGCGGTTGAGCGTGGGGTGCAGCATTCTTGAGCTGAGCGTGACGTGAAGATTGCTGTTGACTAATTTCTGCTTCTAACTCCCGCAAACGAACTGCTAACTCACGGTCGCGCAACTCTTGCTCCCACTGCTGAAGTTGCTGTCTTTTATCAGAATTCATAGATGTCTGTTAGGGTGTCGGCGAAAATTCTGGGTGAATGTTCTACGACTTTAGCCTTCCCAACTTGGTACTGCCTAGGATATGAGTCTTTACTGTACAGGGGTGTAAGGGCGTAGCGTTCGGCAGATAGACCTCGGAATGAAGCGAGAATTTTTGCCCGAATGCTACGCCCCTAGGCAATTTGGACTACAGGTTAGATTGCTCAAATTTCTACTAGAGCTTGCTTTTGGCGATCGCCCCTACTGTTCCCTTCACCGCACTCAAATAGTCTGCTGGAGCTAGTAAAATCATCGTGCCGCGAACGCCTGCTGAGACGGCAACCTGGTCGAATAGCTCAACCGTCTCATCGACATACACGGGATAGTCTTTTTTGCAGGCTAAGGCAGTCACGCCACCTCGAATGTAGCCTGTGAGAGGCTGTACTTCTTTAAGGGCAACAGTGTCTACTTTGCGATCGCCCGTTAACTTCGCTAGTGCTTTCAAATCAAGCTGATCGCTACCAGGAATTACGGCAAGGCAAACTCCCTGGCGATCGCCTCGGGCAACAAGGGTTTTGAAAACTTGCTCAGGCGGTAGTCCAATTTTCTCAGCGGCTCGTTCGGCTGCTAGATCTTCTGGATCAACTTCGTAACTCCGGAGTTCATAGGCAATGCCTAAATTGTCCAGAATCCGTACTGCATTAGTTTTCATAGAAGGTGGAGCTTAGGGATAGAAGCTGAGTTGCGGTAAACCCAATGTCTCTTTCCAGCCCATCATCAGGTTAAGGCACTGAATTGCCTGACCTGCCTGACCTTTCATTAAGTTGTCGATCGCCGACATGACGATGATGCGATCGGTACGCGGATCGACTTCAATACCGATATAGCAGAGGTTGGTGCCGCAGGCCCATTTGGTTTGGGGATAGGTGCCACTCGGCAAGACTTTTACCCAGGGGGAAGCCCGATAGAAAGCCTGATAGATGGTAATTAGATCGTCCGTTACCAATCCAGGATCGCGCAGCGTTGCGTAGACCGTTGCCAGCAGACCGCGCACCATTGGGATCAGGTGAGGCGTAAACTGCACCATGACCTCGTGACCTGCCAGGGCGCTACAAACCTGCTCAATTTCAGGGGTGTGGCGGTGTCGCGCTACGCCATAAGCGCTGATGGAGTTATCAGCCTCTGCTAGGAGCAAATGTGTCTTTGCCTGCCGCCCACCGCCAGAGGTACCTGTTTTGGCATCAATTACAGCCGTTTCAGGAACAACTAACCCTTGCTTCATTAAAGGTGAGAGGGCTAACAGACTAGCAGTGACATGACAACCAGGACAGCCAACGAGTTGAGCTTCGGCGATGCGATCGCGATAAATCTCAGGCAATCCATAGACAGCAGTTTCCGCCACTGCCTGATCGGTGCGGTCGCCTCCATACCAGGCGCGATAGGTTTCCAGGTCGTCAAATCGGTAATCTGCTGAGAGGTCTAATACCTTACAGCCTTTTTGCAGCAGTGTCGGAGCCATCTTGTAGGCTAATCCGTTGGGCAAGGAGAGAAAAACGACTTCGCAGCGATCGCCAATCGTCTCCAGGTCAAGTGCCTCGACAGTCAAATTTACCCGATGCCCCAGGTGCGGATAAAGGTCAGCAAAAGATTTTCCGGCGCTACTTTCACCGCCTAGATAAACTAGCTCAACTTCTGGGTGCTCAACTAGCAGTCGCACCAGTTGCACTCCACCGTAGCCTGACGCTCCTACAATCCCAACGGGCACGCGCCTGGAATCACCCATGATGTCTAAAGCTCTTACTTAAAAGGTTTTTCTAGAAGCGCAGTAATCCTAACTTGATCACTGTGTCTCTAAATGCAGCATTGTAGTACTAAAATCAGGTTTTCGGGGGATGGTTACAATTGTCTCTGTCTGCTCGTGATCACCGCTGATTCAACTCTTCAACCAAACGGGCTAGAATTGGATTAACGAACTTCAGAAAAGTTTACGTCGTTATCTATTGGGAATTTCCTGTGGAATCGCTACATCCGTCAGGTTTTGAATTTGACTCAATCGAGGCTGCCCTGGTTGACCTAAAAGCAGGCAAGTCCCTTGTGGTAGTGGATGACGAGAACCGAGAGAATGAAGGCGATTTAATCTGTGCGGCTCAGTTTGCCACGCCAGATATGATCAACTTCATGGCGGTTGAGGCCAGAGGGCTAATCTGCCTGGCAATGACGGGCGATCGCCTGGATCAGCTCGATTTGCCGCTAATGGTCAGTGGCAGAAGTTTTGAAGATAGTAACGAGCAAACTGCTTTTACCGTCAGCATCGATGCAGCGCTACATCTGGGTGTGACAACTGGAATCTCAGCTGAGGATCGAGCTAGAACGATTCAGGTAACGCTCAACCCTGAAACAAAGCCGGGTGACTTGCGCCGACCGGGACATATCTTTCCACTCAGGGCAAAAGAAGGGGGAGTGCTAAAACGGGCAGGGCACACCGAAGCCGGCGTAGATTTGTCCAGGTTGGCAGGGCTGTATCCGGCTGGGGTAATTTGCGAAATCCAAAATCCCGATGGCTCGATGGCGCGACTACCAGAGCTAATCGAATACGCCAAATTTCATCGTCTAAAAATCATCAGCATTGCTGATCTGATCAGCTATCGGCTCCAACATGAGCGGTTTGTCCAACGAGAAACAATTGCTGATTTACCGAGTGAGTTTGGCAAGTTTAAGATTTACGGCTACCGAAACCTGTTGGACAACTCAGAACATGTGGCGATCGTTAAAGGCGATCCCGAGACTTTCAAGGATCATTCTGTGATGGTGCGGGTTCACTCCGAGTGTCTGACGGGAGACGCGCTGGGTTCGCTGCGGTGCGACTGCCGAATGCAGCTTCAGGCTGCTCTCAAAATGATTGAATCTGCTGGGGCAGGCGTAGTGGTTTACCTGCGGCAGGAGGGACGGGGAATTGGGCTGGTAAACAAGCTCAAGGCTTACTCGTTACAAGATTTGGGTTTAGATACGGTGGAAGCAAACCAGCGGCTAGGTTTTCCTGCTGACCAGCGCAACTACGGTATCGGTGCCCAGATTCTTAACGATGTGGGAGTTCAGCAGTTTCGCCTGATCACCAACAATCCGCGCAAAATAGCGGGTTTAAAGGGTTACGGGCTGGAAATGGTGGACCGAGTGCCGCTGCTAATTGAGACAACTTCCCACAACTCAGTTTACCTAGCGACCAAAGCTGAGAAGTTAGGACATTTGCTGCTGCAAACCTTCTTGGTGACAGTGGCAATTCAGTGGCAAGATGATTTGCGATCGCCCACTGAGCGCTACGAGCGACTAGAAAAGCTGCGCTACATGGCAAGAAGCCACGACTTAATTTTGCAGGAAGAGGCGCGTCCAGTGGCGATCGCCCTCTTCGGCAAATCTTCTCTCACCTTCCATTTGGGATTTGATCAGCCTAGTGTTGCTGCGCCTGACTGGTATCAAGACGCAGGACATCCTTATGTGCGGGCGATCGCTGAAATTCTTGACAACCTCGCGACTTGGCAATCTGTCCAGCAGCTAGAGTTCTTGATTTCTCCAGGTGGCGACCCGATGACTACGTTGCAGGTACAGCTAGACCGGCAAATTTTCCGGTTAGACCAAGAACCAACGGCTGATTCAGTTAAGCCTTCGTCAATCTGCGATCGTCTGGAAACTCAGCGGGTCTACGTCTTTTCTAGCCACGCGCCCAACAATTGAAAGATAGAGTGAAAAAGCACAGGGGGCATTGCCCCCTGTGCTTTTTCACTCTATGGCAGTCAGCGTTGAAGAAACCCAGCGTCCCGCTATTCACTCAGCCAGCTAACGGATCAAGCAGCTTCTGCTTCTGCTTTCTTCTGGAGAAGTTGAACGATTGAAGCCTTTTCTAACAACCCAACTAGCACGCCATTGTCGCGAATTACAACTAGGGCAGGAAGCTTCTTCTCCTCCAGCAATCCAATCACTTCTAGCAGCGGCTTGTCTGAGGGCACAGTGTTGACTTGGTCAATGGGCTGCATCAGTTCCTTCACCTGCACGTCCCACCAGTCGTTAGTTGGAATGGTTTTCATGCTATCAACAGAGATCTCACCCACCAACTGACCGTTTTCATCGGTCACTAGAAACTTTTGCCAGTTCTTTTCGTTGCCAATGATGTAGCCATTCGCAAACTCTCTAAGAGAACTGCTAGCTGACACAATAGGGCTGTCGGGATCAACTGCGTCCCCAGCAGTCAGCCCACTCAGCTTTTCCTGAACAGTTGCAGACTGAGCCGATCGCCCTGCATTCTGCAGCAAGAACCAGCCGATCAGCAGCGTCCAAATGCTGCCCACGCTGCTCAGTCCCAAAACTGAGAGAATTCCTAGCGCAACTCCAACCCAACCAAAAAATTGACCGACGCGGCTCGCGAATGCTACTCCCTTATAAGGCTTGCCTGTAATCTTCCAGACTATTGCTTTAAGGACGTTACCCCCATCCAACGGCAAGCCGGGGATCAAGTTGAATACACCTAATGCAAGGTTGATATAGGAGAGAAGCGCCACGATTGCAGTTAAAGCATTCGGTAGGTCTAGTAGCAAGTTGACTGCTGTGAACAACCCAAAGAGGACAAAGCTGACTAGGGGTCCGGCAATCGCTACCTTAAAGGAACCCTCGGGAGTCTTTGACTCTTCTCCCAAGCTGGCAAGTCCACCAAAGATAAACAGAGTAATCGATTTCACCTCGATTCCCTGAGCCATTGCCACAAAACTATGTCCCAGTTCGTGCGCCAGAACAGAGGCAAACAGCAACAGAGCCGTCACAAGCCCCAATCCCCAGGCAGTAACACCTAACTCAGGAAACTGAGCCACTAGACCACTGCCGTAGCTCCAGGTAACTAAACCTAAAACGAGGAACCACGACGGGTTGACGTAAAAAGGAATTCCAAATAAATTGCCGACTCTTAAATTGCCGTTCATACCATTACCTCTGAACTAGGCGAATAAGCGCGCTTTTCTCAATCTTTCCATAGATGATCGTAACGAAATATAAATAATCCTTAAATCCATCAACTGATGTAATGTCCGTCCTAATCAGTTCGGTCAAGAGATAGAAATAGCCAAAACGTCTAGAAGCAGCTTGAACTGAATCTGTCCTCCTGGATGTGTTCCCTGGTGTTACGGATAATGGGAAGATGATAATTTAAGCCCACACTAAGCAGCCGGAATAGGAAGATTATGGCTCAAATTGAATTCTCTAGAGGAGTGATCGAAGAGGTCATTCCTGATGTTCGTTTGACTCGTGCAAAAGATGGCACAAACGGTACGGCCACGTTTTATTTTCAAAATCCTAAAGCTCTGGCAAATGACAGTACTACTGAAATTACCGGGATGTATCTGATTGACGAAGAGGGCGAGTTATCAACAAAAGAAGTAAAAGCAAAGTTTGTCAACGGCCAACCTGAAGCCCTTGAGGCGATTTATATCATGAGAAGCGCAGAGGATTGGGAGCGCTTCATGCGCTTTATGAATCGATATGCCGAAGAGAATGGGCTAGGGTTTAACAAATCCTGATTTTGCAAGCACTATGGCTGTTCCCCATCCTGATCCCCGTCCGATTGCAATTGGCTGTGCTGTAATCACGGTCAGCGACACTCGTTCCCCTGAGACTGATCGCAGCGGTCAGCTAATTCAAGAGTTACTTCAGGCTGCCGGACATCCTCTTATTCAGTACGTCATTGTTAAAGACGAACCGGAGCAGATTCAGCAACAGCTTAAGGCACTTTGTTTACGGGACGATTTGGAGGCTGTAATCTTAAACGGTGGTACCGGGATCGCACCACGGGATACAACTTACGATGCGATCGAGCGTTTGCTTGAAAAGGTTTTGCCTGGTTTTGGCGAACTCTTTCGCTGGCTGAGCTATCAAGAAATTGGCTCTAGGGCGATCGCCTCACGAGCAGTTGCTGGAGTTTATCGTTCTAAGCTAATTTTTTCCTTACCGGGTTCTAGCGGTGCAGTTAAGCTGGCAGTTGAGCGGCTGATTTTGCCAGAAATTGTCCATCTGGTCCAACAGCTTAATCCTGAAATCGGAAAGTAGCACTAGAGATTGCGGGATTTATGGCAATTGTCCTAACAGTTACTCCTTTTCTACTAAAAGATTCAGAGATGCATCCCTAAATCTTTTAGCACTTAATCTTCAACTGGGAAAAAAGTAAATGAAAAATGGGGAAGGATTTAACCTTCCCCATTTTTTGATTCAGCACTGATACCTGCGTTTTATTGGGGCGAATTCATCCGCTCTTGCCCAATGCTAATTGGTTGAACGGGCTGCTGATTTCGATTAGCTACGATGTCAGGCTGTAGAGCAGCGATCGCTCCTGCATACTGGGGATCAGCGTCCGTTGTCGCCAACAGCGTGGGTGTAGAAGCTAGCCTTTGCCGCTGTGAATCGGTCAAGTTGATCTCAACATCAGGCGTAATTCCGCGATGGCTAATATCGGTGCCAGCAGGGGTGTAATAGTGAGCAATGGTAACAGCCAAACCAGCACCGTTTTCCAGGGCGTGAACCGATTGCACTAACGCCTTTCCAAAGGTTTGGCTACCGACAACGGTTGCTCTACGATTGTCCATCAATGCGCCCGTGAGAATCTCGCTGGAACTAGCAGAGTTGTTATCTACCAGCACAGCCAAGGGCAGTTCAGTGAGAGCGGTGTGATTAGCGCTCGTTTCTCGGCTAGCTCCATTGCGATCGACCGTTCGCACAATGTCTCCAGCCTCAATCCACATCCGAGAAATGTCGATGCTGGATTGCAGCAAACCACCCGGATTACCTCGTAAATCTAAAACGAATCCTTCTGCACCCTGGTTTGATAAATCCCGAATGGCGCGACGCATCTGGTCGGCCGCGTGGCTGCTAAACTCGCCTAGGCGAATGTAGCCAATCTTAGTGTTTCCTTCCTGACGCAAACTGTAGCGAACCGTGGGCAACTCAATTCGGGCACGGGTCAGCGGAATGTCAAAGGCTTCAGAACCGCTGCGGCTAACTCGCAGAGTAATTTCGGTACCTGCTTCACCCCGAATCAAGCGAGAGGCATCTTCTACTGACATGCCACTGGTAGATCTGCCATCGATCGCCAAAATGCGATCGCCAGTTCTGATCCCCGCTGCGGAAGCAGGAGAATTTTGTAGGGGTTCAACGACCGTTAACGCATTCGTTTCTGAATTAAGCTCAAGCCGAATGCCGACTCCAGACAATTCTCCTGATGTTTGGCGAGTCAATGCCCGATACTGTTCAGGGTCCATAAAGCGAGTGTATGGATCTTCCAATCGCTCTAACGCATCCCGTAATGCCTCATAGGCTTCCTGCTCAGAGGCGTAGTCAGCACTTAGCAGATCTTGACGCACCGCCTGCCAATCAACCTGATTGAAGCTGGGATCGACATATTCCTGATAAACGATTTGCCACGCTTCATCCAATACTGCTTTGGGACTGTCTTGTAGAGAAGCTTGGACAGAAGGGCTAAACGTTGGACTGAGAAGTGAAAGGGTTGTTGTTGTCGCGATCGCCCCACTGAATAGGGCTGTATGCAGCAAGTTGGAGAGCCAGGAAGATTGATGCATTGAAGGGTATAGGACTAGGGTTGGATACAGGGTTTAAGTCAGACAGCAGGGTTCACGAAATGCACCGGCAAAAGCAGGTAGGGAACAAAAATTAGAGAGACAAAAGGAGCAGATAGGTAGTCAGAGCGAAGAAGCAGTAGCACCAAAAACTGAAGGATCACTGGAACCATCAAACTGTGAGGCTATTGCTGGGCTAGCAATTATTTAACCTTTTAATTCGATTTAGCCTATTCAACTGTTTACAAAGTCACTGGACTGTAGAGATTGCAGACTGACATGAGCTCCTAAAGTTGAAGCAACAAGTTTTACCTGGTTAATGCTTAGGTAATCTGTTGGGGGCAATCGCTAGGTCTTCTGAGCAGTTGGGGCAAAACTTCAGACATCTCCCTAAAGGCGTGCTTTTCAGCATACTCAAGCAGTTTAGTCAGGCTGTGTCAATCGTGTGACAGTTTTGTTTGGTGTCCTTAAATATTCAATGTCCTTAGGCAGGTTGGCGTTTTTAAGATAAAGCATCTTGAATAAAAAGCTTTTAATACTAAGAACTTGTGAAGCTGAGTTAAAGCAATGATGCTTCGCTGATTATTTCTCGCTAATTTAACCCCTTCTCCTCGACTAATCTGAAAAATCGTGAACAAAATTTACTAAATGCTGTTTTGATGTTGGACTTTCAATGCCAAAAGCCAAACGTTCGAAAGTGGGTCAGTCTTCTTTTCCTCATTCAAAAAAACGTTCCTGGCATAGAAAAATTGCCCATCACCCAATTCGTACTGCACTAGTAGGACTGGGACTGTTGTTTTGCAGTTGGCTGTTAGTGAATTTGATTACTTTACGTTCGGCTGCAACTGCCCCCATTGATGCCTACCTCGTTCTTGGAGGCAGCATTCAACGAGAAATCTATGCGGCAGAACTTACAAAACAGCATCCTGAAATACCGATTTTGATCTCTACTGGCTCTAAAGATCCATGCATCTGGCTAATTTTTCAACGCGCTAATGCTCCTATGGATCAGGTTTGGATAGAAGATTGTGCTCAGTCCACGTTTGGTAACTTTTATTTCGGCACACCCATTTTGCAGCAGTGGAACGTCCATAAAGTTGGGTTGATTACGTCTGGAAGTCATCTGCCTAGAGCAAAGTGGTTGGCTCAAATCTTGCTAGGAGCACACGGAATTTGGGTCGAGCCAGAAATTGTTACAGAGCAGGGTGTTCCAGGAAATCAAGAATCCTGGACGAAAACGGGGTTAGACGTAGGAAGAAGTTTAGTCTGGGCGATCGCCGGACAGTTTTACCAACCTAAATGTTCAGGAGTGCGATCGCTTTCCTCTGTAGACATCAATAGCTGGCGACAAGAAGGCTTTCGCTGTGAACATCAGGGCAATCTGGAAGAAAGCTAGAAAGAAGGAAGTTAAAAGATTCTCAATTCAGGTTCTTAATCCAAAGAGTTTCTTAAATGTCAAGGATATGTTTTGAGAATGCAACAATTGAACGGCTGTGCCTTTGGTGAGAAACTTCCGATACCAGTCTGTGTCACAATGAAAGCGGTTTTGCCAACTCAGTGAAGAAAGTTGAAGTAGGCGTGAGTCATGGAATTCATATATCAGTATGCGTGGCTGATCCCAGTGTTGCCTTTAGCAGGGGCAATGTTAATCGGAATGGGCTTAGTCTCGTATGGCAAGACAGTTAATAAGTTTCGGCAGGGTAGTTCTGTATTCATTGTCTCCCTGATTGGGGCAGCGATGGTTTTCTCCTTTGCCCTGCTGTGGAGCCAAATTCAGGGACATCCCCCTTATAACCGGATTATCGAGTGGGCGGCCGCTGGAGATTTTCACTTGACGATGGGCTACACCATCGACCATTTGACTTCTCTAATGCTGGTAATTGTGACAACGGTAGCTTTTCTGGTGATGATCTACACCGATGGCTACATGGCACATGATCCTGGCTATGTTCGCTTCTATGCTTATTTGAGTTTGTTTAGCTCCTCAATGTTAGGGCTGGTCATTAGCCCCAACCTGGTACAGGTCTATATCTTCTGGGAACTGGTGGGTATGTGTTCTTACCTGCTGATCGGTTTCTGGTATGACCGCAAGGCGGCTGCCGATGCTTGTCAGAAGGCGTTTGTAACTAACCGTGTCGGTGACTTTGGCTTGTTGCTAGGTATTTTGGCGCTGTACTGGGCTACAGGTAGCTTTGAGTTTAACGAGATTGGCGATCGCCTCCAGGAGCTCGTTCAATCTGGCTCCCTCAGTGTGGGTCTAGCTAGCCTTTTTGCTATCCTGGTTTTCCTCGGTCCTGTTGCAAAGTCAGCTCAGTTTCCACTGCATGTCTGGCTGCCTGACGCGATGGAAGGCCCTACTCCAATTTCGGCGCTAATCCACGCTGCAACGATGGTCGCCGCTGGAGTATTTTTGATTGCGCGGATGTTTCCGCTATTCGAGGGCTTGCCCGACGCAATGAATATCATTGCCTGGACGGGAGCTTTCACCGCATTTTTGGGAGCCAGCATCGCGATTACCCAGAATGACATCAAGAAGGGACTTGCCTACTCCACAATGTCTCAGTTGGGCTACATGGTGATGGCGATGGGCGCTGGTGCTTATGGCGCTGGGTTGTTTCACCTGATGACTCACGCTTACTTCAAGGCAATGCTATTTCTTGGCTCTGGCTCGGTGATTCACGGCATGGAGTCTGTCGTGGGACATGATCCCGTGTTTGCTCAGGACATGCGTTTGATGGGCGGCTTGCGGAAGTACATGCCTGCGACAGCAATTACCTTCTTGATTGGCACGCTAGCAATCTCTGGAATCCCCCCATTTGCTGGTTTTTGGTCAAAGGATGAAATTTTAGGTTCTACCTTTGAGGTGAACCCAATCCTCTGGGCGATTGGTTGGCTAACGGCTGGAATCACGGCGTTCTACATGTTCCGCATGTACTTCATGACCTTTGAAGGTGAGTTTCGCGGCAAGAACGATAGCATCAAAAATCAGCTTAAGAATGAGCAGCTTCAGCGTTTAGGACTAGCCTTTGGCCCTGGCGCAATGAACTCTAAAGAGTTGACGACGGATGTGCCTGAGCTACACGACCATGAAGCGCATGAAGGACATCACAGCGATACTCCTCATGAGTCACCCGCTACAATGACGCTGCCGCTAATCTTGTTGGCGATTCCCTCGATCTTAATTGGTCTAGTGGGAACGCCTTTTGCTAACTACTTTGAAGCGTTTATCCACCCACCGGGAGAAGAAGCGATCGCCGGATTTCCTCCTCTCGAAATTCCAGCCGAGTTTGAATGGACCGAATTCCTGGTCATGGGCGGTAGCTCGGTGGGAATCGCGCTAATCGGGATCACGCTGGCTTCGCTGATGTATCTGTCCTTCAAGATTGATCCAGGAGCGATCGCCAAAACGAGTCAGCCGCTCTACAACCTCTCACTGAATAAGTGGTACATCGACGACATCTACAACGCTGTGTTCGTCAAAGGCAGCCGCCGTTTGGCAAGACAGGTTCTAGAAGTAGACGTGCGAATTGTCGATGGTATTGTCAACCTGGCTGGCCTCGTCACCCTGATTACAGGCGAAGGCCTAAAATATCTGGAAAATGGACGGGCACAGTTCTATGCCCTGATAGTATTTGGAGCAGTTCTGGGCTTAGTTCTGATCTCCGGTATTACCTAACCCCTCATCTCCCAACCCAAATCCTATCGCTGATAAAAAACTGAGCTAATGGATACTGCCAATTTTCCCTGGCTTACCACGATCATTTTGCTTCCTGTAGTTGCCTCCTTGCTGGTGCCCTTGATCCCAGATAAGGATGGCAAAACAGTTCGCTGGTATGCCCTAATTGTTGGACTAATCGACTTTGCAATCATTTCTTACGCTTTTTACACGCAATACGACCTCTCCGATCCGGGGATGCAGCTGGTTGAAAGCTATGCCTGGGTTCCTTCCCTCGACCTGAACTGGTCGGTTGGGGCAGATGGCTTGTCAATGCCGCTAATTTTGCTGACTGGGTTCATCTCTACGCTGGCAATTTTGGCATCTTGGCCTGTAACGCTAAAGCCGAAGCTGTTTTACTTCCTGATGCTGGCAATGTATGGCGGTCAGATCGCTGTCTTTGCGGTGCAGGATATGCTGCTTTTCTTCCTAGTTTGGGAGCTAGAACTCGTTCCGGTTTATTTTTTGCTCTCGATCTGGGGCGGCAAAAAACGCTTATATGCGGCAACCAAGTTCATCCTTTACACGGCTGGTGGTTCGCTGTTTATCCTAATTGCGGCGCTAGCGATGGCGTTTTACGGCGATACTGTCACTTTTGACATGCGATCGCTGATGGCCAAGGACTTCCCTCTCAATTTCCAGCTTCTTGTCTATGCCGGATTTCTGATTGCCTACGCCGTCAAGCTGCCGATCTTCCCGCTACATACCTGGCTACCCGACGCCCACGGTGAGGCAACTGCACCTGTTCACATGCTGCTGGCGGGAATTCTGTTAAAAATGGGCGGCTATGCCCTGGTGCGAATGAACGCAGAAATGCTGCCCGGTGCTCACGCTTACTTTGCGCCAATTTTGGTGATCCTAGGCGTGGTGAACATCATTTATGCAGCTCTCACATCGTTTGCCCAACGCAACCTGAAGCGTAAGATTGCCTATTCTTCTATTTCCCATATGGGCTTCGTGCTGATTGGGATTGCATCGTTCACCGATTTGGGGTTGAGCGGTGCAGTATTGCAGATGGTGTCGCATGGCTTGATTGGAGCGAGTCTGTTCTTCCTGGTTGGAGCAACTTACGACCGGACGCATACTCTGATCCTGGATGAGATGGGTGGTGTAGGTAAACAGATGCCGAAGATTTTCGCTATGTTTACCACTTGCTCTCTCGCTTCTCTGGCGCTACCGGGAATGAGCGGCTTTGTTGCGGAACTAATGGTGTTTGTAGGTTTTGCGACGAGTGATGCTTACAGCGTGACTTTTAAGGTTCTGGTAGTCTTCCTGGCAGCAGTAGGTGTCATTCTCACGCCGATTTACCTGCTGTCCATGCTGCGGGAGATCTTCTTCGGGCCAGAAAACAAGGAGTTGACTTCTCACGAAGTTTTGGTTGATGCAGAGCCGCGTGAGGTGTTTATCATTGCTTGTTTGCTGATCCCAATTATTGGCATTGGTTTTTATCCAAAGCTGCTGACTCAGGTTTACGATTCTAAAACGATTCAGCTTACTGCTCGTTTGCGGGATTCAGTCCCGACTCTGGCTGAGCAAGCTCAGGTAAGAGAACCGTTGGCGGCTCAAATATTTCGGGCTCCGGCAATCGCTAAATAATACAACGTCAATTCGTTGAGTAAAGAGGAAAGGCAAGTCCTTTCCTCTTTTTTTGTCCCCAATTTGTAGCGCAGCAACCACTGGAACAGCGATCGCCCAAGATTCCTTTAGCCGTGTCTTGGAATTGGTCAAGACTCTTCAGCTATGTCCATTCGCTAACTAGAAATTTTGCCTCAGCGCCCGCTAATATCTGCAGCAACATTTTGGTGAAGGCGTTTGTGTTTGGGGCATTTTTATTGTCAACTTTTTCCTCCCGCTGGTAATGTTCCAGGAATTGGGGATCGCCTGATTCGGTAGAACAGCTCTACTCGCGCCTGCCACTGCTGCCAGTAGTCCAGCAGTGCCTCTGCACTGAACCGGAATACTTCCGCGGGTTGTCCTGAAATCGCGACGACTAATAGCGCACTTCTCAGCTTTAAGTCCTGTTCTGGGTAGCAATGGTTTGCTGCCCCGCAGTAAGCGGCTAGCTGTAATGGGCCGTCGTGTAGCCGCTCGACTGAACCTTTGGGCTTGTCGGCAGTTTTCCAATCACAAACACAAGGCTCGCCTTGATAGCTAGCGATGCAGTCTACCTTCCCGGCGTAGCCCAAGTCATAGTGAAACACAGAGCTCTCAACCAGCCGCACGTCCTCAATATCTACCAGAACGGGTTGTAAACTTTCCCAGTAGGGCTGGGCGGTTTCTGGGCAATCGCTTTCCTCTCCCAGGAGATAGTTCTTAATTTGCTTGTGGGTGAGCGTTCCCCGGCGGCTGGCAGTGCTAGCGACACGGTTGGCTTCGGTAGTGCCCAAACGCGATCGCCACTGTGCCAGTGCTTCCCGGTCAGCTTGAGGTTTGGTGACGTTGAGAATAGTAGTAACGCTGGGCAAGCGTACTCCGTGGCTATCGACAAAGTAACTTTGCCCGCCTTCACGGACGGACTTAGCACGGTAAGTCGGGAGCAAGCGGAGGGTGGGCATTGGAGATTAGGGTTGGGAGTGGGGGGTTTAGAAGTTGGGGAGGGCTTCGCTGATGAAGACGCGAGTGGCTGGGCCGGTCATATAAAGGCGTTGGTCGGAGGCTGACCATTCGATTTCGAGGCACCCACCAGGTAGCTCAACGGTGGCGCGGCGATCGCACTTTTCATTCAACACTGCCGCAACCAGTGAGGCACAGGCTCCCGTACCGCAAGCTAGAGTAATTCCAGCTCCACGTTCCCAGACGCGCATTTTCAAGTAGTCGGGGCGGACAACCTCGATGAATTCGGTATTAATTCGCTTAGGAAAGACGGGATGATGCTCAAACTGAGGTCCGAGCTGCTCTAGAGGTACAGCCGCTACGTCTTCAACAAAGGCGATGCAATGGGGATTGCCCATGCTGACACAGGTGACTTGCCAGGTTTGACCAGCGACTTCTAGCGGCTGGTCAATGACCTTCTGGTCAGCAGCAGCCAGCGTGGTGGGAATTTCTCCAGCAAGCAGCTGAGGCAACCCCATATCAACGGTAATCTGCCCGTTTGCTTCTAGTTTGGGAGTTATAACTCCGCCTAGCGTGTGAATTTTAAAGGCAGGCTTGGAAGAACCGCTATCAGCAATTTCCAGGTCGGATAGAAACCTTGCTAGACAGCGAATGCCATTGCCGCACATTTCTGGCTCAGAGCCATCGCAGTTAAAGATTCGCATAGTGTAGTCGGTGCCGTCTTGTCCAGGCAGCGCAAAAATTACGCCGTCTGCGCCGATGCCAAAGTGGCGATCGCACCATTTCACCGCCTGCTCTGGTGTCAATACAGGGTCTACCTGATGACGATTATCAATCAGAATAAAGTCGTTACCCAGTCCGTGATACTTGGTAAATTCGATGGTCATACTTCTCTCCATGCCCTGATCAATTATTAGCGATATTAGAAAATTACGATGACGATGAGCGACTTTTTACCCATCCAGGAATTGCAATGCAAGATTGCTATGGCACCCATCCGCCGTTCGCTGTAAGCTGAATCTGTGAGTTCTATAGCAGTTTTGGTGAGGGGTGTAGTCTTTTTAGTTTGTCGTGGTCACCAACGACCATGACCGATAACTAACCTCCACCGACCTAAATTCCTATGGTAGAAATGATGGCAAACGAGTTAGAGACTGGGCTTCCTAGCATTCGGCAAATTCAAACCTTAATTCGAGAAGAGCGAGAAATTGAACTGAAGCTGGTTACAGATGATCTGATTGTGGGAAAGTTGCGCTGGCAAGACCAGCACTGTATTTGCCTGATGGATCAGTACGACCAGCCGACGATTGTTTGGCGGCAAGCAATCGTCTATATGAAGCCAAAGTTTTAATTGTTGGGTTCGCGTAGGCTGTCAAGTGGCAAATATTCCTGAAGGGTTTCTCCGACTTGCACCTTAACGGTGGGGATCTGGAGGTTAGGCAAAGGCATTTGTGAACTAATCACCTGCTGCACCCTCATCAGACTAGTGACGGTGCCGCAGAGGAGGAGGCGATCGCCCGCTTGCAGATCCGCAGAGCCATCAGGAAAGCGCAGAAATTTGCCTTCCCGCCGAATTGCCTGTACCTGCACCTCGTATTCGCGACTGAGGTTAAGGTCAGAGAGGGTCTTGCCAGCGATTGGGCTATTTGCGGACAGCATCACCCATTGGCAGGACAACGCCTTGGTTGGAACGGGCATTTCTCCTTTTGCCAGTTCGTCAAATGCCCCTAGCTCGTCTGATTCGCCCACGACTAAGAGGCGATCGCCCGGTTTTAGTGCTGTTTGAGAGTCAGGATAGTCTAACTCTTCCCCTTCAGCCCGACGGATTGCCATCAGGCTCACACCAGTCAGACGACGCAAATCGGCTTCTTCTAAGGTCATTCCCGTCAAAGGAGAATCTTGAGGCAGGGTGTACCACTTGTTGCTCATATCCTGAGCCGCCACCCGCAGATCTCGCGACACCTCTTTAGATGACCGTTCTGGACGAAAATCAAGGTAGTGACTGTCACGAATTTGCTCGACCTCTCGCTGAATGAACGGCAGCGGTAAGCCCATCGTCACCAGCAGATGAGTCGAAAGTTCTAAACTGGCTTCAAACTCCGGCTGTACAACCTCTCTAGCTCCCAATTGGTACAGTAGCTCGATGTCTTTGTCTTGATAGGCGCGGACGACTACATCCAGCTCCGGTGCTAATTCTAGCGATCGCTTCAGACACAAGCGAGTACTCATTGGGTCAGGGAGGGCGATCGCCATTCCCGATGCCTGATTTACCCCAGCCGTTTCCAGCACGTGCAGACTTGCCGCATTGCCATAGACATAGGGAATCCCCGCTTCGCGGAGTTGCTGAATTGCCTGCTCGGACTGGTCAACCACTGTCACTGGATAGTCATGATCTTGCAGCAATCTCACAATATTGCGTCCAACCCGCCCATAGCCACAGACCACCACATGGTTTTGCAGCGGCAATTCTTCTGCTACTTCAAATGCCCGATCTGAACTTTCCATGTAGCGCTTGAGCCAGGGTACCATTTCCGCCCAAACAAATAGCTGCGGCACAAACCGCAGTACAAACGGCGTGACAACCAAAGTTACGGCTGTTGTGCCTAAAATTAGCAGGTAAACCCGTCGTGAAACTAACCCCAACATTTGTCCTTTGCTAGCTAACACAAAGGAAAACTCACCAATTTGGGCTAGTCCCAAACCTACAATAAGCGCGGTTTTCAACGGGTAGCGAAAGGCTTTAACCAGTGGTGTGATAATCAGAAACTTGCCCAGCAGCACCAGTGCCACCAGGCCCAAGATTAGCTCTAGATTATTCCAGAGAAAAACTGGGTCGATCAACATGCCGATCGCCGCAAAAAATAGAGTCGCAAAAATATCGCGGATGGGTTCTACATAAGTCAAAGTCTGATCAGCGTACTCAACCTCCGAGATCATCAGTCCGGCGATGAACGCGCCCATCTCAATCGACAGCCCTAGTGATTCGGTGAGCAGAGCAATGCCCAGACAAAGCGCCACAACGCCCAACAAAAACAATTCGCGGCTTTCAGTTCGTGCTAGAAATCGCAGTAATGGTGGAATTAGCCAAATTCCGGCAACAACAGCCGCCCCCGCCAATAGCGCAATTTTCAGTAGAGCCAAACCTACCGCTAGTCCGATCTCGTCGTAGGGCCGATCTAACGCAGGCAGCACCGCCAGCATTAAGCCCAGTGCCAAGTCTTGCACAATCAAAATACCCAACATCACGCGCCCGTGAGGAGTTTCGGTTTCGTTGCGCTCCATGAGGCACTTCAGCACGACTGCGGTTGAGGAGAGCGACAAAATTGCTCCCAGGAACACACCCTGTACAGGTGATGTCACCCAACCGATCGCCACCGATAGCAGTGCAGTGATTAGAATGGTCGATAGAATTTGCAGTCCACCACCGCCCAAACTAATTCCCTGAACTTTTTTAAGCTCTGTTAGAGAAAACTCCACCCCTAGGGCAAACAGTAGGAATGCAGCGCCAAACTGGGCTAACGTTTCGACTTGAATCAGTTCCTTGACTAGACCCAGACCTGCTGGACCAACGACAACGCCACCAACCAAATACCCAAGCAGCACGGGTTGCTTCAACAGGGAGGCTAGTAAGCCACCCCCTGCTGCTGCCGCTAAAACAATGACCAAATCAACAATCAGCCTGAAGTCTTCTTGCACAGAATTTCCGCGAAGAGAAAATTAAAAAAACTAGGAGGAAGTTTAAGTCTCTTAATCTACAGAATACAGAGTTTTTCTATTTGCTGGGAGACTTGACAAGATAGGGGATCATTCTCTACCAGCGCCTACGATGAAGGACAAATGACAACAAGATCAAAGGTGTTGCCGTTTGACAGCTTGCATTCCCTGAAAGATTAGGGCTGGAGCGACATCAATTTGGGTAGCAAGATTAGGAAATCGCTGTTGAAGGTGCGTAAAAAGTAGGGTACTGTCCCCACCCGTGAGGGCGATCGCACTTTTAGGGAATTTCTCTAGCCAATCTTCAGCAAAATCGCGTATCCCCGCCAAAAGGGTGTACAGGATACCGCTGTAAATTGCGTCTGCTGTATGGGTTGCCCAGCGGGTAGGAGCAGCAATTTGGGTATCGAGGAATGGTAGGGCTGCGGTTTGGGTAAGCGAGCGCAACTGTAATTGCAATCCAGGCAAAATTGCGCCGCCTAAAAATTGCCCTTCATTTGCACCAGTAAAGGTCAGAGCGGTCCCGGCATCAATGACAAGCGCAGGCAAGTTCCAGATTGTTGTGGCTGCCCAAACTGCTAAAGCGCGATCGATTCCTAAAGTGGGATAGGTTCCTCGTAGAGGAATGTGATCAAGGCAAATTGTCCAGGTTTTGGGGTAAGACTGCCAAAAAGTTGTCTGATTGGGAACAACGGAAGCAATTAGTAGAAGTGGCTGTTGACCCAGGAGTGAAGCGAGTTGTAGCGGAACAGCATTTTGCAGATTTTCAGGCAGGGGAAATTGCAGCGAGGGAGCGGTTAGGGTGGCGATCGCCTCAATCGACAAGTGTGGCGTATCCCAAGTTTGCTTCAGCGTGTCATCTTCAAACCAGGCCCAATGCAGCCGAGAGTTTCCGATCGCCAAAGCTAACCAGGTACTTTCAGACAAACTAGTCACACCCATTCTTGACATGTCCAATCTGCGGGGCAGAGACTATTCTCAAGGTTGCGCTACGGCTAATTCAGCACCTGCAATTTGAACATCCTTCGCTGAAGCAACCGGAAAATGCTCCATTGCAGAGTCTAAATGCTTGAGCAAAGTAGATTGAGGCAGTGCACCATGCAGATGACTCCAGGGCAATACCTGCTCGGTTGACCAGTTTTCGTGAACATAAAAGTCTAAATCGGGGAGTTGCCCTTTTAGCTGCTTGAAAGCACGGCGGTAGCTGCCCAACGAGTCGCCATAGTGTCGGGCTAGTTCTAAAAGTTTTGAAAGACGGCGATCGCCCCTTGAAATGAGCGCTTGAATCACCGACCAGCTATAGCTTTCAGGGCGAAAATCAATCCCCTGTGGACGCAACTGCTTTTGCAGCAGTTTTAGCCGCTTCTCTGCTTGTGAGTTCACTCCAAACCACTGAAACGGGGTGTGAGACTTGGGCACAAACGTACTGCACCCAAAGGTCAACCGCAGTCCGGGAGCCGCCCGTTTTACCGTCCGCAACATTTCTACCGTCTGGTCAAGATCGTCCGGTTCCTCACCGGGAATGCCAGCCATGCCGTAGAGCTTAAGCGCACTCAAACCGCCTGCCTTCGCATGGATTGCTGCTTGAATAATTTCGTCATTAGTGAGCTTCTTGTTAATCACCTGACGCAGACGATCAGAGCCACTTTCAACCGCGATGGTAATGGAGCGAGTGTCATGCTTAACCAGCGTTTCGGCTAGCTTGGGCGTGACGGTGTTAGTGCGGACTGAGGCTAGGCTAAGCCGCACTGAGTCGTACTGAGGCTGATTAAGATGGTCTAACAGCGCTTCAAATTCGGGATGCTGCGTCACTGAGGCACCTAGTAGCCCCAAGCGATCGGTAACTTTCAAGCCTCGCTCAATCGCCGGGATCAAAGAACTCTCTAAACTGGCAGTGCGAAAGGGCAGCGTCAGGTAGCTAGCCAGGCAAAAGCGGCACATTTCTGGACAGCTACGCACGACCTCCACCATGTAGATATTTTCCCAGGCGGCTTTTTCCGTTACAACCGTCGAAGCAGAAAGGGTGTTGCCGCGATAGGTTTGCTTCTCGACCTGAGCCGGAATGTCTGACTCCATCGGCTGAATTGAAGCGATCGCCCCCTCTTTGCTGAGATAGCTCACCTCATACAAACTGGGGACATAAATGCCTGGAACCTTCGCCAAGTGCCAGAGCTGAGAGGGGCGATCGCTTCCTCTTACTTGCTGATAAGCCGCAATAAAATCACCCAACAGATTTTCGCCATCGCCCAACAAAATCAGGTCAAAAAAGTCGGCAAAAGGTTCTGGATTTGCCGTCAAAACGGGACCACCACCAAACACTAAAGGATGCTGAGATGAGCGTTCTGTTGCCCGAATGGGAATATCCAAGGCTTCTAGCAAGCTCAGGACATTTCTATAGTCGAGTTCCCAAGAGAGCGAAAATCCCAAGAGTTCTGGCTGAGCAGGCAGGGGCTCGTGCAGATCAGTAAATAGCCTGCTGACCTGCAAATCAGTTCGAGACGCAAGCGTCGCCCAAACGACCTGATAGCCCAGACTAGTAATGCCTACGCTGTACTCATTCGGAAAAGCAAAAATGGTAGGAATTGCGTCTGCGCTAGGAGTCGCAGGCGTAAACAAGAGGCGTTCGGCAGCAAAGCTGGAATTCACAGGCTGAAAAGCAGTTTGAGGGGCTTCTTCACTCTAAACAATAAACATGCTGCATGAGTGCTTTTGAGCAAGCCAAGACTAAACCAGTAAAAAATTGGAACTACTCCACTGACTCTGCTGCTACCTCAAGCGTATCCTTGTCTCCGTAATTTCTAGGAAATTCTTATCTGAGCCAATGGGGAACAATACCACTGCAATTCCGGACATACACTGTGTACTT
Organism: Cyanobacteria bacterium FACHB-471; assembly: GCA_014695345.1. Taxonomy (GTDB): domain Bacteria; phylum Cyanobacteriota; class Cyanobacteriia; order Elainellales; family Elainellaceae; genus JAAUTN01. The sequence continues at coordinate 105,897 of JACJOC010000103.1, forward strand.
CCAGCAAGGTTTTATATTAAGAATGAATTGGACTGAGTGAAAATTCAGAGTTTCAGGGTTGACATCGCTTCGAGCTCATCCTCAGGAGTTAGGTGAATTTACGGTCTTTACGATAAGATTCGTCAGCATCGTGCTTTATTTAAGCCCTACTTTTGCTGCAAGGTTAGTTGGTTACCGCCAATGCATGGTAAATCTCTCAATTCTTTGATTCAAGGAGAATTGAGCGGTTTTGCCACAAACTTTAAAGTAAAAGAGAGTAAGTGCGATCGCTGAGGCAAAGGCTTGAAGATTAAGCTAGTTTCTGCGGGCAGTTTTCCTGGACAATAGCTCTCATGGGCTAAAATCACTGTCACAGCAGACAACTGGATGCACCGGATCGCTGGAGTTTAAAGGGCAAGCATTCAACTTTATGGCTAAACTGTCTGGCCATCAGCAAAAAACCTTCGTTCCTTCTCAGGAAACTGTTGTACAGCCTGAGGACGCTGACGCTGAGGCAAATCGGGTGAAAGCTGGGACAGATCGGTTATTTGAAAAGGGCGTTGAGCAACACCAGGCACGCGAATTTAAGGTGGCGCTGCAAACTTTTCAGCAGGCGTTGATAGGCTACCGGCAGGCTCAAGACCTTCAAGGAGAAGGGAAATCGCTGAATAACTTGGGGCTGGTTTACTATGCGCTAGGCAACTACGCTGAGGCGATCGCCCACTCAGAGCTTAGCCTAGCGATCGCCCGCCAAATTGCAGACCGCCGCACGGAGCGTCAAGCATTAGGCAACCTGGGGAATGCTTACCGGCATCTCAACGACCATGTAAAGGCAATTGACTGCAAGCAGCAAAGTCTGAATGTCTCCCGAGAAATTCGAGATCAGCGGGGCGAAATGGCTGCGCTGAACAATTTGGGCATGGCTTACAAGGCAATTGGCGACCGTCAAACGGCGATCGCCTACTATGAGCAAAGCTTGACCCTGGCGCAAGTATTGCAGGATCGTCAAGTTGAAGCACAGGTGTTGCGAAACCTGGGAAACGCTTATCACTCGCTGGCAAACTACGCTAAGACGGTTGAATACTACGAACGGCTGCTGACGATTATTCGCCGTTCTGGAGATTTACAGGTCGAATCACAGATTTTGAAGAATTTAGCGAGTGTTTGCTTCACCTTAGGCGACCATCGCAAAGCCATTACCTATCATCAGCAGCGGTTGGCGATCGCCCGTGCCCTGCAGGACCACCAAAATGAAGAACAGGCGCTAGAAAGCCTGGGCGTGATCTATGAAGCGATTGGCGAGCCGGGTCGGGCAATTGAGTACTACGAGCAACGGCTCATACTTGCCAAAACGACCTGCGACCAAAAGTTAGAGAAACAGGCGATCGCTACCCTTAAAACTGCTTACTGTGCGCTCGGTGACTATGTTAGAGCAAGCTTGTATTAAGCTATTAAGCTTTGTTTTCATTGCTTTGTTCACCTTCTTCTCTACATTCTGTCCTCTGATGGAAGACAGATCTTTAGAAGAACTGAGAGAGTAGTGTAGTAACTAAAGCACTCTAGAGCAATCTAGAACAAAATTATGGATATCATCCGACTAATTTGTGCAATTTTCTTACCTCCTCTGGGTGTGTTCTTACAGGTTGGTTTAACAGGGCAATTCTGGCTCAACATTCTCTTAACTTTACTGGGTTACATTCCAGGAGTTGTTCACGCAGTTTGGATCATTGCTAGAAGATAGGACTAACTTATCCTGTAACCCTCTGTAATTAAAAATGTCACTTGTAGAGATTGGTATATTGCTCTTAGTTGCAGCAATTTGTGGAGGAATTGGTCAATCTCTAGTTGGCTACACCGCCGGTGGCTGCTTGGCTTCCATTGTTGTTGGAATCATTGGCGCTTAGTTAGGTCTGTGGCTTGCCCGCGAACTGGGACTTCCTGTGCTGTTTGAGTTAAACGTTGGCGGACAGCCATTTCCTATTATCTGGTCTATTATCGGTTCAGCTATTTTTGCTGGCATTCTAGGATTATTTCGCAGAGCAACAGTGGGACGAGGTAGATATTAGCACCGCAAATCTACCCGTCAGCAAATGCTACCGCAGTTTAGAATAAGTAATTTGCGATCGCTGAAGTCTTTATCACCTCAACCTTACTTGTCCTCAACAACATAGCTGTTTTCGTTCAGGATGGATTAAGAGAAGGAAAAAGACCTGTTTTCTTTTCCCTTCTCTCCTCGCAAAAATTGAATTTGATGGTAACAAACTATGGAGCGAGATAGGTATAGCGGCTAAGGCTACGTTCGTAATTTTGTAGCAGCAGTTGTGACTCCTGAATCGTGATTTTCTTTTCTTGTAAAGCTTGCTCTGCCTGTTGGCGAATGCTTTCAATCAAGTCTTCGGAGTCGTACTGCACATAACCCAACACTTCTGTCATCGTGTCGCCTTTGACCACATGTTCGATTTGATAGCCTTTAGGTGAGAGGTGAATGTGAACGGTATTAGTGTCACCAAACAGGTTGTGCAGATTACCCATAATTTCCTGATATGCGCCGCCGAGAAACATGCCCAGGTAGTATGGCTCTCCGGGTTTAAGGGAATGAAGTTCCAGAACAGATTTTACGTCGCGCAGGTCGATGAACTGGTCGATTTTGCCGTCGCTGTCGCAGGTTAGGTCAGCCAGAGTTGCGCGTTCAGTAGGTTCTTCGTCAAGACGGTGAATTGGCATGATCGGAAATAGCTGATCGATCGCCCAACTATCTGGTGCAGACTGAAACACCGAGAGGTTGATGTAGTAGATCGAGGCCATGATTTTTTCTAGATCTTCCAAGTCGTCGGGCACATAGTCTTGCTGACGGGCGATCGCCAATATCTTCTGACAACAAGCCCAATACAACCGCTCTGCCCTTGCCCGCTCAGTCAAACTGAGGTAGCCAAACCCAAACAGACTAACTGCCTCTTCCTTAAACTGGGTTGCGTCGTGATACATCTCCTGATAGTTCTCAACCGTAATAGAACGGTAGGTTTCATACAGGTTGCGAATGATTAGATGCTCCCGTTCTTGCAGCGGTTCAGGCAGTTCTGACAGCACATCGCTGGTGCCCAGCACATCAAACACGAGAACCGATTGGTGAGAGGCGATCGCCCGTCCACTTTCACTAATCAACGTAGGAACGGGCAGGCTTCGCTCTGTACAGGCTTCTTTCACCTCTGCAACCACATCATTCGCGTAGTTTTGCATGTTGTAGTTTTTGGAAGCGTGAAAGTTCGTTTTGGAGCCGTCATAGTCCACCCCCAAACCGCCACCCACGTCAAGATATTGCATTGCTGCGCCCAGTTTCGCCAACTCTACATAGACTTGGCTAGCTTCACGCAGGGCATCCTTGACGACGCTAATGGAAGAAATCTGAGAACCAATGTGGAAGTGCAGAAGCTGTAGCGACCCTAGCATATCTGCGGCTCGAAGCTGGTCTACGGCGCTGATAATTTCAGGAATGGTTAAGCCAAACTTAGCGCGATCGCCTGCCGAGGTGCCCCAGCGCCCAATTCCCTTGGCGCTCAGCTTAGCCCGAACGCCCAAGATCGGCTGAATGCCTAACTTATGCTGCGCTTCGATCACCAGCTGCACTTCTTCGATCTGCTCCAGCACAATAATTGGCGTATGACCTAACCGCTGTGCCAGCATCGCCGTTTCAATGTATTCCCGGTCTTTATAGCCGTTGCAGATCAGCAGTGCGCCCGGTGTTTTGAGCGTTGCTAGAGCGATCATCAATTCAGGCTTTGATCCGGCTTCTAAGCCAAACTGATGGGGTCTGCCAAAGCGCACCAGGTCTTCGACTAAGTGGCGTTGCTGGTTACACTTGACGGGAAACACACCGCGATACACGCCAGGATAGTTGTATCGGGCGATCGCCTTACTAAAACAAGCATTCAGCCGCTCGATCCGGTCTTCAAGAATGTCAGAAAAGCGAATAAGCAGCGGTAAACCCAGATTTCGCAGCTTCAGCGCATTCACCAGTTCAAACAGGTCGAGGGAACCGCCGCGATCGCCCCTGGGGGAAACTGTAATATGTCCCGCTGCGTTGATCGAGAAATAGGGTTCACCCCAGCCCTGAATTCGATACAGTTCCTCACTGTCCTCAATGGTCCAGGTTTGAGGTCGAGTCGTCTCTAGCTGATTGGGTAAATCGAGCAACGACTTCTCTAACTCAACCTGGACTGCTTTTGGCTGAATCCCCATTTCGCATCCCCCGCAAATATTTGTTAAATAGCCAGTTTAGCGTATCGTTTCTATAAACGAGCTACATCCGTGAGCAGGCAAGGGTTTCAGTTAAATTACGTTTAAATCTTGGGTAAGAATACAAAGTTTGCACTTTACAAACGATCACATTTTTCTGAGCATAGAGAAGGTCTAAGACACAACATGTAGGAGCAGATCTGTGGAACGGACATTTTTGGCAATCAAACCGGATGGCGTTCAGCGTGGACTCATCGGTGAAATCATCCGCCGCTATGAAGCAAAAGGCTTTACGCTCGTAGGCTTAAAGCTGATGAACGTTAGCCGCGAACTGGCAGAAAAGCACTACGGTGTTCACAAGGAAAAGCCTTTCTTTCCCGGACTGGTTGAATTCATCACCTCTGGTCCCGTTGTCGCAATGGTGTGGGAAGGAGAAGGCGTAATTGCCTCAGCCCGTAAAATCATTGGTGCAACCAATCCGCTCAACGCAGAGCCAGGAACAATCCGGGGTGACTACGGCGTTAGCATCGGTCGCAACATCATTCACGGCTCTGATGCTCCGGAAACTGCCCAGAGCGAAATCGCGCTTTGGTTTACTTCAGAAGAACTGGCTAGCTGGCAACCCACAATCAATCCTTGGGTTTACGAATAAAAGTAGTACCAGTTCCAAGAATTTGGGTATGACTGGAAAGGCTCCCTGCAACGCAGGGAGCCTTTCCATTTGTGCTTCTTTAGAGAACTGTACAAAAGTTCTATTCAGCAGAAACTTCCTGAGCTTCTTTTTCTGCTGCGATCGCCTCTACCGCCTCTACATTCATCTCAACCCCTAATCCAGCCTCTAAAAGTTCTTCAGACTGGCTTTCTTCAGGCTCAACTCGCTTGGAGAAGCCCCAAGCAAACAGTAGCGCAATCATAGTTACCATCAACCATTCGGGAGGCACAAGCTCGGGGTTAATTACTCTGGCTAATAACCGCAGCCCAACCAGGGCAACGGTTGTATATCCCGCATCTTCCAGGTGAACAAACTCGTCTAGCCAGCGAATAAACAGCCCTGCCATAAACCGCAGCGCGATTACGCCAACCGCCCCACCCGTTAGCACTAGCCAAGTTTCTCGGGAAATGGAGATTGCTGTCGTAACACTATCCAACGAAAACGCCAGGTCGGTAATAGCAATCATCGGAATGGCTTGCCAGAGCGAGGCAAAACGCGGACCGTGATGTTCCTTACCATCTTTATCGTCGTCTGAGCTGAAATACTGAAACACTAGCCACAGCAGATATGCAGCTCCCAGCAGCTCAAATTGCCAAAATTGAATCACCCAAGTTGCCGTCAGAATCAGAACAACTCTCAGTCCAAAGGCGACTACCAGACCAAAATTGAGGGCACGCCGCTGCATTTTCTCGCCTTCGAGTCCTTGAGCGATCGCAGCTAGAGCAATCGCATTATCAGCCGAAAGCACTGCTTCCAGCGCAATCAAAACGGGCAACAGCAGCAGGGTATCAACCCCAAAGTAGGGAGATAAATCTACCAGTTTGTCTAGCATTAATCAGTGATTTCTTAGTTCAAAAACCAACAAAATAGATGCTAAAAGCATCCATTTGAGGATAGCGATCCTCTCATTCAGCTTAACCTCATAATTCATATAATTCTCAAACCGGATAATTTGAAGGCAGTTTTGAGAAACCAGAGTTCTTAGCCATCCCTTAAAATAGAGAGATAGCCTGTAGCGCAAGCCTGCAATACTGGAGAGTCTGTACCGCTATTATCATTGCCTTCCTGTAATGCACCACCTGATCGTTCAACTGCAAAGCCGCTATCCCACCAGTAGCCTCATCGCTGAACTGCTTACCGTCCATGACGGGAATTATGTGGTGCGAGCGCTAATTCAGCTTGGAGGAACGACCTTAGCGAGCGGCATGGCAGCAGCATCCAACATTGAAGCTGCTGAAGATCGAGCTAAGGTGAGGGCATTAGAAGCTTTGGGAATAGTGCCTACTCCAACAAATTTGCTTAACTCGCCGCTGCCTGTTGCTTCAGACAAGCCCCTTCAATCTTTAGCCTCGACAGATCTGACAGCTTCTACGGCACGGCTGTCGCAAGTCGGTTCAGGAGCGATCGCCCCTTCCCCACCTCTAGCACTTGCTACCCCCACTTCATCTCCCCCAGCTTCTAAAACAGCTGCATTCCCCAACGCAGCTGTCAGTCTAGAATCGGATACTGAATTTAGTACTGAATTCAACATCGACAATACAGAGTTCTACCTGTCCAATCCTGACGAAGACGATTCAAACGATTACCCTTTGTCTGACCCCGGAATGCAGGAAGAATCTCTACAGACAAGCAGTTCCGCCTCTATTCCAAGCTCCAAATCTTCTCGTGCCAAAAAGAATGGTAAGACAAGCGCTGAACTTAAGCCCGTAGAACCTCTCGCTCCACTGCTCGATCAGCCATTCGACAACTCTGATGTGATTGCTCAAACTGACGTGGAGTTGAGACGCTTGGGTTGGGGCAGAGAGCAGGGACGTAAGCACCTTGAGCAAACATATGGAAAGCGATCGCGCCAACAACTTACCGACGCAGAACTGCTCGACTTTCTCCACTACCTTGAGTCACAGTCGTAGATCTTAAAAGCAAAAGCGCGGCAATGCCGCGCTTTTGCTTTTAAGCATGAATCAGCAAACCTAAGCATTCACAGGCTCAGGACGGCTACCGATCGCTCGCTTGTCAATAACCTGGTCAATTAAGCCATAGTCCATTGCCTCAGCCGCCGACATAAAGAAGTCGCGCTCGGTGTCCTGCTCAATCCGCTCTAGTGGTTGTCCGGTATGATCAGCCAGCCACTGGTTAAGCCTGCTCTTGTGATATAGGATCTCCCTTGCTTGAATTTCAATATCGGCCGCTTGTCCCTGAGCACCACCCAATGGTTGGTGAATCATAATGCGGGAATGGGGCAGGCTCATCCGCTTACCTTTTGCTCCAGCGCTAAGCAAGAAAGCACCCATACTAGCGGCTAACCCCACACAGATTGTGCAAACGTCTGGGCGAATGTGGTTCATCGTGTCAAAAATGCCCAAGCCCGCCATAACCGAGCCGCCCGGAGAGTTGATGTAGAGGTAAATGTCTTTCTCTGGGTCTTCCGCTTCAAGAAATAGCATCTGAGCCACAATCAGGTTTGCCAGGTCAGAATCAACCTGCTGTCCCAAAAAAACGATCCGCTCTCGCAACAGCCGAGAATAGATGTCAAAGGCGCGTTCGCCCCGACCAGATTGTTCAATAACGGTAGGAATCATGTAGCTCTCTTTTCCACAGAATCTTTTCTCATTGTAGTGATTCACCGCCGTTCAGTAGCTTGGGGTGCGGTAGTGATTCCTCGAATTCCACGACCAATCGCCCCTTCTTAAAACGTACTGTTAGCCTGATAACTCTCTTAGCTGCTTTGAGAATGCCTCTGAGCCGAGTCATCGGCATCAACCGACTCTTTGAGCAGGTTAACTAAAATCTCCTTCAGCTTCATGCGATGGATATAGGGCCAGCCTCCCTCAGCTTCCATGTCTTTTAGCAATGCATACAGCGCTTGACGATTGTCCGGCAAGGATTCTTGAAATAATCCATCGCGAATTTCGCGGTGCAGCGCTTCTAATAGACGCAAGAGTGCTAGAAGCGATCGCCCATCTCCCTGGCAGCGATCTGCTTCTCGTAGAACAAAAGCGGCGATCGCCTCCAGCTCAGTTGTTTCTGCGGTTTGTTCCTTCTCCGTTCCTACAGACTTAATACTGCTTAAAACTGCCCCACCTGGAGAAGGTTCTTCTTCCTCAGTCATACCCTTTACTTCCCTAGACTCAGCCAACACCATACCCCAAATGCCCCACAAGATAGTACGGAGAAACGCAACTTCAAAGCAGATTTGGTTAGAACTTAACTTGAAACCGCTGAGTTCCACTGTTAATCCTGCAACTGTTCAAGAATATTGGATCTCTGCAAACTTGTATCGATTGAGCTAGCAGATGATGAACTGTAAACAGAATGAATGGGCGATCGCAAATTCTCAACATTGCTTCTTACGAATCATGAACTAAATGAAGCTTGATTAGTGGTTTTGGCAGAAATACATCCCTCTCAAAACAGCGATCAGGCTAATTTACAGATGATCCTTAGACTAGCTTAAGAAAAGGTGACAAGGTCTTGTAGAATTCAGTATGAGACTTAATCCGAGCGATTCCAGGCTGCTTCTAAGCATTTATTCCATCTGGTCAAGAGTTCGTTGAGTCTCTATTGGCGACAGCACCTTTTCCACACGCATAAGCAAACCTGGCGAAAGATTTCCCTCTTTGAGATGGCTTCAACTCACGCCTTCCCTGCTTGAATCGCCAAAACCTGCTCTCTCTTTAAGATGATACTGGCGGGATTTTTACATTTATATCGAGGTTGACCATGAGGTATCGCGCTTTAATCGTTGCATTCCTGGCAGTTTGCCTGGGATTTTTGACAGCTTGTAGCGAAGGCCCATCCGCTGCAAGCGGCCCGCTCACTTACGATCAGATCCGAGGCACTGGTCTTGCTAACTCCTGCCCTCAACTCGGAGAAACCAGCCGAGGATCTATTCCTATCACCCCTGATCAAACTTTTTCCTTGACAGGTCTTTGCTTGGAGCCAACCAGCTTTTTTGTGAAGGAAGAGCCTATCAACAAGCGGCAATCGGCAGCATTCATCGCAGGCAAACCCCTGACCCGCTATACCTCCACGATCGATCAGGTTAGCGGTGAGCTAAAAGTTCAATCTGATGGCAGCTTGAAGTTCGTCGAAGATGATGGATTTGACTTCCAGGCTATTACCGTTCAGCTACCGGGTGGAGAACAAATTCCTTTCCTCTTTAGCATCAAAGGTTTGGTAGCGCAAAGCCAGTCTGGACTGCAAAGCATCAACACGTCTACAGACTTTGAAGGCACATTTAAAGTTCCTTCATACCGCACCTCTAACTTCTTAGATCCTAAAGGTCGGGGTCTTGCTACTGGCTATGACACCGCAGTCGCTTTGCCCAGCCGAGGCGACAGCGAAGAACTGCTGCGTGAAAACATCAAGAGCTTTGACATGGGACAGGGCAGCATTTCTTTACAAGTTGCCAAAGTTGACAACGTGTCAGGTGAAGTTGCAGGTACCTTTGAGAGCGTTCAACCCTCCGACACCGACATGGGAACAGCAGCTCCTGTAGACGTAAAGATTCGAGGACTGTTCTACGCTCGGATTGAGCCTGCTCAAGCTTAAACTCAGCAGAGTCATCGAGTTCATCGGCTTCAGCATTGTTATCTGTTCGAAATTACGGATACTTAAAGGGGGAAGTTTCCCCCTTTTTTGTTCTCATCCAGGAACTCCCTGGTTTAAGCCAAGTTCAGTTAAGCCAGGTTCAGTAATAATGCCGTTGTTTCAAACCTTGCCGACCGAATAGGTTTGATCTATCCCTAAAAGCGACCAAATCCTAAATACTTCAGGAGCCTCAACCCTCCGCTTTCATTTAGGTTTTATTGATTTTTAAGTCTATTGCGGGTACCGTAGCAGTTTAGAGCCAGCCTCGAGTACCTTGATTAAATTGTTGATGTATTAGCCCTGTCAAGGACTTGCCTTATGTGACATCAGTCCTTAAGCTGTTTTGACATCGGGGAACCTGTACAGACTTCTGTGAAGTAACGTGCTCTACCTACCTGAATCTCGTCATGTCTACCATCGTCATAAACGAATTGAAAAGTGAGAGTTTGCATCTGTTGCGGGAATATCAGAAGTCTCCTTCTGCGGAAATCCGTAATCAGTTAGTACAACTTAATTTTGGATTGGTCAGGAAGGAAGCTCACCATTGGATTAACCAATGTACGGAAAGCTACGAAGATTTACTGCAGGTGGGCAGTCTGGGGCTGATTCGAGCAATTGAACGGTTCGATATGTCCAAAGGTCATGCCTTTAGCTCTTTCGCGATTCCTTATATTCGCGGCGAAATCCAGCACTACCTGCGGGATAAGGGTTCACCGATTCGGATTCCTAGACGCTGGCAAGCTCTGCAGCATCAAGCAACCTGCGTAACCAGGGAGTTGCAGGCAAAGCTGCACCGGCAGCCAACCGATAGTGAAGTGGCGATCGCCCTCCAAATTCCCCTATCAGAATGGCAAGAAATCAGACTAGCCTGCCGCAATCGAGCTCCGCTTAGCTTGGATGCTCCCATGCGAGACGAGGACGAAGGTTCCACCTGTCTAGGTGAAATCATTCCTGACCCGCGATATAAAAGCTTCCAGCTTGCTCAAGAAGACCAAATTCGATTACAACAAGCTCTAATTCAGCTAGAAAAGCGCACTCGCGAAGTTCTGGAATTTGTGTTCCTGCATGACTTGACTCAAAAAGAAACAGCTGAACGGCTGGGTATCAGCGCTGTCACTGTTTCCCGCCGAGTTAAGAAGGGTCTGAAGCTATTAAAGAACTCAATGCTAGGTCTGCCTTCTGAAGTGGATGAGGCTGAATAAACGTTAACCGGCAAGTTCTTTACGCTTTAGGCACAAGTTCTGATCAGATCAATAGAGAGCCAAGGTTTGGGTAGGTGCAATGCGTCTACCCTAATTTTTGTTTGGGAGGATGTCTGAAAAGCTTCAACTTGTCCGGGAGATTTAATACGTGCTTGCCCAGTGTCTCGCCCATACGCAAGGCATGAGCTACTCCTCATACCAAATTGGCGGTAGCGGTGGGGGCGAATCATGCGGTTACAACCCTTGCAACTGAAGCACAGTTCTTTTGCCGAATGCTTCGCCTATTCAACCAATAGTGCTTCTTTACGAAACGGATTCTGCATCAGACATCCTCTAAAGTGTCCTGCCAGGAGTAGCCCTCTTTTAGAGAAACGGTATTAAACGATTTAATAATCATCTAGGCTAAAGTCCTGGGCATGGCGTGAGCTAAGAGCCTCAGAGCCAAAGGGAAGAGTGTAAATGAGCAATTTGGTAATTAGAGTTGTTTCCTATGCAGCGGAGAAATTCCTGATTCAGGCTATTCGCTACCAGGTGTTTCAGGTTGAGCAGGGAGTTGATACAGTGCTCGAATTTGACGGACAGGATGAAGCCGCCATTCACCTGCTAGCACATTTAAATGATGAGCCAGTTGGAACGGCTAGAATCCGTTTGCTTAGCGACCAACTTGCCAAGATTGAGCGAGTTGCAGTGCTATCAAACTGTCGTGGACAGGGTGTTGGGAAGCGACTGATGGAAGAAGCAATTGTCTTTTTAAATACAAAAAACATCCCTGAAATTAAAGTTAACGCTCAGCTTTATGTCAAAGACTTCTATCAGAAGCTTGGCTTTGAGCAGCGGGGTGAAGTGTTTGAAGAGGCAGGTATCCTTCATATAGAAATGAGGCTGCGATCGCTGTAAAGTCCGGCAATCCAAAAATAGTGTTTTGCATCACTTTTCCTCTTAAACCTAAGACTTAAAGTATCAGCTCAAGCCTTAATTATTCAAGAGGGGAAGCGGGTTTGGATGAGGAAAGGCTTGATCCCCAAGCCCAACTGACCTATTTTCCCTCGTTTTTAAGCTATTCCTAGAGAGTTAGCTAAACTCAGAACCGAATTACATCTCTAAACATTCGTTAACTTACTGAGCAGAGGTATATCCGCTTTGGACAAGGGATGGTTATTAGCTCAAACCTGCTCTATAAACTTTTGTGTTGACTTGTTCCGTTCTGGAAAAGAGTGAATAGGCTAGTAGAAACAAGCCCCTCAACCACATAAATGTTTCTCAAGTTAGATTCCTTGTTTTGTAGTTAAGACGACAATTTGATTAGGGTCTTTCATTTAGCTTGAACCTATTTGCTGCTCATCTTACTATCAGCAACTCCGCTTTTTTTAAGAATCGTGTTCCCAGACCGAATGATTAAGAAGTTTATCCTCACTTTGAACTCCCTTTAAAATATTATGAACACCTGCCCTTGCTGCTCTGAACAGTTGCTTCGTCACGCTCGCCACAATAGCATTTATTGGTTTTGCTCTCATTGCTGGCAAGAAATGCCTAATTTTTCGTCGACGATCGCTACAAATCAGCAACAGGTTAAAAAGTTAGAACGTTTAGTCGATGCACTCGATTTGGTCTGTCAGTAGTTTGTTAAGTAACAAAACCACTAGCAAATTTTGCGGAATTTGCTGGTAATTCAAATGCTGATAGTTGAAGGATTCTATCCTCTCCAGCGCTAAAAGCTATTTTTTAGGCTGTACAACTTTCACTTTTTTCAAAAAACATCCTTACAAAGAGGGTTTATTTATGACAATCTGTTATAAATAAACCCTCTTTTTTAGATTTAGACTTGTTTAAATAGACATATTTCTAGATGAGTTGTGCTATATATTACCCCATGCTTCAGTAAATCACTATTTGTTAGCTAAGTTGGGAGCTATTGAGGGATGAACTTACCTCTCGTCTTTGATATTGCTATCGGTTTAATTTTTATTTACTTAATCCTAAGCTTGTTAACTTCCGAAATTCAGGAACTTATTGCAACTCTATTGCAGTGGCGGGCTGAACATCTTAAAAAAGCAATTGATATTTTGTTAACTGGAGAGGTTGAAACCGGTTCAATCCAGCAAAGATTTGTTGATGACTTGTATAGCAGTCCTCCGCTTAAAGCGCTTAACCAGGAAGCTAAAGGGCGAATCGCTAGATCTTTTCGCAAGCTCAGCCATGCAACTGGTGACTTTTATCGGTCAGTTACGGGCGTACAAAACGTGTTTGGTAGTCAGCGAAGTGGTCCTTCTTACATTCCTTCCCAAGCCTTTGCTACAGCGCTTTTGCAAAAGCTTGATCTAGAGTTATTGAGTCAGAAAGTCAGTGAGTTGACGGTTCAAAAATTCAATAAAGATAAGCTGGAATTGGTGAAGCAGGTTTTGCAAGACCTCAGAAGTAGTCTTGGCGATGATTCTTTATTGGTTAGCGAACTTCAAGCTTTGGAAAGCGAACTTGCTGATATTTTTGAAAATTTTGCTAGAGGCAGAGTTGCTTTTACTACTGCAATTGACCAAATCGCTGAACAGATTAAGCAATTTGTTGATAATACAGAATTAAGTCTTTCAGATAATCACCACTGCCAGGAGATTATTCGTAGGCGTTTGCCCTATCTACGGCAGGCGATCGCACTTAAGCGGATGGAGCCTACCGTTTCTGAGGTTTTAGCGATTGTTTTAGATAAATCCAATCAGCAAAATCTGTCGCCTCAAATTGCTAAAATTATTGCCCGAATTCATGAGAAAAATCCGGAAATTCCAGAGCAATTACAGCGAAACTTGATTGCGCTAGCTCGACAGGCTCAGCTTAAAGCTGACGGCTTGCAGGCAGGAGTGCAGCAGTTAGAGCGGGAAGTTGGGACTTGGTTTGACTACTCGATGGAGAGATCGTCGGGAGTTTATAAGCGCAATTCAAAAGGAATTGCGATCGCCATCGGTTTCCTCGTTGCTACTATCAGTAATGCTGACACTTTTCACATTGTGAATCGGTTGTCTAAAGATTCAATTTTGCGATCGACCATCTCCAATGCAGCCGATCAACTGGTTGCTCAGCCGCTTCAAACTCCAGCCAGTTCGCCATTCGTATCAGAATCGGAACCTCCAATTTCTGAACCCAATGATGAATCTCAAGAATTTGAACCTGAAATAGAAGAAACATTGCCATCCGATTCTGCGAGCGAATTTCAGAATTCTGAACCGGAAACATTTGAGCCGCTGCCGCCCGATTTTTCTCTACCGGCTGAACCAGAAGCAGGTCAAGCTGCTAATGCTAATTCGGCTGAAGCTGTTCGCTTACGCAACATCAGAGATGCAGTGGATGGGGCGCTACAAGGATTATCTTTGCCGATTGGTTGGAATCAAGAAAATCTATACGCTCAGAATTTAGAAGGACAGTATTCGCTCATTCCATTCTTCCGAGTGCCATATCTTAGACGCATTCTTGGCTGGTTGGTCTCTGGAATTGCACTGTCAATGGGCGCGTCTTTTTGGTATGACCTGTTGAGTAAGGTCATGCGAGTGCGAAATTCGGGCAGGCGCAATGATGCTAACCCTACCAGCAGCGATGCTCCTGTTGAGGATTGAGTGGATGTAGACGTAAAGGCTAAAAGATAAAAACAAGCTGAATTTGCCAGTTTTGTTCTTGGCGGGAAATCTGAATTTGGCGAATGAATTCTCGAAAATAGAACCGTCGTTCTGCTTCTGATAGGTCTAGCCAGAACTGGGGAATGGAGACGGCTTGAGCGATCGCCCGCAAGTTAACAGGGGGAAATTGAGCTAGCTGAGCTTGCAGAGCTGAGATTTCTGTACGGATTTTGTAGGCTCTCAAATCAGCCGTTTCTACGTCTAAAACACCGCTTGTTACCAAGGGTTGTAACTGTTCCAGGACAGCCTGCTTTGCAGCAATTTGAGCTGAAACGCCTTGCTTGATTCGCTCCAAGTCTGGCATTTCTGCTCCGCTAACTGCACGAGGTAAATCTTCGCAAATTCGCTGAATCGTTTGCTCTAACACTTGTTGGTAGGGTAAAGCGCGACATTTAGGACGCTTTGGGCAGGCAATCGGTCGCAGATAGAGATATTCCTGCGATTTACGTACCGCTGTGACCCGAGTGACCGTCATCGCGGAGTTGCAAGCTGCACAAAACACCAGCCCTGCCAGCGATCGCGGCGCACTAGCAGAACGGGGAGACAAACGACGATTACGACGCAGCAGGCGATTGACCTGAGCTGCCTCTTCTCGCGACACGATCGCCGCATGGGTATCTGAGACGACCTCTCCGTTCTGATAGAGCAAATCACCACGATAGACCGAACTAGTAAGCCAACGTTTTCCTGTAGAAACCGAGATTTTTTTGCCGTATTTTTTTTCTAAATGTCGAACACTTCCTCTAAGCGAACCATAGAGCAAGAAGTTATCAAAAAACTCTTTGACAATGGGTGCAGTGCTGCGATCAACGATATAGCGATCCTTGCCGCGACGATAGCCGTAAGGTACTTTGCCCGGAGGTGGCAGAGCCTTGATCCGATTTCGAGCGTGACCTTTGCGAATGTAGCGACTGCGCTGGCTATCCTGAATTGAGCGCAGCAGTTTCAGCAAATCTGAACGGGTAAGCGGCTGATTGTCTGCGCCAACTTTTTCCTCCGTTGCAATTAGGTGAACACCTAAAGTTTCAAGTTCTGTCAGGCAATCGCCTACTGCCTGCACAGAGTCTCCTAATTCTTCTAACCGACGCACTAATAAATAGGTTTCTGAGGAATCGTTTGACTCTGACTGACAATCTTGAAGTAACTGTTGAAGCTGCTGGCGATCGCCCAGGTCTTGATAAATCCGATCGACTTCCCATCCCCAAATGGTCGCATCTGGTGCAGATTCTAATAAAGGATCGGTATAAGAGTAAGCGATTGTTTTCATAGTGATTAGCCCAATCCTTAATTCAGGATAGGTGATTAGCCAACCGGAACCGTGGGTGAAATGAAAGGAATCACTCGCATTCTGGAGAATGGCGTTGTCTCCAAATACATTCTGGGTGATTCAATGGCTCCCTGGTTTGGTGGATCGGCTGCCCTCAGCAGCAAGTTCATAGAACAGTTTCCAGAAGCAACTCAAACCTATGCTGAGGCATATCGTCGGGCAATTCAAGACATTCGAGATAACCCTGACGAAGCCCGTCAGTACTTGGTGGGATATACCGCAATTGAAGGAGATCTGGTGGAGAAAGTACCACTTGTGGGCTACACCCTGTATGACGAATTCACTCCAGAAGATGTGGCATATTTCCAAAAATTCTTTGATTTTATGACCGAAAAAACAGTCTTTTCGCGTGCGGTTGATGTGTCGCGTTGTTGTACAAACCTATTTGATTCAGCGTTTGAAGGGATTTAGACTTAGGAGACGTTTATGACGTTAGATTCCATAACTGAGCAGCGCATTGCTCCCCATGAACACTTTGTCTCAGTGCAGGGATTGTGTAAATCGTTCGGCGATTCCATCCTGTACGATGATTTCAACCTGGACTTAACGAATAACCAGTTGGTATCTGTGTTTGGACCCAACGGTTGCGGCAAATCAACGCTGATTAACATGATCAGCGGACTGATTCCCTTTAATGGAGGCGAAATCCGCATTCATGGTAAACCGATTCGGCGGGCACGGATTGGTTATGTGTTTCAAAACTATCGAGATGCAATGCTGCCCTGGCTAAGTGCTTACGAGAATATTGCTTATCCCTTACGGGTAAAAGGGGTGTCAGACAAAGAGTGCCGCGATCGCGTCGAGCGATTAATTAGCACTTTCAACATCCAACTCGATCTAAAGCGCTATCCCTACAGCTTTTCAGGTGGACAGCAACAGCTTATTTCAATCATGCGAGCATTAGTTGCTGATCCAGAAGTGTTGTTTCTAGATGAACCTTTTTCAGCACTGGATTTTGAAACCACACTGTTTGTGCGCGATAAGCTCCAGGAAATTTTCATGACCACCAAAATTCCTATGTTTATGGTGGTACACAACCTGGAAGAAGCAGTGTTTTTGGCAGACACCATCCTGCTGTTAAGTAAGCGTCCAACCCGTCTGGTAGAGATGGTATTGTTTACCGCTCCCCGTCCTCGCACCTTTGAAACCCTTTCTTCTGCCGAATTTATCGAAGTCAGTCGTTACTGTTTAGAAATTTTTCGTCAGGAGATGCGGAAATGATTACAGCTCACGCCTCCAAGCGTCGTGTTCAATCCGTTTCGCGATTTCGCCACATCGATCAACTACTTCCCTTAGTGGGAGTGCTGGCACTCTTTATCATCTGGTGGCTGATTTCTGTTTCTGGATGGGTTAATCCGGTACTTTTACCAACACCCTGGACAACGATCGCCACCTTATTCCAGGCAATGTTTACAGGCAACATGGCGATCGACTTTGGCGCAACCGTACTGAGAACCTTTAGCGCTTTTCTCCTGGCTGCGCTAGTCGGCGTCCCGCTAGGAGTGGCATTAGGGAGTTCTGAAAAACTCTATCGCAGCGTCGAGTTTTTGATTGACTTTTTTCGCTCCATGCCTGCTAGCGCACTGATTCCCATGTTCATTTTGTTTTTTGGAGTGAGTGATTTCTCTAAAGTCGTGATTGCGGCGTTCGGCGCCCTGTTGCTGATTGTGTTTAACAGCGCCTATGGAGTCATTAATGCCAAGCAGTCCCGCATTTTAGCCGCCAAGGTGATGGATGCCAACCGCTGGCGAGTGTTTACAGATGTCCTGCTGATGGAAAGTTTGCCTCAGACCTTTATTGGTTTACGCAGTGGCATTAGCATTTCCCTGGTGATCGTCATTGTTGCAGAGATGTTTATTGGAACGGAACAAGGGTTAGGCAAGCGGATTATTGATGCTCAGCAAGTTCTGAACGTGCAGGACATGTACGCTTCCATTTTGGTGACTGGATTGTTGAGGTACTTTCTAAACGTGCTGTTCTTACTGGTCGAAAAACGAGTCATTCACTGGAGTGGCAAGTAGTCCATTACCTGATGAGTTGACCGATTGCGGCTGGCTGCTCAGTAAACTCAACTTAAACATATAGCGCATGGAAATTGCGGTAGAGATTGCAACTGCGCTAGGCCTTGCATCATTTGTCTACTGCAGGACTTACGCAGCGGCACTAGGGATAGGGGGTGGTTAAGTTGAGCTATGCTCACTACAGTTCCAGTATGAGTGCATCAAACAGCGATTGCGATGACATTTACTAAGCTGGACTACTGCCAATATTTGTTGAGTAGCCAAACCAACTTTACGCTGACTCATCTAGCG
>JACJOC010000104.1 GCA_014695345.1 Cyanobacteria bacterium FACHB-471
CAGAGGTGGGCGTATGAGATTGAAGGTGTTGTCTCAGGAAGAGTTCGTCTTGCAAAACGTCGTGGCGATCGCCCGTTGCCTGATGCAGCGAGAGGTCGAGCAGCACAGTAGCGGGCTGGAGTTGAGCCTAGTCGAGTTAGTGCGCGAGCAGATGCGAAGCCTGTCGAGGGAGAGTGAAGGCGACCAGACAGCGAACTTATTAGAAGCGGCGATCGCCATTGTCCAAAAGCAGGTGCAGGGGAGATTGCAGGAGGATAGTGTGCAGTTCAACTTCGATTCCTACTTAGCCACTGTGCGAAGGACATTAAAGTTTCCTGCCAGAGAAATCGCCGAGTTGGGGGAGCGGTTGAACCAGTCGAGGGAGATGCAGCGACTGGGGGAGCGAAGGAGGTTGATCAGCCAATCTCAAGTGCCGTTTGAAGTGACAGAGGTGGGGCTGCGAGGGGCGATCGAAGGGTTGTTTGCTTTTCCTCTCATGGAGGTGTGTGTTGTCGATGTTGAGCAAGTTCAACCTCCTTATCGGGTGAAGGGAGAGTGGTTTCCTTTTCTAATGACGGCGGAGTCTCTAGAGTTTGTGGTGGATGATGACGGCAGCATCTTTGTTGCAACCGAGAACTTACCTGAACGACTGATGGAACTGGCAGGAGAGGGGTTGGTGGATCTGGCAAACCAGTTGTATACCCATCCTGGAGCAAATCCATAGCAACTATTCTGATTCTCTCCCTTCCTCTAGCACTCACTTGATGACTAGCTAACTCAATGGCTACCGATAAACCTGCGGTGATGACCTATTTGAGCTCACATGTTTATCAACAGTTGGTTGAGTTTAAGGAGCAACAGGAGGTTAGATCACTTTCCCAAGCCGTTGAAGTAATTCTAAAGAGGTATTTTAGCTTAAATGCTCCTGTAAGGAACCGCTTAACTACTTTGTTAGCGCACGAAGAGTCCTGGATTGAGCAACTCAATCAGTTGAGTGGGAGCTGCCAAGATGTTCTTACCGCTATCGCAGCTTTGCGGATTGATCCTGTAAATGAATCTCACGCCTTAACGATACAAGAACGGCAGCAACCAAACCCTGAAGCAGATCTCAAATCACTGTCAGTTTCAGAATCACATTCAGAAACACAGGAAACATCGCAATTTTCCTGCAATAAGCCGCCACCTGAAATAAGTAAACGAGGGTTAACAGGTAGCGCTCTCGCCAATCGGTTGAATTCTAGTTCATCTACCGTTAGCCGAAGACGTTCCAAGCCGGACTTTCGGCAGTGGAGTCAATTTCTCGACCCTAATAAAATAGCTTGGGAGTACCGTTCAATAACGCGGCGCTTCCACCCTGTTAACTTCGACTGATTTAACCTATTAAGGCTAGTTTTAGGGAACTTAATCGTTCAGTACGAGTTCGTACTGACAAAAGTACGAAGCGTTATTTGCAGAAAATGGTAAGCATAAGATGGGGTATAGCTTACAGCGATTCTCAAAATGGATTGTTGAATCATTTGGTTCAAATCCAAATGATTGTAAATGATGAAAATTCGTACTAACTAATTGTACTAACTAATTCCGACAGTGTTTTACTGGTTAAAACTCACTTGCAAGTTTAGGTGAGGAACCATTAGCAGAATGCAAAGCTGGTTAAACGCGACGAGGCAGGTCTAGCATCTAGACCTGCCTCGTCGCGTTTAACCAGCTTTAGATGAAATTGGCACAAATTCTATTCAAGTTTGGGCTCCCACCAATCATCTATGTTTTTACTACGATCAGACCCGTCCTCGATTTGGGCGGCATACATATCTCCCATTTCTTTGCTGTGGTTCATGATTGCACTTAGTGCCTCTGCATCACCCCCGACCTCCCGAATGCGCCCTGCAGCAATGTGACGAAAGGCATGAGGATTAACATGATATGATTGACCGAAGAGCTGCTTAGAAGCTTTAGAAGTAGCACTAATAACTATTCCGTAAATGGATGATGAAGGGAGAGGTTTACCAAAGCTCTCTGGATTACTGTTTGAAAACATAAGAAACAAGTGTTTGTTGCCTTCAATGTTAGTTTTAGCAGATTGCCAAGCGTCAACTCGACGTTGAAGGCGTCGTAAACAAATTTCCAGATTCTTGATGTATTCTGCTTTATCTCCATTTTTATCTTGCCTAGCTGTTTCAAGGCGCTGCTGCAATTTCTCCAAGTCCTCAAGTTTGTGTCCCGTGAATGCCAGCCAGCTCTCTAGCGTTTGTGTTGCTTGCTGGATCTGTGGGCGCTGAAGTTGAATCCATGCATCTAGATCCGGGGTCAGGATGCTAGGTAGCACGTAGTCTCGTGTTTCTCCTGTTATATACTCCTGTTTGTGATGAATTTCACGAGCTCTGTAGATCGGACTCCCTTGTTTATCAATTTCACGATACAGAGTTATGCTTGTTTCAAACTGAGGGATCTCATGCTTCCGCACGGGAAGATAAGTAAGTATTTTAACTAGCAAATATACCTGCCAAGACCAGAGGATGGCTGAAGGTGAGCGTCTTGCTCCCTTGACTCGTTTACCTGAACCCTTAGCAGGTACACCATTAAAGGGAGCTAAAGTTTTCTTTAGCTGAAGGCAGATTTGCTGTAATTGCTCGTGACTTAAGTTTTTCGTTTTCCACTTCTGTTTATTGAGCTTCTTCTTCTCTTGCTTATATTTCTGCTTAAATTCACTTTGGAGGGCACGAAAATCAACAATAAGCTCAATATCAGTCCAATTTTGTCGCTTTACTTTGTCGAAATTAAACCACTTTAGCAGGGCAATGGATATCTCTATCAAATGCATTCCTTGCTTGTGGGTACGCTGGCGTTCTTTTACCAGCCAGAAATTATAATCCTCTACAAGCATAAGATCGGTCAAAAGCTCCAAGTTAAGCTCTTCCAATGACTTTCCCTGGAGAACACACCATCCTAGAAACAGGCGAATAATTCTTTCGCTATAGTTGTCAAAGATTGATTCAGACTTCTTTTGAACATTGGGGCGGCGGACATTTCTTTCCCCAGCAGTACGTCGAGTTTTACGTAGCTCCAAATAGGCTGCTTCTCCTCCTGTAGTCCAAAACTCCCTGAACTGGTTAAATTTCTTCTGCAAATGCTCTGGCAACTCGTCCTTCTGCAACGCGTAATTGCAAAACCGCTGCCTCGAAGGTGGGCGTTTATCTGACGTAACTGAAGGAGGGAGTATTTCTGGAAGCTGACCTGGATCAAGTACTTGCCAAAAAACCTGTTCATCCAACCATTTCAAAAATTGGTTCAAAGCCGCGCGATAATTACGTTTTGTCTCCTTACTAGTCGCGCGAATGGCAACTGCTGCATCAAACTGGTGATCGAAGATTACCAATATCAAACTCACTAGCCTGTTTTCAGACAATGGCAAAAGAGGTAGCGTTTTGCCTTCTGAAGCGAGCGGTTGACTTTGTTGTCCCTTTTCGCGGTATTTCACTAATTCCTTTGCTAGGTGAGTAAGTAGTAACTTTTCGCAGAACACCCCGAATTCTCTACGGTTCATGCCCTTAGTATTGAATCCTAAGAACTCTAAAACATACAGCTTAAGAGCAGTGCAAACAAATTTCTGTTCTAGAGCCCCATTTGTAGAAATAGATTTACCCCGGAGAACAAGCGCATCAACAAGACTGTGTTTGCCAGTGGTCATAATTTTCTCCTTGTGAATTTGTAGGAACGTCCTGGTTTAAAGGCTTAGAAGCCTTCAAAGTCCATCTTTTTGATTGCATCAAGAAATTGAACCGCGCTTCGAAGCGCTTCTCCTTTTTAGAGCCGCAATTCTTACGGCGATCAGCACTAGATACGTTGTTTTGAACAGTTTTAACCTCTAGCTGGTGAAGCAATCAAAGCTTAAGTACGATCAAACAATAGATCAACTAGTTTAGCCAGTCAACCCAATATTTTGACCTCTTTCTAGTATTTTGTTGCGCGTTTTTTTCGAAAAGATATTATGCAAAAGCAAGCAAAAATTGAAAATTAAAATGAGAATTTTTTTAGTATTAACAGCTATAGCTAATACTTAAATAAATAACTCTTTAATAAGATATAAGCGGAAAATCTTTGCACAGCAAAGCTTCTACAGCAGCTGCGAAGCTTAAGGACTATAAAATTAGGAGTAGGAAATGGTGCGCCTAACAAATTTCAAGAAGTTTTCTCTATGCAAGGATTAAAATGTTGTAATGCAGGTTGGTTGGTCGAAGTTAGCACTCCATATTTTAAATAAGCATAGTAATATCAGAACGACTATTAAGTAGGAAAACTTTTGATTAATTCTGGCTCTCATCAATCATGATTGATAATCTTTATTTGAATTTGCAGCAAGCTAATTCAAATTTACTCTTATAAAGTTACTTCGAGAGCAAAGAATGATAGAGAGTCTTCATTTTTGCAAGGAAAATAGCTCAAGAAAAAGCTTTTTAATGGATTAGATGTAAGGATGGCAAAAACACGGCGGTTAGTTAGCAAGCAGTCTACTGTTTTGCTTTTTAATTCGGCTCAAACCGTTGCTTCTCCTTCACTCCAGCCCCAACAACATCGAGTAGCCTTCTTGCAACTGCGCGTTTCGTAGTCTTCGTTGATTTGGGGAGAGTTGAAAAAGCTTTGATCTTGTAAGCAGTTTTGATAATAGGTACTAGCTATTAGGTAACTTGTGGGTGCTAGACAGCAGTGCTCTAGCTACTTAGACTACTTCTGGTGTGTATTTTTGGAGAGCGTAAGCCACTTTTGAACTGTAGGTAGGTTTGAATTGTAGGTTGAGTTGGTGAGCGCTCAGTCGGTTTAGCCAAGACGAAACAAGAGGCGATCGCTCACTTTTAAGCTAAGCTCAACTTTATCCGTTTAAAGTTGAATAACAGTTAGGACTTGGACAAATAGCTCATTCTGTAAGTTGCAGCGAAGAGAATGGTTGCTGAGGCTGAAGCCTTCAGGTCAGTTGTTTTAGCGATCGCTCTAATGTATGCCTGATCAATTAATTAGATTAAGCCATTTCTAATGATTTCTGGGACAGTTGATCCTACAGAAGCTTGATCTTGCGTTGATGTGGGCTGCTTTCAGTGAGAATGAGATACTTGCCTTTTTTTCCACTGCTGTGCAAACGCAACCCTCCCCTCCCAAGTCTTCTCTAGCTCCTCCTCAGTCTGGGTTGCTCAATCTTGAGCCATAGAGGTAACGTTTGGTTAAGTGGAGATTCGGTAGCGACCGCCGTCAGTGTGGATGTAGCGACCTAACCCGTCATCGGCGTAGGACATCATCAGAGGAGTAATTCTTCAGGTTACACAAAGCTTAAAAATGCAACGACGGGTAGGAGTGTCTAAAGTTAAGTTCAAGTTGTCCAGGAAGACTGGCAGGAATGAGTAGCATCGACACTCTGTTCAATCAGAGGCACCCAGTTGCCCTCCAAGTCATGGGTTAACTCAAGCTTTTATCGATGAGGACACTAAAACTTTCTACGTCTTAAAGCCGCTTTAGCCAGGTTTCTAGCGCCAAGTTTGTGACATAGGCGAGTCTACTCAAAACGTTCAACCCTTGGGCGATCGCCTGTGAGTTGAAAAGTATGGGCAATCATGCAGCGATGCAGTAGAATCTTGGGTCAATTACTGCACGAAGGTTGAATCATGTCAGAACCAGTATCCAAATCTGTTAATCAGACTGTCATTAACCTGCTTACTGTATTAGCACAGCAGGGCGACCCGGAAGCGATCGCTGCCCTTGAGCGGGGCAATAGTTCTGATGGTGAATCAGAGCCAGTAGATGGCGCTGAGGCTGGATCGGTGAGGATCATGCTCGATACGGCAGATACCGACTACCTGATTACCGAGCATGGTGCAACCGCAGTGCCGAAGTCAGACCAACGGGAGACGGATATCCTCTAAACCCTCGTTTGCGACGAACTCTGTACTGCCGCTTATCCAGCATGGCTTTGATTCTTCGCACTACGCCTGCTTTGGCAACAGTTTGACGTAGCGATCGCTTCTCTTCAGGAGCTTGCAGAACTCACTGACTTGATGGCTCAGATAGGATGGGCTAGTCATCCTGCTTCACTTCAAGTTGGTAAATCCTCATTGAAGGATGCTCCGACATCAACCGCCAGTAGAACCCTGCTGGCGGCGGTGAAGTGCGAGCGCCACACCGATAGGCTAAAACAGGTTCTCCCTGCCGATGCAACTGCTGCAATTGTCGCTTTAACTCTACGCTTCCTTCGGGCTGCAACCAGAACAGGTGCGAACGACCAAAATACCCAGCATTCATTAAACTCAAAAATAGCCATTCCATGACGGACTGCATCTCCTCTGGATCAAGGTTGCTTTCCTCCTGTCCATAGCTGCTGATTGTTGGACGATCAGAACCACTTTTGGGCAGTAGTGCTGACAAGCTGGACTGGATTCTGCGTAGGATGCCGTGCATAGCAAAACAGGGGGACAGTACCGCTCTAGAATGCCCAGTTTTGTTTCCTCCATCCTGCTCCTTATCTCATACCAAGGTTTAAGACGAAGCGCGAAGCGGGCGATGCGAAGTAGTTTCCCTTTTAGGGTAATTGCCTCCCGCCTCCGACTAGCTCTCCCATATGGGGTTGCATCACCACCACGTTCCCCAATGTTGTTTAGAGCTTTCCAGTTCTGGGCACGCTAAACCCTGAAAGTTAGGGTTTAGAAAGAGATGAAGAGTTTTTTGTATGCGCTACTCGCACTCACCGTTAGTCTAGTACTGCTGTTCGCTCAACCTAGCAAGGCACAGCAAAACTGTGATCCGAGTTATCCAGACCTCTGCATTGCTCCTGCCCCACCCGATCTCGATTGCGCTGATGTCAGTGCCACTAACTTCAGAGTGTTGCAACCTGACCCTCATGGTTTCGACAGGGATAAGGACGGCATTGGCTGTGAAGCCTAAACCCAGGAGTTGGGGAATCAAAAGGATTAAACGACAATTCCTATCCCTAGTTGGAGGGAGTGGGTTAAACCTCTGTTGCTCTAGCTCTTTCTGTCAGGCGATCGCAACCGTTGAGTCTAGGATTCCCCATTCCTCTAACTCTTTCCTCCCCACTTCCGGCTTTTTTTTCCCAGTTGTCTTGTGTCACCACCCTGAGATCTTCGCCTGAATACTTGTGGCAGCTAGACCCCAAACTGGGCAGCTTAAAGTCAGTGAAGAATTTGGAATTTCGGTATGCGGCAGTTCCTGCCCCTTGGGTTGATCATCAGTGCATTAGCACTCACAACAAGCTGCTCTACTGGGTCATCTAAGGTGACTGAGTTAGCCGCTACGGGATTGCCACAATCTGCTCCCTCTCAACCAACATCAGCGCTCTCTCCTGTTGCCACATCCCAACCGGGTGTGACTACCACTGGAGCACCTGTCAGTTCTGTTCCTGTGGCATCTAGTGAATTCAGTTTTCCTCAAGCCACTTGTGGCGATAACTCTCAAGCTTCAACAAACGCAACCTGGTATCCTGTTTTCCTCGATGGTGGAGACCTCCAGGAAATTCGACAAACCTTATGTCGCGATGCAATCAGTAAGGTAAGGAGTGACACAGGCGTCAATACAGTTCAACTTGCTAGCTTCACAGATTATGAAGAAGCAAAAAGGTTTGCTGACACGGTCAAGGGAGCTGTTGGACAACCCTCTAATCCCCATATCTCAGCTTCTAATTCATCAACTCAATCCACGCAGTTTTACCAAGCGTGGGCTGGCATCTTAGTTGCCGAAGAGCCTGATGCCCGCATTAACCTACGTCGAGCACCGAGCACTCAATCCACTGCACGGGGTTATGGTCTTGTCGGCGATCGCGTCACGGTAACAGACCAAGCACAGGACGGGGGAGACTATACCTGGTATAAGGTTAGGTTCTCTGTGTCTGGTGCCGTAGGTTGGGTACGAAGCGATTTTGTACAAGCAGAGAATCAACCTGAGACAACATTTGCTAACTCTAACTCCTCTGGTTATCCAGGGGGTTCAACCTACCCAACGAGGACTTCGGGGCGCTGTCAATATGCTTCGCAAACCGATGCTAGTGGTAGAAGATGCGGCGGCAGAGCTGCTAGCGAACGAGTCGGAGGATCTTCGGGCGGGGGAAGGACTAGATCTACTCCCCGTCGTCGCAGGTAAGAACAAGGGTGAGTTAATCTAACTCAACGCAGAATTAAGATTGCCGAAAACGGACGTTGAGCAACACATGTAGTATGCTCCAAAACCTTGCTCTGCTGAGGAGGAGAACCAGCATTCTGCCAAGTTTGGTCATTCTTGGCAGCCTATCAGGAGTGCAATTAGGAATTCCTCCAGATGCCAAAAGCTTAGCCCTCGTCCTAAGATTGTGCTGTCTCTTTTGATTACACGAGTGGTCATAGACTTAATTGAGCAGGTGGCAGAGTCTCGTAATCTGGCGCGGTTTTAACTCCAGCGACTACTGACAATTCAAGCTTACCGTCGCCGTTTCTTCTCTAAATATTGTTGGTGTTCCTCGGTTGCCAGCCAATAAGGTGATGCAGGTTGGATCTGAGTCACGATAGGTTTATCGTACTTGCCAGAATGTTCTAGCTGCTTTTTTGAGCGTTGGGCAATCTCTAATTGTTCCAAGGAGTGGTAGAAGATAACGGAGCGATATTGTTCTCCCCGGTCTGCTCCCTGGCGATTGAGGCTGGTCGGGTCGTGAATGTGCCAGAACGTATCGAGTAATTGCTCATAGCGGGCAATAGATGGGTCATATTCTACCTGGCAAACCTCAGCATGACCCGTAATTCGAGACAACACATCCAGGTAGCTGGGGTTTTCAAAATGACCACCCATGTAGCCTACTGAGGTGGATATAACACCCCTTACTTTCCTAAAGGCAGCTTCAACACCCCAAAAACATCCAGCTCCAAACGTCGCCTTCTCCATCGTGTTTGCTGCCCTCAATTTCAGATAACGGTGTAGAGCAAAGGAATAACTGTCTATGACGAGAAATTGAAGTCACATTCAAGATTTTATATTCTCTAACTTCTAGGGAAAAGGAATGCGGTCGCTCTACTGAACTATAGAACCCTGAAGTTTCAGGGTACTTTAAAACACAAGTTACCAGAAGCTGATGTGAGTCCCACGGTGTCGCAACACACTGGAGACCTGCCATTTAACATAACCTCAGGCACTAATAGCAACGATGGAATGGAAATCATGGTCTTGTCTTCCTTTGAAGCACCGGGATCAATTGCCTCATTATCCCGGCATCTATGTTGTGGTGGATGCAGAAGACCAAGTTTGGTATGTAGGGCAGTCAGTCAACCTCTATACACGTTGGAATGGCAAAGGACATCATAGATATCAACAATTAAACCGTAGCAACTCTAAACGGTTATATCGAATTCACTGGAGATTTTTTTCGGTTGATGAACTTAACCAGAAAGAGCAGTTTTATATTGACTTGCTCAAGCCTTGTCTCAACTATAGTCGAGTGAAAACTTATGCGCGAGCAGCACTCCAACCAAATGGAGAAATTAGTCGCCTGTTGAAGGTCATTAACGGGAACACAACACTATTCCCAGATGTGAGGTCTGTGATGTTGGGCTATTACACGGAAGTTGAGGAGGAGGATGACCTGCTCAGTGAGCATACCTGCATTGTGATTGCAGTGAATGTCAATGACCATGACCGAATCATTCTCAATTCCTACCAGAAGTCTTTGAGTCGCAAGGGTAAAAGTCTCAGGGACTGCTGGCGAATTTATGAGAGTTCCTGTGGCAGCAGTGATCCTGAAAGTAAACCTGCTCTCATTCCAGTTTTTGTCATCGAACCTGTGATCTACGAATTTGTGTGCTATCCCGATTTGATTGATAAATTAAGGCAACATCGATCTGTTCTCCAGACTGTTAAGATGGCAAACCAGGCAGTCGTAGCCTTGGGAGACCTCAGTATCTTGCCCTCATTGATTGTGAAAGAGCGCCAATCCAGTTTCCAGACTGAGGATTATTTGCATTATCGAATTCCTGATCTTCGTCCCATTCACCTCCTCGATTTGGAGGAGCAAGCACTTGAGATGCAAGAAAGGAATTGAGCACTACCTACTGTACATTGCCCCTTTACTGTCCTTAGGGTTTGTCCAGTTCCCATTCAGTTGTTTCCCTAGCGAGTAGGGAGAGCCCGTGTGATGCAACTCGATAACAAATAGCGCCTGCCTACCTTTTATTTCCTGACAACCCTAATAATTCACAGTCTCTCGGGAAGCAGTTTGGCTCCTTTACTACTACAGGAGCAATTGACCTATACATATCAACTTTAACGTTGCTAAAAGCTTTGCGTAGAAGAAGTTTTAAGGATTTCTTGTTTGTAATATAGTTCTTTTGATTGGGAAAAGTTTTTGAACGTGAGGATACACCATTCTGGATGGGAATCCTAATCTCAGATTCTCCTGCAAGACTATGGAATCTTTTACAATTACAAATCTGACAGAGGAGCGCTACAGTCGTCATCACTTGATTGACTGGTGGGATCAAACAAAGCTTAAAAACGCGAGAGTTTTGGTTGCTGGGGTGGGGGCACTAGGCAATGAAGTCCTAAAAAACTTGGCCCTACTGGGTATTGGACATGTGACGCTTATCGACTTTGATACAGTTTCGGTCACGAACCTGACCCGTTCGGTACTGTTTAGAGAGTCTGATATTGGATTAGCTAAGGTTGAAGCTGCTCGTCAACGAGGAATTGAGATTAATCCAGAACTATCAATTCATACAATTCAGGGCGACTTGCAATTTGATTTAGGCATAGGAAATGTTCGTTCCCATGATGTGATTATTGGATGCCTGGACAGTGTAAATGCACGTTGGGCGATTAATCAGCTTGCTTATCGGGCTGGAATTCCGTGGATTAATGGTGGAATTGGTGTAACAGAAGGAGAAGTTAGCTTTTTTGATCCCCGGAGTGAATCAGCTTGTTTTGAGTGCAGTCTTTCTAGTCAGACGTGGGAACGACGTAATCAGAGATACTCTTGCCACGGCATGAAACGAGATGTTCCAGAAAAGATGATGCCAACGACGGCACCCATTGCTTCTATTATTGCAGCTATGCAAGTTCATCAAGCTCTTGTGTATCTGCACAATAAAACAAGCTTTCTTAATTCAGGAGAAAAGGTGTTTTTGAGTTTGAATCCTTGGGCAAGCTTTAAAGCGAAGATTCAGCATCAGGAAAGCTGTACTACTCACAACTTTTCCGTAGATTCCATTATTCGTTTACCATTCAAAAGCGAATTATCTGCTCAAGCTATTTGTCAAAATCTACAGCAACTTGGCTTTCAAAACCCCGTCATATCCTTGCGTAACGAAGTGGTTACAGTAATGCAGTGTCTGGACTCCAATTGTAATCACTTTGAGCAAATCAACTATCCGCTACGACAACTTGCAGAATCTGCTTTAGTTTGTCCTAAATGTGGAAAAGAAAGAGATTTTGAGGTTATACGAAGCTTTTCTATCAGCCAACACCCAGATATTAATCTTGTGAACCTGTGTTTACCTGGCAACGAAATTTTGTTTGGTGAATCTGACGGTAGATCATTTGCGATCGAGTTTTACTAGTCTCAGGAGACCCTATGCATAGCTCACTGCCTGTTACTGTTCGCTACTTTAATCAAACTCAAAAAGCTCGGGTTCAACTACCAGTGAGCTTAAAGATTGAGCAATTAATTCAGGAGATTCAAAAACGCTGGAATCTTCCACTGGATGTTAATTATGCTGTACGGCTAGATCGTACTGGTCAACAGCTAGATCCTTCCATTATTGTTATGGAACTAAGTCTTGAGGAAAACGATATTCTTGATATTTATCCAATTCCAGAGGCTGGTTGAAATGAACATTCGTACAAAACGTCTCGCTAATGATTTCAAGGAGCTTGCTGAATTAGTCTCCCAGTCAGATGGCAAGCTTACAATTATTTCAACAGAAGGGAACCCACCTTATTGCTATGTTATCCAATACCGTTGTAAAGGAATTGAACGGCTACAAAATGGTAACCCTTTATTTCGCTATGAGCATCAGGTCAAAATCTATCTAGAAAGTGAGTATCCCCGTAGTATCCCAAAAGCTGAGTTCCTAACACCAATTTTTCATCCTAATGTCTGGAGAAATCGAACAATTTGTTTCGGTTCCTATTGGACAGTTTCAGAAACACTGGCAGAATTAGTTCTGAGGATTAGCAAGCTTATTCAATATTCAAAGGATATTCTAAACTTAAATAGCCCAGCCAATTCCGTAGCTAAGGCTTGGGCTGAAGATAATCTTTCGCGATTTCCAGTTGGTATCGAGAACTTTAAAGATTCTATTAGCAACTCGGAAAGAATTATTTGGAATGATTTACCATAAGCTACTGAAAGTTCTGAGAAGGTGTTATGTCATCATCTATTCGCTCCTTACAAAGGAAGCATTAAATCTGAGCTGCTTGCCTAACTCTAAAAGCTCAAACGAAGAAGGCAAGGATTCACGCTATTCTGTCTTGAAGAGGATATTCTATCCTTGCAAATCTGATTCCTCAAGGGAGAAAATGAAGATTCTGCCCTCGAAGAACGGAAATGAAACTTCGAGTAATGGAATTGTTTGGGAAGACTGTGATGATGTTTATAGACCCATTAAGGAAGAGTTCGTAATATTCACTCAGAAACATTCTCTCCCACCTCATTTTTGTTCTGCTTACATCGCTGAGATAGCCATTGCTTCCTTAAGGTGTCATCTCGAAAGCGATTTGAAAGTAGAACAAGGTGGAATTCTCTTTGGCAATGCTTATATTGATTCCAAATTGGGTGCTTATGTAGAAATCATAGAAGCAATCGCCGCACCAGCAACTATTGCTTCTAGCACATATCTTAAATTTACAGCTAATTCCTGGCAGGGAATTATGGCTTATGCTAAAGAGCTTGCTCCTGGTAGTCAAATCGTTGGTTGGTATCACTCCCACCCAGATTTAGGTGTATTTATGTCGTCTGTAGATATGCGAACTCATCAAGCATTTTTTCCTCATTCTTGGAATTTATCTATTGTTTACGATCCAGTAAAAAAAGAAATTGGATATTTCCAGGGACTAAAAGCAAAAAAAGTTAAACCAACTATATTTAGCACTTGGACAAAAGGTTGAATGTCAATGATGTTTTTAGTAATTTCTATACTGGTATGTATTGTTGTTGTATTTCTCATCGTAGGATTACTTGCTCCTGAATCTAATTCCAATAGAGATGAAATTAAGAGGTGGGTTAATATCACCTTGCCTACTGAAGGAAAATTTTGCTTCTTGTATGAAGAGGAACAGTTTTGGGGAGGCAAAGAATATTTGGCTAGAAAGATAGTTCAGTTGTTGGAAAATGAAATTGAAGTTGAAAATTTTGATCAATCTACTTCTAGAATTCCTTTTAAGGGACTTAAGCAATTCCAGCACCCCTATAGTAATATTAGATATCTAAAGATAATTCCTGAACCCCTGGCAGCCGAAATTGGTGAAAGTGTAAAATTATCAGTTCAAGCAATTGATAAAGATAGCAATGCCAGAACAATGTCCGTTGAACAACTTGTTTGGACTACGACAGGTGGAAAGCTCGACCAGTTGAAAGGTTTTCAACTAACCTATAATGCAACCAGAGCAGGATCGTTTGAAATTAATGCTTCGTTAGGTAATTTTTCAACAACAACAAAAATTACAGTAAAAGAACCCGCTCGATTAAATTCATTACTAATTTCGCCTCAACATACAACGCTTGCATTAGGCGAAACACAGCTACTGGAACTAAAGGGAGAGGATCAGTACAAACAGCCAATTGCAATCACTCATGTTAAGTGGTTGAAAGAACTTACCGCTTCCGAAAGAATTAGAGCTATTTCTACCGAATGCATTGAGACAAGTACTCAATCCTTACTTTTCGCAGCAGATGTACCTGGACATTTTTGGGTTACCGCTCAATCAAACGGTGTTGAAGGTAAAGCGACTGTAACCGTTATAGAGCCTCCAAAACTCAATACTTTAAGGATTTCACCATCAGAAGTGAATTTGGTACTTGGTGAGATACAAGGTTTTGCAGTTGAAGGAAAAGATCAGCATGAACAACGAATAGATACTGGAATAGTAAATTGGCGCGCTTCGATTGGTTCAATTAATGAGCATGGTAGGTTTCTAGCAGAGGTAATAGGTCAGGCTACTATTATTGCTGAAGTTAACGGCATTGAAGCAAAAGCATATGTGAATATTACAGAGCCTAGCCGATTAGCATCTTTATTGATTGAACCCCTGTGGACGGAGATGCAGGAGGGGCAAACTCAACGGTTTACTGTAACTGGGCAAGACCAATATGGTAATTTTACAAATCCTGGTTTGGTAGAATGGCAGGCAACCACTGGACAAATCGATAGGAACGGTAACTTCAAAGCAACCACTCCTGGAACTTGCACCATTACCGTAAGAAGTAACAGCATTAGCAGTCAAGTTAATGTGACAGTAACTTCAAATGCTACAAGTTTTCCAGGAACGCTTGTAGGAACTGGCATCAAAGATCCCGTTAGTCAGGAGCCATTTCACGTAGGAGAGATAATTTATTGCTGTACAAATTGTGAACTTGGACACCATGAAGATAGTTGGAAGTATCTGAACCATCAGTGTTCTCGATGTAAATCGAACCAACACGTTAACGTTTACCGCCTCTCTAATACATTTATTGCAAAGGCTAATCAATATTCCACTTCTTCCAAGGTTGATTTAAGTTCCTTACAAGGTCAAGGCTCTGATGGTTGCTCCTGTTCATTGCGTCATGCGCTCACTAGTTTTACTTATTCATACGATGATCGTGAGGAAAACCTTTGGCGTTTTGAATATGCTGAAACTCAAAGTTGGGGAAACACAGAAGTAATAGCTAGACGAGTTCTGTCTATTCGAGAAACTGAAATTCAAGTGGAAGACTGTAATGGTAATGTCATTTGGTTGCCTATTGCCCTATTACTAGCAGTCGCTGTAGTGCCAACCGTGGCAACAGGAGCAATTGTTGGAGGAGTCATTATTTGGGCAGTAGCTAATTACATGCTTGGGCGAATGTCTTGCTCAGCTTCAAAAGATGGATATAGCCCAAGTTTGACACCCAACGAGTCTTCTAACCGCTTGAGATACACCAATGCAGTATATACAGATACACGGTGTGAAAAAGAAAGTAAGTGGGTAGCTGTTAAAGGACAAGTTTTGTCTATCCAAGTACAACCTAGCAGGTCAATATCTCTATTCCTTGATGAAAGAGATGAAAGAGTTGATGCTAAATTTTACGCTTACATCCCATCAAGTTATGTTTCCAACTTCCCGAATGTTACAGATTTGACAGGAAAAGAAATACAAATATTTGGAGAAGCAAGGATATATGAAAATCAAAGCCCTCATATTATTTTGCGACAAAGCTCACAGTTAAAGGAAATCTGAGGAAAAGCTTTCTATACACCCATGCCTTACTTGAGAGAGTATCAGAAGATTTGGGAAATGGTGAGCTAAAGTTGATCCCACTTGTTAGCACAGTTTTCGAGTGCTGCTTCGGCTGCTTCCACGGTAACGGTTTGATAATCGGTGTAAGATCAGCAATGACTTCAGCTTGAGTTCCCCAAGGCACGTAGCGCAAAGAATTGCGAATCAGATACACGATACACAACTGCACGCATATTTTGGGGAAGACGAGTGCAACCGCTTCTGGAAAACCTTCGAGTTCATTGACATAGGCAATGAAAATGTCTTCCACACGGCGATTTTTGAGGTCTGTGCAAAATTGCAAGAAGTTCGGCTCTTGTCAGTTCTTGGTGAGAACGGACACGATCGCCAATTCAGGCAATAAAAATTCTGGCTTCCAAGGTAGCTCAAGAGCCTCAACCACCAAAACACGATAAGATTCCGAAGTTGTGAGAATCAACAATCCGCTCATATTCCGCTCACACTCCACTACTGATTGATACCCTATCGCTATATTGGATGGTGAATCAGAAAATTGAGTTGCTAACAAATCAACACCTTTGCTTAACCGCTGATCCGGGAATAATGAAAGCGATACCAAGTTTGTGGTTGAGAAGTTATGCCAAGCTGGAGTGAGCAAGAACTTTTTGAACACATGAAGCAAGAACCCTGGTTTACACCGGGAGCGATCGCTATTTCTCGAGAAATTATGGATTGGGCAGGAAAAAGGCAGCAAACATCAACTTACTGGACTGGAGACAAATTTCCTATTTTCAATGCCTCAGCCGACAGCAAGCGGTTTATCTCTATCATGGCAAAGAAGGGATGGGATATAGAAATTCCGTTTTATTACAAGCCACAGGGATATTTGCTGGAAAGAGCAAAGAATCAGCAGGCGATCGCTCGGCTTCAACGAATGGGTGTGAAAACGGTGAATCCTGCTCCCCTATCACCAGACCATCGCCGTGCGATTAAACTTGATTCTGTTAATCCATGCTTGGAGGAATTTCTAGCACTACTTGATTGGATAGTGGATGAAATCTATGAAGAAAGCAAGTTGATCTAATTCTAAAAAGGCTTTTCTACCAGTGCTCCCAATTCCACCGCCTCTGGTTACGCACCTTCTATCAAATGTCCGTCTCTCTGTGGTTGATATGCTGAAATTACAATTCGGGCACAAGCTTCTGCATCCGATAAAGCTTCATGGTGATCCAACTGAATTCTCAAATACTCACAAACATTAGGCAGTCTAGTAGGGCGAATGTCCCAGGTTCTGCGAGCAAGTTGAACGGTGCAGATGAAGGGTTGCGGGGGTCGAGAAATTCCATAAGCATCACAGCAGGCGTACAAAACACCTTTATCAAAGGGGGCATTATGGGCTGCCAGAAATTCTGCACCATGCAGAATTGGATGAATAGAATTCCACAGTTCACCAAAGGAAGGTTGATCCGCAACATGACACCACGCAATGCCATGAATGGAGGTGAACCGAAAGGTTGAACGAGGTGGACGAATCAGATGATGCACCCGTTGCACAATCTGGTCGTTCTCCACCCGGATTAACCCGACAGAA
This sequence comes from Cyanobacteria bacterium FACHB-471, assembly GCA_014695345.1. GTDB lineage: Bacteria > Cyanobacteriota > Cyanobacteriia > Elainellales > Elainellaceae > JAAUTN01. Next base: position 17,000 of record JACJOC010000104.1, read on the forward strand.
CAGGCACTATCCCTGCCGTTATCTGCCGTTTCAAAATCCAGAGCAACAAAGGTTGTCATCGTCTAATAATCCAGCATGAACGCAAAGCTATGATCCTATTCACTATCGTTCCCAAAGAGGACAAATACCTGAGAGAAAGCAGTCTAACCCGCCCATTCTGGCACCTGCTGATCATGCTTCAGTCTTACCTGCTGCATCATCATGCCTGTAAAGAGATCGTCCAGGGTGAATGAATGGTCCGCGTCAAATAGCCCCGGCAGGCTGGCACGCGCTTCATGGGTGAAACGTACAGGTATCAGTGGATTCATAGCTTGAAGATAAGCCTCATCCCACCAGAATTGAACCCGTTCCTGGGCAGCCCGTAAAATTTCAGCACCTGGCAGGCGATCTCGCTTTTGGTGTTGATTCACCCTGCGATCAGAGGGCATCAAGTTCCACAGGTCATCACAGGCCCACGCTGACCAAGGGAAACAATGATCCATGTCTAGCGATCGATCGCTTAACCGCTTGCCGCTCCAGACACAGAACAAATCCTTGGAGTCCAATAGCTCGATCGCCCGCTGCCGTGCGACTGTGACATCCCGGCTGGGGTCTGACCAGGTCATGGCGGCTGCAATTTCTGCTTCGTTGAGCGCTCGCCCCTGCCCCGATGCGTATCCTTTCATCAGTCGAATCCACTCGGCGATCAACGCAGGCTCAACCCAAACCTCAAAGCGCAGTAGGGCTAACCAGATATTTTTGGGGATGAGCAATTGCCCAAAGCTAGCAAGATAAGCAGTATCGACCAGAATTTCAGTGGGCGTGAGCAACCGGGAGCTGCGATTAACTTTGAGGATTTGACTGCCATTGGGATAGGTCAGGTAGTGAGCAGGCATCTGCGCGATCGTTTTCACGGATTCCTTCAACGCCTGATGTAGACCTTTGACGGCTGTACCTGAGAACCGCGCACCGATTCGCAAATCTAAGTGGGAAATGGAACTGAGTGACCTGAATCCTTCCCCAGCAAACCCCAACCCTTTAGCGCCTCGATTCGTTGGATTTTGAGGCAGGTCTGCCTGAAGTAAAGGTTTGAACAGGCGAATCCAGTAAAGGGCAACCAGTCCCAGTGGAACGCTGACAGACTCGTCGTCCAGATGGTGAGCGGTTCCAGCCGTGCTGTCTGCCATTCGGCAAAGGGTTCGCAGGAGCGCCAGTTTATAGGTGGACGATTTGGAGTCGTTCAGAATGATGTGTCGCAGCAGGGGCAGGGCACCTGTGCCGTCATCGGGCAGGGATATCGCAATCTTCGTCCAGGAGACATCCGACCGATTGAGTTGATCAGGCTCCTCAACCTTGCGGACAATTATTGCTCCATGCTCGCGTGCCAGACGTTCAATTTCTTCCCAGCTCACCTCATAAATCTCACGCTCTGCTTCAGCCTCCCCATGCCGCAGGGTGATTGCCAAGAGTCCACCCGGTTTAAGCAGGGTGGTTATCTTGCGGAATGCCCGCGAGCGCTCAGTCGGTGGAATGTGCATCCAGACCGCACTGAGGAGAATGAAGTCAAATGCCATGCCCAAGCGGTGAACCTTTTGCAACGCCGGAAGATGGTCGTCAACCCAGCGAATTCTGGCATTGGGATGGAGTCTTTGCCCTTCTTCTCGCATGGCAGCCGCTGGTTCAACGGCAATCACTTCATGTCCTTGGTCTGCTAACCAGGCTGCATCCCGACCGCTACCGGCTCCGATGTCCAGCACCAAACTGGGGCGAGCGGGGATGAGTTCAAGCAGCCAACGATGAACAGCCTCTGCTTGAAGACTCTCGTAGCGCGGGATGACAGCAGCAGCATGTTGCTCGTACCACTGGATTGAATTCAACCTTGAATCACCTCACCTGGATGGTCTGCTTGCAGCCTTGACTCCTTTGTCTTAGCCGTGCTGATTCAGTTAAATCACAAATCCTCGAGTCACTTCCAGTTTTCTGTAGATCGAAAATATGGAGCAACATTTAGGAAGGGGGAGTGCATTTACATGAAGGACAGAGAAAAAAGCGTAGTTCTGGAAGCCCTGCTAGGCAGAACCTCTAGAGATTGTGATGACTCTCTATCCTTACCGTAGATTTGCCGCTCTCTCTGCATTGCAGTTCTCATTTCTAGCCGGGTGTCGAGGAATAAGCCTCAGCTAAACTCTTTCTGCTGACGCTTGAGAAACCACAGTGAGGGGCAACCCTTCAACCTGCGCTTCTTAAAGAAACCGAGCAAGTTTTTTGTTGAACCTAAAGTCCTTTGTCTGATTGGGAAAAATGGACATTAGGCAACCTGCAATCGCTAAAACACCCGCAATACGACAGGGAATCTACGGAATGAAACCGATCAAATGGGCTTTGGTGCTGTTATCGCTCAGTGCGAGCGCAGCTTTATTCGGAGCGGGGTGGCAGTTCTGGAAGCAATCGCAGGGAATTGATACCGAGTACTGGCAGGCAGGGGAAGTCATTGACGGCGACACGTTCATAGTCCAGCAGGGTCAGACGACTGAAACCATTCGGCTCTGTGGGATTGATGCACCGGAGTCGGAGCAGCCGCTTGGGACGGAGGCTGAAGCCCTGGTGAGAGGATTGGTTGAGGGTGAAGAGGTCGGCATCGTTCCTGTAGAGCGCGATCGCCATGGTCGTCAGGTTGCTGAGGTATTCGTCTCTGGAGGCGGTGAGGAAGAAACGTTTATTCAGCAAGAGCTACTGATGGCTGGACTGGCTTACGTTTACCCCGAGTATGTGGAGGGTTGCCCTAATGGTGAATCGATGCGAATGGCGGAAGCGATCGCCCAAGAGAATCAGGTTGGAGTGTGGTCGGGCAATCATCAGCGCCCTTGAGAGTATCGTCGGACGCAGCGGGAATAATAACAGGGTAAACAAAGCGTTTACGTTTTCATAGAACACCTGGGGCGATCGCTCTCTATGCGGGCGATCGCTTCTTATGGGAACTGTTACATTCAATTGTTGGAGCTAACAAGGAGCAGTAGACAGCATAATTAGAACTTTGCCCGAGGCATTGTTTGGTTTGTTACTAGCTAATGTTGCTGCTTACTAGAGGCCTGGAAGGGTGAAGACTGTCCGTGAGATCAGGGAAGGATAACCCAGGTAAGCTGATTTGCAGAGGCTTCAGGCAATCGTAAAACCCACACCACTTCTGCGGAAACTGGCAGTAGAGCTTTGAAGAACTCAATAAATATTAGGTTATGCAGAGCAACAATTTTACTGCCGCCCAGTACTTGAATCATTTCACCTACGGAACTCCTCAAAATCAGCCATGCTAAACCCTAAACGCCTTCTCGCCTGGGGAACAACAGCACTATTATTGGCACTTACCGCTGGATGCACGGTGTCTCCGGATGAGACGCTGCCTGACTCTATGCCGGATGGCGGTACCGCTGATAGCGTCCATCTCAGTTTTGGCAATCCTAGCAATGCTGGCGAGGATGATCCCGAAAATTACTTAATGGTTAAACCACAGTACGCATTGTCCTACAACGACAGCAAACGGATTGCAAATTGGGTAAGCTGGCAACTGGGTCCAGACTGGATTGGGGAGGCTGAAAGGCAAGACGACTTTCGCCCAGATGAAACCCTGCCTGAAGGCTTTTACCAGGTGACTCCACGTGACTATCGGCAGAGCGGTTACGATCGCGGGCATCTAGCGCCTTCTGCGGATCGAACTGCAACAGAAGGCGACAATTCTTCTACCTTCGTGATGACCAATATGATTCCTCAAGCCCCAGACAACAACCAGCAGACCTGGCGGGGATTGGAGGATTATTCCAGGGATTTGGTGGAGGAAGGCAACGAGCTGTATATCGTTGCTGGCAGCTATGGAGAACAGAAACGGATCGGCAGCGGGCAAGTGGTTGTCCCTACGAACACCTGGAAAGTTGTATTAGTGCTAGAACCAGGCTCAGGCATCGAGGACATCACCGAAGAGACACGGGTAATTGCTGTTGATATGCCTAACCAAGATGGGATCGATCCCGATTGGGAAACTTACAGTGTCTCAGTAGACGAGATTGAGGCAGCTACGGGCTATGACTTCTTATCGGCGGTGCCAACAGAGATTCAAGCAGTGATTGAAAGTCAGGTTAGCCGCTAAGTCTCAACTACTTGGGTGGAAAGTCCTACCCAGTTACCAGTAGGCGAGCGCCCGACGACATAAACATCGATTTTGACTTCTCCAATGCGGTAAACCTGGATGTCGCTGAAATACTGTTTCAGCATCTCCAATAATTCTCGGTAGCGTCGGATATCTTCCCGCTCCTCATCGCTGTGCCACTTTTCCTCCTTAGTGGCGCGATGGAAAAATTTATCGAGGGCAACGACGGTAACTGGGGTATCGGCTGAGTGCCCTGTCCTCCGCAAGACTGTCTCCGTGTCCAACGGGGCTTGAGCTTTGTCCTCCCAGCGAAACACCTCAAATGGGTAATCGGACTCGCTCATCCAGTAGAGCCCATCGGTCAGTTGCTTGAGCTGCTCCAAAAGCGTTGGCTCATCAATCGAGTCTGTCATACTGCCAAAATTGGTGGAGGTATTGACCAAAGTATGTCATGCCCCTGAGCAATCTGCCCATCAAGTCTCGATACTGCCAGTAACGCTCCTAAGAAGTAATCCCCAACTATCTTGCGATAGCTAGGGATATGTCAATCATCAGGTTGCATCTACCGCTCACAGGATGCCCGAGTAGGAGTGAGCAATCTCGTTCAGGCCCAACTAATAGCACTTTTGAGCTACTATCCCGTTCTTCTATCGGACTGTCTGTAGGACGGCAAAAGTGAAACTGACTCTGCACCTGCCCAACAGGGTACGGTCGCCAGAGATTGTGGAAGCACTACGAGTAGAGCTGAAATACACGTACTACAACACTTTGAATAGTGTTTTGAAAAGATTTTGCGACAGTACCGTTCCGGCGGCTAAGGCTCCCAGAACTCCGAAAAATGGTTATTATTCTCCATCCTTTAGGAAATAGGACTACCATTTTCCGGAGTATAGCCAATCAATGTTGATTATTCTCTTGAATAAAGACAAGGGGATTTAGTAATGAAGTATAGGATAGCTGCTGCTCTAGGTCTAGCTCTAACAATCAGTCTATTTGCAGGCTCAGCACATAGCCAACAGCCGCCAGTCCAAGCAACCGCCACACCAGTTAATCCAAGTACTTCAGAGCCTGCAAACAATAATCCCCTATACAAGCAACTTGATACCCTTTCAATAGACAATCCCAAACTGTGGCTTTTTCTTTTAGCAGCATGTGGATCTGGGGCAATTGGAGGGCTGGTCTACTATCTAATGAACTTTAAGGAAATTCAGGAAATTTTGGACGAGGAAGTAAGGCTACGCAGACTGACAGGCTGCACACGCAACACGAATTATGTTTTTGCCAATTTCATGTGCTGCATATCAAAAATGTCGATTGGTGCTGCGGCTGCACCGACTGCAATCCTAATTCTTCGTCCGGAGAGCGCTTTCGCGCTACTTGCCACATCTACTGTTGTTGGATCAGCTGGTAGTGCCGTTCTCCGCAATGTGCAGGAGAAGATGATGACGACGCTCGCTAAAACCAAGGCTGAAGAAGCGGCTACACGGCAACAGGCTTTGGTTCTAAATCACAAGCAATCCATAGAAGTGGGCAGACTAATTGAGATTGCAGAGAAAGGCTCTGCTAAACCAGAAGACTGGATTGCTGTAAAGGAGATCGCTGAGGCTCTCAAAGCAAACTGTCAAACTTGTCATGATGCGTTTACTAAATCAGTTCAATCTATATCGCCCAGACCAGAGGCAGTAGCTAATTCAGAGACAACGAAAGTTGAAAAAGAATCACTGAACGGGTTGGTTCCTGTGCCCGAAGTTGTTACACCGAATTGATCCGAGCGGTTCACATCAATTCCTCATAATCACTTTCTTGGCGGCTGCTGTGGCTGAGCAGTAAAACTGGCGATATTAGCCTAGAATCTTTACTACTGGCTACTGGCTGTCGCATAGCACTTTGGCAAGCGTTCAATCAGAAGAGGAGGGCGATCGCCCTCCTCTTCCGGTTAGATCTCTCATACTGGGTTGCATCATCAAGGAAGAGTTTTTTGTATGCGCTCCTAGCGCTCACCGTTAGTCTAGTGCTGTTGTTCGCTCAACCTAGTAGAGCACAACAGACTTGCGATCCAAGTTACCCAGACCTCTGCATTGCTCCTGCTCCATCCGATCTCGATTGCGCTGATGTCAGTGCCACTAACTTTAGAGTGTTGCAGCCTAACCCTCATCAGTTTGACAGAGACAAAGACGGCATTGGCTGTGAAGCTTAAGCCCAATGAGTTGGGGAAGCAAAAGGATTAAACAAATTCCTGTAGCCCCAGTTCGAGAGGCTAGGCAGACCCTCTACCAATTCAAGCTCTTCTGCTGGGCGATCACGGCTGTGGATCGGTCTCCCTTCACAGCCTCAGCTTCCGCACATTTTTCCTAGTGACAGAACCCATCCTAAGTCAGGTACTGGGCACTTCAGCAGTAGTTCGGGTATATTTAGCAAACGCAAAAACAACGAAGAGACTAAAACCTTTGTCTAGCCGGATTCGCAAGCAACTGCGTTACTCAGACACTTTGCATCAGGCAATCAAGACTGTTCTTTAACAAGCTGCGTCCTAGCTCTAATGGCGACAGCTATATCACCCAAAAAACAGCATTTCTCCTGAGAGAAAGATAGTAGAGTGTTGAATCCAGCATGATTGGCTACCTTTCTCATCACCGTTTAACTCAATGCTTCGTTTCCCCTAAACCCCCTGCTGCTTCACAGCAGCAGCAACATGCAAAGCACCTGTCAAAGCGACAGCAAAAAACGCTGCAGAGAGCGCTGTGGGCAGAGGAAAAGCTTGATCAGGAGGTTGCACCTCAAATGAAGCGACTCTTGTTGCGGGCTTTTGCTGTTTATAGACGACGCGATCGCCTACCCGCAGATACTTTGGCTTGGCATCGTCATAACCTTAAACAACGGTTTAGAGAATGCCTCAGACAGAGGGAGCATCAGCATTGGAGGCGCTCGCCCCTCTGCTTTACCAGGTTTCCTTACTATCTTTTCCTGTTGTTAGACGAACCCTCCAATACACCCCTCGTTTCTCAGCAGAACCAGAATCAACTATTGATATCAGGCATTTCTGGAAAAGGAAGATTCGCTCGCTGGTGGACTCACCATCACAGAAAGCTGCTTGCTCTAGTGAAAGTCTGGCTAGCGAATTGCACCAATCATGCCAAAACAGTGAAGTTTAAGCATAGACTGGGCAGCATTAGCCTAATCCCAATCAAAATCGGTAAGAGAGGGGTCAAAGTCCGAAACGTTTGGATTCACTATCACGACCTCTATCACCTTGAAGTTGCTCAGCTCGATCGAATTCAGATGGGAAACCATTGGGTGAGTGGGGTTAACGGTATTAATGGGCGGGTGTTTCATGACGCTCCCATTGTGGAGGAATACGACAGCTTTTTGGATGAAGCCCGAATTGCTATCCACGAAAGCCTCACTCGTCCTTCCGCTTTTAGCCAACTCAAACTGCTTTGCTGGATGGGATTGCTACTCATACAGGGGATTAATCCTTTGGCAGTCACCATCCGTCACATGAAAAGCCTGAAAAAGAAGCAGGCAGAGCTTTGGCTATAGCTTCTACCGGGTGCCGTTAAACTCAGCGGAGTAGTCACCCATCCCACAAGGGATACTCTGGTGCCCTTGCCAGAGTTTTGAAAAACCGGCGATCGCCCCACCTGTCTATCCAACCGCTCAATTTTCTCAACCTTCTGCCGTAGCATCTCAATCCCTCGCTCCAGATGCACTGCACCGGAATGTACAAAACTGGTCGGTTTAGGTGCAAAGGTTAGCTATGTCCGGTGAGCTTGGTCGTTAGACAGAAACAGTTCTAGGTGAAACAGTGTCTCTACAAAAGGGAGTGTCCTTATCGGTTAAGACGCTCTAAGGAATTTTATGATTATGCAACGACCAACTCAACGCCTGCCCATTATTAGTTTTGGGTTTCTTCTAATTTTTTCTGCTGCTAGTGCAGTCTTTGTTCATCACGTTTCTCCTCTTAGAGACACTAATTTTCAACCTAATAGCGCCAATGCTGGTTCATTAATACCCTGGTTACGGGGAGTACATGAAGACACTTGGTTGCAGGGTGCTTCGGTGTTGGCAGGATTGCTTGCTGTGAGCCTAGTACTTATTTTTCGACAGTGGAGCCAAGCAGAAACTCCTCATTCTGCCTCCCCATCGCAAAATGTACTGAGCAAGATTGCAGGTTTCTTAATTTCTGCAAGATGGATTGCTATCGGAAGCAGTTTATTTATGGCACTGTGGCTAGTGGTTCGTCATCACTATGGCTATCTCTACGATCCGAGCAATTTAGGAATGCTCATAATAGCGTCTCTACTGGCAATCCATTTCACATTTATTTTTTGGCTGTGGAACCAATTGGAAAGCAGTGGCAGACACACTCCCTGGTATCAGGGAGTATCAAGAAAAATTGCACAAGCTTTTCTGTTAGCTTATTGGATTGGAATTGGAGCTACCTTATTTTGGGGGTTTCAGTTGCTATTTATTGGTTATCTGCTTGGGCAGTGGTTAGTAGATTAAGAACTTTTACTTACAATTGTCTAACAATTCACTTGGAGCAGACTGATGAAAGATCTTGGTACATGGCGAAGGTTGTTTGCAGCCGCTCAAACGAACCGTTAACAGTTAACATCATTGCCGAAAATGACGCTAACTCGGCAGTGTTTAATTTTCAAGGTGCTAATTAACTAAGCTTACAACTGTACTACAAACACTAGCTCAATGGTCCTTTTGGCAATGTTTCTGCAAAGTGGGATCAGAACGGAGATTGGTCACACCACAACTGAGCCTTCCGACTGATTCGCTCGGATGCTTCCTTTTCGCTCAAATCGATTACTGCCTCCTTAGACTGCGGCAATATTAGGGGGTAGTAGTCCCCATCAAAGCAGAAATCGACTCCAACCAGTTCGATCGCCGTTCGTAACGCTAGGGTGTCATGCATCGGCGGTAGCATAATCATGTTGCACCCGTCGTACTTGCATCTCAGCATAAAGGCAACCTCTTGGGCTGCCTCCTGGGTTTCAAGCAGTAGTCGCAATGGTTGCATGTCAAGATATTAATACATCGCCTCCCCTTTTCTCAATCTTGTCAAAGCTGGTGCAGCGTTACATGGCATTTGTCCGAAGGCGGAAGGGGAGGAAAGCAACCTGGAACTGCTTAAAGGTCCTTCTTAATGCGTTTTGCTATGGAATTCTCCGTTCGCGAAGCGGCTCCCTTGGAGCATCGCTTCTCTCGGTACTTGTCAAAGCCTTACACAAAGCTCTGACACTTTCGATTACACCGCTCTGGGCCAATTTCTACCTCATCATCGACTCATCACTTATGTTTATTCAAGCTAAATTTTCTAGCCGATTTATTCGATTCCTGTCCCTCAGCCTGACCGTTGCAATGCTGTCCTCACTAATGGGACAGATTCCGGCCCAAGCGCAAACCACTTTTTCAGATGTAGCGTCAGATTATTGGGCAGCACAATTCATTCAAGCACTCGTCGATCGTGATGTGATTCGCGGCTTTGCCGACGGCAGCTTTCGCCCCGACGAGCCGATTACTCGTGCCCAGTTTGCCGTTTTGGTCGGGCAGGCGTTCGACCGACCGACTGTTCGCAGTGCCGTTCGTTTTCGGGATGTGCCTAGTAGCTATTGGGCTGCCAGCGCTATCCAAGCCGCTTACACCGAAGGCTTTCTCAGTGGTTATCCTGGCAATGTCTTTAACCCAGATCAGCCCATGCCCCGCGCTCAGGTTTTAGTCGCTCTGGCGAGCGGTCTACAGTTTCAGCCGAGTGGAACCAATGCCAGCGTGACAGGTGGCTTCCTTGACTACGATTCAATTCCTTCTTATGCCCATGATGGCGTGGCGGCGGCGACCTTCCGCGACCTCACCGTGAACTACCCCAACATTGATGTTCTCAATCCCAATCGCGCCGCGACCCGTGCTGAAGTGGCCGCCTCAATTTATCAGGGTCTGGTGGCGACTGGCAGTGCTCCTGCGATCGAGTTTCCCTATATTCCCTAAGCCAAGCGATCGCTCCTGTGCAAAAATGCATAGCGGCAGTGGAGGTATAAGCTTGTAAAAATCATTGAACAGGATCATCGAATGATCAAGCGCATTGTGAGACCGATGATAGGTTCAAGTCATTCAACAGTGTGAGGAGAACCTTGAGCAGGCAAGCACAGCCGGAGTAGATGCTTTACCAAGCACTTAATCCATAGTTAAGTCGCTTCGTCGTACTGCTGTAAACTTAGACAACCATTTCTAGGTCTCGACACCTCACCCAGATGGGAGCTTGATAAAACTCCCCCTCCTGCTCCAATTCAAATTCACCCAACAATACAGCTAGCCACACCTCTACTGGTGGCATTTCCAAGCACTGGCATAACTGGGTAACAGAAACACGCTCTGGCAATGTTGCTTCTAATCCTTGGGCGATCGCCTTCACCCACTGCGACACATTTTCATCGTGAGCGCACAGCAAAGCTGATCCCTGCGGGTGCGCTAACACCTGCTGCTTTCTCTCCTCCTCAAGGGCTGCTTCTGCCTCCAGGTGCTCTACCATTGCCAGTACCGCTGCCTTGTCAACGGTCGCAACGATCGATCCCTCCTCAGTTCCGCCTGACTTCGCTCGTCTCGCCCGAGACTTTCGAGCTGGAGTTGGCTCCATTAAGTCAGTCAAATCTACTGCCATCGTCTGACGCACCAGGTCAGTAAAAAATCCTTGCTCCACGATCGGATCGCGGGATGCCTCCTCCCACTCGTCCATTAACAGACCTGCTCGTGCTGCACAAATCTGGGCAACTTGAAGCAAGGCTTCTCCGGCAAACCGGAGGCGATCGCCCTCGGGCAGTTGAGCTGCTGCTACTTCCACCGCATCTAACATCTGCGTTACCTCAATCATCTCCGGCATCTGCTGTGCCCGTCGCAACTGGGACCAGAGATCAAGTTCAAGCTGCTTCCCCTTCACCCGTGTCCTTCCCCCTGCACAAATTGAAGATGCTCAGCATGGTAGGAGCAGGGACGAATCGGGCACTGGGACAGGGAGTGCTGTTCTTCGCGGGCGAACCGCTCGAAGCCACTGCGTCGCCCGTTCCCATAGCGTTGGTAAAGGGCATCCAATAATTGCCGTGCGTACTCCTTCACCAGACGGGGCGGTAGCCCAAAGGTGTGTTGGGGTTGCGTTATTGCTACTGGTTTCTCCCCAATCCAGAGTTCTGCACACATCGAATGAATCACGACCTCGTCATTCGGCTCACGCGGTTGGTCTACATAGGTGTGCAGCACGACATAGGCAACCTGGGGAATCGGTACGGTGATTTCCTCGATCGCCATCTTTCGTTGTGCTAAGCGACTTCGCCCCTTGCGGTAATAGGAGCGGCGACTGCGGCAGGTTCCCTCGCGCCAGCAACCATCCCCACCTAGCTCGGAGTCATGCAGCTTTCGCGCCTCTCCGGCAGTGAGCAGAGCGCAAGCCCAGCATTTCTCGTTCGTTCGCCGTCCCATGCCATGCCCTTTGAACTGCCTCAATTATCTATCAGATGCCAGGGTGCAGAGAAATAGCGTTATTATTCTGACAATATTCAGGTAGAGATAAGTGTAATTATCTCTACCTGAAACCTGCTCAACTTTTGCGCTCCTGATGACTT
>JACJOC010000105.1 GCA_014695345.1 Cyanobacteria bacterium FACHB-471
ACCGCGACATCCATGTGGCTGTCTCCTCGTTCCAGCCGACGCAGGGTCAGTTGAGTTCCCATTTTGACGACATTGATTGGGTCTCTCAGGTCGTGAGTCAGCGTCACCATAAACAGTTCTTGAATGTCTTGGTGTTCAGACATCAGAAAAATGAAGTTGCTTGAGTGGTAAGGCTTTTAGAGGTCAGCTTGATTAGCTTCCCTAAACTTTCACTACTCTTGAGCCGATCTGCTGACCCATCTCCTAAGAGGCTAGTCGCATATAGCTGTATTACTGTAGGTTGTGAACTTGCTTAAGCCAACTCATACAGACATTATGGCTGTTTGTGGAGTGAGCGGTTCCAGAGCCTCGTATACTTTACCCTTTCCGAATGGAGCGCTTCTCCGGCGGTATTTCTAGTGCTTTAACGCAGCGCTCTACATGCCACTGCCACCGAGGCAGCCCGGAACCAGGCACACTGATGTCCCGGTAGTGATGTCCGTTCTTAAACAATCCCTTGCGTCTAAGCTTACGCAGCTGTTCAGCAGAGATTCCCAGCTTGAATGCAGCAGGCTCTGTGAAAAACCACTCGGGTTCACCTTGCAAGTAATCCCGAACCGAAGCCGCGTCTTTGACCAACCGTAAATACTGTTCTGCCATGCTAGTTGAAACGGCTAGATCGGTTGTCAGTAGATTGTTCCTATCCAGTTCAACAAAATACTGCCATCCTGTTACAGTGAATTGCATTCCCACAATCTGTCCGCTCTGCCAGTTCTGCAGGTTGTCTCGGACCTGCCACTTAACGCGCTCGCCGAAATGAAACTGAGGTTGGGTGAATGCCTGACGTTTTGGAATTGCGATTAGCCAGACTTGATCTCGCGTCTGCATTTGTGAAGGGGGACGTGACATATTAGCTTTAGGTGGTTTCAGAAAAATTGAGTGGCGCTGATCCTGTTGAGGTATCAGGCAAGATTTCTAGGGGATGGCAAAAGAGAATGATCTAGCAAAAGACTGGTTTCAATAAAAGGCTCAAACGAGGAAGAGCGAGCGATTGTTGAACCTACACTTCCATCAATCACTCCTACTGCTGACAGAAACTCTCTGCTTTTGTAGCAAGGCTTTTTTCATTTCTGTGTTTGTTTTATTGTGTTGCGTAAGTTGTCGCGTTCTGTCGCGTGGCTTGTCGCGTCCGTTGTCGTATAGGGCTGTCATGCTTGTCGCGTCGTACATGACAACCACGCGACAGCTAGTTTGCTCTGAACGTGACAGATTCGCCAGATTCATCTATCTCCCCATAGTTCATATCAGATAAAAGCCCAAAGTACTGACGAATCTTTTCGGAGTTAGCATCCTTCAGTACTGAAAAGTTTTTGCGTTGAACATCAGGAGGTTTAATCCAATCACCTTGCTCTTTAGCAAATAGCCAGATGGTTCTTAGTGGCTCACCTAATGCATCTGAAACTTTTATTGTTTCAGTGTCAATGATGGGGTTTGTTGTCTTAGTTGAAGCCGAGTAAACCTCTGGAAACATTGCTTCTAAGAAGCTGGGTTGCATCCAACTTTGAAGGCTAATTTTCTGCTCAATTGGTCGATTGTGGTCATCAAAATCAAGCCCACAAACCAGACCGTTAAGTGTCGGCACAACGCCATTGGGTGTGTTTTTTGACCCCAGATAGAGGCTGGTCATGTCATCTTTGAGCCGTGCCTGTCCAGCCTTACCCCCAAGGGCTTCTAAGGTGTCGTTATGGCTGCACCCAATGATGAAATCTAAGCTTGCTCTAGCTTTGCTGGTGACTTGGGGCAAGAATCCACCCAGCAGCCTGACATCTGAGATCGCCCCACTCCAGGCAGTCATTTCGTCAAAAATCCATTGCCGCCAGTTCTCGCCCTTGGAGTTAGCAAAAGCTTTGTACATTTCCCGGATGGAATCCTCAACGGCTTTGAAGTCATCTCCGCTGCCTCGCACATCCCAACGACGCGACCAGATTGAATCAATTTTTAGGTGGGCATTAGGGTCAGCGACCAAAGTAGAGCGGATTGGCTGTACTCCTTCATAGCAGTAGCCGGGAATTGAAAACATTAGCTCCCTTGCCATTGCAACAAAGCCAGCAAAGCTAGACTTCCCAGAGCCAGGGCGACCAATGATCAGCGCAACTGGAGTTCTGATGAAGCTGATGAGCCATCCTCCCTCATGCTGTCTCATTGACCGCTCCAGCAGCTTCAGACGTGCATGAAAGTTGAGCCGTCGTACAATCTGTTCAGGAGTTGCACCCTTAGATAGGAGATCTTCTAAGGTTGGCTGAGGTGTAGCAGCTTGACGACTAGCTACCGGAGCGATCGCCGCTGGTGGGGCAAATACGGGTTGTTGAGTTGGTACGACTGGCGTTGTATCTTCAGCATTGTCTAGGACTTTCGCTGGCACGTTCACAGCATTCAGACGAGTGTTAGCTCCCACCACTTGCGGCTGCTCTTGCTGAGGTGCCTCTGCTGGAACCTGACTCTGCTCCTGGTCTTGTGCGGCAGGTAACTCTGCTACTGCCTCAGTGAAAGATAACTGTGGCTGTTTGAACTGGCGATACCAGACAAGAAAATCTTGAGCATCGCGGCTAAGGGGCAAGCCGGACTCTTCTGCCCAGTCGAGCTGGTCATAGACTACCTCATCTCCGACCTGCTGCCTGAACTGGTGAAACAGTTCATGGGTGAGAATGCTGGCAACACAGCCAACGGCGATCGCCTCGTCATTCTTTGCCTTGCGTCCGTTGATTTTCCATGCCTCCCACACGCCCCAGCCAATCGGAATGACTGCAACTAAGGGCGACGCGGTGAGTGAGGCAAAGGCTAGCCCGCCAATTACGCCAGCAGTGGCAACTAGGGTGGGGTTGCCCGATTTTTCGTTTGCCTCGTCAGCGATCGCCAGCCAATCATGAGCAGTGCGTTGGATTTTGGAACGATTGAAATTTGTCATTAGAAATACCTGAAAGCTATATAGGAAAGGCGTTATGAGGTATCTTGCAACGCCCAAATTCAATTACTGAAGTTTCATGCCAACCTGCACGAAGCGGATAAGGTCACTGATCCAAAACAGGATGTCAACGACGATTTCGACGATGAACAAGGTTGCAAAAAGGGCGACAACATTGGACCAGGCGATCAGACTCCATTGCCCTGTCAACAGCACGATCATGAGTTCACCAGGTCCACCATTCTCAATAGGCGGATAGATCCAGATGCAGACGCACAAATCAATCGTGTAGGCAATTAGTTTCGCTTTCCGGGCATCCCTCATCGTGAGCAAGGGCAACCGATTGTAGAGCCGCTTCATTGCCACCAGCAGCGGATCATCGTCCTCGTGAATTACATATTTTTGGTGGCTGTTGGCATCATCGATCGTGTACTGCATGAAGGCACGATTGCGTCTCAGGAACTTCTCAAACAACTCCATCATTTGGAGCAAGCCCCAGAAAACAATGCCAATAATCCAAAAGGCAGTGATCGCGGAAACTCCTACTACTGCGTTGATTACGGGTACTTGGCTAACGATTTCAAGGATGCCCGAATCCGCGATCGCTGTGCCGAACAAGTATCGCACCGCCCGTTCGTAGGGAATGACATTGAAGAGGGCAATAATGATCCCAACTGATGCAGCCAACCAGTAGGCAATGTGAAGAAACCAAATGTTTTCGGCGTTTGCGCCAAAGAAGTTTCTGTTGCCTCTGCCAGTAGCTCTGTGGAATGTATCGGTCGTGCTGCGAGGGTTGCGAGTTGTACCTGGCGAGTTTGCTTTACGTCCAAATGCCATAGCTGTAACTCCTATTCGATGTTGGGCTGATTGATTTCTGCGTCTGCGTTGGAAGCGGCGATCGCCTCCTCTACAACCTGCTTATTTCCGGTAAATGCAAACTCTCCGGCTACTGGATTGCCATCTACTGAGACGATGCGGGCCGTATTTCCGAAGGCATCACAAACGACAGTGCCAGCAGGGAGCGGAACCCCTCGAACTGCATCCAGGACAGGCTGCCCTTCAGTGAGAGAAGTAAATTTGCTAGGGTCGTCACTCGCTACGACCAGGACGCAGCCTCCGCTGTAGCGCTTTTCTGCGATCTCTGCTTGCTGCTCTACAAACAGGGAGGTTGCCTGAAGCTGCTGGTTTAGTTCACTGTTCTCCATTGCCTTTTCTCTCACCCGTCCGGTTGCCTCCATGTTTTGGGCAATGGTGGGGAAGTTGACGGCAGCAGCTAACATCATGAGAGCGATCGCTGCTGATGGAACGGGGTTGCGTTTAATCCAGTTCGGTTTGTTTTGGGATTGATACTCTTTGAAGTCCATTAGCTGATTCTCTAGATAAGTGAAAGTCGCCCTCAGCAATGTCTAGGGGCTTTGATAGGGAGTGCTATGGGGCGGTCATCATCATTTCAATTCGGTTAGCCAAGCGGGGATTTGATTCAACTACCTGCCCCCAGGCTTGGCTCACAAGCGCGATTTGCTCGTCTGTGCGTTCGCCACCAGCCGCAATGATGCAAGACACCTCTTCAGCCAGGTCGTCGCTAATACCTGCACTGGCAAGCTGTCGGAGGAATTCGATCTGCAGACGATACTGTTCCTTTGACTGAGCCAACAGCGACTCCATAAAGCCAAATTGAGCGCTGTAGTCCATCGGCTCAAGCTTAAGGAGGATATCTCTGATCTCTTGTGGGGTGTCCTTGCTATCGCCCAGAATGCCTAGTGCATCTGCCATACTGCCGTCCATGAAGTGCATCGCGGCGATCGCACTAATCATGAACAGCTTTTCAGTAATGTTGATGCGCTGTAGCTGGTTGCCGTATTGGTCTACCAAACTATCAAAGAAAGCGTCGCGGTCAACGTAGTAGCCTAAATCCTTTGCCATGATGAGAATTAGCTCCTATGAATGAGTGAGTGGGAGTGATGCCAGCCCGAAACTTTGGTCGGGGACGGGCTGGTTAGTTGTCATTTACTCGATCAATCGATTGCTGTAACTCCTTCAGAGTCAGGGTTACGGCTTCTAGAGAGAGTTGCAAGATGTGTAGCCGTTCGCGCATTTGAGTGATGAGCGGGTGCTGTCGCTCGATTTACTCAGCAGTCACAGTTCAATTGGCTCCGTGAATTTGAAACCGTCGCCCATAGATGCAGGCTCAGCCGTAGGGGCGATCGCCTGAACGGGTTGTGTGTAGGAGCTAGACGGAGACGGATCAGGGTATCGGTTAGGGTCAAGTTCCCAAGTCTCGATCAGGTGCCTGCCATAGCGGGAAACCATCAGGGCGATCGCCTGTGAGGGGCTTGCAGTCTTGGTCTTAGACTGAATTTGGTCAACGACGGCTCTAATGTCTGGGTCGAGGACGATGCGGGAGTTTGCCATTAGTCCGTCCTCACAGTCTTGCCATGCCCAGAATGCTGATGAACTGCGGGTCAGGAGCAATCTTAAAGCGTCCCTTTGTCGCTGCCTGCAAGGGTTCTGCAAGTGGGGCTGAACCGCCAATGATCAGAACCTCACCCAGTTCACCCGAGCTAAGCCAGCGTCCCCAGCGAGTCTTCACCTCACCTCGAATCTCATCTAGCCATTCAGCACGGGCATTTTCAAAGGCTCCTTGGAAGTTAATGCCAGAGGTGCCCAGCTCGTAATCGCCGCGCTCAACGCCGTCCATGATTGCGGAAAGTGGGGCTGATGCTCCGATTTGAGCATTGAGGCGAACGCTGACTTTAATTGCTAGTTCCTTGGTCCCTGGCAGAATCAGGTCTGCATCCCGCATTAGTGATCCAGAGACGCTGTAAAGTCTGCCGATGCCAGTCCCGCCACCCAGATCCAGAACACCGTTGATGTTCTGTCTGCTGCTGTAAAGCCGATGGAGCGATGCCCACCGATATGCAGCAAGGGTTTCATCAATCGGTTCAACTTTGCGAACTGTGGCAATGACAGACTCACCGTTGCGGGTAAATTCGTGAGTGCCTTCGATCGCCTTGACTTGCTTAACGGCTAGCTCAGAACGGCTGGTCGGAAGGGCGATCGCCAGTCTCTCTACCCGCACTGCGTTCTGTCCTAGATTTGGCTCCAATGCAGCCAGGACAAGTTTCCTTGCCAGTTGGCACTTATCATCCTGAACAACTGGAATCCCTGCATTGTCACGGGCTACAGCACCCAAAACGAAATGCTCACCCTCAAACTCAATCACCACGCTTTGATCATCTGGCTGCATGTCCTGCCAACTTGGGTCAAAGTGCTTGATGAATGCTGGAATGCTGCGAACTCGACCGCAAGGATCAAGCCATTGCAGCGTTCTGTTGCCGCCGTCAAAGCAGACTAAGGGGCGAATTAGCCCCGTGTTCTCTGAACGTTCGCTCAATGTCCCTTTTGTGGACTTAGACAACGCTGAAGTCATGCTGTCTTTTCTCCTATTTGAGTTTGGTAAAAGCTTTGCAGTCACTGGATTTGGAGCCAGTTCAGAGGCAACGGAAGGAGGGGCGAGCGCTTATTTTTCTGCGTCCGTAGCGTGTTCGCTTGCCGTTCGTTGCTTGATCATATGTTAGCATCGAAATAGAATCGAATAACATCTTTTTCGATTCTATTTCGCTTCGATTAGAAAGCGATTCAGTTCACTCAGATACGATACGGAGGTAAAGTGAATCAGCCTGAATCCGTGAGCAAAAGATTTTCGATTACTGTCCCAGATGAAGTTTACGCAGACCTTGAGAAATGGGCTGACGGTGAAGGTAGACCGACAGCGAATTTGGCTGGGTTTTTAGTTGAAGTGGCTGTTAAGCGAAAATACAAAGACAAGTATCCTGATGTAGAGCAAGGCAAGTGAGGCGATCGCCATGACTCAATCAGAACCATCGCGGCTAGATCGCATCGAGCGAATTTTGGAGCAGATTGCGCTGCGAGCTGAGGCGACTGATCAGCAGATTGCGTCTAATGCTCAGCAAATTGCCTCGAACGCTAGGGCGATCGAAGCTAACAGCAACGCACTTGCTGAAACGCGACGGCTGCTTGAGGAGTCAGGACAACGCACTAGTGAACACATCCAGGATTTAACCCAGATGTTTTTCTCACAAGTAGAGCTGGCAGCAGCAGACCGAGCCGAGATGCGGCGAATGATTGAAGAGATGTACGGCAATCGTTCTAACGGGAACGGAAACAGTGAGGAAGAGTGAGGCGATCGCAATGCCACCAAAAGAGCCACCAGGCGGAATTGAACTTAAGGTCAGTCAAATTCAGAGGACAGTGGAGCTTACCAACGTGAGAATTACCGACCTCGATCAGCGGTTAACGAGTAGGTTGGATCGCGTTGCCGAAAACTTGGAAGCCATCACCGATCAGATCGGACGGTTCACCGAGAATTTGACGCGGCTGGAGCTGCAAATAGAGCGAATTGCAGACACAAGCCAGCAGCAGGCTGAGACGGCAGCACGACAGGCTGAGAGCGTGTCAAAGCTCATTGACCTGTTGCAACGGCAGATCTGAGGCGATCGTTATTGCCCTTTTCAGGGGGATGTCTGGGTTTCCAAAAACGGGTACTCCACTCACACGCTCGAACACTTCACCAGCTAATCGCAATCAAGACAGCAACTGCTACAGAGAAAAGAGGCGATCGCTATGGTTCAGGCACCATTAATAACTTTTGAACAATTTCTCGACTTTGATGACGGCACCGAAATCAATGATTACGAGCTGGTCAACGGGAGGCTGGTACTAATGCCAGAACCCGATGATTGGCATGAGGCGATCGCATCCTTTTTGGATTTCATGTTCCAAAATGCCTACAGACAAGCTGGCTTGCAATATGCAGTCAAAAGGCGATCGGCACTCTACCTGAGTGGAATCAGCAGCCGTAGACCGGATGTGGCGGTTACTGACCAGCCAAAATCATACATGGGAACAAAAGGCATTTACAGTGTGCCTCACCTAATTGTTGAAATTGCTTCTAGCAACTGGAAGACCGATATTGATACAAAGGCATTGGAATATCAAAATCTTGGCGTGCCTGAGTATTGGATTGTGGATTACAGGGGGCAAATTTCTACCCAGTGGAGCCAGAGGGAGAAGCGCCCTAAAGTGATTGTTCTGACGTTGGAGAACGGCGAATACAAGCGCAGGGTGTTTAGTGGGAATGAAATCATCTCGTGTGTTACCTTCCCCAAGCTTGAGCTGACGGTCGAGCAGATTTTGAAGGCTAGATGAGGCGATCGCCGTGAAAAGCAAACCCTTTGCAGCAATCGCCCTAGCAGTAGCCTTTGCGGTGCCTGTTACCATACCTGCGAGAGCAAACCCAGCAAGGACCACCCCCCCGGCAATTTGTGACACGGGAGCAGGATGCCTTTGGCTTGGGGTTGCTGGGATCGGAGGAATTACCTATTACATTTGGGAAGACAATCAAACAGGAGGGAGACACTACTCACCTATCGAAAAGCCTGAAGAGGTAGTCTCAGAGTGGAATGAGCCGATCATTGCGGCAAGCCCTGAAGAGGCAGATCGGGAATGTAGAGTCAGGGCACGGCAGTACAGAGTTTCGCGCGCCAGAGTTCAACAGCCCAGCAGGATTAGGAGCGGGCAAAACCAGCAGTATCGTTGCTGGTTCAGCTAATTGTTAAGCCAGGAGGTGAAAAGATGCCTGTTTCAGGAAAGTTAGAAGTCACTATCAAAATCAACGAAATGCCTGAAGCAAAAACCGTTGAAAACGGCTGGAAGTCTTTTGAGATAGACTGCGACGGGCAACTGATAAGTGCAACCGTTAAGCCGAAAGTTTGGAAGAAACTGGAGGATGCTCAGGCAAACTATCCAGAGTGGGTAGCGGCGATCGCAGGCAAAATGGGCGCTGCAACTGAGCAGGGGTTCGTACTGGAGCAACCCAACATCCAAGTGTTTGAGCGCAAGCCGAAGGAACCTCAAGCAGAAGGTGAGAAAAAGGAGCAGAAGTTACCAATGGTGTAACAGATGGTGCAACTATCAGCAGCACAACAGCAAACCATTAATTTGCTGATTGGGAAACTAGCATCTTCGCCCAGTAATGTCTGCTGATGCTTTGGTTGAAGTAGAAAAGCAAAAGCCAATTGTTGGCACGAAAAGCGATCGCTTGTGTTAGATCTCTGCTAAAATCACGCAAAATGGGACAAGTTAACTTATGACCACTGTTGTGAAAGCTACACTAGGGCAACGGATGCGACAAAGGCGGGAGATGCTTGGTCTTTCCCGGCATAAGGTTGCTGTTGCCTGTGAGGTCACTGAAAATACAGTGACTAACTGGGAGAACGGCAAGCATATCCCGAAGCTGCCGCCGAAACAACTAGTTGCGCTACTCGCAACGCTTCAGTGGGAACTACAAGACTTAATTGATGATTAGAGGAGGAAAGGATCAAACACTAAACATACAAAGCCCCTGATAGCAAGCGCTATAGAGGGCTGAGAAAAAACTTTAAAAACCAAAAACCGAGCCGCCTACTCATATCGCATTCCAGGTCGCCAAACTTAGTAATGCAGATTTGAGTTCACCAACGTCCCGGTTCCGGTCTCTTAGCACTACTAGATGTCTAGCAGGCAAGAATTGTCTATGCTTTTTTCTTTAGTGGATGCACGTAGTTCCGCGAATTCCAGATGGATTCCGGAGAATGCTTCCATGTCGATATTAGCAAAAAACTACCTTTTTGCCACCCTGACCCTCAGGGTGTAAGAGACCTGAATTCAAAGCAACGTGACGGCTCGGCTTCCCATCCAACACCACAGGGTAGCCGACAATGAAAATTTCTTACGATGCAAACTTCAGAATCGTCGAGAAGACCGATCCACAACAACTAAGCTCCAGAGAAGCATTCAAATCTACTCAGGGAAGGGGTTGCAAGATAACTCCTCCAATCAAAACTGGAGTAGCGCTCGCCTCTGCACCAAAGACTTTAACGCCATCGCTTGAGCAGTTTAGCCACAAGATTGAGCAGGAGTTCATTCAGGGATCAGCAATTGACCCTGAACTCTATCAAGCTGCCGTGTCCATCGTTTGTGACGTTGAGGCAACAGAAGCAGGTGATGTCTTTACGCCCATCCATGAAGCGCTGAACTGGCAATACACACGGTTTGGGTATCAGGTTAAAGAGTCTTTTCAGGCAGCAATCATTCTCAATGAAGATGGCTCAACCTGGCAAGCGAAGCTCAGTAACCCGAGATGGGACGCTAAGAAGGGCAAACAGCAAAAGTATGAAACTCCTGTAGGCAACGGATCAAAGACTTACCTTCCTCCTGTTCCTACAAGCATCAGGCAACGGATCAGCGTCAGGTTTGGGGTAGAAGTGCCCCTGAATGGTTCCTTCTGGCAGTGGCTAGAGAATCATCCAGAAATTCCCGTCGTCCTGACCGAAGGGGCTAAAAAGGCACTCTCACTCCTCAGCTTGGGGTATGTGGCGCTCGCTCTCTACGGGGTCAATGGCGGCTACTCCACGAAAGATCGCTTAGGAAACCCTATTGATCCCTCCCTCATTCCTGACTTAGAGCGATTTGCTACAGCAGGACGGCGAACCTGCCTTGCCTTTGACCAGGATGAAAAGTTCAAAACCCAGCGGCGGGTTAACACCGCTCTAACTCGATTTGGCAGTTTGCTGAAGGCTGCTGGCTGTGATGTGGCGATCGCCATCTGGGATGGGGAGCAGGGCAAAGCGAAGGGGGTCGATGACCTAGTCGCCACTCGCGGCGCTGATGCCTGGCACCAGGCGCACGACGGGTCCCTCCCACTCGAACACTGGAGGATCTGGCAGCGGCTAGAAAATCGCCTGACCTATAGCGCTGCGCTGCGAGTTAGCACGGCTGATTTAAGCACTTTGCAGATAGCGAATCTCCCGGAGCAGGGAATTATTGCCATTGCCTCATCAAAGGGATCAGGTAAAACGAAGTTTCTTGGATCGGTTACTGGCGGTGCTGAAAAAGTAATTGCAGCAGGGCACCGAACTGCACTGATGCGGAACCTTTGCGATCGCTTGCAGCTTGGCTACCGGGGCGATCTGGACAAGGTAGCCGGAGAATTCATTAACGGCTGTGCCTATACGCTGCGGGTTGGACTGTGCGTGGATAGCCTGCTTGCGATCAACCCTAGCCGCTTTGCAGGATGCGATTTGATTCTGGATGAAGTGGTGCAAGTCGTTCGCCATTTGCTAACCAGCTCGACCTGCCAGAAGGAAGGAAAACGCCCTGCATTGCTAGCCCGTTTCCGAGAACTGATTCAAGCGGCGCGGCGGGTTCTGCTGGCTGACGCGGATCTAGACAATGCGACGCTCAATTACATTCAGGATTTGCGCGGGGACGATTCGTCTGTTTTCCTCATCCGCAACGATTACACCCCCACTGGCTACCCGGTGCGGTTTATTCAGGCTTCTGACCAGACCACCGTTATCGGCGAGCTACTTGAGGCTGTGCAACAACTAGAAGCTGGCAAAGTGCTGATGGTTTGCACCGACAACAAGGGGAAAGCGATCGCCCGTCTAATTGCCAAAGAATCGCCCCAAAAGCGTGTCCTGCTAATCAATTCCGAAACCAGCGGCAGCGAGTGCGAACGAGAGTTTATTCAAAGCCCTGATGTCGTCCTGGAGCGGGGCGAGTATGACGTGATTATTGCTTCTCCGTCAATGGCAACGGGAGTCAGCATTGAAACTCAAGGCATTATCAGTCAGGTCTTTGGAATTTTCACGGGCGGTAGCTCCACCGATGCTGACATGGCTCAGGCGCTAGGACGGGTGAGAGAAGCTGTTGAGCGGGTGGTCTGGTGTGCTAAGCGAGGCTTCAATTTTAGCAAGGTTAGCCGCTCAACCAATGCACTTGAAGTAAAGTCTCACCTGCAATCAAGGACAAGTGCCACAGTTAGATTGGTTCGCTCTGGGCTGAGGGAAGATACCGTTGAGGCGATCTCCAGCTACGACTGGCAAGCTGACCCACACGTCAATTTGTTTAGCCGGATGAGTGCGGCGCAGAACTTCTCAATGCACAGCCTGAATACTGCTCTCTTGGTACGGCTAAAGTATGAAGGAAATCGGGTTCAAGTTGAAGATCATGGCTCTAACATTGCTATTAAACAACTGCTGCGCGACGCAAAAAACGAGCTGAAGCAGATGGATGCGGTGGCACTGATCAATGCCCCCCAGCTCACTTACTCCGAACTCCTTCTACTTGAGCAGCGCGAAACCTTAAGCTCAGAAGAACATTTAGCCCTTTCACGGTTCTACCTGGCTGATTTCTATTGCCTGGATACCCTGACTGTAGAGGATGTCCTATGGGATGAAGCGGGGCGGCGACGGGGGGAACTGCTCAGCTTAGAAGCGCAGCTCTACCCCGGCATGGCAATTGACTTCACTGCAAAAACATTGCAGAAGCAGGCATCCTGGAATCGAGGGATTTGTCCCTGGGATATCAGCGGCTCTGAACTGCGTCGCGCTCTCAGGGCAAAGCTTGGGTTAGAGACGTTTTTGAATCCCGATCGAGAGTGGACTAAATATGACCTAGAGGAGGTGGCGAGCGCCGCAAGACAGTTGGCTCCACAAGTCAAAATTGCATTGAACTTCACCGTTAGCTCAAAGGTGAGTGATACCCAAATTGTTCACCAGCTTCTGTCTCAGATGGGTGTGAAAACTGTTTGGCGATGGTCACGCTCGGTGGAGGGGCACAAAGGCGAAAAGCTGCGAGTTTATCGCCTTGATATCGAGCATTGGCAACGGGTGACCGGAATCTTGAACGAGCGCAAAGTGAGGCGAGAGCGGTTTACTCAGGACGGCTCTGCTCCTGGATCTACCCCCCAGTTATGTAATCAAACCTCAGGGGCTGATCCAACCCAAAATAAGGGATGTGAACCGGATCAGCGGTTATTGCTTAGATTTCTGGGAGACGTGAAAGAACTTCTGGCAAATGTCACAACTTCAGAATCAATAGAGGAAATAGAGCAGGGAAGCCCTAGCCGGTTCTCCCTTCATAGGGAAGCAACCTCCAAAGACTTGAGCAGAGAGTTTTTCGAGGAGGCTTAGTTTTAGCAACGGATACCGACTTGGAAAATCCTCACAGTTACGCTGTTGCTGAGGCATTCTTGGATTAGACAGAGGAGCAATCTATGAGCTTCTTGGCTGCTAAGGCGATTAGTGAGGCGGTGAAGTCCTGAAGGAAGGGAAAGCCAGGAAATTCATCGAGTTCTGGTTGAACAGAGTTTCCGTACCACTAAGAATCTTGATTCTGAGTCCGCAACGTTGGGAAATCTGAAGCAAGGAAGGAAACGGTTGTTCTCCTTCTGAATGCAGAAAACATTTCCAAAGAATAAACATCATGAGAACCAACCTGCTATCGGCTCTAATCAAGCTCGCGATCGGTAGTGTCTTGCCAGCAGCCTCTTTTCTAATATCTCAAGCTGCCTTAGCAGATGCGGTATTTCCAGTCGATCAAGTTCTTCCTCAATTACAGCAAGGAACTAGAGTTCCTATTCTGTTGCCAAATCAGGTTCCCCTCTTGGATCAGGTCTATTTTGATAGCACTGTAGAAGAGAATAGCTACAGTGTTGATTTTGTATATACACCAGACTGCCAAGCTACAGCCTGTTATGCCGGAACAATTCGAGCAGAACGGGGAGGGCAGTTGCCTACTTTAGAACCTGGAGAGTCCTTTCAGACCGTCCAGCTAGCTGGAGGAGTTAGAGGTCAATTTGTAAACTTCTGCGGAGCGTATTGCACGGCTGTTCTTTCATGGCAGTCTGAGGGTGTTCTATACGAAGTCATCCTCAAGAATGGGGCACAAGAAGAGCTGGTTCAGATTGCTAACTCTGCCATTGAAGCAGGCTTTCGATCCACTGTTGCATCAGGTAGTCGTTTCACCGGAAGCGGTTTGATTCTACAGGAGACAGGAGCTTTAGACTCTAGCTCACCACTTCTGTCGTCAGATGGCAGCCCCTACCAGGAATATCAATTCCAGGGTCAAGCAGGACAAGCGGTAACAATAACGATGGAGAGCAATGATTTTGATACGTATCTGCTTCTAGTAGACGCAAATAGTAACGTAGTAGCTGAAAACGACGACATTAGTACTGACAATTTCAATTCGGAGATTAGAACCAACCTACCTCGCACTGGCACGTATTACGTTGTCGCTAACTCCTACGATGCCAGTGGACGAGGTTCTTACATTGTGACGGTTCGTTGAAGCAGCTAGTCAATAGGTTCGAGTTGACTGTTGTGAATGTATCCTCTAGAGCCGCAAGCATCTGTAATTGCCCAATCACCATCCCGGCCATAGACATTGACAGTACTTATAGAGCGGATGGTGCATTGTACAGATCCATTAGGACTCGTTCTTACATTGGATGGGGGAGCAAAGACGAGCCAACTTAGCTCCCTAGTTCCTTCGTAAATTGTTTCTGAAGCGTAGCTATAGCCACCATTACAAACTAAACGAACCATCTCAGCCGTAGTTGCAGATTGAGGGCTATGAACTACACCATCCTCGAACGTAGTCCAGGTACCATTTCCACAGTTCGCCTGGCTATAACGTTCGTCATTGCCAAGGTAATAGGTGAAATCCACACTTCTGGCGCTAACACGGCTAATTGAGTTCAGGTCGATGTTCACCTGTTGCCCACCGACTGCTTGTCCAAGATAATGGAGTGAACTTTGTGCCTGAGCTGCTGAAGATGAGATAGCTAATACTCCAGCACTGAGAGCTATGGTAATTCGTTGAGCCAGTTTCATAAGTTGCCTTGGGAGATTGACAAAAATCCTATTTAGAGTTCCCAAGGATGCTTGGCAATTACGCTGCTCCTTCTTGACAAAAGAGAGTTGATAGAAGTGGACAGAGAAGGTCCTTGTAAGCTTCTTGAGTGCTGAAGTTATCATTAAGGCAGTAAAACCCGAAATAACGTACGACAGCAAACGCATCAAAGTTAAGTTGAGATAGAAAACTGGCATCCAATCCCGGACCAGCAGAGCAAATAAGGCGATCGCCATGATTCAAGCAGTACCGAGGCTTTTAAGCTTTGAAGAATTCCTCGACTTTGATGACGGGACAGAGCTGAATGAATACGAACTGGTCGATGGGAGGCTGGTGCTAATGCCAGAACCCGATGATTGGCACGAAGCGATCGCTGCCTTCTTGGACTTCATGTTTTAGTTGAGCGCTCGCAATGCTGAGTTACCTCTGACAACCCGGAAGCGAACAGCGCTGTATTTGCAGGAGGCATACGGACGTAGACCTGATGTCGCCGTCATAGACAAGCCCAAGTCTTATATGGGCAAAAGAGGTATTTACACCACGCCCCACATGATTGTCGAGATTGCATCGAGCAATTGGAGTACGGATTTAGTTGAGAAACTAGAGGAATACGAAAAGCTAGGCGTGACTGAATATTGGATTGTTGACTACCGGGGACAAATTTCTGCTCGGTGGAGTGAGAGGGAAAAACGTCCCAAGGTGATTGTTCTATCCTTGGAGAACGGGGAGTACAGACGGGGAGAGTTTATTGGAGATGAAGTTGTCCCCTGTCTCACGTTTCCAGCCTTGAAGCTGACGGTTAAACA
Source organism: Cyanobacteria bacterium FACHB-471 (assembly GCA_014695345.1). Classification (GTDB taxonomy): domain Bacteria; phylum Cyanobacteriota; class Cyanobacteriia; order Elainellales; family Elainellaceae; genus JAAUTN01. The sequence goes on from JACJOC010000105.1 coordinate 15,508, forward strand.
AATCCTAGAGGCTAATTGACCAACTTCGTCAGGTCAGTGATCGAAAACGCTCCTCCGGCTTGATCTGATGGTCAGGGCTTTCAGATATCCCTAAGTCTAGATATCTAGATTTAGGGATATCTACGATTCTGGACATCTCACTATCTAGAAATCTTTTCACATAACCTGTATCCTTGCGGTATCGAAATTAAAAGTTCAACTATGCGGACTTGCTCATGCATTTCCCTTTCGGGTGGGCAGGGAAAGACGACCACCATCTTTTTTACTTCACTTCTGTTGGCTCAGCAGGGTAAGCGGGTGTTGGCGATCGACTCTGACCCACAGGCTAACCTCACCTTCTACCTCGGTCATGAGGTGCAGTCTAATCAACCGAGCCTTTTAGAAGTGCTGACAGGACAGGTTAGGACTGAGGATGGCATTTATGAGACGGGTTACGAGAATTTGTTTCTTATTCCTGCCGATCGCGGCTTGTTTAAGGTTTCAGACTATCTGAGCAGCAGCGGCACTGGAGCGTTCATCCTTAAGCTGCGGCTTAAAGCGGTTGCCAATTTGTTTGACTATGTTCTGATTGATGTCCAGCCTTCCCGCTCTCAGCTGTGTCTGACCGCAGTGGGGGCTTCAGATTGTGTTCTCATTCCTGTGGAAGCCAATGTCAAAGGGATGAACAGTTTGATTGATACTTTGGACTTTCTTCAGGAGCAGTCAAATTTGATGGCCTTTACTGGAAAAATTTTGGGGGTGGTGCCATTCCGCGATCGCTGGGTTGGGAACACGCAGACTTTGGAGGGCCGGCAAAATATTGAGGCAATGAAGGAGTTTGTTGGCAGTACTCCCATTCTTGCCTCGATTCGGGAGTCGGAGAAATTTAAGAGTGCCATCCGTCAAGGAAAACTGCTCTCAGAGATGGGGCAGACAGATTTACAGTACCCCTTTGAACAGATTGTTGAGGCTCTGGGATATGAATGATGCTTTAGAGCGACTTAAGAAACGCAGTCGTCCAACTGTCCCCAGCCGAGATGCATCTTTAACACCTTCTCCTCAAGCCTCTGAGAGTCTAGATATCTCGATATCTAGAAACCAAGACATACAGAATCCAGTGTTTCAAGATATCGCGGAATCTCGGAGTCAAGAGATTGAGGCTTTAGACTCTCAGCAGTCGCTAAAGACTAAGCAGACGACTCTGAGGCTGGAGCAAGGAGTGAGCGAGCGCCTGCAAGACCTATGTAGGGAAAACGGGATCTGTCGAGAGGTTCTGCTTGAGGCGATGTTTGAGTACAGCGAGGCGAACTCTGACATTTTGCAGCAGATATTGGCTGAGGCGAAAAGCAAGAATGAACGACGGCAACAGATTGCAAACCTCAAACGCGCTAAATCCATGATGGAGCGATTTGGGCAACCAGGATAGGGGCGATCGCTTCTACCATCCGTAAAGTATCAACACTCAGATAGTTCAGTGCTGCGACCGTTCTAATTTATGGCTGATTTGTTTAATGCGGGAAGTGATTATGACCAATTCCTGCGGAATCTGAAGGAGCGGATTCGGACTGCTCACGTGTGAGCGGCTCTGGCAGTCAATCGAGAATTGGTGGCGCTCTACTGGCAGATTGGGCAAGAGATTCTAGCTCGGCAGCAGCAGCAGGGGTGGGGAGCCAAAGTAATCGAGCGGTTGGCGAAAGACCTGCGGAAAGAGTTTCCAGAGATGAGGGGCTTTTCTCCTCGCAACTTGAAGTATATGAGGGCTTTTGCGGAGGCTTACCCGGATGAGCAAATGGTGCAGCAAGCTGCTGCACAAATTCCCTGGTTTCACAATTGCGTACTGTTGGACAAGGTAAAAGACCCTGAAGAACGCCTGTGGTATATCCAAAAAACGCTGGAGTATGGCTGGAGCCGCAATGTGCTGGTGCTTCAGGTTGAGAGTGGTCTTTATCAGCGGCAGGGAGGAGCAATCACTAACTTTGAGCAGGTGTTGCCTCCGGCTCAGTCTGACCTGGTGCAGCAGATTATTAAAGACCCTTACCATTTTGACTTTTTAGGCTTGGGGGAGGAGCGATCAGAGCGAATCCTGGAGCGGGGACTGATTGACCACATCCGCGATTTTTTGATGGAGTTGGGCGTTGGCTTTGCTTTTTTGGGGAGCCAGTATCCGATTGAGGTGAGTGGCAAGGAATATCGATTGGACTTGCTGTTTTATCACGTTAAGCTGCACTGCTATGTGGTGATTGACCTGAAAATGGGGGAGTTTGAGCCGGAGTTTTCGGGCAAGATGAATTTCTACGTCGCGGCGGTAGATAACCTGTTGCGATCGCCCAAGGATGAACCCACGATTGGGATTGTCTTATGTAAGTCGAAGGATAAGACAACGGTGGAATATGCGCTCCAGGGCATTCAGAAGCCGATTGGCGTGGCAACGTTTCAACTCGAAAGGGAACTTCCTGACCCACTCAAAGGAATTTTGCCAACAGCAGAACAGTTAGAGGTTGAGCTGAATGCAGCTGTGGTAGAGGTTCAACCGGAGACAGAGGAGAGCGAGGATTGATTCGCTTCCTTCTTCTGGATTCCCCATCCTCAAACAGGTTGTAACCGATTCAACGAGAAAAACGGATAATGCAGTTGTGAAAATACTAAGGAAGTTTGGCACTGCTCAAGGACGCAGTGGATTTTGCAAAAATTTGAACATGCCTTGAAGCGTTTAAACTGTTACTTTGTTTCTCCATCAAGCAACGCCAAATAATTCTGAAAATCACACTGGCGAGCGATACTGTAAATCAAATCCTCGTTTAGTTAACGATATTCCTAAGGAGTAACTTATAGCTATAAAGCCAGAGCTACCAAGCTTTATGTTAATTTTTAATGTCTCAAAAACTTGAAATTTAACGAGTTTTGAGACAAAAGCCTCTAGTCGAATGAGCTACCGAATTTATCCAATATTCTCTGCTGTTCCTATCTCTTTGGGTAAAATTGCTTGGCTGTTCTACAAGTTCTCCTCAAATCCATTCGTCAACAGCGTCAGCAACGGAGTTAAACTCCGTTGCTAGAACTACGCCATAAATAAACGATCCAAATTGAAATTATGACCGCTGCCGCGGCTCACCCGCCGGTAACAATCACAACTTTGTCTTTAATCATCTGATTCCTCTTTTTGTTGAGTAACTACTAAGTTCCGCAAGAGCGGATTTGCCAATCAGCGGAGGTCTCACCTCGGTTATTGGGATTTAAAGGATGCCATATCAATCACGAAGCGGTACTTCACATCAGATTTGAGCAGGCGCTCGTAGGCTTCGTTGACCTTTTGGATAGAGATGACTTCGACGTCCGCAGTGATGTTGTGCTTGCCGCAAAAGTCAAGCATCTCCTGGGTTTCGGGAATGCCGCCAATGTTAGAGCCGGAGAGACTACGACGGCCCATGATCAGACTGAATGCTGCAACATCCAGGGGTTTCTCCGGTGCGCCGACCAAAGTAATGTTGCCGTCGGGGCAGAGCAGGTTGAGATAGGCGTTGATATCGTGCTTAGCAGAAACAGTATCGAGAATGAAATCGAAGCTGCCAGCGTGCCTCTGCATTTCGTCGGCATTGCGAGAAACCACCACTTCATCCGCACCAAGGCGGAGCGCGTCTTCTGTCTTTTCAGGCGAGGTGGTAAAAACAACCACATGGGCTCTGAACGCATGGGCGAATTTCACGCCCATGTGACCCAGACCACCAAGACCGACCACGCCAACCTTCTTGCCTTCGGTAACACCCCAGTGGCGCAGGGGCGAATAGGTTGTAATTCCGGCACAGAGAAGCGGTGCAACCCCAGCAAGCTCAAGGTTGTCTGGGACTCGCAGAACGAAGCGCTCATCAGCGACGATGCTATCAGAGTAGCCACCGTAGGTAACTGGAGCGGTCTTGTACTTGTCTGGGGAGTTATAGGTGTAGATCACATTCTGGCAAAACTGCTCAAAGCCAGCTTTGCAACGGGGGCAGGTATGGTCTGAGTCAACCATGCAGCCGATCGCAGCCAGATCGCCAGGCTTGTATTTAGTTACTGCTGAGCCAACCTGAGTCACACGACCGACGATCTCGTGACCAGGGACGATCGGGTAGACCGTGCCGCCCCACTCATCCCGCACTGAATGGAGGTCAGAGTGGCAGATGCCGCAGAAGAGGATTTCGATCTGTACATCATGTTCAGTTGGAGCGCGCCGTGCGATCGTGTCGGAAGCAAGCGGTGATGTTGCACTGGCTGCGGAATAAGCTTTCGCTTTATACATGGTTCATTCTTCCTAAATTACTACTTCAACCTAGTACTGTTCGTCATTGGCGCATTCTATCCACTTAATCATTTGCCAAGGTTGAGTTGTTTCACACCAAGCCTCGCGATTGATGCCGACCGTTACTGCACCGTTTGGCCGCCGTCGATAACCATGGCGTGTCCAACTATGAAGGCAGCCGCGTCCGAGCACAGCCAGAGGACTGCCGCAGCGATCTCCTCAGGCTTGCCCATTCGTCCGACTGGCTCCTCCGAAATTACTTGTTCGCGTCCTTTAGAAGTGCCGCCGGTGAAGCGATCCATCATTGGAGTGTCGATGTAACCAGGGGCAACAGCGTTGACACGGATGTTCTGCGAGGCGTAGTCAAGAGCCGCTGACTTGGTGAGTCCGATCACGCCGTGTTTTGCGGCGGTGTATGCGGCTCCGCCCTTAATGCCGATGACACCAGCGCCAGAAGAGGTGTTCACGATCGCCCCACCTCCTTGCTTGAGCATCAGTGGGATTTCGTGCTTCAGGCACAGAAAAACGCCGCGCAGGTTGATGTTGACGATCCGATCCCACTCTTCCGCTTCAATTTCCGCTGTTGCTGCATTCTTCTGCTCCACACCAGCGTTATTAAAAGCAAAGTCCAATCGCCCGAAGGTCTCGATTGCCTTGTCCAGAGCGGTCTTCACGTCTTCGGCTTGCGTTACGTCGCATTTGACGGCGATTGCCTTCGGCAATAGCGAAGCTCCCGCCCGCCCACCAAGTTCCTCAATCATGCGGACCGTTTCCTGATTGCCCTGTTCTGAGATGTCAGCGACTACCACGTTAGCGCCCTCACGGGCAAACGCCAGCGCTGTAGCTCGACCAATGCCGTTTGCGGCTCCGGTGACAAAAGCCACTTTGCCTGTGAAGTTTCCATTTGAGTTGGGTAGCATATTTTCTCCTGCGAGTTGCTCGTTTATCGACTGAGATGTTGATTGAAAAAGGATGTGAGCTTGTCAAAGGGGATCAAGTCCACCCGGTCGTACAAATCGACGTGTCCCGCATTTGGAACCCGGACGATCTCCTTCGGCTCAACCGCGCGGTTGTAGGCATCCTCGCTGAACTCCCGGGAGTGGGCTTCGGTGCCGGTGACAAAGAGCAGCGGACGATTGATCTCCTCGATCCGTTCAAGCGGGTAATAGTTCATGAACCGCACGACGCTAGTCAGCGTCGGCTTCGTCGTCTGCTCCGGAGACGAACCTTCCGGTGTAAACTCACCCCGGGGAGTCCGGTAGAAGTCGAAGAACTCGCGCTGGACAGGGTCGGTGCTCGCCGTCAATTCGTTCGTCGTTCCACCCACGTAGGTGGTCTCGCCGCCCGTGAACTCCACGTAACGCTGCTCCGCCGCCGCCGCGATCATCTGCTGCCTTTGCTCGGCGGTCACTGAATTCCTGAGTCCGTTGCGAGCCGCCGCGCCCATATCGTACATACTCACCGTCGCGACGGCCTTGATCCGGGGGTCGATATTGGCGGCGCTGATGACGAAGCTGCCGCTGCCGCAGATTCCGAGTCCGCCAATCTGCTCCCGATCGACGAAGGGCTGGGTGCCCAGGAAGTCTACCGCTGCACTGAAGTCCTCGGCATAAATCTCTGGCGCGACGAGGTTTCGCGGATTCCCCTCGCTCTCGCCCCAGAACGACAGGTCGATGGCTAAGGTGACAAATCCTTGTTCAGCCAGTTTTTGGGCATACAGATTTGAGCTTTGTTCTTTGACTGCGCCCATTGGGTGCCCGACAATGATTGCCGGATGATTGGTGTTTTGATCCAAGTCTTTGGGAATGAAGAGATTTCCAACAACCTGCATGTCGTATTGGTTTCTGAACGTCACCCTCTGCATCGTCACCTGGTCACTTCTGTAGAAGTTGTCCGCCCCCTCGACCACAGCAGACTGCTGCACGGGTGCTTGGGCGCTCTTACGCGAAACGGGTGTTTTGTCCAGTGCAAATGCCGTCGTTGCGCCAATTGCACTCATCAGAAGGGTTGGGATTAGAACGCGGTGTTTCATTGAGTTCTTCATAGATGTGGGTTTATCTAGGGGTTAGCTTCAGTTCGACTCGTTACGCCCTGAATTGACGCTCTTATTGGTTTACATTTGGTGCTTGGTATTGCTCGTCACTGACCTGTTCCATCCAGTCCACAGGACTGCCGTTGAGCGCCTCCTGAATGGCGGTGTGAGTCATGGCTGTAGTTGCTGTAGCACCGTGCCAGTGCTTCACTCCTGGCGAAATTTGCACTACATCACCGGGTCTAATCTCCTGAATTTGACCGCCCCACTGTTGAACCCAACCAACTCCAGCCGTCACAATCAAGGTTTGCCCCAGAGGGTGGGTATGCCATGCAGTGCGGGCACCCGGCTCGAAAGCGACACTTGCGCCAGATACGCGTAACGGATCGTGGGCCGCAAAAAGAGGATTGATACGGACAGACCCCGTGAAATAGTCGGCTGATCCTTCAGTGGAAGGTTGCGAACCACTCCGAGTGATCTCTACAGTCTGCGGGCGATCGCTAGATGAGACTTGTGTATGCCCTACCTGCGCAAATCCCAAAGTCAATAAGGAAAATGCCAAAACAGGCAACGTGAGCCGTTTCATTTCTGTTCCTCCAATTTGTGCTTTGTCATGCGAAGCTTTCCCACAGCGACGGTTGCCTGCTGTGGATTTGACGATGCTTCTCATGCAATCGTGAGAAGCGCTTGACCAAACAAACCTGAGTGTTCTCTTGAAGAGAAATCCAGACGCTTACAAGCAACCAGAATCACGTTTCATTGCTTTAACCCCATTCTAGGAAGCCTGAAAGGCAAGCAATAGGATGATTGTCTAGGATGGTTGTACAATCCTGCAAACTTGCACTAGCTTCAATTCAAGTCACGCTAGATTCTTATACAGGACTGGTTCATAGTGTCTCTATCCCTGCCTTTGCTTAATTTTTCCTGTCGTGATTCTTCTACAGATGTATAACCTGACAAATCAGCAAAAAGACCTTGTCCGATGGCTCGTTCAAAAGATTCAGGAAGGAAAATTGAATGAGGAATTCGGAGTTATGTGGGTTTCCAGCTTAGGTTCACTACCGCCTAAAGCTTTAATGCGTGATTTTAGAGGAACTGACGAAGAGTTATCTGGAATTTCAATTACTCAAGGCGCATTAAATGTTCTGGCAGAAAATAAACTCATCCATTGCGATATCGTTTACAAAATAGATAAGTCAGGAAAACAGAATGAGACTGCACGTAGATGTACTGTAATGGGCAAAGCCTACGAGGCTGTAGATGCGGACTTTAACGCCCCCGACACATCTTTCATCACTCACTTAACTCCTCTAGCAGATATCAGTAACTTTGATGAGCAATTAAAAAAGCGGTGTTTACCAATTTTAGGTGCAGGAAGCTCAGATTCCATGCTGTGGGATTCCGCTGTAAGGACAGCAGGAGTCATTCTGGAAGAGCGATTGCGCGATGTCGGTTCCATCTCTAATCCAAATTGCACTGGCTCTGCCCTAGTGAACAATGTATTTAGTGACAAAGGAACGTTAGCCTCAAAGTTCACAGTTGCTTCAGAACGACAGGGCTACCGAGATTTATATGCTGGCATCGTTGGGACTTTTCGTAACCCGTCTGCTCATCGCTTAATTGATCCATCTCCAGAAGAGGGAGGAGCTTTTATAGTGTTCGTTAACCTACTACTCAGCAAACTTGAAGCACTCAAATGAAATTTGATATGTGTGGTTTCCTGTCAATGTTTTACAATTCAAACCTCTGTTTCCAATATGTATTTAACCAAGAATCCACAGGCAAAGCGTGAGGCAGCACGATCGCAAGCCAACCGAGAGGAGCTAACGGAGCGAATTGCCCAAGCGATTCGTCAAGATGGAGCGACCCTTGCGGTACCTGCGAAGCAGCACGAACTGCTGAAAGGATTGCACTTCTATCGCAACTCCTCTCCTTCAGAATGCATCCATAGTGTCTCTATTCCTTCCTTTTGTGTCATTGCTCAGGGCAGTAAAGAAGTGCTGCTGGGCAGCGATCGCTATCAGTACGACCCAATGAATTATTTGCTGGGAACGGTCGAACTGCCGATAGCCAGTCGAATTCTAGAAGCAACTCAGGAAAAACCGTACCTGGGTCTTCGCCTCGATCTCGACCCTACCTTCGTTGGCTCAGTCATGGTTGAGGCTGGTTATCCCTCAGTCCAAAGAGGTACCAGTGTCAAAGCGATCGATGTGAGTCCATTGAATGCAGACCTGCTGGATGCAGTGGTGCGGCTTGTCAGGTTAATCGATTCCCCGAATGAAGCTCATGTTCTCGCACCCCTGATCAAGCGGGAAATCATTTACCGACTCCTGATGGGAGAGCAAGGAAATCGGCTGCGTCAGATTGCTGTTCTGGGTGGATACACTCACCACATCGCCAGAGCCGTTGATCGTCTTCGGAAAGACTTTAACCAGCCGCTTCGAATTGAAAACGTTGCACGTGAGCTTGGCATGAGTGTCTCGGGTTTTCACCATCACTTCAAGTTAGTCACCGCCATGAGTCCGTTGCAGTTCCAGAAGCAACTGCGTCTCCAAGAAGCTCGCCGTTTGATGCTGGGGCAAAATCTGGACGCGACCACGGCTGCGCACCAAGTGGGATATGACGATCCTTCACACTTCAACCGGGAGTACAAGCGGCACTTTGGGGCACCACCCATGCGTGATGTAGAGCAGTTGCGCGAAGCTGTGAGGGAGACTGCTAGTTCAGTATGACTTTCTTCGGGATGACAAGTTGCTCAAGCTTCGGCAGCTATTCTCCTTGAGTTGTACCTTTACGGTCGCAGAACTACTGCCACCCAAAGTTCGCTAAAAAAGTTCTTTAGAGCACATGAGATGTGCCAATTGAAAGTGTAAATTAAACGACCCCTTCTTTTACACTCTGTCCAACCAGGGGCGATCACCTCTTTCACGCCAGTCAGTCTGTAAATAAACCCGTTAATCAATCAATATTTCAAAATACAGTAGCACTGATGAATTCTGACACAGCGTCAGTACATTAGATCTAGTACGACCATGCTGGTCGGATATGAACGAGTTTCAACCGACGATCAAAATCTTGCGCTTCAACAGAACACGCTTGGGGCAGCAGGATGTGAAAAATCTTCTCTGACAAGATGAGCGGTGCTAAAGCCGAGCGCCCTGGGCTAAACAAAGCCTTTGACCTCGTGAGAGAAGGGGATACGCTGTCGTCTAGCGGCTTGACCGTTTAGGATGATCGCTCAACGACTTGATAGCTCTAGTTGAGGTAATTGAAGCCGATTGAGGATAGCTGAAAATGATGAGCGATCGAGGTTTGAGTGTGTTGGTAAGGTAGTTCTCACAAAGCTGAGAGGCATAGATATGGTTAACTGGGAAGTTCTGGGAGCCAAAGGGATTCTGGAAACGGCTAATTGCAAAGGTCAACCACGAAGTTGCATTAGCTCTGGAATGTTAGTAACAACTCTGTTTGCCGCTGTGATTGTTGGTTTTCCCTCAGTTTGTGTTGGTGGTCAACTTGATCAAGTACGCCCAGAACCGAAAGAAGCTCAACAAGCTCAAGAGGCAGCACAAGAACAATTTCAAGCAAACTTTGCCTCAAGTCACCCATTACCTTTGACGGATTACTGGGCAACGAACCCTTTTCTGGCTCTGAGAACAGCCGTAAATAACGTTTCGGAACAGAATCAACTACCAGGAATTACCCCTAGCTTCAGCGTAGATGGAGAGCTGATAGTCACCTCCTCCATTGCAGATAACACGAGTTACATCTATGACCGCTCGGGCAACCAGACGATGACCCTGGAAGGGGCTGAACCTTACTTCAGCGCAGATGGAGGGCTAATAGTCACTTTCTCTGAGGTAGACAACGCGAGTTACATCTATGACCGCTCGGGCAACCAGACAACAACCCTACAAGGACTTTACCCTAGCTTTAGTGCAGATGAAGGGCTGATAGGCACCTCCTCGGAAGCAGACAACAGGAGTTACATCTACGACCGCTCGGGCAACCAAACAACAACCCTGCAAGGACTTTACCCTAGCTTCAGCCCCGATGGAGGGCTAATAGTCACTTTCTCTGAGGTAGACAACACGAGTTACATCTATGACCGCTCCAGCAACCAGACAACAACCCTGCAAGGACTTCACCCTAGCTTCAGCCCCGATGGAGAGCTGATAGGCACCTCCTCGGAAGCAGACAACAGGAGTTACATCTACGACCGCTCCAGCAACCAGACAACAACCCTGCAAGGACTTCACCCTAGCTTCAGCCCCGATGGAGAGCTGATAGTTACTGGCTCCTCTGAGGTAGACAACACCAGCTATATTTATGATCGCTCCGGTAACCAGATGGCTACTTTGCAAGGGATTCACCCTCTCTTTAGCCCGGATGGACAGTTGATAATCACTGCCTACGACTACGACATCAGCTACATTTACGACCGCTTGGGTAAGCATATGGCTCCAGTGGAAGGGGTTGAGCCTCAATTTAGTGAGGATGGACAGCTAATAGTCACGTCCTCTTTCACAGGCGATGCTAGCTTCATCTACGATCGCTCGAGCAACCAGACAACTATCGTGCAAGGGATTTACTCTAGCTTCAGCCCAGATGGACAGCTGATAGGTACTTCCTCTTACGACCACAACACTAGCTATATCTACGAGCGCTTAGGAAACTAGAGGATTTCACTGCTCATCATGGGAGCATTTAACTTTCTGAAGCACTAGAACCCCTTTGCTCTGAGGTGATCGAAGCGAGCGTGTCACCAAGTGCAATTACAACTAACCTGAAACCTGAAACAACACAAATTTGTTAGGCAGTTAGGCTTAGTTTTAGCAACGGACAAAAAATGGTCGTTAAGGCCTTATTGTGAGTGAAAGATTAAGCTTCCAACAAACATCATTACCTGAATCAAGCCAACTCAACCGTCACTTGATTAGTGAGCGTAACAGACTGACTTGCAGGCAGAGCCTTGGGTGTAATCAAACGACGGATCTCAGCGACCGTCTTCTCGTCAATCTGAAGAATTTTTGCCATTCGGTCATGCAAGGCTATTTCTCTCTGGTCGATTCTTCCATCTGCCTTAGCAATTTCCCATGTAATCGCCAACAGCAATCTGCGTTTCATCAGTCCTTTCTCCTCCTTCTGCTCGTGCAGCAGGTTTTGATCAATGATGTCGTCAAAGCTATCATCAGACGCTAGCGCTGCTTTAACTCTCTCTTTGTCCAAGTTATTGATTTGAGGATTGGCAAGCAGTTGGATAACAGCATCCTTCTCCTCATCACTGGACTGACCATCTACTCGAATCATTGGCAAAGAGGCAATAATAATATCAGCAAGGAACTGACTAATCTTTTGTTCCTCAACTTTGCCCAGAGCAAACATTGTGGCACTAAACACACCAGTACCGAGCGTTATACCAAGAGCAACAGGAGCTGCAACCGTTGCCAGGCTGAAGGTTGTAGCAGTGACTACTGTTTTCCCACCATAGATAACCCCCTGAAGCACCCCTGGAACAAAGGGAGCCCACCATGCAGCTGGAGCTAAACTCGAAGCTGCAACAGTAGAAGCCAACATTCCTGTTCCAGCTCCCGTGAGAGATCCTAGAACGAGAGAACCCCCTACTTTTTTCCAGGGTTCTAAGCTTTCACTAATGATCTTGATTTCAGGTTCAGTGAGAGAAATTTTGGAGGCATCTTTTCCATTGAAGTAAATAATCAGTTCAGATAATTGGTTACTGAAGTATTTATTGATTTCACCCGAGAGATCCTGACCAAGTTCAGCTAGCTTGGGGGTCAAGTCATCAAACACTTTTTTGACTTTCCTGGTTAGATCAACCCAATCCGGTCCTAACATATTTTTGAGGGTTAGGAGATCATCCTGCATATCTTGAAAATCATCACTGTAGGCAAACTTGAGATCGTCAAGATAAGGTTCATTCAGATTCGTCACCAAATCTAAGGTAGCCAGGATAACGACTGAGGCGATTAACAGGGCGATGGGAGTCGTTATTGCGCTAATGACCGGAACTCCTGTAAAGGGTACAAAGGAGTGAGCCATAAATGTCAGAATTCCCCCCAGAATTAGGAGGGCACTGGTTGTGTATTTTCGAGTTTGGGAATCAGAGCTAGAGTCTTGATACAGCAGGACTAGTAGCTTGATATAACGGGGCAATTGAGCTGCCCGTGGAATAGCAAACCCTAGCAAGCTGCCTAAAGAAGCAAAAACAAGGGGAATTAGGGCTGCAAATAGGCTCGTAACAGCGGGTAAGGCGAGTCCTGCTAGGGTAAACATTCTCTCTCCAATTGCACGAATACAGATACTGAAATACGTGCTGAGTTTTTAGGCATCTCTAGATTTGACCCAAATGTCAAGCACACCCATCAGCTTTCCCAGAAAGTCAGCCCTAACACCAGAACTTAGAGGAACTTCTCCAGCCGACTAACTATTGTCAAGAAGTTAGTCAGTTGTAAAGGGGGCTATAAAGCACACAGGGCAAGCCTTCGCGATCGCTCCCAAGGAAATGGGGCAGAGGCGAAGAATGTTTAACTCACTAAGTTTTAGAGGTGAAATTACTAAAACTTAGTTAAACCTAAAAACAACCGCAATGGCGTTTGCAAAAGGGCAAAATCCACACCATCCCGCTGCCGGATCAACGATTAAGGTGGAGCCAATTCGTGACAGGAAGGCGATCTCTCGCATCAAAAAGGTGCTGGCGGATGAACCGCGTGATTTATGCTTGTTTACGCTGGGCATCAATACGGCATACCGAGCCAATGAGTTGTTGGCAATCAAAGTGGGGCAGGTGCGAAGCTTGCGAGCTGGTGATGTGCTCGATATCAAACAACGCAAAACCCACAAGTATCGTCCGGTGACTCTAAACCAGACGGCCGTTGCTGCAATTCAGAATTGGCTGAAGGAAAGTGAGTTGCAGAATGAGGACTACTTGTTTATGGGGCAGCGAGGGTGTTTGACAGTTTCTACGCTCAGCACGATGGTGAAGGGATGGTGCCAAAATGTTGGATTAAAGGGAAACTATGGCAGTCATACCTTACGGAAAACTTGGGGCTACTGGCAGCGGATGGAGCGGGGAACTGCGATTCCGCTTTTGATGGAAGCGTTTGGTCATGCAACTCAGCAACAAACATTGGCTTATCTGGGAATTCAAGCAGATGAGATCGCGGCAATCTATGAGTTGGAACTGTAAGGATGTTTTAACTTTGCCGAAAATGACCATTGGGCACTGTAAGTGGCAAAGCCGAACAGCCTTGTCTTAAAAAGGCTTTTGCCATGAGGATTAAGTCCAACATTGCCGAGTTCGGGTCATTTTCGGCAGTGTTGTTAACGTTGCCCGTCACCCGCCGCTGAGCACTTTTCGGTTATAACGATTAACGCTCGACAGTCGGGTGCACGGCATGTTAGGCAACATACTGAAGATTAAACGATCTTGATACCGATGGAATAAGCAGTCAAAGTTGCAGGTGATGGTTTCATGTGATCTTTACCGCCTGCACTGAAATCTTGGTTTGCAAGATCTGTTGTTGGTCGAAGTTGCCATAATAGATTTCCCTCACCCCTCCAATGAATTTCGGCACCACCACCAACAAGGGCAAAACCTGAAAGAACATCTGCTGTTGTAGCGGGATGTGCAGCATGTCCAGAATCTTTTGTCTGAATTGAGTGTTGGACACGACCAACTGGGAGATTCTCTCTGATACCTATCGCATAAACACTTAGAATGGCTGAACTAACAGTCATATGGTCTTTTGACCTTGCTTTCCATGAAAAAGCATTTTCAGGAAATGACGCTGTAGCAAGATTTCCACCCTGTGGATTGAAGTCTAGCCAGTTCACATGAAAACCCCCACTGATTAGCAGGAATCCAGGTGGCACTGACTCTGACGCTTCGGGATGCTGAGCTAGTTCGCTAACGCTACGACTAATGTGAATATGCTGGAGAAGAGCGTCTCGTGTCATTCCAGCTATTTTCAACCCAATTGCATAAACCTTCAAGAAATGTGGCTGAGGTCGCTCATGATCTTTTGAGGATGCTAACCAAGCTGAGAGATTTTGATTTGGATAGGAAGCAGTTAGAAGTGCACCATTTGGCGGTCTGTTAGTTGCTTCTGCGCCTCCTCCAATAACAACCATATCGTCAGGAACGGTACACGCAAAATCATGAAAGTGTGCTTGCTGATTGCCAGCCTTGCGTTCAAAGACAGCGACAGTGATTTTGCCAGAGGCATCGTGAAAAGTTCCAAGTTTTGTCTGAGGCATGGGTTTTCCTTTACTGCTTAATTCTGTTTACGCCCCAACTCTAGGCGGCTGAATCTGAGCATCGCAGTACCCTTAAGGGTGCTTTAGCTGCACCGGAAAGTTGAAGGAAAGACCCTAGAAAGCCTAAAAACATGCAGCCTAAAGATTGCGTTCAGCGGCAGCAAAAGAACTCAAAGGGTAGACGAGGAGCCTTTCAACAAGCGCGTTGCAATGGACAGTTGAAAGGCTACAACCAGCAATTGTCTATGCTATAAAATCTCCATCGTCATCGCTGTCCTGTTTACTTGGCTGTAACTGTTGTACTCCATCCTCTTTAACCTCAAGCCACACACCAAATCGTCCCGATTTGACATCTTCTAACCGATACGAAATTTGCTGAACAACTTTTGTCCCACTCAATCCATCGGTTGCTGACAATGTAAAGACTAGCCGTTTTTCGTTTTGATGAGCAGAGGACAATTTCTCCAAAATCTGTACTCCCTCATCAGTAGCGAATACATAGGCAGTTCGAAGCCCCCAAGGATTATGCGATTCGTGTTTTGGAGCTAAGGCAGGGAGAGAATCCTTCCTGAGTTGAGCACTATGGAGTGTGAAGAATCTCCCAATAGTGTCTCGTTCCACCAGAGCCAGACTCGCTTGAATATCTGTTGCTTGTCTTCTGCTTCGATTCATTACTTTAATCAGCAGACTTCCTTTCTTTTTATTGAAAACTATATTTTTAGAGATAATAATTCTCGGCTTTGCTAGCAACAGGACATATAAGAAAGCCCAGGATGATAAAATACCAACTAGAAGACCTATAAGTTGGCTGAAGAAAAATTCCACCGGATTTCCTCACGCTGATTGATCTAGAAATCGCCTTTAAATTACCACCATAACCACTCTTCAACTAATTTTCACTCCATACCAACGAGAAGCCCTTGGACTATTGCTACGATCCATAACCTAAGCAATACAACCACCCCGTTCACCCGCCGCTAGCAAATTCTCTGATTCAATAACAAACTTGATTCGGTCGGTGTGCAACGGGATTGTCATGCTGTACCTACAGATCAAGATTCCTCTTTCTCAATAAATTTTTGTATTTCTGCGAGGTTTCTACCTGTTAATGTCTCAAATTCTCGCCATAGCGAACCATGATTTAAGTCGCGTCTCATCAACTCAATCAGATCTGTGCGTGGTCCCTTGGTTAAATCTTTAGCACTTATTTCCTTCTGCAAGTACTTACCAAGTCTCCTTCGGAGAGCAAAGACAGCTTCTCTTGTGTCCGGTGACATGCAAAGACCCGCATCACTATATCCCCATTCATTTAATTTTTCAGCAAGTTCTCTAGCTTTATTTTCATCGATTCCGTTGATGCGATAGTGAGATAGCTGTTCAAGCATCACAAAGATTTCAGGATATGCACGAAGTCTCATCTTATACAGCTCTAGTTCTCGCTGACTATTAAGTTCTAAGATCCATTTATTTTCTTCATGCCTAATACGTCGTTCCTCAAGTTCAATAGTCTTTTGCCATTTTTCGCGCTCTAATTCTATCGTCCTTTCCCATTTAACTCTTTCAAACTCTAAACTTCTCCTCCATTTCTCTCTCTCAGATCGCTCACGAAAAAAGCTAACAAGTGCTGTGAGGATTGCAGCAAACAATGTAAATAGCGCACCTACTAATGCAACGTTTGTAGTGATATCCATGTCTAGGATAATTCTCAGTATTTTACAAGTAGTTTTGAGGGTTTGAGTAGCAATGGAACAGGAAGTCACGTTAAGGCTGAAACACTGTAGCAGCAGTCATTCCAGAAAGCACTGTTCAGTCTCAATGAGACGTACCAATTAGACTGTAGGCTAATTAGATCTGAAATCTTGAACGGAATATCAAGGGTTTCAAGCTTCTGATTCTCAGCAGGTTCAACTGGTACACCTCTTAGCGTAACTTTCTGTTCCGTTGCTACTCAGACCCCGGGGACAAGGAGTGAGAAGTCCACTTGATCCGTGAGGACTAATTGTAGGATTGACGGATTGCGAAGCATTGTGCACAAATTTTTGCCGAAAAGAGTCGGGTAAGGAGGATATATTGCTACATCCTCCTCCCCTCAGAACCGGACGTACTAGTTACCCAGTATCCGGCTCAAGCAAGTCACTTACTCTACCGTCTCCGTAGAATGCAGTTGTTGATGACAGCACTGGTGCACTAGCACCAGATTTCTATAGGTGTCCTTTCCGCCTTGAGATTTTGGCTTTAGATGGTGCCTGTGAATGGATTCTCCGTTGTAGAGAGATTCACCACAAACTGGGCATCGATGCTTTTGTGGTTGAGCGAGTTTACGCGAGCTAGGAGTTAGGGTTTTAGCTTTTGCCTCCTCCCGTTTCTTCCAATAGTCCTGTAAGGCCGGATCGTCTGGTGATGACTTGCCTTTGACCAAGACATGGCGCTTAATCGTAAACCAGCCAAACTTGAGCAGGTATGCACCCGTTTGCTTGTCACCAAACACCCAACGGTCTGCTCGGTCTAAATTGAGCCGCCCCCAGTATTTGGACTGCTGCCAATGCCAGGGTTTGCCAGGGTGTTGTCGCTTTGACCACCGGATCTCCCGGTGCATCATCCAAAAATCTAGCTTTGAGAAGACCCTGCTGGCACAACTCATGCGGAAGTAGTTCGCCCATCCCCCGATAACTGGGTTAAGGCTGTTGATGACGATGCCAATTGGATAGCCCTTTAGTTTGAACCATTCCTGGCGTAGCCGTTCCCGCAATCGTTGTAGCGATTTCCGGCTCGGGGTGATGAGCAATGTCCACCCGGTTGGAGTTCGTGGGGTTTTGTATTGTCTACAGTTGAACCCGAGGAAATCAAACCCGTCGCTCAAATGAACAATTCGGGTTTTCTCCTTTGATAGGCTGAGCCCACGCTGTTGTAGCCAGTCAGATAACAGCTTAAGACAACAGTGAGCATCCTCCTGGGTTTTGCAAAACACAACAAAATCATCCGCGTACCTCACAACCCCCCTTTCTCTCCTAGAGGAGCCTTGACCGGTATCGGTGATGCCTAGCGCTGCTTCCATTCCATGCAAAGCAATGTTAGAGAGCAGCGGTGAAATCGGTCCTCCTTGAGGTACTCCGATATCCGAGTCATGCTGCCGTCCGTATTCCACGTATCCTGCTTTGAGCCATTGCCAAATTAGTTCCCTAGCCGGGAAAGCTCCAAGGCGATTGAGCAAGAAGTCATGGTTGATAGAGTCGAAGGCGGCCTGAATATCTGCGTCAATCACCCACGGACGACGTGAACCTGCGCGAGCATTGTTGAAGATACGAACAATCGCATCATGACAACTTCTACCCGGACGAAAGCCGTAACTGGTTCCTTCAAATTGGGCTTCCCATTGGGGTTCAAGCGCATTCTTGACTATTGTTTGGAGGCAACGGTCTCGAATCGTCGCTATCCCTAAAGGACGCTGTTTGCCATTGGCTTTAGGAATATAGACTCGTCGTACTGGCTGTGCTTGCCAAGGTTGGTAGTGCGTGAGCTCATCGACCAGCTCACCACGGGCAATCGCTGTTTTGACAACGATTTTGTCTACCCCTGGTGTGTTCTTACCTGCATTCAATTGCGTCACTCTTCGCACACTCACCAGAATGTTTGAATAGCACCGCAACATCAGCTTTTGAAGCGAGCGAACTTTTGAGTAGTTCGCTTCGGTAGTAGCCCGAAAGATGCGCCGTCTCAAGTTCCGCACAGTTCGGTTAGCTTTGCGCCAGTTGACCCGCTGCCAATCTGTTTGTGCCGTTGGTCGGTTTGCTAGGAGTTGTGCCTGCATCGAACGTATCCGCTGGTTAGGAACTTTCACGCCGTTCTTGGGGTGACTCACCTGACCTCTGTTAGCACCCTTTCAGGTTAGGCAATTGCCCTATCCAGCAGGTTATGATTTCCCTTTGCCTTTCGGCGGCTGGCATTCGCTTCTGAGGTCATCCTTTCCCTGCTGAAGAGTTGGGCGTTCTTTGCAGTTCGCTGACTGAAGCGGTTGCTTCAGACTTCATCAGGGTTTCCACGTTCCACATGGATGAGATGCAACTGGGGTAGGTGTCCTCTTTACTGCGGGGAAGGTGGTGTCTGTGATCCCAGTAATGCCGAACTGAAATCCACTAGAACCTGATGGTTCTGATTCCCAACTTTGCTTCACGTATCAGCCACTTTCGTGAAGACGTGCCGTCACGCAGCCTCAACGAGGATTCACTTGTGTTCACCTGTCCAGTTTTCCCCTCGTCTGGTTTCGGCTGATGGCTACCCTACTTCTTTGGACTTTGTTCCTCGCTTCGTACCTTGTCGTTACCAACAACGCACGGAGGACTGGGGACAGGTCTAGACACTGACCTGGGGAGTTTGAGTCTCCCACTCATTCCATGCAACTTCGTGTCGCACGGCATTTTCGGCAGAAAAAGGGGCAAATCTAAGCAAGTTGTGCCTGAAAATTAGACTACTGTCATCCGTTGAACTGCTCTCATGAATACACCCTCTCACTTCATCATGACAGCGGCACTCGATAAGGCTTTACCACGAGTTCCGATCGTCAAAAGAGCATTCTTGCTGGGTTCTGTGGTACCTGATCTGCCCTTATGGCTGCTTTCGATCGGTGGGTTGGTCTACTACCATCTCCTTCAAGGCTTAACGGTGGCAGAGACAACCCGTTTGATGTTCGACGATCTCTATTTCCACAACCCCTTCTGGATCGCCTGCCATAATTCGCTACATTCACCTGTCATGCTGCTGTTAGGGGTAAGTGCCGCACGGCAATCAAGACGGAATATTGAGTCTGGAAGCCGTTGGTGGTTCTGGTTCTTTATGGCATGTCTATTCCACAGCGCCATTGACATCCTGACCCATTATGATGATGGACCGTTGTTGTTCTTCCCCTTGAACTGGACAGTTCGGTTTTATAGTCCAGTCAGCTATTGGGACCCAAACCACTTCGGCAACCAATTCCAAATATTTGAACTTCTGTTGGATAGTGCTTTGCTCATTTACTTGCTCAAGGGGCAAGCCTGCCGCGCTTTTCGTAAATTCCAATCATTCCAAGCTAATCGTTGATACACCCGCCAATACTGGCATTACAACGTTAGGCTGTCTCATCAATACGACTGCTGTTGTTCCAGCGCCTCAAGTCTGTTCAAAATGTCTTGAAGCACCACTCCAACAGTCGAAGCGTCGTTCTCATTCAGGTAGAGGGCGATCGCCTCGATCTTCGCCTTCCACTCCGGTGGCACCCTCGTCGAGACATTTGGATTGAGTTGTCTGCCCATTGTTATCTTTAAAGCTCTCAGTCTAAGTCTAACCAGTCTCACTCTGTAAACCCTGAAGACTTTGCATTCTCAATAAGGAGGCAATTTGAGCAATAAGGGGTTATTCTCTGGCTAATTCCAGCAAAGCCACGGTGAAACCCAGCAGCCTCGTTCGTAATCCAACCGGAATACGAATAGGATGGGGAGGAAGCTTTCTGAGGTGAGTCGATGCCGCGTGATGGAAAGACGAATCGATCCGGCAGCGCTGCAATTTTAGAACTGGATGAACTGCAAAATTTGTTTGGTGAACTAGATGACCCCTACCGGGCGATCTCCCAAATCTGCTACTTGACCGCTGGCAGAATTGGTGAGGTGGTGAACCTGCGGGTTGAGCATCTGAGGAATGGCTATGTCGTTTTCCCAGTTCCCAACACAAAGACCAATGAGACGCGCAAAGTAGTTATGTCAGAGCCGTTGCAGAAGGTGCTGGAGCGAATTAAGCCAGCAGCAGGGTATCTGTTTTCGTCCGGCTCTAAGACTGGGCACATCACAGCCAGGGCAGTCGAGAAGCACGTCAAGTTAGCGGCTGAACTGTTGGGCTTTGAAGGAGTAAGTTTGCACAGCTTTAGACGATCAAGATTGACTCACCTGCATGAGCAAGGTTGGGGACTGCACGAACTGAAGCGAGTGAGCGGTCACAAGTCGCTGTCACAGCTCCAAGCTTACCTGGGCGTAGACCAGGCAGTGGTGGATGAGAAGCTGAAGCAGGCTGATGTTGGGTTTGATGTAGCTTGAGGAGGAGCTTGGAAAATCGCTACTTGGCGTGTTTGAAGCGAGCGTGTCACCATGTGCAATTAGAACTAAACCGAAGCCTGAAACAACGTAAATTCGTTAGCTAGTAGAGACAGATGAGAGATACAAGAAAATTCTTTAGTACGGAACAACTACTCTTAGTTCCTTATTCTGCAATAGTTTTAGCCTAATTGCACTTTATGAAAGCTTCGCTCTCATTACCTCCAAGCTTGTCGAGTCGCACTGGTAGAACCAGTAGCTTATCTCAGATGTTTAGTTATCCTATCCATCTTTAAAGTGCAGGTACATCTGAGCAGTATCAAGATTGATTAGTTTAGACAGACAGTGCATTCAGACTAACTGCAGTGTTCAAATTTTGAGGAGGGTGAGGATATGAAGTTTAACTCTGCAGAAGCAGTCTTTCAACACGCTCGACAGCTCTCTGAAGCAAGAAGTAGCGAACAACGCCTTTGTATAGCAGTGAGAAATTTTGGTCGCTAAGGCTGAAAAGCTCATGAAATAAAACTTTCAGGCATTGGTTTAATTAAGTGCATAATGGTTCGAACTGTTACACTTTCAAGTATTTCTGTGACAGTCGATGCTAGGAGAGTTGATTCTACGTTGATATAGTCTTGTCACTAGCGAAACAACACCGATCTTATCCAGTTTTTCCCATTGAAGACGTGTGAATTGACAGGATTGCTCTGACTAATTCCTCTGGGTCTACAGGTTTTGCAATATGACGCTGAAACCCAGCCTGGATCGCCCGTTGTTGTTCAGCTTCACTGGCATAGGCAGTCAAGGCGATGGCGAGGATTTGTCCTCCCGCGTCTGAGCTCAACGATCGCACTTGCTGAATCAACCAGTAGCCATCTTCTTCTGGCATTCCGATGTCGCAAATTAGCACATTGTATCGACTGGGAGCTTGATTCAAAGCGGATAACGCGTCTCTGGCAGATGAGGTGCTCTGCACTTCAGCCCCATAATCTTCTAGCACAAACTTGATTAGCTCACAGGTATCCGCTTCATCATCAACCGCTAAGATCTGCAAGCCTGCTAAAGAAGAAACCAGATCGCTCGAACGTTCTAATGCCGTTGCATCTGAATCGCTCAACGGTGTAGATGCTTGAGAAAAATCGCGCAGGGGCAACCTGACGGTCAGCGTTGTTCCTTGTCCTTCACCTGGGCTGGCTGCTTGCACTGTGCCGCCATGCAGTTCAACGATATAGCGCACGATCGAGAGTCCTAGACCTAGTCCTGGCTTCGCTTTCGTGGTGCTGGAATCGCCTTGACGGAAGCGATCAAAAATATAGGGCAACAAATCGGCTGAAATGCCCTGTCCAGTATCGCTCACTTGGATTTGAGCCTGCCCTTGGACAGCCTCCAGCGTAATCTCAATGCGTCCATTTGCTGGAGTGAACTTAATGGCGTTTGACAACAAATTCCAGAAGACTTGCTGCAAGCGATCGGCATCACCGATGATGATTTGAGAACTCAACTGAGCAATGATTTGAATGTTTTTGGCTTCGGCGGATAATTGGGCGGTCTGGATCGCAGTTTGCACCACAAGGCTCAAATCAAGCGGGTGGGTGCGGAGATTGAGCTTGCCGCTGACAATCCGAGAGGTATCTAAAATATCTTCAACGAGCTGGGCTTGCGCTCTGGCACTCCGCTCAATTACTTCTAAAGCGCGAGCGGCAGCCGCTTCATTCAAGGTGCGGGCGCGGAGCAGTTGTGCCCAACCCAGCATCACGTTGAGGGGATTTCGAAGTTCATGCGAGAGGTTTGAGAGAAATTCATCTTTAACTCGGTTGGCATCTTCCGCTATCTGACGGGCTGCCTGCTCCACTTCAAATCGCTTCCGTTCGGTGATGTCTGCAATCGCCAGCAAAATCATGTCAGCGTTGTCTGCTCGTTGCAGCTTGCAGGCATTCAACAGCATCGTTTTGTGCCCAATCTGCTCAAAATAATGATCCACCTCAAAATTCTGAACCTGCCGATTACTGATCAAAACCTCTTCCAGAAGTGATCGCAGTTGGGGAATATTCCACTGTCCATTGCCTAGCTCAAACCAAAAAGATTGCTTGGTTTCAGATTCAGAAACCTGAAACATATTGTAGAACGCTCGATTGACCGTCTTCATTCGTAACTCGGCATCCAGCACCACTAAAGGGGTTTGCACTGTCTCGACGATCGCTTCTACGTAGTTCCGCTCCGCTTCTACGACCGCTGCATGACGTTTAAGCGCGTCGATATCGAGAAACACCATCGTCACCCCGTCAATTTGGTTTTCGGTTGTGCGATAGGGACGAATTCGCAGGGAATACCAATAGCCAGATTGGGTTTGAATTTCTTGTTCTCTCGTGTTGAGTGTCTCCAGCACCTCTAACGTCATCGATTCTAGGTGAGAAACGTCAAAATCGGTGCGGAAGTCGTTAAACGGTCGTCCGACATCGGTGGAAATGAAGTTGAACAGGCGCTGGGCAGTGGGGGTGAAGCGGCGAATTCTCAAATCATTCGTCAGCATTAAGATCGGTACACTGAGGCTGTCAATAAAGTTGTTCAGGTCGCTATTGTCTCGGTTTTGTTGCAGATTACGGTTCCGAAGTTCTTCGTTGGTGGTGGTGAGTTCCTCGTTCGTCGCCTGGATTTCCTCTTTAGCCGTTTGGAGTTCTTCATTAGTGCTTTGCAACTCCTCGTTACTCGACAAGATTTCTTCGTTTGCCACTCGCAGGCTCTGGTTGAGATAGTTGTGTTCCTGAATCACTGCCTGCAAATGCGCTTGTGCTGAAAGCTCTCGTTGAGTTGAGGCTGACAGGGCTTGACGCAACTGAATGATTTCACGCTCCAAATCTTCGAGTTCCTGGCGTTCAACCGGAGTAGAAGTAAAGGGAGTGTCCGGAGGTAAAACCGCTTCAAAAATGACCAAAAAATACAGCTCGTTAGCGATCGTCGGTTGGAAGGGAATCACTTCTAGATTGAGGCAAGTTGAGCGCTCACCCAATTCAAGCTGAATTTGTTCTTGCCGAACTGAGATGTTTTGGGTTTGAGCTTGATAAAAGGCAGTGCGAAGCGGCATCGCCAAGCCTTCCCGTGCCATCAGCAGCAGGTTTAAGTCAGTCGTTCCGGGAGGTAGTTTCAGGTAGAGATCGGTGTCTCCCCGCAGGTCGAGAATGCGCATCTGGTCGTTCACCACGACGGACACTGGCGCGTAGCGATTTGAGATGAGTTGAGCGACTTCTCGCGCTAAATCAAACGTATTGGTAATGGTCTCAGCGATTCGCTGCTGACTCTCGCCGATGACCAGAGGATAAGAACGGGTCGTGAACGAAAACAGCGGGCGAGTCAAGGTCAATTTGCGAGCGTAAATTTTGGCAGATTCGTGGACTGAGGTAAACAAGTCTGAGGCAGTCTTGATGCTTTCGGAAGTGCCCAGCATCAAAAAGCCGTTTAAGTTAAGACTGTAATGAAAAAGGGACATGATGCGCTCTTGCAATGTATCTGATAAATAAATCAGCACATTGCGACAGCTAATCAAGTCAAGGTTGGAGAACGGCGGATCGCCCCCTAAATTGTGTCGAGCAAAGACACACAGTTCCCGGAGGTTGCTGCTAATCTGATACCCCCCCGATATAGGAACAAAGAAGCGGTTGAGCCGATCGGGTGAAACTCCTCCAAGCTGGTTTTCTAAGTAGAAGCCGACTCTGGCTTTACTGAGCGCCGCTTCGCTAATATCGGTGGCAAAAATTTGGATCGGCGGTATGGTAGCACGATCGCTGAAAAATTCTAATAAGCAAATGGCGATCGAGTAAACCTCTTCCCCCGTAGAACACCCTGCGACCCAAATTCGCATCGGAGTGTCAGCCGTTTTGTTTTGATTAATGGTGGGCAGAACCTGCGTTTTTAACTGCTCAAAGGTTTCTGGATCGCGGAAAAAACTAGTGACATGGATCAGAATCTCTTCATACAATGCTTGAACTTCAGCCGGGTGTTGTTTCAGATACTGAGCATACTCCTCTAAGCTTTCGAGCTTATACAACAGCAGCCGACGCTGTATGCGGCGCGCGATCGTCGTGGGCTTGTAAAGCGTGAAGTCAATGCCGGTCGTGGTTCGCAACAGCGCAAGAATGGTTTCCAGGGCATTGCCGGGTTGGGGCAACTCCTGTACGATCCGGCTCTGAATCAGCTCTGAACGGTGTAAAACGAGACTACGACTGAGTTTTGTCAGTTCTGTGGCAATGGCTTGCGGCGGCAGCACAAAATCCACACTGCCAGTCGCTACAGCGGTATGCGGCATACTGTCAAATCTGGCGGTTGCTTCACATTGAGCAAATGTCACACCGCCTGCTTCCTTAACCGCTTTGATCCCCTGTGCCCCGTCTCCATCCATGCCCGATAGAACCACTGCGATCGCTTTGTTCCCCCGATCTACTGCTAAGGAGTCAAAAAATACATCTCCGGGTACATGGCGGCCCTGAATTTTCTGGCGTGGCGCGAGATGAAAGGTGCCATCTACCAGAGTCATCTGAGTGTTAGGCGGAATCACGTAAATCTGATTTGGCTCAACCACCATCTGGTCTTGCACCTGATGCACGGGCATTTCGGTGACTCTGCCTAAGATTTCGGACAGCAGACTTTCGTGATCGGGAGAGAGATGTTGAATCAGCACAAATGCCGTGCCTGTGTCCGCCGGCAGGTGGCGAATCAGGTCTGTGAATGCCTCCAGTCCCCCGGCAGAAGCAACGATCCCTACCACTGGAAAAGGAGCATCGGTTTTAGCGAGAGGCCCTATTTCCATGAGTTCAGAAGCGTTGACTTCAGGTAAATCTTCGGGGGGGGGGAGTCATAAACAATACACGCACTACTGACTATTCAAGCATTAAGAATTGGGAACTAAAATTTTTTCGGAAAATACTGTTTCAGCAAACGGTGAGCCGTTTCGCGGTCTGCTTTGCTACCAGACTGACTCATTTCGATCGTCAAGACGTTCAGTTGCCGCAAGGCTAAGGGCATTGGCTTAGCGCGATCGTTCTCCCAACGGTTTACTGTTACTAATGTCACACCGAGTTTGGCGGCAAACTGCTCTTGAGTCAGCCCACACAGTACTCTCAATTCACGGACAAGCTGATTTATATCAGCGGACGGGGGGTTATCTTTAGACATTGTCAACGACATGAATTAACCCTCGTCTAATCATTAACAAATGATGCGTCATCCGCTAATGTTTAGCACGTCAAAAAGCTAAGGCAGATCTACCTTTGGATATCTCTTATCTACTAAAGCTTGTCAAAGCCTATCTACTGCCTTTGCCTTAAACGCCTTCGTATAGCACTCAAGAAGAAATGGTCGCGAAGGATCAACTGTCCCATTTTCGATGGCTGAGCTAGTTACAGGAACAAGGCTATATCAACGTAAAACAAGCTTTTATAGCATCGACTGTCCCAAAAATGGTTAAACGTGGAACAGCTCGAACCATTATGCACTTAATTAAACCAATGCCTGAAAGCTTTATTTCATGAGCTTTTCAGCCTTAGCGACCAAAATTTCTCCACTGCTGTTGCTGTTGGCGAACGTACTACAGGTGTCTCATGGCGGTGCCAGTGCTGCAAAACGTGACACCCGAAGTTTAGGTAATGGTTCTCCCTTAAGCCAAGACACAATCCGAGCAAAGTTCATCGCTAGCGCTGTGAACACATGCTGAAGATGCGTCTTTGCAAGTCCTATATATCGAGTTCGTCTCAGCCCCAACACTTGAATACCAGTAGCCAGTGTCCCTTCAATCCCAGCCCGCCTGTCATACCGCTTCTTCCATTTCTTTGTCTGTTGCTGCCGTCGGATTGCCTCCAACGCTTTATGCTCCTGTTGTGGACGAATCATCAGGTGACGCGGAGCATCCTTGCAACGCGTACAGAGAGATCGCTGTGCACAGTGACGACAATCTGCGATTGCGAACTTGACATGGAAGATAGGTCGACCTGCCATGTCTTTTCCAGGCGACCAACTGCGACTCTTTTTACCCTGTGGGCAGGTTACCTTTTGAGCCTTCCAATTAATCCGGAACATGCTAAGGTCATAGCCGTCACTGTTGGCTTGCCAACTCACATTAGGTCGCATTGGACCGATTAGAGTAATGCCATAGTCAGGTTCAGAATTAAGCAGGAGCGGAGAGTTGACATAAGCGGTATCAACCAAATGCTCAGCGGGCAGTAAGCTTTTCGCCTCTAACGCTTTGTGGACTTCCTCGGTTTGCCCGAGGTCAGTTTGGTGTCTATGAGTTGTCATCACATGGGTAATCAGATGCACCTGTCCATCATCACAGGTTTCAGTCCAATGCACTTTGTAGCCTGTCCACGTCGTTGAGCGTTTGTTGCCAAAGCGAGCATCAGGGTCATACGGGGAGTCCATGCGCTCTCCTGCAGGTGGAATGTTCTTCGCGTCTCTCAGCCTCACCTGTCCCTCTACGATCTGGTACTGGTGAACCCAAGTGCGTCGAAGAATATCGACGGCGGGTAAGCGCCTCAACTCCACAGGTGCAGTAGCGTCTTCCCATACCCGCTCTAACAACTCCATCCCATCGGTACCAATGACCTCTGCATACTCTTTGCGAGCAGCAATTCCTTTAGGTAAGTGATACTCTTCAATCGCACGACCGTAACGGTCAAACCATTCCAGTGACACCCAATCCTGTAACCACCCTGGTGCAACGGTTGCAATCTCGTTGAGCGTAGCCCGAAGGGTTTCACCCACACACTCAAGACGATTGAGGTCACGGGTGGCAGCCAAAACATGAGTCGAATCGGTTCGCTGTTTACCCCGCTGCTTGACCCATCCCTGGCGTTTGCACTCGTCCAGGAACACGTTGAGGAGACGTGCTTCAGCGTTGCCGTCAATCAGGCGTGTGCGAAACTCGCAAAGCACAGAGTAGTCAAACCCTGAGTCTGTCAACTCCAACCCCAACAGATACTTCCAATCAATCCGACTACGCACTGCCTCTGCGGCTTGTCTATCGGTCAGGTCTTCGAGAAATTGCATGATGCAGATCAAGGCTAACTGACACGGGCTAATTGCAGATTGACCATAGACTGAAAAGAGATCTTTGAAGTCGCTGTCGTTGAAAAAGGTGCCAACTTGATCCCGTAAGGTGAGGTAGCGATTCCCATTTAGAAAAGCCAGTTTTGCAATTCGAACCGTTTCTTCAGGGACAGGAGGCAGAGCAGAAGGATGGAGAGACATACGAAGACTCCTGCACTAGAGCAGCTATAGGCTTATGCTAGTGCACTTAGCTTGCTTCTACTTGAGTGACCGTGGCGTACTACAGAATGAGGCTGTTTTGCCTGATTTTCCTATTCGCCAACAGCAACCACTGCTATACAAAGGCGTAAAGAGGCAGCGCGTGAAGCAGGAGGTGTAGTTAAACTCAGCGGAGCAGTCACCCACCCCGCTGAGTTTAACTCAATGCCGATTTGAATTAAGTAGGGTAATGACTGCACTAACGAGTTGTTCTGGCTCTAGTGGTTTCGTCAAATGTTTTTGAAATCCAGATTGCAGCGCTTTTTCCTGATCAATTTCTGTGGCATAGGCAGTAAGCGCGATCGCGGGAATCATTCCGCCTTGAGCCGGTGGGCGTGAGCGGATCTGCTGCATCAGCATATAGCCATCGATTTCTGCCATACCGATATCACTAACAATCATATCTGGGGTCGCCCGATCGAGTGCCTGCAACGCTTCTGAGCCAGAGGCAGCGGCAATCACCGTTGCCCCCTGTCGTTCCAGCAGAAACGCCTCAAACTCGCGGGTATCGGTATCGTCATCTACAAGCAAAATGTGTACATTTTGAAGCTGCATTTCTGAGTTGGCTTGAACCTGAACGGGTTCAAGATTGAGCGGGTTTGCTTGCAACGTCGGCAACTGCACAATGAAAGTTGAGCCTTGATGCTCACCGCTACTTTCTGCTTGAACCGTGCCACCATGTAGTTCCACAATTTGCCGCACGATCGCCAACCCCAACCCCAGACCACCAAATTTGCGAGTCGTTGAGCCGTCTTCTTGCCGAAAATACTCAAACACATGAGGCAGAAATTGCGGACTGATTCCCTTGCCCGTATCGATGACTCGAATTTGCACCGTCGAATTGCCCAAGCTGCCTTCCTCAGCAACTTGCTTCAGTTGAATTGTCACCTGCCCACCGTTGCCTGTGAACTTGAGTGCATTGGTGAGCAAATTCCAGACCACTTGTTGCAGCCGGGCAGCATCGCCAAAGACTGGAGCAACATCCGAATCAAGGTCAAGCGTGATTTGGATGTTTTTCGCGTCTGCCGCTAAACTCACGGTTTCAACAGCAGCAGCAATGATAAATGCCAAACTGACCGAAGTCGTGCTTAAGCTCAGCTTGCCCTGCATGATGCGGGAAATGTCGAGCAAGTCCTCAATCAGTTGCGCTTGGAGTTTGGCGTTACGCTCGATTGTGGCTAAAGCATCCTTTTGACGGGCAGGAGCGACTTTGCCGTTTTGCAGCAGTTGTGTCCAACCCAAAATCGGATTTAAGGGCGATCGCAACTCGTGGGACAGCACGGCGAGAAATTCATCTTTGATGCGGTTCGCTCGTTCTGCTTCTTCTCGTGCTGCCTGTTCGCGATCTAAAACTTGTTTGCGTTCCGCTTCAGTCTGTCGCTGTTCAATCAGGTCGGCAGCCTGACGCGCCAACAGATCCAGAAAACGGAGTTCTTGCTCAGTCGGTCGGTGGTGTTTACGCCAATGCGTCGAAACCATACCGATCCGCCTACCTGAACGTCCGATGAGTGGGGTAGATTGGGCAGAAATTAACCCAGTCTTGAGATGTAGACGGAGAGATCCGTCAGGGTCTTCGCTTTCTGGTGCATCAAAATCTACAAAGGCGCGCTTACCCGTTGCCAAAACCCTACCGCAAGACGTGATTGAACTGGCACTCATGCGCTGGAAACGCTTAATAACGGTTCGATCAATCCCCTGGGTGGCGATCAGCACTAGCTCTTGGGTTGATTCATCCAGCGCTTGAATTGAACCGGTATCTGCCCGTGTCAGGGTAATTGCAGCAGAGACAATTTCGTCGTAAAGCACCTGAATGTTGTCTTCAGCGATCATTCGTGCGCTCAAGTCGCGCAACAGCCGAGTATTTTTCAGATCGTGGGTAATGATGGCTTCAGCTTGTTTGCGATCGCTGATGTCAGCAAACACGATCGCCACCTGGCACATGGCTGCATCGCCGACCCGCGACACCAAAACGTCAAACCAACGATCGAGCGCATCCGAGCGCACTTCAGTGCGGATAGATTCACCGGTGTGAATGACTTGTGCGTAAAGGTCATTCCAATACTGTTCCAGTCCCGGTATCAGTTCACTTGCCCTTTTGCCTTCTGGGTTGGCAATACCGGTCTGTCGCTTGAAGGCTGGATTGGCTTGCAAAATGCGGTGATCAAACGGCTTGCCCTCGGCATCAAAGAGCAGTTCAATCGTGCAAAACCCTTCGTCGATCGACTCAAACACAATGCGATACTGTTCTTCAGATTGACGTAGGGCGGCTTCTGCCTGTTTGCGTTCGTCTTCGACGCGCACGCGATCGGTGATATCTACCGCCGTTGCATAAAGCACTTGTGCTTCTAAGTGAGGCTGCGCTCTCCAGAGCAACCAGTGGTAGGAGCCGTCTTTGTGCCGATAGCGGTTTTCAAACGCAAACGTTTCATTGCCTGATAACACGCTGACGCTTTCCGACACAGATGCGAAGATATCGTCTGGATGCAGGAAATCAGTCCAGGGGCGAGATGTCATTTCCTCAGGTGTCCAGCCGAGAATACGCTCAAAAGCTGGGTTGACCCAGTGGAAATAGCCGTGGCTGCTCATAATCACTTGTAAATCTGACCCCGCGGCAAGAAACCGATCTCGTTCCTGCTCAACTTTTTTGCGTTCAGTAATGTTGGTAAACAAAACGGCGAACTGATGGTCTTGCGGCTCGCCGATGCAAAAAGCGTTGATGTCAAACCAACGATCTAGAGCACTTGCGTAATTCTCGAATCGAGCAGATTCCCTACTCTGTACGACTCTGCCATAGATTTCAACCCAGTAAGCTTCAAGGTTGGGAGCGAGTTCCCGCATCCGTTTTCCTGTGGCTTGCTCCAATCCGGTGAGGTGTTCAAACACTGGATTAACTTCAAGAAAGCGGTAATCAGCGGGTTTGCCGTTCTCATCAAACAGCATCTCGCAGATGCAGCAACCCTGGTCGGTCAACTCGAACAACGTCCGGTATCTTGCTTCGGATTCACGCAGTGCATCTGTTTGGGTACAGTTTTGCGACAGTACCGATGCGTGCGGCATCGCTTCGGGTCTTTGAGCTTGATTGAGTTCAGCTAACCGACTTTGTACTGCTACTTTCAAGCTCTCTGACCAGGTTTCGATCCCACCCAGTGGCGTTTGCGACCAGTCACACGATCGTAGTAACGCACTGATCTCGCCGTTCCCTGCAAAAGGGGAGTCAGCAATTTCCTTTGGTTCCTCCGCCCTCATGCTTTTAGCTCTCTTGCGGGAAAATATTTTCCTCGCATTGCCTGACTTCGTTCCCGTAATGTTGCGTTGGGCGATTGGGACAACTGATGGAGTAGTATATCAATTTGCTTGAGTGCTAAGGGCGAAGGCGTAGCATGTCCATTTTCCCAGCGGTTGATCGTGGGAAAGGAGACGCCAAGCTGAGCCGCAAACTTTTCCTGAGTCAGCTTTAAGGTCTGCCGGAGTTCTCGAATCAGCTGACCAATAGCGGGTTGTTCGATCCCTAAATAGTCCTGATGAAAAGCCACATCGTTCACACTTTATAAAGTCCTTTATCTGTATAAACGTCGGTTATTCTGAGAAGAAATCTATCTATCTCAGGGTAGGAGTGGATTTAGGTACCTGAACATAACTTCTAACTCAGCATTTTACGATTACGCAAACCAACGCCAATTGCTAGGGAGTTTGATCCCCTATGGGGGGTGATGAGCGAAGCTGTTATGAAATGCAATTAGGCTGAAACCAGTGCGGGCGCAGGAATTGAGAGCAGTTTGCATGTACTAAGAATTTCTGTTGTATCTCTCATTTGCCTCTACTGGCTAACGAATTTACGTTGTTTCAAGCTTGGGATTTGGTCTAATTGCATCTGGTGACAGCTTCGCTCTCATCACGCCAATCTGCGGTCACCAAGCAGTGGGTCACGGTCATTTATCGTGGAACGCGACCCATGTCGTGACCGAACAGCGGTACACTTAAGGTCTAAATACACTTTTGAGAGATCAAGATTTTATTTGACACCGTATCCTGAATTTTATTGATAGTGCTGCGCAACGCCATTGGGTGCAAAGGCTTTAGGGTGTGGTTCTTAGAGCTACTACCACTGTACTTGGTGAACACGCACGCATTCTATAAAACAGGCGATAAAGGATACCTGATAAATATGGGTTGGGCACTGTATCAACCCATTCGGCAGATTCGTTCAACTGGAATCAGTGGCGGATACCTGGGTGTTTATCAACCATCAAAAAGGTTAAACGTATTTTCATGTCAATTGCTATTGGAATGATTGAAACCCAGGGTTTCCCAGCGGTTGTCGAAGCAGCGGATGCCATGGTAAAAGCGGCTCAGGTTACCTTAGTCGGCTATGAAAAAATCGGCAGTGGTCGAGTCACCGTCATCGTCCGGGGCAATGTGTCCGAAGTTCAGGCCTCGATCGCCGCGGGCATTGAGTCGGTCAAGCGGGTTCAGGGCGGCTCTGTGCTGTCAACTCACATCATTGCGCGCCCCCATGAGAACCTGGAATATGTGCTGCCCATTCGCTACACCGAAGCAGTCTCGCAGTTTAGAGACGTGATGTAAAACTCCACTTAAAGAGAAGAGTGCGACGTTTTGCGCCGCACTCTTCTCTTTAAGTGAGGCAATTTGGATCGTGACGACGGGCGCAATCTCAGCAGCAGCAAGGCGCAACGAACCACCGCACGATCGACAAGCACCCTCGATCGCGGGATCGAGCAACAGCGGCATACTAGGCTTGATAGTAGCAGCGGAAAAATTCTGGTCGTTTGTGGGGTGTAGTTAAACTCAGCGGAGCAGTCACCCACTCCGCTGAGTTTAACTACACCCCTTTATAGCTCACATTGCTGATCTAGAATTTTGGGGAACTTGATGATAAAGCTTGTTCCCTTGCTTTCGGTGCTTTCGACAGAGATCGTCCCTTGATGTGCTTCAACAATGCTCTTTGCCAGAAATAGTCCTAAACCCCACCCCTTTTGTCCCTGGGCAGAGGTGGCTCGACGAAATTGTTGAAACAGAATCGACTGGGCATCAGGAGGGATTGGATTACCCTGGTTGTGGATAGTCAGGTTGACGTGGGTTTCCGTTTGCTCAAGCGTGAGTGTAATCGGTGTGTTAGGAGCACCATATTTCACAGCGTTGATTGCCAAGTTCTCAATGACTCGCCG
>JACJOC010000106.1 GCA_014695345.1 Cyanobacteria bacterium FACHB-471
GAAAATCAGCCAGAAAAACATCAAAACAGAACGTTTTGTCTTGTCGATGGCTCAATCTGACCTTGTTGCTCAAGATTCCAGATCAGCTTCTACACGAAACCCGCAACCAGTTGATAGCAAGCTTCTCAGAACTTCTCTGCACCACTAAGGTCAGTGACATTGAGTTTGATGCGGATGGCAATGCTTATGCGATCATCGGTCTTGCCAGCAATCCAGCCAATCGAGACAGTCTTCAAGTCCTTGATTTTGCTAGTTGATTGCGATCGATCGTTTTGACGGAGGTTCTTCCTGGACAAGACTCCGAGATTTTGATGCTTATGAACAAAATAAGGGAATTGCGGGAAAATAGCATACCCGTCATTCTAGAGATGTAGAGTACGGGAACAACTCTGCTATTATGCTAACCCTGCTGACTCTGGAGTGCCTGAAATGCTGTTAGACGACGCTGTCAAATCAACCTTTCAAGATGCAGCCAAGAAACTGACCGGACACCGAAAGCGGGACTTTATGGCGAAAGTCGCTGAGGATTACTTGCAGGGTTCAGCCCGAAAAGCGGAACGGGTGTTGGGGTGGAACCGCAAGAGTGTTGAGCTAGGCTTGCACGAACGCCGCAGTGGACTCGTGTGCGTGGATAACTACCGAGCCCGAGGAACGCACAAAAGTGAGGACATCCTGCCGCACTTGGAGAAGGACATTCGTGCATTGTTGGATCAACAGGCTCAAGCAGACCCGAAATTTCAAACGATGTTCTCTTATGCCCGCATCAGTGCCAGAGCAGTCCGAGAGGCACTCATTGCTCAGAAGGGATACAGCGAGGAGCAACTACCCACTCGCCAAACCATCGGGGAGATTCTCAATCGCTTAGGTTATCGCCTAAAAAAACACAAAAAATCAAACCCTTGAAAAAGATCCCGCAAACCGATGCTATTTTCGAGAATGTATTTCGAGAAAACCAAACCGCCGATAAGAATCCCAACTCACTGCGGCTGTCGATTGATACCAAAGCCAAAGTTAAAATTGGCAATCTTTCACGGACGTTCATCAAAACAAACCACAGGTTCTTGAGAGCCGTAGGAGTCACTATATAGCTCCAGCACCGCTTCTATCCGCCAAACGAAATTAGCATTGACCTCCCCGATACACCACTGTTCCTTCAGCCAAGGCTTGAGATCATTTTTTTCAGCGTCCGATGCACTGTTTCATCGGAAACCTGCTCCACCAGCTTGACTTCAACTAAGCGGTCTGCCAGCATTTGCATCGTCCACTCAGTCTTGCGGTGGGTCACTACAGACCGTTGCCACCAAAAAGGCTTCTGCTTTGCCATCGATTTTACGTTTTCCCCCTGAGCGAGGTGCTTCACTCAAGGCAAACTCAACACCAGCGACAAACTTTTGTCGAGTTCGTGAACTATACGTTTCGTCAACCTTCCATAAATCGTTGGCGGGCTGCAAATGCGGTCGGATTCGTTTATCCAGTTCTGGGGCGTACATCTGTTGATCGTTGAATGGTCTACCTCCACTCCCCGTTCTTGCATTATCTCCTTCAAATCTCGGTTTATCGGGAGATGCGACAGCACGTGAAATTGAATTGACAGTTAAGCGAAACCTTATTTATACTGTAGATAGTTAAGCAATTGCTTAAATCTCTGCCAAATGAGTAGACCGACTGCCAGTGCCGATGTATTTCAGGCGATCGCTGATCCGACTCGCCGTGCCATTCTCGATCGTCTGCGAGCTGGAGAGCAGCCTGTTAAACAGCTTGCCGAACCTTTTGAGATGTCCTTACCCGCAATCTCTCAGCATTTGCAAATCTTGTGCAGTGCAGGGCTAGTTAGCCAGCAAAAAGCGGGACGACAACGGCTTTATCGGCTCAACCCCGTTCCCCTGCAACAGGTGTCTCAGTGGGTTGCCTATTATGAACCGTTCTGGCAGCAAAAACTAGATGCCCTTAGTGCGTATTTAGAGGAAAACCATGAATCAGATCGTTGATCTGGAGGTGTTTTATCCGCATCCACCCGAACGAGTTTGGCAAGTGTTGACCGCCCGTCGTGCCTTTGCTGCCTGGATGATGGAGAATGACTTTGAGCCAAGGCTAGGACACAAGTTTCAGTTTTACAGCCGTCCCTCACCGGGCTTGAAGACAACGATTCAATGTGAGGTTGTGGAACTGGAAGAACCGACCCGTTTAGTCTACACCTGGCAGGAGTTTTCCACTGCTGAACCGTCTCTCGTTGTCTGGACGCTCAACACTGTTCCAGGTG
The DNA here is from genome assembly GCA_014695345.1 of Cyanobacteria bacterium FACHB-471. GTDB lineage: Bacteria > Cyanobacteriota > Cyanobacteriia > Elainellales > Elainellaceae > JAAUTN01. Next base: position 2,261 of record JACJOC010000106.1, read on the forward strand.
GAACCCAGCTGCGTCTGAAGCATTATCAAAACAGCTATGAAATCGCTGTAACGACTATAGACCGACAGTTCCAGGGTCAACGATCAACCAGCTCCGCAGGATTAGACATTTCACTCTGTTACCCAACAGTACAGAATAAAACTCATTCCAATCCTTCGGGTACATCGACAGCATTAGAGCTGCTTCAATTTCAGCCGCTTACCTGGGATTATTTTCTGAATCAAACCCTGCCGCAGGTGTTGAAGCAGGACGAACCAGCTTGTTGCTAACGAAAGTGGAGGTTTACGATCGCTAAATCCATTTTCACAAAACGATTGCGTTGTCGTCACCCTCAAAGTAGAACTGGCTGGAATATCTAACGGTCAAGCGTTCTCCGACCCTTATCGCTTTACCTGCGTCTGGCTACAGTGACAGAACCGCTGGGAAATAGTTGTAGGTCATGTGAGCCAAATCATTCCTTCTGAAGGCGAAACCGATAAACGGGCTGCACTTTCCAACTCACGCACCGATTATTTATTACCAAACTGTTAACTCCACAGAGAGAAACCCACATCATGATTGGTTATTTATCGCAGAATTTCGGTCATTTAGTGTGATACGTGGCAGATAGCACGGAATTTAAATTACTTAAATTTGCGGCTATCTCTTGCAAACGAGGTCTGGGCAGTGAGCCATATCTGGGTTTGAATCAAGCTACCTCCTACTCACTGGGGAAATTAATTGAATGGAGACACAAAGATGGTGGAGATCCTGTTCGTGCACGGTGCACTTGTCCGTGACGGTAACTGGTGGTGGCGGCAGGTTGCCCAGCGGATTCATGAGCAAACCGGCTCGGCGAGTCGGTCGGTCGAGTTGCCGTCCTGCAGAGAGGGTGCTTCACCCGGAACCGCTGGCTTGCTTGAAGACACCCAAGCGCTCCGCGATGCGCTCGATAACGTAGACGAGGCTGTCATCGTCGGGCACTCCTACGGCGGCACGGTCATTGCAGAGGGCGCCGACCACCCTGCTACTCACCACCTGGTGTACATCACCTCGTACCTGCCGGACGTGGGGCAGTCGCAGGCTGACATCATGAGCGGCGAGCAAGACCCGGTCAAAATTGCGCCAGGCGACGACGGCACAGTCCGCCTCGCTGGTTACACCGTCTCGTCATTCGGCGATCGCTTCTTGCAGGACGTGACAGACGAGGAGATCCGAGCCGAAGCGTGGAACCGTGTCACCCCACAATCGGTAGGTGCCTTTGGGACGCCGACGACTCAAGCGGCGTGGCGGGGTAGACCCTCGACGTACCTCGTCTGCACGGAGGACCGCAGCACCTCCCTCGCCCTGCAGCGCTTCCACGCCAGCCGGGCCACCCGCTCGATCGACCTTGCCACTGGTCACCACCCGTTTCTGTCGCGCCCCGACCTCGTGTCCGAAGAGCTCATCCGAGTGCTACGCACCGATTAACGGCACAGCGACAATCGGCAAGCAGGCGACCCGCGCCTTTGGGTTGTGGCGCAAGGCTAGACAAAAATTTCTGCATCTTGGATGAATCAGCCAATTAAGGAACATCGCAATGATAGACAAGATTGGCGTTGGTATTATTGGCGCAAATCCTAATCGAGGTTGGGCAAAATCTGCTCACATTCCAGCTCTCTCCGCTCTACCACAGTATGAGATTCGAGCAATCAGCACCAGTCAGCAAGAAACCGCGATCGCGGCTAGTAAACAATTCAACGTATCTCTCGCATTTGATAATCATGTTGAACTGGTGACACACCCAGAAGTAGATTTAGTCGTTGTTGCGGTTAAGGTGCCGTATCATCATGAACTAGTAACTGCTGCGATCGCAGCCGGAAAACATATCTACTGTGAATGGCCGTTAGGTAACGGATTAGCTGAGGCGGTCGAACTAGCTGATTTAGCTCGACGCAAAAATATTTGCACTGCGATCGGGCTTCAGGGTCGAGCCGCACCAGCGGTTAACCAGATTCGCGATTTGATTGCTCAAGGCTATGTCGGTACTGTCGTCTCCACTAGCCTGATTGTCTCTGACAAGTACCCTAGCGATGTCATTGATAGCGCCAACGCCTACATGCTTGACTCGCAGAATGGAGCCAATTTACTCACGGTTCACACTGGACATTATGCAGATGTTGTAGCGTATTGTTTGGGCGAATTTCGTGAGTTAAATGCAACGCTAGCAACGCAAAGAACTCAAGTCAAGATTGTTGACACAGGTGAGAGTATTCCTGCAACGGCTCCCGACCAAATCGCTGTGAATGGCACTTTGTATAGCGGAGCGATCGCTTCTCTGCATATTCGGGGCGGGCGATCGCGCGGCACTAATTTGCTTTGGGAGATCAACGGCACTGAAGGCGATTTGCTAGTGGCAGGAGACACTGGTCATACCTATATGCTGGATGTGGTCCTACAGGGCGCACAGGGACAAGAGGAGGCACTGTCACTCATTCCTGTACCAAACAAATATCGCTGGGTTCCACCTGAAACTCCAAAAGGCTCTGCATTCAACGTCGCGCAGGTCTACGCTCGACTGGCTCAAGATATTCTCCAAGGCACAAAGACCTGTGCAGGTTTTGATGAAGCAGTCGTTCGTCATCAGATGCTAAATGCAATTCAAATTGCCGCAAACAGTGGCACAAAACAAGCTTACAAAGTTGATTTCTAGTCTTCTCCAAAGCACCTACAGAAGGGAGAGTTAGTCATGTCTAAAGAGGTGCGAATTAGGAGCAACATTCTGCGGAGGGTGATATGAAGATGACCGACAAAGAAATCGTCGTCGACGCATACGATGCTTACAACACCAGGGATATCGACCGTCTTCTCGGGTATCTCAGCGAGGACGTCAGTTGGCCCGATGGCGACAAGCGGCTCCATGGACGAGAAGCCGTCAAGAACTATTGGCTGAACCAGTGGACCCAGACCCAGACGCACGACACGCCGACCGACGTCATCGTCCTGCCTGACGGACGGGTCAACGTCCGCCTCGACCAAGTCATCCACAGGATCGACGGCAGCGAGCTCTCCCGCAGCTCGTTCGAGTACCTGTTTGAGCTGCGCGACGGACTGATCGTCCGAATGGACATCACCAAGGAGCTGTAGCGGAAGGGCAGGTTGGTCCGAACGTTTGCGGCCGGGCGTTTCTATCACAAGAATTTTTAAAGATGAATGATGTAGATCATTCATCCTGTTCTTATGCAGCAACTCCAAAGATCGCTTCGATAAATTTCACTTGAGACACACTGTCCCCTTGTTCGACTCCTTGAAAGCAGCTAGAGTAATTCGGAACTTGTTCGGGCGAAGGGTCTGAGGCTGTCCACGACAGTTCGCTTTATGGTTGCGGTCGATCGCTGAGTGCTGTTCAATCAAGCGTAATCAAGGGGCATTTTATTCATCTTCTCCTTTTCGATGTCAGTTTTGATGAATACTGTGTTTTTGCGTGAGGAAGAGTCAATGCAATGACAACTATGGTTGTATTTCGCGTTTGTTTGCCCTGAATAGGACTTGCTGCAATCGACATGACTATTCTTGAGAAGGTAATCTTGATGCGCTGCTGGAGTTGGAAAGCCGCGCTTGTAAACGGCATCGT
>JACJOC010000107.1 GCA_014695345.1 Cyanobacteria bacterium FACHB-471
ACCTACCCGAACTACTCTCGGATGCCAAATGGTTCTTGGATGAACTCCGCAGTGCGGGAGCGACTATCTACGAAGACTCTAAGTAGCCGCTTCGACCAGATGACCAACGCTCGACTTTAGATGGAGAAGAGAAAACAGTGGTCGATCGTTGGTTGACTGACAATATCTAAGCCAAATCACACCGCTACTTCGGCATTAATCGCAATGAGGAACAACAATGATTACAATCGCTGGGTGAATGCCCAGAGAATTGAAGTCTCTGGGGGTCAGTCGATTTAATTCCAATCCACCTCAACAGTCAGAAGAACCATCATGTTGAATGTAGAAAACAAAGTGATTGCTATCACTGGAGCCAGTAGCGGCATTGGTGAAGCTACCGCGAAGCTGCTTGCTCAGAACGGTGCAAAAGTCGTTTTGGGGGCACGGCGAACAGATAGGCTAGAAAAACTAGTCGAGGAGATTCACGTCTCTGGTGGGACAGCAGAATTCAAAGCGGTCGATGTCACCGATCGCGAAGATGTGAAAGCGTTCGTTGGATTTGCTAAGGATAAATTTGGTCGCGTAGATGTGATCTTTAACAATGCAGGTGTAATGCCCCTCTCCCCGATGAATGCTTTGAAGGTCGAGGAATGGGACAACATGATTAACGTAAACATCCACGGCGTATTGAACGGTATCGCAGCGGGGCTACCGATTATGGAAGCGCAAGGTGGCGGACAATTCATTAATACTGCATCCATTGGTGCCCATGTGGTAGCGCCCACTGCGGCAGTTTACTGCGCCACTAAGTATGCAGTTTGGGCAATATCTGAAGGGTTACGTCAGGAATCACAAAATATTCGCGTCACCACCATATCCCCTGGTGTGGTTGAGACCGAACTCGGCTCTGATATCACAGATGATACATCTAGGTTTTTTTGCAAGAACTCCGCAAAACTGCGTTGACTTCAGATGCGATCGCCAGAACAGTCTTGTATGCTGTGTCCCAACCAGGGGATGTTGATGTTAACGAAGTGATCGTCCGTCCGATTCGCCAAATGATGTAAGCATTACTAGAAAACCGGAACGTTTAACCTTTCACTCGCACTAACTCTAAAATAGAGGTAAGCATGATTACACTTGAGAACAAAGTCGCTTTAGTCACTGGAGCCACGTCAGGAATCGGTAAAGCGACGGCTCTCGCACTGGGAACTGCAGGTGCAAAGGTTGTTTTTTCAGGCAGACGCGCTCAAGAAGGAGAGGCAACCGCTGCGCTGATTCGCGATGCTGGCGCTGAGTGCTTATTTGTCCGTTCAGATGTATCGAGTGAGGAAGATGTCAAAGCATTAGTGCAGAGGACGATCGAGACCTACGGACGACTCGATTGTGCCTTCAACAATGCGGGGATTGATCCACCCTCAAAACCTTTGCACGAACAATCGATTGAGGACTTTGACAAACTCATGGCAATCAACGTGCGGGGACTGTTCTTGTGCATGAAATATGAGATTGGGCAAATGCTATCTCAAGGATCTGGAGTAATTGTCAACAACTCCTCGATGGGTGGTCTAGTTGGATTTCCAGGGGTGTCTCCCTATATTGCGAGTAAACATGCAGTCATGGGGCTGACGCGATCGGCAGCACTCGACTATGCCAAACAGGGCATTCGGATCAATGCCATTAATCCTGGCTTGATTGCGACTGAGATGATCGATCGCCTCGTTGACCAAGTGGGCAGTACGGCGGATAATTTAGCCTCTACAGTACCAATGGGGCGCATGGGACAGGCGGAAGAAATTGCTCAAGCTGTGGTTTTTCTCTGCTCTGATGCTGCCAGCTACATCACTGGACAACCTTTAGTTATAGATGGCGGATTTACAGCAAACTAATCAAGATAATCAAAATCAGGGCTACTCTTCAGCGACCATCTCCCCATAATCTTCTTCAGAAAGCTGCTGCAACTTCGTCTCAGAACTAAGCGGTTGGGGAAGTGCTCCCTTCTCCACCGTTGGGCGCATCGCGTTGTAATTGTAAAAAAAACAGGTTGCATGGTTGTGTAGGGCAACTCGCTCGCTCGAATATATTCTTTGACTTGAAACTTGTTGTCGAAATGCGGAATGTCCGTGTTGCGTTCGGTGCTACCCACCAAACTGTAGACACAATGCGGAATGTCCGCTGCTTTTGCTGCGTCTGCAACCGCTTTGCCCTGACGGATTTTGGTATCTAATCCAGCTTGAAAGGTTTGTACCGAAAACACGCCAGAGGCATTTTGCGATGCGCGATCGAGGGAAGCGCGATCGTTGAGTTCTCCTGCTACGAGCTCTGCGCCAGCTTGTTTGAGGGCTTGAGCAGCAGGCTTGTTTAAGTCATGCACAAGGGCGCGAACCTTGAAATTGCCGCGTTACAAAAGATGACAGGCGATCGCACCACTCTGATTACCTGGAGCTCCAGTGATTTTTAGCTCGCAAGGGTGATGGAGATCCCGGATCAACAGTTATTTGGAGAGGGTGGTTTGTGCTTCAAAACGCGCCTCGGTTTGGCTCTTGTCTTCCCCCAGGTTTATAGGTAATAGTTAGAGCGAAGCTCGTGCCTTGATGAGTGTGACCGCCCCAAGGGCGGATGTCCTCATCAGTCCACCGGCTTCCCTGGAGGTGTCTGACTGCGGTGAATGCGACAACGCGAATACATATTTTACGACTAGAAGAGAACATATTCGAGTAGAGCGTAAATCTGGTGCTGATAAACGATTAGATACTCTTCTACAAGAAAACATAGGATAGGTTACCAAACAATTTAACTAGAACAAACCCAGATTCCAGATACTTCGTAAAACTGCCCATGCTGCTCCAACTCAAATTCACCTAAGAGCAGTCCTATCCAAATCTCTACCAGGGGCATGCCCAACTCTTGATAAAAATCTACTAAGCAAATTGGTTGTTCAATGGCGTAGTTTTGTAACCATTGGGCGATCGCTGCCGACCACCTTCCTGGATCTTCCTCTCCCGCTAGTTGCTGAATCATGTGGACCTGCTCTTCCTCAATCTGCTCTACCATCTGTAAAACTGCATCTGGTGAAACAATCCCCAAAATAGAATCCGTAGCGTCCAGCGTCTGCCTACCCCGATTTCGAGATGACCTTGGTTGTTCAATCAGTGCATCCAAGTCTACAGACATCGACTGGCGAACCCAGACTTCCAATGCCCCAAGATTAAGGACAGGCAATGCTTCATTTGAAACTGCGTCAGCTTCTCCCCAACTCCCCATCAACCAACTGAACCGTAGAGCGTAAATCTCTACCATTTGCTCGATCGCTCGACCTGCCAACCCAAGCTGCTGATCTTCCGGTATCTGCTCGATCGCCCAATCAAGCAATTCACACAACCGTTTCAGATTAGCAATTTGAGGCACTGCTACCGCATCGTTGAGTTCCTGCCAAAGGTTAGTTTCTGTTTGCTGCATTGCTAATTCACAGACCTACTCGGTACTGGTTGAAATGGGTTGGAGACTGGACAATCTTGAATATGGCGATGGACTTTTGCTGCAAAGCGTTGAAACCGCTTGCCCTGGTTGTACTCCTCGGCAAACCGTTTGGAAAACTCCTCAAGGATTAACGGCGGTAGCAATGCCACCTCGTCACCTCGCTTGCCGTAACAAAGTTCAGGCACCATTTGCTGTTTGAGTTCTGTACCCATCCACAGCTCACCTCCGATCGCATGAACGGGAGTTTCACTGGATTTGAACTGGTTAGGTTGCTCACTATAGATCACCAAGATGACACCTGCAGCCGGCATAGTGGGTAAGGAGAAGCCCTCCTCTACCTGTTTTGAACGGGTTGACTGATACCGAACCCGACGAGATGTGTTGCGATCGCCTCGCTTCAGGTAATGCGATCGCCTCTTATGACAAAGTTCTCGTTCATCAGTCCAACAAGGGTGCTGACGCGCCTCTGCGATGGGGAGGCGAGCACACTCGATACATTGGCGATTCACGGGTCGTGCCATTCTTACTGGCTTCCATCAGAACGCAACATATCCCACAGTGTAGGCAAAGTGAGCATTTGAGGCGACCGAGGGGCGATCGTATTGTGACTTACCTTTCCCCAAGCTGAGCTACGGCTAATTTAGTCAGAGTTTAATTAGATAAGGATAATGGGTAATTATCTTTATCTTGGGGATTTGAGCAATTGTACTAACATCAGGAAAAAGGCTACCCAGAAGCCCGTTCCCCGCAGTATGACTATCCCGAACCTGAGCTTCTTTGACTATCCCCGCTTGCCCAATGCCGATCCTGCCACCTCAAAACGTCAGGCATCCTCTACGTCTCATGCCAAGGAGCCTCATCCGAATGATTTGCGATGGATGCGTGTTGAGCAATGGCTGAGTGCCAAAGCTTTGTCACCCAATACCCGGCGCTCCTACCGGAAGGAATTAAAGCGGTTCTGGCACTGGATCGAGAAGCCCTGGAATCAGGTAACAACTTGGGATATCACGCGCTACAAGGATTATCTAGAGACAGCGACGATTCAAAACTCAGAAACAGGAATACCCAAAAGACAGTTTTCACCCAATTCCGTCGCATTGGCAGTGCGATCGCTGAAGAGTTTTTTCCGTTGGATGCAGCAGGCGTACTACATCACAGAAAACCCGACGCTGGCAGTCAGCGCACCCAGCGAGCCAGAACCCGAGTCGAAAGAACTCACGGAGTTTCAGGTTCAAGCACTATATGCGGCTTTAGAGCGGCGGGGGCAATCACGTCTGCGAGATACTGCACTGCTGGCAGTCTTAAGCCACGGGCTAAGGGCAGAAGAGGCAAGCCATCTGAACGTTGAGGATTATGACGGTAAGCGACTTCACATTCGTGAGGCAAAACAGGGGTCAACGGGGCGAGTGCCGCTAGACAAAGATGCTCGCGCTGCCCTGAATGCTTATCTAGAGTGGCGCAAAGGACAGGATAAAGCATTGACGGTAAACACACCATTGTTTGTAAATTTCTCCCGCGACCCCAAAGTGCGGGGACAGCGCCTGAGCTACGACGGAGTGTATCTGGTAGTGAAGCAACTGGGGCAATTGGCGATCGATGTGGCACTAGAGAAACTGATCGATCAGGCTGACACATCTGATAAGGAGGAGCCACTGGGATGGGAGATTGCTGCCCTAGCAGAAGTTCACCCGCATCAGCTTCGCCATACCTTTGCCTCAAATCTGGTATTGAACGGCATGGACGCCTACCTTGCAATGGCTCTGACGCGACACCGCTCCGTGACAGCTTTCAAACGCTACAGCAGCAAAGCTAGGCAGAAGCAGGCAGAACGAGCATTTCGCCAAATGCGCGGAGAGTCAGATGATGACGATTAATACCGAGGACGCCCTGTTATGACGTTAAGCAGAAGCGTGACTGTGAGACACAATTAAAGTGCTGATAGCAGAATCTCTGGAGTTTCCTTGGCACTTTTGCAGTATGTTGTAGTAGAGCAAGGTCAAGGAGGAAAGTAAATTGATTGCAATAGTATCTGATCGTTTAATCATCCTTTTATATATTGGGTATGAGGCAATCCGCTTCTTGTGTATCCCTCTTCCATCACTCCAATGAGAGAAAAATTGAGATACTTCTATTTCGTTGATGCAACCTTGATTCACTAGCTCAAGAAACACGAGAGAGTCCTGGATTCGGTTTTACTCCAACCCAAAGTGATAAAAGCTGTTCAAGAGCTATCCTGCTTCTTATGTGCTAGAGAAACAGAATGGTGTTGCGCTATCTTCTAGACTTGTGCCGTGCCTTGATAATTGAGACCGACCCCCCACTGATGCATTGGGCTTGGATGATAGCTTGGTTCTGGACTAGGACGATTATGACAGTGGTGAAGTGAGCAATTACTATTCCGTTTAGGAGACTTTATCGTCCGTCAATCCAGGTTAAGGCGCACTTGTTTAATTCCATTCGGGAAATTGAAAAGGCGATGCGCTCAAAATAACTGACTTCATCGCAATTAGAACTGATTAACATGAATGCTGCTGGAATTGATATCGGCTCTGAAGCTCACTGGGTCTGCGTTTCTGCAGAACGTGCTGTAGAGAATGTCAGGAGTTTTGGCTCTTTTACAGCAGACTTGTATGCGCTAGCTGATTGGCTCCAAGAATGTCAGATTGAGACAGTGGCAATGGAATCAACCGGAGTTTGTTGGATTGAACTGTTTCAAATTCTCAAGACTTGGGGCTTGGAAGTAAGGTTGGTCAATGCTCATCATGTCAAAACCCTCCCTGGTCGCGAAAGTGGTGTGTTGGACTGTCAATGGATACAGCAGTTGCACAGCTACGGTTTGCTTTCAGCTTCCTTTCGTCCCCAAGACCAAGTTTGCGTCCTCAGAAGTGATGAATTCTAGATTGGCAATCTGCCCTTTAGGAACTGGAGCCTGTGAATCTTCACGGCTCCAGTTCTCTTGACTATTTCACTGTAGCTGAGAGGGTAGTCTTACAATGGCTATCCCCCGAAGAGACATCAGTGCTTTTAACTTAGAAGCGAACTCTGCCTGTCGTAATCAGTTGCAATCCTCCTACAAGCGAGACAAATGCCAGGAAGAAAGTCCAGAGGCTTGTTGGTCTAAGAATAACGCCGCCACTGACAAAGACCAGCAGAATCCCCAATCCCACTAAAATCCAACCCAAAGCACCAGTGCTTCTGTTAAAGAACAGCAAGGCAACAATCCCGCTTGTGACTGCTAGGACCGAGCCAGCGGCAGAAATATCTCGCCACCAGTAAGGGGCAGTTTGAGTCGTGAAAATGATGTTTTGTCCTAAGAAGTAGATCCCGACCAGCAGCAGTGCTAACCCAATAAGTTTGAGAAAAAGGCGCATTATTCGCTTTAACGCTACCGCACTATCCTAATCGTCAGGAGAGGCGATCGCCACGAGTTTGTTTGTTCTAGATAACAACTTGGCTGGTGGAACGAGGAAGGGAGTTAGCACATGGTTGATCCTGACCTAGAGACGGTGCTGGGTAACAGTAGGCAAGGAGAAGAGCGGAAAGTTTTTACAGATTTTCTATAGTTGTATTATTTCTAGCGATTCTAAGCAAGGATAAACACCAAATTCAAGGGTTAGCATTACCATCTCTTAATCGATAGTTCTGTTTCGATTGAAACACTAAAGAGATTACTTAATTAAGAACGAACTAAAGGGTCGCAAAATCTCATCAATAACAGCAGAAGCATGATTAACGGATGAAAACTAGAGGAGAAAAAATTAGTAGGTACTGAACTGAAGTTTTAGAATCCTTAATAGGATGGTTGGTCTACTGACACCTTTCATTGAACTCAGTAATCGAAGTGAATTTAGATTCTTTTAATATTAGTTCAAAGAATGTTTACGCCAACCAAAATTTTGAGTTCAACGTCCCGATTTCGAGTTGAAATTCTCAAATATCTCTGTCAAGCTAAGGGTGAAGTGCATGGATGAGTGTTTATAAAATGGCAACTGATCTAGAACTAAATCAAGCTCTGTCTCAGAAAATTTCTGATTTAGAAGAGCAACTAGAATTGATAACCTTTCAACGGGATGCTATAACGCGGGTTGTACCGGGCAAGTTTTCATATCTTGATGCACAACTGAGATATCAATATGTCAGCCAGGAGTACCAGGAATGGTACCAGAAGCCTAGTGAGGAGATTGTAGGAAAGACCGTAGAAGACTTGATGGGAACCGAGGGAGCGCAAAAACTGCAAAAGTATCTGGACATGGCATTAGCCGGTCAAGAAGTTCACTACGAATTCACCAAACGGTTTGAAGACGGTGAAGAACGCACAATGGTAATCGACTACATTCCACACCTGAGCCATAGAGGAGAAGTACTAGGCTTTTTTGCATCATGCCTGGATGTGACAGAACTCAAGCATTTGAGGGAAGCACTACAGGAGAAGACGCAATCGCAACTTGTAGGTGCAGGAGTCTCAGCATAGCTTTTCTCTTACCTGAAGATCTTTCGATTGAACATAAACTAGCAAGGCTGCCAGACACGATCTCAGACGGGGAGGATGTCAGACAGCCTTATTTGGTGAAGCATTGATTGCAGATGAATTATGTATTAGCTGAAAAGTCAGTTGTCACTGCTAAACAAAAAGCCAGATCGTGAGGATGCTCAGGTAATGACCTTACAGCCAGAAGATGAACTGGAGCTGTATAAAGCTGTATATGACAATTCTCCAGGTCTCTGTTTCATCCTAGATGAAACAGGAAAGATTCTTGATGTAAATAAAGCCTGTGCTCAATCTCTTGGCTGTACTACATCGGAGTTGATGGAGACATCTATTCTAGACCTTCTCGATCTAGAAACATGGGAAACCCTGCAAGGGACATTAATTAACGCTGGTGAGCAATTAATTCAGGCGATTGATTGCAAAATTCGATCGCTCCACCCAAGTAGGTCTGCGCTTTGGGTAAGATTAAACCTTTCTGGTTTATCCAGATCTAGTAATATTTTCATCTTGTTTGGAGAAGACGTAACCCAGATTAGGGAATTTGAGGAAAAGTTACGTCATAAAGAGAAACAATTTCGACTGGTCACAGATTCGCTGGCAGGCAAAGTTTCCTACGTAGACTCGCAGAAGCGTTATCAGTACGTCAGTCAGCAGTACGGGGAATGGTCAAAAGTTTCTTCTAACGAAATAGTGGGTCAAACTGTTGAGGGGTTTATGGGAACCTCAGCTTACCCAAGAGTTCAGAAATATGTGGAAGCTGCTCTGTCTGGTGAGAAGGTAACTTATGAAGTCACCTGGAATTTTGCTGATGGCAGTGAGCGATATCTGACTGTTAACTATATTCCAGATATCGCTGAGTCAGGTGAAATTTTGGGTTTTTATGCCATCATGCAGGATCTGACTGAGAGTAAAAAAGTTGAGAAAATTCTACATCAGTTCAATGCCAGTCTTGAACAACAGGTGAGGGAGCGTACTGCTCAACTACAACAGACTCTGGTGTTTGAAACAGTACTCAAGCGAATTACAGAAAAGGTGAGAGATACGCTTGACGAAAGTCAAATTTTGCAAGTCGTAGTTGAGCAAGTAGCGCTGGGACTTGGTTGTCACTACTGTGATACTTCTCTTTATAATATCAACCAGGGAACTGCCTCTGTTTATTGCGCGTATATAACCTCAACCACTTCAGCTCGAAGACATATAGCGTTTTCAGACTTCTTTGAACTTTATTCTCAACTTCTACAGGGTCAGTGTCTCCAGTTTTGTGAAATAGTCCCCACTCTGATTCGGTCAGCACAGGAGCAATTAGCTATTTTGGTTTGTCCTATTTCTGATGGACAAGAAGTTTTGGGCGACTTACGGTTATGCCATCAGAAAGATGATGCTTTTGAGGAATCAGAAGTTCGATTGATGCAGCAAGTAGCAAGTCAGTGTGCGATCGCCTTGCGTCAAGCAAGGCTTTACCGGGCACAAAGCATTCAGGTTGAGAAACTAGAGGAACTCAATCAATTAAAAGATGATTTCTTGAGTACAATCTCCCATGAATTGCGTACTCCTGTAACGAACATGAAGATGGCGATTCAAATGCTCAGTCTTACCCTCGGTCGAGATCAGGTCATAGCTGAGCAAGATAGAGTGAATCGTTACTTACAAATTCTGCAAGATGAATGCACACGTGAAGCAAGATTAATCAACAACTTGCTAGATTTACAACGGCTGGAATCTAAAGAACCAGCCCTGACCGTAGAACCCATTTTGCTTGAACCCTGGTTACTTAAACTTCTAGAGCCATTTCAGGAGCGAACACAGGATGCACAACAGAAGCTTCAGCTCGATATTCCAGCAGGAATGCCGCCATTCGTTTCTGAACCCGTTATGCTAGAGCGCATCCTGACGGAGTTATTAAATAATGCTTGTAAATATACTCCGGCAGGAGAACAAATTGTTCTAAGTGTCCACACCTGTGCCCAAGGAATTCAAGTGCGAGTCACCAACTTTGGTGTCGAGATTCCTGCCGCTTATTTAGAGCGTATCTTCGACAAATTCTATCGGGTTCCCAGTTCAGATCCGTGGCGACAAGGAGGAACCGGATTAGGTCTGGCGCTAACACATAAGTTAGTAGAACATCTGGAGGGCGCGATTTGGGTTGAGAGCCACTCTGGTCAAACTATCTTTACGATTGAGTTGCCAGCATTACCAAAAGGGGATGGAACTTAACTTCACAGTGTCTACTATGACAGTTGCTCTCAACGGTTGTGTCGCAAAAACTAGTGGGTGGTAAGGTCCATAGAACTACCCTTGCCTTCTCTTCCTTTGATGTCTACCCCTGCTTCATTTAAATGGCGGCACTTTTTGCCCCAAATCATCCTGCTCAACGTCCGCTGGTATTGTCGTTACGCCTTGAGCTACCGGGATCTCGAAGAGATGATGCAGGAACGGGGGGTGGAGGTAGACCATTCGACGATCAAATCGTTGGGTTTTGAAGTACGCTCCGGAACTGGACAAACGCATCCGACCTCACTTGAAGCCGACAAACGACTCGTGGAGAACTGACGAGACTTACCTCAAAATCAAGGGTGAGTGGAAATATCTGTACCCTTGCTGTCGATTCGGAGGGGAATACTCTGGACTTTATGCTGAGCGCCAAGCGGGATGGCAAGGCAGCAGTCCGATTTTTCCGCAAGGTGCTCAAAGCACAGCACACTAGGACTCCACGAGTTATTACAGTAGACAAGAATGCGGCTTACCCAGTGGCAATAGAAGCGCTCAAAGAAGATGAGA
>JACJOC010000108.1 GCA_014695345.1 Cyanobacteria bacterium FACHB-471
CAGGGGACAGTGTGTCTGGAGTGAAATTTATCGAAGCGATTTTTGGAATTGCTACTTAAGGCAATGAAAACAATACCAATCGCTTGTCCTTTATAAGTTTTTGCGACACAACCTTAATTTTTAGATTTTTGCTTGGTGCTTAGCCATCCTTGAGTACCGCATACCACACTTTTTGTTCTGGCATTTTCCCTCTACCCAGCGGGAAGGTACGGGGAACAGCGTTTCACAACCTGGACATTTCATCAGCAACTTAAGTTTGTGGCGATCGCACCCCCTTGTTGAACGAAGTTGCCAAGCAATTCGATGATACGGGCCTTCTTGATAACAGGCGGCGCACAACCGAATTACATTTGGTTGCGATCGTTCTCCTTTAGGTGGAAACATCTGCCAAAGCCTATCTGTTTCAACGCGAGTTACTTTGCTGAGTGCCGCCACTTCTTCCTGCGTAGGTTTCCTTCCAAACTGAAGGTTTTCCCAACAATTAATTGCAGTGCCGACTTCCAGAATTTCTCCTAACTGACTAGGAGAAGAAATTCGATTACCTTTTGCTTGTCGGAACCGATGTATAAAACTGGCAATGCTCTCCCCATCCTTCGGCTCAACGTATTTAAACCATGGGTAATCATCCGGTAACTCCAGGCTCTGTATCATTTTGCTCCTCCGATTTTGGTTCAAAAGCCACACCATAATCAAGCAAAACCTTTCGAAGGATACCCTTATCTAAACGCAAGACTCCATCCTTTGACGATTGTGCAATCGTAAGGACCAAAATTTCTGTGATAGCTGTGAAATTGCAACCTGGCTCGTCGGGTTTGCTCGCGTTACCTCCAGATGCTTCACAAATCGCATTTATAATTTCTCCATCGAAAAATTCTGTCGTTTCTGGTAATGCCAAGACATCCTTCTTGAAACCTTTCAGCGCACTCACTAATTGCCTCGGGGAAAGCGATTGAAATTTACGATGACACCTAAAGTTGTTAAGCAAATCTAACGCCTTTAACCTTTTGTCTAACTCATCATTTGGACCAACTAAAACAATCGCAGCTTTGAAATCTCGATAGCACTCAACTAAGTCAAAGAGTACCTTGTCGGTCACGAGGTGAGCATTGTCAAGGATTAGAAGCTCTAACCCAAAATCTTCCAACATCTCCCAAGTTCGTAGCCTAATATCCTTAGGTGCTCCTTGCCTAGCACCATGATTAAGAAGCTCTAGAATGCGGTTAAAAACATCTCTGGTACCCCAAGATGTGAAGCTTTTGAGATAGAAGCTGCGTAGGGGCTTAATACGCCGCATTGGTCCACGGTGACCATTGACCATAGCAATGTATTCCTGCAAAGCTCTAGTTTTTCCAACTCCTCTTGAGCCGGAAATTCTGCCACATGATTTATACTCGCGCCGTTCATGTAGCCAAGGAACAATTTCCAAGTATTGATCTGTTCTGGTGAAGAAATGACGATCAATCAATTCTCGA
This sequence comes from Cyanobacteria bacterium FACHB-471, assembly GCA_014695345.1. Classification (GTDB taxonomy): domain Bacteria; phylum Cyanobacteriota; class Cyanobacteriia; order Elainellales; family Elainellaceae; genus JAAUTN01. Next base: position 1,473 of record JACJOC010000108.1, read on the forward strand.
ATAGCTTCCTCAACATTCCCTAGTCCTGATGAGGGCTGGACCGAGTGTTTGATGGGGGCACTTTGCGGAATCATAGTTCTATCACCAATTGCAAGTTACCAAAATCGGTTGTTCCACTGGGGAGTGATCACTTGTGGTTGCTGTTCCCTATCAGACTTCAACATCTCGTCGAAAAATTCAATGTTCCTTTTTTGCTTCTGCTGTTGGAAATCTACCACCTTATCTGAGCTGGGTTTCTTACTCTCTTGAGATTTATCGTTGGGTTGGGTTGATTCGTCAACAGGCTTTGTAGACTGCTTGGCGGCATTGCGTAATTCGTCATTTTGATTTTGCTTACGTTTACGACGTTCGTTATTCTTCTGTTCAGTTTTCTCCTGTACAAGGTTTTTAATTTTTCTTCTATTTCCAAGTCTGCTAGGCTGACTGGATGCTTCAGCTTGGTTAGACTTCACCTTAATTGCATCATTGATTTCAAGTAGCTCATCTAGAGAAAGATTGTTCTTCTCCAGGCTAATCTCAGAAATTTCCAAGTTTAGCTCATCAATGTACTCGTTTAATTCCTCTATATTCAACATTTCTACCTTGCCCAAAGACTTACCCTGTTTATCATCCTCTAAACTGAAAGCAGCCATATGTAGAATGTGGTCAGGGTCAAGCCTTAGTAAAACATCTTGCCCTACATACCCCTTTAAGGATTCTCCTTGGTACAGGCGGTTTTCAAATGAGACAATACCTTGCTTCTGAACCTTACGACGGATTGCTCTTGTCATGCAGCTAGTTAACTTCTCTTCAGGAACTTCGATGGGAAGCTGTTTGTTAGGCAGCTTGTCGATCCATCTCTGATATCGAGTCATTGTTCTGTGCTTGCGACAAACTTTATAGTTATGAGTTCCGTAGAAAAACCAAGCTAAAATTTTATCGACATCCTTCGGCTTTAAACATGCCCTCTCTTCTGCGCCTTTGGGTCTCTTCTGCGTATTCGAGTTTGTATATCCAGGGCACTCGCAAAGTAAATACCTGAGAATGTTAAACATAACCTCAACATCTCCTCCATCTTCAGTTCTCATCCTGAGATGGCAGGTAAAACCTACTTCCTTCCCAATTTGATGCAGGTAATTGCAGTTAAGGTACTTTCCACCATCGGTATGCAGATGCTTGAATCGCCCGTAAGGAATCGCCACATTCTGCAATTCATAGTCAGGTGGATAGTTCTTAGGTCGAATAACGCGAAGAATCAGCAAAGCGATATCATCCGAAGTTGGATGCTTTGCATTTAACAGAAAGCCAAGAACACAAGTAGACTTTACGTCTTTTGCAAGGGTTAACCAAAGACGAAGAACCCCTAGTGGAGGCAGTATTTCCTGCTCTTTCCCCTTTACTATTCGACAGCCTAAAACCTCCTTCCCGTCTTCATATTCAGTAAATAAATCAATTAGTGTGGAGTCAATCTGAATAATCTCATTGCTCCACTTTGCCTGAAGTGCTTTGCCGTCACGTGTATTAACGATACAGCGATCGCCCTGACCTGAACTACGTGCTCCTTCAGCAAGTTCCCTTTGCTCAATTAAGGGCTTCAAAATGCGGTATGCGGTTGAATACGAAACAACTTCCTTCCCTTCTTGGTTGTGAAATGCTTCGCCATTCAGGTCATCCAACACAGACTGAATAGTTTTGATCTGACCGTTCTTATTTCCCTCAGTCCAAATTCTGATAATCTCTGGCTCCCAGTACTTAGTCAGTTGATGCTGACCTTTAGAATGTTTCTTTGGCAATTCTTTCCTTTCACGGAAGTTCTTTACCCACTGTTGAAAAGTTCGTTCAGGAGTTCCTAAGTACCAGATTGCTTCCCACTTCCTGTCCCGATAAGTAGAGCGATTGGGCGAATCAGCAACCCACTGAATGATCCAAGGTTTCAAATCATCTTTGCTAGCTCCGCAAGTACCCTGAGCTACAAGATGTCTCACAAACTCGTCAATGTCCGTGCTAAAGCTACTTTCATCTAATAGCACAGCATCATCGGGGCACTCAGGGAGGTCAGTGAGGGGAGTATCGCTCATAGCTACAAAACACGGCTCAGCCCAATAGAGTTCTTTAAAAAGTTATCAGTACTCTACCAGATTAAAATTTTTCGCGCCACCAATTTGATAACGCTGATACAGCTTGTCCTAAGCTCCACTTTGCCTGATGTGCCTTGCTGGCGTGTGTATTGACGATACGGCGATCGCTGAGCCTCCGACTAACATAAACAACCCACGAGGAATGGCTGCCGCCATGAGTACCGTTCCTAAGGCAATTCCTGACCCTGTTTTTTGCAGCACTAACTAGGTTAATGCAACAAATCAGAACTGAGCAGCGCAAAATATTAGGGTCTGCCTAATCCAAAGCCAACGGAAGTTGGGCAGCTTTAGAGGTGACTGAAGCATGATGTTTCTCAATGAACTCGGTGAGCCAGTAGATAGAGTGATGAGACGAATTTCATGGGCAGGTATGTTACCACAGCAAATCGTTGAGCAGTGTGTAAACTCCCACAAAATCAATTCGGCTGATTGCCCTCATGTAGCGAATGTGTTCACGGGTGCGTTGCACTTTAGATGAAGTAAGCAGTTTAATGGGTGCGATCGCCAGTGTCAGCCAGGGAGAAAATTTGTAGCGCAAGAATCGTAACCCGATGTAACCACACTGAATCAAACAGAGACAACTCATAAACAACCTTCGCAGATCGAAGAATTAAAACTCTAGGTGTTTGGAATGTAGAGACAACGAACTCGCTAAAGACCCAATCAGAAAATGATTCAAACTTTCTTCAACACCACTTGAATGCCGTCTTTGGGACGTAGCGTGATAGAGGGCTGCAGTTCAATAGTTTGATCAGGAGCCAATTCGAGGTGAAATGTTTGGGCGATTGTTGCCAAAATCAAAATCGCTTCCATCACGGCAAAACTCTTGCCAATGCAAACGCGAGGACCATCGCCAAACGGAAAATACACTCCGCGAGGCAACTGCTTCTCTAGATCATGGTTCCAGCGTTCTGGATTGAACACCTCTGGTTCTGCAAAGTAGTGCGGATGACGGTGCATCACCCACTGGCTGGCGATCAGGGTGCTTCCTTTGGAAATAGCGTAACCCCCAATTTCACAATCCTGGGTGGCTTCTCGCGTTACCTCAGTGACAGGAGGATACAACCGCATGGATTCTTTGACCACCCAATGGGTGTAGGTCAACTGTGGTAAATCGGTAATCGTTGGCGATCGCCCATCTAAGACCGTGCTCAATTCTGTATCCAGTTTTTGCCGGATGTGGGGGTGATTTGCCAGCAGCATCCATGTCCAGGACAGCGTGTTTGCGGTGGTTTCATGCCCTGCCAGAATCAGGGTGGCTACTTCATCTCGCAGTTGCTTGTCGGTCATGCGACTGCCATCATCTGCATCTTCAATTTGCATCAACATTCCCAGCAAATCCTGGCTATCAGTTCCATTGGTGCGGCGGTGCTGGATCATGGCGTAAATGGTTTCATCCAGCATCGCGATCGCCTTCTGATAGCGTCGATCCACCTCATTTCCTGTTCCTCTGCTCTGTAACGATCGGGGCAGAATTTGTGCGATCGCACTCAAGCTTTGCTGGAACCATGCACCGATATTGCCAGAAGCAAGGGCAGCTTCCTGTTGTTCCTGATGTTCTGCCCAATTCATCGCTTCATCCAGCGCATGAGCAATACGATTCGCTTCTCCATCTGCTACATCCAGATCAAAAAGTGTCTTCATCACAATGTTGAGGGTCAGGCGCATCATTGCCTCATGCACATCCTGGATCTGTCCCTCCTGCCAGGTTTGCAGCATTTTTTGGGTGTAATCCACCATGATTGCACCGTAGCTGTTGATTCGGTGCTGGTGGAATACAGGTTGCGCTAACCGTCGCTGCCGTAGCCAAAAATCTCCCTCGCTGGTGAGCAACCCATTGCCCAACAAGCCGTGGAGCATCTGCAAATCCTTTGCTTTAACAAACAGCAGCCGGTCTTTTAGGACTTCTGCAATGTGGTTTGGATTCGTCAACAAACAGTACCACGCATCTCCAAACTGAAACGGCACAATGTCTTCAAACTCTTGAGCACAGCGAGTCATAAACTCCAAACGATCGCGGCTGTAATCAGCGATCGCAGTTTGGACGTTCGGATGCGGTAGGGTCTGCAAATTCAGGCTCATCGCTATCTCTCCGTACTTGAACAGGTTAAAATATGAGCAACACTCACTTTTTTAAAATATGAGAACCGCTCATGTTTTGTCAAGGAAAATGTGAGCAGTACTCACTTATTGCTGAACGGAAGAGACGGAACTGATGACTGAACCTTCATCAAGCTCTACGGGAATGCGGCGCAAACCCCGGCAAGCCCGGAGTCAAGAGCGAGTCAACCGCATTTTGGACGTAGCAGAAGCGCTGTTTATTGCCGAAGGCTACACCGCGACCACAACGAATGCGATCGCCACTCATGCCAAGGTGCCGATCGGGTCGCTCTATCAGTTCTTTCCAGACAAGGCGGCGATCCTTAAGGCGTTAGCGGTTCGGTACGGAGAGCTACTCCATCAACGGTTGTCCATCCTCGACAACCTAGAACTCGCCAAACTTCCACTTCCTGCCTATGTAGACCAATTAATTGATATTTCTGACCAATTCTTCTCTGAGCATCCTGGCTACTATGCCATTTTTATGGAAGTGCAGGGAACGATACCTGAATTAGAAGAAATTGAAGAGGCTGCCGATGCTTTGCTCATTCAAGATTTTGCTACGTCTCTCTCGCGACGTAGGCCAGATCCGGCGGACTGTGAGGCGATCGCCTTTGTGTTGGTAAAAGCGATCGGAACGCTGTTATGGCTATCTCTGAGTCAGGAAAAAGTCTTTCGTCAACGACTCGTGATAGAAACAAAACGGCTCACGCTTAGTTACCTGCAAAGTTACGTTCAGATCGATTGAATTTCAGTTTTTGAATAATGGCTACCGCATTCGCGACTCCATGTTCAGTGCGAATTTTGGCTTCTAAGTCTGCTGCCCGCTGCCGCATTGTGCGATCGCCCACAACCGTTTGAATCACTTCTGCCAACCGTTCCACCGTAAGCTGTTTGCGAGGAATCGGGGCGGTTCCCACGCCCAAATCTGCCACCCGTTGCCCCCAGAAGCCCTGATCGCCAAAGAAGGGAACAATAATCGTCGGCACGCCTGCCCGCAGTCCGGCGGCGGTTGTGCCTGCGCCGCCATGATGAATCACTGCTGCCACTCGCGGAAATAGCCACGCATGGGGAACCGGTCCGGACAGGAAAGCCTGGTCTGGCATCTTTTCTTTCTGCATTCCACTCCAGCCAGCCAGCAGGATGGCACGTTGCCCGGTTTGTTCGAGGGCTTGTAAGACCAGTTCCGCCGTCTCTTCGGGGTTACGGCTGCCCATGCTGCCAAACCCAATGTAGACAGGTGGCGAACCCGCTTGCAAAAAATTCTCCAGATCGGGCGGAGGCGTCCAATCAGATGCGGCATCTAAAAACCAATAGCCTGTAATAAAGGTATTCTGCCAGTCTGATGGTTTGGCAATCACAGAAGGACTGAAACCGTAGAGCGTCGGTAGGCGATGCAAATGGGGAGACGGATGAGGACCGAGAAACGAAGAGGGGTTAAGTTGAGAACTTGTTGACGAGCTGCGGTATCGCCAGCACGAGAACCCTGCCAGATGATTTGACGGAGCGCTTGGTGCGAGAGCCAGTTTGCTGTTCCACCCAATCGAGCGATCAACTGGGGAAACAAAACTCCCGGAAATGTTTTGGTGGGCGTAAAGGGAAACACAAAGGCTTGCAGCAGGGGAATGTTGAACTTTTCTTCGATCGCCAAGGACAGATAAAGCCCGCCCACGCCTGCAATCAGTAAATCCATCCCCTGGCAAGCCTCTAGAGCCGTCCGTGCCCAGCCGATTGCCACCTGCTCAGTTTCTTTTGCCGTGCGAAGGGTCATCGTAATAAAATTTCCCTTCTCTGTCAGTTCACGCATTTCTGGGGTTTTAATCAGTTCTTGCACATTTCCCTGCATGGGACAAAACTCCAGCCCATGAGAAGTGACCAATCCCTCAAAGTTCTCATGGGTCAGTAAGCGAACCTCGTAACCCGCTGCTTTTAGCCCTTTCCCTAAAGCAATGTAAGGTTGCACATCTCCCTGACTCCCCAAAGCAATGATGGCGATACGCATCGTGGATGCCTCCGATTTGATGAACTGGAGCTTACGGATAGAAATGACATTTACGTCACTTTGACGATAACGTCATTTTGATAAGGGTGTCAACAAAGGATATGCTAGGTTCGATATTGTTTGGAGTGCTCTGATGAAGCCCTCTCGCCGCGCTTCGATTGGTCTGGAAAAACGGGAACGGACGCGATCGCATCTAATCGAGTCCGCCTATCGAGTCTTTGCCCGAAAAGAAACCGATGCCGTCACCATTGACGACATCATTGCCGAGGCAGGCGTTGCCAGGGGAACGTTTTATAACTACTTTCAGACTCGCGAAGATGTATTGAGAGCCGTTGCAGCCTCATTGAGTGATGCCGTCAATCAAAAAATTTGGGTGCAATATGCGGCGATTGCAGACCCAGCTAAACGAATGGCGATCGGCTTGCGTCAGTTTCTCCATCAAGCGATGCGAGATTCAACGTGGGGATGGGTGATTGTTCGCATTGGCTTAGTCGCAGCCCCCTTGAGTGAAACGATCGAACGAGGTTTGATGTCAGATTTAGAAGCGGGAATCCGGCTGAAGCGATTTCAGGTGGAAAGTACACAAGCCGCGATCGATCTGGTTTTAGGAACAGCACTAATGGCAATGCGAACCATTCTGGAAGGACATAGCGAACCCAACTATCCAGAACAAGTAACGAAGTTAATTCTCAGATCGTTGGGAGTTGAGCAAGAGGATGCGGAGGCGATCGCCTTCAAAACATTAGAACCATTTCCAGGAGAATAGCTGTAGATTTACTCGTGACTCGATTGCAGACGAGAAATTTGCGAAACAGCTGCGATCGTGATAGCCATACCCAAGCATTGGACAAGAGTCAGGCGTTCACCTAGAAATAGATACGCTCCACCAACACCAAACACCGGAATCAGGGAAAGAAATTGAGCCGCAATGCTCACAGGGATTAATCGAATTGCACTCAAATACAACCAGAATGCCAACGCATATTGCACAACTCCCGATAGTGCTGCCAGGAGCCAGATTTGCGTCGGAATTGTCGATGAAAATTGCAGACCTGCTCCAAAGTTCCAGCTAAATAGCACAATACAAACTAACCCCATCGTTTGCTGAAGGGCAGACAGAATCAGCGGGGGATGGTTCGCCACAGCATGACGAGAAAGGATCACATAAAATGCAGCGCAAAATGTTCCAATCAGAATCCAAAGGTTACCAAGCAGGGCTTGACTGCCGCTTGCAGTGTCCGAACTAACGGTAAGCATGACACCGATCATTGCCAATGCAGATAGCATCAGCAATCTCAGTGAAATAGATTCACGAAACATCAGCCATGCTAATCCCACAATAAATACAGGCTCCGTTGCGCCAATTAAAGCAGCTTGACTGGCAGAACTTAAGGACAAGCCAATCAAGCCGAAGCCATAGGATAGACCGGGTTCAAAGACCCCTGGTGAGCCCAGCTGAATCCAGGTGAACCATGAAAATTGGGTCAATCGCGCGGTGTGTCCTTGCAGGGTTGACAGAACCCATAAAACCAGAATGCTCGTAGATAGCTGCACAGTTAAGACGCTAAGGGGCGGCACTGTGGCTAATACACTTTTGCTCATGACCGTTCCCAAGCCCCAGCAGCCTGCAGAGGCTGTAATCAGTATTAGGGCGTGGGAATTAGGCGTTTTTGCCACTTTCGTCGAAATCATCGGTTTATACCCTGATAACGCAGCTTATTCTAACTGTCTTAAGCCGTAATACTGGTTAGAGTAGCATGAATTCTAACCAGCTATTCTGCTTTTGGTGGTAAACTCGATACATGAAGGAGCCGCAAGACTGGAAGCAGCTTAAGTTGGTAGGGGGGCAACCGTGTCTGGATTTTGTGAACACGGTTGATCGTGATGGAGATCAGTATCTGCAAGACTGGTTTCGTGACGCAGCAGATGTAATCGGCTGGGCGCAGTATGTTGAGCTTGTGTCGTCTGCCCAAGCAAAGGAATGGCTGCGTCAAGTACAACAGCAACCAGCACAATCCGCGAAATTTTTTAATCAAGCTATCCAACTGCGAGAGGCTCTTTATCGCATATTTTCAGCCTTCGCTGTGAAGCGTTCTCAGGCGGCAGAGGATCTGCAATTATTGAATACTTTACTGTCTGAAATGCAGCAGCATCTTCGCTTCGTCGCGATCGCTTCTAGCTTCACCTGGGAGTGGACAGAGGCAAATCAGCTTGAATTCATTCTGTGGCAAATCGCTCGCTCTACTACTGATTTGTTGACTTCCTCAGACTGCGATCGCCTGCGGGAATGTGCAGGAGTCGGTTGCGGTTGGGTATTTCTAGATTTCAGCCGCAATCGTAGTCGCCGCTGGTGCGATATGGAAGATTGTGGCAATCGAGCTAAAGCGAATCGACACTACGATCGTAAACGTAAAACGTAGCAATGACAGACAATATCTGGAGTGTTGGTGATGGCAAAGCCCAAAATTTATGAAGGTGGCTGTTTATGTGGAAACATTCGCTTGTGGCAACTGGTCCCGCGCTCAAACCACATACCTGCTCCTGTCGGCAATGCCAACGGCATTCGGGATCGTTGACGCAAATGTGGGTTGAATTTTTGCAAGATCAGGTTGAATGGACGGGACCGGGTGGAGTGCCTTCTAAGTGGCGATCGTCGGAGTGGTCGAGCCGTGCTTTTTGCTCAATCTGCGGCAGCACGATTGGGGCGATCGATGATCAACCAACACTGGCGATCGCTGCCGGAACACTTGATACACCCAATCGCCAGGAACTTACACCGTTGTCTCATTCCTATGTTTCAAAACGTCCAAAATGGTGGGGCGTCTGTGGTCCAAGAGATGCTTCATCGGCACATTGAATAACTAATCAAGATACGGTTAAAAATATTCTCACTCACCGATATGAACAACGATCTTGCTCAAATGACTCGTACTGAATTGATTGCCGAGGTTAAAAAGCTCAGGAATGGCATTCGCCAACATCGGGATACATCGGGTCATGACCTGTGTTGGCATCATCCTGATCTCTGGGTCCTGCTGCCGAAAACGACTGATCCGGTTCCTGTGGTTCCAGAGTGGTCCAAATTCCTTGAAGGTTGCATCCAGTATCACCGCTCTTTGGATGAACGGGCTTTTAATTTGCCATGCACAGATGAATCATATGATCATTAGAAGTGCCTGCATTGAAGGGTAGTTCAGGCGCACATTTCATCATGAGTTGTCTCTGTACCTATCTTTTGCCTGGCTATGGGCTACGAGTCCAATAATCACACCATCGATTGCTTGCGATATTGATTCGGTGGCTGTCCCATCTGACGCTTAAACGCTTTGCTGAACGCCGTTTCAGAGTCGTATCCGACTCGTTCGGCAACTTCCCCTACCGTCAAATTGTGCGATCGCAACAACTCAACGGCTCGAAGCATTCGCGAACGAGTCACATATTGCAGCGGTGCTTCTCCCATTAACCACTTGAATCGGGCGGCAAAGCCAGAACGCGACATATTCACTCGTTTCGCCAAATTCTCTACGGTCCAGTTTGTTTCAGGTTGATGATGAATTAGCGCCAGGGCAATGCTGATTTGGGGATCAATCAATCCGCGCAACCAACTGTTATCATCCGGTTTCAAGCTACTGAGATAGGCTCGTACCGCCTGAATAAACACAATGTTCGACAGATAGGTAATCATCATTTCTGCACCTGGACGGTTCGATGCCGTTTCACAGGCGATAAATTGCAGCGTGGAATCTAACCACTCTACCGCTCGTCCTTCTTCTCCTTTGATCAACAGCAATGGTGGTAAGGCAGAGAGTAAAGGATTGATCTCACGATTTTCAAAACTGGCTTTGCCACACAAAACAGTTGTCCCAGTTCCACCGCCACCGTAGCTTAACGTCAATTGTCCCTGGCAGGGGCGATGGGACAGCAATTCTCCCAATGTTACGACGGAGCTATCGGGGCGATCGCGCAAGGCATGAGCAACGCCTGTTGGCAGCACCACCAAATCACCCCCGACTAGCGGAATCTGTTCGTCTACCCCTTCTACGTCTAACCAGCAGTGACCGCGCATCACCACATGAAATGAGGCATCTGCCATCGCCTCAATCTGAACACCCCAAGGGGCTGAGAACTGGGAGCGACAATGTACGGTGCTGTGTAATTTAACAGATTTAAGAATTTCGGTCAGAGCATCCATCTGTCTAACAAGGTTTGGACGATCGAATAGGAATACTGGCTTTTCTGCCATTCTAAGTCCAATTCAATGGGCTTATAACTGGAGGAAAGTAAGTTTTTGGAGTCACATCAATGTCGATCGCAATCGCTGGCGCTACCGGAAATACAGGTGGACGCATTGCCCAACAGTTAATTGAAGCTGGAGCAACCGTCACTGTCTTAGCTAGAAATCCTGAAAAGCTACATCCTGTCATTCGTCAGAATGCCATTCTCCACCAGGGTTCATTGGAAGATACCCAGTTTGTGATTGAAGCAACCCAGGGTGTAGAAGCCCTGTATTGGGTTGTACCGTACAACTTTGGTGCTGCCAATTTTCGAGCCTATCAGCATCATGTCGGCACTATTGCAGCAGCAGCGATCGCAGCCAATCAAATTCCCTATGTGGTTAATCTTTCCAGTAACGGCGCTCATTTGCCGCAGGGGATGGGTCCCATTTCTGGATTGTATGAGGTTGAGCAGCAATTAAATGCAGCCGCGCAAAACATCATCCACTTGCGACCGGGCTTTTTTATGGAAAATTATCTGATGCAGCTAGAGCCGATTCGCACTGCGAATAGTGTGTTTTTACCTGTTGCAGGCGATCGCCGTCTTGCGATGGTTGCCACTCAGGACATTGCAGCCGTAGCGGCAAAATTGCTGTTGCAACGAGATTGGAGTGGGTATTCTGTACTGGGATTGCATGGTCCTACCGACTTAAGTTTTGACGAAGCGGCAACAATTTTAAGCCAGGAGTTGGGGCGATTGATTGTCCATGTGTCGATCACATCAGAGCAGTTTCGCAGTAGTCTGCTGCAAATCGGCGCAAGGGAGAATGTTGCAGCGGATTATGTGGAAATGTGGCAGGGCTTGAGCAATCCCGAATACACTCCCGCAGAACCGCGGACATCCCAAACGACAACACCCACAACGTTTTCTCAATTTGTGCGAGAACAACTATTACCCCAATTGAGCCAACTCATCCCTGCATAGGCTGATTGAAGTTGAGTAGGAGCGATCGCTTTACCGCCAACACCATCCTAACCCCAGTGCGATCGCTCCCATTGCAGCCATCAATCCACCTGCTATTTGGTAGGTTATATCTAAACCAACAACGCTGCTCAGAGGTTGGCTGAGAATCGGCGAAACAAACTGACCGAGAAAAAATGCTGTTGTTAGTCCACCCAACACTCGTCCTCTGAGACTGACCGGGGTTACTGAGGTTAAGCAAACATTCATATTGGGCATCAGTAAACCTAGCCCTGTTCCAGCGATGGCTAATCCCACTAAAACCATTGCATAGGTGGGCGAAATACTAATGACGAGATAGCCAATTGACATTAAAAGAAATGCGATCGCGTAAATGCCAATGAATGACAATCGTGCTTTGATTTGCTTGTAAGCGATCGCACTGGCAGCACTGAATAAGGTTGCGAAGGCGATCGCCAATCCGCTTTGCGATGCAGTTGCACTCACCAGTTGCTTTAAGTAAAACGGCAACTGTACCGGAATTAAATAAAACACGATCTGTGATAGAAAGGCGGCTACATAGGTCAAGCCTGCAATTTGCAAAGGGAAGGACTCAGGCACCGTTGTTCCTGAATTCTCCGCAGTTTGGGTGCGATCGGGTTCGGGTAAAACCAGCACGACGAGTGGCAGGATCAGCAACGCCAGGAGATAGATCAGGAATGGCATTCGCCAATTCACATCTGCCAGGAAGCCACCCAGAGACAGAAATAACACCCCCCCTAAGCCCATAAAGCCTGCCTGAAAGCCAAGAAACTGGGCGCGGGCTGCTCCGATGTAATAATCAGCGATCAGTGCGGTTGCTGTGGTCATGATGCCTGCCACACTCAAACCCAGTAGCACTCGCCCGACCAGGATCAGACCAATATCGTTTAATACAACCCCAGAAGTGCCTGCAATACCGTACAACAACACGGCAACTGCCAGCAGGGGTTTCCGCCCGAAGCGATCGATCGCTGTCCCAACAAAAGGCGCACCGATCGCAATAAACAGTGCGGGAACCGTCAGCACGAGGCGTACCCAATAATCGGCATTGGGTACCGCTGCAAAGTAATCGCGCATCGCAGGCAAAGAAGGTGCGATCGTCGCTCCTGCCATGACGGTGAGGCTACTACTCAGAAGTAGCGTTGCTTTAACGAGGAGGGAGTTTGTTTTGAGGGGCATAGGTAAAGGAGGAAAGGGTTAGGGGTCAGCAGTCCCTATCGACGCAACGCTTTGATTCCAATGTTTGGGAATAAGTTACTTGCCACCGCAAATTGTACCCAGGCAGTGGCTAAGGTTTCTAAACTACGCGCCACAATTAACCCGCCAACATCGATCGCATCATAGCCACAGTCTTGGATGAGGTGAGCAACGATTTCCTTTGCTTCTGGATCGTCCCCACAGTAAAAAACGGTGGGATGTTCACTCCCAAACTGGCGAGAATCAGAAGCCAGAATTTCAGCAAACGTAATGTTAAACGCTTCCACCACCTTTGCACCGGGAGCCAGTTCAGCTAATCGCTCAGCAACCGAAACTTTAAGGTCAGTGTTAATGCCAATGGTTTGCCTCGTAAAGTCGGGCTTCAAACCGCTCATACAGGTCAGGACAATCTTGTTCTCCAGAGAACCAACCGTACTCAAAACCTCTTCCAATACGAACGGTTGGAGGGCAATTAAAATTACATCGCTCAACTGCACAGCTTGTTCTGGTGTCCCAACCTGTGCAGTCTCGCCTGCTGCCGTTGCGATACTCTGCAATTTTGCTGGATCTCGTGAGTACGAAAACGTCACCTGATGCCCTTGCTTTGCCCAAATCGTGCCTAATGCACTACCCATACTACCCGCGCCAATAATGCCAATCTTCATCATTTTGTAGCTAAGGAGAGTTGAAAATCTTGTCGAACGGAACTATCAAATATCCGAATTTAACTGGCTAAAATTCCTGCCATCCACTTTTCAACCGCTTTCGGATCTTGGAGTAACTGAGCTTGCATCTCCTGCGCTTGTTCGCCAGGATAAACGTCCTCAACCTCATCAATAACCGCCTGAAGTGCTGCCCGCACCACCTCTTCGGGTGCAACTTTAGGTGGCGGAAAATCCTTGCTCATCCTGGTGTCTACTGTTCCAGGCATGACCCCAACCACCAGTGTTTCTTGTGAAGCAAGCTCGGCTCGAATTCCCTGCGTTGCCAATAGAGCTGCTGCTTTAGACGCACAGTAGGACGCATTCAACGGAAAACTAATCTTCGCCAGGATAGTGAGCATATTGACGATCGCCCCACCTCCATTCGCTTTCAAAACTGGAGCAAACGCCAAACACATCCGCAACGTACCAAGGTAATTGACCTCAATCTCCGATCGCACCTTGTCAAAATTGAGATCCGCAACCAATCTTTGATTAAATCCTACCCCGGCATTGTTGATCAGGAGATTCACATCAGAATACGCCTCAACTGCTGCCTTGACCAAGGCTTCATCGGTGATATCGAGGGGAATAGGAATGATGCGATCGGGATCTGTTGCCGCAATGTCCTTCAAGCTACCTGGATTACGTGCCCCAGCATAAATGCGAATGGCTCCAGCCGCTTGTAAGCCCTGAATGTAGTATTGCCCAATCCCACCGTTTGCGCCTGTCACTAATGCGATCGCACCTTGAACTTGCATGGTGTTGTGCCCTTATGTCGTTCGTCGTTCGTCATTTATCGTTCGTCATTTGTAGTGACCAATGACCAATCACAAAGAACAGGTTATACTCCTACTAACTTTTTCGGAAGTACTTACTTTTTTGTAAGCTCTCTCAATGAATGGGAAAGTAGCGTAGATGACCAATGAACCCACTCAAGGTACTGTATTTGTACAGACCACCCTTAAAAGTGTTAGGTGGGAAATGGTAGATTTTGATTCTTTGGCATCTCAAAGATGGGAAAAAGCGATTAGTGAACTCAAACGGTTGATGCCAGAGATTACAGAAAAGATGTTGATCCAATAATTGCGAGAGCTAGAAAAAGATGGCATTGTCAATCGAAATGTCTATTCAGAGATGCCACTGAAAGTAGAGTATTCATTTACTGGGTATGATCTGACACTCAAACCTGTCCTGCAAGTACTATGCAATTAGGGAGAGAATCATTTGAAGTGTAGTCAGTAAAGTGACATTGCTGATCCAGATAGTTATTGAAAAGTGGCTATCATCGAGTCAAGCAGTGCTATCTCTGTAAAGATTATAGAAAACAATTTGTTGTTCAATAGCCTGACGGCGATTGGAACTTCTCAATTACAATTCAGCACTGGAGATGTATGCCTGCGGATCACAGGGAGTTCGTCCAGCACGATCGCAATAAGCAGTTTGCACCTGACGAGTTTGCAAAGCAGCTTCTAAAAGTGGTTTTGTCAGAGTGAAATCTGTTTCTGGGAACGGAGCATGGCAACTATGACAACTGCCACTGAAGCGCATTTGATAGTTGGGGCGATCGGGGCTGAATGAACCATATTGCCATTCGCCGTTTTGCTTTTGCTTGACGAACACAGTCCCCAGATTTTCAGGAGAATACCAGGTTTCCATTACAATCAACGTTCCATCAGGCAAGGGTTTTCCCGGTTGAATGGAAGCGTTCGGCTCTGCCGCTCCCTTGGGAATCGCCTCTTCGTTAACAAACATTTGACGAAACGATCCGTCACTACGAGATACAGTGGCATAGTGAGCTAATGTGCGATCGTATTTTGACTGAACTTCGACTTCACCAACAGCCGCATTCGTGATTGGAGAGGGTGTAGTTGGAGGTTGATTGTAATGAGTTTGTTCTGTAAGAGAGTGATGGCGATCGATTCAATATCTGAGACAAAATGATTGATAAGACAAGAGTACTCAGAAACAAAACCATCCATTTCATCCAGTGACGTTCAAAGAGCAAAGATTTGTGCATGAGCCAGTCTCCAAAAACTAACTGTAACTGGGATGTAAAGACACGATTCTGTGTAAATGGGCGATCGCCCTAAAGACGATTACCCATAAACAAACGGCAAGGTTCGCGCAGCCAAAAAGCTTTGTTCGGTCATCTGGCTCCATGTCATCAGGGCTTGACGAGTGGACAGGAAGGAATCGATTGTACGTTTCATTAAGTTATCTCCCTGCGATCGCATTTCTGCAATGACTTCACCTGATGCATTGCCCAAGGCTTCCATCACATCCGATGGCAATTGCTGAACCTGGATATTGTAGTCATTGATTAATGTCTGAAGTGCCCTGGCATTCCCGGCATTGGCTTCTGCAAAGCCCTGATCGTGTTCAGCTTGAGCGGCGATCGCAATGATTTGCTGAAGGTCAGTTGGCAACGCTTCATACTGTGCCCGATTCACTACTAACTCAACTAATCCAGACGGTTGATTATAGGAGGGGAAATAGTAATAGGGTGCAATTTCCTGCAAACCGTAATGTAGATCAACCAGTGGACCCACAAATTCAAATCCGTCCAGCGATCCTGCCTGCATCGCTTGCCGAATTTCAGTTAACCCCATTGATACTGGATTCGCTCCTAATTTAGATAGGACATCGGCAGCTACCCCCGTCGTCCGAAATCGAATGCCCTGCAAATCGCTTAAGCTATTAATTTCGTTACGAAACCATCCAAAGGACTGTGCCCCTAGTGAACCTGCCGGAAAGGCTTTTACACCAAAGGGAGCATAGGCAGCATCCCATAGATCCTGCCCACCAAAGTAGTGAAGCCATGCGCTCATCTCATTCTGAGTGAACCCGTAGGGAACGACAAAGAAAAATTCCAATACGGGAGATTGAGTGCGCCAATCGTATGCCAGACTGCGGCTCATTTCTACAGTGCCATTGCTGACTGCCTTTAACGTCTCAGGAAAAGGTACGACGGCATCTGGGGGCAATACCTCAACGATTAATCGTCCCTGACTCATCGCTGCAATGCGGTCGGCAAGCCGCTGTCCGGCAGCCAATTGATCGGGAAAGGTTTCATCCCAACGCGATACCATCCGCCAGCGAAACAGAGCTGACTGAGCCTTTGCAGGTCGCTCTGCCCTGCTCATGGCGATCGCTGCTGTTGTAGAAGCCGTTGCCCCCAGCAAAAAATTGCGCCGCTTAATCAAGCCGTTACGGTTCATATCTGATATCTCCTAATCATCAAAAGTGAAAGCTTTGAAAATAACGAAATAGTGACTGAATAACGCACAACTCAAAATTTGTGCATATGCCTTAACATAAAAGCAGACAATTAATGTTGTCCAATGCTTTTTGGTCCTGTTATTAATGCTTTAAAGGTATTAGTCTGCGATGGAACTTCACGATCTGCGGTACTTTGTTGCAGTAGCAGAAGACCTGCATTTTGGTCGAGCCGCCGAACGATTGCACATGACTCAACCTGCGCTTAGTCGGCAGATTCAGGCATTAGAAGCCGAGTTAGATGTGCAGCTTTTTCAGCGCACTAAACGCAGTGTAAAACTGACGATCGCCGGACAAACCTTTCTTGAGGAAGCCAAGCAAATTCTTTGCCACACTGAACAAGCCATCCAAATAACCAGGCGGGTGGCACGAGGAGAAGTTGGACAATTGCGGCTCAGTTTTACAGCCTCAGCATTACGAAGCGTTCTTCCAGAAATGGTGCGTATGTTTCGCGATCGCTATCCAGATGTGCAGTTGACAATGAATGAACGCTGCACGAACGATCAAATCATTGCCTTGCAAAATCATCAGACAGATGTAGGCTTTCTCTATCTCCCCGTGAGTGAGAAATGGCTGACTCTAAAACCCATTGCAGAAGAAGTTTGGCTGGTTGCCTTACCTAGAAAACACCCTTTAGCCAATCAAAAACAGTTAACTTTGAGTGCACTTGCCAAAGAAGCTTTTATTTTGCATCCACGTCAGGAAGGACCTGCATTCTATAACCAAATTATTCGATTATGTGAACAGGCGGGATTTTATCCCAACGTGGTGCAAGAAGTGGAAACGAGCCAGACGAGAGTGGGGTTAGTGGCTGCCGGAATGGGAATTGCATTTGTGCCAGAACATCTGCAAACAGTTGGGGATACTGAGGTCATCTATCGACGACTAAGCGGATCTGCTCCTCAATTAGAGTTGGCGATTGCCTATCGTCGTGATAACTTTTCACCCGTTGTGCAGCAGTTTTTACACATCGTTGAAGAACGAATTCAGAAATCTGTGCGGGAATCCGTAGCGTAAATCTCTTCCCATGTGTGAGATTAAAAAACTACTACTGTCATGGAACTAATACCATTGAGTGTGCGCCTCTCGTCACTGGAACTGAGTAACGAGTTTGAACGAGCATCGGCTGTGGGTTGAGGGGATCGCTGGCGATGCGCCAAAAGTCAATTGAGCCGCCTGGAGTGCGATCGTCAAAGAAATCGTAATTAACCACTGCAAGGTATTGACTCGACGCATCAAACGCAGCCGCTTCTGGCAAGATGCCATCAAATAAATAATCTGCCACACGATTTAACTGCCCAGTTTGCGGATCTAACGTCATTAATGTCAGGGAGGAGAACCAGGTAATGCGATCGTCGTTATAGGGGAGATAGCTCCGCTCTAAATTTGTTGTTACGACATAGCGACCATTGGGACTGATGGCTAACCCTTCTGGGCTGACCCCTGTGATTGCCCGCGATATCAGCGCATGACGCGGTGAACCATCCGCTTGAGTACCGGCCTCCAGTCGAATACTGACCAGACTGCCGCGTGGCGCTTCACTCCATTGCCCTTCGACATCAGGTCCCCAATACAAACCATTGACAATCACATGGCGACCATCGGGTGTAAATCGAGCCATAAACGGAGCTTTTTCAACCTGTACCACATTGCCCCAGGATTCAAGGCTCAGCGTATCTCCCTGGCGATTCAAGCGAGCAAATGACACTTCTACGGTAGTTGCATTGACAAGAGCTAACACATCTTGCGTTGGATGCCATTCTGCGTGGATCAACTCCTGTCCCCCCGGTACGTGGGCAAGTTCGGGGTAGGTGGGTTGCCCCAATTGTCCTGCACGAAACGGAATAAGGGATAGAGGAGTTTCTGCACCTGCCCCATTTGGATGAAACGTTACCGCAACGAGAGAACCATCCCGACTAATGCTAACGGACGTAGGACGCTCAGCGATCGCCACTTCCTGTACTTTAGAGGGTCGAGTGGGATTGCTCAAATCAAATACCGAAATGCGATCGCCCTGCTGTAGGTCAGAAAATCGTTGGTTCTGCCAATCTCCCTCCGGGCGGGGTCGAAATGTTTCAACCACTAGCGCATAACGACCATCTGGCGTAACCGCAACGGCAACAGGTGGACCTGCAACTGAATTACTGGCTTCTGTTTCATAAGCTCGTAAATCCCGAACGTGACCGCCCAAAGGAATAACGCTCAATGCATCTCGTCCTTCTCGCGGTCCCAGTTGTCCATCCACATAGGCTGATGCCAGCATATCGGCATCTGAAAGTGACACGAGATAGCGCCCGTGAAAGTTCATCGGGGCGGCTCGTTCGCCTTGTCGTTGACTTGTCAAATCAGGTGTTTGGGCAACTGCATCTACTGGAATCAATGCCATTGCCAATCCAAATGCCAACAGTTTTTCAAACATAAACTGCATCTTCTGAGCCTCCTAACTTGCATGAAAAATTGATTGATGGAATCAACACCCGTTAATCTGCATTCCCCATCACACTTGCTTTGATATCAGCAAGCTTCAGTTGTGGAATCGTGCGCTGTTTTCAGTACAAACTGTGAATGAAAACCTCGTTAGCGATCGCGCGATCGCCAAAAGCTACCGACTGCAACACGAGCAGATAAGCCGCTAATTTGCGTCACCGCTTTCCACGAGATTCAAATTGTTTCTATAGTAAGTGACTTACCTTACTATAGTTAGTTTGCACGTTCCACCCATTTTCGTCAAGGTAAGTTGATTGGCTTAGTTTATAGTTGGTATAGACATCACCTGAGAAGTCGTTAGGAGTTAAAGCCGATGCCCATTGAGGAGTACCGCAAAAATGTTGCCGAGCAGAAGCGGCAAGCGATTTTAGATGCGGCTATACAGAACTTTTTGGCGATCGGCTATGAGCGCACGACGTTGGATATGGTGGCAAAAAGTGCAGGCGTTTCGACTGCAACAGTGTACAAACATTTCTCCACCAAACGCGCCTTGTTTGGCAGCATTATGGAGCGTATTTGGGAAACGGGGATTGATCCATCAGATTCCGTTGAGCAGGGTACGGATTCAGTTGCAATCTTGACGGCGATCGGTCACGAATATGCTCAACTACTACGACAACCTCAGGTAGAAGCTCTGTTCCGGGTGATCATTGCCGAAGCTCCACGATTTCCTGAACTGGGTGAGGAATTGTACTATCGCGGTAAAGAACCTTACTTGAAACGCCTCCACACCTATTTGCAAAAGGAAAGTGAACTCAAGCGATTTCACATTGAGGATATTCCCCTGGCAGCACGGCAGTTTTTGGGAATGATTAACGATGTCATTTTTTGGCCCCGCTTCCTGGTGATGAATTTAGAGATTTCAGAAGAGGAGGTTGAACACGTTGTGACGGAAGCCGTTCAAACTTTTCTAGCCCGCTATAAAAACAAACGGAAAAAAGCATAGTGTATAAATTTGCTGCGGCTTGTCCAACTGAATCTATTGTTTCTGGAGCATCCAGACCAGGATATACAGCTGGGCAAATCCAGTCTTGGATTTCGTTCACGAAAGGTCAGGGGATTCAACGAGTCTGCTGTCTACTGGACAAAGACCAGCTTGTTCGTTATCCAGGTTGGTTGGGCTGCTACAAACAAGCCTTTGGGATTGAGAATGTTTTCTGGGCAGCGATCGCAGATTTTGAGACTTGCAATCGCACAACCATTCAGGACATCATTTTACCGTCCCTAGCCGCTTAAAGGCTGCCCGTAAAATGGCATATGCCAGACCTCGGACAAATATGCCCTCGCCCCCGCTGCCCTGGAAACAGACAAGGGCGATCGCTCCGATACCCTGTCAACAATTCTCTCAACTTCGGCGATCCTGGAATGGATCGTGTCTCTTACTTTCCCCTTGGTCGTTGCTCGTCGAAAGGTAATGCGATTACCCCAAAGGGGAACTGCTTCGCACCGCGCACCTGTCCATCTGCTCCATATACATTAGTGGTATCCAATGAACACGCCTTATCTAGGTAGTCATATTACAGGTAGATGCTAAACAAGGTTCGATCGCGTTAGGTTACCAATCCCTTTAAAGGAGATTGCTGAGGAGGCGATCGCATTCTTGGTTGTATTGTATCTCTCGGCATGAAAGCTATCCAAGCCGAAAGCCTGAAACCCTTGACCCAACGAGGTTTCGGAGAAATAAGATTCGCGCCATCAATTTGAAAATACTTGAGAGCATAAATTTCTGCTTGAAAATGGCTCACCGTCGTCAGCTAAGATTTAACGTCCTGTTAAGCCTGAAAGCCTCTTGCAGCAGAAGTTTGAGTGATCAAAAATCCGCGCCACGAATTTGAAAGCATTGAGAAGCTTAAGTTGCAGTAGCTAAAGAATTTATTGCTATGAAATAAAATGTTCGCGCCACGAATTTGATAATGAGATCTAGTAAACTCTGACGGGTTTTGGGATGGCAAAAATAGTAGAACCCCTATTCTAAAAGGATTTCACGCTTTATGATGCCGCGCCACGAATTTGAAAGCCGCGCCATTTTTCGTGAAAACGTACACGATCGCTGCAAGGAACATGAAAGTTATTTGCACTCCCCGGAGTCTTTGCAAACTCTTCTACTAAAGAGAACTTCACTGCTACGAAAAATCGGAATCATTAAAAGACGCAAAACTATCTCAACTGAGCTATATCTCAAGGGATGACTGCGTTCCGAATATCGTACTGGAAACTGAAGCAATTTTTTCCCAAGAATCTGGCAAAGCATTTCACCCTTAAGTTAAGAATTGGGATCGTCACGCCTAGTCTTGCACTTCCCGCAGACCTTAATAAGCGATGCTCCCCCAACTTACCCGTATTCAAAAGGGCGATCGCCCTTTGAACTTGTGTACATCGATCCCAAATCGATTGCTCCTTTCGACTTGCCCGTATCCAAAGGGGCAATCGCGCCTAGGAGCTAGCTCAGGATATTTTTTAATCCTACTCTTTCAACTTGCCCTTATCCAAAGAGGCGATCGCGCCTTGGCTAGCTCTTAGCCAACGATTTACGGGTACTTTCAACTTGCCCTTATCCAAAGGGGCGATCGCGCCATCTGGCTAGCTTCTAGCCAACGATTTACGGGCTGCTTTCAACTTGCCCTTATCCAAAGGGGCGATCGCGCCTCTGTGGTCTAAACCCTTCCGTCAGTCTGGATTCTATCAGCGGTTTTGCCAAAGGTATCATGCAGCATCTTAGAGAAATTAGATCAGTCCGGATTGAAGGTTTACTTATGCTGCTAAATCTTTGAATTGATGGGGGTTTTAGAACTTTGGCAAAGGTACTGGGATTTTTCGTCCTGCTTCGGTTTGCCAAAAATTGGGGGAAGTCCAATGGATTCATCGGCGATTCGGACTGCCATGCATCTTCGCCAAACTTGGTCTGATACACAATCTTGCTGTACTGCTAGACAAACGAACGTTTACCTTAAGCAGTAGAGAATCGCGAACTCACAGCGCCGAATTGTTACTACTTTAATAGTGTGAGTAAGCGGGCAGTGCCAGGGACGGAAAGCAATAAAACTGTCCCACTTCCTAAACTCGCATCGTAATGACGCTAGTTAGGTTCTTGCGCTAGTACTGTTGTACCGTGAAATTACAAAAACTTCAATACTAAGCAGATTTATTAGAGCGAGATTTTCTTGATCTAGCTTTATCCTTCTTCATACTTGTATGCCTCGATCGCCAGCTGTTTTCCTTGTTCCTGAGAACTGCCCTGAAGCGGTTGCTGCCTAATCCTCACTAAAATTCCCTCCTTCTCGGCTTGATTAGTGATGTATTTAATCAGGCGACCGTAACTCCACGAGTGGATCTTCTCATTCTGAGCTTTTGCGAACTTCTTCTCAATACCTTTCCATCCCCCACACTCACGTTCTGCGAACACTGCAATTTCAGCTTGCTTCCGTCGCCTGTAATCATTCATGTCAGGTAAAATAATACAGCCTGACTGATGCTTCTTGGCAAAATCAATTACAGCGTTTGCAGTGTGTTTATCGATCGTGTCACCCAAATTTGATTCTCCAAATTGGTCATTAGCACCTCGTTTCTGGTTCTGAGTACGGCGGCGTGAGTTTAGTTGTCGTTTGTTCAAGGTGGGGAGATTGCTCTAACCAAATCAGAGTTTAGAGATCTCTACTGTAAGCGGTTAGCCTAGTTCTGTTTCCCAAAAAGTATTGCAGGGATGCCAGATTTTGCTTGCCATCTCTGCTCCTATCTTGAATTCCACAATTCCAGTCAATTGAATCGGGGGAGTAGAATTCGGAAGGTAAACTTCAGGAGATTGGAAAAGGATATATTTTGTGAAGTGTTGTTCTACTACTCACTAGTTTCATCCTCAGATTCAACTTGAGAATTGGGTACAACAGGTCTTCTAACTACTTCGGTCTCCTCAGTGTCAGCGGATAAGGGAGTAGAGGGAGCGATCGCATCTCTGTCCTGTACACCTGGGGAGCGAGAGTCATCTGATTCTGCTGGCTCTCTAGGAATCGGAATGACGGGTCTTCTAACCACTTCAACCTCAACCTCTTCGGGTGAAGAGGTTGGAATGGTCGCATCTCTGTCCTGTGCGCCCGGAGAAGACCGAGGTTTATCAGACTCATCTGGAGCGTCAGGCGGTTTTGAAGGAATTGGTTTCCGAACAGTCTCACTATTCTTGTTGCTGACTGCATTTTCCGCCCCAGAAGCTGGTTTCGGGTCTTCGCTCCCTGAATTCATAATTAAAAGAAGGGATAGATATAGTGCTAGCCTGACTCGTATGTCAGCAGCATAGCACTGATTTAATCTGCTTCTAGTGCGCCTAATGCTTTTAATGTTGCTCTCTGAGCCGTTGTCAAACCAACAACACCTTTAATGTTCATACTCTCATAGGGACGGTTAATTCTCAATGTCCTGGTGCATTCTCCAGTTATGACGCTCCAAAACTTGATTGTTTCGTCACTACTCCCACTGGCAATGATCTGAGCATCTGGGCTAAATACGACTGACCATACAGTATTCTGATGTCCTTGTAGGATTCTGAGGTTTGCTCCTGTATTCACGTCCCAGATTCTTACCGTTTGGTCGTCACTCCCACTAATTAGAGTTGAACCATCAGGACTGAATGCGACTGAGCGAACACGGTGAGTGTGTCCTTGTAGGGTACGTAGGCATTTCCCCGTTTGCACATGCCAGAGTTTGACCGTGCGATCGCCACTGCCGCTGGCAATGACTCTGCCGCAAGGACTGAACGCAACAGATAAAACCCAATCACTGTGTCCTCCAAACGTGTGCAAACAACTTCCCGTTTCGACATCCCAAAGTTTTAGTATCTGATCATCACTGCCACTCACAAGAGTTGTTCCTTGAGGACTGAATGCAATGGATTTAACTCGATGAGTATGTTCCTCTAAAGTTTGCAGGCATTCTCCCGTATGCCAATCCCAGAGTTTGACCGTTTGGTCACGGCTGCCACTTGCTAGTAGCACTCCATCCGGGCTAAAAGTAATAGACTGCACCCAACTGGTATGTCCCGAAATCGTTTTTAGACACTCTTTTGAGTGGTAATTCCATAGTTTTATCGTCTGATCATCACTACCGGTTGCTAAAATTGGGTCTGTGTTTGGTATTGGCAGGAAAGCAACGGATGATACCAAATCTGTATGTCCTTGAAGTGTGTTGAGGCACTGACCTGTAGAGAGATCCCACACTCTTGTTTGTTGATCCTGGCTGCTACTGGCAAGTAACTCTCCATCTGGGCTAAACGCTACGGAGAGAATCCAATTGCTATAAGCCTCTGAGGTTCTTAAACATTGTCCTTTTTGGATATCCCAGAATTTCATCACCTGATCTTCGCTAATACTGACCAAGGTTTCTCCATCTGGGCTAAATGCCACTAGCCAAACTCGGTCGTTATGCTCCTGTAACGTCTGAAGACATTCCCCTGTGTGTGCGTTCCAAATTCTGACTGTTTTATCTTCACTTCCAGTTGCTAAAAGTTGGCATTCAGGGTTGTGATTGTAGGCTGTAAGAGGTGCATAGGCGATCGCCCAAACATGACTTTTATAGCCTGGTAAGATACCGATGCATTTTCCAGTCGAGAGATCCCAAAACTTAACGGTTTCGCCGTTGCTGCCAGTTGTCAGTGTCTTTCCATCTGGGCTTAAGGCAATAGATAGTACCCAATTAACATGAGTTTGGATGATGTGTAAGCATTCACCGCTGTCAATATCCCAAATTCTCACGGTTTGGTCTTCGCTGCTGCTAATTAGTGTCCCTTCATCGGGGTGAAATGCAACCCAAAGTAGCCGTCCCTTATGCCCCTTCAAAACCTTGAGACATGTTCTGGTTTGAGTGTCCCATAGCCCTATTGTTTGATCATTGCTGCCACTTGCTAATAGTTTTCCATCTGGACTAAAGGCAACCGACTGTACCCAGCTTGTGTGTCCTTGCAGAGTCTTCAGGCATTGTCCGGTTTGGGCATTCCAGAGCCGTATTGTTTGATCATTGCTGCCGCTTGCCAGAAGTTGCCCGTCTGGGCTGAAAGCAACTGCCTGCACCCAGCCTGTATGCCCTTTGAGAACCAGTAGCTGACGACTCTCGGCAACCTGCCATAGGCAAACCTCGCTGTCGATTCCGGTTGCCAGCGTTGCTCCATTAGAACTAAAGGCGGCTGAGAGGATTCTGCCTACCGTTTTGGTAAGTGTTGAACGTGTCAAATCGGCATTAGCAAAGTTAACCCGATGGAGTGTCATGCCCTGGAGGTAGGCTTGCCAGATAGTGAGATTAGAGAAATCGTAGCCGCTCAAGTCAACCTGAAGTTGCCAGAGCAGGTTAATCAGGTTTCCGCCGCCATATCCTGGTTTTCGGGGCGATCGCTTCTGCAACTGGGCTAAGTGCTGCTTTAAGTGACTGGCAACTGCTTGGCGATCGCCAAACTCATGCAACAGCCTATCTGCAATGGGCTTGAGAATGAGTCGAATTTGAGCATTTCTAAGGTAATCCTTACTTTGTGCTTTGATTAGAGCGTGGGTTTCAAACAGAGAGTTTTGGGCTTTGTCGTGTTCCTGATTCCCCCAACCTCTGATTTCTGCACAGACCTGTTCAATCAGGCGATCGGTAACATACTCCATCACGACTGGCTGTTGCGTGAAGCTGAAAGCTGTCTTTTCAATCAGGGAGCGCAACTGCAATGACTCCATCGCTTCTAGCAATATTCGGGATGCAACAGGTGGAATCAAATCTTCTCGCAGTTCTGGGAGTGAAATCCACTCCCGGTTAATTGCCAGCCAATACATGACATGCTGTTCTACTGTCGTGAGCCGATTAAACTGCTGTTCCAGTAAATCAGAAATGTCTCCAAAGACAACAGTGCCCTGATTTAAGAACTGAGCGACATCACCGTCAAATAGCTCTTGAATAGTGGTTGCTACAATCTTGAGTGCCAGCGGGTTGCCTGCATAATGCTCTACAAGTGTTTGGCTTTCATGCTGTGAGACGGAGAAGCCTTTTTCACTAAAAATTGCCTGGCTATCCTCCTGCTCCAAGCCAGTTAAACGCAGCGAGCGCATTGGCAGGCTGATGCCTTCCTTGGTGCTCAGATCTCTCGGTTTCTCTCGGCTTGTGAGGACAAGACAGCTTTGATGATGGGTTTCTCCTACCCCTCTTAAAAACTGCCCGTATCCTTCATAGCCATCCCGGTAGGAACCAGCTCGCTCATCACTTTGTAGGATAGATTCAGCGTTATCTAATACGAGTAAACAACGAGCGTTGCGGAGATGCTCCATTAGCTGAGCAAGGAGTCCGTCCAGGGTTTCGGGTAGGTTGGTTTCCTGTTGGGGAGAGAGAACCTGGATCAAGTCTGCGAGTAGATCTTGGATAGGCGGGGCATTGCGGAGCGAGCGCCAAATCAAATACTCAAACTGGTCTTGAAGCTGTTCGGCTAGCTTTACCGAGAGTGCTGTTTTACCAATTCCACCCATGCCAACCAGCATGACGAGGCGGCAGCGGTCTTTAATAATCCATTGCGCTAGTTTTTCAATTTCCTCTTGTCGTCCATAGAACAAGGAGACATCAGGTGCTTCTCCCCAATCTTGGCGTTTAGGGGCGATCGCTATCTCAACCTTCGCCTCAGTAGGCTTAACTTGAGTTTCTACATCAAATTCAGCAATTTCTTCGCAGTCTAAGGATAGCTTTTGACACAGTTCTACAAAAGTCGCTCGGTCTACTGACTTGCCCGTTAGAAAATTACTGACTGTTGCTAAAGCCAGACTTGCGTCCTCAGCTAAAGCTCTTTGGCTTGCAAAACCACTACGGCTCACTGCAAGTTTTGCCTTCTCGATGTGTTCTTGACGAACTCTGAGCGACCTGGGCATCGTGCATCTCACTCAAGTTGTCCGAATTGTACAAGATAAATCGAAAGTCAGGATAAGTCGGTAATTTCCAGTCTTGAACTCAGTTATCTAGAGGATTTGATGAATTTATAGAGAGGCTGCACAAAGAACAAAATTGGAGCAAAATTATGGCAAGGATGCTGGTGTACTTGGATGAAGTTATCTGTCACAACACGGAGGATATCACAGGTGCAGATGAGTTTTATGTGATTGGAGCTATCACGACTACGGATGGGCAGCACTCTAAGGCTGTTGTGACGAGACCGATGAGTATCAACGATCGTCAAACTCTAAAATTTGGACCAGGCGGTGGCTATG
The DNA here is from genome assembly GCA_014695345.1 of Cyanobacteria bacterium FACHB-471. Lineage (GTDB taxonomy): Bacteria > Cyanobacteriota > Cyanobacteriia > Elainellales > Elainellaceae > JAAUTN01. Next base: position 28,777 of record JACJOC010000108.1, read on the forward strand.
TGTTCGATACGAATGTTGCAGATAACACCATCCTACAGATTGAAATGATTGCTTTTGATGAGGATGCTGCCAAGAATATTGAGAGATACGATCAGGCTCGTCAGCTTGCCAATCAAGCGCTTACTGTAACTCCAGTATCGTTTGGTGGAGCCTCTATTGCACTTGATGCCGTAAGAACTCTAATGCAGTTGGATCAAGATGATGAACTTGGAACGTATCGTCAACCTTTCCATGTTTGGCAAATGCCTCAAGGTTGTCACTTTCAGCAGTGGAATGTTCATGGAGGTAGCACTGCTTTTTCTGATTGGAATTACTGGGTTCGTTTCTGGGTTTGCAGGTTTTAGAACGATCATCTGAATTTGAGGCAATAAAGTCAGATTTCTAGCAATTCATGGGTAACTATACTCACTCATGAATTGCTATTAACCCGGCAACTTAAGAGGGTGCAGAGGGAAGGGGCAATTCGTAGAATTGAAGTATGAATAAACCTGATGCCCGCTTACTTAATCCCACGACTCAAGATTATCTGCGAC
>JACJOC010000109.1 GCA_014695345.1 Cyanobacteria bacterium FACHB-471
AAAGAGTAATCAAGAATTAGCAAAGGTAAGAGTTTTAGGTGAGCATATAAATCGGAAACTTAAGGTTTTTAAAATCTTGTCTCTTCCTTATAGAAACCGTCGAAAAAGATTTAGTTTAAGGTTTAATCTGATTGCTGCTCTCTACAATTACGAGCTTTGCCTCCCCAAAATCAAATCTTCCTGAGCGACTTTTGCAAGAGGTCTAATGATCTCTACATGGTTTCTGTGTTGGCTGCGGCTCTCCCAAACTTACACCCTCTGCCATAATCCCCATGTCAATAGAGTTTGAGACGCGCTAACCCTGGGGGACTGAGGAGGGTGAATTTTTGACTTTTGCAAGAGACTTTTATGAGCGTACCACTCACACTCCAAGATGAAAGGAGACTTTCAAAACAGGTCTAATCTACAAGGGAAAAGCTCGCTTAAAAGAGCCGGCTACGGCAAATATTGCTACCTAAATTTAGCAGTAATATTTGTGGACTTAATTAATTTCCTAAAAGCTTGCTACAAATATTTTTCTTGTTCCCCCTTTATAAAAGGCGTTAGGGAGTCAACTGTAGCAGTATTTAATGAATTGATATTACTCATATAGCGGTTCTCGATTGGATGAGGTACAAGGTTCTGGTTTTTCGGGAATTGGGAATTGGTAAAAAAGTAAGATGCACCTCACGCTATACGAGAATTGCTCTATTGTTTTACTTGTTTGCCATGATAGTTTGATGAGCTAACTCTCATGAGTATTTGCTACTAATAATATTTAACATTTGGCATATGGTTGTTATCTAAATAGCGACATCTCCCCAATAATATTTGATGATTTGGAATACTTTTTTGTGTCTATAGTTATTACTTAACTTTTGTATCTAACTTCCACTTAAGTTGCATCTTAACTAAGGAAAATGAGTGGTTTACCTTGAATGAAAGTTCTATAAATAGGGTTATGGAAAACGAGTTGACATTAACCATCCTGACTCACAGGTCATGTGGTTTACAAGAAAAATTACACCCAACACCTTCTCCTCAAGCTTCCCCTTAAATTCCAAAGCAACAAATCTATCAAATGAAAGGCATTCCATCATGAATTATGTAACCTTTCAGAAACCTGAGTTTTCTTCCAGTTCGCAGACTACTGCATCCATGACTCCTAGAAAAAGAGGATTGACGGCTCAAGGGCTAACTGTAGATGGCAAGTTGGTTTTCAATTGGAGGATTGCTGAAGAGCAATCTGACTCACTATTCACTTTTCTAACAGTAGGAATTGAGTCTAGTAGACGTTGAAATAAAGAAGTCTTTCCCTCTGAAGAAACCTACCCATTACATTCCTTCGTTCAAGAGGTGAAACCATGAAACTTTACTATCGCGGTGTTAGCTACGAATACGACTCCTTGCAGCTTGAAAGCCAGAAGAGAGGGCAGCCTTTTAAGCAAGTTCGTGGCTCTGGTTCCGCTTACAATTTGATTTACCGTGGGGTTTCCTATCATATCGATCCGAATGCAAAGCCGAGTAAAGTTCCTGTACAACCAGTAGCTTATAGATTGATATATCAAGGCATCGCATACTTTGTGAATAAACTGCACAGGGAGAAGTTAGGGTAGTTATTCAACCTGCAAGCACTTCAAAACCAATTAGGTCAGAAGATAAATACCATAATACCTCTAAGACACGAGATGAATTCTTTCACGATCTCAATCTTTTAGGTTTATGGTCACAATGTGACAGTAGTTGGAGTTCGTCTTTAACAGTCGAACTCCAATCCGCTACCAACGAACCCATAATACAAGAGGAACCTAACTCTACAAACAAAGCAGCTTATTGGGAGTTTTAACGGTTCTTGCCTTACTGTTTACTGCTACGTTGATGCAGGCTCCAAAAATTCATCAAGCCATGAAAGAGGCAGGCAAAACCTCGATTGAACAACTGCTTTTCACATATTAGTGAGAAGTTGAAAGATTCTGATGAGTAATTGATCAGCTTTTCGCTGGTGCAAAGTGCAATTGGCAAGCGCCTAGCCAAGCTAGAATTCTGTAGCTTTTGATACCCATTATTGGAGAGTGAACAAAAGCTAATTGTTTTGGGGTGGATGATAAATTTAATGTTTAACAATTTGCACCCTAAGGCATATAGGCAAAACCCTACTTACAGGCTAGCAATCCCTCGTTTTAAGGCAATAATAGTTGCCTGCGTGCGGTCTTTAACTCCCAACTTGCTCAAAATTCGGTTCATATTGGATTTGACAGTGCCTTCAGTAATACCCAAGGCAGTACTGACTTCCAAATTGCTCATGCCCTGTGCGACTAACTGAAGGACTTCTAACTCGCGATCGGTCAATTCTGGATTGGTCATCCGCTCCACTAACTTAGCCCCAACATTGGGTGGAATATATTGCTGCCCGTTGTGAACGGTGCGAATGGCGGTTCGCAGTTCGTTGGGTTTACAGTCTTTGAGCAGATAGCCCTTGGCACCTGAGCGTAACCCTTGATAAATATCCTCATCTCCGTCATACGTGGTCAACACAATGATGCGAGCCGTGTTAAATTCAGCGCAAATCGCTGTAATCGCTTCAACTCCTCCCATTCGAGGCATCCGTAAGTCCATTAAGGTCACGTCTGGTTGTTCTTGACGAAATTGCTCGATTGCCTCAATACCGTCCATGGCTCGACCAATCACAGTCAGATCCGATTCTTCATCAATGATGGCGGCTAATCCTTGCTGGACGATTGCATGATCGTCCACAATCAGAACACGAATGACTGCTGGTTGACTCATAAAGTGCCTACTCCCGATTCACGATGATAATGACTTGTGTGCCTTGATTAGGCTGACTTTGGATGATTAATTCCCCTCCAATATGCTCAACCCGCTCACTCATCCCTAGTAAACCGAATCCCTTACCTGGGGCGATTTTGTCAACTTCAAATCCCTGTCCATTGTCTTTAACTCGTAAAAGACACTGTGTTTCCTCGTAGACTAATTCAACCTGAATTTCCGTGGCTTGGGCATATTTAATCGCATTGGTTAAGGCTTCTTGTCCAATGCGTAATAGGTGATTCTCAACATCTGGGGGTAAAAAATAGGGAGCACCAATGACTTCACAGGTGAGATGAGTATTAGCGGAAGATTTCATTTGAGTTGTTAGATATTTGAGGGCATTGCATAAGTCTCCCTCCTCTAACAGTTTTGGTCGCAGAGCAGCAACCGAGCGCCGAGCTTCAGCCAGTCCAGTACGTGCTAATTCATCAACGGTTTCCAGGTGTGCTTGTGCCTTTGCTGGTTTTTTGATGATTTGCTCCGTTGCGGCTCCGATATGCAGTAGAATGCCAGTAAAGGCTTGTGCTAAAGTATCATGAATTTCCCGCGCCATGCGGTTACGCTCATCTAGAATTGAGGCTTCTTCAGCACGTTTGCGATCGCTAATATCACGGACTGAAGTGATTCTAATAACACGCTCACCATAAGCCGTCACTTTTGCTCGAATTTCTGCTGGAAATGCCGTCCCGTCTTTTCGGAGACAAACAATCTCATAAAACCCTTCATAGTGAGATTGCATATTCTTGACAACGAGTTCTCGGCAGTCTGAAGAGACAAGATTGCTTGCTCTTATCCCTACCACCTCAGATAATGGGTAACCAAACATTTGGGTAAAGGCTTCGTTAACATCTACAATTGTGCCGTGCTCTGTAATTGTGATCGCCTCAACGGCTGCTTCTGCAAGCTGTCGAAATCGTGCCTCACTCTCCACCAAGGCTAACTCTACTTGTTTACGCTCGACAATTTCCTGTTGTAAATTCAATGTACGTTCTTCTACTTTTTGCTCTAGCGTGTGGGCATACTCCTTCAGGTTTTCCCACAGTAGATAGACGTTGCTGATGATCGCAGACCCAACTAGAGCAAACAGAGGCGGAATGATAATCAGCCACCAACCCACTAGAAATAGCACGTATGCACCGCCAAAAAGAGAAATTCCCAACAGAACAACTCTAGATGCTGTTTGTCGAGGAGACGAGGATGTCCAACCGATGACGGCTCCGAGCGTTGACCAAACAACAATCCACAAGCCTTCTAGAAGTTCTGACCAGACATTAAGTAGAGGGCGTCCATCCAAAGCAGCGCTCAACAATTGACTGGTTAACAGAGCGTGAACTTCAACACCAGCAGGCGCTGCAATTGTGTTGGTCGTGTAGGATGTGAAAAAGCTGTCTTCGAGGCTCTCTGCCGTTAACCCGATTAAGACGATGCGATCGCGTACTAAGTCGCGTGGCATCCTTCCCTGCAATATATCTGTTATCGAAATCGTGCGGAAGCCTTTTTGGAATTTTGGGAAGTTTGACAGAATTTGATACCCGCCAGCATTAACGCCAACGTAACCCCCATCATTGGGTTGCAAGGGAGTAAATACAGCTCGACCCAAGCGAAACTGCGTCTGATCGGGGTTAAGGGGTTGGCGGTTAATCCCTTCACCTTTAAGATACGCAAACGCTAATCGTGCTCCCAGCGTAAATATCGATCGATTGTCTTGAGTTCTCAAATACAGTAGACTGCGGCGAATCCTGCCATCTGTGTCTAACAAGAGATCGCTCGCGCTTGCTTGATCGCGCTGTTTTAACAGTGGTGGTGCTTCAATGACTTCACCTTCAGCCGTTTTAATTATTTTCTCAATCCCAATTAAGTTAGGCGTGGAGGTGAAGACGCTGACTAATTCTTGATGACCCGGTTCTACAGGTATATCTCGAAAGATATCAAGACCAATTACCCTAGGATGCTGTTGTTTGAGCGATGAGACAAGCTGAGCAAGCACCGCATCTGACATGGGCCATTGTCCGAGTTGCTTGATATCTGATTCATCAACCGTAACAAGGACGATGCGAGGATCGTTCTGTTCAAAGGGGCGTAGACGAAACATCTGGTCAAGCGCCACTAGCTCCATCAACTGTAGTACCCCAGCTAATCGCAAAACCAGCAATCCTCCGGCAACGCTGGGAACCGTTATCAGGACTCCACGCCATTGCCAAACTTGCTGTTTTAGGGTTGTCCACATAAGATGATCGCGATCTGCTTAAAGCCGCGCTTCGCTATCGCGAGGGCGCGAGTTCTCTTTATTTTAGTTGCTATCAATCATGCTACTCACTCCACCCGATTGCAGAAATTCACGCCACATTGCACTGATGCTTGGGTCATTGGGTTGGGTGCGCTGTAGCTCAAACAGAACAGCAAGGGCATCGTACCAAGCATCTGCTTTTTGGTATAGCGAAACCTGTTCTTTGGGAGATGCCATTTGTATTTGGCTCCGTCGAGTCGCATCGAGTTCAGTTCGTTGCACGGTACCTGTGACAAATTGATCTTCAACGCGATCATTCGGGTTACAAATCACGGCAAGTGACCACGTATATTGCTTGCCAGCCTCTAAAGGGGGTGCCTGCGCTGGAAGGGTAATGCTCATAATATCAGGAGTATTGGTTAAGGTAACCGTTGTCCGATAAACGCCACGACCATCTCGACTGCGTAGACTAAATTCTGCGTTCTGTACACTAGTTTTTGGCACGTATACGAGAAATGTTGGACGCTCTGCTACAGTTAAGCCTGGTTTTGTCGTTGGGCTAAAGGCAGTCAGTGGCAGACCTGTTGTTGCCGATCCAGCATCTTGAGGGCAAGCCATTGGATCGCGCCGTCCTCCTGGTGCCGAGCTATCTGGATTCTCAGGTGGAGGGGGAGGATTGCTTTGCTTGAGTTGTGTATCCTTAACTTTTAGGACTTGGTGGGGCTGTACCTGAGTGTCCAAGTGTGCTGCCAAAAGGCTGTAAACCTGCAATCTGCTGTATTGGGGCATAAGCGCCGAAGCCGTACTATTAGAAATCGCCAGTTCTAAAGTCAGGGCAATTCCAACAGGTATGCTACACAACAGAGATTTTATAAAATACATAACGTTTTTAAAGCCAATTTCCTAAAAGAACAAATGGTGCCCAATAGTAAGGAGAAGTGTAATCCTCTTGATGTAATAAAGCCACTTGAGCACGACGCAGGGCTTCAGCTTTCGTTATCTCAGGCTTACCTAACTCACGGTAAAACTCAATCATCAGGAAGGCTGTGGAGCGATCGCTTACTGACCACAACGAGGCAAGGGTACTTCGTGCCCCCGATCGCACCGCGACACCTGCCATCCCTAAGGCAGCCCGCTTATCCCCCCTTGCCGTTTGACAGGCGCTGAGTACTAGCAGTTCGATTGGGTTGAGCTTTCCCTCTCTAGAGCGGAGCAGTTGATCCAATTGTTTAACATTAAGGCGTCCATCCCAGGTCAGGATGAAGGTGTTGTCAGCGTTAGAGCTAAACTGACCATGCGTTGCCAAGTGGACAATTGGCGAGGGAGTGGAATTAACTTGGTTTTGAAAGGCTTGATTGGTAAACAATTGATCCAGCAGCACCTGAGCTGGAATTTCTGCATCAATTTGGTTAATCTCAAGCGCAACGTTTGGCAGTGCCGAAAAATTCTCGCGGGCTTGACTTAATCCTGCCAATAACCCTTGCATCCGCTGGGGTTCAAGCGATTGGGGTTGAAGCAGTTGTAGACCGGGAGTGAGTACAACACTGTACTTTTCAATCAGATATCGCTGACCATCATGGAGGGCTGCCATCGGCAAATTGCGGAGCAAGCCATCTAGCACAAACACGAGAGTTTTGATACCACTTGCCGCAAGTTCAGTCTCCACAGGGCGCAGGAGCAAATCGTAGACTTGCTGGGTAATGGGCAACCAATCTTCAATAAAGGCAGTGGGTCTGAGTGATTGGCGCATTTGGCTGAGGATACGCTCTACCTCGGCTTGAGACAACAGTGTCTTGTGATAGCGCAAGGGTTGGTTAGGCAAGGACACAATTACCGCGAACTGGTTGGGCAGAATGATTGGGTAAATGACCGCAGCGTGAGGGTCGATCTGGTCAATTTCTACCGGACGAGCATTAACACACGCTTCTCGAAAAAAGTTATCGAGTTCTGCCAACTGAAGCGCTTCGATCGCTTCACGAGCTTGTTTCAGATTTTCCTGACTGGGCGCATTGCCTTGTGATTGCAACAGCAGTTCCACAAACTGTCGGTAGACAGGTTCGACGCTTTCGCGAAATGAGAACTGCACATCTTGATTAACGGCAGCTAGGTCACTACGGAGGGATTGCAGCATTTTGATGGCGTCTGCATAGGCAGAAGTCGCATTTTGCAGATTTCCTGTGGAGGCGCAGGGCTGCTGTGTGCCTTGACAGAAAATCCGTCCTAGCTGCCACTGCCACTGATAGGCAATGTCGGCTGCATCAATTGACTGAGCTAAGCTGAGGGCTTGTTGGGTCAGGGTTTTAGCATTGTCCCATTGATGGGTAGTCTCATACAGGCTTCCTAATGTCCCAAGGGCATAGGATTCGGCACGAGCATCTCCAATGGTGCGAACTTGGTGAACAGCCGTCGCGAGTTCCTGGGCTGAGGTATTGAGAAGATTGGGAGATAACGCTTTCCCTGTCCCCTTACTGCTCATCTTGATTGAGCTTTGAGCCAGATTGATTCGGGCATACGCAGCCAGACGACCAGGTGGCAACTTGGCAAGCTGGGATTGAATTTCTGGCAACAAACGTTGCGCGTCTGCCTGTCGCTCAGCTTCAACTAGCAAACTTAACTGAACAAGCTGGACTTGAGTTTTTGCTGTCAGCGAGGGAGCCGTGGTTGCTGCCTGCTGGTAGAACGCGAGTGCAGTATCGGTTTCTCCTTGGGCGCGAGTAGTGTTCCCCAGACTTAGCAGAATACCACTAATATCTGATGCAGATTGAGGTGTTTCGTCTCGAAGGTTCTCTGCGATCGCTAAACTCTGCTGCAAGAGAGTCCGAGATTGAGCCAGATTGCCAACTAACCTTAGCATCTTGCCCAGGTTTCGCAACCCTGTCAGTTTAAGACGCGAATCGAGCTGGTTTTGCACGGACTGTTCCACTTGCGTGAGCAGGGTTGTGGCTCGTCTGTAAAGCCCCTTTGCCTGTAAAGCCCTTGCCTGGTTGATCTAGCTACCCAATATACCGCTAGTATCGTTGGCTTTGCGGTAAGCCGTCTCAGCCTGTTGCCAGGTTTTGAATGCTTCTGTTGCTTTGCCCTGAGCTAGTTGTAGCTTTCCTTGAATCGTGAGAACTTGGGCGAGAACCTGTGAGCTATCTGAATTGGATGCTGGGTTTTGGGCGTTTAACAGCGAGATTGCCTGACTGATAGCCTCATTCGCTTGTGTCCACTGTCCCAAGTCTTCAAAGGCAGTGGCGAGAAAACTGAGAACGAGTGATTGATTGAGGCGATCGCCTTGGGTTTTGTAGAGGGTTGCGGCTTGTTGCCAAAGTGCGATCGCGTCTGTGAGTTGTCCTGCCTGATAACGGTCTTCTGCCTGCTGCACAAGTTGAGCTGCGGGAGAAGTTACAGAGGGTTGAAGGGAATCTGATGTAGTAGTTACCTGTTGCCCTGTATACTCCACCCTGACCCAGTGGCTAGGTTCTTGTACTGCCACTGCAATCTCTGCATGAAGGCTAACGGCAATGAGAAGTCCCAATAAAGTAAATTGAAGGAATCGCAGCCATCGTCTCTTTGAAAAGAGGCGCTGCATAATAGATACTCCCTGATTAATTCGTCTGTTCCGATGCGCCTCATTCATCTAATTGTGCGGCTCTTTCCGGTGCTAACATCAGCAGATGTGGGTTTGTGACTGGGTAAGTATCGTTATCTCAAGTCTTGCAGAATAAGACCAAGGAAGATAAGTGAATTGATACGCAAGATAAGTCAGTTGATTTTACTTTAAGTAGTTTACTGCCTAGCTGGGCAGGCAACTGGCTGATTCAGCACATTCTGCACCGCTGGCTCAGCTATGGTGGCAACCAGGATAACCTTGCCAGTGGGAGTCATCTTCCATCCTGTTGCTTCGATAAGCTGTTACGCAGCTTAACTCAGATATCCGAGTGACAGCATAATCGATATCACCTACGCCCTCTACCTCAGATACTCTTGTACTCAGGTCTTGGATGGTTAGTGCGATCGCCGTCAGATCGCTCTCCACCTTCTCTACCCGCTCACTCACTCTTGATATCATTTGAGTGACGCTATCGATATCGATGTCTGGTCGGCTATCAGTCGGTTGCATTTCTAATCTGTCCAGGTGTTCTGTCAGCTTTGATATCGTATCTGACACGCTATCGATATCGATAGACGTATCACTATCAATGGCGCACCAGAACTGCGGAGTTGAGCATCGAACCCACTCTCAGTAGACTACTGAACGTGCAAGATATGTACTTGATCAAACGGGATACAGCCATTTGCGAAAGAGTTGAGTGAGGTGCGGCATAATCACGTAGGTCAGCAGGGCAACCGTTAGACCTGTAACCAACAACGTTCTGAGCAATACCGGAAGCCCAGCTAGGAGCGGTACTAGCAAACGATTGAGAATAGGTATCGTAAAAAACACTCCCAGCCATGTCACGACCGCCATTTTGTAGCGCGGAGGTGGAGCCTTCATGGGTTTGTTGGGAAGCGTAAACCAGGTTTCCAGACCCGTTAGAGTTTGAATGGTTTCAGGCTTTTCAATCAAGGGTTGCAACCGCTCCAGCCATTCCTGCCGCACGCTGGATTCTAGCCAGGTTTTGAGGTTGTTGTAATGATCAAATCTGAGAATTGCGACATATTCAGGATGAGCGCGATCGCAGGGTCGGATCACGCTGACTCCTAAGTGTCCCTTAAATTGGTGAGCAGCCGTCGCAATTCCGTGCAACCATTCCTCATAACCTTGCTCACGCCCAGATCGAACGAAGTGAGAAATAATGGCGGTTACCTGATAGGTGTCTTCATCTGTACCTACTACCCGTGTATCTAGCATCACACATGACCTCAAAAACTTTAGCTACCCAAAAAGTGATGATAGTTAATGCACGATCGCTGCCTTTAAAGCAGATTGGGCATTAGCGATCGCCAAATTACGGGCTTCATCCCCAAGGTTAAGGCTATCGGCATAGACGAACTCAATATCCGTGATACCAATAAACCCAAAAATGAGTCGCAAGTAGGGTGTTTGTAGATCATAGGCGTGAGTAGGGCTACCTTCGGGGTAGGCTCCGCCTTGAGCCATAATGATCGTCATTTTCTTGTTGTGAATCAATCCCTTGTAACCTGTTTCATCAACGGAGAATGTACGTCCCGCTCGCACAATCTGGTCAAGATAAGCTTTGAAGTTGGCAGGAATGCTGAAATTATACATGGGGATACTGAAAACGTAGCTATCGGCTGATAAAAACTCGTCGATCAATTCGTCGGAAATTTGAATTGCAGCGGCTAACTCAGGTGTATGTTGATCGGATGGAGTAAATGCAGCCGCGATCCAGTCTTCGCTCACAAAAGGAACAGGGTAATGCCCAATATCACGGTAGGTGATGGTGTCGTTGGGATAAGTGGTTTTCCACTGGTTAATGAACTCTTTAGAGAGCGTGCGAGAGATGGAGCGATCGCCACGCGGACTCGCATCTAAATGGAGAATGTGGGTCATAGGATAAATTCCAGATTGTGAATGAAGAATGTCGCGGAGACGAATGAGCGATCGCTGGCGATCGCGCAGCCAGCCGAACCTGCGCCGACCACAATGTAATCATATTGAGTCATAACACTCTCGCTTGTAAACTTAACGGTTGTCCTGCAAGATTCTCTTTGTTCTATCTATCTGAAGTGTATTGAATTCCAGTACTTGACTGCTTTCAGATTCTTACAATAGTTTGTCAGATTCTTATGGAGTTAGCTAATCTGTTTCAGTGTCATTCCACTGAAGCACTTAGCGTGTTAAGCCAGAATGTGTTTGAGTAGTTTATGGATTGCAAACTGCTCAAATGTTGTTGGTGTAATTGCTTCAGGTGTTCGTGCTGTTGCATAGATGCCATCAGGATTGCCAAGGGCACGAAACAGATTTCCTAACTCTCTTTGTACATCCGGGGTTGCTCCAGTCAATGATAGTTGCTGCTGGATTGATTCAACCGTTACTTGAACATATTCAATCGAACGATTCAGCACTCGCGAAACAATAGCAGTGGTTTCAGGAAGCGTTAGATTTTCTGGTCCCATCAAATTACGAGTCCATTGCCCAGCCCAACGATCGTCAAGTAAATACTTTGCGGCTTCATCACCGATGTCATCAGTACTAATCCAGGGAATATCATGGTCACTGGCGTAGGGAAAATATACGGCATTGTCTTGCTCAATAAACTTGACTTGCCCTAGAAAATTCTCCATGAAATAACCAGGACGCAGATGCAGCACATTCGAGAGCGTTTGGTTGAAAATCGATTCAACAGTCCCAACAAATGTAACTGTGCCGAGATCTTCACTTGCACCTGCACCCAGGCTAGAAATGTTGACTACTCGCTTGATGCTGTTTTCACGCACTGCTCTAGCCCCAGCCATCGCCGTCTGGATATACCAATCGCGTAAGCTGAGTGCATCCAGTTTCGGTGGAGTCACCCAAAATAAAGCATCTGCATCCTGTGTTACCTCGATCAATCCTTGAGGATCATCACTGCTGATTGGCTTCACCGTAGCACCTTGAGCCGCTAAATCAGCTAGCTTCTCTGGCTGTCGTGTCAGAAGGATGGTTTCGACTCCAGCCTGAACAACTTTCTGTGCAGCGCGTCGTCCAATATTGCCGGAAGCTGCGGCAATCACAATTTTCATGCTTTTTCCTTTGCCTACGCTACGCTATCTGCATTGAAAGATTGACGCAAATTTTGTGTGCCACCCCATGCCTCAAGGGCGGGAATAGGATTCCAGTATTCGCGATAATGAATGATCTTGCTTTCTTTAGTTTCCAGCCGCATTACATAATCTTGTTGATAGTGATGACCTGTAGAAACAATGACGGCTTCTCCATGAACCTCAGCAAATAGAACATTAGGATTTGACGTTGGGTAGATCCGGATGTTGGTAAACACCAAATCTTGCATTTGTGCTGGCACATCTTTCATGTAGTTGTAGATGGCTTCTTTGCCTTCTAATCGTCCTGGTGTCGTGGAAGCATAGGGAAACTCAACGACTGCATTTTCTTCGGCAAACAAATCTACCCAAGCTTGAACATCTTTACCCACAAGTGCTAAATGAGCGGCAAAAGCTTCAGCCCTCTGTCGCTCTTGGTTTGGTACTGGTTGCATTGAATTCTCCTGAAAGCTGTTGATATTGCCAAAGTGAATATCCGGTGTACTTTGCTCCGAGTAGATCGGAGGCGACTGCACTGAGAACAATGCGATCGCTCCTAATGCTTTCAACGTCGCTGGTTGAGCGTGCGTTAATCCAGTTGCACCTTGAATATTCATGCCTTCAAGCATGGAACCGTGCAATTTACTTACTCGATCCATTTGCATGACTGTTTGCACAAATTCAATATAGGTGGTCGCCTTCAAGCTGTCGCCTATAGCAAGTTAAATTTTTTACAGTACAAATTGATAGATTAACCATGCCATCGCGGAGTAGAAGGCTGGGTATAACTTAAGTTAGAATCCGAATTTGATCGAAGACTACTGAGTTGAGCAATTACAAGTCAAGATATAAAGACCTATACAAGGAGCTTTATATTCTGGAGTTTGGCAAGCGATATACTTTGGGAAACGGATGACAGTCTTTCGTCGGGGGGCGTTCAATGATTACCCTGCCTGGAATTACTATCCACAGCAAAATCTATGAAAGTTTAGCTTCTTTGGTGTATCGGGGCATCAGAGAGCAAGATAACTGTGC
>JACJOC010000011.1 GCA_014695345.1 Cyanobacteria bacterium FACHB-471
TGGATAGCTGGACGAGAAGTCTGGTTTTCGGCTCGCATTGCCCCGATTCGGCACGAACAGGTGATTTGGCTGGCGCGAGACATTACGCTGCAAAAGCAAGCAGAAGCAGCCTCAATTTTAGAGGAGCGCAACCGCATGGCACGCGAAATTCACGACACACTCGCTCAGTCGTTTACAGGAATTCTGGCTCAGGTAGGTGCTGCAAAACAGGTGTTAACGGATGATGTAGAAGCAACTGGGGCACATCTAGACCTGATCAAAGAATTGGCGCGAACTGGACTGGCTGAAGCACGGCGATCGGTCGTCGCGCTGCGTCCTCAGCTTTTGGAAGAAGGCAATTTACAGAGCGCTCTCCATCGTCTCGTCGCTCAGACCAGAGCTGCCGCAATGGATACCACTTTGCACTATGAGATTGAGGGTGCAGTATATTCTCTACCGACTGAAGTCGAGAATAACTTACTGCGGATGGGGCAGGAAGCATTAACCAATGCGATTAAACATGCCAATGCTGACGAAATTCGAGTGGAGCTAGTCTACGATCGCGATCAGGTTTGCTTGCGTGTGAGAGACAATGGGCAGGGCTTTGGAGTGGGGAGTATTCCATTCCCTGAGGGTTTTGGCTTACTCGGCATGAGCGAACGGGCAGAGCGCATCGGCGCACAACTCACGATTGGAAGTCAGCCTGGGCAGGGAACAGAAATTATTGTCACCGTCAATCGGAAGTAGCATCACGATGAGCCAAGCCATGCCCATTCGAGTTCTAATTGCGGACGATCATGCCATTTTTCGGCAAGGATTAGCCACGATTATTAACCGTGATCCAGAGATGCAGGTGATTGCCCAAGCTGAAAATGGGGAACAAGCGATCGCGCTATTCGGAGAACACCAACCGGATGTCACGCTCATGGATCTGCGAATGCCGGAAGTGGAAGGAGTTGCCGCTATCGGTGCAATTTGTGCGACGGCTAAATCGGCTCGGATTATTGTACTGGCTACGTATGATAGCGACGAAGATATCTATCGGGGATTGCAGGCAGGCGCAAAAGGATATCTATTGAAAGAAACGAACCTGACGAGCTTCTAAACGCCATTCGTACCGTTCATCGGGGGCAGAAGTACATCTACCTGGCTCCGTCCGACGTGCCGCAGGAAGGTCCTGCGCGGGCACTGCGCGGGCGCTATGGCGAGGCGAAAAGCCCTATCAACGCACTGGCGCAGATGACATACCTCTCCGTCTCCATGCGTCGTAGCCAATGCTTGAATTTCTATTGACTTTCCATCGCAATATATTCAAAGGAATTTGCGTTGATTGGCTACGGATTGTTGCGATCGCGCAGCGTGTGAATAGCACGTATCGCCTTTTCCAACCAATCTAAATAAGTCTGTTCCCGTTGCTTCACTAAGTCCAAAATCAGTCGATGCAGTTCTTGTTCACGCGATGCAGTCGGATTACTCAAAGATAGAGCCTCGATCACCTCACACTAGGCTAGCTTTTCTTGCCGTGCTTCCAGTTCCTGCTCTAGCAAATCCACGATAGCCTCGTTAGGCAACTGAGCTGCAAAATAGAGTTGCACCAGCAATGGCTCTCGCAACACGGGCAACGGATGATGCGTCTGAAGCCGTTGGGTTAATTCTGTTTCACCTGCTTTGGTAATTCGGTAAACCTTGCGATTGGGGCGATCGTGCTGAATCTCGACGGTACAGGTAATCCACCCCTGTGGCTCCAGTTTGTCTAAAGTCCGATAAATTTGCGCCTGATCTGCTGGCCACAGATGGGAAATGCAATCGTAAAAGCACTCGGTTTTGAGGTCGTAGCCTGTCCGCTCCTGTTGTTGGAGCAGACCCAGAATCACATGGGTAAGAGACAGTGATTGCGGGAGAAGCGTTGGGGGCGAAAGCGGTGATTGAAACCCGCACCCCAATTATCTACCTGCACTTCACGCTACAACCGGGCGCAAGCATGGTTCAGCCGATACCGAAGGAGTACAACGCCTTTGCCTATGTCCTCGATGGGTATGGTTTGTTTGGCACTGAGCAGGAACGGAGTGAGGATGGGCAAATGGTAATTTTTGCACCGGATGGTGAGGAAGTGGCGATAGCGCACGCGCTGACTTGTCAGTTCGCCAATCCTGCGGATGCCACCCAACCCCTTAATCTACTGCTGATTCCTGAAGTGCCGTTGAATGAACCCGTGGTGCGCTACGGTCTCTTTGTGATGAACACTGAAGCCGAAATACGGCAAGCGATCGACGATTACCGAAATGGAAGGATGGGACATATTTATGCATAACACGCTTCAACACCGCACGACCCAACATCAACTGCTGACCGATATCCGCATCAAGTTATTGCATTTACATAAACTGTTGTTGGATGTGGAGCGTAATCGTTACGAACAAGTGCGCGGACAGGTCTCTAACGGTGGGGAACCTCGATTAATTCGTTTTTGACAATTTAGGATTTCAATTGAGACAGAAGAATGTCTGCTAGAAACACGGTTTTCTTGAACTTGATTGAGCCACTCGGCGTTGCTGAAACTGTAATGATTTAAGCTAGCCAAGGGATTGACCGAAACTTCAAGTAGTGAAGCAGCAAACGAAGGGAGCATTTCAACATCTCAATTGACTTGGAGTAGCA
>JACJOC010000110.1 GCA_014695345.1 Cyanobacteria bacterium FACHB-471
CAGGCGACACAGATGTGATTTTGCTTGCCTCTCTTCTTTCCATTCTTACGGATGTGAGTGGAACCGCATTCAGGACATTGCATTGAAACTTCCCCTAATTCATACCTCCATTCTGCAACGCCAAAAAGTCAGGTTTGAGTTGAATTGCCTGATCATAGTCCTTGATTGCCCCCTGCTTGTTGCCTAAGCCAGAGCGGTCATTTCCTCGACTGTTGTAGGCATTCGCAAAGCCAGTCTTAAGTTTGATGGCTTGGGTGAAGCCATCGAGTGCTGCTTGATAATTCTTCAGTTCATACTCAGCCTTAGCCTAGCTGTAGCAGGCATCAGCATCGAAGGAACTGAGTTGCATCATTTCAGTGCTAGTTGTAGAGGGTGAACTGTCCCTCAGTTCTTCTTGTGGTCTTTCACCTGTGATTCCCCAAATCATCAGTCCTAAATCAGTTGCATCCTCAGTGTCGCTGAAATTAATCCATCTGAGTTGTTGCAAAAATGGAAGACTGTCCGGCACTTTGCTAACACCAGAAAGCAAAACAGGAATGACAGTTGTGCCCCTTCTCACACCCTGAGAAAAGAACACCTGGATCTCCCATTCTTGACAGCTTCCTACTCCATCTGCCCCAAGAGTAATAGTGGCAGTTTTTACCGTAGGAATGGCTTGTTGAAACGATCTCCCTGGGGGAATTTGTTCTTCATCAATCCAAGGTTTTAGACCCCGTTCTTTGAGCTTGTTGCTAATTTGATGCACCGGCGGTTTATCACCGCTGTGGAGAGCTAAAAAACATCAAATGGGTAGTCCGTACTCATGAATTGATTAGAACCCAAGTTTGTATCTTAATATACGATTCGATTGCTTACTGAGAAGCAAAATTGTTTTGCCCTCTCAACTGCACCTCCTGCCGATCCTATTCGTCCTGGATAGTAAAGTCAATTTACAGCACCTTGCGTCAGCATCGCTCAGCTTTCGTCTGTCGCTGGATTGAGCGAAGCCGAAACCTGCTCTCACAGCACGGTAGTTTGTTATTGGGTCAATACACAAGATATTAATGCATTATCAGAAGTAATCGGTGTAAAAAATAGGTAATGTGCTGAGTTAAGTTTGCGTACGTCTACACCGTGTAAAGGCTTCTCCTGCTCGTTGAGCTTCTTCCTGTTGTCCGGTTGAGGCATAGAGGTTGAGCGCCCTTTGTATATAATTGAGTCCACGACTGCGGCTATTGATATTACTAGGCGGACGGCATAAGCGAATTCCTGTGTCGAGTAGCTCATCGGCTTCTTCTTCTTCCCCAGGGCGTTGGCGGCTCAGCCAGTTTGATAACACCCGATCGGCATCTAATTCAACGGCTCGAAGAGAATCTTCCATTGCTGCTTCGATATTGTAGATCGCATCATATGCGGCAGCCCGCCACAAATAAGCATCACTATCGTCTGGGTTTAGTTCAATCGTACGGCTTAAAGCAGCGACCGCCTCTTCATAGCGACCGCGATCCATCAGTTCTAACCCTAAGTGATAGCAAGCTTCAGCCTTAAGCTCAGTATCTATTGCGATCGCCTCCTGCTGACACAAAGCTGTCTCAGGTGGTTCTATTAATGTGCTCGGTTCATTGGAAGTGGTTTGAGCTATTCCAGCAGATGTGAGATTCAACCAAATTAACAACGCCACAATACCTATTTGGCGGGTTAATTGAAGGTGTTTACTCTTGAGTCTGTTCATAGATTGCCAGATGAGGTAGAGCAGCCAATGAGAAATTTAGAAGCGATCGTTGCTACAGATAGGTAAATTGCCTTCACTCAGGCTAGGATTCCTCTGAATATAGGCAAATGCCCACTGGCAACCTCGCTGAATCAAATTATCCAGATCCAAATTCCATAAAATAACAGATTTGTCAGCACTCGCAGAGGCAAGAGTTTTACCATCAGGGCTAAAGCTTAAGCTATAAACAAAGCTACTATGTCCTTCAAGAGTGCGTATCAAAGTTCCTTCCCTTCGGCTCCAAAGTCTCACAGTATTGTCATAGCTGACAGAAGCAATAGTATTCCCGTCGGGGTCAAATGTTACGTCACTCACTGCATCTTCGTGTCCTCGTAGAGGCGGAGTGATTAGCTGACCATCACTGAGCCGCCACCGTCGGATAGTTCTATCGGCACTGGCAGAAACTAGCTCTCGACCATCAGGGCTAAAACTAACGCTGTATACCCAATCTTCATGCCCACTTAAAGTGTGTAGCAACCGACCCTCTAACGTCCAGATTTTAGCGGTATTATCTGCACTTGCAGACGCAACTTGCTGACTATCAGGGTTAAATGCAACTCCAAGAACCGCTTCATCATGCGCTTGAAAGGTATGCTGCAAAGTGCCATCGATATTCCATAAAGTGACAGTACTGTTTGTGCCAGCAGCAGCGATGAGTTGACCGTTAGGGCTAAACACCACCTTTGTCGCTACATTATCATCCTGTCCAGAGTCAGAATTAATCATGTTCAACGTTTGTAGAGAGTTAAGTTCACCAATCCTCCAAAGCTTGACTGTACCATCCAGGCTACTGGTTAAAAGGTATTGGCTATCTGGACTAAACGCTGTGCTCAGAGCAGTGTCGCTATGTTCTTCTAAAAGCTGAGAGGTTCGAGTTGCTTTATTCCATAAAGTGATCACACCGTCTTCGTGAGCATAGGCAATGAATCGATTGTTGGGACTAGTGCTAATGCTCCTAATTTCTTCAGAACGACTGGGCAATCGTTCTAGAGTTGTATGTGCCCTAGCCCATAAACGAATAGTATTGTCAAATCCCGACGAGACGAGTGTTTGACCATCAGCGCTAAAATCTACACTGAGGATGCTTTGGCGGTGCCCTTGAAGCGTGTCTAGCAAGTCGCCAGTGTTTGCATCCCATAGCTTAATCGTTCTGTCGGCACTGGCAGAGGCGATCGCGCGACCATCCGGGCTAAACCGAACGCTGTAAATGCGATCGCCATGTCCCGCCAGTGTTCTGACCAACTCACCATCAACTCGCCATACCTTAACCTGATTGTCGTTTCCCACAGAAGCAATGAACTGTCCATCCGGGCTATAAACAATATCTTGAACACTTTCGCCATGATCCCAACTGTTTAACTCATTTCCATTAAAATCCCATAGCTTGATGACACCATCTGCATCGGCAGAGGTAAGGCGATCACCCGTGGCGTTAAAATTAACCGCTCTTACCAAATTACTGTGTCCTTCAAATGTTCTAATCAACCTGCCGTTTAGATCCCAAAGTCTCATGAGATTGTCCTTATAAGCTGCGACGATTACACTACCATCGGGACTAAAGCTAATGTCTTCAATATCTAGCGTAAATTGATCACCAGTATCTTGTGTACCGATGGTTCTGATTGACGAACCGTCTAATCGCCATAGCTTAATCACATTATCAGCACCCGCAGAAGCTAGTAGCGATTGAGTTGGGCTAAATGCAACATCAAAAACAGCGCCCCTATGCCCCTGAAGAGTTTGGGAAGAGTTGCTATCTAAAGACCATAGTTTGACTGTAAAATCACCGCCACCAGAAGCAATCCAACGTCCATCTTGGCTAAAGCTAGCGCTGTAAACCTTTCTTGTACTGTCACGGTTAGCTTCTGCTTGAGTGCTATGAACTAAGCGATCGCGTTCTTGAATACTGTAGATAATTTGACGCAGCATGACAACCGTTGATAATCGGTTTTCAGAGCTGATATTCTGAGCTTTTTGGACTTGTTCAGCTGCCTGTAATGCCGTTATCAAGGCAGAAAGCTGATCATTTAGGGCGAAAGATGCTCCAGCGTTAGATACACGACCAAGGAGCTGGCTATTCTCAGATTCAATCTGAGCTTTTTGGGCTTTAGCATATTGAATAGATGCAATAAAGGCACCGATGCCAACCATGAGAGAAAGAATGATCAGTGTAATTCCAATTCGTCTTTCACGGTTAAGCTCGCGCAGTCGCTTTTGCTGGCTCTTGTTAAGAAAATCAAGCGCCTCTTGAAAAATCGATCCTGGGCTTACTTGAGGGTTATATCGCCTTGCCCAAACTGTGTCAGGTTGTTGTTCTTTTTGCCATGTTAATGCACTGGCTAAGTCAATACCCGTCCATAACTCTCCTCGCATATTCTGATAGAGAAGGGTTGCTTGAATGAGACGATGATAGGCTTCTACCGATTCTGCTTCTTCTGCCACCCATTGCTTTAATTGCTGCCACAGTCGAATCAAACTTTCATGAGAGATGTCTAGTACAGAATTGACAGTCAACGTTTCAGCGTCGTAAATCGATGGCATCAAAAACGATCGCCCCTCTGCCCGAAATGCGTTAACGACATTAATCACATTAGCTTCTGTTGCGTTTGCAATCGCACAAATTTCGTCTAGCCGGGTTGGATCGCGGATGTCTTGCCCATCAGGTGTGCGTTTGGTGAGCCGCTTAAATAGAACCTCAGCGATCGTTTGTTGCTCTTGTGTTAACTCATTGAAGATAGCATCTGCATGGTTGGAAAGAGCATGATCCATTCCTCCAGTTGCTTGATAGTGTTGCAGATCGATCGGTTCATTAAGCTGGTGTTCTGTCGCCCAGATATTCCATGTTCGCATCAGTGCGTGCTGCAAAATTGGCAACTGATCAGAATTATCGCCCACTGTATTGAGCAGTCGGTTGACAAGGCGAGGAGTAATGGTGGCACCGCTAACTTCAACAGGCCGCTCGATCGCATCTCGAATTTGGCTGCGAGTCATGCGAGGGATTAAATATTGTCCTTCATTGATGGCTTCGGGCAAATCTCGAAACTGAGAACACTCACCTAAAAAATCCGAGCGCATGGTGAGAACCACATAAATCGGAAACTCATCTTGTTTCTTGGTTGCTTCAATTAAAAGTTTGACGAATGCGGCTGCTTCATTCACTGCATCTTGTCTTACATGTTCTGTAGATTGTTGTGAAAACGTTTGCTTAAATCGAAACAGTTCCTCAAACTGATCAATGACAATCAGTAATTTCATATTGTCTGGTAATCTGGCTCGCCATACGGTTTCGATTAATCCTCTAGAGCCGCGTCTTAGCAATGCTTCAATGATGTCAAAAGACAAGTCAGCAGATGTTAATTCGGTTTCATTTGTTCTGTCTAATGAGTTGTCTGAATTAACTCTCAACTCTTGTATTTTGTTTAACTCAGTTGCTAGGTTGCCAACTGGGTCGTTTTCAGGACGTGCGATCGCAACTCGCCAATGAGTGTTTGATTCAATCGTGTTATCTTCTAAAGCAGGTAGCAACCCTGCTCGAATTAACGATGATTTTCCACTTCCAGAAACGCCTACAACAGCCAAGAATCGAGTCTGAGTGAGAATGCGAAGTAGCTCGTTTGTTTGCCCCTCTCGACCATAAAATAGATTCGCTTCAGCAAACGTAAAGGGTCGTAATCCTGGAAATGGGTTTGAGGGTATTTGCTGTCCAACCATTCACTCAAGTCTCTTATTCTGACGGCGTTTATGACAGAAGACTACCTAATTCATCGGGCAAACACTCTGCCGTCTGATAAATAACCCGCACATCCTTCATAGTTCTGACGCGTCCGCTCTTGGGTTCGATGCCGTCAAAATAAACGATCTTCAGTTTTGTCCCCTGTTCATCAGCTTTCCGAATATCTTTCAGCATGAATGTGACCCAATCTAAACTGGCAGAGTGGCAATAAACAATGACAGTATCGCAATCGATAAGGCAGGTCTTATGATACTTTTCTCGATTAGACTCTTCCAGGTCAAATAGGGATGTATTCACCTCTTCAAAATCTTGATCAAACAAGTAATCTTCTAATGTTGCAACTGAGAGGCGATCGCACTCATGGTGGATCAAATAAACCCGCCGAATAGAGCGTTGCTCATTTACACGAATCAACGAATGCAATTTGTCTTGGATATATTCTTTGAAGTTTTCTAGAGGAGTTTGGATAAATTCATCGGAGTTTTGCAGAGCTTCAATGAGATGAATCTGGGCTTTTTCAATGGAATGTTGGTTAGTTTCAATATTTAATGCAGGCGGCAGCCAGATTAGGCGGGTAAATTTAGTTGTTTCTTCACTTCGAGCATTTGCCAGTTCAGCTTGAATTTGAATAACCGATCGACCCAACGTTTCCGCTTCAGGAATTGCACCATAACGTTCACCCAAGATGTGAATTGAGAGAACGCAATGGCTTAAATCATCTTGAACCCTAGCTGTTAAACGAGAATTGTAGGGCAATGGCATTTGGGGAAGAACGGTACAGCCCCATTGTTCCAATTCACGTCTGAGCTTATCTCTATTCTCTTGTTGATCTTCAGTTGTTTCTGCTAGATAGACCGCGATCTCAGCCGGGAATAGCGCTTTAGGACGTTGCCTGACAGCGCTACTGTCTATTGACTCTAGCAATTCTGCAATTTCTTCAGAAACATCTTTTATGCGTTGCAAAAACTGCTCTTTTGTTTCTTGCCATTCAGGTCTGTATTCTCGAATTCGATTGCCATCCTTAACCTCATAAAAGGGATAGCCTAGTAGTTCCTGAAACTCTGATGGCTTTTGATCCCTAGGTTCAGGTAAATTTTTAATGACTTTACAAATGGGCAATTTGCGATAGGATTCCAGCTTAAATTTTTCTAAAAAAACTCGTGCTTCTTCCTGGCACCACTCTGATTGTACATACCCCTTTGACATTACAGCTAATAGAATCTGCGATCGCCTCACCTCCTCTGCAATCGTAGGGGTTAAACGCTCATATCCACGTATCTTATTCTCATCTCGAAAAATGTTAGGTTGCCGTCCCAAATCACCCCACAGATAACTTTTGAGATATTCATACAACGCCGTGACCCACTGACCTTCGGTCCGATCAGGGTCAATCACCTGGTTATCGCTCCACGCATAACTAATGAAAACGTCTGTCATCCGTATCGAGTTATTTGAGTGTAATTTGTACCAACAATTTTAGGGATTTTCTAAAAGATTTGATAGTGTTATTCTCGACACAGGTATTTACTTGTAGTCTAGGTTAAGATATCAAGGATCTTTCTCTTTTGAGACTGTCTAGAGTTTAGCGAGCGTTAGAGAAAGTTTAGTGGGTGTTGAAGAATTTTGAGCAAAAGCTTCAAAGTATTTGACAGTTTGGGTGTGCTTCTATGAAATCTACCATCTTTGGTGTTGCAGTCATCACTGCAATGGGTCTGCAATTTGCGATCGCTCTCCTTCCCGCTTATGCAGATCCGGTGCCTGCACGAAACGCCACAGGAACCCGTGTACAACTTCGAGATGGACGCTTTGATATTGAGGGTGGGCGATTATCAAGCGATCGCACCAATCTGTTTCACGATTTTGAACGCTTTAATCTCAACCGCAATCAGGTTGCCAATTTCCTTTCTAATTCAGAGATTCGCAATATTTTCTCACGGGTTACAGGTGGGGATGCGTCTTACATTAACGGGTTATTGCAGGTCAGTGGCGGCAATTCTAATTTGTACTTAATCAACCCATCAGGAATCCTATTTGGACCGAATGCCCGTTTAGACGTACCTGCCTCGTTTACTGCCACAACCGCGACAGGAATTGGTTTTGGCGATATCTGGCTGAATGCACTCGATAGGGGTAATTATGAGGCATTAGTAGGTAATCCCAGTGCGTTTTCGTTTGCGACTATGCAACCAGGAGCGATCGTCAATGCCGGAAATTTAGCTGTGTCACAAGGACAACAGTTGATGCTCCTAGGGGGTACTGTGATCAACACAGGTACCCTCTCAGCACCGGGTGGAAGCATCACGATCGCCGCTATTCCGGGAGAAAATCGAGTTCGACTCAGCCAGGACGGAATGCTACTAAGCCTGGAATTGGAATTGCTTGGAACTGACACCACTGAGAGTAGCAGCGCCCTACCCTTTACGCCGCTCTCACTCCCTGCCTTGTTAACGGGAGGTAATGTTGATGGGCCAACCGGCGTGACGATTAACCCAGATGGTACGGTGCAATTAACGGGATCAGGAATTACCCTACCCACCAATCCTGGAACTGCGATCGCCTCTGGCACAATTGATGCCTCTAATCAAACTATTTCCTCAGCCACCCAAACCCCAGAGATTAACGTGTTGGGCGATCGCGTTGCGCTCCTGAACACGACTCTCAACGCATCCGGCATCAACGGGGGTGGCACTGTTCGCATTGGTGGAGATTACCAGGGACAGGGCACTGTTTTTAATGCATCACGCACCTTTGTTAGCTCTGGCTCGGTGATCAATGCAGATGCGATCGCTCAGGGTAATGGGGGGCGCGTCATTGTGTGGGCAGATGAGGTAACAGGCTTTTATGGCAACATCACTGCTAGAGGTGGATTAACCCTCGGCAATGGTGGGTTTGTTGAAATCTCAGGATACGAAGACTTAATTTTTCGAGGTACGGCTGATCTCAGTGCTACAAATGGCAATGTTGGTACATTACTGCTCGACCCCACTAACATTGTTATCGCTGATGGTGTCGCCGCTCCCGACGATGCTCAAATTGACGATAACCTCATTTCGAGTGGTGATGCTGGCGAAACGTTCACAATTTCTGAACAAAGGATTGAACGTCTAGCAAGTGGTGCAGATGTTCGTCTTGAAGCAACGAACAACATCACAATTAACGATCTAACTGATAATAGTCTCAATATTGCACAGAGCATCGGCAGCCTTGCTTTTATCGCCGATGCTGATGAAGATGGTTTTGGCTCTTTCTCAATGACTCGGACAGATGAGATCGTTGCACCTGCAAGAAACGTTACGATCTCGGGCGTGGACATTACCCTGGGAAGACTGGATACAGGGGCTTTCGCTCGCGATTCGGGTTCAGTAACTTTGAATGCAACGAGAAATATCGTAGCAGGTGAAATAAATACTGTATTCAGGGGGGCAGGAGGACTCAGTGGAGGAGCCATTAACCTCACAGCAGGAGAAAGTATCACCATTCAGGCACAAGGTGACAGAGTTTCAACTGCTGGATTATTCTCTTCATCTAATAGCGGAAATGGAGGAGATATCACCCTTAGAGCAAATGGCGATATTTCTTTCCTAACCTGTGCCCAAAGCGGTATTTGCATCCAGACTGGTAATAGCGTTTCCATTCCAGGATTTCGTAGTGGTAGTCTCACTTTAATTGCTGATGCTGATAGAAATAGCTCCGGCTCCCTCGTGGTACCTCAAACATCGAGAATCGTTGTACCTGGAAGGGATGTCAACATTTCATCGACGGACATTATTCTTGGGGAACTTCTTACAGACACGTCTACTACTGATGCTGGTTCAATTACTTTAGACGCAACTGGCAATGTTTCATTAGTATCACTCGACTCAACTACCCAATCTAGCGACTTAAATAATCCCCGTAGGGCAGGTAACATCACAATCAACGCAGGAGGAACAGTTGATATTGGAAACCGCTTACGTGCTTGGTCAGATACTGGTAGTGGTGGCATTGTTAGAGTCGAGGCAAATAGCGGTATTTTCATCAATCGCTCAGGTCTAAATTCGAGAAGTGCTGGTATTGAAACCTTTACAGAACAAGGCAACACAGAAGGTGAAACTATATCAGTTGTTGGAGATAGTGGAAATATCACCTTAATCAGTGGTGGTGAGATTAATGTTGCAGGTAGGCTGAATGCATTTAATGTTTTTGGAAGACCAGGAAATATTACTTTGAGAGCAGTTGGAGATATTACAACACGCCGGTTAAATACGGAAGGACGGTTTGTGGAGAGTGGCACTGTTCAAATCACAAGTACTGCTGGTTCTATTAACACTAATCTTGGAACGATCAACTCTTCTTCTCGTAATAGCAGTGGAGGAAGGGTTTCCATTAATGCTCCTCAAGGAAATATTACAACAGGTACTATTAACACTCAGGGGGCGATTAATGCAGGAGGTGAAGGAAATTCAGGATCAATTACGCTAACAAGTGGTGGTAATATCAATGCGACTTCAGGAACTTTAAATTCTTCATCTTCAAATGGTAATGCTGGAGCCATAACCTTCAATGCAAGTGGAACGATTCAAACAGGGGCTTTGAATACTAGTGCTGTTGACGGTCAAAGCGGCTCGATCGCGCTCAGAGGCACTAGCATTCGCACAGGCAACCTTAATGTCTTTGGGGCCTTGCAGCTGGGAGGAAATATTTCTCTGCTCAGCGATCGCGGAATCACAACTGGCAACATCAATACATCTGGTGCTGGAAGAAGTGGAAATGCAGTACTGCGTAGCGATCGCGGCTCAATCAGAACTGGAAATATTAATACCTCTAGTGCAGCAAATGGAGGAACTATTTCTGGAGATGTCACGGTTGCAGCACAAGGCCGTATCACCACAGGAGGAATCAATTCCAGTAGCAATCAGGGTAGAGGGGGAACGATTACCCTCACAGGAATTCAAGGTAATTTGCCCCAGGAAATCAGTACAGGAAACCTTAA
Organism: Cyanobacteria bacterium FACHB-471; assembly: GCA_014695345.1. Lineage (GTDB taxonomy): Bacteria > Cyanobacteriota > Cyanobacteriia > Elainellales > Elainellaceae > JAAUTN01. Next base: position 10,456 of record JACJOC010000110.1, read on the forward strand.
TTCCTCTGGAGAAACAGAAGGCGGCGATATCACGGTTGAAGCATTGAACAGCATTACGACAGAGCGCATCAACACCAGTAGCAATGAAGGAAATGGAGGAAATGTAACCCTCGACCCGATCGATTTCATTCAAGTTACTAGCATCAATGCTCAGGGTGGCACCAATGGTACTGGAGGAAATGTTACTGCCACCACAAATGGACTTTTTCGAGCAACCGGAACATTTAGAGCCAGTAATGGAGTTCTTGCCAGCATCTCTACTGCAGGAGGGGTAGGCGGTGGCGATATTACCCTTACCTATGATCTGGGGCTCCTGACCCCTTTCATCGTTGGCGACGCTGCTTTAAATGGCACTCAAGGAGCAATTACCAGTGGTGAATTCACTATTCCTGTGAATCTCGATGTGGAAAATCCATTTTCAACCACGACAGGAAATATTAGGTTAATTACAACTCCTGGTCCCTTTGAGAGTCCCATTGAGCCAGAATTGCCGCAACCGTTAGACGACGAGCCGATTCCTCTAGAACTACCTCAACGAATTGCCCCCGATTTACGAGCTGAAGGATTTTTCCCAGAACCGGAACCTCGATTTACCAATGAATTTGAGGAATCTATCGACTTACCAGATACCCCAGTCAGAAGTGTAGAGTCGGCTCGCCAAACTCTCGACGAGGTTGAAGCAGCAACTGGGGTTAAGTCTGCATTACTCTACATTTACTTTAAGCCTGAAAGTCTATCCAACACGGGTGGAGAATCGGCAGACACTCAAGCATCAACCGATTCTCCGGATTCATTTCCGCCGCAGCCTACCGATCGCCTTGCACTCGCAATTGTCACGTCTGCTGGATATACTCAGATTCCCCTAGCAGAAGTGGTAACGCGATCGCAAGTTGATGAAGTTATTCAGCAATTCATCGATCAAATTAGAATTTCTACACAAACAACGGATACGGTAGAAAGAGATAGCGATGATTATCTTGTGCTTGCTCAACAGCTTTACCAATGGTTTATTTCGCCCTTAGAAGCCAAGTTACAGTCGGAGGGTATTCAAACCATTGCGTTTATTCCCGATGCGGGAGTGCGTTCCGTTCCATTTGCTGCTTTACATAATGGCAATCAATTTTTAATTGAGAAATACAGCATGGGGTTAATGCCAAGCTTTAGCTTGACAGACACGCGCTATAGCGGTGTTAATAATGCCCAAATTTTAGCAATGGGAGCATCAGATTTTGTTGATTCGTCTTCTTTATTGCCGTGGGCTAGAGATCCATTTGAATTTCAAAATCGGTCGCCCTTACCCTCTGTCCCTGTTGAGCTAGAGGAAGTCGACCAATCCCCATGGACAAGTCTAATCTTTCTCAACAACAGCTTTGTCCCCGAAAATTTACGATTACAGCGATCGTTACATCAATCCCAAAATCCTTTTCCGATCGTTCACTTAGCTACTCATGCAACGTTTAGTCCAAGTACGCTCGATCGGTCGTATATTCAGTTCTGGAACATCCGTCTGCGGCTCGATCAGCTACATGCACTAAATTTAGATAGTCCACCATTAGAACTATTGGTGCTAAGTGCTTGCCAAACGGCATTAGGTGATGTAGCTGCAGAGTTTGGATTTGCCGGAATGGCAGTCAAAGCAGGTTCAAAATCAGCATTAGCCAGTTTGTGGAATGCCAGCGATTTGGGCTCTTTAATCTTAATGCGCGAGTTCTACCGGCAATTAGCGACTGCCCCTACGAAAGCTGTAGCCCTGCAACGGGCACAACAGTTGCTGCTTCTTAATCCAACTCAATTGACCAATAGCTTAGATGAATTACAGCAGGAACTTATTACTCTCTTAGAGAGTGATCGTAACCAATTTGAGCAACGTTTGTTAAACTACACACGCTTTTTGCAGCAATCTCAACAATTATCAGATGAAGAACGAGTACGATTCGAAGAGGAAGTAATCAGAGTGAGAAATGATTTATATGAGTTAGAGGCGCTTTTGAACACAGAAGAGTCTAAGAGAAGTCTATTGGAGAGCTTAAGCCATCCATTCTATTGGTCAACCTACACAATGGTTGGCAGCCCTTGGTAGAACCAGCGCCGTTGGTTATAAAATTTAGGGTAGGCGTCAGATTAATGTGCAATAGGCACACATTGCCATCTATTCCACATCAATCTGACGCACCACCGGCCCAAGCACCTTCCCAAAACTTTTCTCCAGCCTTTTCAGAAGCTTTTTCTCCAAATTTCATCAGAAAAGGCAGGAAGGGAACCAGGAAAGCGATTAGAAGCGCAATATCCATTTGGGTTTTACCCTAGTTAAGAGTTTGGAGGAATGCTAAGTGCCATCAGACACTGAGATATCGAAATTCCTTAGCTGAACCAAGGCTAAACAACGTAAAGCTTCACGAAAGCTAAGGTCATCAGCTTGTTAGATACTGGGACGATTGCACCTACAGCGGACTACTAACTTCGAAGTCAACAGTTTGCGCCCAACTCTTTCGGGTAGATAGTTCAGGTAGAAGTGAAGACCATCTCTTAGACAAGACAACCTACTGTACTAGTCGCTCTAGGTAGCCTATAAGGGTTAGTTATGAGACGGCTATTTGGCTGTTTCAACCCCAAATCGGCTTGAACAGTTTGATCGCAACGAGCCTGTATTATAGTAGTAACAGGTCTTTCAGGCTTTGCTCTACCAATGTGGTACTCAATGTAGCGTTAATGCTTGTAGATGGAACTTTTGGACAATAATAGATTGTCAAAGGCTGTATGAAGCACGATCGCCCCAACGGTAAAATCGGCATTTGAGCGATCGCTTTGGACACTAATAGCTTGTCAAAATTGCCACTTAAAGATTGTTGTTCCAGATTTGTGATTTAAGGCATCCTTTTGCCGCTCCGGCAAAAGGATGCCTTAAATATGAAGCGGCAAAGGAATGCCTTATTATCAATCGATGAGAGTCAGTAGGCTCTTCTAAATTTCAAACCAGCGCTCTATTTCTTCAAACCAAGATTTTTTCGTGTTTCTTGTAAAACCCCACGAACCTTTTTATGTCTGAGATGACCTGGCTTAGTAAGATGTTCAGATACGCGAGCCTCTGAAGGGTAGACACCTTGACTGTTAAGCCGGAGAACTACCTGTCTTACTTCCTCACAACACTTATCGACAGAGTTCAGATAACGAACCCGCTCATATTGGTCATACTGGGTAGAAATGGCGCGACATAAATCTTTAAAGTTTCGGTTAAGAGTTTCCCGATGGTAACCTAAATCCCTTGCTGTTGCTTCGAGCGACGGTGGTGGAAGTTTGTGGTTTAGGAGAACTTTTTCTAGTTGAGAGCGAACCTGTTCATGGTTAACTAGTTTGATAGCAGCTCTATGCTTCCTCTGCTGGCAACTTTTAGGTAGAAGTCTCACGGAACTGTCAGTTATTTCAATTACATCTTGCGTAAGCAGTTCAAGAACTGAACCGTTCTCCCTGTAGACCAAAGGCTGCTAGCACCCGAATCAACACTTCTTCCAGCTGTCGTAGGTACCAGTGCAAATCCTGCTGGTAGTAGCGCAGATTCAAAATTGGGTAGCCGACGATTTGACCGGGGCAATGGTAGGTTACTTCCCCCCCACGCTCAACCCGACAAACTTCTATATCTGATGCATCCGGGTCAAATTTCACAAAGTCTAACGTTGCTCCTTGTCCCAAAGTGTAGACAGGCGGATGCTCTAGCAACAGCAGTACATCATCCAGTCCGGGCTGACTGCATCAAGCGGAGAGGAGCGATCGCTGCCCCGATAAAGCAGTTGAGTAGGATACAAGCTCCGGTTCATAGAGTAAACACCGACGGGAGCAAGCATCAGTTGATGAAGGAAACGCAGCGCTGTTCATAGAGAGAGACAACCACTCTTCTAAACGCCGCATTTCTGAATGTAACGCACGAATTTACTCAAATGTTGTTGTTCAGACAAAATAGCTATAGAACCCTTGCTATCCAAACCCGTGGGACCAATTCGCCTGAGCGAAAATGCTTCATAGATTGCGACGTTTAATATGCGAACGTACATCTGTTTTATGAAGTGCGATCGGGTTGCCCTTGCGTTTCGTTCATCTGGTTGAACTGCTCCAACATCTGGCTTAAGTACTCTAACATCTGATTGCGAAGCGTTTGTGCTTGCTGAGAATACTGTTGGGCATGATCGGGTTGCCCTTGCATTTCATAAAACTGGGCCAACTGAGTTAACAGATGAATTTTTTCCGGTGAAAAGTCGTCGGTTTCGTATAAACTCAGTGCCTGTTGGTAGGTGGCTAATGCCTGTTCTGCCTGTCCTTGTTTTTCATAAACTGAACCCAGGTCAAGCATAGTTTGGGCAATCTCACCTGTCTGTCCTCCGTATTGCTGCTCGAGTTCTTGAAAGGCTGTTAATGCTTGTTGGTATGTCGTCAAAGCCTGCTCGAGTTGTCCAATCGTTTGATACAGGTTTCCCAGGCTCGCGAGTGATGTTGCCCGTTCTAGGGAAAATGTTTGGTCTTGAACCAGTTCTGTATAGCGTTCCTGATAAGGAATAGCGGGTGCTATCTGTCCTTGTTGGGTGTAAGCAAATACGATTGTAGGCAGCAGATATTCCAGCCCTCCACCAGGGTGTTGACCTGCGATCGCTACGGCTCGATCAAAATAGCTCCTAGCTTGTTCAAGCTGTCCGATTGTGAGGTAAAAATCGCCCACTTCTTTCAGGAAATTGGCTTTTCGAGATAGGTTCTCCCCTATGAACTCATCAGTCGATGCTTGAGTGAGCGTTGTTTCTGCTTGTTGAGCATAGTCTGCTGCTAAATCTGCTCGTTCCTGTGCTTGATACAGCGTGCTGATGTTATCGAGGGTGAGGACGCGATCAACGGTTTGAAAGTCGTCTGATTGTTCTGCAACGGCGGCTAATCCTTGTTGATAGGCGGCTAGAGCTTGGTCAAACTGTTCCTGTGCCTGATAGATCATGCCTATTTGATTGAAGATTCTAGGTGCATCGTAAGGACTGCTCCCTACCTCCGTGTAGATTGCGATCGCCCGTTGATAGGCAGCGAGGGCTTGTTCCGTTTGTCCGGTAGTTTGGTAAGCCGTTCCCAGATGCCCCAACGTTGATGCTTCCTCCTGGGGCAGGTTGGCTTGACGGTTGATCTCGATCGCCTGTTGATATGCTGCAAACGCCTGTTCAGGGTTTTCAAGCCACATCTGAATTAAAGCCATCTGGTTAAGCACCTCACTGGCTTCAAACAGTTGAGCTGTGCGATCAGCAGGAGAAATAATACTTCCTTCATAAATGTCTAATGCTTGTTGGTAGTAGGTTAAAGCACGTTCTAGATCTCCTTGTGTTTCAAAGCTGGATGCAATACTTTTCAGCAAATCTGCTTCTGCGACGCGATCGCCTCTATCCCGCAATTGCTGCAACAAACGTTCAAACAAAGCAATGCCTTCTTCCGGGAAACCGGATGATATTAAGCTATCAGCCTGTAAATAAAGCTGTACGGTGGGATTGCTGAGATCCGGAAAAGCTTGAGCAAGTGCCTGAGAAGACCCCGAAATAGCAGCGTAATCGATGTAGAACGTCGGTAGGGCGATCGCTAGGGGTAGGGTGAGCGCCAGGGAGAGCAGTTTGGGGAAGTACATGAGTTGTTCTAGATAGGGTGATGAATAGTTGTTGGAGAGAATGATGTATAGAGATATACCAAACTTACTGGAAAATTTGGCTGCAAGGTTTTTGCTTAACGGAAGTACTGTTAGCAATTGCAGGGATATAGCTACGCGATCGCCCTCCCACCAGATAAAACAGCAGATCACGAGGCAATCTTCCAATAGTTGCGATGCCATTTCAGAGCATCGATTCTCGGTTGATACTCAAGGTGAGTTGGCATCAGGATCTGTTCTCCATGAAACTCCCGGATTGACTTTGTATCCCTTGGAGTTTCTTCATAAAATCGGTCGCCAGGTACAACAATCCTGTAGCTGTCATCAATGCCAAACCAACCGTGGTCAAACGCCCAGTGGTGGTTTTTGCAGAGAGAAATACCGTTATCAAAGCGATCGTCCCGAAATTCAGAAAACGGCTTGATGTGTGCGCCGTCTACAACATTCTGATTGTGCTGACTAATCACTTTCAGCTTGCAGAAAACGCAGCGCTGTTCATAAAGAGAGACAACCACTCTTCTAAACGCTGCATTTCTGATAAATATTTTTTCTTCATCCTTTAGATCTTCTATCTTATAAACCGCTCCCCCTTGTTCAGAGAGCTTACGCTGAACGTTCTCAAACTCATCTACTTCATAGAGTTGCTGAAGCTGAATTTCTTGATGAGGAAACCATGTTTGAATCAGGATATTCGCCAATTGAAGCCGTGCAGCAGGGGATTGCAATAGCTCAAATAGTTCAGGATCAGTATAGGCGCATCTCACAGCATTTCGTAGAGCCGACAAGCTTGGTTTGATGGAAGCAAGGTTTCCCTCATAGCTCATATTAGGAGCCAAGTGCCAAAATTTATCGCCTGTCAGGTGAAAGAACGGAAGCGCAATATTGGACTGATGATGAGTTGTGACTAGGTTAGACCAGTATTTCAAGAAGGTAGCGATTAGCTCTGGAGAAAGGTAAATCTGATTGGTCTGAATCTTCCTCTGTTCAATCAGTTCTATAACCGCGAGTAATAGGATCGGTTTGTGCGGAGCGTTCACCCCATTATTTCGGTTAACGTTGAGCTTTGCGAACTTTCTAGCGTAGTAATTAAGGTCTTTTTTCATCGCTTGTGATCAAGTTCCTCTCAGCCATCTCCAAAATATGCAGGGGAATCTTAAAACCCATCAGCTTGTTAGATTTCTTTAACCAGGTGTCCGCTGAAAAATCCTTCCTCGTGAATCGGAGGAGCTTCAGGATGACTTGTTAGCTAGAACTAACAGAGTGATTACAAACTAGCTAACCTGCTTGGTGCTTCTTCAAGCCAACGATTGACAAGTATTTTCCTCCCTTGAGGAATTGCTAATGGGCATTTGGTCTAGCTAGTAGCGATCGGATTGGAGATGGAATGTTTTAGTTAAGCGTTGCTCTCAGATGTAGGGAAGTTAAAACCTTGCATAAGATTTAGAACAAAGGCTGATTTATGCGAACTTGACATGGAAGATAGGTCAACCTCACAGGTGCAGTAGCATCTTCCCATACTCGCTCTAACAACTCTATCCCATTGGTACCAATGACCTCTGCATACTCTTTGCGAACAGCAATTCCTTAATTTAAACGAATAATAAAACCTATCTACCTAATCTAATATTGGACAGGCTTGCAATGCCGTCTGAACAACTTGTAGGAGTTCCGTGCGACTGGCCCCACCTGCTGCTTGCACAGACAGTCCAGAGTTGACCGTGAGTACAAAGCGGGCAAGGTCGGCAGGGTCAGCATCAGGCGGCAAGTCCCCCTCAGATGCCGCCCGCTCGAAGCGATCGCGGATAGCAAGCTCGTCTGCCGCTCGGCGTTCTACCAATTCCTGATGGAGCGGATCATCTGGATCTGCAAAGGTGAGCAGACTCTGTGCAACCAAACAACTGGACGGATTGTTTGGATTGGTCACTAATTCCACAACGCCCTGCATTATCCGCTCGATTACTCTCCGGGCAGTAGGTTCCTCAAGGGCATCCCGCACGTACGTAGTGCGCTGATCGCGATAGCGGTCGAGTGCCTTGCGGAATAAAGTCTCCTTGTTGCCAAAGGCGGCGTAAAGGCTCGGACGGTTAATGCCCATCGCCTCAGTCAGATCGGTGAGCGATGTACCCAAATAGCCCTTGCGCCAGAACAGAAGCAAAGCCTGCTCTAAAGCGATGTCAACATTAAAAGCGCGAGGACGACCCTGCACACCATGGGATTTTTTAGTTTCCATACCGTTCAGTATAAAACTTCCTTGACAGTCTGAGAAGGCTCATACTAATCTGTACCAATCGGTAAATAAATCGCCGATTTGGTAGTAATACACCTAACGGAGTACATCATGACGACAACCCTTGCAGGCAAAGTTGCACTGGTAACGGGTGGTTCTCGCGGTCTAGGAGCGGCGATCGCCTCGACGCTGGCTGCTCAGGGTGCTGACGTTGCGATCAGCTATGTCATGTCAGCAGAAAAAGCGGAGGCGGTTGTTCAGGAGTTGAAAAAGACAGGCGTGCGCGCCATCGCGATCAAAAGCGACCAGTCCGACCTGTCGTCCGCTAAATCTTTGATCGACACCGTCGTCTCACACTTCGGCAGGCTCGACATCCTCGTGAACAATGCGGCGATCGCCGTGCAAGGCAAGACGGTCGACGATCCCGATCTCGACACGGTTAATCTCGATCGCCAGTGGCAGATCAACGTCATGGGCGCGGTGGCAACCACACGCGCGGCAGCGCCAGTGCTGACGGATGGCGGACGGATCATCTTCATCGGCTCGCTCCTTGGCAGCCGCGTCCCGTTTGCCGCCGTCGCCGACTATGCGGGGACCAAGGCGGCCATCGCCGGATATGCGAAGGGCGTCGCCCGCGATCTTGGCGGACGCAATATCACAGTCAATACCATCCAGCCCGGGATCATGCCGACCGACATGGCGGCAGAGGCGCGCGACACACTCCCCGACGCGGTCATGGACGCGGTCATGGACCTGCACCCCATCCGTCGGATTGCGACGCTCGAGGAAGTTTCGGCTGTCGTTAGTTTTCTGGCGGGGCCCAACGGGGGCTATATCACCGGCGGCGTGATCGATGTCTCCGGTGGACTGCAAGTCTGATCGATGGCACAGACCAAAGTACTTACATTTGCAAGATAAGGAGAAAGAGATGGCAGAAATGTTTGGTGCAAAATCAACCGCCGATGAAGTGCTGTCCGGCGTTGATCTAATGGGAAAGCGATTTCTGATAACGGGTGCCTCATCGGGCATTGGACTTGAAACCGCACGTTCGCTGGCGGCTCATGGGGCTAGCGTCGTTGGTGCCGTCAGAGATATTGGCAAAGCTGAGCTGGCCACGGCAACAGTCCGTAACGCCGCGTCGAAAGGCGGCGGTAGCCTGGAACTCATCAAGCTCGACTTGGCATCCTTGCAGAGCGTCCGTGCCTGTGCGGATAAACTGTTGGCAGATGACCGACCGTTCGATGCCATCATCGCCAATGCTGGTGTTATGGCAACACCGTTCAGCCGCACGGTGGACGGCTTCGAAGTTCAGTTCGCGACCAATCATCTTGGCCATTTCGCCCTGATCAATGGGATCGAGCCGCTGCTCGCCGATAATGGACGGCTGGTAGTCCTGTCGTCGCTGGCGCATCGCGGTGCCGATATCGACTTGGACGATCCGAATTTTGAGCAGCAGGCGTACGATTCATGGGTTGCCTACAGCCGGTCGAAAACCGCCAATTCACTGTTCGCTGTGGAGTTTGACAGGCGGCATCGCGATCGCGGCATTCGGGCTGCTTCGGTGATGCCCGGAAACAGTCTGACGGATCTACCCCGCCATCTCTTCCCGGAGGAGTTGCAGGGACTTTTGCAGACTGTTGACGCAGCGCGCACCGAAGCGGGTCTGCCGCCGAAAGAGTTGAAAGAAATTCCGCAGGCAGCCGCGACATCGGTTTGGGCCGCAGTCGTGGCGAATAAAGACGAGATCGGTGGACATTATCTCGAAGATTGCGCGATCGCGCCGATCAATGACACGCCCAACCCGTTTGCCGACGGTGTCAGGTCGTATGCGCTCGACGCGAACAAAGCTAAGCAGCTTTGGGCAAAAAGCGAGGAATTGGTCAGCGCTGTGTCCTAAAGGTTATCGCGCAAGAATTTGACAAAACACCCTAAGAATCTGAAAGAAACCGAGCATTGGAATTCACTACGCTTAAGTTAAATCAAACGAGAAGCAACATTTTCAGGAGAACTCAACGCCTAACATTAATGTCGGTTAGGGAAACCCTGCAATGTCTCCAGTCGTTCGTCGGCTTGGCTGAGGAGAATGATGCGTTGGTAGAGAGAACACTCTGTTAAAGCATCCACTTGAACAGAGGAGAGATTCAGATATCAGCCAAAAATAAAGCCATCTTAGAAGAGGCAAACGCGGCGATCGCTGCAGGCAACTATGAAGGATTCTTGTCATTCTGCGCTGACGACACGAAATGGACGTTTGTAGGCGATAAGACCCTCAACGGAAAAGAAGCCGTTCGCCAATGGATGGCAACGACATACGTAGAGCCGCCAAAGTTTATGGTGGCTGACTTAATCGCTGAAGGTGATTTCGTCACGGCACTCGGTGACATTACAGTGAAGGATGCAGACGGGAAGGCGGATCATTACTCGTACTGCGATGTCTGGCGCTTTCGCGACGGTGAAATTGTTGAATTAAGGGCTTTCGTCATCAAAACCGAGAGCAAGGATAACACCATGAATAAGCCCGAGTTTTTTGTCACCCCCGGTTATGGGGAATACATGCTGAATGAATTGCATTACTCGCAAGCGGTAAAAATTGGCAATCGAGTGGAGACATCAGGTCAAGGTGGTTGGGATGACGATCTGCAAATTCCCAAATCGCTCGGAGACGAGATTGCCCAAGCGTTTCGGAACGTAGAGCGAACCTTGGCGACTGCTGGTGCGGGTTGGGAGCATGTTGTCCACATCAATTCTTACCATGTTGGAGGGTTTCCCCCTGAAGTTAACGATGTGATGGTCAAGCTATTTCGTCATTACATGCCCAACCACGCCCCAATTTGGACAGAGGTAGACGTCGCGGCGCTTGGACTTCCAACGATGCGGATTGAAATCCGCGTTACTGCAATTGTTCCGTAAGTTTCGCCTAAGCGGCAGCGCTGCCGCTTAGGTTGTATCGCAAAAACTGGTCAGGCAAAGCAGCAGCACGCTTCTTTCACACAGTGTTGAAAGCTAACCACGTCACTCAACCACGCGTGACCTGTGCTGCTCTTTCCAAAAGTTAGTTTTTTAGCTCGCTACATTCAGCAATAAAATCAACAAAGGTTCGCACTTTCGATGAAAGATATTTGCGGCTAGTATACACGGCATAAAGCATGCTAGCTGGCAAACGATAATCCAGCATCACCCTCTCTAGATGTCCGGCAGCAATATCGTCTTCAATCAACCAAGTTGGTAAGAATGCTAGACCCATTCCATCCATTACCGCGTTGTGCATCAGATTTTCATTGTTAGTCCGCAGCACCGACGAATCAATCTTAACGCTCTCTTTCCCCGTTAATCCTTCAAGGGGTAGTTCACCTTCGGAAAGTGACAAATATGAATAAGTGATCATAGCGTGCTGCGATAAATCTTTCGGCTTTAAAGGGTATCCAGCCTTGCGAAGGTATGACGGAGAGCCTACCAGGTAAAACGGAATAGATGCAATTGGATGGGCAATCAGGTTACTAGGAGGAGATTGAGTCACTCTCAATACCAAATCAAACCCTTCCTCTACTACATTAACCATTCGCCCACTTAAGTCAATGTCTAGAGACTGCGGCAAACTGTGCCTGATAATTAGCAAGTATCTTCGTAAATGTGCGATTGGCAAACCAGACGGGGGCACTAATTTTTAGCACCCCACTCGGTACAATTGTGGCTCGGCTGACTGTTGCTTCTACTTCATCCAGGCTATCCAACATCTCGCAACATTGTTCAAAATAGACTTTCCCGATTTCAGTCAAACTTAAATGCCGACTGGTGCGATTGAGCAAGCGACCGCCTAAGTGCTGCTCTAGGTGCATAACGTGTTTGCTAGCCATTGCGGGAGACATTTCCATGCGATCGGCGGCAGCAACAAAGCTTTTCAGTTCTACAACTCTGCGAAACACGCGCATGCTCACTAATGTATCCATTTTGCCCAAGCATCATCAACTAATAAGAAATGATGGATCAATATTTTGCCTATTGATGAACTAATAGTATACGAATATAGTGAGTTATATCGGCTACGGAGTCATAACCATCAAACAGAATTTAGATATGATGATGCCTAAATTTCCGACCTACTTTGTTTCTCACGGTGGTGGACCCTGGCCCTACATGAAAGACCAATTGGGTCAAAAGTTCGATCTGCTCGAAACTTCGTTACAGGATATCCCTCGCCAGTTAGGAGCGACACCCAAAGCAGTGCTAATGATTTCGGGGCATTGGGAAGAAGAAGACTTTACTGTTTCGGCGAGTCCAAATCCTCCAATGATTTACGATTATTCAGGATTCCCTGCGCATACATACGAAGTTAAGTATAGTGCTCCAGGCTCACCAGAATTGGCAATTCGCGTCCAATCGCTGATTCAGAGTGCTGGATATTCAGCCCATCTTGACCCGAAACGCGGCTTTGACCACGGTACTTTTACGGTGATGTACCCCATGTATCCGCAAGCACAGATTCCTGTCGTTCAGCTTTCGCTCAAGCGAAGCTATGACCCGGAACTTCATTTGGAAGTAGGACAAGCATTGGCTCCATTGCGAAAGGAAGGTGTACTCATTATTGGTAGCGGATTGAGCTATCACAATCTCAGGAATTTTGGGCCAAATGGTGCAGAAGCATCACAGCGATTTGATGATTGGCTTCAGCAGACCCTGGTGCAATCTGAGCCAACACAGCGAGTTGATAAACTTATCCATTGGGCTAAAGCCCCTGCTGCACGATTAGCTCACCCACAGGAAGACCATTTACTACCGTTGATGGTCGCAGTTGGCGCAGCCCAAAACGAGCCAAGTGTTTGTGTTTATCATGATGAAAATAACTTTGGCGGTATTGTTGCGTCTAGTTTCCGATTTGGTAACGTCGCAGCATAATTCTGGATTGGTCTCTATTGCATTACCTGAAAAATGGAATTGTACCCATACCGGATTAATTCATCCCGCAATTATGCAACGCACAGCAGTGTCCGCTCATCCTGATCTCGTCTCGATTATTGTTCCTGTGCTGCGTGGCAGAGGTATTGACGGCCTGCTTCTATCCATCAAAGGAAGACTAAAAGCCGCAAGCCATTGAGTTTGAATCTCGTAAACACTACATCAGCAAATGCCTCGTTCGTACTTGAAGGCTGCTGAGGTTGAGCAGTATAAGGAGGCGATCGCCCGTGCCAAGGAACTGAAGCGTCTGAAGCGGGAGATTGAGGTGCTACGGCAGAAGATTGAGAGAGTCGAGCAGTTGGGTAGATAGGTGGGGCGATCGCCGGTTTTTCAAAACTCTGGCACCCTTAGCAGAGTATCCCTAATGGAGTGGGTGACTGCTCCACTGAGTTTAACTACAGCCCCTGCAGTTAGGTAGAAGCTATAGCCAAAGCTCTGCCTGCTTCTTTTTCAGGCTTTTAATATGACGGATGATGACTGCCAAAGGATTAATCCCCTGTATAAGTAGCAACCCTATCCAGCAAAGCAGTTTGAGTTGGCTAAAAGCGGAAGGACGAGTGAGGCTTTCGTGGATAGCAATTCGGGCTTCATCCAAAAAGCTGTCGTATTCCTCCACAATTGGAGCGTCATGAAAGACCCGCCCATTGATGCCGTTAACACCGCTCACCCAATGGTTTCCCATCTGAATTCTGTCGAGCTGAGCAACTTCAAGGTGATAGAGGTCATGATAGTGAATCCAAACGTTTCGGACTTTGACCCCTCTCTTACCGACTTTGATTGGAATCAGGCTAATACTGCCTAGTCTATACTTCAGGCTCACTGTTTTGGCATGATTGGTGCCATTTGCTAGCCAAACTTTCGCCAGAGCAAGCAGCTTTCTGTGATAGTGAGTACACCAGACGGCGAATTTTCCTTTTCTGCCTGATATCAATAGTTGATTCTGGTTTTGCTGAGAAACGAGTGGAGTGTTGGAGGGGTCGTCTAACAACAGGAAAAGATAGTAAGGAAATCTGGTAAAGCAGAGTGGCGATCGCCTCAAATGCTGATGCTCCCTTTGAGTGAGGCACTCTTTAAACTGTTGTTTGAGGTCGTGACGATACCGAGCTAAAGTATCTGCGGATAGGCGATCGCGTCGTCTATAAACAGCAAAAGCGCGCAACAACAGTCGTTTTATTTGAGATGCAACCTGTTCATCCAGTTTTTCCTCTGCCCACAGCGCTATCTGCAGCGTGTTTTGCTGTCGCTTTGAGAGGGGATTTGCATTGAGCTGATGCTGTTGTGAAGCAGCAGGGTGTTTGGTGGAAACTAAGCATTGATTTAAACAGTGATGAGAAAGGTAGCCAATCATGCTGGATTCAAAACTCTACTATCTTTCTCTCAGGAGAAACGCTGTTTTTTGGGTGATAGCTTAAGTCCAAGACCTAAATACGGGTATGTTTAGCAAACGCGAGTCGATGTTCTAACTAGACTGGCGGTAACTATATCAGTAGGGCGATTTCATCAGCAATGAATTTGGTCAAAATAAGGAAACTGGATCAAGATTAGTTGTTTTGGGTTAGTGAACTTCTGTAGATGAAGGAATTTGATTACTCGCTCGATTTCAAGGCGATCGACTTTCGCCAGCATCCAGAACTGTACCGGATCGGTCGAGGCGAACAGGGCGTTTTGCTAGTTGAACCCTACAAGAGCGAGATTTTGCCCTACTGGAGATTCAAAACCCCAGATATTGCCCGTCAATCTGCTGACAAAATCTACAGCCTATTTCTCCAATACAAGGCGGAGGGCGATTTCGTTGGTATGGACATGGCACGAAAGTTTTTGCAGATGGGGTATACCAGAGCGCGTCGCTATGCCAACCACAAGTCAGGACGCAAGTATGCAGCAGGTTCCAAAACGGTTCTACCCCGTGAAGAAGATCCAATCAAAGCTGAATCTGCCAAGATTTTCTATGAAAAGTGGCAATTGGTGAAGGCAGATCCAGAGTATTTACGATTAGCTACATACCACCGCGACTAGTATGAACGCCCTTGACAGTTTTTGCGACACAACCGCCCAGCTTGCCAGTCGCGAAGGTGGTTTCATACAGCAACTGATGTAGCGGAAATGGATGACTGGGTTGCAGTAGCTGGTGCGTCCAGTGATGTTCTCACTTAGTGCTGCCGATCGCGCTCTAGCCCATCCCAAAAGACGGCGATCGTGTTATACGCTCCCGCAACACCCGACGCAGGACTTTCTGGGAGGCGGTGCGAGGTAAGGACTCCACGATGACGAGATCGCGCACTTTAAACAACGGATTAAGCTGCTGGGCGATCGCCTGCTGGCACTGCGTCTGTAAGGCTGCTGACGTTAGCTCAGTCCCTAGTCGTACAACGGCATAGATAACCAGTTGGCTTGGTCCCCCTGCCGGAGGCGAGACCGCGATCGCTGCCGTTTCCTGAATCTCCTCTAGCTGATTGAGCACCCGTTCAATCTCAGCCGAACTGACCTTAATGCCGCCTAAGTTCATCGTGTCATCCACTCGACCACAGACGCGGTAGTAGCCGTTGTCCAAGCGTTCTAGATAATCACCGTGTCGCCGTAGGGGAGTCATGGATGCAGCAGCACCAGCCGGTAAATTGCCCCTGGACGGGTCGTTCGGCAATCCCTTCCACCGGGGAGTGTCAGCAAAATATACGTGATGGTGGTCTTGGTTGAGCAGGGTTGTGGAAAGGCCCATCGCAGGGGGCACAATAAACGCTTCTCCTTTGTCAGTAGGTTGACCGTTTTCATCGAGCAGCACTACATCCAGACCCAAGGCGGGAGTGGTAAAGGTTGCTGGCGCACAGGGTTGAACCAGCGTCCCAGTGATGTAACCACCGCCAATTTCAGTGCCGCCGCAGTACTCGACAATGGGACGATAGCCAGCTAGCGACATTAAATACAGCATGTCCTGTGGATTCGCACATTCTCCAGTCGAGCTAAACGCTTTGATGGCGCTCCAGTCCAGTCCCTCCATGCAGTAAGTCGTTCTCCAGACATTGACCAAACTGGGGACAACTCCCAACATCGTCACCTTCGCTGCTTGAATAAATTCGCCGTAGCCGCGAGTGGTGGGCGCACCATCGTACAGCGCGATCGTCGCTCGGTTAATCAGGCTGGCGTAGATCAGCCACGGTCCCATCATCCAGCCTAAACTGGTTGACCAAGCCAGCACATCTCCTGGATGCAGGTCGTGATGCAAATGACCATCCGCAGCACACTTAATTGGGGTGGTTTGCGTCCAGGGAATCGCTTTCGGATCGCCAGTTGTACCCGAGGAGAACAAAATATTGGTGGGGTCCATAGCCGATCTTGGTACCGCGTTAAAGGTGTCGTTCTGGCTGAGAAAATTGCGCCAGGTCAAATCTTCTGGGCGGACCACTACAGGATCAGCACATTCAGAAAGCACGATCGCCAGGGGCGCGTTGGCTGCTATCACTTTGTGGTAGAGCGGCAGGCACTTGCCCCCCCGGTACATCACATCTTGGGTAAAAATTGCCCTGGCGTGGGCGATTCGCAGCCGTGCGGCGATTTCTGCTGGTGCAAAGCTATCGGCGATCGACACGACGATACAACCTGCTTGGACAATGCCCAGGTAAATTGCCACGGACTCAGGCGTCATCGGCAGATCAATGGCGATCGCCTCCCCCGGTTGCACTCCCAATTCCACCAAACCATAAGCAACACGGTTGGCAAGGCAGTGTAACTCCTGATAAGTCCACATCCCCAGTGACTTACTGCGGGATTGCCGTTCTGAGCTAAAGATAATCGCTGGTGCAGTGGCAGAGGCTTGAAAACAGCTTTCGACAATATTGAGGCGAGCATCAACCAACCATTGCGGAGATTCCACACCTTGAGATAAATCGACAATCTGGCTGTAAGGCTGCTGTAGGCGAATGCCGAGCCGTTGCACCATCCGGTCCCAGAATTTAGCCCGGTTCTCGATAGACCAGGTGTGCAGTTGTGAGTAAGTCCTCAGTTGTAATGCCTGCATCAAGGCAACAATATTGGTAGACTGAGCTTGCATTTGCGTCGGGAACCAAGCCGGGGGCATTTCCTGGGTTACATCCCAATCACAGAAAGCTGTTTTGTACAACAATTCGTGTAGGGAAAACGGGTGTTTGGGTGTTAGCAAATGCTGAGTCAGATCTTGCCAGCAGGCGATCGCAGGTAGCGTTGCGAGGGATTGGTTAATGTAGGGCAGGATTTCAGTAGCGGTCTCTGCTGTCACATCGCAGGCGATGATCTGCTCCAGGGAAAGTTGCTTTGCCATCGCTACCCCCTGTCCAGGTGAAAGTGTGACGTAGTAATCTCATTCAGAGCTTTCAGCAAACGATTCACTTCAGCCTCGGTGTTGTAGTGGACGAGTCCAATACGCACAAAGCCACCGCTTGCTTCAAGCTCTAGCCGTTGCGTCAGTCCCAACGCATAGAAGTTGCCATGCCAGACAAAAATTCCCCGATCGCCCAATTCTTTTGCAACCGCGTAGGGAGTCTGCCCCTTCAAGCGCAGGGCAACGGTGGGAGTGCGCCAGCTAAAGCGACTCGGTTCCGTAATGCCGTAAATGGTCAGCTCTGGAATTTGTAACAATCCCGGAATCAACAGTCGGGCTAACTTCCGTTCATAGTGCTGGATTGCTTCCATCGCTTGTATCAGGGCAGCCCGATTCCCCAACTGGGGTGAAATCTGATGACCGAGTTCGGTCAGATAATGCAATGTTGCAATCAGCCCGGCCATGCCTTCATGGTTCTGGGTGCCTGTCTCCCAGCGACCGGGAGCACCGTCGGGGGCGGGTCGCACCTTATAAGGAAGAAGCCGCGCCAGATGTCTCCGTTTGCCGTATAGAATGCCAATGTGAGGACCAAAAAACTTATAGGCAGAACAAGTGAGAAAATCACAATCCAGTGTCTGCACATCGATCGGTCCGTGGGGCACATAGTGAACCGCATCAACAAAAACTAAAGCTCCCACCGCATGGGCAAGGCGCACCACGGCAGCTATATCATTAATCGTGCCGACGGCATTAGAGGCATAGCCGATCGCCACCACCCGTGTCCGCTCATTTATCATTTGTTCCAGACTATCCATGTCCAGCGTACAATCCTGGGAATTAATATCGACCACACGAAGGACTACGCCCTCCGCTGCCAAGGTAGACCAGGGTGTGACATTGGCATCATGATCCAGCCGGGTAACAATGATTTCATCTCCCGGTTGCAGCTCTCGTCCGATCGCCCGACTGATGGCAAAGGTCAGGGTTGTCATGTTCGCCCCAAACACGACTTCGTCTGCATCGCAACCCAGCAGACTTGCGACAGCCGAACGGGCAGAGGCAATCAGACCATCGGTCTGGGCACTGGTCAGAAAGGCTCCGTGGGCATTGGCGTTGGAATGCAACAGGTAGTCGCCCATTGCTGCGATCGACGTTCGTGGCACCTGAGTCCCACCGGGACCATCAAAGAAAACAATGGGTTGACCGTTGAGTTCCTGCTGAAGTGCCGGAAATTGCTCACGAATCCAGTCCAGATCGAGAGAAGTCATAACGATCTCCTAATATAGAATTGCCTCGTGCTGCCAACCATTAGTTTTTTCCAGGCATTAATCCAGGGCAGGTGAAAACAAAGACATCCCGAATGCCCTGTTTAATGGAGCTGGTTTTGATTTCAGAAGTGAAATGGAAAAATTGTCGATCGCTGAATACCAGCAGTTCATCCGGATTGAGAATTTTGTCAAAAATTGGCTGCTCCTGCCTGGATCGATAAAGATGAGTTTCTCCACCTTCAACACCTCTCCGTTGGACGCAGAAAATTCCCACCAGATCGACCCCATCCCGGTGAATTCCTTCAGGAGCTGGACTTCCCATGTGCTGGCTGGAACTGGTAATGCGAATCTGGTGAACGCCAATCTCGTTGGCTGTTGAGCAAAGTTTGCAGAATTCAAAGAACTCTAAAACCGTTTTTTGAAAATCCTCCAGCTCAATCAGGGCATCCGCTAACTCTGGATACTCTCTGACAACATTACCCAGCAAAGGATTGTAATCTTTGGTCTGAAAAAAGAGTCTATGCGGTAAATGAACCAGACGATCGGCTTCAACTCTAAAGTGAGATAAACGCCGGAAACGATAACTGCCTTTCAGATAAGGATCAACAGGAAGATCATCAAAGAATGGCTTCAGTTTATCTATGTCAACAGTAGTCAGCGCTTCTAATGCATAACTGGTAAAAGAGTTAACATTCTGGTTCTTCAATGACAAAAGCATTCTTTCAGCCTCCTGGCTCGATGATTTCATTGCACTGACAGTTCAAAATCAGGCGTAAATGGCGTTTAGCCGATCGCACTCTAGCCCATCCCAAAAGACGGCGATCGCCTCTAAGATTTCCTGACCGCCCTGGATAAACTTGGCTCGATCGAATCCCGCTTGGAAATAGACCGCTTCCAGTTCTTCCAGGGTGTGTCCGGCATGTTGGGCTTCCACGCGGTTGTGCCAGGTGAAGAATGCCAGTCGCAGTTGGGGATGACGCAGTTGTTTAATCTGCATCAAGCCATCTTCTAACTCTTGCCAAAAGCCTGCTGCTGCCCAATTTTCTACGGCAAAGCTGGCACCTTCGGCAATATTGGTATCGTCACTGCCGTAGAGGCGTTGCAGTTCATCACAGAAGTGCAGCGTGGTGGCGCTCCCGTGCTTCCGTTGACCAATGTCTTCATAGTGCAACCCCAGCCCCTCGGCTACGGCAGTCAGCCACTCAAAATGAGCCGCCCGGAAGCGACAAATACCACCATCTACCGTTCCTTCGGTGCTGACAAATTCCGGATCACCTTCTCGATCTTTTTCCTCGTCTGTTTGAGTCATCTGGGTACCCGCCGTGCCACTCAACTTGCGATAAATCACGCCCAGTTCATTCAGCAAAATCTCCCGACTGGCACGAGACTGTTGCAGGGTGGGCGAGTTGATCACTTTCAACAGGGCTGCAACTAAGAATTGATTGGAAAAGACAGAAAATTGCTGGATAAAATACCGCAATTCCTCATCGGTCGCGTTGCCTGCCTGAAACCAGCGTGTGTAGGCATTGTCGGTGAGGATGCGGTCCTGAAAAATGACCCGATCGACCTGATTGAGAAAATCTTGAAATTCATTCACCCGCGATCGCGTTAACTCTCCTTTCTGTAACCGCACTTGGATTCTGGGAGAGATCGTCAGTGAGTGAGCGTTAGGGGTAAGAGTGACCATAAATCAACTGCTCCTTCGATCAATTGTCCAACTGTAGGCATACTGACAGTCTTCTAATGCGATCGCCTGCTGAGTGAACTGCAATGGGCGAAACGTGTCGATCATCACCGCCAGTTCGTCCGTCCGGTCCTGACCGATCGAGGCTGCATACTTTCCGGGATGGGGACCGTGGGGTAGACCGCTGGGATGCACCGTGATTGACGATCTCTCTATCCCGTTACGTGACAGAAAATTCCCTTCCACGTAATACAGCACTTCATCTGAATCGACATTGGAGTGGTTGTAGGGAGCGGGAATTGCCAGCGGGTGATAATCCAATAGTCGCGGCACAAACGAGCAGATCACAAATCCTGGTGCTTCAAAGGTTTGATGAACGGGTGGCGGCTGGTGAACTCGTCCAGTAATCGGTTCAAAGTCAGCAATGTTGAAGGCGTAAGGATAGAGATGACCATCCCAACCCACTACGTCCATTGGATGATGGTGATAGGTGTAGGCTGTGATGCGATCGCGCGCTTTCACCCGGACTTCAAACTCACCCACCTCATCGCGAGGAACTAATGCTTCGGGTGGTCGCAAGTCCCGCTCCCCGTAAGGTGAGTGTTCTAAAAACTGTCCCTCACGATTGAGGTAGCGGGTCGGTGGGGTAACGTGTCCCTGAGCCTCAATCACCAGCAGCCGTTGGAGAACGTCCACATTGGGCAGGAGACGCCAGATCACGCCTGTGGGAATCACCAAATAATCTCCAGGGCGATAGTGTAGTAAGCCGTATTGGCTCTCTAACACACCGCTGCCGTCGTGGACAAACATCACCTCATCCCCATGAGCAGAGCGATACCAATAGGACATGGGTTCTGTCGGCTGCGCCACCGAGATACAGATATCCGCATTTGCCAGCAGGGGGATGCGAGACGAAATGGCATCGCCTGCACTCATGCTTTGGGCAGTGCGTAAATGGCGGGGCTGCAAAGCGACAGGTTGCTCATATTCCAGGGCAGTTGTTTGCACTAGCCGCACGGCATCTACCTGAGTAGGTGGGTGCAGATGATAGAGCAGCGATTGAATTCCCGTAAAGCCATGTATTCCCATCAGCTCTTCGTGGTACAACGAGCCATCCGGTTGACGGAATTGCGTATGGCGCTTCTTAGGAATTGTGCCGAGACGGTAGTAGTACGTCATGGTTCTGTACCGTTTTGCTCAACTGCTGCCCCTCATAAATTGCCGCGCAATGCCTGTTCTCGCTCGATCGCCTCAAACAGGGATTTGAAATTGCCTTCTCCAAAGCTTTGCGCTCCGTGCCGTTCAATGATTTCAAAAAATAGGGTAGGACGGTCTTCAACGGGTTGCGTAAATATTTGCAAAAGATATCCCTCGTGATCGCGATCGACAAGGATTCTCAGATCTGCTAGTTGGTCAATCGGTTCATCAATCTCGCCCACGCGGGTGGCTAAATCGTCGTAATATGTGGTGGGAATTCGGAGAAATTCAACGCCAGCTTCGCGTAACTGAGTGACGGTTTGAATGATGTTGGCGGTCGAGCAGGCAATGTGCTGAACTCCTGGTCCTTGATGGTATTCCAGGTATTCTGCAATTTGGGATTTTCGCTTGCCTGGAGCAGGCTCATTGATCGGTAGTTTGATTTTGCCAGAGCCGTCCTGCACCACTTTAGACATCAGCGCAGAGTATTCAGTAGAGATCGCTTTGTCGTCGAAATGTACCAGTAGCTCAAAGCCCATCGTGTCCGCAAAGAACTTAACCCAGTGCTCCATGGCACCCAGTTCAACATTGCCGACAACGTGATCAATGGTTTGCAGCCCGGCTGAGTGATTACGACGCCTAACGGGTTGCGGCTGAAATTCCGGGGCAAAAATGCCGTGATACTCGGTGCGATCGACAAACTTGATCAGCACATCGCCATAGGCACGGATAGCGGCATAGCGCAATAAGCCATGCTCATCCTCAGCAGTGGTAGGAGGAATAACACCGATCGCCCCGTGTGCCGTCACGTGCTTATAAGCGGCGATCGCATCGGGTACCGCCAGGGCAATCACTGCCACATGATCACCATGTTTCAGCACACGATGAGCCATCAGGTGGTCAGGACCGACTGCTGTACTGAAGACGAAGCGAATATCGCCTTGCTCCATTACATAAGAGGCAACTTTACGGCTACCGGTTTCTAACCCGCAATGAGCGGTATTGGTAAACTCAAATAATGTTTCATAAAACTTGGCGGCTTGCCACGCATTGCCTACATAAAACTCAAGGTGATCGAAGCCAAGGACAGGAAAAAAATCAGTCATGTGATTCCTCCCTCTATTAGGAAGAATTGATTATTTGTAGCGATTGAAGACAAATGTTAAAGAACAGATTACAGACATTGCATGCAAAACTTGCGCGAGGCGATCGCGACCAATTTCAACAAAAAATACTCAACAAATTTCGATTCAAAAATTGTTAAGTCAATCACCGAGTTCAAAACACTAGAAAGCTTGCAAACTCTCTATCATTCTTTGAGGCGAGTGGCTTAACTTAAACTGAGAGTCCATAAGTAAATTATAGATTTATTGTCTAGGTTCGCCCAATTGAAGTAACTAATTATTAAGGCTATCTTGACGTCTATCACTAATAGAATAGCTATAATTCCTGTCTGCTTTATACGTCTACAGAAGCAAGTTTTTCAATTGGTTCAGTGCGATAAAAAGTTAATCACATTGTTAATAGAAATTTGATCAGAATGTCGAATTTCTGTTGCAAAACTGTACAAATTATTTGCAAACTTTTTTATCCAAAACGCCTAACCTCTCTAGCGCTAGATGGAGTTAAGCAAAAACTCGACTATGATTAAATTCTCATTGGTAGCAACACTCACTCTTCACTACTCTTTCCTGCTGCCTGATGTTTGAAAAGAGGAGATACATCGCGTGTTACTCTCCCTTAAACAACTGCTCTCGGCGATCGTAGATTATGCTGGATTGTTTCCTCCTGCCCAGTTGAGTCTACCCGAAGCGCTAGCAACCTACGATCGCGCTTGGTCTTCTCCCCATCACTGGATGCTTGGTCACTTTGTGGTACCAGCCTCACGATTACCTGAACTAATTCAACTTTTGCCAGGCTTGCCTAGTCGGAGCAGTTCCTCTCAGCCCTGGACACTGAGCGTCATTCTTTCGTCAAACTGGGTAGCCGAACTTGAGCAGATTCACCAGCTCAGCCATGCCACTAGCCAAATTTTGATTCGCGCCTTGGAGGTTGCACCGTTACCACCAGACAAGATCCAGCAGGTTTACCAGCATTTACCGACAGAAGTAACCGCTTTCTTTGAAATTCCGTTTGGTGTGGATTTGGCACCTTACCTGAAAATTTTGCAGCAGCCCGGTACTGCTGCAAAACTGCGCACAGGCGGACTCACCCACAATGCCTTTCCTGACGGCAAACAGCTTGCTCAGCGAATACTATCTCTAGCCGAAGCTCAGATTCCCTTGAAAGCTACAGCGGGATTACATCATCCTTTGCGAGGTCAGTACTGCTTAACCTCTCAAGCTGACAGTGCCCCCGCCACCATGCATGGTTTTTTAAACGTACTGTTGCTGGCAGCTTTGGCTTATCAAGGCAGTATTAGTGGTGATGAAGCAGTGGCAATTTTGGAGGAGCGATCGCACCACTCGTTCCAGTTCACCGATACGACTATCCATTGGCGGAAACACTCCCTTACCTTGTCTGAAATTGAACGCTCCCGGCAGCAGTTCTTCCACTCGTTTGGTTCCTGTTCGATTCAGGAGCCGATTGCCGATCTTGATCATCTGGAACTCCTATGATTTGTGCTATTGATGCCACTCACGATCGAAACCTACGAAGCTGGGTTGAGTCAGCAAACACAGCCGACACGGAGTTCCCCATTCAAAATTTGCCGTTTGGGGTATTTCAAAGATCGGGCAGCAGTGATGCACCGCGAATTGGGGTGGCGATCGGCGATCAGATTTTAGATTTGGTTGCATGTCGCACCCTTGGGCTATTGGCAGCCCTGCCTGAGTCTCTACAAGTCGCCTGTGCAGCGCCAACTTTAAATGCTCTGATGGCGATGGGGAAAACAGCCTCATTACCGTTACGCCATCATCTAAGTCAATTACTGCGAGCAGGTCAGCAGCCAGAAGCCGCCAGACAAATCCTCGTTCTCAGGACAGATGTGCAGATGCAGTTGCCTACCACGATTGGGGACTACACGGATTTCTATGCCTCAATTTTTCACGCTACGAATGTTGGCAAGCTGTTTCGTCCTGACAATCCACTATTACCGAACTACCAATATGTGCCGATCGCTTACCACGGGCGAGCCTCGTCCATTGTACCCAGCGGTACTCCGATTCAGCGCCCCTCTGGTCAACAGAAACGCCCTGAGGATAAAGCTCCCAACTTTGGTCCCTCCCAAATGTTGGACTACGAGCTGGAAGTGGGATGCTTTGTCGGGATGGGGAATGTCTTAGGAGAAGCGATCGCCCTGACTCAAGCCGAAGACCATCTGTTTGGACTTTGTCTGGTGAATGACTGGTCAGCGCGAGATATTCAAGCCTGGGAGTATCAACCCCTTGGACCCTTTTTAGGTAAGAGCTTTGCCACAACGATTTCTCCCTGGGTAGTGACGATGGAGGCGCTTGCACCCTTTCGCGGCTCTGCCTTTACCAGAACCTCTGATGCCCCAGAAACCTTACCCTACCTCACGGACTCGGTCAATCAAGCGCAAGGTGGCATAGCTCTGACCTTGGAGGTGTTCCTGACTTCTGCTCAGATGCGTCAAGCAGGAATTGCCCCTTTGTGCCTGAGCCGTAGTCCGTTTCAACAGATGTATTGGACCGTGGCGCAAATGCTCACCCATCACACCAGCAACGGCTGCAATCTTCGTCCTGGAGATTTGTTAGCCAGTGGCACTGTTTCGGGCGCTGACGCTGGTACTCAGGGGTGCTTATTAGAAATCACCCAGCGCGGCAAGCAACTCCTGACGCTACCCACTGGTGAAGTGCGATCGTTCCTTCAAGCTGGGGATGAAGTAACATTTCGGGGGTATTGTGACCGGCAGGGTTATCCCCGAATCGGATTTGGTGAGTGCCGGGGACAGATGATTAGTTAGCTTCATCGTTCATCATTATCCTCTGCCAAAAACAACTCACAAGTTTAAGCATAAACAAAAGGAATCAGCTTTTGTTTGAGCCAAACGTCGTCCCAAGCATGCAAATAAAGTGGATCAGGATGAAGCGCAATAGCACGATCGTAGGCTTCCAAAGCAGAACCTTGCGCCCCCATCTCTGCTAGCAAAAGTCCTCGGTTAAACCAAGCTTGATGGTAGGTCGGATTAAGTGCGATCGCCCTATCGTAACAACTGAGTGCCTCAGCTTGACGCTGCAACGCACTTAACGCATTAGCACGATAATTCCAGGTTTGACAGTTCTTGGGTTCAAGGCTTAAGGCACGATCAAATGCAGCGATCGCTGCTTGATATTGTTCCGCCCCACAAAGAGCACAACCCTGTGCTTGCCAGTCAGACGGAGAATAGATATCTTGTACAGAATTCATAGTTTATACCTTTGGTGACTCTCTGATGACTCTGCTTGGAACAATGCGGTTTGGGTGGGCGATCGCTGAATTGTACCTTCTCCGTATCCTAAGTCGTACTGGCTGAATGGCTCTGGGTCATCTCTAGTGAATCCTTAGAGCGACTCAGCAACTATCCTCTTTGCCACGACTAACCCAATCCTCCTCACCTATCCTGGGAACGTTGCTCACTCTTCCTATTCTGGGCACTGCAAACAATTAACTTGGGTCTATAGTTTGAGCACTTTCTCTTATTTTGGCGCGATTGCTGATCAGTTGGCTCAACCATTAGACAGTTTTAGCCGAACAGCCCAGACTACTGCATAAACAAAGTGGAAGTGTCACACTTGTTAAGACGACAAACAAGATGTTACTCGACACAAGAATTATCGTGCTTATTCTTCAATTTCTCCGATCAAGTTGACAATACCTCGCTTAGTGGTGCAGAAAACTTTTTGAGGACTCATGAATGAAATGTTGCATAGCTTCACCACAGAGTATTTATTCGGGAGAGCAGTTCAGCCTACTACGCAATTCTGGATGCTGAGTGAAGTAGGGGCTTAGCCAGGAGCAACCTTGTTCTAGGAGAGTTGATAATTTTGGAATCTGCCACTGATACACCCTATTGCTATTGCCAACGCTAAAGATCGATTGTCCATCATCACTAAAGCTGACATTTTGAATGGACTGTGGAAGTGTGATGTCGCTCATCAATTGCCCTTCTACTGTCCATAGCCTCAATGTGTTGCCGGCAACAGTGATAAAGCTATGGCTATCGGGACTAAACATAACGCGGTAAATGGAGTCTGTATGTGCTGTAAAGTCATTTAATAAATGCCCTTGGCGATCCCAGAGTTTAATATTGCCGTTTATCCCAGTAACTGCAAAATACTCTCCATTTGGGCTAAATTCAATCGCGTAAGCTTCGGGTTGAGATTGATCCAGCGTTTTGACTAGCTTTCCTTGAGCAGTCCAAATTTTTACAGATCCGTCATAGCCTGTGGTAATCAAGTGTTGCTCATCGGGGCTAAACTGCATGGCGATAATGCTCGACTCGTGAGCTTTCACAGTTGCCAAAACGTCTCCACTTGCAGACCATAACCTCAGGTTTCCGTCCGTTTGACCTACTGCAAAATAATTGCCGTTGGGGCTAAGACTTGAAGTACTGATAGATGTTTGGGACGACAAGTGAGTTTGCAATAGTTGCTCTCCTTGACGATTCCAAAGGACAATCTGGTTGTTGTTGGCAATGCCTGCGATATAGCTACCATCATGGCTGAGGGCAAGGGAACTAATGTAGGGGAGGCTACCTGTTAACTCCTGAAGGAGTTGACCTTCTGAATTCCATAGGCGGATTAACCCCTCTTCTCCGGCGATCGCCACTACCTGACCATTCTGACTAAATTGAGCATGAGGATGAGATTGCCCAGATACATCTAGCGTTGCTACTTGCCGCCCTGCCATATCCCACAGCTGAGCCTTGCCTGCCGTATCGATACCAATCACGCGATTAGTTTGCTCGTTTAGATCTGCTATTGGCATCAAGCCAGACGTAGCCCCTTGTAGCGGATACTGGTTTGGGCTTTGCAGGTTCCATGTTTGAATCGTGCCAGCAGTTGAAAAGGTGAGCAGGCGATGCGAAGCAGTTCCCCCTTCGGGGTCATCGCCCTCTGGAGCAAACCAGGCATTGAGAATTCGACCTTGTCCTCGCACAATTGAAACGCTTGGCTGAGATGATTTGACTTGTTGCCGCAGGTAAATATTGCCAGAGTAATCGCTAAAGATGAGATGATCACCTTGCGGACTGACCTGCAAGTTTGGCTGCATTGGAGTGATTTGTGAATCAGGACGGACGTTAGGCACCTTTGGAGAGTGTTGTTCTCCAGTAGGTGTCCAATGGCTCACCTCACCATTGACGGTAATTACAACGATTTCATCGCTGGATATAAACTGAGCATCAGCAATTGATTTGTATAAACCATTGCCGTCATCCGAAAACCTAATCTCGCCAAGGCGATCGCCATCCAGCGTCCACACTTGAGCGATGCCATCCATGCCGACGGTAAGTAAATGCTGATTATTAGGGCTCCAGTGCATCTTCTCGTGAGGAGAGGCTTTGAAACTGGCTAGAGTTTGACCGTCGCGTGACACAATTTTTACATTGCCTCGCTCGTCAATTGCCGCCAGATGTTGTCCATCCGGACTGAAGTGAACTGCATGAAGATTGCCCTCAAAGCCCTCCACTTTGAACTGGTAGCGTCCTTGAGATGACCAGATATCGATGGCTCCAACGCTAGCTACGGCTAGCCATTTACTATCGGAACTAAATGCTAGAGCCCACACTGAACGGTTTTCAGGCTGTTGAAATTCTTGCAGGCGATCGCCCTGTCGATTCCACAGTCGGATCTTGCCATCATATCCAGCAGTGGCAAACATTTGACCATCAGGGCTAAACTGCATTGCTAACTCACTTCCACCATGATTTCCTAAATCAGCAATCAAGATTCCTTGAGTCGTCCACAGTTGGGCTTTAGGTGGTTTCCCAGTAGAGTCAGAGGCAGAAGCCGTTAACACCAATTCTCCATCGGGGCTAAATTGGGCTGCACCTAGATCAGACGGAAAGCCTGTCACTCGATTTTGTTCATGAATCTGGTTTAGAACAGTGTGCAAAGCCAGAACGGGACTGGTCGCCGGATATTCAGATAGGGAATGATTGCCTTTCACCAGTTGATTAAGTTCTGCTCCTGCCTCCATTGCCGCCACCAAAGCATCCAGTTGAGAGGTCTCAAACTGTCGCAGAACGCTCATTCCCTGTTGCTCTAAACGTGTGCCTGTTAAAGCAATTTGCTGTTTTTGTAGGGCAATACTGGCAAATGTCCCTGCGATCGCGGCTCCTATCATAGAAACAGCTAGCACCAGTGAACCAATTTGAATTCGGCGCTTTGCTTTGTGGTTAGCGATCGTCAAAATTTGATTCGCTTTGGCGATCGCTTCCTTTTCCTGTTTTTCAATATCCCAGCCAATTTGAACCTCTAACTTCTCTAGTTGAATCGTGCGATTTTCAGCGTCCTGACTTGCCGCCAAAAATCGGTAATCCTCATCGCTCAAGCTTTTGCCTGCCGACCAGTTCAGCGCTTCTCGTAGCGATTGTCCTCGCAGTAAGCGAGAACTGTCTTCGCGGTTAGAAGCGATCCAGGCGGCGATCGCATCGTTGTAAATCCGCAGATTACCCAACTGCTCACTCACCCAATCGGCATCAAACACCGTTTCATAAATCCGGTTAGCGACCCACAGTTTGCCCTGGCGCTGCACCACCAAACCCGACAGTTTCAGCGCCATTTGCTCCGCCGAATCATCCGCCAGAATCGATCGGTCGGGAGCCAGCAAGATCTGTTGATAAAGCCCCAATAGTCGCCCTGCTCGTTGCTCATTGCGGAGGAGGCGATCGCGTATAGTTTTCAGATGTTCTGGATAGTCCTGCGCTTCCCAGTTGGTGAGAAGATGAGTTTGAATCAGGCGATCGACATCACTTTCTCGCTCTTTTACTGATAGCTGACACACCTTTTGAGTAAGGAATGGCTGTCCACCCGTCCAGCCCAGGATGTTACGCAACGAAGCTTGAGGGTGGTCAACAGCTTCTGTTAAACCATCTGCTAAGAGTTGTGCCTCATGCTCTGCAAACCCATACAAATCGATCGCTCGACCAATGTTGAAAGGAGTGCGTTTGGTATCGCTGATCAAATCACTAGGGGTAGCAACTCCCAACAAGGCAAACGTGAGACGACGATAGGCTGGATGATGGGCTCGTTTGTTGTAGCAGGCGCGGATCAGCACAAAGAAATCGTCTAGTGAGTCCCGAAAACTGAGAACACTGTCGATCTCATCAATAAAGATGACAATCGGTTGAGACTGCTTGAGTAAAATCTCTTCGAGCAGTTGGCTGAACCGCTGAACGGGTGAAAGGGAGCCGCGATCGCTCCACCAGGTCATAAACTCTCTGGAGCTAAACACGTTCAGGTTACTCACGAGCTTATAGGCAACGCCGCCATACCACTGCTCTAGTGATACTTGATTGCCAATATCGGAAATGTCGATCGTGACACAAGCAACTCCCTCTGCCTGTAAGCGATTCATCACCTGCACCTGAAGGCTCGATTTACCCATCTGGCGCGAATTCAACACATAGCAAAACTCTCCTGCCTTCAGCCCCTCATAAAGATCAAGGTCAGCCTGCCGCTGAACATAGGTAGGAGCATTCTCGGGTAATGTGCCGCCCGCCTGATAGTAGGAAGCGATCGCTCCTTCAGAGAAACCGTTTTGTATCGCCTTGTTGTGTGCCGTCATAGTGTTGAGACGCTAAGTGAGAGAAATAGATTCTGGTGTAAACCTGTCTTCTCCTATGAAACTAGGGCAGTTGATGAGTTCAAGCAGGAGAACTTTGCGCTGCGATTGACTTGCTATCGACTTTATCGACATACTATCGGGTTTATCTCATTGGTCATAATTGAAATTGCCAGTACAGAATTCTGGATTGCCAGGTTCGTTCCCCCTACCTCCTGACCATGCCGCGATCGCTTAAACTCCGTCAGTCCTGCATCTCCCACGTTAAGCTGTCTCTGTTGCGAAACGGCTTTCCCAGTCAACGACTGCTGGCAGATCAGCTTGAGATTGCCCAATCAACAGTTAGCCATTTCCTCAATGGTAAACCTGTCGATTTTGTCAATTTTGTAGAACTCTGTCAGACGTTGGGGCAAGACTGGCGTGATCTGGCAGATTTAGGAACAGAACCGCAAGGAGAACAGCAGGAAGCGAACAGACAGGATGCTGTAACTGTTTTAATCAGTGGAGACGCAAGTTGTGCCGAGTTAATCACGCAGCTCCAGCAGGCTTTTACTCAGACGCAGCATCGAGTGACGATCGCCCCAAGAGGGGAACAGCTTCGCTTCGCCCCCACCCCTCTTCTATCCGTCGAAAACGTTCAATCCTCTGACTACTGGCTGCTACTGTTAACAGAACAATCTGCTGTTAGTGAAGCAACACTGGCAAACATTCAGCTTGCTCAGGAGTTACAGAAGACGCAACAGCCCACAATTTTACCAATTCTGATCGATTTACCCTGGATGCAGCAGTTGCCGTTTGACCTGTTGGGCTATTTGCAAGACAGACAGCCCTGGCAATGGCAGACAACCGATGCTCCCACCCGATTAGCAGCAGCACTGTTGGAAGTTTGGGATCAGCGCCGCAAGTCATTTCCTGTTAACCCTGAATTTGCTATCTCCTGGACAAAGATTACAGGTTCCAGTTCTCATGTGCCTGTTCCACCCTTGCCCAGTGCGGCTCCTGAAATTCCTGGTGGGCAGATGGACCTTGCATCACGGTTTTACATTGAGCGGCCACCCATTGAATCACTTTGTTATGAAGCGATCGCCCAACCGGGTGCATTGATTCGGATTAAAGCTCCTCGTCAGATGGGCAAAACCTCACTCATGGCTCTCATTCTGCATCAGGCAAAACAGCAAGGATCGCGAGTTGTACCGCTCAGCTTTCAGCTTGCCAATCAGCGTAGTCTCACCAACTCAGATACATTTCTCCAATGGTTTTGCGCCAGTGTGAGTTTAGAACTGGGGCTCCTCGATCCAGACCAACTCACCAAACATTGGCAACTTGCCGACCTGATTGGCAGCAACCAATGCTGCAAAGCTTACTTTGAACAGTATTTGCTGCCCAGCCTTTCGGCTCCCCTAACGTTGGGGCTGGATGAAGTCGATCGCGTATTTGCGAACCTTGAAATTGCTGATGATTTTTTTGGCTTGCTGCGTGCTCTGCATGAAGAAGCAAAACGGCGAGAGATTTGGAAAAACATTCGTCTGGTCGTGGTACATTCCACCGAAGTTTACATTCCGCTAGATGTAAACAAATCTCCGTTTAATGTCGGACTACCGATTGAGTTACCGGAGTTCACACTGCCTCAGGTTGAGGAACTGGTGCAGCGACATGGTCTTTCCTGCCGCTCCAAAGATATTCAAGCTCTAACGGAGGTGATCGGGGGACATCCATTCTTAGTGCGATTGGCACTGTATGCGATCGCCCATCAATCTTTGAGTTTTGAGCAGCTACAAGATACATCTACGACAGACCGCATCTATGCAGACCATCTTCATCGTCACCTCAGCAATCTCGAACGCAACCCCGCTTTAATGCAAGCATTTCGGGAGGTTGTCTTACACAATAGATCCGTGCGGCTCCCCTCCGAACAAGCGTTCAAACTGGATAGTATGGGTCTTGTCAAATTAACAGGTAATGATGTGGTGGTTAGATGTCAGCTCTATCGCGATTACTTCCATCGTTGCCTAAATTAGCACATCATCATAAGCTCTGCTTCAAGGCATACCCTAGAAGTGTTGTCTCTTTTTGTGTTGATCCTTCAATGTCAGCCGCACATCTAACTCCACCAGAATGCTGAATTGCTGACTGTAAGCGGGTTGCATTTTGTTGATAGGACTTGTGACTTAACACTTGCTGAATGACTCTTCGCAATTTTTGGGCAGTCAGATACCCCCAGTGAAGCTGGTAGCTCGATGAGTGTGGCCGTCTCAAAGGCGGATGTCCCCGCTGAGGGCTTATCTGTTCAACTGTTAGAATTGCCCGCCTTTGTTGGCATCTCTTGTTCGCGGATGCAGTGACGTACTGCTTCTAGTTCAAACCCAACCGTTGACACTGCGTATCCTCGTGCCCAGAAATTTTCACCATTGGAATTGCGTTGCTTGCCACTGAATTGACGCGCACTCGCACTCGCACTCTTGCCTTTGAGAAACCCAACTATCGATGCTACTGCATACTTTGGTGGAATTTCAAGGCACATATGAACAGAGTCTGGCAACAGATGCCCCTCAATAATACGACACTCTAGCTCATGAAAAATGGGACCGAGAAATTTACGAATCTCTCCGAATATCGCCTTACGACGATATTTGGGTATGAATATGATGTGATACTTGCAGTCCCACTTGGAGTGGGAAAGGCTTTGATACAATTGCGACATGATATTCTCTCCTACGGTTTTGCTTCACCAAGCCACCGTAGGAGTTACTTTACTGCTGCAACGCTCAAAGCTGGTCGAGTCGCACTGGTCGAACCAGTGGCTTACCTCAAGAATTCAGTTAATCGTTTATTCTTCACTAGTTTCTGTGACAGAGCCCTCTTACCCCACCACTAGTCTATTTTTGCGACACCCCCTCAATCTGTAGATTAGCGTTACTTATTTGAAAAGCGCGTCAGTTTTAGGAGCATCTAAACCAATCAGGAGAGTTTCATCGTCAACGCGATGACCTTAGAGTATTTGAATATAAACCCTGAGCACATTGCATGAATGCCATTTTTAACCGCGACATTTGTCATGTGCCCATAGGGGGCTATTGTTGTGAATAGGGTATAGGACAGTGTGTAGAGAGCCTAGTTCTTAGAATCTTCAAGCCAGGTCAGGTGGGAATTGGCAAGAATCGCTGCTTGGGTGCGATCGCGTAAGTTCAATCGACCTAAGATGTGAGTGATGTGATTTCTAACGGTTCCTTCCGAGAGGTGAAGGGATTGAGCGATTTCTCGATTGCTAGAACCTACTGCAATCAGTCGCAAGATTTCTCGCTCTCTCGGGGTCAGCTCTGTCAGCCCTGGCGGTAGTTCTGGTTGCTCAGGCTCCTCTGTTAAAGGTGCCTGGGAGATTAAATTCTCCAAGATTCCGGGTCCAAATTGGGTGTAACCTTTGTAGATTGACCGAATTGCCTCTGCCAGCTCCTCTGAAGGCATATCTTTTAACAGGTATCCCTTTGCTCCAAATCTCAATGCCTCCGCGACATATCGAGTATCATCAAAGGTTGTCAACACCAAAATCTTTGTTCCTACAAACGTTTGACAAATCATTTGAGTCGCTGTTACCCCATCCATGATGGGCATTCGGATGTCCATCAGAACAACATCTGGCTGATCAGACGAAGCCCACAGGGTTTTCAACTGCTGAATGGCTTCCTGTCCATTACTGGCTTCTCCTACGATCCGAAGATCGGGCTTAGTCTCTAAAAGAGTCTTTAAGCCCCGTCGAACAATCTCTTGATCTTCTACAAGCAGTACTTTAATCATAAGTCTTAAGCAGTTGGGAAAAATGCACTAATGTGGCAGCCTCTGTTTAATTCACTGATGATCTCTAGGTGACCTCCTAGTGCCACGGTTCGCTCACGCATTCCTTGAAGCCCAAAGCCAGTTCTATTCTCCCTGACTCGAAACCCTTTGCCGTTGTCTTGAAGCGACAGCGACAAACCGGAAGCGTTGGTATGAATTTGGATTTGCACAGCGGTTGCCTCCGCGTGCTTACAAATGTTTGTCAGCCCTTCTTGCACAATGCGATATACAGCAGTATTAATTTGAATGGATAAGGGATGAGACAAGTTAATGCGACACTCTGGCAGAATTCCAGTGGTGCGGTGAAATTCTTGAGTTAGGGTGGCGATCGCTGCCTCTAACAATTGTCCCTTAAGCGGGTCTGATCGCATATCAGATACTGATTGTCGCACTGCTTTGAGCGCTTCTGAACCTAGCTGTTTTGCCTCCTTAAGAAACGTGTAAGCCCTATCTGGAGCTTCTTGCCATAGCGTTAGAGCTGTTTCCATCTGAATATTTAGCGCCACGAGTGCGTGCCCTAGTGAATCATGAATATCGCGGGCAATTCGGTTTCGCTCCTCTAGAGTTGCCATCTCTTTTATTCGCTGGTTCAAGGTTTGCTCGTGTTCTAGCGATCGCCGCAAGTTTGCCTCTGTTTGCTGTAAGCAAATGTTCTGAGCTTGAAGCTGTGTTTGCAGTCTGCGGAGTGTAAGCTGGTTCTCGATTCGAGCAAGCACTTCTTCTACTTGAAATGGCTTTGTGACATAATCCACTGCTCCTAATGAAAAGGCTCTTACCTTATCCAAAGTCTCGTTTAAGGCGCTAATGAAAATAATTGGGATTTCTTGAGTGCTAGGGTTGTTCTTTAAGTGCTGACAAACCTCATATCCATCCATTCCTGGCATATAGATATCAAGCAAAACCAAGTCAGGAGGCTGGGCTGACGCACCCATCAACGCTGTTGAGCCGTTTGTTACGCTCCGGACCTCGTACCCCTGCTCTAGGAGTAGGGTCGATAAAAAGCGTAGATTATCTAGCGTATCATCGACGATGAGAAGATCTCCCTTAGAAGATGAAGTGTGGTTCATAGTCTGCGCCTACTTATGGCTCATGAGGAATTGAGATGATTCAGCAGTAGAAATGCTGACTTAAATCTGTAATTTTCGTTACAAAATACAATACTTTTTGAAATAGGTGATATCTAAGATCAGTAATTTGTGGAACTACGCCTATTTCCAAAAAATCATCACCAGCTAATTTACATTCTCAGTGAACGCTGTGGCTAAGAATTAAAACAATTTAAACACTCGCTCTCACGTGTTTATTCTACAACTGTGATTGCGATCGCCATCCAGCAGGGCTCTGCCTAATCAAACCAATTTTCTATACTAAAACTTGATTACGACCCAAACTCACTTAATTTACCTCTTTTTTCAAGCATCACTGAATAAAAGACTGAATAGAAGAGATTATGCATACAGAAATAACATGCACGTATAACAGTATGAATAGACAAGTTGCTAGCGTTAGTAATTTTCTGCGTAGAAAGACCAGTCGTCGAATGAGGCGATTTTATCAATACACGCTCATAGCGTTGGTATTGGGTGTTATCATCGCTGCCTGTACTAATAGCGAACCAAGCGCTATAGTCACCGATACGCCTAATCATAACGCAGCTCTAACAATCTGGTGGGACAAGGGCTTTAATCTAGAAGAAGATGAAGCCATTCAGCAGGTTGTGAACGATTGGAGTAAGCAACACAACGCGCCTGTTGAGCTTTCCTTTTACACAGCAGATGATTTGTCACAAAAAGCGCAGAGAGCACTGCAAGCGGGCAATCCACCAGACATTATGATGAGCAATAGTGCTGGCAAGTCCCTGATCCCTCGTCTTGCATGGCAAGGAGAACTGGCTGATGTTTCTGATGTCATTGAACCAGTCCAGCAGCTATATCCAGCTTCAGTTCTAGACTCTGTCGCTCTCTACAATAATACGAACCAAAAACGTAGTTATTACACAGTGCCGATTTCTCAGTCAAACATTTATATCTTTTACTGGCGAGATCTCATTCAACAAGCAGGCTTTCAGGAAAGCGATATTCCTCAAGACTGGGACACCTTTTGGGCATTCTGGCAGCAAGTGCAGGATAACCTCCAGAATCAGCCAAACCAAACTATTCATGGATTAGGTTTTTCCTACTCAGTTGCATCTGGTGATACTTACTCCATGTTTGAGCATATTTTAGAGGCACACGATGTGCAACTATTAACTCCTAATGGAGATCTTTTGATTGAAAACCCCCAAACACGTCAGGGTATCATTGATAGTTTGAGGTGGTATACACAATTTTATCAGCAAGGGTACGTTCCATTAGGGTCTGAAGATTGGAGAAATTCTGATAACAACACTAATTTGCTCAATCGTACTGTGATAATGACCCCAAATGCATCGCTTTCAATTCCTGCTACTGTCCGTCAAGATACTGACACCTATCAAAACAAACTTGGCATCCTGGAATTTCCTAATAAACCCAGCGGGCAACCGATGCGGTACTTGGATGATATTAGGCAAGCTATAGTATTTGCAGATTCTGAAAATCAGAAAGCAGCGAAAGAATTTCTCTCATACTTAATTCAACCTGAGGCAATTGAGAACTATCTCAAAGCGGCGGGAGGGCGAAATTTACCCGTTATGACTTCTATTTTAGAAAATTCATTTTGGACAAACCCTGCTGATCCCCATCTCTCAACAGCAACCAAAATCCTACTTGAAAAACAATCTCGTCCATTCTATTCGATTTATCACCCTGCCTACAGTTTGGTTGTTCAAGAGAACGTTTGGGGTCAAGCTATTAATCGCATCGTGGTCGATCGTGTCTCTCCAGAGCAGGCTGCCGATGACGCAATTCAGCAAATCCAGCAGATTTTCGCTCAGTGGCAATGAGCCAAGGAAGAGGTTGAAGAATATTTTTCACATGCTTTAAAATTTTAGGAGAGCTGCGATGAGATTCTGGAACCAAAACATTACGAATAGAGTCTCTAGCTCCTTTTTACTGCTTTCTCTTGTAACGGTCGGTGTTGTTGGAGGAGTTGCTTTTACCAGAGCCAGAGAAGCATTAAAGCAAGCAACCTTTAACCAGCTTAATGTTACAGCCAACTCAAAAGAAGAAGAAATGTCTCGTTGGTTTGAGGACCAACAAAGGGATGTTTTGTTGATGACCCAGGTTCCCAATATTCAGGATGATCTAGGAATACTTCTTTCTGAGCGTTCTGACGCAAATTACACTGCAGCTCATGAGGAACTTTCAGACTACTTAACAAAATTCGTTCAGCTCAAACCTAGTCTATTAGAAGTCTCCATTTTGGATTCTAGCAATCGTATTGTTTTATCAACGAATAGAAGCCGTGAGGGTAGATATGAGGTTCTAGCTAGTGTTACTTATCTTGATCACGTTGAGCCAGGAAACACTTTTGATCCAATCTTTTATGTTTCATCAACTACAGGAAAACCATCTGTTACATTAGCAGCGCCATTGCGCAATGAATTAGGCACTCGTCGGGGGTTAATTTTGGCTCACCTAAATCTAGAT
Source organism: Cyanobacteria bacterium FACHB-471 (assembly GCA_014695345.1). GTDB lineage: Bacteria > Cyanobacteriota > Cyanobacteriia > Elainellales > Elainellaceae > JAAUTN01. The sequence continues at coordinate 47,859 of JACJOC010000110.1, forward strand.
CGAATTGATCAAATTGTGCGAGAACGTACTGGTTTAGGTAGAAGTGGTGAAACCTATTTGGTCGGCTCATTCAGCAGTGAGACGATGTTCATTTCCAGAGAACAGTCGCGATCGCAAACCGTTCTACCAGAAATCAGCAGCCACGGAATTGACGCAGCAATGCACGGGATTAGTGGCTCTGGGCTTTATTCAAACTATGCAGGTGTGTCTGTAATTGGAGTATATCGCTGGCTCAACGACCGTGACATTGCTCTGCTAGTGGAAATGGAGCAAAACGAGGCATTTGCTCCTGCTCGTCAGTTAGCAGGAACAATCATGTTGGTAGGATTAGCGTCAGCGGGAATTTTGGCGATCGGGGTTTATTGGCTGGCGCAACAGCTCCAAATTTCTCGCAAGCAGCTAGAAAATTATAGCCGTCAGTTAGAGCAAAAAGCTCAGGAAGCAGATACCGCGAACCATGCCAAAAGCCAGTTTCTTTCTAACATGAGTCATGAGTTTAGAACGCCACTCAACGTCATTCTAGGCTTTACTCAACTCATGGCTCGCAGTACCTCTCTCAATCCAAAGCAGCAAAACTATCTCAACACCATCAGCCGTAGCGGTGAACACCTGCTCAACTTGATTAATGATGTGTTAGAAATGTCTAAGATTGAGGCAGGCAGAGTTGTTTTAAGTGAGAGTAATTTTAACCTTTATGATCTGCTAAATTCGCTTCAGCAGATGTTTCACTTCAAAGCAGAGTCTAAAGGCTTACAGCTCGTTTTTGAACTGGACCCAGATCTACCTCAACATATTCGTACCGATGAGAGCAAACTGCGTCAGGTCCTAATGAATTTGCTGAGCAACGCAATTAAGTTTACCCAAACGGGACGTGTAATACTCCGGGTGAAACAAGTTGAAGAGCCAGAAAAAGATGTAGAGCATTCTCAGCGCTCAACTACTACATCTTTGCAGTTTGAGGTCGAAGACACTGGACCTGGCATCTCCCCTGAAGCAATAAAAATCCTCTTTGAGCCCTTTGTGCAGAGCGAGACGGGGCGCGATTCACAAGAAGGAACTGGACTTGGCTTATCTATTAGCCAGAAGTTTGTACGCCTGCTGGGAGGTAGAATTTCAGTCACCAGTCGCGTAGGTGCAGGATCAGCTTTTGGATTTGTAATTCAAGTTTGCCAGGTTGAACCGGAGCAAATTCAGATTCAAGTGCCCAATCGTCAAGTGATTGGCTTAGAAGCTGGACAGCTCAACTACCGCATCTTAGTAGTAGAAGACAACTTGAGTAATCGTCAGCTGCTTGTAGAGTTGTTAACCCCAATTGGTTTTGAGGTCAAAGAAGCAACTAATGGAGAGGAGGCGATCGCCTTATCCAAAAGCTGGTTACCTCATCTAATTTGGATGGATATGCGAATGCCAATTGTAAACGGGTACAAAGCAACCCAACAGATTAAAGCAGCAGGTACACCAGCACCAATAGTCATTGCGTTAACAGGCAGTGCATTTGAAGAAGAACGCATCGTTGCCTTATCCATTGGTTGCGATGATTTTGTTCGCAAACCCGTACGGGAGGAGATTATTTTTGAGAAGATGGCGCAATATTTGAATGTACGCTATGTCTACGCTACAGAACCGCAAAATCAAACAGTACAACCTTATCTTCAGGCTCTCACTCCTTCAGATCTAACAGTAATGCCATCTGAGTGGATAGAGCAATTACATCAGGTTGCGACTAAAGTGAATGCAAAACAAGTCATTGCCTTGATACAACAAATTCCTGCTAAGAATGCTAACTTAGCTACTCACTTAACCTATCTGGTCAACAACTTTAGGTTTGAAGAGATTATTAGTTTATGTTGTGTTGGACAAGCTAAAAGTTGAGAATCATCATACTGATTCCGATGAACTACCTCAATCTTTGCCTGATAATTGCAGTCATCCTGAGTGTAGTAACGCTGTTTAAGCCACACTAAAGCGTCCTGTTTAGAGTGGAAGTGCCAATATATCTCCGTAGTTGGGTCGTACACTTCAAGGTATAAGTTGCGTTGGCGATCGCATTTACAAACAAGTTGAGACTCGTCATTTATGCCAAGTGTACTGACAAAAACTCTATAAAGACTTGAGCAAACTTGTAAGAAACGCTCGCCCTTTAAAGAGCGCCAGAATTTTGATGCTTTTGATCTGTAAGATCGTGAGTTTGGATTAGAGGAATTTGTGTTAGAAGAAATGGAATGGTGAAGCGACATGAAATTTTCCTTTGCTGCTTAGCCTAGAGAAGGCATGAAAGTTTGGTCTGTTGTGAAATTCTCAAGTTAGAACCCAGTGACACACTAGCTTGCCGTTGATAACGTGCCATTGGACCGTCAGACGAGATCGAGTAGGTTGAGGAGTTAATGAGTCACGGTTAGTGGTCGTTGCTTTTGTTAGTTCTATTAATGTGTGAGGTATGGGAAGTACCTATTAACCCGGCAACTTAAGAGGGTGCAGAGGGAAGGGGCAATTCGTAGAATTGAAGTATGAATAAACCTGATGCCCGCTTACTTAATCCCACGACTCAAGATTATCTGCGAC
>JACJOC010000111.1 GCA_014695345.1 Cyanobacteria bacterium FACHB-471
GCTGCGATTTTGATAACGAGTTTTCAGTCCCTCACTACTGAGGTGTTTTGCCAGTGTAATTGTACGTCCCATCCTTCTATCTTATAGTGTTACTCCACAGCCGGATTCCGTATCAGATGTTGTCAACGGTACTGTCGACTTAAAACAGCAGATGAAACAATAAGCACAACTAATGCCTGTGCAGTGAGGGTTGCTCAGATTATGCGGCAGGTTTCAACCCAATAATCTCTTGCCAATCCTGAAAAGGTTAAGTTGACGATATCCAAAAGTGAAATAGAAATGAGGCTTGTCTTACGTTTCGCTATCCTTGAATCGCTCTGTTGATCTCGGTCTAAATCTGAATCTAGCGGGAAATAAAAGCCTTATACCTCAGCCTAACCGCTAGCAGGGAGAGTTTTGTGCTAGAAATTTCATCCTCATTTTATATTTGCCTGCAATACTGCTCTTCAACTTTTGTTAAGTCCTAGGCTTGCACCATTATCCCTGCCCCAGAACTATCGATGGCTCCTACTTTGAAATGCTCTAATCGATTAGCAAGAGACCGCGTCGCTGGAACGTGCCTTGGACTGCTGCTGCTAATGACCCCAGCCGAAGTATTGGCTCATACAGGTCATGGTGACGAGTTCCACCAAAATCAGTCGGCTCAATTCGCAGGTGCGATCGAGGTCGATAATGCAACCGCAGAGCGGATCGGGCTGAAAGTAGAGCCTGTCACTCGTCAATCTTTAGCGTTTGGTGTGCAGGCAACTGGGCAGATTGAAGCCTCTCCGAGCCGCAGAGTAGAGGTCACGAATCCTGTGGGTGGAACAGTTGTCAGGCTGCTAGTTGAGCCAGGAGATACCGTTGAGGCGGGACAACCTCTGGCAGTAATTACAAGCGGCGAACTGGCAGAACTGCGCGTTACAGCGTTAGAAAATTCCGCAGAGCGACAGGGAGATGTGCAGCAGGCTCAAGCTAATTTACGGCTGGCTCAACAAAGCTACGATCGCCAGCAGCAAATTGCCCAAACTGCCATTGATCAGGCAAGAACAGAATTGAGAGTTGCTCAGGAGCAATACGATCGCGATCAAGAACTGACAGAGCAAGGAGCCATCCCCAGACGAGAGTTCTTAGAGTCAGAAGCACATTTAGCATCGGCACGACAAGCCTTAACCGAAGCCGAAAGTCGGTTAGAAGTGTTGGAAGCTCGAACCGAAGTAGAGCGTACCCAAACGGCTGTTCAGGTGGCTCAATCTCGCGCTCAACTCAGTGCAGGAACGTACAGAACTCGATTGCAACAGCTAGGAGCATCTCCTAATTCAGACGGCACGATTACTATCAAGGCTCCCATCGCAGGAACGATCGCCGATCGCGAAGTCACATTAGGGCAATCGGCTGAAGACGCAGGGGCAACCCTGATGACCATTGTGGATGATCGCACCGTCCTCGCAACTGCCAACATTTATGAAAAAGATTTGAGTCAGGTTTCTCAGGGTCAGCGAGTACGGGTGACGATATCGAGCCTTCCGGAGCAAGTCTTTGAAGGACGCATCATTACCATTGGCTCAGTTGTGGAAGGAGAGAGCCGAGTCGTGCCTGTTAAAGCAGAGCTAGACAATGGGGATGGAACACTCAAACCGGGAATGTTTGCCGAACTGGAAGTGCTCACTGATCGCACCCCAGAACCCATTGTTGTAATTCCTCAGTCAGCACTTGTTGAGGCAAATGGTCAGCAACTTGTTTTTGTCCAAAATGGCAATACATTTCAACCTGTTGAGGTAGTGCTGGGTCGGCAAGCCGGGGATTTAGTCGAAGTCAAAAGTGGATTGTTTGAAGGCGATCGCGTCGTCACTCAACGGGCCAATCAACTCTATGCTCAATCGTTGCGTGGAGGAGGTGCAACAGAGGAGGCAGTAGCAACGGAAGTTACAGAAGCCAGTGCTACAGGTGGAGCATTACCCTGGTGGGTTGTTGTGCCGGCAGGGGGATTGCTGGCGATCGGCACCTTTGCCGCAGGAGCTTTCTGGTCAAATCGGCGAAACCGCAGACAACTCCCATCGACAATCACTGCCCTGGAACATCTAGAAGATTCCCACAACGGGCATCATGCGACACCTGACAACCAGCCTGCACTGCTACATTCAGCAGACCCACACTATCGAGATGCTGAAGTACCTGCACCGCCGCACCAGCATCATTAAGTCGCCTTCTATTTCACCAACCAATTATTTGAGAGGAATCAAACCGTGAAACTCAACAAATCTCTTGCGATCGCTCTAATTAGCCTGGGATTAGTCCTAGGAGCTTGTGCCAGTGGCGGAGAGCAAACGACAACTTCAGAGAGTCCTGCTGCTTCCCCAGAAACGTCTCCTGCTGCTGAATCCTCCAGCCCTACAACAACGGCTCAAGCTGACACCGCTCACGATACAAGTGCTTCACAAGGTGGACAGGTGGTTGAAGCAGGTCCGTATCACCTGGAACTGGTCACTTTAAAAGAATCCAGTGGTGTACATCTCGATTTCTATTTACAAAAGGGAGACACTCACGAAGCGATTCTAGACGCGACTGTAACGGGACAGGTTCAACTACCCGATGGAACACAAAAAACAGTTGAGTTTGAATACGATGCTGCGGGACAACATTACGTTGCGACCTTGCCTGATACAGCACCTGGAGAGTACAACGTTGCCGTTTTGACGGATATCAATGGTGAAAAGGTAAACGGGCGTTTCAACTTCAATCAATAGTTGGGCTAGAGAGGCGATCGCCAGTTAAACAGGAACGAATGACATGATTGAAGCAGTTGTTCAGCAACAATATGATCACCTTGCCAAAATCTATGATCAACGTTGGCGTGGCTACGTTACAAACACTCTCAATTTCTTAAAGCAGTGGGCGCAGATTTCTCCGCAGGCGATCGTTCTCGATGTAGCGTGTGGAACAGGGGAGTTTGAGCGATTGCTGCTACAAGATCACCCAAATCAGCAGATTGTGGGAATCGATATTTCAGCAGAAATGCTAGCCATTGCTAAAAGAAAGCTGCAATCTTATTCTTCTGTTTCCTTTCATCAGGGCAGCGTAACAGCAATTCCCTCCGCTAACCAATCCTTTGATGTTGTCGTTTGTGCCAGTTCTTTCCACTATTTTGACGCTCCCTTAGATGCGCTAGCAGAAATGAACCGAGTTCTCAAACCAGGGGGCAAATTGATCATTTTAGATTGGTGCAAAGACTTTCTGTTGTGTCGCTTTTGTGATGCTGCTTTGGGGGTGTTTGATCCGGCCCACAAACAGTGTTACACGCAACAAGAGTTTCACAACTTTCTCACCTCATCCCAATTCAACATTCAGTCTGCAACGAAACTGCGATTTGGATGGGTGTGGGGATTGATGGTTGCTACCGCTATTAAAAATTAAACTGCTATGCTCAATGCCATTATCAAATGGGCGATCGCACGTCGCTGGCTGGTCATCTTAGGCGCAATAGTGCTAACGATTTGGATCGTTCGTACTGTGATGCAGATGCCGCTGGATGTGTTTCCCAGCTTTGCTCCACCCCAGGTCGAAATTCAAACCGAAGCGCCTGGATTAGCCCCAGAGGAAGTGGAATCTCTGGTGACGCTGCCGATCGAAAGCGCGATTAATGGCACCCCTGGAGTGACTGACGTTCGCTCTGCCTCTGCTGCTGGAATTTCGGTTGTCAAAGTCATCTTTACCTGGAATACCGACATCTACCAAGCACGACAGCTTGTAACTGAACGCTTGCAGCAGGCGCAGGACAAAATTCCTGAAAACGTTGAAACGCCTCAAATTTCTCCAATCACATCACCGATTAGCACCGTGATGATGGTTGCCTTTACAGTGGACGAGACGGTGGATGAAACAGCACCAGAGGAATCCCGCACTTCTTTAATGGAATTGCGACGAATTGCAGATTGGCAAGTTACAAATCGGCTATTGGCAGTTCCTGGTGTGTCTCAGGTCGTTGTGTATGGCGGCGAGGTACAGCAATATCAGGTGTTAGTTGATCCCAAAAGGCTGCAAGCATTTGATGTGTCGTTGCAAGACGTGACAGAAGCCGTTGAAGCAGCGAACGTCAACGCACCTGGAGGATTCCTGACCACACCAGACAAAGAAACCCTGATTCGGGGCATTGGACGGTTAGAAACCATTGATGATTTGGGGCAATCTGTGATCACGGCTCGCAATGGTACACCGATTCGATTGTCAGATGTGGCAACGGTGCAGATTGGGGCAGCCCTCCAACGGGGTGATAGCAGTCTGAATGGTAAACCGGCTGTCGTTATAATGGTGAACAAACAGCCGCTTGCCGATACCCCCACCGTTGCTCGCGGAATTGAGTCTGCAATGCAGGAGATTCAGGCAGGGTTGCCCCAAGATATCAAAGCGGATATCACTTTTAGTCAGGACAAATACATTGATGCGTCGATCGAAAATGTTCAAGCCGCACTGATTGAAGGCAGCATCATTGTTGCCCTGATTCTGATTCCCTTCTTGATGAACTGGCGGAATTTGCTGGTATGTCTGGTGGCACTACCACTGTCTCTGCTGATCGGTGTACTAGCGTTGAATTGGTTAGGTCAGGGACTTAACACCATGACACTAGGTGGACTAGCCGTTGCGATCGGGTCTGCTGTGGATGATGCGATCGTTGATGCAGAAAACGTCTACCGTGCTTTACGAGAAAACAAGCATTCTGCCCATCCCCGTCCAGTGTTAGAGGTTGTTCTGGAAGGGTGCCAGGAAGTTCGGGACTCCGTTTTCGGAGCGACGATCATTACCATTGTTGTTTTCTCTCCTGTGTTTGCGCTAGGCGGTGTGGAAGGCAGCATTTTTATCCCGATGGGATTGGGCTACATGGTGGCAGTGTTGGCATCTAGCGTGACTGCCCTCACCGTTACGCCTGCCTTGTGTGCGATTTTGCTGCCCTACGGTCGTTTACCAGAAACAGAACCCTGGGTAGCCCGTTTTTTTAAGCGGATTTATCAACCGTTGATCGACTTCTCCCTACGTCGTTCTAGCCTGATTCTGACCGTCGCGGCGGCGACTCTCGTTGCGGCATTGGTCATCGTACCCTCGCTAGGACGAGAGTTTTTGCCAGAGTTTCAGGAAGAAAATCTGGTCAACACGTTGATGCTCTATCCCGGTTCATCCTTGCAGGCAACCAATAGTGCCGGGTTTGCGATTCAAGATGCTCTCAAAGACGATCCTCGCTTTCGGTATGTGCAGTTGCGATCGGGACGTGCCCCCGGAGACAGTGATGCGGCTGCGGTGAATACAGCCCACCTGGATGTGGATTTAAGTGAGGAAGGGCTAAAAGACCGAGAGGGCAGTATTGAGAAACTGCGGGAAGAGTTTGCTAAATTGCCGGGAGTTGCTCCAAATATCGGTGGATTTATTTCACACCGGATGGATGAAGTCCTGTCGGGAGTTCGGAGTGCGATCGCCGTCAAAATCTTTGGTCCTGACCTGGAGCAACTCCATGCCCTTGGACAAGAGGTAGAGCGGATCATGCAAACCGTTGAAGGAGTAGTGGATCTGCAACTGGAACCCCAAATTCCCATCGAGCAAATCCAAATTCAGTTCGATCGCGCTGCTGCGGGTCGCTATGGGCTAACCGTGGGTGAACTTTCTAACACAATTGAGACAGCTCTGAACGGTAAAGTTGTCTCTCAGGTTTTGGAGCAGCAACAAACCTTTGACCTTGTTGTGTGGTTAGAACCAGAAGCTAGAAACAACCTCGATACGATCAGCAATTTACTTATTGACACCCCTACAGGGCAGAAAATCCCTTTGACGCAGGTCGCTCAAATTCGCACAGGGACAGGACCGAACACGATTAATCGGGAGAACGTGTCTCGACTGATCGTGGTTGCTGCTAATACGGATGGGCGAGATGTGCGATCGGTGGTCAATGAAATCCGCTCGAAAGTGGCAGAGCAAGTCCAATTTCCTGCTGGATATTTCCCAAACTATGGTGGGCAGTTTGAGGCAGAACAACGGGCGACGCAAAACATTTTGGTGTTTAGTGCGATCGCCTTCGTAGTCATCACGGTCATCATGTACCTTTCGGTGAAATCCGTCGCTTCCACTGCCATGATCATGATTAACCTGCCCCTGGCACTGGTGGGTGGAGTCTTCTCTGTTGCGTTAACAGGTGGGGTTATTTCTGTCGCTTCATTGGTCGGATTCGTCACTCTGTTTGGCGTTGCGACGCGCAATGGCTTGTTGTTAGTCGATAACTACAACAACAAATTTGCTCAAGGAGTGCCCTTCCGACAAGCATTGGTTAAAGGCTCAATGGAGCGATTGAACGCAATCCTCATGACTGCCTTTACTTCAGCATTAGGATTACTGCCGCTCGTCATTGCAGGAGGACCCGGAAAAGAAATTTTGCAGCCTCTCTCGATCGTCGTTTTAGGTGGATTGTTCACCTCTACTGCCCTGACGCTGGTTGTGCTGCCCGCTCTCTATGCCCGATTCGGTAAGATGTTAATGCCTAAATCATATTCATCGCAGTCTGTTCAACCCGTTGCCTCAGAGGAAGTGACACCTCATGCGCGTTCTATTAGTTGAAGATGAACCCGATTTAGGTGCAGCCTTGGAGCGATCGCTCAAGCGCGAAAAATATGTCGTGGATTGGGTGAAGGATGGCACAGAAGCGTGGCACTTCCTAGAAAATGGCTGGAACCAATACACGGTTGCCATCTTTGACTGGTTACTCCCAGGATTGTCAGGGATTGAACTCTGCCAACGGCTTCGAGCAAAGCAAAATCCTCTTCCCATCTTGATGTTAACAGCACGCGATCGCATGGAAGATCGGGTAATAGGACTGGATGCCGGAGCCGATGATTATTTGATCAAACCCTTTGGTATAGCAGAATTATTAGCACGGCTCAGGGCACTGCAGCGGCGATCGCTTCAGATCCAACCTCCTCAACTTCAGGTTGGCAATCTCCTTCTTGATTACGCCACATCAACCGTTTCAATTTCTACAAATACAGGAAAACTGCAAAACATTCCTCTCACTGCCAAAGAATTTCAACTATTGGAATACTTTATGCAGCACCCCAACCAAATTCTTTCGCGTGACCAGATTATTAGCCGTATCTGGCAAACAGAAGCAGACTTTAACAGTAATGTAGTCGCGGCTCAAATGCGTCTACTGCGACGGAAGTTAACTGAGTATGGTTACGATCACCTAATTGAAACCGTCTACGGCATGGGCTACAAGCTCAACACCTATGAAACATAGCCGAGTTTTCTATACTACTCGATTGCGCTTAGCAGGGCTATATGCCGGAACGATGGGGTTTATTCTCACCCTTTGTGCCGTAGGTTTCTACGAAGCGATGGCACATAGCCATGTCTCTGAGTTAAGCCACCGAATTGAGTCAGTAGCTGGCACACTGCATGATGGGCTAGAAGCTTCATTACAACAACCGGGCAAGCTAGAACCGATTGTGCAAAAGTTTATTCCATCGCTTTGTGTCGCTGGAACAACTTGTGCCTATGAATCCACAGCCGTTCACTATTTAGGGGTCTTTCAAGAACATGGATATTACATTCGCTTTGTCACCCTATCTGGGCAGTTGTTAGCCAGTGCCGGTGAGGTGACAACTGACCTACCTGTGCGCGTTGAAACGGAACCCTGGCAAACATTAGAAGCTGTTGACGGAACTCGCTATAAGCAATTATCTTTGCTGCTGAAAACGGCTAACCAAGATGCTTGGGGCTATATGCAAGTCGGGCGATCGCTCTCTGACATTGATGGACATATGGTTTGGGTCAGGTTGATTCTGCTAATTGGCTTGCCCAGTGCAATGTTTCTTGTTGTTGTTGCCAGTTGGTGGATTGCTGGACAAGCGATGCAACCCGTCTATCGGTCTTACCGTCAAATGCAGCAGTTCACCGCCGATGCTGCCCATGAACTCCGAACACCACTAGCGGCAATTCAGGCAAATCTAGAATCAACCCTTACCCCAGATGCAACCGATGCGGATACCTGGGATACGCTGCGTACTGTTGAACGCCAAAACAATCGCTTATCTGGGCTTGTTCATGATCTGTTGCTCCTCTCACGTATGGATTTACAAGGATTTTCTGCTAAACAGGAGCCTTGTAATCTCAATGATTTAGTGAATGATTTAGTGGAAGAGTTCTCGGCACTCGCGCTTGCTTCACATATCTCACTCATTGCAGACGTGCAGACAAACGCACCAACTACAGTATTCGGCAGCGAGGAGCAACTTTATCGCCTCGTTGCAAATCTCATCACGAATGCCATTCAATACACTCCTAGTGGCGGCAAGGTCATCGTTCATCTCAAGCCGGACGATCACTATGCACTGATTCAGGTCGAAGATACTGGAATCGGCATTCCACTGAAAGAACAAGCACGTATCTTCGATCGCTTCTATCGCGTCAATAGCGATCGCTCCCGTCAAACTGGAGGAGCAGGTTTAGGTTTAGCGATCGCACAGGCAATTGTGCAATCTCATCAAGGCACAATTCAGGTACAAAGTGAAACGGGCAAAGGCAGTGTTTTTAGTATTCGTTTGCCAGCGAGGAGTAACTCCAAACAGGTTCAAGTTTTTCTTTAAGGCTTTAAAACTATGGAAACTTAAATTTTTACAGCAAGCTTCATCCAAGAATTTTTAGAACGTTAGTTAGGCGTTGTACATTTGACGAATGGTTTTCGTAGGGGCAGCTTAGGAACCAGGAAGCTTTCGTGAAGCAGTACGGGAATCAGACTCTAGAATCGGGTACTTCCCGCAACCCCCAACCCCCAATACCCGTTACCATAGAATACTGAGACTATTCACCAAATCCTCGCATGTCCACAGAAATTCAAGCAGAATTGCAAACAGCGGTTGAAAAGCGACGGAATTTCGCGATTATTTCGCACCCGGACGCGGGTAAGACGACGCTAACCGAAAAGCTGTTGCTGTACGGAGGCGCAATTCACGAGGCAGGTGCGGTCAAGGCGCGACGGGCACAGCGTCATGCCACTTCGGACTGGATGGCAATGGAGCAACAGCGGGGCATCTCCATTACCTCGACAGTGCTGCAATTTGAGTACGACGATTACTGGATTAACCTGCTCGACACGCCGGGGCACCAAGACTTTAGTGAAGACACCTACCGCACGCTGGCGGCTGCAGACAATGCGGTGATGCTGGAAGACGCGGCAAAAGGTCTAGAACCGCAGACGCGCAAACTGTTTGAGGTTTGCCGGATGCGCGGCATTCCGATTTTCACCTTCTTCAACAAGCTCGACCGACCGGGACGCGACCCACTGGAGCTTTTAGACGAGATTGAACAGGAATTGGGCTTACAGACTTACCCGGTGAACTGGCCGATTGGCATGGGCGATCGCTTCAAAGGCGTATTCGACCGCCGCAAACGGCAAATTCACCTGTTTGAGCGTAGCGCTCACGGTAGTCGCGAAGCTGTCGATACGGTTGTGGAACTGGGCGATCCGCGCATCGAAGACCTGCTTGACCAGGATTTGTACTACCAGCTCAAGGAAGACCTGGAACTGCTGGAAGGCGTTGGCACCGAGCTTGACTTGAATCTGGTGCATCAGGGAAAAATGACCCCAGTTTTCTTTGGCAGCGCCATGACCAACTTTGGCGTAGAGCCGTTTTTGGATGCGTTTCTGGACTATGCGCTCAAGCCTGGGGCACGGCGCAGCAGCCAAGGGGATATTGACCCAACCCATCCAGAGTTTTCTGGATTCGTGTTTAAGCTACAGGCGAATATGGACCCAAAGCATCGCGATCGCGTTGCCTTTGTTCGCGTCTGCTCTGGCAAATTTGAGAAAGACATGGTGGTGAGCCATGCCCGTTCTGGTAAGACCGTGCGACTTTCGCACCCGCAAAAGCTGTTTGGGCAGGGGCGCGAGTCGATGACCGAAGCCTTCCCTGGTGATGTGATTGGTTTGAACAACCCTGGCGTATTTGCGATCGGTGACACGATCTACAATGGTCAAAAGCTGGAATATGAAGGCATTCCCTGCTTTTCGCCAGAACTGTTTGCCTATTTGAGAAATCCTAACCCTTCCAAGTTCAAGCAGTTTCGCAAGGGTGTAACGGAGCTACGCGAAGAAGGTGCAGTGCAAATCATGTACTCGGCGGACGAAGCCAAACGTGACCCAATCTTGGCAGCGGTAGGGCAACTGCAATTTGAAGTCGTCCAGTTTCGCCTACAGAATGAGTATGGTGTAGAAACCACGATAGAACTGTTGCCATACAGCGTTGCCCGTTGGGTGGATGGTGGTTGGGAGGCGCTGCAAAAAGTCGGTCGCCTATTCAACACGGTGACAGTAAAAGACAGTTGGGGTCGTCCGGTGCTGCTGTTCCGCAATGAGTGGAACTGTCAGCAGGTTGAGGGTGAACATCCGGAGTTGAAGCTGAATGCGATCGCCCCTGTCGTAGCTGGGCAAGAACCAGAATCCTTGTAGATGTGGCAATTTAAATAGAATTATGAGAGGCGCACCCCTTAGGGGTGCGCCTCTCATAATTTATTCTTACAACTAGACTCTCGAAGAATGGTTAGTGTGTTTAACCAAATGAAAAATGCTCGATACATTGCTGCAGTCGTAGTTAAAACCTTTGAAAGAAAAGGCTGAAGCAGCCCGATATGAGGGCGATCGCCAACTCTAAATCTTTTCTAACTGACACCAACTCTCTTTAAGGTTATACAGTTTGGAGCCTACCCCACATACACGGGTAAGCTCCAAACTGTGTAACTTCATGCAGAAACGATATCAGCTCCAGACTTTTTCTGACTTTTTCTGGCTGGCAATCTTGGAATCACTATTTATTCTAGTGATAGGTAAAGACAACTTATTTCGCTGTGTCAAACAATTATCACTTGTAATGATGATGTCTGACCGACTCCTTAAATAGAGTGCAGACATCATTATCTTTATCATTCAGGAGAAATTGTTCGTCAGCTTGAATACGTTCAAAACCCTATTTTTGAGAAACTTCTACCATGATTAATCACATCTCACTTGCAGTCAATAATCCCTCTCACGTTGCTGAAGTCGTTGCAGAATTATGGCAGGGGCAAGCGGTTCCATTCCCCAATCACCCTGGCTATTACATTACCTTTGCGATGGATTCCTTTGGTAGTTTGATTGAGTTTTTACCCAAAAAGACTGTTCTCCAGCCGAATTCAGTTGGTAAAGGTGTACAGTTCGCTGATCTGTCCTCCGAGGTGCCAGTTCACACTGCAACCCATGCAAACCTTATGGTGCCAATCAGTGAGGCGCAAATTTATGCGATCGCCGAGCGAGAAGGCTGGCGAGCTGTTCGCTGCAAACGATCTGACGATTTTGAACTCATTGAATTTTGGTTGGAAAACGAAGTTTTGTTGGAGCTACTGCCGCCAACCATGAGTGAGCAATACCTGACTGCAACCCGTCCAGAAAACTTGCAGGCTATCCTCGCTGCTAAATAGGAAATCTCAAAAATTCGTTGAGAATGGGCATCACATTTATGGACTTTGCTCACTGGTTTTTATTGCTTTGTACCTTGCTCGGCTTCTACAACCTCGGTACAATCTGGTTTGTGCAAATTGTAGTTTATCCTCTCTTCGCTAAAGTCGGCGCAGAAGAATATATCACCTACCATACGTTTTACTCACGTCAAATACCGCTTCCGGTGATTCTTCCAGGATTCGCTAACTTTCTATTGCCGATCGCCCTAGTTTTCTATCATCCTGAGTTTGTATCCCTAGAAATTGCTCTAGCCAATGCCGCCTGTGGGCTGTTATCCCTCGTTGTAACAGTGGCATTAGAAATACCGCGTCATCATCGTCTGGAAAAAGGCGGCAAACAGGAGGAAGTGATCCAAGAATTAATCTGCTACAACTGGCCCCGCACCTTCGGCATCATGGGTTCTGCCTTTCTTACACTCATGATGCTGATGCAGGCTTTCTCACCCACTGTTTAGTTGATTGTTTAATTTAACGGAGTAACTTTCATGATTCACCATATTTCGATTGATGCTCACAATCCATTACGGGTTGCTGGTGTTCTTGCAGAAATCTGGAATGGCAAAGCCTATCAATTCCTTTATCCCAACAGTTATCACGTGATGCCCTGCGATCGCTACGGTACAGGGATTGTGGTGTTCCCTAAAGGAACGGTATGGGTTCCTGGTGTTGATACTCAATCAGCTCACCTGCTCCCCGCTGTGTCTACCGATTTGGTCGCTGTTCATGCTGCGATCTCAGTCCCTACAACCCAGCAGCAGATTGAGCAGATTGGGCAACGGGAAGGATGGCGCGTTTTGACTCGTGAGCAAGGAGATGGTCCTTTCCGGCTAATCGAGTTTTGGATAGAGAATCGCATCCTGTTTGAGTTTTTGCCACCAGGGTTTGAACCCCAATATTTGCAAACGATGCAGCCCGAAATGATTGAGCAAATTTTAGGTCAGCCGATTCAACCTACAGCGGTTTAGGAATAGGGTGGGCGATCGCCACATTCCCTAACCCAAATCTCAAACAACAATCATCTAACCCTCAATCACAGAGGGGCTTCTTCCATGACTGAAATTGAACTTTATAGTGCGGCTTTATGCCCATTTGCCCATCGAACACATCTGGCTCTGATTGAAAAAGGATTACCGTTCAGGCTAATTGAAATCGATTTACACAACCAAC
Organism: Cyanobacteria bacterium FACHB-471; assembly: GCA_014695345.1. Classification (GTDB taxonomy): domain Bacteria; phylum Cyanobacteriota; class Cyanobacteriia; order Elainellales; family Elainellaceae; genus JAAUTN01. Next base: position 12,673 of record JACJOC010000111.1, read on the forward strand.
CTGAAAACTTCAGGGAAATTTCTCCTTATGGGAAAGTGCCTGTACTCAAGCACGGCAAGAATCGCGTCTGGGAATCTACCATTGTTAATGAGTATTTGGAGGAAACCTTTCCAGAGCGCCCTCTGTTACCCAAAGCACCGATTCAGCGTGCCCAGGCAAGGATTTGGATTGATTTTGCTGATACCCGATTGTTTGCTACTACTGGCAAAGTGTTGTATGCTCGCGATTCGCAACCGCCAACAGAAGCCCTACAGGAACTCACCAAACACCTACAGTTTATTGAAGCCGGACTACAAACAACGGCAGCGGTAGGCCCCTACTGGCTAGGGTCAGAGGTGAGTTTGGTTGATTTGACCTATTATCCTTGGTTCGAGCAATGGACCGTGCTAGAACAGTACCGAGGATTTGAATTTCCTACGGGACTCGATCGCCTAAAGCAATGGTGGGAAGCTATGGCCGCCCGTGAGTCAGTACGAGCGATCGCCCAGTCTCAGAACTTCTACATTGAACGTTATGCTCAGTTTGAAGCTGCTAAGGTTGGATAGCAGTTCCCTGTGAGATAGGGGCATGGCATTGCCATGCCCCTACAGAGAGGATTGAGATTCGTGAATCATATCCGCATTCAGCAATGCCTTTAGCAATGCACAAGATATGATGTGTAACCGGACTTTAGTGGCAAGTTATTTAGATGGCTCTATTTCAGGTTGCCCCATTAGTGTGCGAACGGCAGTTGTAACTTCTGGCATAGCTAGTGCTAGAGAAGCAAATGAGCAAAGGGTTGCGATCTGGCAGTACTCACAAAAGGCTTTGTTCTCACTCCATTCTTCACGGGCTAGCTCAGCCGATGCAATGGAGTCCATCAGAATTTTGGCACCCATTGCGACCGGCACCAGTGGGTTTTCTTTGGCACGGTTTTCGCCACCTGTTGTGGCTAGCCAAGCTGTGATGCCATAGTTAATCATCATGAGTGGTCCGTCGGGAGTGTTTAGCCGACTGTAGGCATAGTTAGAAGCATCAACGCGATCGGAATCTACAAATGGAATGGGCAGATCGGGGAGTTCTTTCAGTACGCCACTCTGATAGAGGGTGACGATTTGGGCCATTGTTCCTCCCAGCATTGAGAGTCCAACGATCCAGCGACGACGCTCTAGATCGGGACTAGTTCCTTCACGCAGTTCTTTACTAAGCTGTTGTGGTTCCATGATTTACTTTGCCTTGTTAATGGTTTGTTAGTGATAAGTTTGCTTGGGTTTGGAGGAATGGGGGATGCGTTACGCTATCGCTAACGCACCCTACGTAGCCAAATGGTGAATTAATCGATCAGGTGAAATCCGCTGGAGGCAATGACGCCTGCGATCGCCGCTGTTGCAACAGAGGTAATGGCAGTACCAAACACCCACCAGGCGGCAGCAGCCGTTGTTTTTTGAACTTCTTCTGCCTGTTCTTTTGCCTGATGTTTGAGAGCACTGATTCGCTCTTGAACTTTTGTTTGCACTTGTTCAGCCCGGCTCAGTGCGCTATCTCGTGCCGCCTCAATCTGGTCAACAATTTTGTTAGCCTTTTCCTCAGAGATATCTCGTCGGGAACTGAGCAGAGCAACCAGTGTGTCGCGATCGAACTGGCTGAGGCGATCGCGCAGTGCTTCTAGTCCTGCTTCGGGGTCGTCAAACAATTTGCGAATATCGCGCTGGATTCCCTCATAGTTGAGCTCTGGCTGCTCTAGTGAGTTGAAATAATTTCGAGTGTTATCAGAAACATCACGAGATACATCCTGAACGCGATCGCGAACACGATTGACGAGTTCACGGGGAGAACGGGCGATCCCTCGCACTCCATTCAGGACTTGATCAATCCTTCTGTTAATTTGCTCTTCACTCACTCCTTGCTGCTGGCTGAGCAGTCTCACCAGTGTCTCTCGATCAAAGTGAGAAAGCCAGGTTCTTAAGGCTGAAATTCCTGCCTGTGGATCGTCCAAAAGCTGCTGTAGCTGATTCTGAAGCTGTTCTGGGTCGAGTTCTCCTATACCTGTGTTTTGCGAAACGCCGCGCAAGTAGTCTGCAAGTTGATGAGTAATGTGATCAACCTGTTTTCTTGCTTGCTCAGTTAGCGCTTGTGGAGCGTGGAGAATGCCATCTCGAATGGTTTCAACCTGATCGACCAGTTGGTTGACCTGTTGTGGATTCAGGTCTTGTCGCTGAGAAAGGATCTGCTCTAACGAACTGCGATCAAGCTGTCTCAGTCCGGTTCGCAGGGCTAGCAAACCACCACCAGGAGATTCCAGTAACATCTGGAATGTTTGCTGAATGGACTCAGGAGATAACTCTGCTGAATTAGTTTCTCGCAGATAAGACTCAACCTGTTGGCGAAACTCACTGGCTTGCACTTGCAGCTGATTCCAGGTTTCTTGAGATTGATTTAAGAAGCGATCGCGTGCCCCTTCCAGGTCATTTAGAATCTGTTCAGTTTCGTCTGGATTCAGATCTTGCCGATTTGCTAACAACAGTTGTGTTAGCGTATCTCGGTCAAACTGAAGCAGCCGATTGCCAAGCATTTCATAAGTTACATCTGGATCTGCCAACAGTGCTGTAAAGTCCTGTTGAATCTGATCTGAATTCAGCGCTTCCTTCGGAGCAGAACTGAGATAGGTTTCAACCTGATGGCGCAATGCTTGCGATCGCTCCTGTTCTTCTGCTACCTGAACCTGATCCAAAACTTCTCGACGAATTAGTTCTAGCCCATCAGCGATGCTATTAATTTGCTCAGGATTTAGCTCTTCTCGACGATTCAACACTTCCACAAAGTAAGGGCGGTTGAGCTGAGCAAGCTGTTGATGCACCAGTTCTGCATCTGCCTCTGGATCAAACAACACTTCTCGGAAACCGCGATCGAGGCTGTCCGGCTGGAGATACCAGGTTGGAGAATGGAGCAAGTAGTGTTCCACATCTGACCGAATCACCAGGGAAGGGGTGGATTGAGTCACTTGAGCAGCTACCTGCTGAGCCTGATTACCCACCTGCTGACTAAGAGAACTCAGCGACTTTTTCAAGGCTTCAGAACTCAGACCCGAAACACCACCTCGTCCCGTCAGCATTGTTACCAACGCACTCATTCCCAGTTCTAAAGTGCGTTCCCGTAAGCCTACACCTTGCTGAGCACCTTGCTGAGTTTCAGGTTGCTCATTTCTATGAGACTGTTGCTCAGAGGTTGATTCATCACTCTGGTGTCCATTGCCGTTTTCGGCAGGTTTGAGTCCTAGAATCTGTGTCAGGCGATCGCGCAGCTTACCCGATGCCAAATCTTCTGAGCTTGCCGATTGGATTAAATCAACCAATTCTGAACTTGCACCAGATAACAAACCTGAGCCACCTAATAAACTCAATGCCTGATTGGGTGGGTTCTTCAGATTGGGCTGAGGTAGCTGTAATGTCGAGATATAGTTCTCCAAGTTTTCGCGTAGCTGATTGGAAGACAGGGTCGATCGCAACTCCTTGCTAACGGCATCGACCGAGGCTTGTACCGTATTGGTGATCTGGCTACTTGCCGCCTGACCACTCAAGGCAGTCGCCACAGTTGCCATTACACCCTGTACACCCACACTGGCAGTGTTTCCCACAGTTCCTAAGAGGGAGGCGATCGCCTGCGAACTCAACCACAGCAGCAGTAAAAAATAGACCGACCAGATCACCACTGCAACAATCGCCCCTAACCCTGCCTGATGAATGAGCGTCAGCTTCACTGCCAAAAAGCAAGCAGCAAACAGAGCTGTATTGACAATAAAAACTGTGGCGCTGCCAACCTTTGCTTCAACTTTGCGAATCTTCTTTCCCCAACTTTTCTGATCGTCGTCTGTATCCGCTGGATTGATGCCAGCAGAAATTCCAGCCGCAATAGAGAGGTTGCTGAGCAAAAATTGAAAGGCAAACGCCATGACCACGCCTGCAATCAGGGCAATGAAAAACTGTGGTCCTGAAAGAAATGTGAGCGCCGAGTACTCATCCGGAGTAACCACCTGTCCTAATGACAGGTTAACGATTAAATGAGTGATTTCAGATTGTTGAAACATAAGTTGAAACACAAGTCATTTGTCACATCAAGAACTATCGGTCGTCAACTCATAACCAATAGCCATTGACCCGCAACCAATGACCAATGACCTCTTTCATAGCTTGTTATGCTTCTCATCCTAGTCAGGCGTTTTATAGTTGAAGTCCGTCTCTAGTTCCAGGCAGGTATCCTGCCAAAGAGTGAGACTGCACTGCGCTGGAAAGTAGTGGTGAGCACAACCCGATATTGATATGCGACCTAGCGGTGGGTTGCCCTCTAATGCAATCGGAATCGCTTTCTGGCAAGCTCAAATAACCAAGAGCGGCAGATATTGAATTAATATTATGTCTGATCAGCCTACAGATTTTACCCTTCGCACGGAAGTCCCTGATATTGCCCAGCCCTAGTTTTTGGAATTGGTATTATGGCTGAAGTCAGGAGAGTTATCATTACCGCTATGTCAGAGAAAAGCGTCAGCGTTTACCAACCGCCTCTTACCGATTTGCTTAGCTATGGGGGACTCGAACCAGCCAATCAGCCTTGGTTCGATTATGTGACAGACCTTGGATTAACTGAAACCCACATTGCCGAACTGATTCGGATGATGATAGATGATGAACTTTGGGAGAGCGACTTTGAGGGTTTCGAGTCTTGGGGTGTTGCTCATGCTTGGCGGGCATTGGCGCAGCTTAAGGCAGTAGAGGCGATCGCCCCTTTTCTATCTTTATTAGAGAAATATGAGGATGACGATTGGCTACACGCTGATGCACCCAAAGTATTTGAACTCATGGGTGAAGCGGCATTACCTAAGTTGACGGAATCTTTAGCCGATGCTTCATATCAGGAGTGGACTCGCTTTGCGATCGCCGAAGGGATCGGGCATATTGCGGAACATTATCCCGAATGCCGGGAGAACTGTATTGATGTGTTGGTTAAACAACTCGAACAGTATGCTGATAACGGGCAATCCTTGAACGGTATGCTGGTGTCGGCATTGATCAAGTTAAAGGCAGTAGAGGCAGCTCCTTTGATGGAGCAGGTTTACGCAGACAAAAAGATTGATGATATGGTGGCAGGCACTTGGGCAAGAGTTCAGGTTGATTTGGGGTTGAAGTCAAAAGCAGATTTCTCAGAAGAAGACTTTCGCCCTCAATTTGTCAAAAATATCCATGCGGCTGCCTTGATTCGGAATCCTGAATATGACTCCTATGAGGATTCAGGTCCATTGAGAGCCCCTGCAAATTGGGGAGTTTCATCAGAAGCACCTGCTAAATTCGGTGAGGGATTTTTAGAAGTGCCAAAACTAAGCGCTAAACCAGTTCAGGGATTTGGGCAGGCAAAATCTAACAAAAAAGGTAAAAAGAAAAAGTAGCTTATTCGGTTATGAATACGGCTGATTTTTTATTTCAACAGATTGCTATAGCCCCAATTGGAGGAGGTCTAGCGACAGAAATATCTGATTGAATGAGGCAGGTTTTGCAACTTCAACAGAGGGAATGTGATGAAAGCCAACAATCGCAGGTTTTGTCTGGGTGCGATCGGTCTAGTTGGGTTTGCCGGAATAAGTGTAGCGCTGGTGACCCCAGCGATCGCCCATTCTCCCCAACACAATCGCTATTCTGAGATTACACCTCAGTCCGAAATACTAGTGGCTCAGTCCAACAATGATATCGTTGATGTAGCTACAGCTAGCGATTCCTTCAACACCTTAATAGGATTGCTGACAGAACTGGGCATGGCAGAAGATCTGAGAGGCTACGGACGATTCACTGTATTTGCGCCCACCAATGCTGCCTTTGAGGCAATTCCTGATGACGTTTTGCAAGCATTGGCAGGCGATCGCGAACTGTTGGCACAGGTTTTGGCTTATCACGTTGTAGCGGAAAGAGAGCCTTATTCTGTAGATGACTTCTCTGGCTCACAGTCACTCAGAACGTTGGAACGCAGCGAGATCACCGTCAGCAGAAGAGGACGCAGCCTTTCAGTGAACGGCATTGATGTCATTGAGGCAGATATTGAAGCTTCCAATGGAGTCATTCATGTCATCGATCAGGTATTGATTCCTGAAAGTGTGTTGTCACAAATTCGATAAACCGACCACTCATTTTGAGGATTGGGATTGAGATGCCAGATATCAGTGAAGTTTCTTACGCCAATATCGAAAAAGCTGCCAGTTGTTTGCAGGGCACAGCCAATAAAACTCCCGTGCTAACCTCTAGAACAGTTAACCAACTTACCGGAAATCAAGTTTTCTTTAAGTGCGAAAACTTCCAGCGGACGGGTTCTTTCAAGTTTCGGGGAGCCTACACTGCTCTGTCACAACTTCCCGCAGAGCAACAGCAGCGAGGGGTTCTAGCCTACTCATCTGGCAATCATGCTCAAGCGATCGCCCTCTCTGGCAAACTTCTGGGAATTCCCACAACTATCGTGATGCCTCAGGATGCTCCTGCCGTGAAGCAAGCTGCTACTCGTGACTATGGCGCAGAAGTGATTCTCTACGACCGACATGAAACAACCCGAGAGGCGCTGTCTCAGCAAATAGCAAGCGCTCGCCAACTCACCATCATCCCTCCCTTTGACCATCCTCATGTTGTTGCTGGACAGGGCACTGCCACCAAAGAATTGCTTGAAACCGTTAGCGATTTGGATCTGCTACTGGTCTGCTGTGGAGGCGGTGGCTTGCTGTCGGGGTCGGCGATCGCGGCTCATACCCTCTCCCCTAACTGTCGAGTGATTGGGGTTGAACCAGCCTTGGGCGACGATGCCGTCCGTTCCTTTCACAGCAAAACCTTGCAAACTGTTCACAACCCCGCCACGATCGCGGACGGAGCAAGAACTCCTTCTCTCGGCAAAATTACCTTTCCGTTAGTGATGCGCTACGTTCACGATATCGTTTCTGTGCCTGACGAAGCGCTCCTACGAACTATGTTTTTCCTTTGGGAACGGCTCAAAATCGTCGTCGAACCCACCGGAGCCTTAGCTGCCACTGCTCTGTTAGAGGGCATTGTCAAAGCAAAAGATTCTCGTATTAGCGTAATTATCAGCGGTGGCAATGTCGATCTTCAGCAGATTAGCGAATTGCAGCGGCTTTCAAAAGGATGAGTGCCCCCTGACTCCCTACACCGTCGTCGATGCTGTCTCCAGCCAGTCAAAAATTTTGTCGAGCTGCTCTAGCGTCACTAGCCCATATTGCCACAGCACCATTGGCAACAGGTTAGGAATTTCCTCATCGTGGCGCAGCGCGATCGCAATTCCATTCGCAGGAATTGCCAACTCTTCCTGGAGGAACTGAATCAATCGGTTTCGCAACGTCGGTTTCATCGCTTTAGCTCGACTCCCTGAGTCGGAGTGCAGGATGTTATCAGATTAAATGGGGTAAGGGCGATCGCACCTCCCTCCTCCGTCTCATCTGATCGGGTGATTGAGCAGAATTTCTAAACCTTTTTGCCCCTCAACCATTCCCAGAGCTTAGTCCGCAGGTGTGAAAACAATGTGACAGCTCTGAGGCAAATCTGCTGTTTCTCCTACTGCAATATGGCTTTGCGGCGACAGTGTGTGTCTTTCAAGTGTCATCGCTTAAGGGACACTTGAACAAAGTGTCACGCGATCGCCATTCTCCCCGTAGCAGGGTTCTATATTAGTAACTGTGAGGAGTGAACTGAATGAAAAAGCCCCTGGAGTCGAAACATGGCAAGACGTCCGGGGGCTTTTTCAATGGAGAGCGATCGCGTGAATGTCCGAAACTTGCTGTTGCTTCTGCTTCTGGTCGTTCCTGGAATTGCCAGCTTTGGTCTGGGGGCTTGGTGGGGCGTTAACGATTTTATAGCTTTGACGGAAGCAAACCAGCAGTTCGATCGGCTGGTTCGTCAATCAGCTACTCAGGAAGAATTGTTTGTCGCAGCGCATCGAGAAAACACTCATCGAATCAATGTCGGGTTTGACGGCACCTGGATGCTGTTAGGCGGCATTTGGGCTGGAATTGGTATCGCTGCGATGGGGCGATCGCGTTAAACGATATGAATTAGGCGCAAATGTAAGCCTACAATCTGAATAGGGACCTGAAAAGCTGTCAGATCCTCTAGAGGTGTAGGTCATGGTTACTCAAGTCACGTCCCAAGATTGGCGACCGATCATTAAAGCCTTTGAGCAGGCGATTGGTAAAAGCGGTGTAATTCAGAAGCGCGAAGAACTGCTGGTCTACGAATGTGACGGGCTAACCAGCTATCGCCAGCGCCCTGCCGTGGTCGTCCTGCCTCGCACCACCGAGCAAGTCGCCGCCGCCGTAAAAATTTGCAATCAGTACAACGTTCCCTTCATTGCGCGAGGTGCTGGCACAGGGCTATCGGGCGGCGCTCTGCCCATCGAAAACTGCGTCCTCATCGTCACCGCCCTGATGCGCCAAATTCTCGACATCGACCTGGAAAACCAGCGCGTCGTCGTTCAACCCGGTGTGATCAACAACTGGGTCACCCAGGCAGTTAGCGGCTCCGGTTTTTACTATGCGCCTGACCCTTCTAGCCAGATCGTTTGCTCAATCGGCGGCAACGTTGCTGAAAATTCTGGTGGCGTTCACTGCCTCAAATATGGCGTTACGACCAACCATGTACTGGGGCTAAAAGTTGTCCTGCCTGATGGCTCCATCATCGATACGGGCAGCAAAATTCCTGAAATGCCAGGGTATGACCTGACGGGACTATTCGTTGGCTCCGAAGGCACACTGGGCATCGCCACCGAAATTACCCTGAGAATTCTCAAAGCACCCGAAGCCATTCACGTTCTGCTAGCAGACTTCACCAGCGTTGAAGCTGCTGGACAAGCCGTTTCCGACATCATCAGCGCTGGAATCATTCCCGCTGGCATGGAGATGATGGACAACTTCAGCATTAATGCGGTAGAAGATGTCGTCGCCACAAACTGCTATCCCCGCGATGCCGAAGCAATTCTGCTAATCGAAATCGATGGGTTAGAGGTAGAAGTTGCCGCAAACAGTGAACGAGTTGAAGCCATCTGCCGCCACAACGGAGCCCGCAGCATTCGCACTGCCACTGACCCAGCAGAACGCTTAACGCTCTGGAAAGGGCGCAAAGCCGCTTTCGCTGCGATGGGTAAAATCAGCCCTGATTATTACGTTCAGGATGGCGTAATTCCGCGTACTAAATTGCAGTATGTGCTAAAGCAAATTGAAGAGTTGAGTGAGAAACATGGTTACAAAGTGGCAAACGTGTTTCACGCAGGCGACGGTAATTTGCATCCACTGATTCTCTACAACAACTCGATTCCCGGTCAACTAGAAACCGTAGAAGAACTGGGCGGCGACATTCTCAAACTTTGTGTAGAAGTCGGCGGCAGCATTTCTGGAGAACACGGCATTGGGGCCGACAAGCGCTGCTATATGCCCAATATGTTTAGTGAGACAGATTTGGAAACCATGCAGTGGGTACGCCAAGTATTTAACCCGCAAGGTCTGGCAAACCCTGAGAAAATCTTCCCCACTCCTCGCACCTGCGGCGAAGCGGCAAGGGCACAGGCGCAAGGGCAGTTTCCAGATGTAGAAAGATTCTAGTTAAGGGGTCTCTCCTACACTGCTGTCACACAATCTATGTTGGCTGAGAATTTTCACATAGGGCTAGTTGCGATCGCCTCTTTATGCTCAACCTGATGAATAAAATCAAGCACAATCGATGTAAATTTTTCAGGATACCAGAGTCCCCATTCATGAAAACCTTCTTCTACAACAGTGAGGCTGGCATCTGGAATTGTCGCAGCCATCTCTTGCGCTACATCAAGTGGTGTAGTTAAGTCTTTCTCCGACCACAACAATAGACAAGGCGCTTGAACCTTCGGCAACAGATGTTTGAGATCTCCGTGTAATGAAAGAAGTAATGCTTGAATTACGTTGCCCGTATTGAACAAAAGATTGTGTGAAAAGACTTGAGGAATATCAAACAGTTTCAATTCCAGCTTTGGCAGAAGGAACTGAGCGGTCATTTCAAAAGCTCTGCGCGGTATGATTTCTAGGATAGATACGGAGGGAATACCTGTGCTATCTACAAGAACCAAACTTTTTACTCGATTGGGAATAAGAGTAGATAAAGTAATTGAAATTCCTCCTCCGAGTGAGTGTCCTACTAAATGCACTTGTTGAAGATTTAGGGTGTCAAGAAACGAAAGCAGCAATTGAGCGTAGCTGTCATAATCTGGAATAAGCTTTGAATAGGATGAGCGGGCAAAACTAGGCAGGTCAGGAGCTATCACGGCATGTTGCTGCGCCAGCAGTTGTAGAATCTCGTGATAAGGCTCGGCAGAGATTCCCCAACCGTGTAAAAACACAATGGGTGTTGAGTTCGACTTTAACCCACTTTGTGTATAGGAAATTCTGCAATCATTCAAATCAACGTGATGATTGCTCAGTAAAGATTGTGACGTTGAAGCCTGTTTGAACATGTGCCGATCATTACTTGCCAACTTCAAAATCGTAACAACTGTTTATACTTATGGAGACTCTCCAAAGAAATATAAGCGTTACTGCTAATAGCAATTTTGGAAGAGGGCGATCGCACTAATCCAGAAATCCACCCGTCACATCAACCAGTGAGCCATGAAATGCAGTTGCGTCATCAGATGCTAAAAACATTACTGCCCGGGCCATTTCTTCTACTGTATTAGTACGTCCAATTGGAATTGCTCTTGATCCTTCTTCAAACGAGATACCACGCTGTTCTCTTGCAAAGCGCAACATTGGTGTATCTACACCTCCAGGAGAAATGGAGGTAATCCGAATGTTGTCTCTAGCATATTCTAAGGCTGCTACTTTAGTGAGTCCCAGCAAAGCATGTTTGCTCACACTGTAAGGTCCAATTTCTGTGAATCCTTTGTGACCTGAAACTGAAGCGGTGTTGACGATACAACCACCGCCCTGCCTTAGCATGTAAGGAATTTCGTATTTGAGTGAGTAGAATACCCCAACCGCATTTGTATTCAGCGTATCTAAGAAATCTGCGGTTGACTGTTCATGCAGCCTAACGAGTTCTGGATTCACAATGCCTGCGTTATTAAATGCAATATCCAAACGGTCGTAGGTTTGGACACAGCTATCAACAAAGGCTTTAACTTCTTCCTCGCGTCTCACGTCAGCCCGCATGTAAGTTGCCTCGCCGCCGAATTCCCTGATGCGAGCTTCGACCTGAGTTCCTAGATTCCCACGCCGACCACAGAAAAATACTTTGGCACCTTCTTTAGCAAAGGCATAGGCAGTTCCTTCACCGATTCCTGATGTAGCTCCCGTAATTAACACAACCTTGCCTGCAAACCTGCCGTTAGGGTTGGTAGTCGATGCAGGTTCAGGTGGGGTTTGTGTGTTTGCTTGAGCTTTTCCGCTCACCACTGCTGTTGTCAGCCCAGCAATGGCAGCACCACCGACTACTATCTGTCGCCGAGTCAATCCTTCTGTAGATTTTGGGTGGCGATCGCCTGCATTAATATCAGAATTCACAAACTGGTTTGCCATTTTTACAAGATATCCAAGCTTTTCTAAACTTTCCCTTTCGCAGGATACTCAATCTAATCAGACCTGTCTTGTAGATTTTTGCGATCTTGTAAACGATATTGCCCTGGTGTGGTTTGAACGAAACGCTTAAAGTGGTGGGTCAGGTGGCTCTGATCGACAAACCCTGTATCGGTCGCAACTTGCTGAAGTGAAATTCCTTGGGAAATCAGAATCTTGGCACGGTTGATCCGAATTTGAGACTGATATTGTTTTAGAGAGATACCAACCTCAGCCTTAAACACGCGACTGAGGTAATACGAACTTAAACCTGCAATTTCTGCTAAACGATTGAGGGTGACATTTTCCCCATACTGGTTTTGTAGATATTCGCGCACTCGCTGGGTAGCTTTCCGTTCGCTGCCGGTCGGTCTTAACTCCACTGCAGCATTAGTATGATTGACAACTAATTGCGCTATCAACGATTGCAGCAACGAATCCTGTTCTAATCTTGAAGTCAGCCCTTGTGTCGCTTTATGAAACTCTAAATAGTGCTGTGCAAGCTCGACATTCAGAATAATGGGCTCTGCGAAAAAGGGGGTGTTTATTTCCTTTTCTGCCACGTCTGAAGCGATCGACGTGGCAGCATTAGAGCTGATGTACAACATTCGAAATGTAGCAGCAGTCTGACGATCTTCGATGTCACGCCCTGTGTGCATTTCTCCTGGATGGATCACGCTAAGACTATTGGTAGGCACCCAATAGTGAGTGCCTCGATAGTAATACTCGCCAGGACAGTCAAGACTCAAGCAAAACTGGTATTCGTCGTGACAGTGTTCCGGCAACCACTCTGGAGGACACGGAGCATAGCGATAAAACTCTAGAAGAATATCTTCAAACAACCACCCTTTAATCGTATGTTGCATTGAATTATGCGATCGCTCCTACATATCCTGGAAGGACTGTGTCTTTGAATGCTGACAACTGAGCTTGCTGTGATTGTCCCATAGCCAATTCAGCAAGCTACTTACTATTAGGCAGGGGCTTCCTGTATAACACGCCTGTTTAGGTGGTTGGGTAGACAATCGAGATTCAAATTAGGGTAGGGTGCATTGCGGATAAGCAAACGCACTAGTTCATCATGTTTGAATATTCAACAATTATCCTGGTTATGACTACACATAATTAAAGGTGCGTCATGACGCACCCTACAAGATAGCGATCGCACTGTTCCGGTTTAGCGATTTATTAGCTTACATGAACTACTATTGATCATTTGGATTAATAACATAACAGCCAATTCGCGTTGGATGGTCTTCAACAAGCATCCCAGCTTCTACTTTTCTTAATAGCCATAATATTAAAACATCTCCACCCGCTACCAGCGTAAAAAATAAGCCAAAGGACAGGAACAAACTATTACTTGTCAATATTCCCAAAAATGCAGGTAATAGACCTAAGAGTACTCCCGGCATAGCTACTCCTAGCTTATAAGCTCCTACGTCCATCGGCTCTTTACAATGGGCGTATAGCATGAGTGCTTTCCAGTTGACACCATACTTGATTGCACTTGAAGGCTTATTTCCCAAAAACCTCCAAGTCAATCCGTGAATCAATTCATGTACGATAAGCCCTGCAAAATAACCCATAAGGCAAAGAATAGGATGCCTAGAGAGGTCACTAATTCCAACGAGAAAATGCTGCCATCCCCACCTATAAATATAGATTGCAAACAGCACTACTACAAACGGCAAAGCAGAAATTAGGACATAACGGTTACCCTGGCTCATTGAAACTGACATATCTTTTTTCATATCTTTCTTGTTGCTAAATGTCGACAAGTAACTTTGCAATTACGTCTCAATTCGAAACTTAAGCTGGCTAACGTCTGGTCGGGCGTAGATTTCTAGGGTGTGATTCATAGCCACGGCGAAACTACGCCCCGTGTCAGAAAACCCGTACGCCCGAATCTCGTAGTCCTCCGCCACCTTAACGCACCCCGCTGAATGAGACTCAATGTACACCGATTGATGCGGAGGCGAAAGGACAACGCCGGTAATCGGCCAATCCGGTGCGACCAACTCTAAGCTCTATCTGTCAGACGTGCAGCGCGGTAGCCCGCCGCCATGTAGCCCGGACAAACGCACGAGTTGCCTCTCGATAGCACCGATGCCGTAGGCTACTAAGCGGACATCATCATACCAATCAACGTCGCTGGCAGGCTCGGCATAATCCCTATCCGTTCGCTCACCGCTCAGGCAGTCGAACAGACCTCTACCTTGAGAAGAAACCACAAGGAGCCAGTCCGAGCCTTCAGCGTACCCAACCTCTGTGAGTCCATTAACGGCATGAGTGGATACACGCTCCCAAGGTTCAGGAGGGGGCTGCACCTTGAGAGCGCGTAACCTGCCATTTAACTGGCGAGTATGGTCGTTCATAAATGGAAAGCCGCTTAATGTTCCCGTTCACCTGCCGCTAGTAACTTTTTGGCACAACCATAACCTTGATATAGTCGGCGTGCAAAGGGATGTTAGCCCTCTGCTCAGAGCATAAACCTCAGCTTAACTCCCTGTAGTTTGACTGTATCAAGCGGTAGTAAGTTTGGGTTAGTTTAAGCCAAGCATATATAGAGAAACCTGAAAGTAAGCCTCCCCCTACTAAAATAATTAGTGTATATATCAATTTCTGCCCAATGCTGAAAAATTGAAGTTGTATCCAGATAAATATAGTCGCGAACATGGCGATGAGAGCAAAATTGAGAGATGAAGCTCTGACAATTCTTATTCTTGAGCGTGTGTACTCAAACTGATTGTTTAAATACTCATTTTCCTTACCTAATGCAAATCTTCTGATAGAAGGACGAGCTATATCTGGAAGTATCTGCTTACCAATTTGTTTACTCCAATTATTAAAAATAGTGTCTGCAAGTCTATCAATAATTATGCCAATTGCATAAGCAAAGGAAAGTACGAACACTGTGAGCAAAGCAGACCAATCACCAAGGTCTTGTAGCTGTTGAGTCTGTAACCAACCATATCCTGAAATACTTAGAACTAGCAAAAAGACCCAGGTGCTACCCTGTAGACCCGTAATCAGCAGTTCGATGAATAGCAATGTCGTGTTCATGACACTTGGACTTTACGAAATGAACATTGTCTAAGTTGATGCTGAATTTTAACAGACAACCTTGAATCGCCGTTTCATCGCAATAAAACAAAAATTTAGAATCTGACACCAACAGATACTCTGAACACATCGTCCCTCCTGACAACTTGAGGCCTAGCAATTTATTGTACAGAGCTTTGCTGCTGATCCATTCAAGTTCAGTTGGATCAACGAATTCATGATCAACGAATTCATTGCTGTAGCTCTAATCGACTTTAATTGGATCTTTGGATCTACAGTAAGGCTGCTGTCTATCTCCCTCAATCCGAGTGAATCTACAGCGAGGTTTTGTAGATTTGTCTAAATCCTCCTAGTGCGATTGCCCCTTCTCCCTATCAGGTTAGTCCAACAGTAGTCTAACAGTTGATATTGCAGTAGATAGCCTGTTGGATTTTTCTGTTTCAAAGTAATCACATGCTGATCCTTTAATTTTGCGGTTGATTCCGTCGTGTTGTTTATTCGCATCTTTGTTTTGACGAGTGAGTCCTTTTGTTTGCTGACGCAAACCCTTAGTGCGATCGCTCCAAACATTGTTTTGCTTCAACGAACCTTCAGTGCGATCGCACAATCTTTAATGTGGTCTATGTTCCCTTTTCTGTCATAGAGCAACATCAAAGTTACAGAAATCACAACATTCATGCGACTGGGTTTATCTTCATGGCAAGTACGCTAGGAAGTTTATCTAATGCGATCGCTCCTCATGCGAGTGTATTGCTGACAGCCAATGCACCAACTCATAGTGTTTGAATGTTCGACAATTATTCTAGTTATGGCTGCACATCATCAAAGGTGCGTCATGATGCATCGTACGAGATGGCGATCGCAGTGTTGCAACCCCGATTGTGATAACGGAAGCACACGAGCAATGCCTGCCAGAGAAGTTTTCTCTAACAGCAAGCGGTCAATCATGACGCTTCTGTCTGGTTCCCGTCGTTTCCATTGAGGCGATATCAACCAGCAGAAGTAATAACGGTTCAACCGAAGAAGAAACCCCGAAACCAAGACCTGCCAGTCCGTTACTCCAACACTTTTTTCTCACGATCCCAGGCAGATTCCTAGTCCTCGTGCCGTCTTCGCCAGTGTACCGTCGGGATCAACTGTGCCGTACTGGCTGATGGCTTCTAGAATGGGCACGCTGACCACCTGACGATTTTGCCAGGTGACGATGTGATCGAATTTGCCCTCGGCGATCAAATCCACTGCCGCCACGCCAAAGGCAGCAGCAATCAGACGATCGAGTGGCGACGGCACCCCACCCCGCTGTACATGTCCCAGCACCGTTACGCGGGTTTCGGCATTGCTGCCCGCCGAAATGCGATCGGCAAGGTATTGCCCAATGCCACCATATCGCTTTTGCCCCAGGCACTCTAGTTTAGTTACCGGCTCACCTGTCTCTGTTTTCACCGACTCTGCCACGACGATCAGGCAAAAGTTTTGTCCCCGCACCTGCCGCTGTCGGATCTTTTCGCAAATTCTTTCGATACTGTAGGGAATCTCTGGGATGAGAATCACATCCGCGCCGCCTGCGATTCCAGCACTCATTGCAATATGTCCAGCATCGCGCCCCATCACCTCCAGAATCATCACTCGCGAGTGGCTGGTTGCGGTAAAGTGCAGCCGATCGAGCGCTTCTGTGGCAATATTTACCGCTGTATCAAAGCCAATCGAGCGCTCTGTAATTCCCAGGTCATTATCAATGGTTTTGGGAATACCAACCAAATTCCAGCCGCCCTGTTGCGCCAATCGCCGCAAAATCGCCATGCTGCCGTCTCCACCAATGCCAATCATGGCATCCAGTCCCAGTTCGTGATAGCCCTCGACAATTTCGGCGGATCGATCGCACACCGTTCCGTCTGACGTGGGAAAAGCAAACGGGTCGCCCTTGTTGGTAGTGCCCAGCACCGTCCCTCCCACCATCAGCAGCGAATCCACCTGAGGAATGTCCAGCATCACCACTTCCAGCGGGCGCTGCATTAATCCCTGTGTGGCTTTGCAAATACCCACTACTTCCCAGTCGTATGCCGAAATTGCCCGATGCACCACTGCTCGAATGACTGCATTTAATCCAGCACAGTCGCCACCGCTAGTTAAAATACCAATTCGCTTCTGTCCGCCCACGTCCCCTCCTAGATCTCTGACAATCGCCAGTGGCTAATCGCTCACGTCGTTTTGCTTGAATTTTCACCCACATTATCGTCGTAGGGGGATGGAACGATCGCAGCGTTCAGATTCTTCAAATTCAGCGACCCAATCACCAATTTCTGTGTCGTTTTATTGCAGCTTCATTTCTATCGGTAACGTAAAGCAAAGCCATCTTCCGAGGATCGTAAGATTTTCAAGCAGCGATTTCAAAGCAATAGCCGGCCGCGCCGAAAGCGTACGAAATACTCCTGTCTCCAGGTTTAGCGGCGATCGCCCCTTCTCCCCATCAGGTTAACCCGGCAGTTGATATTGCAGCAGATAGTCAGTTGTTTTTCCTGTTTCAAAGTAATCACAGGCTGATCCTTTAATTTTGCGACTGATTTCGTCGTGTTGGCTCTTTACACCTTTGTTGTGTCAGGCTCAACCTTTCCTGTTTGTTGATGCACCTTTGCTGTAACCCAACACACCTTTATTTTCAGCGGTGAATTCTTTTGTGTGCCAGCGCAAACCATTAGTGCGATCGCCACAAACATTCCATCGTTTCCATCGTTAAGACAAACCATTAGTGCGATCGCGCATTCTTTTAAGTCGTCTATGGTTTCCTTTGCTGTCATAGAGCAACATCAAAGTTGCAGGCATCACAACGTTCGTTACTCAAGCCACAACGTTTGTGTGACTGGGTTTATCTTAATGACAGGTAATCTGAGGAAGGTTATCTAGTACCGTTGCCTAAGTTTCGTCATAATGGTGAGCATGAGAACTGAACAATCTGTACAAACTGCTGTTTGCGTCTGGTCTTTGGGACTGCTGCTGTTTCTAGCGGTGCCTGCTAATGCTCAGCGGGTTTTGAGTCCGCAGCTTGTATCTGAGGAAACTGTTTCGGCGGCACAGCCTTGTGATGTGCAGGCGGTTTTGCAAGATCTGTCTCAGGCAGACGTGGTGTATCTAGGGGAAACGCATGATAGTGCGGCAGACCATGAAGCACAGTTGCAGATTATTCAATCGCTGCATGAGCAGAATCCGCGAATGGCGATCGCCCTGGAGATGTTTCAGCGTCCCTATCAGTCGGTGCTAGATCGGTATTTGGCGGGAGAGATTTCGGCAGAGGAGTTGCGGCAGCAGAGTGAATTTGACCAGCGGTGGGGATTTTCCTGGGCGTACTATGAGCCGATTGTGGAATTTGCGCGGACTCATAATTTGCCTGTGATTGCTTTGAATACGCCTACAGAAATTACGCGTCGGGTGGCAGACAAAGGGTTAGGTGGGTTGTTGGAAAGCGATCGCCAGTGGATTCCGCCTGAGTCAGAGATTCGGACGGACAATGATCAGTATCGGCAAATGCTCCAGGAGGTTTTTGCAGGCGTTCATCATGGGCACGGCAATGGTGGCAGCTTTGACAACTTCTTTTTGGCGCAGGTGCTTTGGGATGAGACGATGGCGGAGGGAGTTGCCGACTTTGTGGCAGAAAATCCAGACCATCAGGTGGTGGTGTTGGCGGGGCGAGGACACATTGTTTACGGCTATGGGATTCCAGATCGGGTGGCGCGTCGGCTTGCAGGGGCGGAGTTTAGCCAGCGATCGCTCCTACTTCACCCACCCGAAGATCTGGTGAATGAGGACTCGGCAGAAGGAGTGGCGATCGCCGACTACTTCTGGTTTTTGGAATAGATCTCTCTAAAAATTCCGTTCTTGGTTTCGCTGCCGATCACCAGTGCGTCCAAGATTTCAAACTGCCACTGATAGAGAGAGCTTTCAGCGTGAGCAGCAATGTTTCTCAACTTGTTGATCTGGTCGATAGCGGATGCAGCGGCGATCGCCCCGGCATTGAACCATTCTGCTAAAGGATGTTTCCAGCGGGTGAGAAAGGTTGTTAGTTTTTGGCGATCGCTTTGACTCACTTGTTTACCAAAGGACACCATACAGTACAAGTCATCATCTTCAGACTCACTACTGCGCTTTAGTGCATCGTCTCGAAAGGAGTACCACTGAGCGGCAACTAGAGGGGGTAACATACCCAATGTGTATTTTTTGCGATTACCCAATACCACACCACCAATTTCATCTGAGCCACCATTAGTTAAGAGGAACTGGTGTAGAGATTTGAAGAAGGGATGAATGATCTCTCGCTCAACGGCAAAACCCAATCGCAATCCTGCTTCTGAGTAATCGGCAATTTGTGCAGTGAAGCCTTCTGAGCGAATAATTTCGTGATTCTTATACGCAAAGTAGAGATCTTTCTGGCTGCGCTGATCGAGAGAAGACCAGATCAGTTCTCCTACTTTTGATTTAACCTGACGGCGAATGTGTTCCAGGTCAAGCTGTGTGGAGTGGCTCAGTTCCGTTTGCAAGCGAGCAATGTGAGATTCGTGTGCTTGAATTGCTGCTTCCCTTGCCTGTAAGTCGGTTTGCAACGTTTGAAACTGGTGCTGCTGCTCGCTGGAAAGCTGGCTAAGTTCCTGATTGAGCAATTCGACCTGCTGATGGAGTGTTTCGATTTGTCGATTCTTTTCAATTAAAAGCTGATCTTTTCCTTGAATTAACTGGCTTTTTTCGGATAGTTCTAATGCGCTTAAAGCGGCTCTAATTAAGTTGAAATAGTGCGGTAAAGAAACGTCTACTTCTTTTGCTTCCTCTCGTCTTTTGCCTAATAATCCAATTCTTTGACGGGGCTGAACGGCTAATACTTGACCTTCGGAGTTTCTGATTCTTAACTCTTTGAAGTCACTAGTGCGAGAAATGATGCAGCTATATTTGCGCTTGCTGTAGTAAAACTCAACCTGATTGGGTAAAGCTGAATCTGCTTCATCCGACTCTGAGTCTGCCTCACTGTCTAAATCGGTAGAATTGCCATTTGCAGGTTGAGAAAAACCTGACGGAACTGCTGGATCAAGCGGCTCAATCGTGTATTGAGCTTCCTTTTGAATGTGAGACTCAATCGTGTAGCGAATTAGAGATTCGGGGTTGTTTGAATGGGGCTGTTGCTTTCGAGAAAAAGCTTCGGTCAGCTTCCTGGAAAGTGCCTGGGCGGGAGAAACTGCTGAGGTCGCCCCATTTACATTTCCTACATTTCCACTTCCCCCTGTCCCATTTCCCTCTGTTCTATGGGGCAGCACTGGGGGCAAGTCAGAACCCTCAGGCAGCCTGATTCCAACTAGTTCTAGTTCAACGTTTTTTTCACCATTCCACTCATTTAGGCGCAGTCGGTAAGCGGCATCAAGCCGCTCTGGCAGTGGGTAATATTCGCCCCAGCGCCAGGCGATCGCCTTCATCTTCTTTCCCTGAGTTTGTCCGTCCTGAGTAACCGTTAGCTTTAGGTGCGCTTGCTCTCGCCCGATTGTCTGCTGATCGACCACGCGCAAGTTGGGTGTCCAGAAGATCGGGTCAGGGTTTTCAATGCCGCACGGGTGAAGTGCGTCAATTTGCTCATACAAACTCAGGTTCAACTGGCTCAGGTCAGCCTGCACGTCAACAGAGACTAGCGGCTTCAAATGTTCGGGCTGAAGCTGATGGCTGGCATAAAGCTGAAGGCGCGATCGCCACTCGTCCAGGTTCGCTGCCTTCATGGAAAAGCCACCTGCCGCCCGATGTCCACCAAACCTTTCTAGCACGTCTCCACAAAACTGAAGCGCCTCAAACACATGGAATTCGGGAATACTGCGGGCTGATCCCCGGATCTTTTCTCGCTCGTCATCCTCATATGTGCCAATGAAGACGGGCACCCCATAACGCTCAACCAACCGCGATGCGACAATGCCGATTACGCCGTGATGCCAGTCCGGTTGCACGACCACCAGCACGCGATCGCGCTGCGGCTCAAACTGGCTTTGCTCACACCAGGCGATCGCCTCCTGCTCAATTTGTTCACATAGCTGTTGACGCAGTTGGTTGACCTGCTCACACGCCATCGCTAGTTCGAGCGATCGCCCCTCATCGTCCGTAGTCAGCAACTCAATCACCATCTGGGGATCAGAAATACGCCCGACCGCGTTAATCCGGGGTCCCAGCCGAAACCCGATCGCTTCTGGTTTCAGTGCCTTCTCATTACTCAGCCCTGCTACTTGGATTAGCGCCCGGATGCCCGTCAGTTTAGATTTGGGCAATAGCTTTAGCCCTCGCTTCACCCAGCGGCGATTCACTCCCGTTAGCGGAGCTAGGTCAGCAATCGTGCCCAGGGTGAAAAGCTCAATCAGTGGCGTGGTCAAGTCCTGCGTTTTTTTCAAGCATTGCGCTAGACAAACTGCCAGAATATAAGCCACACCCACACCTGCAACGCCTCGATAGGGCGACTCTTCGTGGATCAGCTTGGGGTTGAGAATAGCGTTGGCGGGCGGCAGTTGTTCTGGAATGTCGTGGTGGTCGGTAACGATGACGATTAGCCCCAGTTCTCTGGCTCTAGCGATCGGCTCATAGGCAGCGATGCCGTTGTCTACGGTGAGAACGAGCTTCACTCCTTCCTCGTGAAATTCCTCGACGATGCGCTGGTTGATGCCGTAGCCTTCCTGCATTCGGCTGGGAATGGCATAGTCTACGTCGGCACCGAGGAATTTGAGCGATCGCATCAACAGTGCTGTACTGGTCATGCCATCTGCGTCATAGTCGCCACAGATCGCGATTCTTTGTTGGGTGGCGATCGCCCACATCAGCAGTTCCAGGGCGATCGCCAGGTCGGGAAACTCCTCAATCGGTGAAGGCAACAGTTGGGCCTCCGGGTTGAGAAACGTCTGAGCCGCCTCTGCTGTCTTAATTCCCCGGTTGATTAAAACCTGTGCCAGCAGGGGCGAGAGTTGCGTCATCTGAGCTAGCCTTGCCGCCTGCTCTGCCTGCTGTGCTGCAATCTGCCATCGCTGCTGAGGAATGGGCCATCGCCGCAGCGCCCGAATCGCCTGTGACTGGGGCTGTCTGGCACGAGCAGATTGGGCGCGAGCCGATGAGGTCAGGTCAGGAAGAGGCAGGTCTGGCACGAGTACGACTTCAGAATCAGAACATGAATACTACTCAAAGGATTAGATAAACATAATCCAATGGGTGTTGTCCACTCTTGTGTAGCATTCATGAGGTGCTGAGGTCACTGTTGCATATAAAAGGATGCTTGATACGAATTTGCGCCTTTCATATTTGACAAATGATTTTCGTAGGGGTACGGCATTGCCGTGCCCCTACAGTTTGTCTACGCTTTCTAGCTCACGCTGGCTGAGAAGAACTCATTGTGAAGCTGGCTGAGATGAGAGAGATAAAGCTCACTCAACTGACTGGCGACTCCATCCCAGCTAAAGCGCGCCTCAACCCGCTGCCGACTGGCTTTGCTTAACTGATCGCGCCAGGTTGGGTCAGCCAAAATGCGACCGATCGCCGCTGCAAACGCAGCTTCATCCTGAGCAGGAGCCAGCAATCCTGTTTCCTCTGGTACAACGGTAAACTGTAGCCCACCCACATCACTCGCAACAACGGGCGTGCCGCTTGCCATTGCCTCGATCGCCACTAAACCAAACGGTTCATAGTGACTGGGCACCACACAGACATCTGCGGCGGCATAGTAGGTGGGGAGTTGAGTATGGTCAAGGCGACCGACAAACTCAGTGCGATCGCCCAACTCTAACTCATTCACAATTCCCTCAATCCGTTCCCGCTCATCTCCATCGCTTTGTCCGGGGCGACTGCCACCTGCAATCATGAGTTTAAAGTCAGAGTGCTGCCGGACTTCAGGATAATTGACCGCTCTTACCAGGGTTTCAATGCCTTTGCGCGGATCAAAGCGTCCGACATAAAGCACTACTTTAGTTTCGGGTGAAATGCCTAACTGTTGTCGAGCAGTTTGGCGATCGACTGCACCAAAGCGACGAATGTCTGTTCCACAGGGAATGATGTCGATGTTGCCTTTAGTAGAAACAAGCGATCGCATGTGGTCTCGCTCCTGAGGGCTGGTTGCCACCACGCAATCCACCGTTTCTAGACAAGTTTTCTCAATGGATAAACGAGTGCTGGCAATTAAAGGAACTGTCGTGGAAGCCTGATACTTTACCGCTCCTAGAGAGTGGTAAGTGTGAATCTGTTTAATAGGTTGCCGCTTCCTTAATTCCATTCCGACCCAGGAAGAGAGCCAATAGTTTGTGTGAACCAGCGGATAAACGATGCCCTCCTGCTGCTGAAAACTCAAAAACGCTTCTACAAACTCTGGTAAATAATCAAATAACTTATTACGTCCCACAAATTTCTGTGGCCCAGCCGTCAGGCGAATTGTGCGACAGCCAGGGCTATGCTCAACAATTGCTTCCTGGGTTGGCTCAGCTCGACGGGTAAACATGTCTACCTGCCAACCCTGTTTAGCTAATGCTTCTCCAACTTGTTTAACGTAGACATTTTGTCCACCAGCTTCCTCTTTTCCAATCTTCACAGCAGGATCGCCGTGAACAGAAATGAGAGCGATCTGCCCTTTTTTTGTAGAAAACATTGTTTTTATGGGGGTTTAAGACACTACCAACCGTTCCTCATTAAAGAGGGTAGGAGTTTCATGCTGAGCCCTCATCGCTCCCAGGAAAGAAATATTTTTATACAAATCTGTAGATTTGCATTCAGTTAAATTCATTTTGAGACCAGCCTGCCGCCCAAAACGGCAGCTCTACAACTGGCTCTACAACTAGTGAAATAACAGTTTGATTAATCAATAATTCTTGCTCTGCTGGGATGCCTCTACACATAGGAGGGAAACCTATTAGTCTCTTCAAACTTCTTTTTGTGAGAAACAAAATTTTCTGTGAGATAAAGGCTTTTAGTTTTTGATTTTCACCTTATCCTTCTTTAACAAAAAGCTTGCAATATGTGAAGGGCTTGGTAAATCGGGTTGAAGTGCAAAGCTCTTTGCCAATCTGGGTTCCACTATTTTTAATATGAACTACTTTTAATTAAGTCCATCTATTTAATTAGCTCTTTAGAAATACTTGAATCTGATAAATTTCTTGAAGAACTTGAAACTTTGAATTATGGCCTGGGGTAGAGGGTTAAACGAAGCGTGTCCGATAAGTTAGTAAGTAACAAGGTAAATAAAGTCGCCTTGAACCAAGCTAGAAGTTTCAGATGTCTAGGCATTCAATTGCAGGCGTTCTTGACTTCACAGGCAAAATAACAAAAAGCGAGGAAATGTTATGAGTTTAGAAGATAGAGCAAAAGCAACTGGCAAAAACATTGAGGGTAAAGCCCAAGAAGCAATGGGAAACATAAGTGGCGACCCCAAAGATCAAGCTGAAGGTAAGGCAAAGCAAACTGAATCCGAAGCTCGCCACTCCGTGGAAGACGTAAAAGATGCTGTTAAGCGCAACATTGACTAAACGCGAATTTAATCAGTTTGAAGCTTAGCCTTTAGGTCGTTGGGTAGGTACTTTGCCTACCCAACCTGATTAAGTTCTAAACCTATCATCTGAGCTTCTTACGCAATTTCATACAACAACATTGAAGTCAGTTTTTAATAGGAGATGTTGATGAGCTTTCTTCAACATGGTCGGAAAGTCTTTACAGCTTTAGTGCTCGCTCTAGTACTTACTTTTACGACAGCCTGCGGAACGGCAACTCAAGCCCGCCAAAGCCCATCTGCTACCCAGCCAAACTTGGCATATTCTCAGCTTGAGCGGGGCAATACGACCTCCGGTCAGAGCTTTGGGGATTGGGTAATCCAAACCAGTCACGGTTTGATCCGGGATGCATATGTGCGGGATAACGACAAGCTAGGCGCAGTAATTTCGTCCGATGTTCGGCCCAGCGAAGTTCGTACTTTGGCGCGATCGCTCGCGCAGGGGTTCCACAATAACTTCCCCAATCGCAATTTGACGGTCTTGATGTATGCCCCCGACAAGCAGTTGATCTTGACTGCAAAGTACGATAACCAATCTCATCAGATTGAGTATCAGTAGTTTAAGGGGTTGATCATTAGGTCAACCCATTTGAGAGGGCAATCCTTCAGGAATTGTTCAAACAGGTTTTGAAAAAGAGGTCATTTGCATGACAAGTAGCAATGAATATAAGCGTCAGATCATGAATGATTTGGCGAAGGGCAATGTAGAGCCCTTAGACAGTGACTCCGAAAAAGTTGCCGATAATTATCAAAGCTTTGACGATTTTGCTCAGCGCTCTTCCCGGGATGAGCGACGGCAACTGTTTAGCCGTTCATTTAATTCTGAACGGGTTCCGTCTAGCCAAATGGAACCTGAATTGCAAAAGGCGATTGCCCAGATCAAGCCAAATGAGCGGGATGACGTGGCACGCGACTTGCTTAAGCACTTTAAAGAGCGTGGTTTGCACGACCGCGACCTAGAGCGTCAGTTAGGGCTCTCAACCCACCACGCCAGCAAGATGTCGGCTGATGATGTGAGTCGTCTTATCGCGTTTTCCTACCATAGCCACCCGGATATTTTCCATGAGGTTCTGGCAGATCAGCCTGCAATCGTTAAGTTTCTCAGTAACCCCGTTGTAGGGGCTGCACTGGGGGCGGTTGCTGCAAAATGGATGGGTAAGCACAGATAACGTTTAACCCTCTCAGATCCATTTCAAGAGATTAAGGTTACAAGTAGAAGGGCAAGCCGCGTCGTGGTTTGCCCTTCTACTTGTAACCTTTTCTATAGCTCCTGACTTTCTCCTACTTTTTCATGCAGATCAAGTGGAAGGAGTGATCTACTGTGGATGTAGATATCGATTGCTACTTCACGCTGCACCATGAAAGCCTCCATCCGCAGAATATGTCTGTTTATACTCGGCTTTATCTTAACCGTTGGGATTAGCAGTCAATCTCTGCCTGCTTACTCTACAGAAGTGTCCGTCGTGCCAGAAGCGGGCGATCGCATTGCAGAAGTTGAGCAGCTTTGGCGCGGACAGTATGAAACTTATTTCGGCAATCAGCTTGTTGGTACTCCTCTAACAGCCGAGCAGATTTCAGCAACGTTAGGACGACTCAACAGTGAGACGGACAAAAACTTCGCGTTGATCTATGCCTTCCCCCAGCCTGAAGAGTTAGAGCTGTTATTAGTCATTCCTGAAACACCATCCGTGCGGGTAACAGTGCCAGAAGCTGGACAGCAAGAATTGTTAGAAGTGGCAAATGAATTTAAGACAGCAGTCTCTCGACCAACTGGTGCAAGAAGGGACTTAACTTCTGCAAAACAGCTTTATGATTGGCTGATTGCGCCTCTGGAACCGCAGCTTCAAGCCCAAAATATTGATACTCTAATTTTATGTAGTGGGGCAATTTTGCGATCGCTTCCCTTCGCAGCCCTCCATGATGGACAACAGTTTTTAGTAGAGAAATACAATCTTGGATTGGTGCCAGCTTTCAACCTGATCAACCAGCAGCACAGCAACTTTAGGAACGAGAAAGTACTGGCAATGGGTGCCTCTGAGTTTCAGGCAATGCCCACACTTCATGCTGTTCCTTTAGAGCTTTCCACTATCACACAAGATATCTGGCAAAGTGAAGTGTTTTTGAACCAAGAGTTTACGTTGAGCAATCTGGCTGAGCAGCTTGAATCAGGGGAATTTGGCATCGTTCACCTGGCGACTCATGCTCAGTTTCGACCCGGAACACCAGAAAACTCATACATTCAACTTTGGCAAAATGATAAACTCACTTTAGATCAACTGCGCCAGTTAGACTGGAGTGAGTTGCCCGTTGAGCTACTGGTGTTAAGTGCTTGCCAGACTGCCTTGGGCGATCGCCAGGCAGAGCTAGGATTTGCCGGACTGGCGTTTCAGGCAGGGGTGAAGTCTTCCGTTGCAAGCCTGTGGCAGGTGAGCGATCTGGGTACCTTGGCATTAATGCGAGAGTTTTATTGGCAGTTGGCGAACCCAGAAGTCACGACCAAAACAGAAGCCCTACGAAGAACACAAATTGCTATGCTGAGTGGGAATGTGAGGATTGAGAACGGACAGATTTACACATCAGCAGGAGTACTACCCCTGCCCGAAGACCTGAAGCAGTTTCAAAACCTCGATTTATCTGCTCCCTACTACTGGTCAGCATTTACCCTGATTGGTAGCCCCTGGTAATATTTATACTCCGCTGAACGTGAAAATGAACTAACCGGAGCGGGATCAAGATGGTTGGATGGCAAACGTCAGCAAGAACCCCGCCACGTAGGTGACATTGCGATTATTCCAGCGGGAACTGCCCATCGCTGTAGTTGGGACACCCCAGTGCAATTTGTTGTTCTGGCGCTAGAGCCTACATTGCTTCAACGGGTAGGACAGGACTAGGTTAATCCAGATCAAATTGAATTAATTCCACGTTTTGCAACTGAATCGGATGCTTTGATTCAAAGTATTATTTCTACCTTAAAAGCAGAAGCAGAAATAGAGGGTATAGGTAGCCATTTATTGGTAGATAGTTTCAAAACTACACTGGCAATTCACCTGTTGCGACACTATTGCACCACAAAACCTAACCTTTCTAACAATTCTGGTAGCCTATCCCAAGCAAAGCTGCGGCAGGTGACAGATTACATCAACGAACAGTTGCATCAAGACTTGAAGCTGAGTGAGATAGCAGCGATCGCCCAACTCAGTCCTTATCACTTTCTGCGACTGTTTAAGCAAAGCACAACACTCACACCCCATCAATACATTTTGCAGCGTCGGGTTGAGAGAGCTAAATCTCTATTGCAACACAGTGAACTTAGCATTGCCCAAATCGCAACTCGGGTAGGCTTCGCTGATCAAAGTCACTTCACACGATGGTTTAAACGTTCGCTTGGTGTGACTCCTAAGCAATGGCAGGGGCGATCGCAATAATATTCAAAAACTCCGCAACTTTTTTCTAGAGTTCTGCATAGACGGCTTCTTAAGCTATCAACAGCAAAACTCCTATGGAGAAGAAAGATGCAGATTGAACAAATAGAGGTAGCGGTTCCCACACCTGATGGACAGATGCCTGCATTCTTGGCTAAGCCTGTTGGGGGCGATCGCTATCCAGCTATTCTCCTGCTGATGGAATCATTTGGACTCACTTCACACATTCGAGAGATTGCGATTCGGCTTGCTAACGAAGGCTATGTGGTACTCACGCCAGATTTGTATTATCGTCAGTTGCTCCACAATAAGTTTGGATATGACGAAGTTGAGCAAGCAATGGCAATGATGTGGAACCTCGATCTTGGTCAGCCAGTAGAGGAAGATATCAGGGCAGCATTGAATTATCTTAAATCCTGCTCTCAGGTTTATCCAGAACGGATTGGGGTAACGGGGTTTTGTTTGGGCGGTGGACTCACTTTTTTCACTGCCTGTAAGTTTTCAGGGGCAATTGCTGCTGCTGCTCCTTTTTAGGGCATGGTGCTAGACGAGTGGGTTGACGCAATACCCAATATCACAGTGCCAATATATCTGTTTTTTGGAGGAATCGATCCCTTCATTCCACTTGAACGGATTCAACAAATTGGGTCTTGTTTTCAAGAGATTGGCAAAGAATACACATTAAGAATTTATCCTGAAGCAGATCACGGATTTTTCTGTCATGAGCGGTCTTCCTATAATCGTGCAGCCGCAGAAGATTCCTGGGAAAAACTGTCACAATTTTTTCGGCAACATCTATTTCCGGGTTGATAAGGCTATGGTTTTGAGAACTTTAAGAAACTCAAGCACAACCGGAGAAGTTTCTGTCTGTCGTCGTGCGATCGCCAATTTTAATCTTGGGAAATCACCAGTTAGCGGTCGATAGACTATACCTTTTGCAGTGAGATTTTGCATATCTTCCAGCACAAATGTAATTCCTGCTCCAGCCGCTGCTAACCCCAGTCGAGTTTGAGCGAGTTCGGCTTCTTGTACAACATTGGGGACAAATCCAGCTTGCTCACAAGATTTGATGAAGTTGGCATAGAGGACAGGAGCAAGCGATCGCGGGTAAAAAATGAGTGGTTCGTTAGCCAAAGCCTGAAGTGGAATTTGCTTTTGTTTAGCTAGTCGATGAGCGGTAGGCAACGCCGCAACGTAATTTTCCTCGTAGAGCAAATCTACCTGGAGAGCAGGTTCACGAATGGGGAGATAGACAAATCCAATGTCAATTTGGTGGGTGCGGAGAGACTCAACATGTGCTTCGGTTCCACCGCTAACGAGGATCAAATCAACTTGCGGGTATTCTCGACAACGCTTTAAAATACTTGTCCCTAAACAAAACAGAGTTGCTTCCGTTAAGCCAATTCTCACTTTACCGATTTGTCCCTCGGCGACCTGCCGCGTCACCTGGATGCCTTCGTCTACGTCGCGCAAGATCCGACGGGCGGTTTCCAGAAACTTTTGTCCAGCCGCCGTTAATTTAACCCAGTGTTTTGTCCGTTCCAACAGTTGGATTTGTAGTCCGTCTTCTAATGCCTGGATTTGTTTGCTTAGTGCAGGCTGACTTAAGTGTAGGGATTCGGCTGCCCGTCCGAAGTGTAACTCTTCAGCAACTGCAATGAAATATTTAAGTTGGCGAAACTCCATAGAACTCACTTAGCAAAACGGTAATAACTATAGGTTATCAGGCTATCGCTACAAAGAAATAGCGATCGCTCCTTCTCTAACTATGATAAAGACACAGTTGCTTACGCTTTGTAATTGAATTGCAGGCTATGAAAGCCAGAATCGTTGTGGCGTTTTCTTCAAGCACTGATTCTTTTAATGAATTAACCCTTTGCTGAATGGAGTGATTGTAATGCACCAGGAAAACTCTTACTCATCTAATCCGCAACCCTTTTCCCGCCGTGCTGTGATCAAAGCCATGGGCATAGGTGCTGCGACTGCGGCTTTTCCTCCTCTCATTCAGAGTGGGTCTCAAGCTGCTCAACATCAAGCGACTCAAGCTCAAACGTCGCACAACCAAGTTACTCAGGCTAGTTCAACTCAGTCCTCAGAAATTATCACAAAGCTAATTCCTCGAACGAATGAACAGGTACCCGCGATCGGTATGGGAACCTTTTTGACGTTTGATGTATTGTCTGACCAGCCACGCAATCACCTTCAAGAAGTAATACGCCGTTTTTGGGATGGAGGTGGACGGGTCGTTGATGTCTCGCCGCTCTACGGGATGTCCGAGGTGAACGTAGGCGAATTTGCAGCAGCCCTTAACATCACTGACGATCTGTTTATCACTAACAAAATTTGGGCAACAGGTGAGTATTTAGGTGACGGCAGTCATGCATTACGCCAACTTGAGCAGTCCATGCAGCGATTATCACGCGATCGCATAGATGCAATGCAAGTTCACAGCCTGGTGAATGTCGAAATGGTGATTCCATTTTTACGCGAATGGAAACAGGAAGGTAGAATCCGTTATTTAGGGGTAACTCATCATGATTTGCCCTTATATGCTGCCCCAGTTGCACGGTGGATTGAGAATGGTGAGCTAGATTTTGTGCAAGTTCGCTATTCGATCTTTGAGCGGGGTGTCGAAGATCGGATTCTTCCAGCGGCGGCTGACCAGGGAACTGCTGTATTGGTTAACATGCCTTTTGAAAAGGCACGTCTATTTGAAGTAGTTCAGGGACAACCGTTGCCCAACTTCGCCAGTGAAATCGGCTGTGAAAACTGGGCCCAGTTTTTCTTGAAGTATGTAATCTCCCATCCCGCTGTAACCTGTGCTATTCCTGCCACGACCAATCCTGATCATGTCGTTGAAAGTTTAGGAGCAATGAGAGGTTCACTTCCCGATCAGGAGATGCGGACTCGGATGGTGCGACACATAGAAAGTCTTCCTGGCTTTGACAATCTCGCCCAAATGCCTTGGTATCCCGGCAAACAGTTCAATGGATTGGTGCGTTTGCCAGGGTCAGCTGCGACTCAAAATGCCAGAAGGAGTAATTAACTTAGTGAGTACTGTTAGTGTCTATCATGAATCAGATCATCAGAGGGCGATTGCCTCAATTCATTACTCTGAAACGCTTCCTTGGAAGACTAACGGGAGTTCAATTCACACTCATTCCGTTACTCACTGCCATTCTTCTTGCGGCTGTCCAACAAAATTTTGTTCAAGCACAACGCCCTGCACCTGAAGCGGCCATTGTGCCAAGATTTCAACTGCATCATGTCACCCTTTCTGTGAATGATGCCGAGCGAGTTTCTCAGTGGTATGTGGATACGCTTGGGTTCACGATTAGCGATCGCTTTACTCTCACGCGTCCTAACGGCAGCCAGGTTCAGGTCGTTCGGATAGAAACCCTTGGACTTCAAATGAACATCTCTGAATTTGATGGTTCTGTTGCTCCTGACCGCACAGTGGATGAACAGGGATGGCGACACCTGGCGTTTCAGGTTGACAATGTAGATCAAACCTATCAACACCTACAGGCTAGTGGGGTGCAGTTTCTCACTGAACCCTTTACTTACGATCCGCCAGGCTATCGAATTGCATTTTTCAGAGATCCTGAAGGCAACATCCTGGAACTCTATCAAGACCTATAGCACCTGTGAACCCATTAGGAGTCTTTATGCTGAAATGTCTTGCGGAGAACCCATTGCACCAGATTGGGAAGCAGTTGATTAGAAACCGCAGATAGGTTTGCAGAACCGACAACAACTTCATCTCGCTTGTGTTTTACTGCATTCCAGACTGCTTTGGCAACATCGTCAGCTTTTTCGGTCACGGGAGTGTCCACTAATTGACTGACTTGGTTTTGACGCGATCGCAAGTCATCTGCATCCTTACCCCTAAAAATGGCTCTTTCTAAGAAATTAGTTTTGATTATGTTGGGGTAGATGCCGCAAACGTGAATTCCTTTGGGCGCTAATTCAGAATGGAGCGATCGCGTCAAACCAGTCACCGCAAATTTGCTTGTAGAGTAAGGCGTTAAGTAAGGAATAGGTACGATTCCACCAATAGAGCCAACATTCACAATTGTTCCAGCCTGACGTGCCAAAAAATGAGGTAATAAAGCATGAATCGCGTGAATGTAGCCCCAGAGATTAGTATCAATTGCTTGATGCCAATCTTCGAGCGAAAATTCCTCTGCTGGGCCGGAGATATAGATTCCAGCGTTATTGACCAGCACATCAATAGAACCATACTGATCCAACGCTTTTTGCACCATCAGGTTTACCTGGTCAGGCTGTCTCACATCCGTAGGAATTGCAGTGGCAGAGTGCCCCGTAGCCCGAAGTTCTTGAGCTGTTGTCTCCAGACGATCAGCCTGTCGAGCTGCAAGCACAACATTATATCCGTGGCTAGCAAACAAGTGTGAAGTTGCTTTCCCGATCCCTTGAGAAGCTCCTGTAATGAGTACGGTGGAAGCCATATCTGTAAGTTTTAAATGCTGCTTTCGTCTTCAGTGTGTGAAACAGTAGCTCAAGGAAGCGTCTGACTTTTGTTAGATCTTCTGTAAGTGACCAGGGCCATCAAAGTCATGAGAAGAATGAGTTTTTGTTGACGACATCACTTTTTAACTTTTCGTAATCTCATCCTATAGACTTGCAGGCAGCTTAGACCCATAGACAGACTGCAACAACTTGTTAAGTTCCTAGCATAGGAGACATAAGCGCAAGCAAATGCAAGCGCAAGACAAACATCGTTTTCAAACAAATGTTTTTTTGGAGAGACAATCATGGAAACTAAAACTCGCTCTAATACTACAGAAACTCGTTCCTCTACCGATTTGCCTCCTGTTGCACAGGAATATAATGGCGTAGATCGTAATGCCTTTCTATTCGGCTGGACTCCTCAAGCGGAACTGTGGAATGGACGGTTAGCAATGATCGGATTCCTCGCTTATCTGCTATGGGATGCGGCTGGTTACAGTGTGTTGCGTAATGTACTGCATCTTCTGCCCCAGTACGTTGTACGCTAGGTCGCAATTAAGAGCAGTTTCGTAGCGCTGATTACTTCAGCTAAGACAACTTAGGTTGAACCAAAGTCTTCTGAGGTAGAGCGTAGGGGTAATGCT
This sequence comes from Cyanobacteria bacterium FACHB-471, assembly GCA_014695345.1. GTDB lineage: Bacteria > Cyanobacteriota > Cyanobacteriia > Elainellales > Elainellaceae > JAAUTN01. The sequence goes on from JACJOC010000111.1 coordinate 45,388, forward strand.
CCTCCGTCCTACTCCAGAAGACTTTATACGTGAATGGTAGTGTGGCTCAGCCACACTACCATTCATGTTTTTGCAAGTCATTTGTGCAAGAGGTCTTTTGATCAAGGCGAACAGATACCCATCGTTATTATTACAGCTCGTGATATTGGCTATGGGCGATCACCCTTAGAAAAGAAAGTACTCGCCAAAATGCGATCGCGCATTGTATTATTCTGACGCTCATCCCTTGGCGATCTGTAAGCTCTGAACTTTTCCGGTTGTCTCAACCAAATCATCTAGCTGTAGGGCTTCTGGCGCATCTTGAGTAGCTAGATCTACCCAAACGCGATATTTTTCCGTTGAAACGGTGATGGCGACTTCATGATTTCGGTTAGAAATCTCACAGCCCAGCGTATATGCTTTCAGCCGTTCTTTTGCGTCAAAAGATTTAGTCAGTTTGTAAAGCTTTCCCTGATAACTCATACCTTGGTAGATGCTTCCCTCAAAATAGAAGCTAAACAAACGAATAGAGGGTTCGTGGATGACGACAGGAAGCATAACAGGACTCACTCCGAAACATATGCTTAGTTTCTCAAATTTCACCCCAAAACCTCATCCGCCTGATTGCTCAACTTACTCAGCCACATAGTCGAATGAAGATTAGAAGCCCGCTTCGTTATCCCGGTGGTAAATCAAAGGCTCTTGCTCAAATTATTCCTCATGTGCCACTGGATTTTACGGAATATCGAGAGCCTTTCGTGGGAGGAGGATCAGTATTTTTAGGGATTAAGCAGCTAAACAACTCAGTTAAGTCTTATTGGATCAATGACTTAAATCATGATTTGTACTGTTTTTGGCAAAGTGCCAGAGATGACATTGAAGCTTTGGCAGAGAAAGTAACAGAAATCAAGCAGAAATATACGGACGGACGAGAATTATTTGAATACTTCACTTGTGCAGATTTGAAGCTCAATGAATTTGGGCGGGCGGTTAGATTCTTTGTGTTGAACCGGATTACTTTTTCTGGCACGGTAGATTCGGGTGGATATTCTCAGCAAGCTTTTGAGCGTAGGTTTACGGATTCCTCAATTAGCAGGCTGCGACAAATTTCTCCGCTTTTAGGCTCTGTTCAAATCACTAATCAAGATTATGCAGAGCTGCTATTCCAGGAGGGAGATAGGGTGTTTATCTTCCTTGATCCGCCCTATTTCAATGCGACAAAATCGCGGCTCTATGGGTTTCGAGGAGGATTGCACACCTCTTTTGATCATGAGCGTTTCGCTGCAAACATGCGGCGATGCTCCCACAAATGGCTGATTACTTATGATGATTCTCCTAAAATCCGCAAGCTATTCAGCTTTGCCAACATTGTTGAATGGACGCTGCAATATGGCATGAACAACTACAAGCAAGAATTTGCTGCTAAAGGTAAGGAGTTGATGATCAAGAATTACTGATTAGCAGGGCTATGATTAGCGACGATCCACTCGTCAAGAACCAGGAGAGGTGAGTATGAGGCAACATGGATAGGGGTAGCGCCAGAGATGCGAGTAACCCTATGCGGACGATGGACTTTGCCAATGGAGTCATGTGTAATTCCTTACCAAAGAAGCTCTAGCAGAGGGGTTTTGGGTAAGGGCGCAAAGATAATGTGTACCTAATCATAACTTCCTATGTTGTTAAGAAAATGGGCAATGGGCGATCGCCCATTGCCCAATAAACTCATGTCAAACGTTGTGAGCTTATAGTTTCACATTGCTTTACTCACTTAAGTAGTCAATCTGCCGCCATCAGTGCGCCGAATTGCAATCACCGCAGGCTTGGGTGGGTCATTTGCAACTTTGCTGGGCCAGTTGGAGCCAATTGGCACTTCGCGAGTTTGCTTAAACTCTTGCCCATCTGTGGTTTTCATTGCATATTCCCGTGTCTCTGCGGCTCCATCTGTCCGAATGCCGCCGATTTCACCAGGGTGCTGGACTGCGAGGAATAGAGTTTGCTGGTCACGGGTAAAGAAAGGTCCGGTTGTTTCACTGTCAATTGGCCCCATGCCAAACAAGAACGCCTTGCCTGCGTCGTTTCCAGAAGTTGGAATGAACCAAATGGAGTTATTGCCAAACAAACCTCTCAAATTGGACTGACTCACTGCCTCACCGTTTTCGTCAACTCGGCTAGGAACAGCGCGGTTGTGTTTGTCAGAAGACATGTCTGTCACCATCCAAAGGTTGCCGCTAGCGTCAATCTCCAGATTGTCGGGGTTGGCGAAACCTAAACCTCCTTCGGCAGGTTCACCACCCAGCGCTACCATTTCCCAGGTAAAGGTCATGGCTGCTGGTTCGTTGCTATCTTCGTTGAGCCGCATAATCCAGCCATATTCATAGGATGTTTCACTATTGGGTCCAACGAAAATGCGCTTGTCAGGGCCACCATCACCCCCAGAGGTTCCAGAAGTGTAGGTGATAAACAGCGTTCCATCGGGTCTAACGTCAGTGTCTTCAGGACGAGCGGTTGCTGTAACCCCGGCTGCGTTTGCTGCGTAGTGAGCGTCAATTAAAATTGCACCCTGACGTTCGCGATCGGTGCCTGAGTAAAGCTGTCCTAGCGTGCTGAACTGCTGTTTGAACTGTTGCACCGCTTCATCGCTATCTACTTTCACGATGCCACCGTCAGGGCGATTGGGCAGAGGAATCATGCCGCCCTCAATGGTGCTGGGCAGGTCAGGGTTGACTGGCGTATCGGGAGCTAGAGCAATCCAGCTACCCGTACCGTCTTCATTAAATTTTGCGCCATACAGCATTCCTGATGCCAGCAGGCGAGAGTTAGCTTTGGACTGGGGATCGCTGACGGTGCCAGTGCTGACAAACTTGTAGAGGTGTCCGCCCCGGCGATCGCATCCAGAATAGAAAGCCAGTTGCTTGCCTGCTTCTGCCCGAACACCGACTGCCTCGTGGCGATAGCGTCCCAGCCAAGTGTGCTTTACTCCGTAGTCGTTGGGGTTAGCCGGATCGACCTCTACAACCCAGCCGTATTTGTTGCCAGCTAGCCCAATCACATTGCCCTGTCCACCAACATCCTCATCGTCGATCACGAATGTCTTGTCGCCTGGGGACATGGAACTGCCATCAGCGTAGACGGGTTCTGGCACCTGAGCCTGGAAATTTTCCTCGGCACTCAGTACTGTTCCCCAAGGGGTGGTGCCGCCTGAGCAGTTGCCAAAGCTACCGATGATGCGATCGCCTAGTCCATCGGTGTAGCCCTGTACTCTGGTTTTGCGGAACACAGCCGTAGCCGGACCAGTTGAGCTGAGATAGCGACCGTCATCCAAGCCAGAAGCGCCTGTGATGCGGCGATCGGTGGCTGAGTTGGTGCGCTCCCAAACGCCGTCTGCGTTCTTACGAATCGAGATGACGCTGAGTCCCTGGTCAACCAGCGCTTCTACCGAAATCTCACGAATCTGGGCCTTGATTGGGTCGTTGTCATCTAGAGAATAAGCATCAATTCCGTCTTCTCCGGCAGCTTCGAGCGCAGCTTGAACCTGCTCAAACGGTAGAACCTTCCCAAGCACAGGTTCATAACTTGGAATCCAGGCAAGCGGGCTAACATATTCATGGTTAACGGTCAGATAACCTTCACCTTTGCCCGTTTCCACAAAAGACAAGTAGTCATTGTTGTAACCAAAGCGAGAATCTCCAACTGGCTCACCCCAAGCTGCAATCACGTCATAGGTGAAGCCATCAGGTAGCACAACATCGTCTACAACAGCGTAGCTGCTGTATTCAGAAACCTGATTTGCAATATCAACACCGCTCGTCTCAAGCGGCATGGGTCCTTTTACTGGAATAAAACTTAGTCCATCGAGGCTGCTAGCCTGTGCTGCACCCGCTTGAAAGGGCATCGAAAACCTTTGCCCCATTTGAGCCACCGGGCCGAGAGCAATCGAGCCTGCGCTCGCTCCCAAGAACATGAGAAAGTGTCGGCGTTTAAGAGTCATATTCGTGTGTTTCTCTCTACAGGATCTCTACCCAAACAGGTTCCGATGCCTTCCTTCAGACTGTCATCTGTTCAAAAGGCATCGGTTAATAAATACCCATGATGAGAGAATTTACATAAGTTAATTTAAGAGACGGTAATCTTAGGATTAAAACCTGAGTTTTGATCTGGGAAACAATCTATAGATTTCTCAAGTTTTTTGTTTCTGATCGTAAGTCTTGCCTGATTTACAACAAGTCATCAGAAATTGGGCGGAAAACGAAATTTTGGCATGAATGCAGGAATTGGAGCTTGATGTAAGTCCTGCATTGGAACAATGCTGAACTGAAACTAAGTCTCTAACTTCGAGTGCAGAATGAACTATCAAACTCCGCTAAAACTCTCGACTGACAGGTCATATTACCTATGAATACGCTCACACATTTGCTGCATTTGCCTACTGTTCTAACTGTGAAGGGGTTGCTGCTGGCAGGTGGTTTGATAGTGGGTGTGTCACCTGCTTGGGCCGGAGGGGGTGGGACGCTACAGCAGCCTCGCTATCTGGAAGTGAGAGAGGTGCAGGGCAGTGTCACTTCGCAGCAGCGTCCTGTGCAGGTGGGCGATCGCGTTCAGTCCCAGGCAACGGCCATCACAACAGGCGAAGATTCTGGTACCACACTAGTCTTAGACAACAACAGCGGCACTGTTGCAGTTGCAGAAAATACTCAGTTGGCAGTGGATCAAGTCGCTACCACGCCCACGGGTGGGCAACAAACCGAACTCTCGCTGCAAGAAGGAGAAGTGAGAGCCAACATTCAAACCTTTACAAACCCAGAATCTAGCTTTCGGGTAAATACTCCTGCTGGAGTCGCAGGCGTTCGCGGTACGGAGTTTAGCGTTGTTGTGCTGCCAACGGGCGAAACCAGAGTCACCACCTTTGAAGGGTCCGTGGAGGTGACAGCCCAGGGGCAAACTGAGCTGATTCAACCAGGTTATTTCAGCCAGCTTACCCCCGGTCAGCCTCCTACAGAGCCACGTCCTGCGCCCGGAGATACTCGCCTCAGTCTCCAGTTTTTGACCGAAGCCGGAGTCGAGCGGCTACAGATTTCGGCAACGGTACCTCCTAGAAGTCAGGTTTTAGTCAATCAGCAGTCGTTGCCCGTCAGTTCAACAGGGGAAGTAAGCGCGGTAGTCGATGTGCCAAGCGATCGCCTCCTGCGGATGGTCGTGCGGGACCCGTTTGGTATTGAGCAAGTTTATGAGTTGGCATTACCGATGATGGCGCTACCTGAATCGCAAGCGACTCCCTCAGAAACAGAGCCAGAGGAAACAGATTCCTTAGAAGCACCGGAAGAAGCAGAGCCAGAGGACACAATGCTAGAACGTACAATGCCAAACCAAGCTCCATCCATCGCTCCGCAAGAATCATGAGCCAAACAAACGGCGGGTGGGCATCGCCATCCGCTCGATTGTCATCCGCCCGATGGACAAGTTGCTCCGGCTAACAGAAGCACGCTTCGTCTGATTTTTGGAGTGAAAATGCTGACGCTTGTTGTCTTGGCGATCGCTCAACTGTCACCTCTTTCCTTCCAATTTGGTGCTTTAATCCACCCAAAGATTGATTTCTTTTCATTTGCCTGAAACTACTTAAAACTAAGTTTAGACTTGTATAGAGTTGTGCTTAAAAGAGACTTTAATTAGCATCAAGTAGCATCAGGGGCATTCACAAGCACGTTCATTAAATCTTATTGGGGCATCTACCCAGCATCAAGCTTGAACCAAGATTTTTTTTGGTTGTTGCAAAAAAATCAGGTACGGCAAGCTAAGTATAAACTGTACATGAACTCGTACTCATGCTGACTGCATTTCCACACTTAAATTAGGTTTATGTCAGACGGCGCTTCCTATATCTTGTTGGTAGACGACGACCCAAGTAACTTGTTTCTGTTAGAAGCACTGCTTCGTTCTCATGGGTATTCAACCCAGTCCGCCAAATCAGGATTGGAAGCGTTGGCGATCGCTCGTACTGAGCAGCCCAGCATGATCTTGCTGGATGTCATGATGCCGGGAATGGATGGCTTTGAGGTCTGTCGAGAGCTACGCGCAGATACTCAGCTACAGGCTACTCCCGTAATTTTTCTCACCGCTCTGGCAGACGAACAGTCTCACCTTATGGGGCTACAGGTCATGGGTGATGACTACTTTACAAAGCCCGTTGACCAGCGCTTATTGCTCACCAAGGTTGCCAGCACGCTGCAACTACAGCAGTTCCGAGATGTTCAGGGACAGGCAAACCTGGCAAAGCCAGTCTCAGCTCAGCCTACCGAGAACGGACAAGTTCCAAAAGAATTGGAACACCAGGATGAGACGGTTGAGCAGGTGAGTGAGGCGTTGCTTGATAAACTGCGCCTGTTTGTGCCAGATCAGCTCTTGTCGCGCATTGCGCCCGCAGGCTTAGATTCCATTCAGGTTGGCAACGCCACCGAAGCAGAAGTCACCATCCTCTTTTCTGATATTCGAGAATTTACTGCCATTGCTGAGTCTCAACCCGCCAGTGAAACTTTTGACTGGTTAAATGCTTTCTTTAAACGCATGGACGAAGCAATCAAAACTCATCATGGCTTTATTGATAAGTACCTCGGTGATGCAATCATGGCAGTGTTTGATCGTCCTCACCAGCACGCTCAAGATGCCCTTACAGCGGCGATCGCCATGCAGCAAACTCTGAGTGAATTTAACCGTGGACGGACTCGGTTCAACTTAGAAGACCCGATTCGCATTGGCATTGGCATTCACACGGGTCTTGCCATCATTGGCACACTCGGTTCAGAGCAGCGAATGGACTCTACTGTAATTGGAGATGTCGTCAATACGGCTGCCCGTCTGGAAGAACTCACAAAGTTTTATGGTTGTTCTGTTCTCCTCAGTGAATCAGTGATTGATCAACTTCAGCAACCTGAACTATTTAACTTTAAGTGGCTTGACTGCGTTGCACCTCGGGGAAAGCAGCAGCAAAGTAATTTATATCAGCTCTTGGGAATGCAAATGCCTGCTTGCCCTGGCACTCATTGTGAAGTAGTGAGTTAATGCAGGTGTGCTTTTGGCGTTTGTGCGGTGACAGTAAGTAACGGTTGATTACTAAGATCGATATCAACTATCAAGAGATTCTTGATATTGGCAAATTTAGGCAGAGGGGTGAGATACCATATCCGCTTGGGTAGTTAAAACCTGAGCGGTTTTGGCTTTTGGTGCAACCTCCTCAACCGAGGATCTTATGCAAACGGATCGAAGTATGTCTGCTCTCAAACCATCTTTTTGTCAGATTGTTCCGCTGCCGACGTTTCAACGGTTACAAGAATTGTTGCAGCAGATGGTTCATGCGACTGAGGCGGAATCTCTAGTGTTGACGGACAGTTTAACTGTGTCAGATGAGCTTGAGCAAATCGGGGTAGGGCAATTTACGCTGATTGTCTCAAAGCCGTTTAGCGCTTTGCTATGGCGGGAAGCGTTTCAAACTGAGAAGAACAGTTTTCAGGATGAGCGGCGTATGTGCCGAGTTGATTTGACCTTTGAGCCAGAGGCGATCGCCACTTTCTTACATCAACTCAACGCTTTACCACACAAACCGACCTTTCCGCAAACCATTAAACAACTTTGTGCAAAGCTACGGCCAAACAATCCCCGGATTCAAAGTGAATTTACGCTGCGGCTAATTGCCGCTCTCTCGACTGCGCCTGCGGCTAGCTCAGATTTTTCCTCGGAGGCAAAGCAGCAGTCTCAAACCTTGGAACATCAGGTCATCGAGCGTACTCAAGAGCTACATGATGCTGTGCTGGCAGCCCAGTCGGCAAGTCGGGCAAAAAGTGAGTTTTTGGCAGCGATGAGCCACGAACTGCGAACGCCGCTCACCTGCATCATTGGTATGTCTTCGACTCTCTTGCGCTGGTCATTAGGAGAGCTAAACCAGCGTCAACGAGATTGTCTACAAATTATTCACGACAGCGGTGAACATTTGCTAGAGCTGATCAATGACATTCTCGATCTTTCGCAGCTAGAGGCTGGCAAGGCAATTCTTAATCTGCGTGAATTTTCGCTCTCTAGATTAGCCCAGCAAAGCCTGAAGGCATTTGCAGAAAAGGCAGAAGCGAAGCAGGTGAATTTAGAGATTGATCTGCATCTGGAGCCAGATTGCGATCGCTTTACCGCAGACCCCCACCGAGTTCGGCAAATTTTGTTTAACCTGCTGAGCAACGCGATCAAGTTTACTCCATCGGGTGGCAGGGTCACACTAAGAGTTTTTGCGAGTCGAGATTTTGCCACATTTCAAGTCAAAGATACGGGAATTGGCATTCCCGAACATCAGCGATCGCTCCTATTCCAAAAATTTCAGCAGCTTGACCAATCCTATCGCCGTCAGTACGAAGGCACAGGACTGGGGCTGGCGCTGGCAAAACAACTGGCAGAGCTACACAGCGGTTGGATTGACGTAGACTCGACCGTTGGCGTAGGTTCTGTCTTTACTGTGCGACTGCCTGCCCTGCGAACTCAGGCAGTCGGAGCCGCCCCGCGAAAGTTAGATCTACCAGTTCTGCCTACCCAACCAGCCGGACAGATCGTTCTAATCGAAGGACAAGAGGAAAGCGCTAATCTGATTTACCCGATGCTGACAGCAGCCGGATATCAGGTGGTGTGGGTGCTAGAAGGGTCAGCAGCGATCAACCAACTCGAAGTTCTCCAACCGATCGCTGTCATTGTCAACCTGCAACTGCCCGACATCGACGGTCACAGCCTCATCCGCCAGCTACGCGAAAACCCTGCTACCAAAAGGCTCAAGATTGTTGCTTTGATGAGCGACACCCTACCAGAAGACCAAAAGCACTGCTTTTTAGCAGGTGCCGATGATTGTCTAGCTAGCCCGATTCAACCAGAAGAGGTGTTGCAAAAGGTGATTGCGTTGACGGCCGTAGTGAGGTGATGGGGGTTGAGGGTTAGGGATTGGGGTTACCCTTTCCCCTCGTTACAAGGTGAAACTTGGGAACGAGTTGATACTGCTTTCCCTAGCCCCCAGCCCCTAACCCCTTCCCCTCCCTTTCCGGTTTTCACCTCACAACTCAAGAGAGTAGGACATAAGTCTCTTTAAATCTCCATGAAAGAAGCTGATTCTCTCTTTGAGCAAGCCTTACGCTTTCATGCGGAGGAAAGGTATGAGGAGGCGATCGCCACTTATGACCGTATCTTGCAGAACAAACCTAGCTCCCATCGCGCCTGGAACCATCGAGGCTTGGCACTTGCTGACCTGGAGTTTTACGGGGAGGCGCTAGTCAGCTACGATCAGGCGTTGCGCTACAAAGCGACGTACCCGGAAGCCTGGAGCAATCGGGGTGATTGTCTAGCAGCACTCAGGCGTTATCAGAAGGCGATCGCCAGTTTTGACAAAGCGCTAGAATTGGAGCCAACCTACTTTGAAGCCTGGAATGGTCGCGGGGTAGCGCTGTTGGGCATGGAGGAATATGAGGAAGCGATCGCCAGCTTTGACAAAGCTCTGGCCTTTGCACCCGACGACTGCGAGGCTTGGAACAATCGCGGCATTGCATTAATTAGCTGCGACCAATTTGAGGAAGCGTTGGTTAATTTTGACCAGGCGTTGCGGCTCGAACCTGACTACTACCAGGCGTATAGTAACAAGGCGAATGTGTTGCTGTTGCTCCAGCGATTTGAGGAGGCAGTCTCCAGCTTTGATCAGGCGCTTCACTTGGAACCAGATGACGTGGGTGCGTGGCACAACCGGGGTATGGCTCTGGCAAATTTGAAACGCTATGCTGAAGCCTTTAACAGCTTCGATCGCGCCCTTCAACTAGGGTTCGCTACACCCGAAGTCTGGCACAACCGGGGCATGATGTTAGCCAATTTGGGGCATCACCAGGAAGCGATCGCCAGTTATGACCAGTCCCTTGAGCAAACCGATCATCCAGATATCTGGAACAATCGAGGACTGGCTTTGCTGAAGTTAGAACGTCACGAAGAGGCGATCGCCAGCTTTGATAAGGTCCTGAAATTGAATCCAGAACTTCACCTTACCTGGGATAACCGGGGACTGGCACTCACCGTCCTAGGTCGCCACGAGGAAGCGATCGCCAGCTTTGACGAAGCACTTCAGCGCAAACCTGACTACTATCAGGCGTGGAACAATCGGGGCATTGCTTTGTACAGTCTGGAACGTTACGACGATGCGATTGCCAGCTATGATCGCGCCCTTTGGCTCAACCCAAACATTCCCCAAGCCTGGAATAATCGAGGGAATGCCCTGCGTCGCTTGGGTCAGCGAGATGAAGCGATCACCAGCTACGACCACGCCCTTGACCTCAACCCCAATTACGAACTCGCCAAACAAAGCCGAGAATCGACCTTAAAGGAACTCACTACCAGCAATTAGTCCGGTAGAATTCCAAAGACCGTGATGCTGTGTTTTCAGAGCAATTTAATTTGAGAATGTTGCAGATGTGGATAGGAACGCACCGCAGTGGGCCCTTACAGAAATTGATGTGTCGCTTTTTCTAAACGTGCATAGGTGTGCGGCTTCGCCGCACACCTATGCGCGCAGAAGGTCTTATGAGTTGCCACTTTTTCTGATTGATGTCAACGTTAATTAAAAGGTGTTTTAACTCCGTTAGACCCATGCAGACTCAAAGTGACACACCCAAAGTTGGCGATCGTCCCTCCCTAGCTGACTCCCTTCGACAGCGGCGACAAAAACTGGCGGCATTAGTTAATTTTCCGGTGGTGTTGTGGTCGGGGCGCAGCAGTTCTCGCAACTTTCCGGCTAATGTATTTCCGTTTCGGGCGAGTAGTCACTTTCTCTACTTTGCTGGGTTGCCGTTAGAAAATGCTGCTATTCGTCTAGAGGGTGGCAAGTTAGAGCTGTTCATGGATGACGGCACGCCCGAAAGCGCTCTTTGGCATGGGGAAACGCCAAGCCGTGCTCAGGTCGCTGAGCAAATTGGGGCAGATGCCGCTTATCCGTTGGCAGCGTTAAAGTCGCGGACCGAAGAGGCGGCGACGATCGCCGTTCAGGATGCCGCCACTCAGCTGCAACAGTCCCACTGGCTGAACCGGATGCTATCACCCGCCAATCAGCCGCAGGGAATTGATCTGGAGTTGGTAAAGGCGATCGCCAGCCTTCGCCTCACCCACGACGAAGCAGCCCTGGCAGAAATGCGTCAGTCCGCAGCCGTCACCGTTCAAGCCCATCAAGCAGGAATGGCTGCAACTGCCAACGCCACAACTGAAGCTGAAGTGCGAGCTGCAATGGAAGGCGTGATTATGGCGAATGGCATGACTTGCGCCTACGCCAGCATTGTTACCGTGCAGGGAGAAGTGCTGCACAACAATCACTATCACCATGTCCTGAGACCGGGCGATTTGCTACTAGCAGACGTGGGGGCAGAGACAGCATCGGGTTGGGCAGCGGATGTGACGCGCACTTGGCCAGTTTCAGTCAAGTTTTCCTCAACCCAACGCGATCTCTATGATGTGGTGCTGGCGGCTCATGATGCCTGCATTGAGCAGATACGCCCCGGCGTGGAATATCGCGAAATTCACCTGTTGGCTGCTAAAGTAATCGCGGCTGGACTGGTCGATTTAGGTGTTTTGCGCGGACGGGCTGAGGATTTAGTAGACATGGATGCTCACGCGCTATTCTTTCCGCATGGAGTTGGACATCTGCTTGGCTTAGATGTGCATGATATGGAGGATTTTGGCGATTTAGCAGGGTACGAAGCGGGTAGAGTCAGGAGCGATCGCTTTGGACTGGGCTATTTGCGGCTTGATCGTCCCCTGCGACCCGGTATGGTCGTCACGATTGAACCCGGTTTCTACCAGGTTCCAGCGATTCTCAATGACCCAAAGCGACGAGAAAATTATCGGCAAGTGGTGAACTGGGAACGGTTAGCTCAATTTGCTGACGTACGAGGCATTCGCATCGAGGATGATGTACTGGTGACGGAGACAGGTCATGAAGTGCTGACTGCGGCTTTGCCCACGGATGACTACTCATGCGATTAGGCGTAATGCACTAATTCTGTTCTCTATTCACCACTACTTCCCTAATCAACTGACGGTGCTGAGAAACCGAAGCTAGAGTGTTTGCTGCAATCATGCCGCTGGCAGCAACCGCTGGCACCCCAATTCCCGGAAAAGTGGAATCGCCACAGCACAGTAGGTTCTTGAAGGGTGTCTTAGAGCCGGGAAACAATCCTTGTCCTGCCGCGATCGCTGGACCATAGCTGCCTCGATCTCGCCGCAGGAAGCGTTCATGGGTTAACGGGGTTCCCACTAATGTCACGTCGCTGCGATCGCGAATATCAGGAATGACCCGCTCTAATGCTTTCCAGAGAACCTCAGCCCGTTCTTGCTTTAACTGTTGGTAGCGATCGCTGTTGCGATTCACTCCGGACCACAGCTCATAGGGTTCTGTAGCTGGAGTATAGGCATGAATGCAGTGCTTACCAGGTGGTGCAAGGTCAGGGTCGAGCACCGATGGAATGGATACGACAACCACATTTTGAGGTGCATCCACTCCACTCTCCCAATCATTGACAATCAGATAGTGACACTCTAAGTCTGATGGCAGATCAGTGGCATCGATGCCCAGATGGAGGTGCATGAAGCTAGGGCAGGCAGGCAAATTTTGCCGTTTTTGTAGAGAGGATGAGCGAGATCCTTCCGGTATCAGCTTGAATGTATCCCAGCTAGACGCGTTCGATACAACGGCATGACGGGCAAGAATCTGCTCTCCCGTTTTCAACTGCACGCCCACTGCCTGCTGATGTTCAACTAGAATCTGTTGTACGGTCGTGTTCAAGCGTAGCTGTCCTCCATAGCGCTGCAATCCTCTGATCAGCGCATCGACTAATGCCCCTCCGCCGCCCTTGGGATAGTCCAACCTGACATCAAGGCGATACCAGTCTGCAAACATAAAAGCCATTTCAGCCGCCAGAGTGCCTCTAGCAGGTAAGCCAGAGAGCAAGAAGCAAAGCAAATCCATCCAGTGACGAATGAATGGGTCTTGAACCACTCCCTCTAGCAGTTTGGAGAAAGGTCCTGTTAATTGGAAGATACTTCCAGCTTGTTTAAGCGCATTCGGCAGGAAAGGAGAAAGGGTGTTGAGCACGCCCCAGTCCGATCGCACTGCAATAGGAGGAATGGCAGTAGAAGCCGCCTTCAGGGGAGCCATTACCTGTTGCAACTGTTGCCACTCTGCGACTGCCTCTGCTCCCCGCCATTCTTGCAAAATCTGCTTAAACGGTTCTGCCCCTACTACTGCCCGAAAGTATCCTTCGGGTAAAAAACAGCCCCAAGCGTTATAGGTTAACCAAGGAATATCTTCTCCAATCGCATCTAAGACTTGGCGCAGCGGATTGGCAGAGGGGCTATAGGAAAGCCCTGAATAGAGAGAGGGACCAGAATCAAAGTAGAACCCTTGCCGTTCAAACGTATGGGCAGCTCCACCTGGAATGTTGTGGCTTTCACAAACCACTACCCGAAAGCCGTATCGAGCGAGTAACGCTGCACAACAAAGACCACCCATACCACTGCCAACGACCACGACATCTACAGTTTCCATAACTGGTTAATCCGGCTACCTCAATCACCTTTGTGATTCTATCTCTCCCTCATTGATCAGGTTAATGAAGCGATCGAGTGAGTGTTGGATTGCAGATATCTCATGTTTACGGCTTCCCAGTTGGCTTTTGGTTCACTAGTGATGTGAAAGAGTACCTCAACTTTTCGCCCTTCTGCATCTAAACCAATGACCAGTAGCCCTCGGCTTGTTTGTTCTTGTGCAAAGATGCCTTTCAGGTCTGAGAACTTCATGCATCCACTCTCGGTTAAGAACCTGAACTTTTGACAGCAACAGTCTCAGAGTGTTCGTACTGATTACGATGGCGTGCGGCTTTGCCGTCCCTGAAGGGTGCGCTTAATCGCGTATACTCCGGATCAGTTTTAGCCAGTTGCCACTTCTCGTAGAAGATCCTGGCAGATTCAGCCTTGATTGGATCTTCTTCACGGGGTAGAACTACTTTGGAGCCTGCTGCATATTTACGCCCCGACTTGTGATTGGCATAGCGACGAGCGCGCGTGTAGCCCATTTGCAAAAACTTTCGTGCCATGTCCATGCCAACAAAATCGCTTTCCGCCTTGTAGTCAAGAAATAGGCTGTAGATTTTGTCAGCAGACTGGCGGGCAATCTCCGGAGTTTTAAACTTCCAGTAGGGCAGAATCTCGCCCTTATAGGGTTCAACCAGCAAAACGCCCTGTTCACCCCGACCAATTCGATACAGTTCTGGATGCTGGCGAAAGTCGATCGCCTTGAAATCGAGTGAGTAATCAAATTCCTTCATTTGCAAAGATTGAACTAAACCCAAGACTGCCAATTTTGATTCAGCTTCTTTATCTTGATCGAATCTATTGCCCGTAAAATCGCTCTGCTGACATACTGTATGTCTGTCACTGAAAGCAAAGATGTGTATAGACGACTTAGAAGGTTGGGCGATCGCACTAAAGGTTTGTGTCGTGCAACTTCGATGTTGGTCTATGACAGCAAAGGAAGCCATAGACAAACCTAAAGGTTGAGCGATCGCATTAAAGGTTCATGTGGGCAAACAAAAGAATTAGCTGACCGCAACAAAGAATTGTTCCATAACAACAAAGGATTGGTGGCAAACAAGAAGGGTTGAGCCCAACACAACAAAGGAGTGATACCAAATCCGTCTGTAGAGTAGCGGTATCGTTAGGGGCAAAGCATTCGGCAAAAGAATTGTACTTCATGTGGCAGGGATTGTGCCCGCATGCTTCGCCCGTACACCAAATGCTGTTTTTTTACGAAACAGATTCCGTTTCCGTAGGATGGAACGACACAATAGAAGCGGTTTCCTTAGCTCCTCAGCCAGGCTCATTTCTCTCAGAACTGGCTTGCAACACAGTTAGAACTGCCTTGGGCGATAGTTTATCCTTAAACCAAATCACTTTAGCGGGAGTCTCGCTGACCTTAACGCCTGCTTTCTCCAGGTTAAGCCGTTCTGAGATTGCCAAAATCAAGTTATCCCGTTCAGATTGGCGCACCTGAGAAAACTTTTTACGCAGATATTCGGGTCGCCAGTAGCCAACAATTTCTAACAGAAAGTCGCGTCCGTCAGGGTGAACCAGCCGAAAGTCAGGAATCATGACGCTACCAGGAATTGGGATCAAATCTACTTCTCGTTCCAAAGTCCACTCAGATTTAAGTGCATCCCAGCGATCGGCAAAAGATTCCTCTAACATGCTGTCGTAGGGTTTCCCAGGTGGATAGTGAGTTACCAAACCACAGTCTGAGTTGAGGCTGAAGCGACGAGTTTTTTTAGCGTTGGTGTAGCTGTCGCGGATTTGCAGTTCTGCGGTGAGGCTCCACTTCGTGACGTGCAGCAAAGCGGGAATCAATTTGGCAATATCTAATCCATAGCGAGTGCTAGGTTTGAACAGGCTAGTTGGCCCATCAATGGTGATTGTGAAACCGTGATCGGCATCGCCCTCAATGTAAGCCATCAAGCCAAACAGCTTGAGGTAGCGAAACAGCAACTTATATTCACCCGGATCGTTGCGATGGGCGGTAATGATGATGTGGCTGGCTTTGTAGAAAATGCCCTGAACCTGAGACAAGTTGTAGCGATGCAGCAATGCCTCTGATGTGGGAGCTTCAAACTGGGTCAGAATGCGATTTTCTGCCAGGTCAGCATAAAGTCCAGCGCCAATTTGGTCGGGGAGCACTTCGCGGTCTAGCTCTTGAGTAAGGTGATCTGCCAGTTTGGTTAGAGTTGCCTGAGCCGTTTGGGGAAGGGGGGCAGCTTGGGCGGAGAGCGCAAAAACCCGCTGGCGCAAAAGCTGCGGTTCAAGCGGACTGACGACTTCAAAGGTGCTAAAGCTGCTTTTGAGAATGTGGGCTAAGCCGCGCTTAATCCGGTAGTCGGTATCTTCGCCTTCTAACTCCTGAAGCTGGCGATTCAGTTCGCCCTGAGTTTTGCCCTGCATCTGTTGGAAGAGGTTGATCAGGTCAGTGGCGATCGCCCCATACTTCTGCCCGATCCCCAATCGCTTCGGCGTGATTTCTTCTCCGTTTTGCCGACTAATTAAGAGATCGCTGGGCAACATGATGCTTTCTGGCTAACAGCCTTTATCCTAATACTCCTCATCGCTGTAAAGATCGTCGAAACTGTAGCCTCGATTGACCCAATAGTGCCAGTCGGCGATCGCCTCCTGGGTTTTCTCGTTGGCTGCAAGTGGTTCAATATCATAAAGCCTTGCTGTGAAGGTGTCTTCGCTTTCCCCGTCCTGGTAAAGCACCTCAACATACATTTCAGTCGAGCATTCCTCCTCTGAAGCCATGCCTACAACGCTGACTTTTTCACTTTGGCTGGGCGATTGATGCCCTCCAGTTAGCCATTTTGCCTTAAACGGAAAACCAAGCGCATCTTCCAGGTAGCAATACCAGCCCATTGCTTGCTCTTCTGAGCTATACGCATCTACGACTATTTCCATCTCAATTCGATGCTCCCGCTCGTTGTCTCTCTTAACGGTAGACATAGGACACCGCCTAGCAGGTGAATTAAATGCTGATTATAGTAAGCCAAGACTCAATTCAATTCGCATCTTGAACAAAACTTTGTGACTGAACCTCTTGCCTGAGTCAGTCTTTGGAAGTGTGAATCATTGCGCGGCGAGTCACGCGATGATTCACACAACAGATCTGCGAGGTTGCCGTTTGGGTGTGCTAAAAAAAATGCAGTGGTGAAAGGGTGAGATAAAGATGAGAATCGGTGCAGCAAAATTCCCATTTCTGCTAGGGTTAGGTGCCTTGTTGGCTGTGTTGAGTCAAGGGGCGAGCGCTTCCCCTCCTCCCTCTCCTCATTCTTCATCTCTCCTCCCTGATTCTTTCGGCAGCGATCGCTGGCAGGTTGACCTCCGAACCCCTGATCTGCCCACTCTGGGGGAACACACAGAATATTTACCCGAAGAATATGCCGTTGTTCATCTGGTACTGAAACTGGGGCAACGGCGCGTTTACGTGCATCGCGGGGAAGAAATTTTGGCAAGCTACCCCGTAGCGATTGGAACGGCAAATACGCCCACGCCGACAGGCGAATTTGAAGTGTTTCAGATGATTGAAAACCCAGTTTGGCAAAACCCCTGGACAGGTGAAGTGCGCTTGCCCGGAGCCAACAGCGCTTTGGGATTGAGATGGATTGCTTTCAACGAGATGCCCCACGGTATTATCGGCTTTCACGGTACGCCAACCATCTCCTCAATCGGTCGAGCCGCCTCTAACGGTTGCGTCAGAATGCACAATGCCGATGTAGTTGCCCTGTTTGAACAAGTAGAAATCGGCACAACCGTCATCGTTGAACCTTGAATAGTCGATCAGTTGACATTCATACCTACAAGTGTGCTACAAATACTACAGGTCCTGAGCGAACCTAATTTGCATGAATGCAAAAGGAGGAACATATGGCTGAGTCGGTCGCAAATTTGATCTCTACAAAAATTCCGGCACAGTCCACAGAGGTTCCTGCCTACTCATTCCTTTCTGCCGAATGATCGTCAGATTTCCTTTGTGAGACTTGCCCCCACACAAGATTTCACATTCAGGAAACTTCAATGAACCTATCAGAATTAGGCTGGAGTGACTTTTTCACTCACAGCTTTGAGGCTTACCGCGTACAGGGCTACACGGTAGGCAGAGTTGCTTTGGAACACAAGCAGGCTTACACGCTTTACGCCGAACAAGGAGAACTCTCAGCCACCGTTTCCGGCAAGCTGAGGCATCAGGCTACCGCAGCAGAAGACTTTCCGGCTGTCGGGGATTGGGTTGTCATTCGCATTCGAGATGAAGGGCAAGCAACCATTCACGCCATCTTGCCGCGAAAGAGTAAATTCTCCCGCAAAACGGTAGGGGGTAAAACTCAGGAACAGATTGTTGCTGCCAACATTGACACCGTGTTTCTGATGGCAGGTTTAGACCACGACTTTAATCTGCGCCGGATTGAGCGCTATCTAGTGCTGGCATGGGAGAGCGGAGCTACTCCAGTGATTTTGCTCAACAAGGCAGACCTTTGTGATGCCGTTGAAGAGCGGGTCTTGGAAGTGGAAGAAGTGGCGATCGCCGTTCCCATTGTGGTGCTGAGTGCTGCCCAAAATCAGGGATTAGACGCTCTCCAGCCCTACCTCAAACCCGGTCAAACCTCAGCCTTACTGGGGTCATCAGGCGTGGGCAAATCCACCTTAACAAATCAGCTTGTCGGCACTGCCCAGCAGTCCGTTCAACCCGTGCGTCAGGGAGATAGCCGAGGTAGACACACGACGACCCATCGAGAGTTGCTTCTGTTGCCTTCCGGTGGCTGCATCATTGATACGCCAGGAATGCGCGAAATCCAGATCTGGTCAGAGGGAGCAGGCTTAGAGGAAACCTTTACCGACATTGAAGCGTTGGCAGAGGAGTGTCGATTTCGAGACTGTCAGCACCAACAAGAACCAGGCTGTGCGGTGCGGCAAGCCCTCGAAGCAGGTGCGCTCGACGAGCAGCGATTTGCCAGTTTCCAAAAACTCCAAAAGGAGTTGAACTATCTGATTCGCAAGCAAGATCAGAGAGCAACCCTGGCAGAAAAGGAGAAGTGGAAGCAAATTACTAAATCTTTGCGGAAAATGAATAACCGCTAAGAGTAGTTTTGCTTATTGCCTGGGTCTCAAGTTCCAGCTTTCTGCTATTTACGCAGGAGGACTACTGAACTGGGGCTTGAGAACCAGGAGCATCCTTTTGTTGTGCAGTTTCTTGAGGAACTGTATTTTGAACCTGGCGGTTTTCCCCTGTACTTTGCTGGGACTGCTCTGATCCGGCTTCTGCTTCGGGTCCAACTTCTGGTGGGGGAGCAGGCTCAGTTAGGGGGTCAGGGGCAGCAGGTGCTACTGGCTCTTCAGGAGCCGCCGGGGCTGGAGTTGGATCAGTTGGTTCTGCTGTCTCTTGAGACTCTGCTTCTGGAGAAGTTTCCTCGGGAGCGGGTGAGGGCGGCAAGCTATCGGCATCTTCAGGCAAAGTGTCCAAAACTGGCTCATCCGGGGAAACTTCTTCCAGAGGCTCTTCTTCTGAAAGCTGTGGCGTATCTGGCTGCGCCTGAGCAGGTGCTTCAAAGGTGGGGGAAGGAGCCTGCTGGGTAGGCTCAGAGGGGGCGATCGCATCGGGTTCAGATTCAGAGCCTGAAGGCGACAACGCCTGTAAGACACCCACGACTACCGCAGCCGGAACGATTAACGCCATTGCGATCAAACCTGCTGCAAACCACCTGCCTCTTGAATGACTGTTCTCTTTGCCAGGAAGGTTATGAACAGTACGTTGAGGAGTTGCGTATTCTGTTGCTACCGAGCGACGACGCTGAGGAATCACCGCCTGAGTTGCCATGTGGCTGATGGTCGCACTCGCTGCTGCGAGGGTTGAGTTGCCCGACGCAGCCGGAAATAGCGCTAACCAGCGATCGACATTGGCAGGACGGTGCTGTGGCTCAACAGCCATGCCGCGCATCACAGCTTGACTTACTGCTGCACTTAACTCCGGGCGAACGACACGCGGAGCGGGCAGATCAACCCGATCGCGCAAGGCAGCAGCAACAGGGATGCGGGCAGTTAGCAGGGTGTAAAGCGTAGCGGCAAGCCCATAGACATCTGTGGCAGGCGATCGCCGCTCCTGAGAAATGTATTGCTCAATCGGTGCATACCCTGCCGAGATCAGACTCGTGTGCGTCTGAGTAATCCCTGGCGTAAATTCGCGGGCAATGCCAAAGTCAATCAGCACTACCTGGTCAGTGCCCTGACGCAAAATGATGTTTTGCGGCTTAATGTCTCGATGCAGCAAACCGCTCTGGTGAACAACTTTTAGCGCTTCGCCCACCTGCCGAATGTAGTGAATTGCGGTCTCCTCAGGCAGCGGCTTATCTGGCATTACCAGCGTATCCAGAGTTTGACCGGGAATGTAATCCATGACGATGTTGGGCAAGCCTTCTTCGATGAAGAAGTCTGTCACCCGAACGATATTGGGATGGGAACAGACCGCTAGCCGCCTTGCTTCATCCTGAAACTGACGATAAAAATAAGCAAAATTAGGATCTTGCCGCAGAGATTCATTAATTGTTTTAATCACTACGACTTGAGCCAATGCATGGTTCGTGGCTCTGTAGGTAATGCCAAAACCACCCCGCCCTAGCTCCTGGTCGAGCGTGTATTTGCCATTCTGTAGCGTTTTCTGAATCGGGATAGTCATAAGCGATCGCAGTTTAGATGCAGTTCCTTCACAGGTGTCAAGGGAGGAGCTTAAGTGCAGGTTGGGCAATCATGTAGTCTGAACGGGCTGAACAGGAAGTGAAGAGTACAGTCTAACGGCAAACCAGTCGACTGAAAACTGGGGCATTTTGCTCCAGCATATCAGGAAGGCTCAAGGATCGATTGTACTGACAGATAACATCCTGTCTATAGCTTCTTGAATCAGTTGTAGGAGCAGGTTGGGACAGGCGCACCCCTCTCATACCTTTTTAGGATTGCTATATCTGTCTATTTATCTATCTACCGGGTTTCAGGAGATGTATAGGTCAAGACATTCCCCACAACAGAGCTTGAGATGAGTCAGACCCATCAGAGGCAATTCATTTTGAGCCAATCGACTCGGTACTCGTTTTTAACTATCTCGACCGCTACTGCGATCTCGACCGCTTTTACAGTGAGCAAGGAATTTTTTCCAGGGCGATCGCCCCTTGCTTGGAACGGCGCTAGCTAAAGTGCATCGCATCACATTCCAGCGCCAGGACCACAAGCAATCTCTTAGCCACAAGCTCAACTCGGGCGACGATGAAAGGCTTGGACAGGTTCCCGATCTGAGTCAAAATTTGCGGCAAGTTTCTCCTGAGATATTTAGCACAACCGCTGCGGATGGGCTGCAATTTTACGAACTCTATTAGCCCTATAAAAGTTTGAGGGAAGGCGATCGCTGAGACATCACAGAAACTTTATCCGTTAGTGTTCAAATAGTGTGTAAAACTCAGTTCACACAAGCTTGTTGATAGGGAGATGGGGCTAATAGTGAGGCGATCGCCCTTCACTCCAAAAGTCTACGGTTCTCCTCACTGTCGATCCAGGTAAGTCTATTTAAAGTGGAACTATCAGCTCCAGTAGAAGTCTGATCTTTGGAGCGAGTCCTAAAGTCGTCTCAGCATTCAATGCTGAAAGTGCCACTATGTCCAAAACCCTGGAAATGCTTCAACTGCCAGCTTCTCAAGCAGGCGTAGCGCAAAGGCTAGAGGGTGCAATTCAAGCTGCGATCGCCGAAGCTCGTGCAACTTGTGATCTCAAAGGTGCTACCTCAGGTGATTGTGCTGTTGCTTGGGATATTGTCGAAGAGTTGCAGGCTGAATGTTCTCACCGAAAAGCAAAGAAAAATTCCCTGGAACGCTACTGTGATGAGAATCCTGATGCGGTTGAATGTCGAGTTTACGACATTTAAGCTAAACATCAACAGTTTTGAATAGGTAAGCCTGAGCCTACCTTACATCTCAAAGGGCTATTGTTTTGGCAGTAAAATGTTGTCAAAACAGTAGCCTTTTTACGTGAAATACATTGCCCTGGTGCTAGTACTGGTTTTATCTTTTGCAGTTGCTTTGCCTGCCCAGGCTGCTTTTTGCCGCACGGTGAATGGACATGATATTTGCATTCTGAGCATTAAACGCAGTGCTAAAAATTATTGGGAATACAGAGCGTCTGTGAGCATTGATGGGATTGCAAGACCGATTGAAGTTTATAACTGTCGCGATCGCCAGCGAACTCAAAAAGATGGAACAGTAGCACCTTTTATCGAGAACGGTCCAAGCGAGCTAATTTGCTCCATGCTGAAGTGAACCGTGCTGAAGTGAACTGTTGAAAATTTTGTAGGAAACGGATTTAGGTTGGCGAGGCATATCAGATTTACCGGACGAGTAGAGCCGATCGCTGAAGACTATTGTGAATTTTGATCTCGCTTTAATGGCGATCGCCACCTACCATGCTGAAAATTGTTACCTCTATCGCTTTGTTGACCATCCCGCTGTTGAGCGTTGCTGCAAACGCTGAAGATACTGCCATTCCTGAACTAGACTCAGCGCTGCAAACAAGTATTTGTCAAAACAGCTGGAGTTCATCTATTCGAGCAGTTAGCTTGCTGATTGGCAGCTCAGAAACATCACCCGATTATCGGGAAGACCTGGTTGCATTCCGTTACCAGCTTCAAGATTGGCGGGCAACTGGGGCGATCGCCGCTGAAGTCATTCCGGCCTGTGAAGGCGTTGCAGTCCTTGAAGAAGACGGCATCTCCATTCCTATCAGCGTTTCATCGCCACCGCTTAACTTTGAGGCAGCCATTCAGTCTGTCGAAGAGATGAACTCTCCCTACAGCAGCTTCGTTCCCTACACAGCACCGGAACCCACCACTTTCAGCCGTGAGTGCTGGGTCGTTGATCAGTCCGGACAGCGATTTGATCTCGCCATGATGTGTAATGGTCAGTAGTTTAACGTCGGAACTGATCTAACGGAACTGATCTAACGCAGCCAAGTCAATAAAGCCAGGACGACAAATCACCTATCTACGATATCCATAGGATTTCACACGATGGCACTCCTGGCTAAAGTTGTTTGCATAACTGGAACTGTGTTTGGCTTGATGACTGTTGGAGCCTTGTCTACCTCAAGCATGGTGCTGGACAGGGGCGAAGCGATGAGCAACAGTGCCTCATCCCACCCCTCAACTTCCCAAGCCGAAATTTTGGTGGCGCAACGTTCCATGCCGGAGGAAATTTTAGAGGCGCACAACAAATATCGTGCAGAGGTAAACGTCGCACCGCTGACCTGGTCAGACACGTTGGCTAGCAATGCTCAAGAGTGGGCAAACCATCTTGCCTCACTGGGTGGAAATACGTTGCAGCACAGCCCAAACTCAGGTGAGGGGGAAAACCTTTGGCTTGGTACTTCTGGAGCATTCACCTATACCCAGATGGTTGATATGTGGGGCGAGGAAAAGCAATATTTTGTTGATGGCACTTTCCCTGACGTGAGTTCTACGGGAAACTGGTTTGATGTTGGTCACTACACGCAAATGGTGTGGGGAGATACCACAGAAGTCGGGTGTGCGATCGCCAACGCAGGCGGAAATGATATTCTAGTGTGTCGCTACAATCCACCAGGCAACTATTTGGGACAGCCTGTTTTTTAGCGTTGGATAATTCCTAACTATGGAAGTTCGGGTTAGAGAAGGGAATGAGGCTGATGCAGAAGCGCTTGTACTCGTTGCAGCACGCACTTTTGCATTAGCCTGTCCTGCAAACACACCCCAAGAAGACATAGAGAACTATATTGCAACAGAATTTACTCCTGAGAAATTCAAGCAATATATCAATGACCCAAACTTCACTATCTATGTAGCAGAGGTTGCTGGAGAAGTAATAGGGTACTGTCTGTTATGCCGCTCCGATCCACTTTTAGAAGAACTGCTTTCAGAGGAATATGGGAACACCACTGAACTAAAACGTTTGTACATTCTGCCAAAATTTCATGGGCTTGGAGCCGCCCAAGGATTAATGCAGGCTGCGCTCAACTTTGCTCTGACAAACGCCTGTACGCAAGTTTGGTTGAGCGTTTCCAACCAAAACATAAGAGCCATCTCCTTTTATAAAAAATCGGGCTTTATCAAAGTTGGTGAACAAAAATTCTACGTCGGCAATGATATTCACGATGATGACATCATGCTCAACCGTCTCATTTAAAGACCGTTGGGGCTGGGGAAACTGTTGGAGCAGGGGAAACCGTTGGGGCAGAGGCAAGACCAACACACCTTTCAGACGGTGAGTGTTCGTCTGGCAAGGGGGTATACCAGCGCAGCGCCAAATCATTGAGTTGGTCAAGGATAACGACGAGTTCTTGTCCTCGCTCTGTTAACCCATAAGTCACCTGGGGCGGCACGGTTGGCTCATAGTGGCGATAGAGAATTTCCTCTTGCTCCAGCATTCGCAACCGCTCAGTCAAGACTTTTGTGGAAATTCCTTCAATTCGGCGTTTTAACGCACCAAATCGGGTCGGGCCATTGGTAGAAAGCACCCACAGCAGATACATCGTCCAGGGACCAGATAGAACCTCCATCAACATGCTGACTGGACATGGGCTGGGATAGCGAGAACGTGACATAGCTGGTTACCTGAAAGTGCCTATTAGTTACTTTAAAGTGTCTACTTTACTTTGGTAAGTAGTTACTTTTAGCATCTATTCAGTTAACAAAACATTTGCTGAGGTTCCTATGTCAACAGTTGCTATCGTGTATTTTTCCGGTTCCGGTCATACTCACTTGATGGCTGAGGCGATCGCAGCAGGAGCCAGATCCAAGAACGTTGAGGTTGAATTGCTGCAAATCACGGGTGAGCAAATTGAGCAGGGACGCTGGCAAGATGCAGAAATCTTGGAGAAGCTGCATCAGGCAGACGCAATTGTGTTTGGTTCTCCAACTTATATGGGTGGAGTTGCTGCCCAGTTCAAGGCGTTTTTAGACGCAGGCGGTTCAGTCTGGTTTGCCCAGCAGTGGAAAGACAAGATTGCGGGAGGCTTTACTCACTCCAGTTCCCTGAGCGGAGACAAGCAGGGAACGCTGCTCTACCTGTCGATCAACGCCGCTCAGCACGGCATGATTTGGGTGAGTGCAGGTGACTTGCCTAGTCCATACCTTGGCAAAACCGACGGGGTCAATCGGCTAGGTTCATTTCTAGGTGTGATGGGGCAAAGCCCGTTAAATAGGGGCGGAGAAGAGGCAGCTTTGGACGAGGGCGATCGCCTCACTGCTGAAAAATACGGACAGCGGATTGCTGAAGCCGCTCTACGCTGGAGCCGTCAACTTGTAGCTGCTTGATGGCACTCAGAATTGCGAGATAGCTGTCGCTACACAAGTTAGGACAAAAAGGGAGGTATGGCTTCGTCGTACCTCCCTTTTTGTCCTAACTAAGTGACTAGCGCTATATCTAAGATAGGAAACTTATTTTTCGGTGCCATGAAGCTCAAGCGACTCGGACACGTAGCCATTTGTGTCAAAGATCTCGACCAGGCGGCTCAGTTCTACCAGAACTTAGGAATGGATCTAGTGTGGAAAGATCCTGACTGGGCTTATCTCAAAGCCGGTGATGATGGTCTGGCTTTGCTTAGCCCTAGCTATGGTCAGGCTGGTCCTCACTTTGGATTTATTTTTAGCGATCGCTCTGAAGTCAACGCTGCCTACGAGCGACTCAAAACAGAAGGGGTTCACCTCACTCCCATTCACGAACATCGGGATGGCACTGCCTCTTTTTATGGCAAAGACCCAGACGGCAATTGGTTTGAATACCTTTACGAACCCGCCCCTGTTGCCAGTACAGTCTGAATGACGCAATCATTCGCAGTGTTGCAGAAATAAGAGACTGACGCTAATCAAGAATTCAAACCGGATTCGGTAGGGGCGATTGGCAAATCGCCCCACAGGCTTGTCTCTCCTAAGTCTCACGCTTAGCATAAGCAGCTACTGCTGAGAGTCAGGTTAATCCTGGTTCGGTCAGCGCTTGTCCCGCCATAGCGTTCTGTACGGGCAAACCTAATCCGAGAGCCGAAGTGCCAGCCAGATCGGTTCGGCGTGTGGTTGGGTCAAAAATGATGCTGTATGAGCACTCAGGGGAAAGACGCTGCATTCGCTTGAGATGATCTTCAGCATTGTTGCGACGACGAAACCGGGCAACTACAAGCTGTTCAGTAGGTGCAGCCGATTGTGTAGCCTCGGCTGCATGGCGAATAATGCACCAGGGGTGCAGCTGTTCTCTATAAGTCATAAGCCCCTCCCAATGACAAATGCATGGAAGGGGCTTACAAAAATCTGATCTGCGATCGCATCGAAGCGACAGCAGCGGCTCGACAAGATCGGCGGTGGTGCTGATATCATAGTGACTTACCTCCAACTCCGGTTGGTGTGTGTGCGATCGCCCTTCAGTTTTCCAGGCAGGAGGGCGATTGATAGTCTTTACAAGTCCATTAAAGGCTCACGAACTGCCATTTGTCGATAAATGGTTAAGGTTCTGCAATTTTGCATTTCAGCAGGTAGCTGGGCAAAAAAAGGCTGTTGAGCCAAGGCTTGGCTGATATCATTTGTCGCGGTTTTTGCCGCTTCTTCCGGACTGCCAACACGTTATGTAATAGATTCATCACCAACATTGAATCCTGTTGGCTGACAATCCTGTACGAGTAGGTTTAGCAGGCAAAACCCTGATGAAAGGTTCAGCACTGAAACCTACCCCTAATCCCCAATCCTCAACTCCCATTCACTTTGTCAAACCATGCTCCAATGCATAACGCACTAGCTCTGTGCGGCTATTGGTGCCCGTTTTGCTAAACAAGCGGCTGACGTATTTCTCTACATTACGAACGCTGGTTTCCAGGCGACGGGCAATTTCCTTATTCATCAGACCCTCTGCCACCAGTTCTAGAACGCTTTGCTCACGCGGGGTAAAATCAAGCCGGACAGGAGCAGGGGTTTGGGCGATTGCCCCTCTCTGAGTCAGCAACGCCCGAATTTCAGCAATTTGTCGAGCCATGTCTGCGATATCGGGAGTACTGCCATCTCCTGCCGCCGCCCGATCTGCGACAGCTCGTCGCTCTAGCAGATTGCTCACGATCGCTACCAATTCATCTGGGTCAAAAGGTTTGGACAGATAGGCATCACAACCCGCCTGGTAGCCCTGAATTCGGTCAGTCGTCATGCCTCTCGCAGTGAGAAACACGACAGGAATCGCCTGAAACCGTTCGTCTTCCCGCATTTGCTTGAGAAACTGGTAGCCATCTACCTGCGGCATCATAATGTCGGAGATTACCAGGTCAGGCGACGTTTGCTGAACTAAGTCCCAACCGTCACGGGCATTGCTGGCGACGTTTACTGTAAACCCGCTGTCTTCCAGGTAGGCCTGCACTGCTTCCCGCAATCCTGGTTCATCATCAACCAGCAACAACCGTCCTTCCATGCTTTTCCCCTACCTAAAATCCTTACTTAAATACCATTACCCATTATCGGATTGCAGAGGAGGATTGGATCGCTCGTTAGTACTTATTCAAACGAAGATCGGAGTTTTAAGTTGAATTTCTTGGTTTAACTAGCATTTGACTAAGCTAGATCTGGTTAGTGCAGCAACAATGCGATCGCTAGCTAACCTTGCGCCTGCCAAATTACGGGCAGTAGGACCAATTTGCAGCGCTGCTAGACCGCCCATTAGAAACAGGTTACAGCCCTGCCAGCGCAGATGGTCATCCAGGATGGGCAAGCCGTTCACAATACTAGTCGGAAATTCTTCTAGAACGTCTGCCAGGAGTGGATTTTGGGTTACGTCTAGCTTTGTCCCGGTGGCAAGCCAGATGCGATCGCATTCCAAAACTGCGCCATCTTGACAGCGGACTTGCCAGCGATCGCCCAGCCATTCTGCCCTGACTACCTGACAGCGTTGGTGCAGCGACAGTTTTCCTGTTTGCTGCAACTGGCGTAGATGAGTCATCATGTTGGGAGTCATAGAACCGCCATTACGGGCTTGCTGAATCATTTCCCAACGGGCTTCCCAATCGCGTTCGGCAACAAATTCCTGGCACTCTGGGGAATTGAGCCAATTAGGATCAGCGTCAAACCATTTCTCTAGAAGGCGACGACGAGAGAGCAACAGCACCTCGGCACCCCGCGCGATCGCTCCTACTGCCAGGTGTCCACTCGTTAATCCGCCTCCCACGATCAAAATTCGCTCACCCCGCAAGCGCAACTGGCGCAAATCAACCTCGTGGGAATGGCAAAGTCTGTGTTTTGGGTAGGGGGTTGAAACTTTATTCACCCAGGCTGGAAAATTGAGCATTCCGCCACCCATTGCCAGCACGACCCGCTGAGCCACTAACGATTTGCCGCTAGCCAGAGCAATGCTGAGGCAAGGACGATCTTGCATGATCGGCGTGATTCGCTGGACTAGAGCGCGATGCACCTGCTGCTGTAGCTGCCAGCGGTAAACGAGGGTTTGGCAAAAATCTTGAAACAGTTTTGCGCCTGGTAGGTCGTGTGGTGAAAACAACTCGTCGAGTCGATGTTTTGCAAACTGACGCAGCGCGTAAGGGTTGGGGTCGGGCTGGTGAATGGCAGGCGATCGCAAATGCGAAATTTCCAGCATTGAAAACAAACGCTGCCACTGATGCATCCAAAACCCGTTTGGATCAAGCACAACGATCTTTTCCTGCATTTGCGATCGCTTTTGCAGCAAATGTGTTGCCAGGGTGAGAGCGTGAGGTCCAGCCCCGATGATGACTATATCAGTCTGAGTGGGTAGATGCATTACAAAGACCTCCAAAAACGGAAGCGAGAAATATCATGATAATGATTGTCTTTATTATGTAGAACGTGATAAGCAAATTTTATGTATCGCTAGCAAAGAAATCTGTCTACAAATTGAACAATTTATTGCCGATTTGTGCATTTCTTTCAGAAACGTCTTAGTTCAGGCTGCGTAGGATTAGGAAAGTTGAGCAATTGATTCAGAATGAAACCTGCTTGTTAAGACAGCGATTCATCGCGTCCTATGCTCAAAGCATCTGTTACTCATGAAGCCTACTTGTAGAATGCGATTCATCAGGTCTTTACCAAGAATTTTGTAAGATTGGGAGTTTTTTTATGAATGCGATCGCCCCTCCTCTCAACCCCACTAACCCTGCCGGAATTGGCGGTACTCCCCACGAGTTTGTGTGGAATTGGAAGCAGCAAGCCCACACGGTTGTCTACGAGACGTTAGGACAGGGAAGTCCTGTTTTGCTGCTGCCTGCTTTTAGCACCGTGTCTACCCGTTCCGAAATGCGAGGTTTAGCAGAGCGGCTGTCTACTCAATTTCAAGTCTGGGCGATGGATTGGCTCGGTTTTGGAGAATCTGACCGACCGTCCATCGACTACCGCTCACCGGTTTATCACCAACTTTTGCAAGATTTTGTCCGCAGCCAATTTGACACGCCCGTAGCAGTGATTGCTGCCGGACATGCAGCGGGCTATGTGATGCAGTTGGCTTCGATGCAGCCCGCAGTCTGGTCAAAGATTGTGTTGGTGGCTCCAACCTGGCGCGGACCGTTGCCGACGATGGGTGCAAATCAGCAGGTTGCAGGTGTGGTGCGGGAAACGGTGCGATCGCCCCTGCTGGGACAAGCGCTTTATAAGCTCAATACGGTGCCCTCCTTTCTCAATTTGATGTATCGTCGTCACGTCTATACCAATATTGAGAAACTCACGCCCGAATTCATTCAGCAGAAATACCGGATTACCCAACGACCCGGTGCCCGCTTCGCTCCAGCTGCCTTTGTCACAGGTACCCTCGACCCTGCTCAAAACCGCGACGAATTTCTGCAAAACTTTCAATCCCTCTCAGTGCCGTTGATGTTGGTCATCAGCGAACAGGCACCTCCAGGCTCAAAGGCAGAAATGGAGGTGATCGCAGCGCAGCCCAACGTGCAATCCCAACGGCTTCCCGGCTCCTTAGGACTGCACGAAGAATATGCCGCAGAAGTGGCTGCGATCGCCCTACCCTTCCTTACGACTAACTAGTAGGTTGGCAACGCTTGAGTAAGGGTGAACACCCGTTTGCCCTTACGAAGGTAAAATCTCTACAAAAGCTTCCCAGTTGCACTTTACGTCAATAACCCAGGACTCCACATGACGACTCAACCCGATTCCAAATCACTCAACGTCTGGGATTACAAACCCTGGTGGTGTCAGCCCTGGTCAATCATTTTGACAGGCATCACCCTGATCAGCGGTAGCTGGCTGCTGCTGCGACTCTGGTGGCTGACTGCGCTGGTTGCTATTCCTGTAATAACTTGGATGGTGTTCTTTGTGCTGATTTACCCCAAGCTGGTTGCCCAAAGCGGTATCCTTTTGGATGAAAAAGCATCGGAGTAGTAGAGTGCAATCGCGATTGATAGATAGAGGGGCAATCTTTTGTCCAAGATTTGTCCTATTAAAGTGCTTCTGAAAAGTCCGAAGCTGATACTTAACAGCACGCTTCACGCTAGAACTACTCAAATTGCTCAGCCTTAAAAAGAAGCCCAATATGGTAGCTGTTACTGCTACTGCCTAAATATTTGAGTTTTTATGAGTTCATCCTTTAGATAGGTCTATTGTCTTTTAGATCTCTTTCAAAATACATATCTTCTAACAGAAGTTCTATTAACTCAAAAGTTCACGAACCTTCTGTGTAGAAAAAAATTGTTGAGAAATTGATCGAAAGAATTTTGCCTCTACAGATTTTTATTTCTGTAGGATAAATCCTACATTTATTCTGGATATTTTTCGACTTTTCGACTAATTGACAGTCGTCTACGTCACATTTACTACCATTTTTGTGTAGAGGTACTTAGATCAAGCAAACTAAATTCCTTCTTTCATCAAATCTAAGGTCTGAATGTAAACGGATTTAACATAAGATTTTTTAGCGTAATACTTTGCTATGTACGATTAAGTACATTAAATCGAGCTTAAAGCTCTACAACCCCCATTTGGTAAAGAATGTAGATCAGGTTGAGCATAGAAATAAATCAGCAATAGGCTCAAATTTGCTTAAACTATTCCCAACGAAATACCTATATACGCCTACAGCCTCCTTCTCTTGATAGACCGAAAAGATTAGGTAAATCGTCTAGTATTTCTGCAGGTAAAACTGTTGAAATATTATTATCCATTGCATATCCATCCCAAAGTGCTTGCTTAAAGTCCTCCTCGTTCTAGAAAGTCGAAAGGTTAGAGATGAACACGATCCGTGTAGCCCTAGTGGAAGACCATACTTTAACTCGCGTTGGTATTCGCACAGCACTACAGCAGCGAGACCAAATTGCGGTAGTTGGTGAAGCAAGTAATGCTTTATCTGCGCTTGAACTTCTTAAAATCACTCCTACCGACGTTGCTATTGTAGATGTTGGTTTACCCGGAATGGATGGGATCGAATTAACTCAGCGCCTCAAGAGCATTCCTCCCGCAGGTGATGTGCCTGAAACGAAAGTTTTAATTATGACAATGCAGGACGATGAAGAAGTCGTCATGTCTGCTTTTGCGGCTGGGGCAGACTCTTACTGCATGAAGGATATCAGCATCAATGATCTGGTAGAAGCTATTCGAGTAACCTCTCAGGGTGATTCTTGGATTGATCCATCTGTTGCTCGTGTTGTCCTGCGACAGACCCGTGAAGCGCAGGCTGAGGCTTTTTCTAAAGCTGAATCTGGCACGATCGCCATTAAAGCAATGGACAATGAGTATGATCAGGTTGTTCAGGCATACCCATTAACAGAGCGAGAATTGGAAGTTTTGGAGTTGATTGTAGACGGATGCAGCAATGCCAAAATTGCTGAACGACTCTACATCACTGTTGGAACAGTCAAAACTCATGTACGGAATATTTTGAACAAGCTCTGTGCTGATGATCGCACTCAGTTAGCGGTTCGTGCGCTTCGCTCGGGGCTTGTGAAATAACTCTACTCTTTACTTAGCAAGGGACGCATATCCCCGGCTTCGTAGAGAAGTCGGGGATTTTATTGCTACCTGACTAACGAGTCTGTTAATGAGATGTTTTTGAACGTAAAGGCTTTGTTTCAGTGCAGAGTTTCAGTGCAGGGGCGATCGCCCAGATCATCACGTTTGATACCAGATTGACTCGATAGTTTGGGCAATTTCTGTGGCTTGCGATCGCTGCTTAGCTGCATCGCTAATATCCATCAACACAGTCACATGTCCCAACTTACGCCCCGGTCGAGATTCCGTTTTGCCATACCAATGCACCTGAGCCTGGGGAATTTGCGATAACTGCTGGCGTTTCTCTAAGTACTCACTTTGGGAATGCTCGTAGCCCAACAAATTCACCATGACAGCCGCCTCAGTCCGCAGGGCCGGATTGCCCAATGGCAAACCACACACTGCACGAAGATGTTGCTCAAACTGAGACGTGACGCAGGCATCTAAAGTGTAATGGCCGGAGTTGTGAGTGCGAGGTGCAATCTCGTTGACCAGCACTTTGCCGTCACAAGTTAGAAACAGTTCAATGCCAAATATGCCGACAACATTGAGTTGAGTGAGTAAGGTGTGGGCGATCGCCTCCACTTCCTCCTCTACTGTCGCCAAATCAGAAGTCACAAATACTCGATGACAAACCTGTGCTTCCTGCTGAGTTTCCACAACTGGGTAGGTGACGATCTCACCTGTCGTGCTACGTGCCGCCATAATTGCCAGTTCACGCTCAAAGGGCACAAATTCTTCGACCAACCAGGCTTGCCTTGCCGAGTTCGCCAGAATTTTCTCTAAATCTGCCCGATCCTTGAGAACAAACGTTCCCTGTCCGTCATAGCCGTGGCGACGCGCCTTCAAAACAATGGGATAGCTGAGCCATCTGGCAGACAGGGTATCTGCGGCTTCTAAAGTTGAGAATTCAGGAGTGGGTAGCCCAATGTCCCGCAAATAGCAGCGCTGATGATACTTATCCAGCAGCGGAGCCAGGGCTGTGAGTTGAGGATAAAAACGAATGCCCTGCTTTTCTAGATGGGTCAGGGCTTCCAGGTCAATAAACTCATTCTCAAACGTGATCACGTCACACTGGGCAGCAAGCTGGGCTGTCGCAGCAGCATCGTCAATCGGGGCAAGAATCGTCTCGGTGGCGATCGCCACTGCCGGATCACTCGCCTCAGGAGTTTGCACAACTAAATCGACTGCTAGCGATCGCGCCGCATCTGCCATCATCCAGGCGAGCTGACCGCCACCAATTACACCAACCCGCATAGTCAAGGGCAACCTAAAGATTCACGTGTATCGATACCTGTTTTGGGATTTGTGCCGCTAGCCCGTGCACATAACTCCTTCACCTGTGCCCCGTCCAAAATGGCGTAGCTAAAATCGGCTCCGGCAATATCCACATCCTCGAACGTCGATCGCAGCAAAATGGCTTCGGTAAAAACTGCATCGCTCAAATCGGCTCCCGAAAAGTTTACCTGATCTGCCATTGCATTGGTCAAATCTGCGCCGTGCAGAATAGCTTTAGTCATGACCGACGCGCTAAACACGGCTCCTCGAATATCTGCATCGCTGAAGTTAGTGAACTCCAAATTTGCGTTAGAAAATTCCGATGCCTGTAGGCTCTGCCCTGAAAAATCTCGCCCTTTTAGCTCTGCATTACTAAAGGACATCGGCATCGTCCAGTCTGCCTGAGCCGGAAGACTCCAACCCCAAAGCATCAGAGACAGCAAAAAAGCTGTCAGTTTTTGCCAAGTCATGCTCAACCCCAAATAGAGTCACTGACTCTATCTTGCCAGGATTCTGGTTGCGTTGAAGCTGGATTCATAAAAGGGAGGTATCTGGGTTAGTAAAATTCGAGGTATCTGGAGGACCAAAGGAATCGCAGGGGAAACTAATCAGTTGAGCAAAAGATTAAGAGCTTTGCACGTATCCACCCTGGAATGGGCATGATTCATTATGATGGAGTTAGAGAAATTCACTATTTGTAATAGGTTACGGTTTCATGACCTCTCAAATTCTGGTTGAAAAGAAAAAGCTAGCAAAGCCGCCCCTTCAACTGCACTACTTGGGCGATCGCGTCTTGCGTCAACCCGCCAAGCGCATTAACAAGGTTGACGATGAAGTGCGCCAGTTAGCCAAAGAGATGCTGCAAACCATGTACAGCGAAGATGGCATTGGTCTGGCAGCTCCCCAGGTTGGAGTTCATAAGCAACTGATCGTGATCGACTGCGAGTTAGACAACCCCACCACGCCGCCTTTGATCTTGATTAATCCAACTGTCAAGCAGCAAAGCCGAGACGTTTGTGTTGTTCAAGAAGGCTGCCTCAGCATTCCAGGTGTCTTTCTAGACGTGACTCGACCTGAAGTGATCGAGGTTTCCTACAAAGACGAGAATGGACGGCCCCAGAAACTAACCGCAAAGGGTCTGCTGTCGCGGGTAATTCAGCACGAGATGGATCACCTGAATGGGGTAATGTTTGTCGACCGCGTGGATAATGCTCTGTTGCTCAATCAAGAACTCGCCAAGCACGGATTTTCGACTCAGGCCGTTAAGTCTGTGAGCTAGTCCGTTTTCTGCTAAATTAACGAAGTTGGGTGAGCAGAAGCAACGGAGCAAAAATGACCCCAAAAAGTAGTGTGTTTCTGGGCGGTTCCTGTGTTGCAGCGATCGCTGCCGTCGGTTCAATTTTTGAACTTTCTTCTGGCACTCCTCAACTGGGTACGCTGTTGACGAGCATCATCCTGGCCTTGAGCACTCCCGCGGTAGGGCTGCTGTTTTATGCTGCAGTTCGGGATGCAAGAGCAAACCAGTAGCTACCCCGAAATGATCGGAAAATGCTGTCAAAATTCGCAGGGTGTTGAGCTTATAGTTAAGGCAGGATATTTGACTCCTACGTCCTCCCTAGCGCAACATCTTCACTGATGACGGGACAATCTTCTCGAAAGGCAGTTCTTCGACAGGTTTCCACCAGTCAACCCGAAGCCAATTCCCTTTTACATTTTCTCTCTCCTACTTCAGAAGTTCTAATTGGGCGCGATCCGCGTTGTCAGATTGTTCTGGACTCTTTGTCTTATAGCAGTGTTTCCCGTCAACATGCCAAGGTTCACATTGCTCCAAATCAGGTATCTGGGCAACCGCTAAGCTGGCAGCTTTGCGATCTGGGTAGCGCTAATGGCACTTACTTAAATGGGCAAAGATTACAGGGATGTCGTACCTTGCGAGAGGGCGATCGCATCGTGCTGGGTCAAAATGGGGCTCAGTTTATTTTCGAGTACCAGGTAATAGAAGGAAGCCCTACCGCAGACTTTCCCCCAATTCCTCAACCAGTTGTCTTTCCGGGAGCCTATTCAGCCACAGCTCGCCCTGATACACAGGCGGGTCTGAATGCGACCCCGGCGGCTGATGGCGTTACATTGAGTCAGCTTTTTCCGATTGTTTCAACGGGGCGAGATTTGACTCGCAAAGCATACCTGATACCGGGCAGCATTATCGTTTGCGCCGTGGTGTTGATGTTTGCCTCGATTGGCAACACGATTCTGTTTAATCTGCTGCTGGCGCTGCTGTTAGCAGGTGGTGCGTACTACTTTATCTACCAGCTTTGCGGCAAACACAAACCTTGGTGGCTGCTAGTAGGGTCGGCTATTCTGACGATGCTGCTGTTGCTTAGCCCGGTGTTGAATGTTTTTATTTTTGTGTTTCGCGGTGTGCTTCCAGGTAATGTGCCGGAGGACATTGAGTCAATTAGCTTTCCAGTCCTGCTAATCAGGATGTTCTTTGGAGCTGGCTTGATGGAGGAGTTGCTGAAGGCGATTCCAATATTCGTGGCCTATGCCTGGGGAAATCGACTGCGATCGCCCCAACGAGAACGCATTGGTGTTTGGGAGCCTCTGGACGGCATTCTGCTGGGAGCAGCCTCAGCAGCAGGTTTCACAATCTTGGAGACCTTGGGTCAATACGTTCCGGGAATTGTGAATCAGGTGTCAATTCAGTTTGGAGACGGTCTGGCTGAAGTGTACGCGATTCAGCTATTGATTCCTCGCATTCTTGGTTCTGTTGCAGGGCACATGGCTTACAGCGGCTACTTTGGCTATTTTATTGGGCTAAGTATTCTCAAGCCTTCAAAGCGCTGGCAAATTTTGGGTGTCGGCTATCTCACTGCCTCTGCCCTTCACGCATTGTGGAATGCAACAGGAGTGTTGAATTTGCTGATCTTGACGCTGGTAGGGGTAATGTCCTACGCGTTTTTGGCTGCGGCAATCTTGAAAGCCAGAACTTTGTCTCCGACGCGATCGCAAAACTTTGCGACTCGCTTCTCACGACTTCCTTAATTTGCAGCATACATACCAACTTCTATACCCCTCAAACGCCCTATTCTAGGGACTTGTCGTTACTGCTCAAAGTCCTCCAAAACGGGAGATTTGAGGGGCGAAATGCGGTGTTCTAAGAGCGATCAGAAAATCAGTGTACAAGGCAGATCCCGGAGTGGGAGATGGGGGATTAAGCAATCCTGTACAGGCATGATTCTTTCGTCTTGGCAAAGAATCATGAGTTTGGAACGGAGTTTTGATAATTTTTTGTGTAGCTACTCTTGTATAGAGGGGCTAGGAAGCTGGGCGATCGCATAGCGAGCAATGGCTAGACTTAGGCGGGCTTGCTCAATTCCTGATAGCTCTGTCCAGGCTGCACAACGAACTGAGCGTAGAGCAGCTTCTAACATTTCTGTTTCTGCACCTCGCATCGCATAAGCAAATGGGCGGGCAAGCACCTGGAGATCATCTTCACCCCAGTCGGGTAAAAGCTCTTGCACGCACTGCACCAACTGATCAGCCAGGGAAAGATTGGTTGCAATAATCTGGTTCGCGCGACCAATAATTCTATCTAACAAAGCTTTAGGCACCTGAGCCGAAAACTGTCCAAATAGGTCTGTACTGAGTGACTCAGCAGCTGTTTCCTGAATTGTGGTCGGTAAAACAGTTTCCCAAAGCTGCTCTAGCTTGTTGGACAGTGCTTGCCCTTGAGCTGCCAGTTCGACAGCCGACCAACTTGCCTCCACTTCCTGCTCAAGCTCAGCAAAGTAAGCTTCTGCACTTGGTTCGGCTGGATTCCAGGGGTAGGAAGCTTCTGACTGCAAAATGAGCTGCAGTAGCTCTCGCTCTGCTTGGGCATGAAAAGATGAGGAGTGGGGACGAGCCTGATCGTTTGCCATGAGTTGCTCCTGAATGCAATAGCTAACCAGATCTGAACACCGATATCTACAAGGGGGAGTGGGACTGTTCCGTAATTGGCTAAAATCTCAGCCAATTGGCTGAGATTTATCGGGCGGCAAAAGGATCTTCGATCGAAAACTCTAAAGCTTGACTTTGAGAACTGCCAAACTTGAGCTGAGTCTTTGATTTCAAAGGAACTTCCTGATGGTGAATCTTGTGCCAGCCGTTGGCATCCAGCACCAGCGTGCCAAAGCGAGAAAAATCTCGGAGGAAGTAGGTTGGCTCTGCAGTGCCCTCCAGGAAAGCATCTCGGTAGAAAATCTCAGCATGCTTACGGGAAACTCCAGGTTCACCTCGCAGCACCAGATCGTTGCCATCCTGACTGCCAATTCGCATTCTGCCACCGTGAATGCGCCAAACTCGGCTGGGAGCTGCTAATGAGCGCAAAGATGCTTCGGGTGTCTGCCGTCCAATCCAACTAGGGGAATGGTCGGGGATTTCGGTGACGTTTTCGGCTAATGGCTTGATTAACTCGCCGTTAAACTCTGGATGCATGTAGAGGACGGGCAACGTCCAGGCGGGCTGGTTGAATTTGTAAAGGGTCAGCAGGTGCTGTCGAGCGATCGCCATAGCCTCGTCAATCGGTGCTCGTTCAGCTAGCGATCGGGCAAATGCCTGAATAAAGCTGAGTGCTTCCCGATCGGCGATCGAGTCACGCATGGCCAACACCGCCGGAACGCCATGATGAATCAGCACCTCCGCCAGGCTGCTGCGGGGAATCGCCTGCTGACTCTGCTGGTCGGGCTGTGCCCCCCAACAGGCATTGAACACCGCCAGCTTGACGTGGCAGCGAGTTAACACTTGAGCCAGTTCTGTTCCATTTAGGGTGGCATCAGAGCGCAAAAACAGTAAACCTCCATCTGGAGCGGGTATCCCGTGTCCAGAGTAAAACAAGACGTTGTAGGTTTCTGTTTCCAAATGATCAATCAGAGCCGCTGCAGTGGGCTGTAAGAGTGTAGTCACCTCGCAGGGCACAGGCATGGTAAACCCATCACTTGCGTCTACCTCTCCCGATGACTCCAGGATTTTTGACAGCGCCTCTGCCTCTTGCTGCAGTTTTAGGGCTGGCTGTCCCAGTGAGCCTGAACGGGCTGAACTGCTTGAGGCAGATGGATCTGCATCCTGCCCTAAAACCAGCAAAATCTTGAGTGCTTGCTCTGGACGCAGGGAAGGAAGCGGGTCTACGTCGCTGGTGGTGCGGCTAAATAAGATCTGTTGGCTGAGGGAAATGGCCTGCTTTCCAGGCTGCGGCTGCATAATTTCCCAGGGAAGCTCGATCAGGTCGGGGTCACGAATCTCTAGTCGCAGTCGCAGGGGATTTCCCTGTCCGATGGCGATTCCTTGGCTCTGGTCGAGGCTACTTTGAATCGGACCGTCAAACAGCCAGCGCCATAGGCTAATCCCTAAATGTTGCATTAACCGGCTGCTGTAGCTGGTTCCTTGTGTGGAGGAAGATGGCGTTGCCATCATGGGAGTCAATGACGGAGCAGACTGGGGCAGCTGAGCCGGAGAAATTCGAGGGACATCGGGTAGCCCACGTAGCGAAAACAATCCTTGCCAAGCCTGCCAGGTTTGAGTAAGTTCGCCAGACCACATGCAGTCGTGATGAACATACCCTCCTGGAAAAGGCGCTTGTAAAACCCAAATCGCATAATGCTCAGGCTCAGCAGCCTTCAGGCGGGCGATCGCCAAGCTCAAGCAAGGACTCTCAGACACAAACATGTAAAACTGCTGATTCTAGACCCGAACAGATTAATTTCCTACTAGTCTATATGGTTCTTTTAGAACAAACACACTTTCAGATTGGTTTGATTGATCCAGAGCAGTAGGCGATCGCTTAAATTCTTTAGTGCATTACTGTGCTGGTGCGGTTTTGGGCGATCGCCCCACTTCAATCAATTTGGCAGACGCTCAGGCGATCGGCGATCGCTTCCATGGTAAAAATGCCAAACTTGTCTCCCAGGAACGGCAAATGTCCGACGGGGGCACTGAGCGAAAAAGTAATTTCGTCGTAGCGCTTCCATCGGCGGTCTATTAAAAAGCTGGTGGTACGCCAACCGACCCGACCCCCAAATCTATTCCAGACCTCAGTTTTGTCCCACAGCAGGTTTTGTAGCGGTTGCCAAATCGATGCCTGAACGCTGAAGCCAAAGCGATCGCCACTGTGTTTGCGCCAAAGCCGATCGATAATTTTCAAGTCTTCACAGGGAATGTCATCAATCCGGTAGCTGGGAAACTGATCGGTCAGCGTTAGCCCACAGGCTTTAAACAAGGCAAGTTTCGTCTCCTGATCTGCCTCCTGCCATTTGCCTTGAGACAAGACGTGCTCCAGTCGAGTGTAGTGCGATCGCTGATAAAACTGCTGCACTGCCTGCTGCACTCGTGGCTCTGGTCTATCCTGCAACAGCTGATAGGCTTCCTGCTGAACCTCAATAGAAGGATCATTCAACGCTCGAACTACTAAAAACAGTCCCTTTTGTCCATACTTAAGGGATTCCGGGAGAGCTTCCAGGCGATGCTCGGACACTGGGCTAGCTAATCGTCGCTTCACCCCTTCAAATCCACCTAAAACAACACCGCTTGCCGGAGTTACACCCTGACCGCCCAGGACAGCATCATGGTTTTGAGGTTGATTGAAACTGCTGGTCATAGGGCGATCGCTGCCAAATTTAGAGATATGAGCAGAAGAAACTATCTTTTAGAAAAACTCTACCTGCTTCTTTCTTAGCTTATTCCCCAGACTCGCAGGGTTTTATCTTCGCTGCCGCTCAGGAGAATTTGCCGCTTGGGGGCGATCGCCACTGCTGTCACTAGGCTGGTGTGTCCTCTGAGGATGCAGACTTCTCGCCCCGTTTTAAGATTCCAGATCTTGATCGTGTTTTGGCTGCCGCTGATCAGGTGTTGGGTGGTGCGGTGGCGGGTGGGGCTAACGGTGACGGATGAAATGCTGCGAGTGGGTAGGTCATCTGCGTCGATTTGCTGTCCAGTTCGCATGTCCCAAGCTTTGAAGACCCGTTCTCTAGTTTTGATCACGAACATGCGGCTGTCGGGAGTGATGGCGATCGCATACACAAAACTTGGTTCTATGACCTGCATCACTTCCTCCCTCGCCTGCAAATCCCAAACTCTTAGGGTTGCATCACGGCTGCCGCTAATAGCGATTTGCCCATCAGGGCTGAGGGCAACGGCAGTAATGCCACCTGCATGACCTGTGAGTGGATAAAGGCATTCAAATAATGGATAAGTATCGTAATGGCGTAAGGCGTTTTTTACGGCTGGTTCTTGGCGTTGGCGCAGCAGTGCATAGGCGGCCCTTTGTACCTGAGTGGACTGATCTTGAAGTGCCTGGATGAGCAGATTTAAGCCTGTCTGACCGTGTTGAGACAGTTGGGCGATCGCTCCTATCCGTTCCTCGGTCAAACTGCTGGACAGTCGCCGCTGGATTCCTACCAAGCCGCCTAAAACTGCACCGCTAACCGGAGGTGGATTTTGTCCGCCCAACACAACATCGTATTCTTTGGGTTGTTCAGGTTTGGAGTGTTCGGATTTGTATGGATTGGAGCTTTGCACCACAGCTAGACGAATGCATCTG
Organism: Cyanobacteria bacterium FACHB-471; assembly: GCA_014695345.1. Taxonomy (GTDB): domain Bacteria; phylum Cyanobacteriota; class Cyanobacteriia; order Elainellales; family Elainellaceae; genus JAAUTN01. The sequence goes on from JACJOC010000111.1 coordinate 85,839, forward strand.
TTCTAGTGTGACGGATTTTGCTGAATAGATAGGAGGCGCTATTCTGCAAAGTACCTGTTCATGATTTGGTTTTAGGACTGCTGTAGTTTGCCACTAGACGCGCCAACACATCCAACGCTACAGGTTTAGGTAAATATGCTGCGGCTCCGGCTTGCAGACAGGTCTCGCGATCGCCCGCCATCACCATTGCAGTCTGTACCACAACGGGAATCGACTTATACTTGGGGTTAGCCCGAAGCTGCTTGATGAGCGTAAGTCCGTCTACATCAGGCAATCCGACATCCATCAGGATCAGAGCAGGCAGCGTATTTTTCAAGCAAACCCAAAATTCTTCTGGATTTTTTGCCCAAAGCACCTGGTAGCCCAGCTTTGCTAGATAAGTCAGGATAAGTCTGGCACTCGACACATTGTCTTCCACGACTAAAATCGGCTTGCCCAAGGTTGGAGGAGGAGTTCTGCTGCTAGGGCTAATGGGTACAGTCGGGCGATGGGTTGCGTCACTGGGGTTTGAGGTTGGTCGAGGACTGGGAATAGAAGGCGGGGTCGGTCGGGAAATTTCCGGTGTTGGGGTTTCTGGAGGCGATTGGCGATCGCCCACCGCTGGGGTCAGCGGCAACACTAATGTAAATTGAGAACCGTGATTCAGTTCAGAGTGAACTTCGATCCGCCCACCATGAAGTTGTGCGAGCTTTTGGCTCACTGCTAACCCCAAACCCGTTCCTTCATGCGTTCCTACGACTTCATTGAGATGGGTATAGGGTCGAAACAGCTTTGCCTGCTGCTCTTTGCTTATGCCTGCACCCGTATCCCAAACGCTGAAATGTAGAAACACCCCAACCAGATTTACTCTTAAGCCGACGGTTCCAGATGGGGTAAATTTCACCGCGTTAGACAGCAGATTCAACAGCATTTGCTTCAGACGCAGTGGGTCTGCAACAAAAGTTGTAACGCTGGAATCAAGATCTATCCGAAGTTGTAGCCCTTTTGCATGGGCTTTCTCTGCAATCAAGGTCATCAGGTTATGGCACAGATCTGGAACGTGAACCGTTTCCCTTTGCAGATCAAGCCGATCTGCCTCGACTTTTGATAGGTCAAGGATGTCGTTGACTAGCGCCAAGAGATACTGACCGCTGCTGAGAATGGTATTTAAGTAGTCTTGATGGGCAGTCAGGTCAGAACTGTGGTTTTGGTGAAGCAACTGCACAAACCCCAACATGGAGTTGAGTGGTGTACGAATTTCATGGCTGGTGCTGGCTAAAAACTCGCTTTTAAGCTGATTGATCCTTTCTAGCTCTCGAATCCGGTTTTCTAGTTTGTGACACTGAGGGCAGTCCAGTTGCAGCAGTTGAATTTGGCTGATGGCGATCGCACATTGTTGGACGACTCGCTCGATTAAGTCCAACCAGGCTTGGTGCAGCAGAGGGGCGTCTGGCAGAGTGGCAGGGGAGACAATCAACCAACCCACTAAGCCGCGACTCGTTTGAATCTTCCAGGCAGTCTGCCAGTCAGATGACCCCTGCTGAAAATCTTGGAGAAACAACGTTTCTCCTGGACTGAGCCGTGCCTGTAGCCCTTGGAGCCAGGATGCATTTGCCGGTTGGCTATGACGACGAGACTCTAGCGGGGCAACATGACAAACCTGAAAAACGGTTGTTGAAGGGGAAGGAGTGGTGTCAAACCGCGAATCAGGATCATGCCAGGGCAGCGCGATCGCCACAACGCCATTTCCTAGAGCAGCTCTTAGCTCATTCACGACAATGTGAAAAAGCTCAGCCGCAATCATGTCCTTTTGCCCCGATTGAAGCGAGCGATCGCGAGACAACAAGCGTAAAAGCTGATTGTTAATCTGCTGAGTTAGCTGGTTGCTGTGACGCTCCAGCCACAGCTGTGTCTCAAGCTGGTCTTTAGGATTAGGTAGTTCTGTACTAGGAGCTTGCCCATGAGGTGCAGACGGCTTAGGGGCTGACAGGTTTGAATGCTGGTTCATAGTCTCAGGCTGGGATGTGCAACGTTGACATGGCACAATTCACCCTGCTGCGAGTCTAATCGATCACCATAGCCTCAGCCCGAACAGTGAAACTCGCTCATCAAAAGCTTACAGAAATTTGCCTCTGATTAAGCTGCTTACGGGCGAAATTAAAGCTTTCTAAAACTCTCGACGAGAAAATAAAAGACTGGCGATCGCCAAAAGCAGCACGGTATAAAGTAAACCGTAGGCGGCGTGGCCCAGCAAATCTAGGGGCACAGGTAAAGCTGCACTGCCGTAGACTGCCTGATTCTTCAAATCTAGTCGAGACAGGTCAGGTAAAATCAGGTAAAGCGCTTGCGTCACCCGTTGAATACTGGGATTTTCAGACAAATTTCCAAGTGCCACCAGATCTCGGCTAAAGTGACCCATCAAATACACGGCAAAGGTTAGCAGCGTTGCCAATAAAGAACTGGTAAACACACCAAACAAAATCGCTACTGCAATAATCAGAGACAGCTCCAGTAGCAGGTAAACCGCCGCCAAGAGCGTACTGCTAAGCGGATAAGGCACCTGATAAAAACCTAAAACTGCCAGGTAAATCAGCGTCATTGCGGACACTAACACTGCCAGCACCATCGTCAGTCCTAAATGCTTGCCGATGATAAATTCAACTCGGCTGATGGGTTTAGCAATTAAAACAAAGACAGTGCGCTTTTCAATCTCTTTGTTCACTAACCCGGTGCCGACAAATACAGCGATCACCAGACTGAGCAGGGCGATCGCCGCTAATCCCAAATCTTGCAAAATTTTGTCTTCCGTACCAGCAGCCACCTCTGGCAAAAGTGCTGCCGCCGCGACAAACAGCAGCGCAAACACACCAATTAAATAGAGGACGCGATCGCGAATCACTTCACGAAACACATTGATAGCGACGACCAGAATTCGACCCAGACTCACCAACTTTCTCCTTCTAACTCCCTTGAGACGACGCTGTAATAGGGTTAAGCGGAATCAAATCACTAATTGGATTACATTCAATCTGACTCACAGTAGGCGGAGAAGCTGCGGGTGGATTTCGCACAGGCTGCTGGGTAATTGAGCAAGGCTTCTGCAAAAAATAGCCTCCTGTTTGAGAACTTGGTCCTTGCCAAATTGCCTGCAAATTCAGCGTATAGCGTGGAGCATTTCCAGAAACTGAGCCTTCCAGGTTCCACAAAACATTTTCTTCCAGAAAAGAAATTCTGTCCAAAACCTGCTTTTCTATGTCAGCAACCCGCGATTGGACATTAAATAGCCAAAGTTCAGTTTCCGCTAGAGAGCGACCTTCTAACTCATCGATGACAATTGACTCTGCCAGATTCAAAATCAGAACGCCTCTAGAATCGCTGACTCTTGGGCTAGCAGTGTTGATCACAAAAGCACTTCTGTCAAAGCGATCTGCCAGAATGCTGGGATAGTCACCCAGCCAGTCTTGCAACAGAAAATGAAAGCTAAACCAGCAGCTCAAGATAATGCTGACTAGAAACAAAATGACTAGCTCTTGTCGCCCCTTTGCATCAGGCACTTTAAATTCGGGACCGCGCTTTAGAAACTTGGGCACAGCAGCGATCGCCGCCGAGATCAGTGGCCAGCTAACAAACGGCAATGCCGGAAACTCTTCACGCAAGCCTTCAAATAAAAACGTGCAGGTCAATGCCCCTGTAATCCACGGCCCGGGATAAATTTTGAGTCCCAAAAACTCAATCTTGAAGTCTGCTAACGCCCAGCCCACCCCCAGCGTCAGAAAAAACCAGCCCATCGTTGCCAGAAAATCTTGCACAAACTCGGTGTCGGTCAAAACCGAGTTCAACAACGACATGCCCCAGGAAAACAAACTCAGAAAAATCAGAGTTTGCCAGGAGAATGAGCGAGGCGGCTTGAACTGCGTCCAGAATTGCTCAAAAAAGCGTTTGATTGCTTCCAGCACAGGGGAGGCTCCAGAGGGGTGACGTTAAAGGCGAATGTCAGCAGGTACGATAATCCGAATGAAGAGGACAAGCAGGATAGCCGTATAGCTTAAGGCATTGGCAATGAGAACGGCGTTGGCCCGACTTGGACCTTCACGAGCATTTTTTCTGGCACGGATTGTATTCTGATAGCGCTTGGACTTGTCAGCTTGAATTTCTTGCTCTGACCGTTTTTCCTCTTTGTCTTGCAGCAAGAGCTTGAGCAAATCTAACCCCGAAAGTTTGACTAAAAAGCTGATAAAAAAGGTCACAAACCCCGCAAAAATGATCCAGGCTGCAATACCGCTTGACCACTGATCAAAAAAAATGCAGTTAATCAGTTGAAACTTCAGATTCGTTGGAACCAATGGCTCGATGCTAAAGAAGATCAGCCAGCCAATTGCAGTCGAGAGTAAATTGATCGAGGCTGCATACTCCACGCTTTTGCGGTATGGCAGCTTTAGTCCTTCATGTAGAACTGCTGCTTCAATGGCGATCGCCAGCAGCAGAAACAAACATTGAAATGCGATCGCTCTTAACGGCAGCACAGAAAACATCTAAGCCCTCACTCCGCCCCAGATACGGCACGTTCTATCTAGATTGATATCAGTAAAATCGAGAAATTGAAGCCCCACTCGACCAAGTCTTTAAAATCCTATAGCAAACCTCAACAAGTTGTAAGAATCGCGCTTCAGATAAGGGGTTAAGTCTCTTACAACCTTTGTAGAGAATTTCTGACGCTAGAATCTGGTCAAACTCTCCAGTACGGAGTAATCCATGTCAGCCTCCGATCTTCAAGCTTTGCCCCTAGTCCAGACGTTGGAGCGAATTCTTTACTGTTGGCAAGTCAAAGCACCGACAGTTGCCCAATCCCTCCAACCCGGACTCACCCGCGAGCAGATCGAAACACAGCTTCAAACCCTGTCGTTTCATTTGCCAGAGGAGGTGTATCAGCTTTATCAGTGGCGCAATGGCAGAGAGGATAGGTACAACCCAACGCCCCAAGTTGAATTCATGCCAGGGTACCAAATGCTGTCCTTGGAGGAGGCGATCGTTGAATACGAAATAATTCGACAACTGCTTCTCGAAGACGAAGAAGTGAAAGAGAATGAAACCTATTGGTTCCCTCTATTCGCTGAAGGTGGTAATTATTACGTTATTCAAGGCGATATTGCATCTAAAGCAACTGCACCTATTTTCGTTTTTTTTGTACAGGTTGGCTTAGAGCTAAGGTTCAATAGCTTGACCGATATGATGCTGGCGATCGCCGAATGCTTCGAGGCAGGCGCTTACTCTATAGATGACTACTCTTACCTAGATTGGGATGACCTTAGAGCAGATCGAATTTGGTTTAAGCATCAGCCTCACCGTGTTGCTAAAGCTGAGGCAACCCTAAATAGTGCTGCCGCAATTCTCAGTAATCAAGCGCAGCATTTATCTTACAAGGAGCAGGGGGAAGGCTATTCTGCTTTAGCTAAAATGCGCATTCAGAGGCGTTGTCTCTGCTAATTCAAGCAGTTGAAGAGCTTGAGCCTGAAGTTAAACGATTTTTATTGCAACTTCGCAGTGCCTCAACTCCATCCGAGAAAGCTGACGCACTCGAAGCGCCACCTTCAGAGCAAGGTATGCTTTACTACTCGCTAATCGCAAATATTCGCAGAATCGACACCATCGAGGCAGTTCAATATTTGTGGGATTTAATGAAAAGGAATGATTCTGAGATCCGAGATAATGTGGCTTTAATGCTAGCTAGTTATGGAATTAGTGACAGCGTTAGATCTGTACAGGACACAGAGGATATAAAAGTAACTGATCTCCTATTCCAAGTTATACAGCAATCCTCATATTGGGATTTCGACAAGATCAAGCTGTTAGGAAGTTTAGGAGATTCTAGAGCTGTAGAGATATTGCTTAATTTTCTACGACAAATTCCTTTAGGCTCTTTCAATATGAGTAAGCAGATTCTCACTGAGCTAGAGACTCCTCTGCAAATAAATTGTCAATCCTATGAATGGAGAACACTACTGACAGTCATTGAAATGCTAGGGACTTTAGGAGCCTCTCGCGCTGTAGAGCCTCTGTTTCAACTTGCTCAGCAACAGCAAGACCCAACCATACGCTTAGCTGCTGGTCGAGCCTTAAAAACGCTGGGAGATTCTAGATCAAGAGAAATCTTTACTCAACTTTTGGAAGAAGGAAGCTATATCCCACTCCACTTTGAGCAAATGGGATTGGATGTTTGAGTATGAAGCAGTATGGAATTGCTCATTAGCAGGTTAACCGTCATAATGAGGCAATCATGAGACACTATAGGTGGGTCTTAGAATTTGAGCGCTCGCCTCTAAAACGCTATCAGTAGCGCAGACAACAGTAGACAGGTGAAACTTGTTCACTGTCTACACCTTCTTTCCATTCACTTTCCCGGAGCCACATCACCAGAGCTATGACGAGGACAGGCATCGGTATTCGTACCGCTCAAACCCGCTCTGAGCGCATGACGGGTCAAATTCACGTTTACGACGGCGCAGGCAAGGGCAAATCTCAAGCAGCGCTAGGCGTAGTGTTGCGCTCGATTGGCCTAGGCATCCGGACATCCTGGCAAACTCGCGTACTGCTGCTGCGATTTCTCAAAGGCCCAGGCTGTACCTATGACGAAGATGCGGCGATCGAGGCGCTTCAGCGTGGCTTTCCGCACCTGATTGATCAGGTACGGACGGGCAGAGCAGAATTTTTTGGTGCAGACGATATCACCCGATTCGACCGCATGGAAGCGCAGCGAGGTTGGGATGTAGCCAAAGGGGCGATCGCCTCGGGTCTCTATTCGGTTGTTGTACTAGACGAACTCAATCCGGTGCTAGACCTGGGGTTGCTACCAATTGATGAAGTCGTGCAAACCCTCAAGCGCAAACCAGAAGACCTGGAAATCATTGCCACTGGGCGGGGTGCGCCTCAGCCTTTGCTTGATGTCGCCGACCTGCACTCTGAGATGAAGCCTCATCACCACCCGTCTGCCCTAGAGCATGGGATTGAAGGGGTCGAGATTTATACGGGGGCAGGCAAAGGCAAGTCTACCAGCGCTTTGGGCAAAGCACTTCAGGCGATCGGACGGGGCATCAGCCAGGATAAATCCCATCGGGTGCTGATTATGCAGTGGCTTAAAGGCGGCACGGGCTACACCGAAGACGCAGCGATCGCTGCTCTCCAACAAAGTTATCCCAGCCTGGTTGATCACCAACGCTGTGGTCGAGATGCGATCGTCTGGCGCGGACAGCAACAAGAACTTGACTATGTAGAAGCAGAGCGGGGTTGGGAAATTGCGCGAGCGGCGATCGCCTCTGGACTTTACAAAACTATTATTCTGGATGAGCTAAACCCAACTGTCGATTTAGAACTACTGCCCCAACAGCCAATTATTCAGGCACTGCTACGCAAACCTCGTGACACAGAAGTGATCATCACAGGTCGCTGCAAGAACCCGCCCGCTTACTTTGACCTCGCCAGTATTCACTCGGAAGTCTACTGTCACAAACACTACGCCGAGAAGGGAATTGACTTAAAGCGGGGCGTGGATTTTTAAGTTACTCCTACCCGTCGTGCTGATTCCCTGAGTTATTCCAAAAAGGGAGGAAGGGCTCAACCCCTCCTCCCTTTTTTGTCCTACCCAATGCAGCTGTAGAAAAAGACTTCTAAAAGATTTGCTGCATTTCGCGCTCAAGCACGTTGACTAAGTTTTGGTCGCCTCTTTCCCTTGCAACTTCAATTCGGTGCTGCAAACTGCGCTCAATGTTTTGGCGATGAACGTTTGCAACTTCGCTCAAAATTGCCTGCCGCGTCCGAATTGCAGAACGAGCCTGATCCATCCCACTGGGACGAAAGACATCGCGAACTGCTGCCTTTGCTGCACGAATCGCTGGCGAAATGGATTCAGCTCCACCAGTTGCATTCGTCTCGTAGGCAACACCCCGATACTTTAGCTCCAGTACAGGTTGTCGAACGGGAATGTGTCTGGGATAGGCAAAGTGAAAACCGCGTCCACGGTAGTGGCCCACAACTTCACTTTCAACCATGTTTATAGGGGTAGAAACACTGTCATAACGGACACCGCGATAAGAAAGTTTCATAATGACGATCGCCTCCTGCAAAGGATAATCCTGTAATCTCGGAATGAGGCGCGTTCCTTCGGGACAAAACTCCCTACTTCCGTCTCTACTAGAACCCTACCTGAAGGCGGGGAACTTGGGAGATGAACGAAATTTGTTTTCTGTCTGTATCTTATTTTACGGTTTTGTCTTTTGTCTTGCCAATTAAGTAAGATTTAAGATCCTGTGAAGATACTTCAAAGTTATGCCGTAGGACTGTTGCAATAAGTTGAAGTTAAACTTCTGTAACGGGCGAGAAGTAGACTTGAGGTAAGGAATCTGCCCCTGCCCCTACACCCTGCAATAGCACTTATTAAGATTTGCAATGAAAACTTTACGTAATGCAATCAACATTTTTATCAGCGTGGCGCTGATTGCCTTTATTGGCTTGAATCTGTTTCGACTGGCAGTTTTCTTTTTACATCCCAATCCGCCTCTTTAGGTCAGCAACCCCTTCTGAAATTTGATCTGGAGACTACCAAAATTTGAAGTTTCCCAAGAGGAAAGCGTCAGTTCCTAAAACTGGCTTAGATTGAAGTAACTTTAAAGTAAGCACTGTACAGCTTGAAATTTGGTAGGAAGCTTAAGTATGGCTGATGCCCTTTCTCCTGAAATTAGCGATCGCATTTGCAAGCACATGAATGATGACCATGCAGATGCAGTGGCACTTTATGCCAGAGTTTTTGGCGATGTTCCTCAAGCAACAGCCGCACAAATGCTCAAAATCGATGCTCAAGGCATGGATTTGTCTGCCCAAGTAAATGGCACTACTCTTCCAGTCAGAGTTGTGTTTGACCATGAACTTGTAGATTCAGAAGATGCTCACCACACTTTAATTGCAATGGTTAAGCAAGCTAGATCTTAGGAGATTTCTGAGAAAAAATTTACCCCTGGGTAGGGGCAGGTTTTGACAAAATCTTTGCAATTGACCGACAGCTTTAATGCTAAACCTGCCCCTACAGGTATCTTGTTTGCTAGAAATCTCCTTAGTCTTAGAAATGCAGGGAGTCTAATCTAAGGATTGTTGGAATGGGCGATCGCTCCAATTTTGTTTGATTTCTTTCCTAGAGAAGCGATCCAACGAAAGGAGGATTCAATCTACCACTTCAATAAGTATCTTTTATAGAGTGGTACGCATAGGAAGGAGATGCAGTGATTAAAAAACTACTGCAAGCTGCCTTGATTACTTTTTTGCTTTATTTAACCGCAGGAGCAGGTTGGCAACCTGCTAGTTTGGATTCTATCAACTCGGACTTGAGACGAATTTTAGACTCGATGAGCTTTCCTGTGAACTGATCTTTTCAGATGCTTGTCTCTCAAAGAAGTTAGTTCAGAAAGCTAATTCAGGAGCATAAACTGCGTCAGTCTGAAATAAAGGATTACATCCTTTTGCTAATAGCTTCAGTCAGTCCAGTCCTAACGTAATAGACTTCCTACATGAATACTGTTTTGGAAGCGTGAATCGTTGCGCGGCTCAGCCGCGCAACGATTCACGCGGGAAGTTAAATATGATGCTACTGCGGCAGTGGGCAAATCGAATCCTTTTAATTGCAGTTTCTAGCCTGGTGCTGCTGGCTAGCTCAGCGTACGCTGAAAACTTGAATCCTTTAGTACGTTTGAGCGAGACAGAAGTTTCTAATCGTCTACAGCAGCTACCAGGTTGGACAGTTCGTGATCAACAGCTTGTTTGCACCTACCAACTTGGTAGCTTTGTGGAGGCGATCGCATTTGTCAATCGTTTGGTAGACCCTGCGGAAGCGGCAGGTCATCATCCTGACTTACTAATTTCCTACAACCGAGTTACGGTCACTCTAATAACTCATGATGCGGGTGGACTAACAGCGTTAGATTTTGCTTTAGCAGAGGCGATCGCTCAACTTCATAACGAAATTCCTTCCTCTGCTCCAGGCTGTCAGCCCAACTAAAATTTGGTAAACAGTCGCAATACTTTCAACCCAACTGAGAGAAATGAGTGCATTTCTTCGAGTGGAACTTTAGCACTAGCGCGGTAAAAGATTAACCGTGAGTCACTCGCCTCAGTACAAAGCCCTCTGCTATCTTCATAGAAAGCAGTTGCTTCAGAATGAAAGGCTTTGCGAATCGATGCCTCGTCCTCGCCGCGCAGTAGATAACGGCTGGAAAATTCCGGATAGCTCGTAAAATCGATGTCGTGATAGCCCAAGAAATCGCCCATTTTGTGAAACAGATTTTCAGGGTACAGCGAGAATTTGGGCATCTGCAAGCGATCAGAACGTAGCAAAATAACCGTTTGGGAATGAGTGTGCGAGTTTTTTCCGCTCCCGGTCGTGTAAAGGTAGTCAAAAATAGCAACGAATGCTTCTTCAACTTGTCCCTGAATTAAATTCCTAACTCGTCGGTTGCGGCCTCTAGAGAAGAGTTGAAAGTCATGAACGAGCCCCATAACTTGTCCATGACCGTTCTTGTAAAACTCCAGGTTTAGGTCTGCGGCGATCGCTTCTAGTTTTTTAGTTCTCTGGCGCTCAAAATAAATAGAAAGTGCGACGCCAACAATCGCCAGCACAATGAAAAACAGAATAAAGGGAAAATCCATAAGGTTTTACTGACCTTTCTTAGCTTGGTAACAGAACAATAATTTGGCCTGTTTAGTATGCCCAGAGAGGGGCTTATACCTTTTCGGCAAAAACGAACTAGAGGCGGGAAGGTACCTTCCCGCCTCTAGTTCGTTTTCTTGGAATTGGAATTAACTAGCTTTTGGGCAAGTTTAGCCGATGTTCATGGATGCCATGATGGATCGTTTTTACCCACTTCAGACGTTTTCGTCGCAGCGAAACACGGAAGGTCATGCTAGCAACGATGGGTAGCCAGTGGAACATGTAGACTGTGCCCTGCAATGTCTGGAAAAACAGCAGAAAGAGCGATTGAACTGTCACCTTGCTGGCGTTTCCATCAGGTTCTGTTCGTCGTAGTCCTATGACCATGCCGATAATAAACAGCACGATGGTTAGGCTGGCGATAGGGCTAAAAATCGGCACCCGATTGCGGGCGATCGCCATCAAAAAGTCAGGCACTGCGGCAGTTGGCATGACATATTGAGTTACCCAAAACATGAATAAATCAACGGTCTTGCGAGTTCCCATCCGGTTCGATAAAATCAGCCGCCAATAGTCCAAATAGCGTTGATAGCCACCCTCTGCCCATCGGTTTCGCTGGTGCCACAGCCCCAGTGGACGGGTTACCCCTTCCTCTCCAACGGGTGGAAATGACAGAAAATCAATATCCCACTGGTCCAGGTGCAGTTTGAAGGTTAAATCCAGGTCGTCTGTAATCGTTTCTTCGTTCCAGCCGCCGCAGCAATCAAGTGCCTCTCGTCGCACAAACTGGCCATTGCCGCGCAGTTCTCCAATGCCGCCGATCGCTAATCGCTGCTGCTGAAGGTAAGAATCCAGCGCCATTTCTGCAACCTGATTACGGGTCCAAAAATTAGCCGAAGCATTGGCGATCGCCTTCCTGACCTGCACTGCTCCAACCTTCTTGCGCTCAAACATGGGTAGAACGCGCCGCAGCAAATCCCCCGGTACCTGAGCATCGGCATCAAATACTGCGATGATCTCCCCTTTCGTAATGGGATAAACCTCGTTTAGTGCGCCAGACTTACCGCCCCCAGCGCTCGCAGAACGATGAATCACCCGAAGCTGAGGATACTCCTCCGCCAAGTGGTCTAACAAAATGGGAGTGCGATCGCTGCTATTGTCATCAATTACCCAGAGGTCATAGCGACAGTCCGGATAATCAAGATTGCACAGCGTTTTAACCAATGGCACCACGACCGCTTCCTCATTTTTCGCCGCGACCAACAGCGAAACATAAGGACAAGCTTCAGGGTCAGTTTCTGCAAGCGGCTCAGGCATAGCGACCGGCCGGGCAAACAAAATCCGTAGAGCATGAATGCCCATTAGAGTCGTTAAGCCCAAGACAAACCAATAGCCCCAGGAAACCAGGTGAAGTGCAACAGTACCACTCCAGACGAGCGTTAAGACTACAACTGCCTTACGCCTGCGACCTTTCAACCCTCGATGTAAAGAATTGCTTGTAGCAGAAGCCTCATGCTTTGAGTCCGTCAGGTCAGTTAAAAGTGAGCTGATAGGCTCTAGTTCGCTATAGGAGTCGTTTTCGAGCCAGGAATTCTCCGGCATAGATTGCTTAATTTAACCACCAAAATTAACCACTACTCACAGGGGAGCAAAATAAAGCTGTACCAAACAGCACAACTTAATCCCCAATAGCTTTCCCTACGACAACCAAAATCACCTATTCCACCTTAGACGGTTTGCAAATCAAATTTCTAAATTGCTAGAGCGACAGAGCCGCCATTCACATCGGTCTAATAGAGGTTCTTGGGCTATTTTTAGTTGCAGTAGAAAAATCGTACAGCCGCTCCTGGCCGAGTACACCGATAAGTACACCTACCTGGAAAAGTAGCTGAGCAGTAGCAGTTTATCATCTTCTTCACGGTCAGCTAGTCAACTGTGCCTGGACATGCACTAGAAAATGTAGTGCGTAAAGATTCATTTGGGATAGATAGGAATGCGGCAGAACTGACTGCCCAACGCCAATGCAAGCGTTGTACTAGCCTTTTTATCATCCTTCTAAGTGCATCTATGACCTACAGTCTTAGAGTGGCAGACCTGCCCGCCACCGAGCGACCTCGCGAACGACTGCTCACGCAAGGAGCTAAAATTCTCTCTACAGCCGAGTTAATTGCCATTTTGCTAGGCACGGGGCAAGGTCCTGGTCGCCTCTCAGCCGTAGGTTTAGGGCAGTACATTTTGCAAAAGTTGGGGGAAGATCAGCGAGATTCTCTTGCGGTCTTAAGAGATGTAAATGCCCAAGAATTGATGCAAATTCCGGGTGTAGGTCCAGCCAAAGCAACCACCATTTTGGCGGCGATCGAGCTTGGCAAACGAGTCTTGCAGGTGCGCCCGTCAGAACGCACCGTGATTGATGATCCGGCTGTGGCAGCAGCAACCCTCAGCCACGACCTGATGTGGCAATCTCAAGAGCGGTTTGCGGTACTGCTACTAGACATCAAACATCGGCTACTGGGAACTCGGGTCATCACAATCGGGACGGCGACAGAAACTCTCGCTCACCCTCGCGACATTTTTCGGGAAGCGATTCGTCAGGGTGCGGTGAGGGTGATTGTGGCTCACAATCATCCCTCTGGGAACGTTGAACCCAGTCCAGAAGATATTTCTCTAACTCGTCAACTTCTTGCAGGAGCGCAGCTTCTAGGAATTCCGGTACTCGATCACTTGATTTTGGGTGATGGAAATCATTTGAGTCTCCGGCAGACGACCAGCCTTTGGAATGAATTAGCTCAAGGGGATTAATTTTTGGGTTGCAGACGGCCTCATCCTGACTTATACTGAAGCCTCGAATTAAGCAATATTATTGTTAGACAGTATCTGGTATAGGAGGTTTTTATTCCTGAATCACTAACCCTGACCGTAAGTTTAAGAGGCACCCGCGAAGTCAGGGAAAATTGCCAGCTTTTTCGCCTTGCCGGCCTTTTAGATGCCTTCTCAGAGCCAACGTTTCGCAAGGTGTTCGACAAGTTTGTAGAGGAAGGTCCAAAGAATTTTATTCTGGATCTATCTCAAATAGACTTTGTCGATAGCTCTGGGCTGGGTGCTCTCGTGCAGCTTGTCAAGAAAACGCAAACTGCTGGAGGAACTTTGCAAGTCGTAACTAACCCTCGCGTTACGCAGACGGTCAAGCTCGTTCGGCTTGAGCAGTTCCTGTCTCTCCAGCCATCGGTTGAGGCCGCTCTAGAAAACGTCAAGTCGGCTTGATTTAGATTCAACAGAACGGTTGAATTATGTGACCAGATTGGCTTCTGGCACTCTAAGCTGTCTATGCGATCGCAGAAAGTAGATGCGATCGCATTTTGCTATGGCATACGTCCTTAATCGCATTTGGGGCTACTATGCAAGTGAAGGAAGGTAAAGAAAAACAAAGGTTTATAACAGTGAGGGGGCCCTTGCGTGGCACCGAAGGATGAAACAGGTTTAGACTACTTCGCTACTCGGCTGCTGGAGCAGACTCATTTGTCTAGCCCAACGTCTTTGCCTGTCTTGACCCCTGACCAGGTTAAGCAGCTTTCACCTGCTGCCCTAGCTTATATTGGAGATGCGGTTTACGAACTTCATGTCCGGTTGTCCTACCTGATGCCGCCCAAGCGCTTGCAGACTTATCATAGTCAAGTGGTGGCTCAAGTTAGGGCGGAAAGTCAAGCTAACCATCTGCGATCGCTTGAACCTTACCTGACGACGGCTGAATTAGAAATTTCAAAGCGGGGCCGTAATGCTGCCTCCAACCGTCCCCGAAGAGTTGCTTTAGAGGTTTATCAGTCTGCTACCAGTCTGGAGACTTTAATGGGTTATCTATATCTCACTGATCCCCAGCGGCTTGCCCAACTATTCGCAAAATTAGATCTAGAAAAGCTATCAGAGTAACGATCTAAATTCTTGTAAGGACTTTCGGTCAGACCATCCAAGTAGATAGGTGGATGGTCCTTTATAGGTCCCCTAAATCAGCATTTTTACGGCAAGGTCGAATACCTTGCACAATTTTGAGCAATTCAGAGGAATTTGTACCATGGCTCCTAAACATCGCAACGCATCCCAGGATCGCTCTCCTCGAAAAGGTGCAGCTAAGTCAAAAGACAAACGTGTTCATTTAAAACCCAGTCGTTCTCAACCAGATACAGAGCGTCGGGGTGAACGCAGAGTTGCTAAGCCCGATGCAGAAGGTCGGGGTGAGCGCAAAGTTGCCAAGTCAGATACAGAAGGTCGGCGTGAGCGCAGAGTTATCAAGTCAGATACAGAGCGCCGGGGTGAGCGCAGAGTTATCGGTGGCAGAAAAATTAAACAGCGCTCTGTGATTCAGATCCAACCTATGAAGCGATCGCCCATTGCTGAAAAGCCAGGACGGGAGCAACAGGAGCAACAGGCAAATATTGCCGATCCCCAGTTTGAAACGGCTAATTCGGTTGGTGTGACGGATTTGCCTGATACAGATAACGATCTGATTTATGGTCGTCATCCAGTTTTGGCTGCACTGGAGAGCCAACGACAGCTCAATCGCCTCTGGATTACTCCAAGGTTGCGCTATGACTCTCGCTTTCATTCTCTTTTGCTTCAGGCTAAAGCCAACGGAACGGTCATTGATGAAGTTGATCACCGACGGCTAGATCAGCTCACTCAAGCGGCAAACCATCAGGGGATCGCGGCTCAGGTTACCTCCTACGTCTATGCTGATCTGCAAGAAATGATCGAGCGGGCTAAGGCAACATCTGAGCAACCTGTCATTGTGGTTGCCGATAGTATTACAGATCCTCACAATTTGGGAGCAATTATCCGCACCGCAGAAGCGCTGGGATCGCAAGGGATGGTGATCCCGCAGCGGCGGGCCGTGGGGATCACATCATCTGTGGTTAAAGTTGCGGCAGGAGCTTTAGAAACTTTTCCAGTTGCAAGGGTTGTCAATTTAAGCCGGGCATTGGAAGAATTAAAGAAAGCTGGCTTTTGGGTTTACGGTACAGCGGTAACGGCCAGTGAAGATTTGGACACTGTTAAATTCACGGGGCCGATCGCTCTGGTGATTGGCTCAGAAGGTGAAGGGTTAAGTCTTCTCACACAGCGCTGTTGCGATACCCTAGTCTCGATTCCGCTGAGAGGCAATACACCTAGCCTGAATGCCTCTGTAGCAGCCGGAATGGCACTTTACGAAATTTACCGACAGCGACGAGCTAGCACTGTACACCTTGGTGGATGTTTTGCAAAAAAAAGTGCGACAGAGTATAACAAAACTTGAAACTTCTTAAGGGCAGTTGACAATTCGCTTAGCGTTACCCAGCACACCCTGTTATTCAGCAGAGACAATTCGGTAAAACTATGAAAGAACTTTGGACAAATCTACTTCAAACCGTTGGTCTGGCTTGGTGGGTTGAGATCCTTACTGACAATCCGCGTTGCACCTACTATTTTGGACCTTTTGCTAGCGCTAGTGAGGCTGAGGCTGAGAAAGCTGGCTACATTGAGGATCTGGAGCAAGAAGGCGCTCAGGGTATCAAAGTTGCTGTGAAGCGATGCAAGCCAGACAATCTGACGATTTATGAAGAGATTGCAGATCGTCCTAGCCGTGGTGGCCCAGCTCCCGTTTTTAGCGGTCAAGTTTAATTAGCAGGTTTGTTGTCCTTCTGCATCTAGCTTAGAGCGTTTGACCTTTTGTCTACAACGTCAGGGTTGCTCTCAATCCAATTGTCAATGTCCCGGAGTACCTGATTGGGGATCTCCCAGGGGAAGAGGTGTGCGACATCAGGGTAGCTGAGCCAATGGCATTTTGGCAGATGTTGAGCAGTTTCCAGACTAGATTCAAGCGTAATGTGTCGATCTGCCGTTCCAGCCATAACCAAGCTGGAGCACTTAACCTGATTGAGGTCTGCGAGTCGATTGTAGTCTTGCCTAAGAGCATCGTTTAGAGCTTGACGAGCACTAGGTGATGTCTGAAAGTAAGCTGGCATTCCTTCAATGGCAAGGTGCTGGTAGGCGATCGCTGTGTGTTGCTGCATCAGGTAACGATAGAGCGATCGCTTGCCAAAGGTGTCAATGTTCCACTGCCAGCCTGGTTGCAACCAGTTGATTACCGATGCCAGTCCCGTGTACAGGTTATCTTCCCAGCTAATGGGTGGGTGACTGCTGCGAGGACGCATTGCTGAAGCAATCAGGATCAGTCCGCTGATTCGCTCTGGTTGTCTTAGTGCTAGCTCCGTCGCCAAAATTCCTCCCAGTGACCAGCCCAAGACTAAGCATCGCTCAATTTGATAGCGATCGAGTAACGCATCTAGATCGACCAGGTGATCCTGCATGGCAAACGCTGTCTTAGCCTGGCTCTTGCCATAGCCACGCAGATCAGGCGCAAAGGTTTTGAAACGCCGAGAAAAATGCTGAGTAAAGACCGACATACTGGCCCCAGTGCCAGGGTGCCCATGCAAACAGAGCATTGGGAAACCGCTTCCCTGCACCTGAACTGAGAGTGAAATGGCTGAGGGATCAGACTGCTGCATAGGTCGAAACTGCGCTTAACTAAAGGGCTTTATGGCTGAGCCGATGAGCTAGACCAAACTTTGATGTTGCCTTCCGTCACAGCAACAAAGAGGCGTCCGTCGGGACTAAACGCACCATTAGTTGCATTCTCCTCAAAAGTTTGAAGCGTTTGCCCGGTAACCATATCTAGCAGGTTGATGTCTTCCTCATAATTAATAACAGCCAGGATTTTGCCATCTGCACTTGGGATTAACCAGTCCTGCTCGACGAACTCCGTTGCTGTATTTACAAGCTCTCCTGTGTTGATATTCCAGGTTGCGACTTGACGGGGCACAACTGCGCCATTGCGACTTACTGTAAAAGTGCCCGTTACAGTCTGGTTGTCTGGACTGAAGGCTATCTTAAAGGCATCTATGCCGCCCTCAAAGGTTCGTTTGATCTGCCCAGAAGCAAGGTCAATCAAAGTTAATTCGCCATCCACATGGGTACTAGCGAGCATTTGCCCATCTGAACTGACTTTCAGAGTTCGAATGGTTTCCCGATACCCGACTAAGCTGCGCTGAAGTGTTCCTTGGTTGACATCCCAAACCTGAATCAGAGGACTAGTAGCACTGCTGTAGAGCGTTTGGCTGTCAGGGCTAAAGGCCAAAACACTACTGAAATAATAGCCGCCCTCTTCCATAAACTTAGGGGTGATAGCTCGTCTAAGCGTGCGGATCGTTTGACCACTACTCACATTTCGCAGGCGGATGGTCAGCATTCGGTTGTCAAAGTCATAATCGGCAGTAGCAAGGAGTTGACCATCAGGGCTAAAGGCGATCGCCGAAACCATTGCAGCATGATCACTCAATGTGTAGAGCGCTTCGCCTGTTGTCAGATCCCACACTCTAACGGAGTCTGCGTACTCGTTGGGATCAGTCGTAACGGCACCGGCAACCACCCTCCCATCTGGGCTAATAGCAATAGTGTCAGTCCCCCCAAGACTCACCTGATCATCCGAAATAGTCAGAACAGGTTCGGTAGTCCAGTTAACCTGAGCAGATGAAGACTGAGCTAGAGAGACAGCTGCGGGAACTGAATAATTTTGAGCATAAGCAGGGCGATTGAGTTCTTGCCTGCTGGCAGTTGCAATAGGGGCGATCGCTCCAGAAATGATTGTGGCAGCAGCAAGAGCAATCCCTGGCAGCAACTGGGCTAGGCGTAACCTGACAAAATTTTGAGAAGAGTCTTGAGCAACCATATTCTGGGCAAGAGACGCGATGAATTACGTCTGTACAAGTAGGCTACGCACTATTGTTGACTGCGGCACCGCTTTTCGGATGCGAGGGTAAGCCGATTCTGTATCTGGCTACCCTAACCTCTTAGAAACCTTTTAGAGCTTTTCCTCAAGCGGTTTGCAAAAATCTTCTAGACCCGTTTTAAGCACATAAATGATCACTGGAGTTGCCAGACTGGGGGGAAGCTCTGTTGCTTTGGTTAGCGATCGCATTGCGTCCTGAAGTGATCCTGCTGCCAAATTTGCTCTGAGATCAGACTGACACAACACAGCTCGACAACGTTTGGCGAGACCTTCTAACCAACGGTCTGACGTGTCAGGTTCTTGCCTTGCCTGAAGTGCCAGGGCGATCGCTGCATCTTCCAAATCGCCTTCGCAATCTTCGATCATATCTAGCGCTCTAAGCGCTTCTGGACTCGCTGATAGCTCAGATCGGTACTGAGCAATTTCCTCAAATGTGACTGTAATCATGCTGCCAATTTAACATTTTGACAAAAGGTGAGAGGTGGTAAAAAGCGGGGGAATTTTGCCTCACGGTTTCGCGATTTGGCTAAGCTAGGTAGGCTAGTAAAAGTCGTAAATTTGCAAAATCTCCCAGATTCCTTAAGGCAAGATCTACATGACCACAACAGCTCAGGTAAAGCATGAAGTTAAAGACCTCTCCTTAGCAGCACAGGGGAGACAGCGAATCGAGTGGGCAGGGCGGGAAATGCCCGTCTTGCGGCGAATTCAAGAGCGTTTTGCTCAAGAAAAGCCTTTGGCTGGAATTCGTTTGGTAGCTTGCTGCCACGTCACGACTGAAACTGCTCATCTAGCGATCGCCCTCAAAGCGGCCGGAGCCGATGCTCTGCTCATTGCTAGCAACCCTCTATCTACTCAAGATGACGTAGCTGCCAGTTTAGTTGCAGATCATGGCATTCCAGTTTTTGCTCAAAAAGGTGAAGACAACGAGACCTACCACCGCCACGTCCAGATTGCGCTAGATCACCGCCCCAACCTGATCATTGATGACGGCAGCGACGTAGTTGCCACATTAATTCAAGAGCGGCAAGACCAAATTGCTGACCTGATTGGCACCACCGAGGAAACCACCACCGGGATCGTGCGCCTGCAAGCCATGCTCAAAGATGGCGTACTCACCTTCCCAGCGATGAACGTTAACGATGCTGACACCAAGCATTTCTTTGACAATCGCTATGGAACAGGACAATCCACACTAGATGGAATCATCCGGGCAACCAACATTCTTCTCGCAGGTAAAACGATCGTTGTTGCGGGCTATGGCTGGTGCGGCAAGGGTACAGCCCTGCGGGCACGAGGCATGGGTGCAAGCGTGATCGTGACGGAAATCAATCCTACCCGCGCCCTCGAAGCGGCAATGGATGGATTCCGCGTACTGCCAATGACCGTTGCAGCGCCTCAAGGTGATATCTTCATCACCGTGACGGGCAACAAGCACGTCATCCGAGCAGAGCATTTTGAAACTATGAAAGACGGGGCGATCGTTTGCAACTCTGGTCACTTTGACATTGAGATTGACCTCAAATCGCTCAAAGAAATGGCAACTGAAGTGAAGCAAGTCCGCAACTTCACTGAGCAATATCGTATGCCAAGCGGCAAATCCGTTGTCGTTTTGGGTGAAGGTCGACTGATCAATCTGGCTGCTGCTGAAGGACACCCCAGCGCCGTTATGGATATGAGCTTTGCCAACCAAGCGCTTGCCTGTGAATATTTGGTGAAGAACAAAGGCAATCTAGAACCTGGAATTCACACCATTCCTGCTGAAGTTGATCAGGAAATTGCGCGGTTGAAGCTCCAGGCGATGGGAATTGCGATTGACGCGCTCACGCCTGAGCAGACCGAATACATCAATTCCTGGACATCAGGCACTTAAACTAAGCTAGAGCCATCTATTTTGAGCGGGGGCGTTGCTTGCAGCGCCCCCGCTCTTTAAGAAAACGCACGAGTGAAAACGCACGGGTGAACCCCGCAACTTATGTAAAGAGATATAGCAATCTCAAATGGTCATGAGCCCGCACCCCAAGGGGAGTGGAGATCACAGCCACAACTTCATTCTTGCCTGTACTACTACAACGATGGGGCAATCAGTCTAGCTGGGTTAGGGATATGCCCGATAGCAGGGGTGCTTTCTGATTGAAATTTGTTAGCTATTCTTAATGAGGGCTCTAGCCTGTCAGATTGGCTCAATGCTTCGCTTTAATGGGACTTTGCAAGGAACAGCTTTATGGTCGAATGGATTACTAACACGATCAACAGCCTGGGTTACGTTGGTATTGGTTTTCTGATGTTCATGGAAAATCTGTTTCCACCGATTCCTTCTGAGCTAATCATGCCGTTGGCAGGTTTTACTGCGGCTCAGGGCGAAATGAACGTCTTTTATGCGGTCCTAGCAGGAGTCATTGGCACTGTTTTAGGAGCGCTGCCCTGGTATTTTGCCGGAAAGTTTTTGGGAGCCGATCGCCTTAAAGCTTGGGCTGACCGCTATGGCAAATGGCTGGGGATCAGCAGCAAAGAAATGGACGAAGCCACAAAATGGTTCGTCAAGCACGGCGGCAGGACTGTATTGCTTTGTCGCCTCGTGCCTGGAGTCCGGACGCTGATTTCGATTCCAGCGGGCACCTGCAACATGCCTTTCATCCCCTTTTTGGTCTACTCAACGATTGGGACTGTAGCATGGGTTAGCTTACTGACAGGAGCCGGGTATCTGCTGGGCGACAACTACGAGTTGGTTGAAGTCTATATTGGACCACTTTCTAAACTGATAGTCGGAGGTTTACTCGTTGCCTTCATTGTTTGGGTTGTGATCAACCGTCGGAAGCAAAACAGCAAACGTCGGCTTAGATGAAGCATGATAACAAGTGCAGCGATGAACACTATTGCTCATGCTTTTTCCTACCACTAACTATCTCTTACTTGAGAATCTAATCTTCTTTGCGATCGCCACTGCTTTCTTTGCGATCGCCGGTTGGTCCTGGCGAGACACAGCCCCTTATGAGCTTCCTAAACCGCTTCCAGGCTGGTTTAGAATCTGGTTTTTGTCAGTTCAGTTTTTGGGTATCGTTCCACCCTTGGTCGCTTTGCTGGTGTGGGGAATATGGCAGGGCAACTTCGATGTAGTCGCAATCTTTGCTGCTTACTTTCTCATGTTGGGGCTACAAATTTTGTCTGAAAGTTTGTCGTTAAGACGCTTTCAATCCACAGTATTTGTCATGGTTCCCTATCTGTATTTGCCCTATCGGTTTTGGCAGCTTTACGAGGGGCTGAATCTCTTGAGTTCTGATCCAACACTGGTTTGGGTTCGATACATTCTTATCCTGGAAATTGTAGTCTGGATCATAAATTATGGTTTGGATTTAGCGCAACTTCCAAGGTTATTCCATTGGAATGGCGCAAACATCGACGATTGAATAGGACGGGGCGATCGCTCCGTCCTATTCAATCGTTTTATTACTTTCTAGGCGATCGCCCAGCGATAGAGGCGTTTTTCTCTGACACCGATAAGATAGCTAGAGGTTCTGTCTGCTGTTGAGGCTTCCGCCTGAAAGGGAAGGGAAGCCATGATAGGATTCAGTCAGTTTCAGGAGGTTTTTGTGGATTTTCGCCAGATTGTTAACTTCAGACTGGTCAAGCAAGAGGCAAATGACCTATATCGCTCTCTAACTTCCATCTTGGAGTTAGACGAACGGTTTGCAGATCTAATATTAGTTGACTTGGCGAAAGTCGTAAGAATTTGTGGACGTAGCAACAAAGAAATTAGCTCTGCTGAACTGCTAGCCTATTTAGTAATTTATGCGCTGATTAAAAAAGATAGAGAAAAACTGAACGTTGCTGTCAATTCATGGGAATTTTCTAGCGAAGAACGGCTTAAATATCAAAAAATTACTATTCAAATTTTGCTTGATTTAACAGGGGGCGATCAGCAAACTGACCAACTTGTATTGCCCTCTATTCTGAACAAGCTAGATGAGGAAAAAGGCACAGAATATCTAGGTCATGCTGTCAACGCCATCTATAAGTTTGCTCAAGTAATTACTAAAGCGGATGGTGTCGTGACGATGCAAGAAATGGAGGCATTATCAAAAGTTTGGCAACTGCTGCACTCCTATCAGAAGTTAGATAGCTATCAGGCAGGTTTAGCGTCTGTTCCTATTCCTAAACTGACTCAGGCATCGGCTCCAAAACCTGAGCGAACTTCTGAATCTAAACAGCCTCAAAACTCCGGTGAACCTAAGCCTCAAAGTTCTGAACCCACTCCGAAGGAAGACCCAACCAAGATTTTAGAGCAAGCTCTAGCTGACCTGAACGAGCTAGTTGGGATGGAGAATATTAAGGAGGAAGTGCAAACTCTAACCAACTTCCTGAAGGTGCAGAAGATTCGAGCAGAACGAGGTTTAGCAAAAACGCCAGTTTCACTTCATGCGGTCTTTTGTGGACCTCCAGGTACGGGTAAAACGACCGTTGCTCGCCTGATGAGCAAAATCTATGAAGGGCTAGAGTTTCTCAGTAAAGGGCATTTGGTGGAAACCGATCGCTCTGGCATGGTGGCAGGTTATGTCGGACAAACGGCTAAAAAAGTAGATGAAATGGTGGATTCTGCTCTGGATGGCGTGCTGTTCATTGATGAAGCCTATGCTTTGGTGCCACGAGAGGCGGGGCGTGATTTTGGGCAGGAGGCGATCGACGTTCTGCTGAAGCGAATGGAAGACTATCGCGATCGCCTCGTCGTCATCGTGGCAGGCTACACCGATGAGATGGAAGCCTTTATCGAATCAAATCCTGGCTTAAAATCACGCTTTAACCGTTACTTCTATTTCAACGACTATACACCCGAAGAGCTGCTAGCAATTTTTGAGCGAATGGCTGGAAAAAGTCACTTCAAGTTGACACCAGAAGCAAGAGAGAAACTGCTCAAAATCTTCAATCAGCTTTACGATAATCGAGACAAAAACTTTGGCAATGCTCGCATGGTTCGTAATCTGTTTGAGAAGAGCATTGAAAAGCAGGCAAATAGACTGGCTGTACTTTCTTCTTTGACCGATGAGGTATTAACAACACTCATTCCTGAAGACATTCCCAGCAACTATTCAGAAACTGCCAGAGTTTAGAGGCTGTTTGAGTAGTCTAATTTGTAGCCTACCTCAGGGAAAATATCTGTGATTTTGAATCCTGCTAAACAACCCAACACTGTACGGGTAGGTTTAGCAGACCGAATATTAACAGAGCCGAGGCCCAACGGCAAAATCTCCCCACCAGGAATTACGGTTAATCGAACGGATTTGGTCTTACTTTCCAACCTCCTCTCGAACTGCTCAAAGTCATTCAAAAACCGTTTGAGTAATCTTGCTCACTCTATTTACTCATTCTTTGATTCATCGTTCGGAGTGTTTATATCACTTTATCAAAGCTACCTCTTTGGTTGGGGCGGATGACAGGCAATAGGTATGACGTTTTGTTGGAAAAGATTGCTGAGAATGGAGGCAATCAAGCGGAAATCCGTTCTCAAGTAGCAAGATCCATTCAAAGTAATTTTGGGGCGTGACAATCTTAAATCCCCTTACGAACAGACTTAGTGGAAATTAAGAGCTTAAGCTGCTTGTCCTTTGAAGCAAGGTGTTCGTAAGCAATTCAGGATTGTTCAAGTTTATTGAGCTAGTTGATTTTTAAGCGGCTTGATTGGAGATATCAGAAGTCAAATTTATCTGAGTGAGTTTGTTCTGTGTCCAGATTACTTCTGAAACGGTGATAAACAAGTTCGTCCGAGATGAACTGTTATCCGTTGCCTTGGAACCTAGCTTCTGAGCAAATTCTGAGCAGATTAGTAACAACGCAATTAGGAGATTTAACAAAGTGTTTTTTCACAACAAACGGATGCAGTATTTCACCAAACCGGAACAACCGGATGCGGTTTATGCCAAGAAGATTCAAGAGCTGATCGGCGGACCCTTTGGTGAAATGACTGTGATGATGCAGTACCTCTTCCAGGGTTGGAACTGCCGAGGTCCTGCTCGTTATAAAGATATGTTGCTCGACATCGGCACCGAGGAAATCGGACACGTTGAGATGTTGGCGACTATGATTGCCCATCTACTAGATGAAGCACCCCTGAAGATGCAGGAAGATGGTGCAAAAGATCCAATCGTCGGCGCTGTGATGGGTGGTGTAAGTCCACGAGACGTAATTGCAGCAAGCATGAATCCTCAACATGCGATCGTTTCCGGCTTGGGTGCAACACCTAACGATAGCGTGGGCTATCCCTGGAATGGTCGATACATTATCGCTAGTGGCAACCTGCTAGCAGACTTCCGCTCTAACTTGCACGCAGAGTCTCAGGGCAGATTACAGGCTGTGCGAATGTATGAAATGTCGGATGACCCAGGTGTGAAGGATACCCTCAGCTACATGATTGCACGGGATACTATGCACCAAAACCAGTGGCTGGCGGCGATCGAAGACCTGGAAAGCTCTGGATTGGAGACAACCCCTGTTCCTAGTTCTTTCCCACTGGAGCTGGAGAAACGGGATGCAGCCTACCAGTTCTGGAATCTGTCTGATGGCGAGGAAAGCCGCGAAGGACGTTGGGCAAAGGGCCCGTCGATGGACGGTAAAGGTGAGTTTGAATATCTGGCAAATCCTCAACCTCTGGGGCCAGAGCCAGAACCCCCCATTCCCGACCCTCGTCTGCACGGCACAGGCAAGAAATAGGAGTGAGTAACCGTGGAGCAGGCAAACTGCTTGCTCCATTAAAGGATGCCTAAGAAGTCTGGATTTTTAGCCCAATACGGTAGGGGCGTAGCATTCGGTAGATGGGTCTTGGAATACACCGAAAGTCTCTGACCAAATGCTACGCCCTACAGGGCATTGCCTTCTTCCTAAACTTTCTTGAGAACGGGTAAGTTGTCTATTCAAAAGCTTAGTGAGTCGTGGGCAAAGCATTTACAAGTTGGTGGAGGTCAGGATCTAATTATGAACACTGCTAAAGAATTGGTTTTACCTGGAGACAACACGAACCCCGACCTAGAAAATGGTTCGGTTTTCTTTGTGGGTACGGCAACTGTGATTCTGCGATATGCAGGATTTACAATCCTGACTGACCCTAACTTTTTGCATCAAGGCGACCATGTGCATTTGGGATATGGGTTGCGATCGCAACGTGTCACCGATCCGGCGATCGCCATCGAAGAATTGCCGCCGCTTGACCTGGTTGTGCTGTCTCACATGCACGAAGACCACTTTGATCGAGTGGCAGAACAAAAGTTAGATAAATCACTCCCCATTGTCAGCACTCCTCATGCCACAAAATCATTGAAAAAGAAGGGATTCAACGCAGCGCAGGCAATTGATACCTGGGAATCCATAACAGTATGTAAAGGGGAGCAATCCCTCAAAATTACTTCAATGCCGGGACGACATGGGCCAGGTATCCTGGCGGCTGCATTGCCCCCCGTAATGGGCAGTATGTTGGAGTTTCAGTCTGCTGGGCAAACTCACTTTTGTCTTTACATCACTGGAGACACACTGCTGTATGAGCAGCTTAAGGAAATTCCAAAACGCTATCCCAATATTGATTTAGCGCTGCTTCACTTGGGTGGAACAAAGGTATTTGGGATTCTGTTAACTATGAATGGCAGACAAGGTGTGGAAGCAATTCAACTAATTTCCCCTCAGACCGCAATCCCGATTCATTACAACGATTACACCGTGTTCAAATCTCCACTTGAGGACTTTAAAGCCGCTGTGGTGTTGGCAGAGTTAGAAGATCGAGTGAAGTATCTGAAGCATGGTGATACCTACAATTTTCAGGTAAGGACTCAAATTGCAAAGGAGAACTGAGCATGAGTGAGCAAACAAGCCCAAACTCTGATGTAACGGATCAAGATAAAGCGGGGCAGGGTCGGCTCTACTGATACTACTGATATACGTAGAAATGCTGCTCAAATCACTCTTAAGAGGAAGGCGATCGCCTTCCTCTTTCTTGATTATGGGGAATAGTTTGGTGATCGTAGTCCCACCGAAGCTGATCCGGCATTAAACCCTACTTCACTCAAATACTATGGCGTTCCCCAAGCAACTATTGCAGAAATGGAAGTCCTTTAAGAGTTGGCTCTTTTACCTGGGTTACGCGCCCCATGCGTATGTCTACTCGCGGACTCGCGATCGCCTTGAGCGTGAGTATGCTCCCCCACCTACCTCTGAGGGCTTTGACCAACCAGGGAAACTGCTTCAGGCAGAACCGAGTGAACGAGGCGCTCGCTTTTACTTTGAGCAGGCTGAGCTTGACATCACATTTCTTACGGCTGATTTGGTGCGGCTAAGTTGGCAGCCGGGAATTCCTCCAGTGCCCTACGGAATTGCCCGCCAAGAATGGGACGCAGTAGAAACCACACTAGAAGAAACAACAGAAGGGTGGGCTTTATTCAGTCAGGGAGAGGGCGCTACTAAAGTCACTGTTAGCTTTGAGGGAAGCATCAAGTTTTATGGCAGCGAAGGGCAGTTACTCCGAACTGAACTGCCGCCAAAACTTGAGGGAGAATCCTGGACACATCAGGCGGAACTGTTACCCGACGAAGGAATATACGGTTTGGGGGAACGGGCAGCACCGTTGAATTTGCGGGTTCCTCGAAAGATAGTTGAGAAGGACAAAACTACATTTAGCCGCTCCTACCGGATGTGGAATTTTGATGCGGCAGGCAAGTATAGTCCTGGTAGCGATCCGCTCTATATCTGCATTCCGGTCTATTTGGGGCTACATCGGCAAGGTAGCTACTTAGTGTTTTATGAAAACACCTTTGAAGCAACTTTTAGCTTTGAAGATACTGCTACTGCTGCCTTTACAGGAGGCGCATTACGGTATTACTTTGCTGCGGGTACTCCTGATCAACTGGTAGAGCGGTATACGGAACTGACCGGGCGATCGCCCCTCCCTCCTCGTTGGGCGTTGGGCTATCACCAATCCCGGTGGGGATATGAGACAGAGGAAGCGGTTCGGACAACGGCTAAGGGGTTTCAGGAACACGATTTACCCCTGAGTGCAATTCATCTAGACATCGATGTACAGGTAGATTACCGCGCCTTCACCATTGACCCCGATCGCTTTCCCAAGTTGCCAGAGTTTATTAAAGAATTGGGTGAATTGGGAGTGCAGTTCATTGCCATCCTCAACCCCGGAATCAAATACAGCCGCAAAAGTCATCTTTTCTTGGAAGGTCGGTTGCTGGACGCATTCTGCAAATATCCCGATGGTGAGATTGCGATCGCTCCCGTTTGGCCCGGTTTAACCGTCTTCCCTGATTACACCAATCCGGCTGTGCGAAAGTGGTGGAGTCGCCAATATGCCTACCTTTTAGACGTGGGAGTGGCTGGCTTTTGGCATGATATGAATGAGCCTGCTGCCTTTGTGGCTTGGGGCGATCGCTCTCTACCCAAACCCATGTTGCACTACATGGAGGGCAGAGGTGGCACTCACTTAGAGGCACACAACGTTTATGGATTGATGCAATCCAAAGCAGGCTACGAAAGCCTGTGTCAGAACCAACCGCACCAGCGCCCTTTTATTGTGTCGCGGGCGGGCTGGGCAGGGCTCCAGCGCTATGCCTGGACATGGACAGGCGATATTGAAGGAAGCTGGGAAGCTTTGCGCCAAACTATTTCTACTGTTGTAGGGTTGGGACTTTCGGGTATTCCTTATAGTGGTCCTGACATTGGTGGCTTTCAGGGAAATCCTAGCGCAGAGCTGTATTTGCGCTGGTTTCAGATGTCTACTTTCCTCACGTTTTATCGAACTCACTCTTCAGTGGAGGCAGACCACCGCACACCCTGGACGTATGGTGAGCCAACCTTAAGCATCATTCGAGAACTGTTGAAATTGCGTTATCGCCTGATGCCCTACTTCTACACACTGGCATGGCAGGCAAGCCGAAAGGGATACGCCCCAGTCCGTCCACTGTTTTGGGCTGATCCGAGTGACCCCAATCTCTGGGGTGTAGCGGATGCGTTTCTCTTGGGTGACAGCTTGTTGATTTGTCCAGTTTTAGAGGAAGGGGGGCGATCGCGCCAGGTCACTCTACCCAAGGGAAACTGGTATGACTTCTGGAACGGCAATCTGTTAGAAGGTGCCACAGAGGTTTATCTGGACGCACCTTTAGAAACAATCCCTGTGTTGGTGAAAGCAGGTAGTATTCTGCCAATGGAAGACTATCAACAACTCACCTTGCACCTTTATCCACCCGTTCAGGGAACTTGTGAAACATCAGTCTACAGTGATGCAGGGGATGGGTATGGAGAATGGCGATTGGATCACTTCCAATTGGTTCGGTTTGAGCATGGATTAGATTTAATCTGGCATGAAGAAGGTGAGTTTTCTTTCCCCTACACCAGTATTCACATCCAGGTTCATGGCTTTGAGCTACAGCAAATGTGGGTTGATGACGTAGAAGTAGAATGTGAAGGGAATCAATGGAAGGGCGATCGCTTCCAAAAGATCTACTTGAGAGGAAACTAAACAATGAACCATCCATTTCATGATGAAAAAAGCCTGTCGCAAGCGGCTGAAGAATTGGGTAATGAGGCATTGGCATTAGGGTTGATTCCTAGTCTCGTTGTGCGTCATTTTTCAGACAGCAAACAGTTTTATATTCCTGATGAAAACCAGTCTGAGCCACTCACCCCAGAGGAGGCATACCTACGTTTGAAGAAGATGGTTGAACAAGCTGCTGCAAAGCGGGATGATGAAGGGTAGAACCTGACTCCAAGAGGACTGATCCATGACACAGACTCGGACTGAATCTACGGGCGTTGGACCCGTGATTGTGAGCCCAATGGATCATTACAACCAGGAGCTGATTGCAAATCTTCATCCTGCCGATTGGGTCAATCCTACACCCACTCAGCGATATAACCTGGTTGTACTCGGTGGAGGCACTGCCGGGCTGGTGACGGCGGCAGGAGCAGGGTTGCTGGGCGCAAAAGTTGCCCTGATCGAAAAACATTTGCTGGGCGGTGATTGCACTAATGTTGGCTGTGTTCCTTCCAAAGCGATGATACGCTCGGCGCGAGTGGCAGGTGAGATTCACCGTGCCAAGCACTACGGGATCAATGTGCCCGAGGGCGTGACGGTAGATTTTTCCGCTGTGATGGAGCGACTGCGACGAGTTCGTACAGAGATTAGCCCAAACGATTCTGCAACACGATTTCAGCAAGAGTTTGGGGTAGATGTGTTTTTTGGAGAGGCGCAGTTTTCAGGGGCAGATGCCGTAGAGGTAGCGGGACAAACGCTGCGGTTTAAGAAAGCGGCGATCGCCACAGGTTCCTCTCCCGCTCAATTGCCAATCGAAGGGCTGGAGGAAGCCGGATATCTCACCAACGAAACGGTGTTTTCACTCACCGAAAAGCCTGATCGTTTGGCTGTCATTGGTGGCGGCTACATTGGCTGTGAATTGGCTCAAACCTTTCGGCGATTGGGGGCAGAAGTCGTTTTGTTTCAGCACGGCTCCCGCATTCTTGAGCGGGAGGACATTGATGCATCAAATATCGTGCAGCAAGTGTTTGTGCAGGAAGGCGTTCGACTGGTCCTAAAGTCGCAAATCAAGCGAGTTGAGAAAAAAGATTCTGTCAAAGTGATCCACTATGAAGCAGACGGGCAGGAGAATGCTGTCACGGTGGACGAAATCTTGGTGGGGGCAGGCAGAACGCCAAACATTAAAGGCTTAAACCTGGAAGCAGTGGGAGTTAAGACCGATCCCAAAAAAGGAGTGATCATCGACGATTACCTGCAAACCACAAACCCTAACATCTATGCAGTCGGTGATGTCTGCATGAAGTGGAAATTTACTCATGCTGCCGATGCTGCCGCCCGTATCCTAATTCAAAATGCCCTGTTTGCGGTTGCTGGAATTGGGCGCAAAAAGCTGAGTGCGCTAAACATGCCTTGGTGCACCTATACCGACCCTGAAGTAGCCCATGTTGGACTCTATCCTCACGAGGCTCAGGAACAGGGGATTGAAGTTGATACTTTCTGTGTCTCTCTTAATGATATCGATCGGGCCATCGTCGATGATGAAACGGAGGGCTTTCTAAAAATTCACGTCAAACAGGACACAGACAAAATTGTCGGAGCAACGCTGGTTGCACGGCACGCTGGCGAAATCATTAGCCAGATTACCCTGGCAATGAACCATCAAATTGGGCTGGGGGCGATCGCCAACACCATCTACCCTTACCCCACCCAAGCAGAAGTGATTCGTAAAGCTGCCAGTCAGTATGGACTCAAGCGCTTAACTCGCTTTAAGCCCCTTGCAACTAAGCTGCTGTCTTGGAGACGTTGACCGGCAAAGCTAAACCTATCGGTCTTGGGTTAGCGCCTGGAACTCTTCGTTGGTTCGCAGCGGTTCTAATGTGTGGTCGGTTCGAGCCATGATGCGGTAAAGGTTTGGGCTGAGAACTAGCGCTCGATGCAGATTTTTGATTGCCATCTCGACGTCGCCTTGCAGGGTGTATGAGCAGGCTTTGCCATACCAGGCGTTGGGGTTGTCGGCATGATACTTGAGGGAGCGATCAAAGCTGGCGATCGCTTCCTCGTGTCGCCGCATTCTACTCAACACCAGCCCTCGATAATTCCAGGCATAGTAGCAGTTGCTCTTAATCAAAAGCGTCTTATCTAAGCTAGTCAGCGCTTCTTCGTAGCGTTTTAGGGCAGCCAGAGAGGTGGCCCGATTGTACCAAGCGTGATAATCGTCAGGCTTAAGCTTGACCGCTTTGTCAAAATTTTCGATTGCTTCACTGTAGCGATGCAAACAGGCGAGGGCGTTGCCCCGGTTATACCAGGCTTTTTGGTCTGCGGGATTGAACTTAATCGCGACGCTAAATCCGTCTATGGCTTCTTCATAACGTCCTAATCGTGCCAGGGCAATGCTTCTGCCGTGCCAAGCTAGGGCAAGCTTGGGCTTTAGCTTCAATGCTTTGTCAAAACTGGTAATTGCTTGATCATGCGCCCCGGACTCATACAGCGCATAGCCCCGATGCATCCAGGCCTCGTAATTCTCCGGATTAACTTCCAGAAGTCGATCTAGCCTGGCGATCGCTCCTTCATATCGCTTGAGTTCGTAGAGCGCACTAGCCTGACTAAACCAGGTGTGCAAGTCTTGATCCTGACTCATGACAAACCTGAGCAAAGACGAAATGGGGTGAATTATTTCTGAAAATACTGGATGCAATGCCCTGATCTGCCTGAGTAGGAGTAATTCGTAAAACTCTCCTACCAAATCTAGCCGAAACCGAGTAACGCCATAAATTGAGTATATGGGTATTTTCTACCTCAGTAGTATTCCCAATTCTCAATATTTGCCACCAGAGCGAGGAAGTATCAGGATTTTATTAGTTCACATATACTGTCGTGGGCAAAGCTGCAATTGTTAAGATCTTGGATTGCACGAAGCTATATCCTATCTTCGGAGCAAAAAATTAATTCAAGAACCGCAACATGGCTGAACTGAAATCGCACCGCATAGAGAAAGATTCGATGGGTGAGCGGCAGCTTCCGGCAGAAGCTTACTACGGCATTCAAACTTTAAGAGCAACCGAGAATTTTCCGATTAGCGGACTAAAACCGCTGCCAACCTACATTGATGCCTGTGTTTTGATCAAGAAGGCAACGGCGATCGCCAACGGCGAGTTAGGCTGTATCTCTTCAGAAATCAGTCAGGCGGTCGTACAGGCAGCGGATGAAGTGTTGCGGGGCAGCCTGCGGGATCAGTTTGTGGTAGACGTTTATCAGGCGGGTGCGGGCACTTCCCATCACATGAACGTGAATGAGGTCTTGGCTAATCGCGCTCTGGAAATTTTAGGGGATCAGAAGGGTAACTATAAACGGGTGAATCCTAATGACCATGTGAACTATGGACAGTCCACCAATGATGTGATTCCCACCGCAATTCGGATTGGAGGTTTGCTGGCGCTGGAGCATTCGCTGTATCCGGCACTAGATGGGGCGATCGCGTCTCTCAACCAAAAAGCTGACGAGTTTCACGATGTGATTCGCTCAGGGCGAACCCATCTGCAAGATGCTGTTCCGGTGCGGCTGGGCGAAAACTTTCGCGCTTGGGGGCAAATTCTCACCGATCACCTGACGCGAATGAGAACAGCCGCAAAGGATCTGACGGTATTAGGTTTGGGCGGTAGTGCTGCCGGAACGGGATTGAATACCCATCCTCAATACAGATATCGGGTCGCCGAAATTCTGTCGGAACTGCTGGGGCAACCTTTGCAGCCTGCGCCTCACCTGATGGCAGCAATGCAGAGCATGGCACCGTTTGTAAATGTGTCCGGTGCGTTACGGAATCTAGCTCAGGACTGCGCCAAGATTTCCCACGATTTGCGCCTGCTCGATTCTGGACCCAAAACCGGATTCAAGGAAATTCAACTGCCACCCGTGCAGCCCGGTTCCTCCATCATGCCGGGAAAATACAATCCGGTGATGGCGGAAATGACTGCAATGGTGTGCTTTCAGGTGATGGGCTACGATGCAGCGATCGCCCTGGCTGCCCAAGCCGGACAGCTAGAGCTGAATGTGATGATGCCGCTGATTGCCTACGATCTAATTCACAGTATTGAGATCTTGGGCAACACATTAGCTGCGTTAACCGAGAAGTGTATCCAGGGAATTACGGCTAAGGGCGATCGCTGTCTGGCTTACGCTGAGGGCAGTCTAGCGCTAGTGACAGCGCTGAATCCTCACATTGGCTACCTGAATGCGGCGGCGGTTGCTAAGGAATCTCTGGAAACAGGCAAATCTCTCCGTCAGATTGTTCTAGAACGAGAACTAATGAACGAAGCCGAGCTAGCCCAAGTTCTAGACCTGGAAAAGATGAGCCTGCCTCCAGAGGTTTGATTCCCAGCCCCTAATCCCCTACCTTCGTCTTTGCCTCCAGGCTTTCCAAACGGCTCTTTAGCTCCTGGTTGTCCTTCTTAAGCTGGTCTAGATCCTGCTGGAGTTTTTTCACAGCCTGATCTTGTCCAGCATTTTTTTGCACCCGCTGTATAGCTTCTTCGGCGATGCGGCGTACCCGACCATCGGGGGTTTGGTCTGCTAGCGCTTGCAGAATGCCGACCGCTTTGATGGTTTCCATTTGTCCCAAGGCACTGGCGGTTGCCACCTGGGTGAGGAAGAAGGTTTCACCGGACAGTTCTTCCAGGCGATCGAGAATCCGTTCTAGGTTGAGGTTGGACTGTCCAGCGGAGATTGCGCCCAGTGCCCGAATTGCCGACAATCGCAGCGCCTGCGGAACGCCAGCAGCAGTGTATTCCAGGATTAGGTTCAGGGCAGCTTCAGAGGTTTTGAGTTTGCTAAGTCCGGCGATCGCTCCACTCCTCACCGTTTCATTCCAACCTGCCCGTTCCTCTAGCACCGACCTCAACAGCTTCAGCGCTTTCTCTTCCTTGGATTCGCCATTCAGGTTAGAGGCTGCGACCGTTCCCAGCGCGCGAATTGCTGCCGCCTCAACGTAATAGCTTGCGTCTCCGTTTTCTACAATCGGCTTCAGCGCTTTATAGCTCTCCACAGTTTTGATTTTTGCCAGCGCTTCCACAACTGCACGACGCACTCTAGCTTCAGGGTCTTGCAGTCCTGCTACCAGTCCGGTAAATGCCTGGTCGAGTTTGACTGAAGCAAGCTGTCCGGCAATTTCTGCCCGCACTCCCCAAAAGGGATCGGTTTTGAGCGCTTCCGACAAAGCTTTGACTGCCTCCAAACCACCCTTCTTCGCTAATGCTTCAGCGGCATAGATGCGCGAAACTGGGTCGGGATCATGCTGAAGCTGAGCTTTCAGTTCTGCTACCGGATATTCCAATGTCACAGTTTTGAGGTAGCAATTGTCTACGTCAAAGCTGATGAACTGAGGCTTTTCAGGCAGAGGGAAGTAGAAGGTCTGCTCTCGTTCATGCAGCCGCACCGTGAAGGTTTGCAGAGAAGGCTTAGCTTGCTTATCTCCATCCTTGGCGTAGCTAAAGCCAATCGGTAGCTTCAGGTCAAACAGGGTGCTGTTGCTGCCGTTGCCGTTTTCCTTTGCCTGGGTTTGGGTGACGGTGAGTTTTACCAGTTTGCTGTCGCTGTCCCAGGAATAGGCAACTTTGAAATCGGGATGTCCACCTCGGAAGACGTACTGGTCAAACAAGAAATGCAGGTTTCGTCCGGTGGCTTTTTCGATCGCCCTCAGCAGATCGACTGTCTCAACCGTTTTATGAGCGTTGTCCTGAACAAAGGTATGAACCGCTTTGAAGAATAGCTCATCGCCTAACTCGGCGCGGATCATGTGATAGACACAGGCTCCCTTTTCGTAGAGGTGGCGATCGTAAAGTTCAATCGCTTCTCGGTAAATGTGGGTGACGATGGGGCGGCGATAGCGAGAACTGTCTTCAGAAATGTAGCTGCGGGCTTCGTTCAGCATGTAGTAAGCGGCAGCGTCGGCGCCATATTCGTGATCCGTCCACAGCACCTCGGAATAGGAAGCCATGCCTTCTTTAATCCAGGCGTGTGACCAGTGTTTAATCACGACTAGGTCACCAAACCATTGGTGGGCTAGCTCGTGTGCGACCAAGCTCTCGGTGCCGCGATTATCCAGGGCCGCTCGTTCGTCGATCAAGCAGCGATCGGTGAGCAGCGTGGTGGAGGTGTTTTCCATACCGCCGAAGATGAAGTCATCGACGCAAACCTGAGCGTATTTGGGGAAAGCGTAGGGATAGCCAAATGCCTGACTGAAGAATTCAATCATTTCAGGCGTTTTGCCCATGCTGCGACGGGCATCGTCTTCGCGCCCTTTTTCGACGTAATAGGTGACGGGTTTGCCCTGCCATTCGTCTCGAATCTCGGCAAAGTCGCCAACTGCCAGGGTCATCAGGTAGGTAGGATGCACCTGCTGCTGTGACCAGTGATAAATTTTGTCGTCTCCAACGGCTTCGGTGTTAGTCAGTTCGCCGTTGGAAATTGCCATAAATTGCTTGGGGACGCGCACCCGAATTTCGGAGGTGGCAAGCTGTCCGGGATAGTCAAAGCAGGGAAACCAGAAGCGGGAGTCTTCGTCTTCGCCCTGAGTCCAGACTTGGGTGGGCTTGTTGGGATAGTGCTGGTCAGGAGCGATGAAGTAAAGTCCCCGCTGAGGATTTTCGACGCGGTAGGCGATCGCCACCACAATCGGCTGTCCTGCCTCGGTTTCTTGCTTTAGCCGCACCTGAAGCTGTTCGCCATCATAGTCGAAGGGTTGCTCTACTTCATCGACCTGTACTGATTCAATTCGCAGGTTGACGGCATCGAGCGTCAAGCTGTCAATGCCCCTGCGAACGGGATTGATCCGAATGCTACAGGTGCCTTGATAGCGCTGATTGGGAATATCTAGCACCAAATCCAGGAAAATATGCTCGACCTGTCCAGGGCGATCGGGATTGTAATGAGGTCTGGCTCCCGGTAGCTCAAAGGACTTGTGACCGTTGTTTTCAGAATCAAAGTAGGACTGTAGCATCGAAAAGTTAATCCTGAGAAGCTAAAAAGTACAGATGGCGGCTAACGAATAAGTCGGAATCAGTCTGACTACCAGATTAGCGCGATTGGGAGAGATAAGTGGAATGGTGGATGTACGTCAACAGTAGGCTGTTCGGCTATGAGAGTTGTTGAAACAGAGCATTTAATCCTTCGTAGGCTGACAGTTGAAGATAGCGAGTTTATTCTTGCACTCTTGAATGACCCTTTGTGGTTGAGATTTATTGGTGACAAAGGTGTGAGAACACTTAATGATGCTCGTGACTATATTTTGAAGAACCTAGTTGCTATGTATGAGCGTCTCGGCTTCGGACTGTATTTGACTGAGCTAAAGGGCACGGGTGTCTCGATCGGGATTTGCGGTTTGATAAAAAGAGATTTCTTGGAAGATGTGGATCTTGGATTCGCCTTTCTTCAGGAGTTCCGGGGAAAAGGATACGCATATGAATCTGCTTCTGCCGTGATGGAGTATGGGAGAAGCAGTTTTGGCTTAAATCGTATTGTCGCGATCGCCTCACCGGACAATTTCGATTCAGCAAAGCTGCTAGAAAAGCTGGGATTTAGGTTTGAGAGAATGGTCAAACTGGCTGATAATAGCGAAAGCGTGAGTTTGTTCGCCTCTGACCTCTAACACTTCACAGTAGCGGAGGGATGAAAGTCCCCGACGTTCATCCAAAACCTGCTCGGCTTGAATCTCAGCAGATTAGGGTGCCTTGCTAGAAACGAGAATTTCGCTCAAGCTCTTATTTGAGATAATAAGCCTATCTGTTTATAAATCCTTGATAGTAACCTTTGCCCTATGACTGCTGTGAATGCTGCGCCTCGATTGGCTTCTCGTTTGGTAAATGGAGTGCTGGCGGTGAAGCCGCTAGCAAATCTGGCAAAACACCAAGCCCGCACGATGATGATTAAGCGGGCTGAATCGATTGGGGTGTACTGGCGAGAGGAGGTGAAGGCGTTGCGATCGCGCCGTCCGTCAGGTACGCAATCTGTCTCCGATGCTGAGCTTTCCCCCGACTGGGAAGCAGACCTGGCGCGGATTCAGAATCCTGAGTTGACCTATCCAGAGTATTACTTGCGTCCTTTCCATGCCTATGATGAAGGCAATTTAGGCTGGGAAGCCGCAATGGAGGTAGATGTTGCTGCCCACGCAGTTCACGCTCGGATTTGGCCAGAGGCGGGAGCGCAGGGGGATGCAAAGCTGCGGCAAAGCTATCACGATGTACTTAAGGCGCAACTGCCTGCTGAACCTACAGACATTCTCGATCTCGGCTGTAGCATCGGCATGAGTACGGTTGCACTTCAGCAGACGTTTCCTCAAGCAAGGTTAACGGGGTTGGATCTGTCGCCCTACTTTTTGGCGATCGCCCACTACCGCACTTCTTCACTCCCTAACTCTCCCACTTGGCTCCACGCTGCTGCTGAATCCACGGGTTTACCCGATCATTCTTTTGATCTGGTTTCAGCTTGTCTTCTATTCCACGAGTTGCCTCGTGCGGCTTCGGTTGAGATTTTTCAGGAGGCTCGACGATTGCTGCGTCCGGGTGGACACTTGACGATCATGGATATGAATCCCAAGTCAGACGTTCACGCGAAGATGCCGCCCTATGTGTTGACGCTGCTGAAGAGTACGGAGCCGTATTTGGATGATTATTTTACGTTCGATATTGAGGAGGCGATCGCTTCGGTAGGGTTTACGCGACCAACGGTGACGTGTAATAGTCCTCGCCATCGAACTCTGATTGCTCAGGTCTGCTAAAGCATCTCTGTCTTTTTATTCTGTTTCTCGATTCAAGTCTTTTTCGGGGGCTTTGCCCCCGAACCCCCATTGAGGGACGAAGCGCGTCCCCCAAACCCCCTCCGCAAGGAACTAGGATAAGCGGCATAACGCGCTTCGCATTGCAGGGGTGGCAAGTATTCTGGTGTGG
Organism: Cyanobacteria bacterium FACHB-471; assembly: GCA_014695345.1. Classification (GTDB taxonomy): domain Bacteria; phylum Cyanobacteriota; class Cyanobacteriia; order Elainellales; family Elainellaceae; genus JAAUTN01. Next base: position 123,767 of record JACJOC010000111.1, read on the forward strand.
CGTTCACTCGATTGGGCGAGTCTACAGCATGAGGTTGAGGATTGGAATAGGAGGCTACATTGATAGTGATCAGCAGCTCAGCCTAACACTCCAACCCCCAACCTTTAATGCCCAGTCTCAATCACGGGCACATTTTGGCTGAGGCGATGTCAAGTTGTTTAGAGGCTTTATCTCTTCACCTCACCTAAAAAACTATTATGAAAACTCTTTGGCTTTTATCAACGTTGGTTTTACTTGAGTTGATTAATTTAACGACTTCAGCTCAGGCGGCGCAGTCTCAGTCAGACATCGGTTCTGCAAGTCTAAATCAAGGTTCGAGTGGCGACATGGTTGTTGCAGATGCCCGTGAGGATTTTGAAGATTGGCTCGAACGCAACGAGCGTGACCGGGATGATGACGATGATGACGACCGTCGTGATCGTGACCGGGATGATGACGATGATGACGATGATGATGATGACCGTGTTCGCGATCGCCAGGATGAGGCGCGTGAAGATTGGGAAGAGCGGCGCGATCGCGGGGATTGGGAGGACGATTGGGAAGATCGGTTAGGCGATCGCGACCGGGATGATGACGACGACGATGACGACGATGATGATGACCGTATTCGCGATCGCGATGACAACCCCATTCGGACTGGACGCGAGAACTGTGTAAACCCTAGAGACGATCATCAGGGATGGCGTTGGATCTTAGACCAAATCGGTAGGGGCTGTGAGTAAGCGCACCACTCAATCCTAAACTTCTGCGAGAACAGGTTCCTGTTGTTCTACTGGATGTTCTACTGTCTCTGTTGCATAAACCTCGCAGGAGTTGTTTGGGCTTTCGATCAACTTAACCTTGTGTAGAGATGCCCCAATTTCTCGAATCGGCTCTTGCAGCAGGTCGCGAATGTGGATGGCAATGTTCTCTGCTGTCGGCACTACCTTTTCAAAGTAGGCAATATCTTTGTTGAGGAAGGTGTGGTCAAAGGGTTCTACAACGTAATCGTCTACTGCCTTTTGAAGGGCTACCAGGTCGGCTATCATGCCGGTGCGTGGATCGATTTCGCCTTTAATCGTGACTTCTAGGTGATAGTTGTGCCCGTGTCCATTGACGCGGGCACATTTGCCGTAGATTTCCGAATTTTGCTCTAGTGTCAGGTGGGGTAATGCTAGGCGATGCGCGGCGCTAAAGTGAGTGCTAATCGTTAAATACGCTTCCATGTTGTTTCCTTCGTATTCAGCCCAAAGTTCGGGATGTTCAAAGAGTTGAATGCGGACAAGAGGCAGGTGTGGTGCAAGCCGCTGCCAAATGACCCGCGCCATGTTTTCAGTGGTAGGTAGAGTTTGCTGAAATTCTGGCCAGGCATCGTTGAGATAGGAGAAATCTAGTTGGCTGGTGATTTCTCGCTTAATTACCTGCTTTACGTCAGATAGGTTTAGCACCATGCCATATTCGTCTAAATCCCCTTCCATTGAGACATAGAGGACATAATTGTGCCCATGTCCCGGCGCGCGAACGCAGGGTCCAAACTGTTGAGCGTTCTCTGCGTCGCTCAATTCTGGTAGCCAATAGCGATGGCTAGCCGAAAATTGAGCACGGCGATCGATAATGCACTTCATAGGTGAGGAGATGTATTAAGTTCCGTAAATCTGCTCCACTGCCAGGATAATCCAATTGCCACTCTATTTTCATCTGCAATTGGATGTTGTGCCATTTCTCAAAAAAGGATTACAGATGGAAAGGCACCCCGCGTCGTGTGGGGCCTTTCCATCTGTAAAATTTTCGGCAATTCCTGCAAATCGGTATTGTGATGTGGAACCAGCCCGCTGGCGCTTTCGCTCGTGCAAATCACATCGGTGGAAGGATGAGAATAGTGTTCGTCGCTATAGTGACTAATACTCGGTTGGTTCCTCAACGACTTGAGGCTGGCTTGGTGGAATCCCCTCGATCGCAATCAGGGCCTCCATCACTCCTCTGGCGATCGGGGCAGCAACGGTAGAACCGTAGGCATCTTCCCCTTGTGGTTCATCAATCACGACTAGTACCACGTAGCGTGGTGATTCGGCAGGGAGAATGCTAACAAAGCTGGTAATGCGAGCTGATTCATAGTAGCCTCCATCCGGGCTGGGTTTTTGGGCGGTTCCAGTTTTGCCTGCAATTCGGTATCCCAAAATTTGGGCTGACTCGCCTGTACCTTCTTGAACGGCTACCTCCATCATGCCCAAAACCGACTGGGCTGTTTGGGGGGAGAATAGCCTGCGGGGAGCGGGCAACTTGGGTCGCCAGTATGCCTGTCCTTCGGCGTTATATAGTCCTCGCACCACATGGGGAACGACCATTTCACCCTGATTGGCTAGAGCACCATGCAGTTGCAGCAATTGCATCGCCGTGACCGAGAAGCCATGCCCAAATGCGGTTGTGGCTGGTTCTACTGGAGAACCTACAAATTGCTCCAGGCTCTTGATCTGTCCCTGGCTTTCAAAGGGTAGGTCGATGCCCGTAGGTTGGCCCAGACCAATTTTCTCCAGCCAGCCGTAATAGTCTGCTGGATCAAGGCTTTCCATGATGTGAACCATGCCAACGTTGCTGGAATATTGGATGATTTCTTGAACGCTGAGCGATCCCCGTCCGCCTCCGCGTTCATTGTAGTCAGAGTTCTGAATCGGCCAGCCATCGACTTCAATCCGGCCTTCGTCATAGAACACGTCATTGGGGCTGACGGCTCCCGACTCCAAAGCGATCGCCACATTAATTGGTTTAAACGTCGACCCCGGTTCGTAGGAATCGGTCAAAACCCAAGTACGAAATAGGTCCAGGTCAAATTGGTAATATTGGTTGGGATCGTAAGATGGCTCAGTCACCATAGACAGAATTTCGCCAGTTTGCACGTCCATCACCATCACGGCTCCCCGCTTGGCACCAAACTGCTGCATCTGCTGTTCTAGCGCCAGACGGGTAGCGCGCTGCAACCGACCATCTAGCGTAATTTGCAGCTGAAGGTCGTCCTGGTGCAAAAAGCTGCCCGACAGTTCATCGGGAATAATTGCGCCATCTCCAGCACGGCTAACCTGAACAGGCTCTATCGATCGCTCTAAAATACTTTGCTGGCTGTATTCCAGTCCTGCCTGACCCTGCCGCTCTGTGTTGACATAGCCAACTACCGTAGCAAACAGATCCTGCTGCGGGTAAAACCGCTGTTGATGTCGCTCTAGTTCCAGTCCATCCAAGCCCAGGTTAGTGATACGGTTGGCTGTCTCCTCAGGCAGGTCATACTCAACTCGGATACCACTGTCACTTGAAGAGAACAGTTGAAAAAGCTCTTGCTTTGGGCGATTTAGGATTGGGGCAAGTTGAGTGGCCATCTCCTGCCGCGACTGCTGAAACAGAAATGGGTGAGCGTATAGCGTGTGAGCAGGTTCGTCGATCGCTACTACATTACCCTGGCGATCGATAATTGGGCGACGGGGCACAAATGGACGCAGCGCAACAGTCTGCTGGTTCTCTGCTCGCTGGCGCAACATGGGAGCTTGAACGATTTGTAGCCTCACCAGGTTGAGCGCAAGCCCAGCCCCACCGATCATTAGAACTCCCCAGACTGCTAGCAAGCGCGATCGGTTAGAGGGACTGATGGGCGATCGCTCCCCAATTTCCCGACCTGAACCGTCCTCCAATCCGCGTTGGGGCGATCGCTTCAGCGACGGCTGAGTCAAAGCGCTAGCGGATTGCCCACCTCGTAGGCGCTGCCCTTCCTTCTCAGCAGCTTTACGGCTACGGAAGTTGCGAAAGGGAGGAAAAGAGATAGCCATCTCGATCAATATCCTAAAGGTGCCGTCTGAATCGGTTGTGGCGCAGGTGCCGCTTGCACAGGTGCAGGCTCGGTGAGAGGTGCAGGCTGTAAAAAGATCGCGTGGGTCGGATCGGGTATAGATAGCCCAGATGCCGGATCTTCTGCCTCTTGAGCCATCCGATCCTTTAGCACCTCGGTTGCTGCGGTCAACTGACGCTCTTGGCGCTGTAGAGCGTCAAGTCGATCATATTCCTTGCCCCAAAGCTGTTGTGAGTAGACTGTCCAGCCATAGACCGCTAGCGCGGATGCAACCAGGGAAAACGTAACAACTGTAGAAGTTCGCTGGGCAAAAGTTAAAGCTCGGAGCCACAGAGGATTAGCTGCTTGAGTGGGTAGCTGCACCGTTTGGCGAACCGCCGCTTGTGAACCAATGGGCTGAAGTTGAGACTGCCCAGATCGCCGCTCAATAGAGGGTTGGAATTGAGCGACTTTAGATCCCCCCGCGTAACTGCCGGGTTGTCTGGGTGGAAAACGTCGGCTAGAAACATTGGATCTAAGTGCAGCAGTCATGACTTTACTCCTCAACTAATGACGATGATGCTAGCCGCCTTTCTAAACATTGATGTCCACAGCAAATGTGTTGGCAACAGATGTCTTTAACAATAAAAGCGATTTAGAGCGCTAGCGCAAATGAGAATTATGCTTTCACAATCTCGCTTAATGGGACTTTTAACCCTACTAATTGATTTGCTAATAGATTCACAAACTAATCAATTCGCAACAGGTTCTCAACAGGGCTGCTCGAATTAACAATACTCAAGTATCCAGGTAATGTAACAAGTAAACTACTAAATTTCCCAAAATTTCCGATTAAACTCTAGCCTTTCGGAAAAACTCTGAGGTTTTGCGACCAGGAGAAATGCTGGAGCAGCAGCTTGCCCTTGCACAAAGAATAGGCTGCCTGCTTTCTGAGAACTTCTTTGATTGCTTTGGGTCGTTTAGCGAGGTAGATGATGCCTAGTGCGAATCTAATGCAGACCCGACAAACTAAATAATTACACGATAATCGCTGATTTCAGCAAAATCTTGCCCACAAAATTAGAAGGGGTACCTCTAAGAGATACCCCGATTTGATGATTTAGTTTCGCGCTGAATCCAGTAGTTCCTAAATTTTGGTGCCGCACTTGGGGCAGAAGTTATGAGTCGCCGAGTTCTCGGTGCCACAGCTGCTACATGGGATCACGTCAGGCTGCTGCTTTGACTTAGGACGCTCTGGTAGACCAATCATTTGGGCATTGCTCTTGCCAGGGGCAACCATAGGGTAGCAGTTTTCATCTTTTTTGACGCGGATATCCATCAGCACAGGACCGTCGTGAGCCAGCATTTCGGCGATCGCCCCCTCCAACTGATCCCGCTCAGTCACAATCATGCCCTTGATCCCAAATGCTTGAGCCAGGATGACGAAATCTGGCATCCCAATTTCCATGTTGGAAGAAGAGTACCGTTCTCCGTAGAATGCTTGCTGCCACTGGCGCACCATCCCCTGCCAGCCGTTGTTAAGAATCACGGTCTTGACGTTGATCCCATACTGAGAAAGCGTTGCAAGCTCTTGTAAGTTCATTTGGAAGCTGGAGTCGCCGCTCACGCAGATCACCTGCTCATCAGGCAGTGCCACCTTTACACCCATTGCAGCGGGCATTCCAAAGCCCATCGTGCCCAGACCTGCACTAGAGATCCATCGACGCGGTCCATTTTTGAGAAACTGCGCGGCCCACATTTGATGCTGTCCCACATCAGTCGTGTAGTAAGCATCAGGAGCTTGATGGTTGAGTTCGACAATAACTTCCTGAGGGGCAATGCTGTCTGGGTAGCTGGGCACAACTAACGGATAGTCCTCTCGCCAGCGGTTTATCCGACCGAGCCATGCTTGCGTCAGGTTGGGATCAGCCGGAACGCCGTCTTCCAGGTCACGGCGCAGCAGATCGGTGAGCACCTGGCGCACGTCTCCCACAATCGGCACATCAGGAGTGCGATTTTTGCCCACTTCAGCGGGATCAATGTCAATGTGAATGACTTTGGCATGAGAAGCAAATTCATCAAGCTTGCCCGTGACGCGATCGTCAAATCGCGCCCCAACTGCGATCAGCAAATCACACTCACTTACCGCAAAGTTGGCGTAGGCTGTGCCGTGCATCCCCAACATGCCGACGGAGAGGGGATGGTTTTCGTCAAAGACACCTTTGCCCATCAGAGTTGTGGTAACGGGCAACTGAAAGCGTTCTGCTAAGGCATGAATTTCTGCATGGGCATCAGCAGCGATCGCTCCACCGCCCACATACAGTAGCGGCTGCTTTGCCTGCCGAAGCAGCTTCAACGCCTGACTCAGCTGACGCGGATTCCCCTTCACCGTAGGACGATAGCCGGGTAGCTTAACACTTCCGGGTTCCACAGGGGTGTAGTCAAATTCTTGCAGCCCAATGTCCTTTGGCACATCAATCAAAACTGGTCCTGGACGACCCGAACGGGCAATGTAAAACGCTTCTGCCACAATCCGCGTCATATCCTGGGGATCGCGCACCACATAGGAGTGCTTGACGATGGGCAGCGTAATGCCGTAGATATCTGTCTCCTGGAAAGCATCACTACCAATCGCAGTACTGGGAACCTGCCCAGTCACAATCACCATTGGAATCGAGTCCATCTGTGCTGTCGCAATGCCTGTAACCAGGTTGGTCGCACCAGGACCAGAAGTGCCAAAGCAAACGCCAACTTGTCCAGTTGCCCGTGCGTAGCCGTCCGCCGCATGGGAGGCTCCCTGCTCATGTCTGACCAGAATGTGCTGAATGCCGCCAGCTGCCTCTGCTCGATAAAGCTCGTCATAAATTGGTAATATTGCGCCGCCGGGGTAGCCAAAAATGTGCTTTACCCCGTGACGCTTCAGGCTATCAATTAAAGCAAATGCGCCAGTTGCGCGAACTGCTGTCGGTTTAGGAAAGGGAATTGTGGATGCAGACGTAGTTTGAGCAGGTGCAGCAATTTGGGAACGCACAGGGAAAACCTCACGCATAGCTTAGATCTGTATCTAATGATGCACTAAATCGTTAATGATCCAGTCTAGTTCTGATACTAGCTCCTGTCGAGAGTTGTAGAGTTATCTCGCTCAATGTCGCTCAGAGTGCTACAACCTCCTGCAGGCTCGGGTTTTGACGTTTAAGCAAGGCTTGAACGGAGTGATGCAGTTTGTCAGTGTTTTTTGACTTAAAAATCAGCCCGTCAGTCTGGAATCAATTTGACGAGTTAGCAGGTCGATCAAAAATACGGCAGCAGTGATAGGGGCTCGGCGGGGGCTGTTAGGAAACAGAGATGGCGATCGCTCCTCCCCTTTAAGCTGATACCCCCAAACGGTTTGGGGCGATCGCCATAGTTCTAGATGCGGTACGGGTGGGTCAGCATAAAAACTTTCTGCTGCCGCACCCAAAGGCGCTGAACTCCAGTGCGTAAAGAAATCGTGGCTCAGGCGGTATAGCGGAAATTCACCCCTCAGAGGTACACCCCAACCATCCACTGCAATAAATGCTTTCACCTGTCCACCTGATCGCTGCCAGGTTCGGGCTGCCCCAATTGCCCCGACGACTCCAGCACTAAAACTGAGAAAAACTAAAGAAGCATGAGAGGAACTCGGTAATAGATTCGTGGATAGATTTTGATCAGGCTGTTCTGAATTCTTGCAAGGTTTCCCTATCCACGCGTAGAGCGTTTCTAGAATGTGAAATGCGGAGTAGGGGGGATAGCGATCGGATGGAAAAATGAAGTAGTTCGTTAATTCTCTCAGAGGTGTCCGAGTGACATCTTCTAGACCTGCCAAAAAGCTCGCAGTTAGCTCTGGTGGATGAATTCCTGGACAAATAATTAGGCTCATAAAAGTCAGGAACTCGAACTCGAACTCGAAGCCAAAACTGGCTCTGGTTGGGGTGTGGGTTTGCGACTATGCTGCTTGCCTCTGGGAGTAATTAGCCAATTGTTGTTGCCATGTAGGTGATCGTATAGCCCCACCAGCGCGATCATGTTTTTGAAGGTGATATACGGGAAAAACAACAGCATGTGCTTGATGTAATAGGTCACTGGGTAGCGCACAAAAGCAATCTTTGCTGTTGCTAAAGTTTGATAAATTCCGCTAAACAGCGCCACAACTGTACTCAAAAATAGATACTGATTGTCAGAAGATTCAAATGATCCCTGATAAAGGAACAGACTTAGGACAATCGGAATAATTTGGATGGCAGTTATGGAATAAAGCTCACAAAAATAGAGTAAATAAGTCCAGTAAACCTTTTGCCACAGACTCAGCTTGGGCGATCGCCAGACTCGGCGCTGATATTTGAGGCTAACTTCTAACCATCCCTGTGCCCAGCGTTTGCGCTGAAACCAAAAAGATTGTCCATCAACAGGTGCAAGCTCCGTGGTGATGATGCTGCGGTCATGCAAAATGCGATAGCCGTTTAGCAAGGTTCGCAGTGAAGCATCAATGTCTTCAGTCAGCATCATTGGGTTAAAGCGGATCTGTTTTAACACCGAGGTGCGCCAGTAGCCGTTTGAGCCACCAAAAATGCTGGAGTCTGTCAAGAAAGATTTGGCAGGATGGCTAATCCCGTAGAGCGTCTCAAATTCTATCGCGACGTTTTCGGTCAGCAGGTTTTGACCGTGATTGCGAATAATGTTGCGTCCTTGAATGACGTCATAGCCCCGCTCAATCCAACGCCAGGCCCGAAAGAAGCAATCTGGAGCAGGATGATGGTCTGCATCCAACACACACGCAACTTCACCCGTAACAATATCTAATGCAGCATTGAGGTTTTCGGCTTTGGAGCGACTGCCCTCAACTCGCAACAAACGTAACTCCGGATAAGACTGAGCAAGACTGTGCAGGTCATCTTCAACAGGCAGGTCTATCGGTGTGTTGTAGGTGAGAATCACTTCTAACCCACCTTCAGGGCGCTGTACGTTGAGCAAGATGTGTCTGAGTGTATCCAGGATGATCGATTGCTCGTTAGGCAGATAAGCCGCAATCAAAAACGAGCAACGCGGTGTGGGACGCTTTGGCTCAGGGAGTCTGGAGCCACCCACACCTAACAGTGATTTGGTGCGTTGGTGAAATTGCCCCAATCCTGACTTGACGTTGTACTGGTCTGTGGCAAAGCGGCGAAATAAGGCGTTGGTGGTTTCTGCAATGATGATCAATGCACTAGCCATGTAGAAGGTGGCGATCGCCATGTGCAGGTTCATCAAATCCCATCCTCCTACTCGCAAACAGTAGTAAAAGATGGTGGGGACACCAATCAACACAACGTGGGTATAAATCAGCTTGTGTAGCTCGATTGTCCACTTCGTCACTTAGTTACCCTCCGGAGGTTTTTTAGATAAATCTTGAATCAACAGGTGTTTGATGGCTAGAGGAGGTGAAAAGAAAAGGTGAGGGAAGAAGGTGCCTAGTAAAGTCGGTTAAGGGACATAGAATGCGACAAAAAAATAATAGTGTGAGGAGTAACTAAGAGAGTGAGTTGTATTTGGAGCCATTGCGACTGATTGAGGAGTCATTCAAGGAGGAGTGGGGGTCCGGTTCCAGGTCATCCTCGTTTAGCCACAAAATTCTTTGACCATCAGTAATCTGACAGAGAAAAACCTCCTTATCGTCTAGCAGTCGCTCTATTTTTATCACGGTCCAGCCTGCTTCGTTCCGATATCGGACGCGATCGCCAACCTGAGGCAACCAGGACCGAATTTGAATCTTGGGGGCGATCGTCAGCACATAGTCAAGATCACGCAGTATGCCCATAACCACTCGCTGAAGCAGCGGAGTCGCATGGTCTGCCACCATAGCCAAAAGTAGCGTTGCGACAATCATGGCTGGCAGCAGCAGCCAGTACAACACGCGGCTATCTTCAACCACCAGATTGATGGTTCGATCCAGCACAAAATCGTGGATCAGAAAGTAGCTGTAGCTGTGTGCCCCCAGCCAAAGCATCGTTGATTTAGCGAGGCGAATTTGTGCTAAAGCCTGAAATGCCACCATGCAGCAAAGGGTTAGACCAATCGGCAGCAGCAAATCAGCAAATACCCAGCCCAGGCGCGAAAACTGGCAGATGAAACCCATTACGTAAAACAGGATGCCAAATCCCAGCACCCATCGTGTCGGCCAAAACAGTGGCCCTTGCCCCGCGCGGTAAGCCCGTGCCACCACCATGCCTAGAACAAAGGTGCTGAGCTTAGCAATAAACGGTAGAAATGGCAGCCAATCTGTGGCTGTATCTAGAACAACATAAGTGGGATGTCCGTCAAATTTGTAAACTGCTAGTGCCCGATAGCCAATCGTTAAAGCAAGGCTGACAACCAGCAAATTGCGAGATCCCCACCGCCGGAGCAGATGCCACAGGAAAGGGAAAATCAGGGCAAAACTGAGAATGAGAGGCACAAACCACCAGGGTCCACTGCTCTTTAGCAGCAGTTCGCCGGAGTACTCAAACAGCAGCGGAAAGCTAGCACCCGCGAAAACGTACCACAAGTCGGGTCTGTAGCTGTTTGTTGCGATTCCAATTGCCCATAGGAAGGGGTAAGACAACCAAGCAACTGTCCAAAGGGGCCAGAGAATCCGTAAAAGCCGATGCTGCAAAAAACTGCCGACTTCTAAGGGTTTCCCTTTTAAGGACAACACCAAACTAAATCCGCTGATTAAAATGAAGACATCAACAAACTGAAACCCAAACCAGGCTGGAAAGCTAAGAATATAAGTTAGCAAGTTGTGCCCCAAGCGATCGCTTGCTACCTCAATCAAGCGGAGATTCGCAGCTAAGCCCAATGGTTTTGGGGTAAATGTATAGTCTGTAAACAGAAGCTGAGCGTGATAAACCAGAAGCATCACTGCGGCAAAAATCCGAATTCCTTCTAGCCACGCTAACCGTTGTGATGATGAGCCTTTCACAGCAGCCATAGATCCTTACACCTCTTCAAGAAGGGCTTAAATTTGGCAGTACAAGCTGTCTGGAAAAACTTGCATTTCCAGACACCAAATGCGGCTACTTGCGCTAAAAGACCAAACTCGAAGCTAATTGGGTTAAACGGTTTGAACTAAATCAATCTGAATCCAGGATTTGAGACTAAAAGATACAAAATCTCAATGACAAGCTGGTTTCAAAACAGCCTTTTTGTGCAAACAAAAGGGCGACCCTACTTGGCTGAGAAAAACTCTCAGCATCTACTCACATATGCTTTTCTAGAAAATTGTCACGGTTCATAACGGGTCTTCTCGCTAATTCGTCACTTGTAACAAAAATACGTGTATATTACATCACTCCGAAGTTGTACATATTTCTTCATGTGTTGATGAAGAATAATTGAAGAATAATACCATTTTTCCTTTGGACTGCTAAATTTCCAGTCCGCGACCGCTGAAAAGTATTGCTTATCACCCTTGGTGAAATTTTTGGGGACAAACAAATAGCAGTAGCAGGCGCAACCCCCTGCCAAAGCAAAGGGATTAGTTCAATTGCTTCTGCTATCAAACAGAGAGTGCTAGCGGAGCGCTTCGTCTCTACCAAATCTTGAAGCCTAACGACAGTCTCTAATCATCAACCTCACTGATGCGGCGCAGGTTGATGACATCGCTCATTTTGCGGATTTGAGTGAAGGTGCGATCGAGCTGCTGATGATCGCGAATGTCAATTCCCAAATCGATAATGGCGGTCTGCCCAGGAATGGTTTTAACTTGAGCACTGCGAACATTAATGTCGTGATCGGTGAGGCGAGACAAAATATCCTTTAGCACGCCCACTCGATCAATCACTTCAATCTGAATTTGCACCAGGTAGGTGTGGACGCGACTGCCATTTGTAACGGTTGAATTCCAGCTAACGGGAATGAGGCGATCGCCCGGAATGCTCTCCGTATTTTGGCAGCCCTGCCGATGAATGGAGATGCCGCGACTGCTGAGGGTAACAACGCCGATAATAGACTCGCCTGGTACTGGATTGCAGCAGCGGGCCAGGTGATAAAGCAACCCTTCTACGCCAGTAATGGGGGAGTCAGACGGACGTGTGACTGGACGAGGGGCAGCGGTCGTACTGCTGGGCAATAAAACCATCTTGCCATCATCTACTTCAATCGCAGGCGCGATCGGCTGCTGGGCTTTAATGGCTTCTCTGATGCGGTTTACCACCAGATTAAGCGTCATTTCCCCGTAGCCCAGAGCAGCCAGCAGGTCTTCTACAGACTGGTAGTTACATCGCTCTGCCGCACTTTGCATCGGGTCAGATTTGAGCAAGGCTTCAAAGCCCTTTTTGCCTAGCTCTTTCTCTAACATCTCGCGGCCGCGCAGGATGTTTTCGTCACGGTGCGATCGCTTGTACCACTGACGAATTCGGTTTCGTGCACCCGTCGTCACCGCAAAATTGAGCCAATCTAGACTAGGACGAGAATTTTTCTGGGTAATGATTTCGACGATGTCGCCATTTTTCAATGGAGTGTCCAGGGTGACAATTCGACCGTTGACTCGTGCCCCAGCGCAATGATTGCCAATCTCAGTGTGAATGCGATAGGCAAAGTCCACAGACGTTGCACCCCGACTTAGCGGCACCACGTCTCCGTGGGGCGTAAACACATAAACATCATCGTCGAATAGATTGTCCTTAACGCTTTCCAGGTATTCCTGGGCATCTTTAAGGTCACTCTGCCAGTCCAGCAGTTGTCGTAGCCAGGTAAATTTTTCATCTTCAGCAGTCATTCTAGAACTGCTGCCGCCCGTCTCTTTGTATTTCCAGTGAGCTGCAATCCCGTATTCTGCAACGTGGTGCATTTCCAACGTGCGAATCTGCACCTCAACGGGTCTGCCTGTGTTACCGATGACTACCGTGTGCAGCGATTGATAGCGGTTCGGTTTTGGCAATCCAATGTAGTCCTTAAACCGACCAGGAATGGGGCGAAATGCATCATGGACGACGGCCAAGGCGCGGTAACATTCATCGTTGTTTTCCACGATCATACGAATTGCAGCAACATCATAAATGTCGTGGAACTCTTTCTGCTGCCGCTGCATCTTTTGGTAGATGCCGTAGAGATGCTTAGGGCGACCGCTGATGTCATGACAGTGAACCCCTAGTTCCTCAAGGCGATCGCGCAACAGTGCTGCAACTCGTTCTAACCGCGCTTCCCGATCGGCTCGCTTGTCGCTGACAAACTGCTGCATCTCGCGATAAGCTTCAGGCTCCAAATATTTAAACGCCAGATCCTCAAGTTCCCACTTAAACCGACCGATCCCCAATCGGTTTGCGAGAGGGGCAAAAATTTCTCGCGTCTCTAAAGCAATACGGCGGCGTTTGTCGTCCGGTAGGTGTTCGAGCGTCCGCATATTGTGCAAGCGGTCTGCCAGCTTAACGACAATGACACGAATGTCTTGTGCCATTGCCAGAAACATCCGGCGAAAATTTTCTGCCTGACGCTCTTTCTTACTGGAAAAGTTGAACTTTGACAGCTTGGTCACGCCGTCTACCAAACGTCGCACTTCAACTCCAAATCGCTGCTCAATTTCTTCGGGGGTTACCTCTGTATCCTCTACCACGTCGTGCAAAAAGCCCGCCGCAATCATGACGGGACTGCCGCCTAAATCTCGCAACAGCCCTGCAACGGCGATCGGGTGGCAAATATAAGGTTCACCAGAGGCACGATATTGACCTTCGTGAAGACTGTAACCAAATTCAAATGCCCGACAAATTAAACCCGCATCAACCGGGGAGTCACTTGAATCACCACTACTGGAACTGGCACCGTCGCTTCGCGTCCGCAGGCATTCTTGTAGCCAGCTGGGCAAATTCAAGCTGATAGGGAAGGGGGTAGTAGCCGTCACGTTCATGCTGTCACGCTTTAAGAGCTTGGAGGGCTCTGGAGTAGATGTTTGCTGATTCTACGGTATTTAATGTGATTTAGTATACAAACCGATGAAGCAGGTTTTGGTCCGCTTCAAATCCGGTGTGCTGCTGGAGAAGGCAGCTAGTAAAGTTAAAAAGTTTCTTCTAGAGAAAAACCTTGGCGTCTAGCCAGGTCACGATGATAGAGAAGTTCTACCAGAACTATGCTGGAGTCTCGTGAAACTGCTACTTGATTTTACAGTTCACCTTAAAATGCAAAACTTTGAAGTCCCTGTTCTACTAATATATACAAACTTCTTTACGTCTGAGCCTGATTCAGAAGTTCTAATTCAAATTAGACCTTAGAGGTGTTTTATGTTGTCGGGCTTGTCTTATCAACACTATCAACAGTTTCAAAATGCGCTGCGGCAGCTAAAGCTCACGGTAACTCGGTCAAACCCTGACCTTGCTTCGCTTCATGCCGACTTTTTGGAGGTGCAGCAAATGTTTCAATTGCGAATCATGGGGACAGATTTGGATCAAATTGATCCGGCGGTGGTGTCGCAGGTGCAGTCTTATCAGACAGAGATCAATAAGCAGATGCGGCTGTTAGGGATGGATGTGATGTTCTTGCAGGCAGCCCGTCAGCCCACTACAGCCCAGCAAAGACAAGCTCAAATGAGCGATCGCATTGTTACCCTAATCCGCTATTGCGATGCTCTGTTGGGTTCCGAGTAGTGCTAAAAATGTCATGATTTTGTGAAAAGAATTTGATTGGAGAAGTCGCTGTGCAGTGCCCTAAAGATAAGAAAGTAACCCTAACCGAGAGCCGCTTGTCCAGCGAACTGCCAGTGCAGTGTTGCCCCGACTGCAAGGGAACCTGGATCCCGGCTGAGGAATATCAGTCTTGGCAAAATCGCCAGCCCCGTTCAAATTCCTATCCAATGCCTAAAACGTTGGATGTCGATTACGTGCAGTCTCCGTTCGATACAAAAGCTGCTCTTTGCCCAGAATGCAACTGTTATTTGGCGCGGGCTAGAGTTGGGCTAAAAACTCCGTTCTATGTAGAGCGCTGCCCCAACTGTCATGGTATCTGGTGCGATCGGGGCGAGTGGGATGTTCTAGAGAAATTGGGGCTACATACCTCAATCGAACAGCTTTTTTCTAGCGAATGGCAGGCACGGGTAAAAGAACGAGAATACGCTGCCCGCGAACGCCGTGCCACTGTCGAAAAATTGGGCGAAGATTTGGCTGAGAAAGTATTTGAACTAGCAGAATTGCTGGAAAATCATCCTAACGGCGATTTTGGCGTAGCTTATTTGATGCGACGGTTTGATAAATAGGGGTTGGGGATTGGGGACTCGGAGTTGGAGTTAGGAATTAGAAATAGCGACAGATGCAGGAGTGACATCTGGCAAAATTAGAGGTGGCGAACTAACATGAGCCAGGATTCAGTCTTTCCTAACTCCCAATCCCCAATCCCTAACCCCCAAGCTCCTCATGCCCAGCTATCAATTTCCTGACTCCTTCCTCTGGGGATCTGCAACTGCCTCTTATCAGATTGAGGGCGCGGTCAAAGAAGATGGGCGCAAACCTAGTGTTTGGGATACGTTCAGTGCGAAATGGGGTCGAGTGATAGATCGGCAGACGGGGGCGATCGCCTGCGATCACTACCATCGATATCCAGAGGATGTGAAGCTGATGGCAGACTTGGGGATCAAGCACTATCGCTTTAGCATTGCCTGGCCACGAATCATCCCTGATGGGCGAGGAGCGGTGAACGAAGCGGGGGTGGACTTCTATAGACGGCTAGTAGACTGCCTGCGGGATCACGGGATTACTCCACACGCCACGTTGTTTCATTGGGATAGTCCTCACGCATTGGAGGAGCGCTATGGCTCCTGGCGCAGTCGAGAGATGGCGCAAGATTACGCTGATTATGTGACGGCAGTGGTAACGCGACTGGGCGATCGCATCACTCACTGGATGACAATTAACGAAATTCCCTGCTTTACCCACATGGGCTACGGCACCAAGCAACCGCCCCACGCTCCTGGAACCGTCGTCAAAACTTGGAAGGAAGTTTGGCAAACGTCTCATCACGCACTGCTGGCACACGGGTTAGGCTGTCAGGCAATTCGGGCAGCTTCTCCAGTTGCCTGCTCGGTGGTGTTAGTGGATAATCCTGCTGTAACGGTGCCCATTGACGAATCGCCTGCTAACGTGGCTGCTGCTCAAAAAGCCTTTCCCACCTGCGGTCAAAACGGTGGAATCACTTTTCCGGCGCTGACGGGTGCCTACAGTCCCGCCATGCTAGAGCAGCTTGGGGATCAGGCTCCCGATATTCAGGATGGCGACTTGGCAACTATTCACCAACCGCTCGATGCCATTGGGTTGAACATTTACACCGGAACTTACGTCCGAGCGGCGGACAATCCGCAAGGGTACGAACTGCTCAGCTTTCCTAAAAGCTATCCTCGACTGCACATGCCCTGGCTGCATGTTGTGCCGGATGCGCTGTACTGGGGCATTCGCCATGTCAGCGAAACGTTGTGTCGGGCAGATCTGCCCGTGCTAATTACAGAAAACGGCTGTGCGGCTGAAGATGAGTTGACTCGCCAGGGAGAGGTGCTGGATTGCGATCGCATCCTCTACCTGCGCGAGTACCTCAAAGCCGTTCACCGAGCCGTCGGCGAAAACTATCCCATCCGAGGCTATTTTGTCTGGAGCCTGATGGACAACTTTGAGTGGGCATGGGGCTACAGCCGCCGCTTTGGAATTACCTACGTAGATTACAAAACCCAGGCTCGGATTCCTAAATCCAGCTTCAACTGGTACGCCGAGTGCATTCGGCAAAATCGAGTGGTTTAGCCAATGCCTTCAATAATGGGATGGAAGAAGAATGCAAGCCCCAGGATCGCGTAGGCAGCTAAGAGCAAAGTTCCTTCCAACCAGTTCGATCGCCCATCTGAGCTGATCGAGTTGGCAATCAGCACCGCGACCGCGACTGCAACTAACTCAAATGGATTGAAATCTAGATCCATCGGTTGTCCCATTGCCCAACCTGCCAGCACCAGCACAGGTGCAACAAATAGAGCAATTTGCAGGCTGGACCCGACTGCAACCGAAACAGACAAATCCATTTTGTTTTTGATTGCCACCGTTACGGCTGTCGCATGTTCAGCCGCATTGCCAATAATAGGTAGCACAATCACCCCCGTAAACAGTTCCGTTAGCCCTAAGCCAGAAGTGGCCTCTTCAAGCGAACCGACTAAAAACTCAGATTCGATCGCCACAAATACTGTAGCAACGAGCAATACCACCACCCAAAGCCACAAATTTGGCTTTTCTGCGTGTCCTGCCTCACCTGCCTCGCCTGCCTCAAATTCAGCTTCTCCGACATCACATAGATAGCTGTGAGTTTTCATCGAAAACAGCAGGGTCAACCCGTAAACCAAAATCAACACGATCGCCACTGCAACAGACAAACGTTGCTGCGTCACCTCATCAATCCCGCTAGAGGTGAAATTTACTGCCGTAGGCAGCAACATCGCAATCACCGCCAAATTCATGGACGACGCATTCACCCTAGCTACCACAGGCTGAAAGCTCTGCTCCTTAAACCGCAACCCACCCAACAGCATCGCAAGACCCATCACCAATAGCAGGTTGCCAATGATCGATCCGGTGATACTCGCTTTGACCACGTTCACCAGTCCGGCTCGCAACGCAACTAAAGCGATAATCAGTTCTGTCGCATTTCCAAAAGTCGCATTCAACAGTCCTCCCAGTGTAGAACCTGCAACCACAGCGATTTCCTCGGTTGCCGCACCCATCCAAGCTGCCAGTGGCAGAATGGCAATGCTTGCAGTCACAAACACTGCAACTGCCCCCCATTCCAAATAGTGAGCCACGATTGAAATCGGCACAAAAACCAACAGGACAGTGAAAATCAAGTTCTTTGTTGACATGCAAGTCTCTAACCTTTTGGAAATGAACGAAGAACTATCGCTTGGCTAAACAGAAACCGCTGTAAACCTCACGCAGTTAGCATTAGACCATATTACTTCGCAGAAAATTGCCGTCCTGGAAAAGACAAAAAAAAGGAAGGCTAAACCCTCCCTCTTTTCTGCCCTAACTTAAACGTGTGCTTAGAAGTTGCGAGAATAATTACCGCTCTTATTGCCCCAACCGCCGCCGCCGCCACCAGAGCGTCTATCGTTACTTCCTTCTTCGCGGGGTTTGGCTTTGTTGACGCGAAGGCTGCGCCCCATCCATTCAGCGCCGTCTAGCGCCTCGATCGCTGCATCTTCTTCTGCCTCAGCAGACATTTCGACGAATCCAAAGCCACGAGGACGGCCTGTTTCGCGATCGGTAGGTAGGTGTACTCGTTGAACGGTACCATACTCCGCAAAAACAGTACTCAGATCATCCTGAGTAACATCGTAGGAAAGGTTACCTACATAAATTGACATGGAATATCTCCAGAACTTGAGAAAAAGGGTGTAGAGAGAACTTGATCCGGAGAGTAGCCTGTCATACTGAAAGCCAACACTGCAACCGAATTCATACTCGGCTAGTAGTCTAACACAACCGATTCAATCGGCAAGGTTTTCAAAGTTTTGGATTGATTAATCTCGCAGTCCTAAGTTAGTTGTGAAGTGAGTGGTTCATGAGAAGCAAACCCCCAAGGAATGCGCCTCTTATCACCTATTTCGGCTTGCCATTTTTTTCTAAAAGGTTGTTTTGCAAAGCTATGTTAAGCTGCTGGATCGGGACTGGTTTCGTCAGCCGTAGTGGCTTTAGAAGAGAGAAATTGACTAATCCAGTAAGTGACGATATGAGAGAGCAGACCTAGAGGTCCTGCAAACAAGCAAAGAATGAGAGAGTGAACCGTCCAAACGCCTGTCCGCTGACCTTCCCCGTAAATCCAGCGACCTACAAATAGATCCATCACTAGAAAATGAACCCAACCTGTTGCAGCAACCTGTTCACTCGAAAATAGGCGAGCAATGTCAGCCAGTTGAGGGTTAGAGAAATCTTGAGCAGTTTCAGGAGTAATGCTGCCTGCAAACAAGTAAACGTATAAGCTGGCCAGCACCACAAATGGCAGAAAAGACTGCATGACTTTGCGAGTCACGCCCCAGTTGGGCAATAGGATCATCAGCGCCCAAAAGGGCAGGACAAAAAGGTTGGCAACGTTAAAGAGGAGGTCGAGAGACATAAGGGAGAAATGAGGAATGAATAGTAGGTGGGAAGTAGTAGGGAAGACCTTACTTTTACCTATCACCTACCTTAATAGTGAGTGCCTGTTTTGCGATGATGGATAGCGGTTTTGGCTTCGGGGTCTAGCACTTTACCGCGATCGACCGTGGCGTAAACGACCCAGTGGTCACCACATTCCATTCGTCCACTCACGGAGCATTCTAAATAGGCAGAAGCCTGATTGAGAATCGGTGAGCCATTTGGTGCTGTATCCGTATCTACGTCAACGAAGCGATCTTCTGCTGGGGCAAAGGGTTTGAGGAAATGTTTCATTAAACCCAGGTGTTTCCCTTCTGCCAAGATGTTGAGAACAAAGGAAGTGCCAGGATACATTAAGGATTCGATCGCCCGCTCTTTTGCAACCGCAATCGTAAGTCCGGGTGGGTTAAACGTAGCTTGAGAAACCCAAGAAGCTAGCATGGCGCTGGCGACATCGCCTTGTTTTGTGGTAACGATGCAAAGCGAACCCACGATGCGTCCAACGGCTTGTTCTAAAGTAGTGGCGGGTTGGCGTGGCTCTCGTACTTTTTTCGCTTTTTTGAGAGCTTGGGCGAAGTCTGTACCAGCTTCTTCGCAGTATTTTAGGGTTACGTCGGTGGGTGTGAACTTAACACGAATGGGGTCAAAGCCAAACCGAAAACCAGCATCTTTTAGCTTCCCTTCGAGCAAATCGATCGCTTCCCCGCTCCAGCCAAAGGAGCCAAATACGCCCGCCAATTTGTCTTGCGGCACGGTGGAGAGAATCATGCCCAGAGCGGTTTGGATTTGGGTTGGAGCATGTCCACCCAAAGTTGGAGAGCCGATCGCAAAACCATTGCACTTTTCCAGGGCAGTCTGAATTTCGGTAGGTTCGGCCGCTTCACAGTTGATTGATTCGACGGCAACTCCAGCTTTGGTGATGCCACGGGCGATCGCCTGAGCAATCGTTGCGGTGTTGCCATAGGCAGAGGCATACAGCAAGGCAACAGATAGATCTTGAGCCTTTTGCTGCTGGCTCCAGTTTTGGTAAGCATGCGTCAACTCGGTAAATCCATAACGCACTAGCGGTCCATGACCTGGCGCGTAAAATTTGACCGTGAAGGGGGCAATTTTTT
Organism: Cyanobacteria bacterium FACHB-471; assembly: GCA_014695345.1. Classification (GTDB taxonomy): domain Bacteria; phylum Cyanobacteriota; class Cyanobacteriia; order Elainellales; family Elainellaceae; genus JAAUTN01. The sequence goes on from JACJOC010000111.1 coordinate 143,791, forward strand.
CGAGTGCTGTGGTGACCTGACGAGCATTGGGAGCCATCAGACAGTCATAGTAATAGCGACGGTCTTCGCTCAATACAGACCAGCCTTCGTCAAACACCTGATCGCCACAGACATGCGCTCCAAAGAACTTATCTGTATACAAAATTTGGGTCTTGCTGTCGTAGGTACAAAGGCTGTCGGGATAGCGCGGACTGGGGGTAGGAATGAAGCTCAACTGGTGTCCTTTGCCCAAATCAAGGACTTCGTCAAGTGTTCCGCGCATGATGCTAATGGTAAGCGGCACGTCTGGCAATGCAGAACGGAGGGCGATCGCCCCTGGATTTGAGCAAACAAAAGTAATCTGAGGTGCCAGTTCTAAAAGCACCTTCAGCGTTGCCGCTCGGTTAGGGTTGACGTGCCCCAAAATGACGTAATTTATCTGCCTGGGGTCAACATGGCGCTGTAGCGCGGTCAAATAGATTTCAGTGAATGATTCACCGGGTGGGTCAACAACCGCAATCTGGTCTGCCGCAATCAAAAAAGAGTTGGCGGTCGTGCCTCGCTCCAAAGCATACTCAATCTCGAACCGGAGTCGATTCCAACTGCGCGATCGCAAAATCGTCGTATCCAGAGCGATCGGCAAAACCTGCACATCCCTCGGCTTTGACTCTGACATAAACACCTCATCAGCTAAGCAGTTGAAACCACAGCAGCACTGGTGGCAAGATTCATTCCTCCTCACTTTATCGTCAAATGGAGATATCAATGGGGGATGGTTGATTTGCAATACTTTCAGCTCTCAGAAGCATTGCAAATCAAAAGCGAATGTTTCCTCTCAAGGCGTAGCATTCGGTAGGTCAACCCCGGAACAGACCAAAAATTTCTGCCCGAATGTCACGCTTCGACAAAGCCCTGGGTTACACCAGACTCCTCAAACATGCTCTAAAACTAAGCTTTTCAGCCAGAAATTTCTGACTCTTGCTGGCTAACTTCTGGGATTTGAAGTTGCCTTGTATCTCCGTTTGTCTCTTCTCTAGAAGGGTCAATTTCAGGTAAAGGATGTTCTGCTACCGGATGGGTATGATCGTCTCGATGAGTCACAGTGCGAACTGCAATCAGGAATTCTTTGAGCAACACTGCAATAGGAACGGCGACGACAACGCCTAGTAATCCTCCAATCCTGGCTCCAGCAAGAATGGCAATGAAGACCCAGAACGGATTTAAGCCTGTAACAGTGCCTAATACTCTAGGGGCAATAAAGTTCTCAACAATTTGCTGCACAATCAGCGCAGCTGCCAAAAGTTGAAATGCCAGTCCAATATTTTGCAACGCGACGAGTAGTGTTACTAGCACAATTCCAACGGTGCCGCCGAATGGCACCAGTGCCATCAGCCCAATCGTCAAGCCAAACAGCAACCCAAAAGGAACCTTGAGCAGCAAAAATGCTGAGGTGAGTCCCAACCCCATGCAGGTAGCTGAGATGATTTGCCCAAAGAAATAGTTTTGAAAGCTGAGCCTTAACGTTCGAGAAAAGGGTTGCTGAAGGCGGGCGGGTAACCAGCCAATTAAACTGCTCCAGATGGCATGGCTGTTTTGCAGCAGGTAAAATGTCAAAACTACTGTCAGTAGAATGTCTAGCAGCCTGACTACGGTAAACACAGTCAGGTTTAGCGCCAGGTTCAGCGTTTGTCCGGCAACACCCTGCAATTCCCCTGTGAGTCGAGCATTAAGCTGAGCCGCCAACCCATCCAGGCTGATCGGTAAGCCTAATACGCTGATACGCTCGTCTAGCATGACGAGTTGCCGTCGCCCAGAGTCAATCCATTCGGGTAATCGTGCGACTAGCTGTTGAGCTTGCGTAAAGGCAAGCGGCACCAATGTCACGCCTAGTGCCAGCACAATTAGAATCGCCACTAAAAAAACCAGAATCGCTGCCTGTCCTCGCTTGATTCTGCCCTTTTCTAACCAGCGAACTGGGTAGTTCAGCAAAAAGGCAGACAGAGCCGCTGTCAGCAAGACGATGAACAGAGAGCGAAAATAGCCAAAAATTTCAGAAAATGCCCAGGCATTCAGCACAGTCAAAGGTGCGGCTAAGGCGATCGCCAATAGCCGTGAGAGTGGGGTTAGTGCTTCCCACCACCTGACCAATCTGCTTTTGGGTGTGGATGATCTAGAACCAACCATGAAATCTGATCTTGGAGTGTCCTATTGGTTATTATGCGGGACTCCAGTACCAGATGCGTGTGTCTGAAGAGGAATACCAATTTTCAACTGCCTCCAAACTGCAAACTCAGTCTGAAGAAGCTAGCGTCCTCAAGGTTCCCTCTCCCCTGAACTTCAGGTTGGAGAGCTTGACCTCAGCAAGAACCGCTAGAAATAGCCAGGAAAATGGGTTTAAAGGAAGCGGGTGATGGGACTCGAACCCACGACATTTAGCTTGGGAAGCTAACGTTCTACCACTGAACTACACCCGCGATTTAAAGCACTTTCAACGAGAATTTGTGCTTATCAAGAATAGCATCTGTGTGATGCTATTCAATTACTAAACGGCTGTCTGTAAATAGCTGTCTGAATGCCGTAAACAACTGTAACAAGACTACCCGGTGAGGTTAGCCAGAGGGGTGAAGTAGAAGGGGGAGCGATCGCCATAAAGTAGAGGAAAGATCACCCCTTATACACAGGTGTATTGATATGGCATTCGGCATTGGCATTGACGACGTTTTTGGTGGCGTTGGCGATTTGATCGATTTAGTTGATCTCGACGACCTGATCGATAACATCAACGACATTGATCTGGATGACTTAGGCAATCTGTTTGATGACTTGAGCGGCGACATTGGTGACGTATTTGACGACCTGATTGACGACATTGACAATGCCGTCAACGGCAATAACGGCAACAATCGCATTCGAGGCAACCGTCGAGACAACCTCCTGGCTGGGCTCAACGGCAACGACACCTTGCTCGGTCTGGGTGGCGATGATTTGCTTTTGGGTGGTGCGGGCAACGATCGCCTGGAAGGTGGTACAGGGGATGATGTTTTGCTGGGTAGCAGCGGCAGTGACACCTACGTGGGCGGCAGAGGCAGCGAAGTTTTTGTCTTAGAAATTGGCAGAGGGCGAGATTTGATCACAGATTACAAAGACGGAACAGACAAAATTGCTCTGCTCAGTGATTTAGAATTTAGCGACCTCAAGATTAGCCAAAGAGGAAGCAATACCTTAATCAATAAAGGCAGTGATCTGCTTGCAGTTATTCAAGGAGTAAGAGCCAGTACCATTACTGCAAACGATTTCACAAACTTCACCGTATAGCAGAATGTGTAGCAGCTTTTGGAGCAATATAAAGCAAAGCGTGGGATTGAGGCTGTTTCCTGGAATGCATGCTGAGTCAGGTTTTTGGCGATCGCTCCGCCTATCTAATTCCACTTGTCTATGCCATTCAGCCTACTACAATCCCTCATTTGGTTGATGCCTCTCTTGGAGTAGTTTGGTGAGCTAGTAAATGGAGTCGATTTGAAAATACCTAAAGCAATGCGTAAGTTAAACATAGGTCTCACTGACGAACAGCGCCAGGGCGTAATTACCCTGCTCAACCGGGATTTGGCAGATGCTTACCTGCTGCTAATCAAAACAAAGAAATATCATTGGGATGTTGTTGGTCCTCAGTTTCGCTCTCTGCATCAGTTGTTAGAAGAGCACTATGAAACATTGACTGAGACCATTGATGCGGTCGCCGAACGTGCCCGCGCTTTGGGTGGCTACCCCATCGGTACGGCAAGAGAATTCTTGGAATACACTTCGATTAATGAGCATGTAGGTGACCTGCCTACAGCTACGGAAATGGTAGCTCGCCTGATGGAAAACCACGAGCAAATCATTCGCAACCTGCGTGGACACATCGATCAGTGTTCTGAAGAGTTCCATGATGAAGGAACCGCTGACTTCCTCACCGGATTGATGGAAGGACATGAGCAAATGGCTTGGATGCTGCGTTCCTTTATTGAAGGCGAATCAATTCAGCCTTCTGGCGATCGCGTTGGTACAGAAACCGTCGGCATGAAGTAAGGCAGTCTCTTAGCGTAACTACCTCCTCCTAATTCAATCTTCTTAACACAGTAGCTTAGCAGCCCTTGACTGGGCTGCTTTTTTGATCCGGTTAATTGTAGACTGCGGAAGGATACAAGGGTTGATGCGATCAATGAAAAAATATTGGCTGCCCTTAGGTTGGCTGCCCTTAGGTTTGCTGCTAGCACTAAGCTTCCCTGATGCAGCAAGACAGGTAGACGCCCAGTCTCTCCAGGTTCGGGTAGATCGCTGGCTAGAGGTGCGCGAAGCGACAGGGACAGTCACTTATCAACAGGGGCAAAATTCCCGCAACGCCAGGGTGGGCACGAGGTTACAAGCCGTAGGTGAAACAATCCGCACGGGACAGGGAGCAAATGCCGTATTAGCGGTAGATACAGGGATTGGGTTCGTCAACGTTTCGGAAAACACGACCTTGCGGGTGCAAAGCCTGGAAGCGACAAACAGCGGCGGTCGAATTACGCAACTTCAGGTTTTAGGTGGGCAAGCCCGTTTACAAGTGCGGCGATTGACTAATCCTGACTCCAGGTTAGAAATTCAAACACCTGCAGGCGTGAGCGGCGTTCGGGGAACTGATTTTGGCGTGAGTGTTCAGCCCGACGGTAAAACAGGGGTAGTGACCTTAGAGGGAGGGGTCGTTGCTTCTGCTCAAGGACAGTCGGTTGCTGTGAATGCAGGATTTCAAAGTCTGGTCATTCCAGGTGAACCGCCTTCGCCTCCGGTGCCCTTGAGAGATGATCCAGGTTTAGATTTGCGCCAGCTTACCGCAGAACCAAACCGAACTGCCCGCATTGCTGGTCAGGTTGACCCGGTAAATTTAGTGCAAATTGAGAATGAACCGTTGGTGCTCGATCGCCAGGGCAATTTTGATGTAACCGTTCCTCTACCTGCCAACAGAAGCATCGAGGCTGTCGTCACAACTCCGCTGGGCAAACAGCAAGTTTATCAATTGTTGATTCCCTAACACAGAGCATTTCAATCGCAGATCATGAATGTGTAGACCCTGCCTAGATCAAAAGTAAGCGACTCGTGCGTCCAGTCCTCGCGATCGCAGTACTCGCGATAGGTTCTCTGCACTAGAACGATTGGGAAATGCCCCCGCCTGCACATAGTCCCCTAATCGTGAATCTGCTAGAAATGCATCAGGTACACACTGCCGCACCACATTCAGGGTATTATCTCGGCGTGCAGGCACAACCACTACATACCGAGAGGTAGGCGATCGCCCCAACACAATCACATTTCCCTGCTGTGTCGTGTTAAAGCTACTGCTTGTTGCACAGACCGACTCAGCAGTTTGAGCCTGCACGGTCGCTGTAAATAGCCCAGACAAACAACTGAATGCAGCGATCGCAAGCAATCCATGCAAAGTTTTGTGGATCATAGACCAGAGGCAGAGTAAGTGCGTTCTACCTTTATACCAATTCCAAAAATTAGGGCTACAGATGGAAGGGCACCCCGCGGAGCGGGGTGCCCTTCCATCTGTTCAAAGAAACGCCCTTATAAACGCTGCTCTGCAGGACAGCCAGGTTTACGTTTAGCCTCTAGATACTCCGCCATGATTTGCTGATAGCGCGATCGCCCAAAAATGCTGTAGTGACCTGGATAAACAGTGTCAACCGGAAGTTTTTGCAGTCGCTCATAGGTCTGAATGTAAGTCGGAATGTCGCTGCAGTGGAGTTGGTCTAACAATTCGCCGTCATAAACCACATCACCTGAAAACAGATCTTGAGACTTAGCGTCGTACAATCCAATGCAACCCGGTGAATGTCCTGGTAGGTGCAGTACCTCAAAGGCGCGATCGCCCAGATCCAGCACATCCCCCTCTTTCAAAACCTGAGTTGGCTCAGCCGCATGAAGCGTATATTGAGTCACGGTGAAATCAGCATGGGGCAGTTGCTCGAAGTGTTCTTCTAACACCCAGCCTTGCTCAGCAGTACAAAGCGCTTCGTGGTCATCTCCCGTTTCCAGAGCTTTTGCCTCTGCTGCATGAATGGCCCGGTGGTCAAACTCATGCATTCCACCTGCGTGATCAAAGTGAATGTGAGAGGCGATCGCCAACAACGGCTTGTCGATCAGCGAAGTAATGTGCTGACGCAAGCTAGAAACGCCAAGCCCCGTATCAATTAGCAGGTCCTGCTTCTGACCTTTAATCAGCCACAAATTTGCCCGATTCCACCAGTAATAGTGAGGCTCGCTGAGCAGATAGAGCCAGTCATTGATCTTTTCGGTAACAAACCAGTTTTCACAAATAGGTTTAGTTGACACGATAGTTACGCACTTGCCTGAAGTGCTTGTACATATTTTGGCTCAAGCCGCGCCTCCAGATCCGCAGGAGCCTCCGGAATTTGTTCTTGTGTGACCAAAAACTCACCTAAAGACTGTAAGTGTTTTGCTAAGTAGATGTCGCTATCAGGGTTGCTCAGCATTTCAATATTCTTTTCTAAACTGGTCAGGTCAACCCCTTTTAGCTCAGTTCCAACGTCTTCTGGCGCTAGCTCTAGGCGTTCACCCACAATCGCATACGCTTCGTCAGAATTGGTTTTCAAAAACTCGATGCCTTTGAAAATCCCGCTTACAAAAGCCTCGCCCGCAGTCGGATTTTCCTCCAAGAATTGAGGACTAAAGATGTACACATCCAAAATAGCGGCTGGCATCTTGGAGGTGTCATAGATAATTCGTCCATCCGACTGAGCATCATTGGCTTGCTTTAAGAAGGGAGAATAGGTCACGGCAATATCAATTTGACCTGCCTGATAAGCCGCCGCTGCTGCATCGGGCGTGACATTCAAAATCGTCACATCATCAGCGGTCAAACCCGCTTCTTCTAACACTTGAAGCAAGAAAAAGTGACTGACCGCACCTATTTCAACTGCAATTTCTTTCCCCTTAAACGCAGCAATATCGGCAATGCTATTGCGGGCTAGAATTCCATCTCCCCCTAATGAAGAGTCTGCAACTTGGATAATGCGATAATCCTGTCCTTTTGCCGCTAATGCTACTGCTTCGGAGGTGACGTTGTTTTGCCCCTGAATTTGGTTTGAGGCAAACGCCGCATCTGCTTCTGCGCTGGCACTAAACACGTTGTAGGTAAGATCTAAGCCACCTTCTTCAAAAAAGCCTTTTTCCAAGGCTACATACAGGGGCGAGTAGCCAATCCAGAGCGTGCTGCCTGTAGAAGCCGCAACGGGTTCTGCTGGTGCGCTGGCAGTGTCTGTTGCTTCAGAAGACGCTTCTGAGGTCGTTGGTGTAGACTGAGCGCAAGCATGAAGGGTCATCCCTCCGGCAAAGCCACCCATCAGATACATCGCTTGACGACGACTAAGACGACGAGTAAAAATCTGTGGCTTTTGTCCCATTCTTGCTACGCTCCTCTCTTGAGTGCCTGAATCACACCTGGGATGTGTCCGAAGCAGTGATAGGGACTAATTAAGCTGATTCTGTCGAGAGAAAATGTTAGGGAAACTACAGTTTGCCGTTTGAATATTACGGTTGTCATAGAATCAGGTTTGATAGCATGAGCATAATTCTGTATTCATGCTCCAATGTCAATTGCCATTACTGAAGCTATTACAACAATTGCCGAAGCAGAACGACGATTTCAACTGTCGCGGATGGAAGACGAGGCATTTTTCTTAGAATGGCAGACCCGTTGTCCAAACCTTTCAAACCCTGAGCAGACGGGAATAAATGAGTTATGACGATGATATTTCTATCAGCGGTCTGAGGGGCATTTATTTTAGAGGGAACAGTCACATTGCTGTTAGCATCTCCGCTACTGACCCTTGCAGGCTTTTATGACCCGTTTACCTCAAGCCAGGAACTCTATGCAGCTTTGCAGATTTTGAAGCGGATTGGGCAGGTGATTGGGGAAGCAGGAAGGTAGGGGCGATCGCTCATACTCGTAAAATCTGCTCCGAATCAATACCTTGCGATCGCCTCTCAGCTCCTTCATTACAAATCAGAGTGTGATTTAAGTCACTTGAAGTGCTTTTATTGGGGTTCAGAACTGCTACGTTGGGTGTTTGAGTGTGATTCAAGTCACTCAGAGTGCTTTTGTTGGAGTTCAGAACTGCTTCGTTGGGTAGTCATTGCCTTCTGTTGCAGTTCCAAGAGACTCTGTTGACAACCAGAACCTCGTGAATGCGATCGCCTTCCTGGGATTTACGGATAGTTTGTTTCTAGTCGCGTCGTTTTTCGTAGTACGCAATTCGTGATCAATAGAGCAGTAATCTTCCTCTCTCGTGACTAGATTAGAAAAAAGTTTTGAGAGGGCGATTGCACCATGCACAGTCTCAATACCTGGCAGCCTCAATCTTTACCTACAGAAGCTATAACTCTTCCCGCAGAACTGTACACTTCTGAAGCAATTTATCAGTTAGAGCAAAGGCTGATCTTCGGTAAAACCTGGTGCTATGTCGGACATGTAAGTCAGCTTCAGGGTGCAGGTTCATACTTCACGGTAGAGCTTGCCGAACAGCCTTTGATTATTGTGCAAGACCAGTCAAACAGTCTGCGTGGATTCTTTAACGTTTGCCCTCATCGTGCTGCACCTTTAGCCACAGACAGCGGCAAATGTAACCGTCTCACTTGCCTTTATCATGCCTGGAGCTTTGACTTGGAGGGCAATCTCAAAGGCATTCCTGATATGCAAGAGGCAGAGAATTTTAGTTGGGCAGATCAGGCGCTAACGCCCATCCAGGTTGATACATGGGGACCATTTATTTTTGTCAACCTTGACTTGCATGCGCCCCCTTTGGGGACTCAGTTAGGGGAATTGCCAGAGTTATTTAAGTCTTACCAGTTCAATGAATGGGCGAGAGTTCACAGCGTTGACTACTACACCGATACAAACTGGAAGCTGTATGTAGAAAACAACGTGGAAAGTTATCACGAGTTTTCGGTTCACTCCAGCATTGCCAAATACTATAAAGCGACAAAAGCTGAAGCCAGACATCACTACTATTTACAGTACGCCCCTTTCCCACCCGATGATGAGTACTACTCAATGGACGCAGAGCTGATCTTTTCAGGATTAGGAGACGTGGAGAAACACGGTAAATGGACCGTTAGTCTGTTTCCTAATTTTGCCTGGATTATTCGTCCCTGGATTGCAATTATTTACCTGATTGATCCACAGGGGCGATCGCGCACTCGTATTCGTTGGGATTGGCTGGTGCCAGATACAGAAGCCGCAAAATCACCCCAAAATTTGGAGCCACTGATTCAGTTTTTTGACAACATTCAGCAAGAAGATCTGCGGCTGTTGCCTGTAATTCAAAAACGCATCCAGTCCTCAGGCTATCGTCCTGGTCGGCTATCGCCCACTCGTGAAGTGGGAACTCACTTGTTTCAAGAATTAGTCATGCGGCACTTGACTCAAACTGTAGATTCTAAGTGATTGGGGCAACTTCGCTATCCATTAATTCTTCTAATTCTTCAGAATCTGCTTCACAGGCTTCGGGGTCAAGGATGCACTCAAGCTTAGTGTTAGGCTCATCGGGGTCAAGCGGATTGACGAAAAAAGCCCCTGTTTGCGGCGGCAAGGTTGGGTCGAGCAATAGTTCTGCGATCGTTTTCACCATTCCTGCCAGCGGAATTGCCAAAATTACGCCCAATAACCCGCCAACTTTGCCACCCACCAGCAATGCAGGTAACACAATAGTGGGGCTCAGTCCTGTCAGGTTGCCCAGAATGCGCGGTGCAAGCAAGTTATCTTTGACTTGTTGAAGGGCGATCGCCGTTCCCACAACCTGCACTGCCAACCACCAATCAATAAATGCCACCACCAGTCCCACAACCACAATTCCCAAGGTTGCGCCAATGAAGGGAATCACTTCCATCAAGCCAATAAATGTGGCAAACACCAGGAAAAATGGAACTCGCAACCACCAAAACGCAAGTGATAAAGTGACTGCCATGAACAGCCCTAACAGCAGTTGTCCTGAGAAAAACCGCTGCAAATTACGCCGAAAGGAGTCGGTCAAGTATTCTTGAATAGGGGGCGCAAAAAAACTGGTGACACCATTCCACAGTCGCTCTCCATCAAGCAACATGTAAAACGAGATCACCAGAATCAGAATTAGATCTACTACCCAGTTAAATGTGCCTAACAGCAGCCCTACTCCACTAGAGGCAATGGTTTCAGCTTGACCCTGTAGCTCAGTCAAAAGCTGCTCCTGCAATAGCGGAATTGCAAATCGTATTTGGTGAACCTTGCTCCAGTTTTGCAGCCCTTCTAACTGTTGTTGTCCAGAAGCGATAAGTTCTGGTGAGTCAACGATGAGTTGTTGTGCTTGAGTCAGAACGGGAGGGGCGATCGTAACTCCAATTAGCCCAACGGCAGCTCCAGCAAGAAGGTAGACCAGTCCAGCAGCGAGTCCACGCGGCATGAGGGTATGCAGTCTTGCAACCAGATAGTTGAGCAAAAAGGCAATTAACCCAGCCGTCACCAAGATGCTGATTAACTCACTAAAATACCTCAATGCATTGAGGGTCATCCATCCTGTAATTAAAATCAGCGCCCAAGTGATGAGAAGTCGCTGTAGTGGCGTAAATAAACGATCCATTATTTTCAATATAAAAACTCAATTCTAGATCTATTACTCTAGACTCACCTGAGCGCCAAGTTGATCCTGCGCCAAAAAAGTTCTATCCATTGGAATAGGGGCCACAGGCTCAGTTAGAGTGAACTTTCCGGCTTCTATCCATTGCTTTAGCTCTAGTGCGACCTGCCGTGACAAAAAGATACTGGCAAGAGGAGCAACTCTTACACTTTTACCGTCAATGGTGAGACGACCCGTTTTGAGCTGAGCATAGCTAACCAACCCAAACGTAGGACGAACTCGTCGCGGAATCGAGAAGTCTACCACAGGAGCTACCAGGTCTTGATCCTGAACAGCACAGCGAACGACGACTTCCTCATTCAAAACGGGTAGCGGAATGCCTACGCCAATCATGATCGACGGTCCGTAGCTTTTGAAATAACAGCCTTTAACCCAACGGGGACTCATCTGTTTTGCATCGCCGATCAGGGCCAGGGTAGCGGCAGGTCCAATAGGGGTACGGTTAGGCAAGCGCTTTTGTAGCGGAAAGTGCTGAGTGCCTTCCCAGGCAACATAGCCTTCACCACCGCCCAGGAAGACGCGAGTGCCAATGCCAATCAGCTTCAAGTCGGGGTCATTCAGCAACGGGGAAACAGCTCCAGGGTTGGAATAAACAGCATTTGCTAGCTGCGGTTGGAGTGGACCTAAGTAGGTGAAGAGAGGGCGATCGCCTCCATTCACCCCAACGATAAAATTTTGGTAGACGTTGCGCGGGTTATACAAATAAAACTGATTGATCGTTTCGCGGGTAATCGTCGTTTCCAGAGAAGCGCGAGAGTAGCAGTCAGTGACCTGCCCGATCGCCCGTAGATGAACCGGTTTGCCCGCAATCAGGTCGGCGATGACATGACCGCCGCCGCGATCGCGCACTGCATTACGGGAGCGAGAATCGCGCTCATCTGCGTCAGCCAATTCGCCCATGCTAGAGTATTCTGTCATTTGGGTTGCGCCCAAATACAGGTCAACCGCGCCAAACCCAGAATAAGCTAGCACCCCATCCATCCAACATTGACGAATCTTGATCGGCGGATCAGTGTGTCCCAGGTTGAGTACCGCGCCTGAAGACTCCATCGGCTCAAAGGTGCCGGTGGTTACTACGTCCACTTCTTTAGCTGCCTGAGTCACGCCTACTTCTTTAACTCGCGCCTTGAGTTCTTCAACCGTCCAAACGACTGCCTGTTGTTGCTTGATTTTGTGATTAATTTCATTAACGGTACGCATGAGTAAAGCGGCTTATTCCTTGAGGCAGTTGTAAATGCAGAGTCAAAAGAGGAAACTCTGTGCAATAGCTTTATCACAATTCTGCAGAGCAATGCAGGTCAAGGCATGGTAAAACCGAACGGAGTTGGGAGAAAACTAAACAGGGGTGGGAGAAAAAGACGAGACGAGACTGGAAGTGAAGGTCCCCACCAGAGACCTCGGCTACTCTTACGAGTTCTGAGCTTTTTGGCGATCGCACTCTGTATTGGTGTCATAGCAGGTTTTCTCATTAGCTTCATTGTTGAAGCCTTTTCGATTAGTTTAGGACAGGGAATTCAGAGTTTGTGTGCGGGTGCCCTGCCCTTGATCGTGATTTCCTACATCACTTACTTCACACCGCTGCTGCAGCCCCCTCGCATCATTCCCACATTCAATATCTACTTCGTGTTTGCCCTATGGACGCTGGCACTGTTCATTTTGTCGGCACTGTGGCGAGATGGAGGAAATGATATTCCAGTCGCGGAAATGCTATTTTCATTCACGCTCAGCATGATTTTGTCGATTTCTAATCGAATTTCTTTCGAAGCATTTCTGGCTTGCGCCTACGGCGTTCTCACTGGCTTTCTGCTGTACGTCGCGCTTTCAAATTAACGGGGCAAGGAAATCTCCTACAGAGAGGTGGAGGCGCATAACGCCTCCACCTCTTTCATTTGTAGCTGGTTGAGATGAAGCGGTAATAACTAGAAATCTAGTTCAGTAAACAGTTCTGTGACAGACAGCGTGAAGCCTGGAATGATATCTTCTCCTTCCAAGCTGTCAGTCAGTTTGAGTAATTTGTCGGGTTAGGCAAGAGGCATCATCGTATTCTTCAGCAATGCCGAGTGGGTCTATGTTTATGCTAACTCCGGTCAGGATTGCCTAAGCGACTAGTTGACTGCGATACCCCGTTTTGCTTGGCGATCGCGAATATGCTCCAGATCGCCCAGCGGAATGGCTGAAATCAGTTGACGCGTATAGGGTTGCTGGGGTGATCGGTAGATTTGGTCGGCGGGTCCCATTTCCTCAATCTTGCCTCGGTTCATTACCATGATGCGATCGCTCATGAACTTCACTACCGCCAAATCATGGGAAATGAAAATGTAAGTGAGTCCAAATTCCTGCTGCAAATCCTTCAGCAGGTTTAGCACCTGCGCCTGCACTGACACATCCAGCGCAGACACCGATTCATCGCAAATGATGAACTTAGGATTCAGCGCTAGGGCACGGGCAATGCAGATCCGCTGTCGCTGTCCGCCAGAAAACTCATGGGGATAGCGATCGATGCACTGAGGGTCTAGTCCTACCCTTGCCAGCAAATCTGCCACTCGTTCTCGCTGGTTGCGACGACTTGCGCCGATTGAGTGAATCTTCAGCGGCTCCATTACCGCTTCGCCAATCGAAATACGTGGGTCCAGTGAACTGAAAGGGTCTTGAAAGATAATTTGCATATCTCGGCGCAGCTGCCGCAACTGCTTTGCGCCCAGCTTTAGCACATCTCGCCCTTCAAAGAAGATTTGACCACCCATCGGCTTTACCAGTCGCAGCAGCGTTCGGGCCAGGGTGGTTTTGCCGCAGCCTGACTCGCCCACCAATCCTAGCGTTTCACCCCGATAGATGTTAAAGGAAACGTCGTTCACCGCCATCATGTAGCGTTGAGTCTGCCCAAACATGCCGCGCAGAGGAAACCCAACTTGCAGATTTTGCACCGAAACGAGAGCGTCTTGCCGCTGCAACTCACTTAAGCGCTGGTTGATGTCTGCTTCGCTGACCTCAGCATTCATCCGCAAAGCCTGATTTACGTCCAGTGACTTTTCTCGAATGATCGGCTCACCTGTAGGCGTGGTTGTGACCTCCATGAAATCCGAGATGGTGGGCAAATAGCGCAGACGCCGGTTCGGTTGCGGACGACAAGTTAGAAGTCCTCTGGTGTAAGGATGTTGTGGGTCAGAATAAATTTGCCAGACAGAGCCGCATTCGACGATCTTGCCCTGATACATCACCGCAACCGTATCGGCAATTTCGGCAATGATGCTGAGGTCGTGAGTGATAAAAATCATCGACATGCCCCGGCGATCGCGCAACTCTCGCAGCAGGTCGAGAATAGTTGCCTGCACCGTCACATCCAGCGCTGTAGTTGGCTCATCCGCAATCAGCAGCGAAGGGTTGCAGGAGATCGCCATCGCAATCATCACCCGCTGGATCTGCCCACCCGATAGCTCATGTGGGTAGCGTTCTAAAATCGCGTGCTTCTGCCGGTTTATTTCCTGTAAAATTTCCCGTTCCGAAGGCTGCTCGGCCACGGGTGCTGAAGCTCGTCCTGCTCGGACGGGCACATCCGCAACTTTTTTCTGCCATTCCTCCAGACAGCGCTGCTTGAGTTCCTCATCGCTGGGCAACAGCTTTACCTCTTGCAACAAATTAATTGCCCTACGCCGCGCCTCTGGCACAGGAATATCCTCATGCTGCCGAATCGCCTCAATCAACTGAAACCCACAGGTAAAAACCGGATTCAGCGAACTCAGCGGTTCCTGAAAAATCATTGACACCGCTCCGCCGCGATATCGCTGCATCTGTTCTGGAACTAAAGCCAACAGATTGATGGGTGCTGCATCCTCTTCCAGGTTGCGAAACCAGATTTCGCCGCCCGTCACCCGACCGGGTGGGCAGGGAATTAACCCCATTACAGCAAGGGAGGTGACTGACTTGCCCGACCCCGATTCGCCCACAATTCCCAGGGTTTGACCACGCTGTACTGTAAATGAGATGCCATCAACCGCTTTAACCAGGCGATCTTCTGCGCGAAACTGCACCTGGAGATTGCGAACGTCGAGAATAGTGTCACTCATGGGAATCAAACAAAAGTCAGCACACGAAATTTAGATGGATCTTAACAGTGTCAACTGGTTTGTGCTGTTAATTTAGGTATGTTTTGTTGGGGGCAGTAGACAGTACTACTTTCCATTCCCATCCTTCATCCCTCTAGTCATATACCCTGCCATCGGGCAACGTTGCGCCTCTCAAGTCTGCCCCCATCAGGTTGGCGCTGCTTAACTCTGCCCGGACCAGGTTGGCGTTAGTTAAATCAGCGTTCGTCAAATTAGCTCTGGCAAAGTAAGCATCAACCAGTTCTGCCTCCCGTAAATTGGCTCCCTGGAGGTTTGCCCGACTTAAATCAGCCCGAGTTAACCGAACTGCGATCAGCATCGCCTGCCTCAAGTCTGCTTTGATTAGCTTGATGTCCGGCATTACGGCTCCCTGGAAATTTACGCCTGCCAGGTCAGCTTTGGTCGCATCAGCTCGCTCTAGCTTAGCGTTTGCCAGGTTGGCTCGACGTAGATTTGCGCCCACCAGCTTTGCTTCGGTTAGGAATGCTCCTTTCAAGCTAGCTTCATCCAGATCGGCTTCGCTCAGATCGGCTCCCCGCAGTGTTGCTTCGCTTAAATTCGCACCCCGCAAATCAACTCTAGAGAGATTTGCGCCTGTTAGGTTTGCGCCGCGCAAGTCTGCCTTCCGCAAGTTTGCGCCACGCAGGTTGGTGCTGTAGCGGCGATTTTCTTCGCGCATGTTGGCTCCACGCAGGCAGGCTCCGGTTAGGTTTGCGCCGCTCAAGTTGGTGTTGCGTAAATCTGCATCTATCAGGTTGGCATCCAATAGATTCGCCAGGGTCAGGTCAGCACTACGGAGGTCGGCACTTTGCAGCATGGCTCCGTGCAGGTCGGCATCGCGTAACTTAGCCCCGATTAAGTCGGCTTGGCTCAGGTTGGCACCACCCAACCGGGTAGACAACAAGTTTGCCTTGCTTAAAGTGGCTCGATTGAGATAGGCAAAGACCAAAATTGCATTGTGTAAGTCTGCTTGGCTCAGGTCTACGCCGATTAAATCTGAACCTGATAGGTCTGCTCCAGATAGGTTTGCACCCACAAATTTTGTTTCACCAGTTGCATATCGACTGAGCAGTTCACTTGCATTCATGTCCGCAGTGTTCCGAGAACGGTTGAATCTGATTGGTTGAAATAAAAGATTTTTGGCTAAGCCTAATTCTTAAAGAGATCTTCAACTGCGGTTAAAAAGGCTTCATAAGCCTGTTGATGAGAGTTTTGTCGCTCTAGCGAACTGTCAAGAATGGTGCTAGGAATCACTGGTGAGTTTAGTCCAGGTTGGGGATAGTCTAATGGGTTAAATGGTTCAGCAACGGGTGCAGTTGGTGAATATCCCTGAATTGGGAGCTGAGGTGGAGAGTTGATTTGAGTTGTAGAAGTGGAACGGGGCGATCGCTCAACCATCTGAGTTGAGCTGGGCATCTGCATTTGCTGCAGACCAGCAGCATAAAAGGGTTTGGCAGCTCGGAGAATAGCACCTGCTGCTTGATGGTACTGATCAGGCTCCGCTAAAGCTTTAGCCGTATTTTCTAGCTTTACCTGAAGCTCATTCAAGCTGAGATGATTGAGGAACAGGTCACGCAAGAGGTCATCCAGAGTTTGTAACTTGAAGGCCGTCCAGCTTTCATCATTTTGGTCAAACTGATCATAAAGTGTGGAAAAGATCAGAACTTTGGCCCTGAGTGGATTGGTCTGTTTCATTAATTCCAGGCGCAGATCAAACCAGTCAAAGGAGCGCCTGATCTGCTCAAGCACCTGTGGATTGGAGTCGGGGTTAAATTTGGGAGCAGTCGTAAGCTTTGAGGGAAAGGTAGGAAGCTGGGGCAGATTGGTAATTTGAATAGGCTCTGGCTGGTCCATGCTATCGGGCAGAAGTTCGTTGTAGAGCGGCCCAAAGGTGACGACAATTTTGTTGGCGATTGGAGTGTACTTTGACTGGCGATTGAGCGTCTTAACGATGCTGTAGAGGACGTTTTTCAGCTCTTCTAACGTAGGTGCCAGTTCGTGAATGTGCTGAACTAAATTGAGGAAATCAATATTGTCTAGAATCGCTGGATTATTTTCCCAGTGATTGCCGCTGGCGCAAAACAACAGCTTTTTGATACCTAGCTGCTCGCGATCGCGAGCTAACTCCCGTGCAATTTTGCGGTAATGGCTTTGGAGTGACACCTCTTGAGGCAGCGGCTCATAGTCGGGATAGGCTTTCCTCAGCGCGTTGGTGATGGCATTGGCGACTAGCGTATATTCTGCTTGCTTGTTTAAGGTTTTGACTACTCCGTTCAAGAAAAGCCTGAGTTGCTCCACCGTAGGGGCAGTGTCCAGCAGGCTTTCCAGTAAGTTTCGCAAGTCAAACTCATCTAGACGAGCTTGATTGCTCTCCCAGATATCCGTACAGGCATAGACGAGCAGCTTCTTAATTCGCGTCAGGTTTTGATCCTGCGCCAACTCCTGTAAGACTTCATTAAGGGAGCATGGGGTTGCCATTGTTTCCTCTAGAAAAAATGCACCAAAAGAATTTACTTGATCACTTTTTCCAACGTCAGACCGATTTTATCGGGAACTTTAGGTAGAATGCCAAGACCAGTCTGCGCCAAATCGAGCTACATTCGATTTAAAAACACTTTCTTTACACCATCTTTAAATAAGCTGCCCCAGATACTACTGAACCTGAGGATGAATTTGGGTGTAGAAGAGCTTAGAACATCTCTTTCGTACGGAACTTCTACAACAGTGATCCGACAGGTCGTTCAGAGAAGTCCGTTCGGACAAGTCTGTTTGGACAAGTCTATCGATGTGGGCAGGATGAGACAGCGCGAAACCTATTGCTCACCTAAGATTCGCTGGGTCACGCAGTCGCTTTGCCCAGCCTGTATGAAGTAATTTTGAGAGCTACCACGACGTATCATTCGTGGATAGCAGCGCTAACTGGTTCCCACTTCTAGCTCTAATTTCTAAAAGTCGTTTGTCAGCTTTGACTGAAGCCGGACACTCAACCCGTTCGCGATCGCACCCTTCTACCTACGTACACCCATTGTAGAGGTATTATAAGCTTCATTTTCATGACTACAGCTATATCTTTAGTGCAGTAGGATGAGGGCGGAAGTTGAGACCACCGGGGGGAAGAACTACGCGCTCTCTTAGAAGGTTAAGGATTTCTAGCTATTCCAATGGTCGCATTCTAATGATGGCGATCGCCCTGCTGACCTTTCTGTCCTATGGGGTCCTGGTCGTTAGTCTAGTGACACAGCAGTTTATGGTTTCTACGTCCAGACTTTTAACCGATCCGTTTTTGCAGCTACCGACCGAAAACTCGGTGCAGGTAGTTTGGTTCACAGAGTTTGAGGGCGATCGCCACCAGGTGGAGTATGGAGAAAATTTTGAGCAAACGGCGATCGCAGCCACCACTAAACTGAGCCGAGTCCGAGAAGATCAGAAATCTCGGGTTGGCGAACAAACCGAAGATGGACAGATTTACAACGCGCCAGTGATGCGAGAGATTTGGCGACACGAAGCTGAAATCACAGGGTTAACTCCCAACATTCGGGTGCCCTATCGGGTGAAGAGTACGGAGGGAATTGGAACCGTTAGCAGCGACGAGTTCACCCTTGCCGCCCGCCCCCAAGCAGGCACCCCGCTCAAAATTTTGCTGACTTCCGATCACCAGTTGATGCCACTCACGCCAACCAATTTACAAAAGGTGGTAGAAACCGTCGGGCGAGTCGATGCGGTGTTTGCGGCGGGCGACCTGATTAATATTTCCGATCGCGCTTCAGAATGGTTTGACGACAACCGGGGTGGGGCATTTTTTCCTAGCCTCCAGGGACGCGCCAATCGGCAGCTAGATCAAGACGACCTAAAAATTTCCTCCAATGGTGGAGAAATCATTCAACATGCACCATTATTTACGGCGATCGGCAATCATGAGGTGATGGGTCGATTTTCGATGGAGTCTGACTTAAACGAGCAGTTTAACGATCCTTACCCTCAACAGGCGGCTGAGCAGCTTTATGCTCAAATCAATGCCCAAAATTCTGCTCAGAGCAATACTCAAAACGCGAAGCAGCTTGACCTTGAAGAGCAACAGACCCGCGAACTGTGGCTAAAAGACAACACGTTCAATATAGACACTTATCAAGAGATTTTTACCCTGCCGGAGAGTCAATCGGGTGGCGAAAAGTATTACGCTGTCAGCTTTGGTGATGTACGGCTAGTGGTGCTGTACGCCACTAATATTTGGCGCGTTCCCAGTCTGGAGCCAAATGCTAAAGGCAGATACCGGGAGCGGCAGGATGACCTGGATGATTCGACTCGCTGGGGCTATGGACAGCATATTTTTGAGGCGATCGCCCCAGGCAGTCCGCAATATATTTGGCTGGAGTCAGAGCTAAACAGCCCAGAATTTCAGCAAGCTAAATACAAAATCGTCATGTTTCATCACCCTCCTCATTCCCTGGGTGACAATATCGTTCCGGCTTACACCGATCCGGTGCAACTCATTGACCGCGATGTTGAGGGGCACATTCAGTCCGTGCGCTATGAGTATCCCAAAGAGGCAGACTATCTGATTCGAGATGTGGTGCCGCTGCTGGAGCAGGCAGGCGTTCAGCTTGTATTTTACGGACACTCTCATTTGTGGAATCGCTTTGTCGACGCCAGCGGCATGAATTTCCTGGAATCCTCTAACGTTGGCAACACCTACGGAGCCTACCAAGAAAAGCAGCGAGCGGTGCCCACCGGCTACCAGGAAGAATATATCGCAACGGGTGATCCAAATAACCTTCAGCCCGTTGTTCCTAGCCTTGCTCCCCTACAGGGAGCCAATGGTCAGTTCTTGCCCTATATTTCCAGCAATAACATCACTGTTTTTAGCATTCTGGATACGGAGACGGGAACTGTGGACAGCTACCGCTTTGATGCAAAACAGCCAGAACAAGGGGTAGCCAAGTTTGACGAATTTTCACTAACAGAAGGTCGAGAGTAAGGGTATTAGCCGCCAGTCATTTTCTATATAAAGCTGAATATTTTGGAGCGTGTCCCGCGTACGCAGGACACGCTCCAAAATATTCAGCCTTGAAGAGTCAGAATTACAACAATGGGCTAATACGATTTCGGTAAGCAGCATTGTCTAAGCCAGTGCCACTATTTGCCGTTGCTGGATCGATCGCCGCTTCTAGTGCCTCAATGCGAGCGTCCGTTGCGGGGTGAGTACTCAGGAAAGTCGGTACGGAGCCTTGCCCCATTAGTTTTTCCATGAACGCAACCATTCCACTGGGAGCATAGCCTGCTGATCGGAGCGTTTCTAGCCCGACGGCATCTGCTTCGAGTTCGTCCTGGCGACTGTTAGGTCGGCTGATCGCGAGTTCTACGCCAATGTTGACGGCGGTGTTGCGGTCAAGTCCGGCGGCGCTTGCAACCCCAGAGGCGATCGCCCGCTGCCGCATTTGTTGAACCGCGTGTCGCTCTGAGATATGACCAATTTCATGGGCAATGACGCTGGCTAGTTGCGACTCATTGTCTGCAGTTTTGATCAAACCTGTGGTGACGTAAACATAGCCACCCATCGTTGCAAAAGCATTCACCTGATCGTCACTCACGACCTGGAAAGTATAGGGAATATCAGGGCGTCCACTATTAGGGACTAATTGCTGCCCAATATCATCCACGTATTCATTAATGCTGCTGTTGGTGTAGCGTCTAAACTGTTGGCTAAGTAACTGCTGATTAATCTGTCCGCCTAACGTAACTTCCTGGTTATCAGACAGGCTAGAAAGCTGAATCACCTGAATTCCGCGAAAAATCAGATCGAGCCAGGGAATTGCTTGTCCAGGTTGGGGCGTACCGATGATGCATCCCAGTGATACGATGACCGAAATTAAGCCATAAAACCAGCGCCGACGGATTTGGTAGGAGAGGCGAGAAAGAAGCTGGGACATAACAGGTTTATGAAGCGAATGGTAGAAGGATTTACTAAAAAGTTCTAGAAAGCAAGGACGAAATCTTGGATACTTATGTTGCCATTCTAAAATTTCTGGTGGCATTCAATTTGGGCTTGAGGGGTTGTAGTGATGCCCAGTTGTGATAGGCTGACCAGTGTTAAATCAGTGTTCTTGGGCTTTTAAGGCGATCGCCCCAAAGCAGAATGCTGTCATAGGTTTGAGATGCGTCTGATGGCTATTCTGGATTCCCAAGGTCGATTATTTGGCAAACTCAGCATCCTGGACATTGGGGCTGCTCTGATCATTCTGCTAGTTGTGGCAGGTATTTTTCTGTTTCCTGGCACGTCTGGCTCTGTGGCTCAGTTAGGCATTCCCACCAAGCCGATTGAGGTCGATGTGATGGTGCGAGGGTTGACGGTTGCTGACCCTGAAGGTCTGCTGGCAGATCTGGAGGAAGCCGGAGAAACCAGCATCATTATTCGGAATCAACCGTTTGGACGAGTCGACATTAAATCAATTCGGACTTTGCCCAGAACAGTTGCGACGCCCCAGCCTGATGGTTCCGTTACTGCGCTGGATGACCCCAGACCGGAGCTAGATTTTACAGTAGACATGCTGATGACGCTGGGTGGCGATGCCGAAATCACCAGCGATGGTCCGGTTTTAGGTAACAACAAGGTCAAAATTGGGGTGCCGATTGAGGTCGAAGGCCCAACCTACCGATTCAATACCTCCGTTGTGGGCGTGCGGGTGCTAGAGGAATAAGCTTACCAACAAGTTACCAACAAGGCGATGTGGCGATCAGGGTTGCGGCAGCTTCGTGACTGAGCGGTTCTGAGAAAAGGTAGCCCTGCCCGTATTCGCAATCCAGCGATCGCAACATTGCTAACTGTTCTTGAGTTTCAATGCCTTCAGCGATCACGGTCATGCCTAAGTTGTGGGCCAGCGTGACGATGGCACGAACGATTTCATTATTTTCCTCGTCTAGCCCAATGCGGCTAACAAAAGATTGGTCAACCTTAAGCGTGTCTGCCGGAAAACGGTAAAGATGGCTGAGCGAAGAATAGCCTGTACCAAAGTCGTCGATGCCTAACCGTACATTCAGCGCTTTAATCTGCCCAAGGGTGGCGATCGCCGCTTCAATATCCTCCATCACCATGCTTTCTGTGATTTCTAACTTTAGAGTTTGAGCATCTAGCCCGGTTTCTGCCAGGACACATTCAACCTGGTTGATCAAATTGGGCTGAGCAAACTGCCTGCTAGAGAGATTAACGCTGATCACCATCGGTGGATCAGCCGGAAACTGCTGCTGCCAGGTTCGCAGTTGTTGACAGGCTTGCAGCATTGCCCAATAGCCAACTGAGGTAATCAAGCCGCTATCTTCAGCGATCGGAATGAATTCCGCTGGTGAGATCAGTCCGTGTTTAGGATGCTGCCACCGAGCTAGTGCCTCAAACCCAGTAATCTTACCTGTTTGGAGCGACACCAGCGGCTGATAGTGTAGGCGCAGTTCTTGTCGCTCTACGGCTCGCCTCAAGTCAGTTTCGATTTGCAGCAGCGTCACGGCCTGTACTCGCATACTCGGCTGAAACAGGGCATAGCGTGCCCGCCCTAGACTTTTGGCGTGATACATTGCCGTTTGAGCATCGCGCAGCAGATCGTCAGACCAAACATAGCCTGTCGAGCTGAGCGCAATGCCAATGCTGGTTGTCAAACAAACTTCGTGGGCATCAATTTCAAACGGTAAGTTGAGCTGAACTTGTAGGTGATGTGCCGCCCAGCTTGCCTGATCGGTAGACTGCACCTCGCGCAGCAGGATAGCAAATTCATTACCTCCCACCCGTGCTAGCAAATCCTGGCAGCCGATGCCGGTTTTGAGCCGATCGGCAATTTTGACCAGCAGGCGATCGCCATTCTTAGAACCTAATTTCTTATTGACAGACTTAAACCGATCAAGATCTAAAAACAGGACCGCAAACCCATCTTGCTTGTACTGATTAGTTTGCCGAACGCTGCACTCTAGCTGCCGCATAAACAAGGCACGATTGGGCAAGCCCGTGAGGCGATCGCACCATGCCGCATTTTGCGATCGCCAAGCTAGCAGAATTCCCCCCCCTGCCACAATCAACGCCACGATTTGCGTCAGTAGAATGCCTTTTAGTAGCAAGAAAACCAAACCAACCCCAACTGAGACACCTAGTAGAACAGGTTGCAGCGAAAAAGTGGTAACGCCACTCAGGTTGCTCAGCTTCGAGCGGATTAAATTAGGAAATCCAGATAAGTTGGAAACCACAAAGATTTAGAATAAGCCAAAACTGTAAACAACTTTTTCTTTTAATCGAAATGTAATCAAATGTAAATGACATGCAAGACTGGGTTGAGCAAAAAATTCTCCCTTTCCCTTTTTCCATTCCCCCTTCCGAACCCCTATACAATCTTGAAGTCCTGGCAAAATTAAAAGTATTGTTTCAGTGAGGCAGTTCGATTGAAAGTTGTGCCTGAGCAGCGTATCTCTATTTCCCTGTCGAGCGTGTTGCTCATTTTTGGGATCATCCCGCTGCTAATCGTACTGTGGCAACTGCGAAGCCTGATCGTGCTGTTGATGATCTCGGTTGTGCTGGCAGCGGCGATCGCCCCTGTAGTGGATTGGGCAGAGCGTTGGCGAATTCCTCGCTGGCTCACAGTCGTTTTGGTTTACCTCGCCCTGATTGGTGGACTGACTGGAGTCAGTCTCTTGATCGGCCCAACCGTTTTTACACAAATTGAGCAACTGATCAGGCAGTTGCCCATATACATCAACAACGTACTCGCTGTTGTAGAAGATCGGCTGTTTACCCTAAACAACACCCGTCCAGAACTGGTCAACCAGATTGAGCAGTTTCTCAATTTTCAGGGAATCACGGCCTGGGTGATCCGATCGAGTCAGCAGCTACTAATTCGGTCTTACAGCCTGACCACAGGGATCGTCGGTGGAGCTTTTAGCCTAATTCTGTCGATATTTGTCTCAGGCTACATGCTTTCTGATAGCCGCACCTTGATTAACAGTTTGACTCGCCTTCTGCCAAAGCCTTGGGATGAGCGACTGGCTGCACAGGTTGACCCCATTGCCTATCGAATTGGTAGCTATATCCGTGGGCGAGTACTAGTTTCAGCAATTTTAGGGGTGGTGATTACTACTAGCTTGAGCTTTCTTGGACTCTCGGATTTTGCGTTGGGTTTGGGGGCGATCGCCGGGGTCACCAACCTGATTCCTTTCCTCGGTCCGATTTTGGGTGCTGTCCCTGCTTTAGTCGTAGCCCTCTCCCAAGGTTGGTGGACCTTACTCTGGGTATTCCTGCTATTTGTAATCATTCAAAATGTCGAAACCTACGTGCTAGACCCGTTGCTAGTTGGCAGTTCGGTTGGCGTTCATCCGCTGTATCAACTTTTAGCAGTGCTGGGTGGCACTCAGGTTTTGGGAATCATTGGCGCAATCATTGTGCCTCCCTGGGTCGCTGGAGCCGCCGTTTTGTTAGAAAATCTCTACCTGCAACCCAAACTTGCGGCTGAAAGGCAGGCGAGGATCAGCTCAGACAGTCCAACATCAGACAGTCCAACAACCGTTGCTTTAACAAAATAGGAACTTATCTATTCTGGTTCAGCCAGGTCACCAAATCAGTCTCGTCAGAAAAATCGAGCAGCGCTTCCCCTAAGTCCTCTACCCGCTGAATCGGAAGATGGCGAATCTGTGCTTCCAAATCAGGATTAAGCTGCCCTAACCGGCGGTGAAGTTGACGCAGAATAACAGAGACTTCACCTTGCTGAATGCCCTGCTGAATGCCCTGCTGAATGCCCTGCTGAATGCCCTGCTGAATGCCTTGTTCCATCCAACTTGTAACGATCTCCATGACTTGCTCTCGCTCGGTTAGCCCCAGTTTATCAATCTCAGCCTGGAAAGTTTGCTCTTCGGCTGCGTTTAACTTTAGATAGGTATCGACAAATCCAGAAATCAACTGCATTCGAGCCGGATCAAGGCGTAAGGTTGCTAGTAAGCGCAAGCATTCTGCTTTCACTTTAGGTCTGTCCTTTGGATCAATCTTCATTTTTGCCATTAGTGCAGCAGCAACGGGATTACGCCGTTGAAGGAAGTCTCGCCAGTTCAGGCGATTAAGCTGAATTGCAGCGTAGTTAAAATCGAGAATTTTGCGATCGGGAAACTGCACTTGATAACGGGACGGCTCTGCTCGCTGAGGTGCATCAAAGGAGAAAATTACGACTGGGTAAACTGGCAGCTGATATTTTTCGTGAAGCCGAGCGAAGTAGTGAAACATTCGTCTGGCAAACTCAGCTTGAGCTTTGGACTGATTTTCCAGATGAATCAGGAAACAAGTTTCTTGTCCTTGAAATCGAACTTTTGCCAGCAGGTCAACCTCTCGACGTTCCCCAGAAGTTAGGTTTGTGAAGATTTCCTGATTGAGAAATGTGATGGAATTGGGTTCTAAATAGGCAAAAACTTTGGGTAAGAATAGCTGAATAAACTCGGCAAAAAAGGTGGAAAGCAATTCCTTAAACAGCCGATCGTGGTCAATCATGCTATTCCTCGATCCGGTCAATCGAAGCGGCTGATGGTCGAGCAGAATTTTGAACGGGAAAGACCTTCAGTGCCGAATTTGTGACGGATAGCTGCACGGATTGTCCTACAGCAAGCAGCATGGAGGTAGGCGTACGGGCTTGAAGGATGCGGCCTGATGAGGTGTAGAGACGGTAGCTGTATTCTCGTCCCAGAAATTGCCGATCGCCCACTGTCACGTTCCCTTCTGCATCGGGATGCAGAAGCAGGTCTTCCTGCCGAATCATCAGGTCGCCACTCATGTTTTCCAGTTCTGAAGGGCGATCGCAACTGCAAGCGCAAACAACACTGTCTGCATCAAAGTGACCAATTTCGGTTTGCCACCTTTGGTTGTGGTATTGGGCAGGCACAAAATTAGCCTGAGTCACAAAGTCAGCCACAAAGCGTGAGGCAGGTTCCCGGTAGATTGCCTCGGGGGTACCAATCTGTTCCAGGTGCCCTTGTCGCATCACAGCAACCTGGTCAGAAATAGAGAGGGCTTCTTCCTGGTCATGGGTGACAAAGATGCCAGAAGTGCCTGTTTTCTTGAGAATATCTCGGACTTCCTGTCGCAAATAAAGTCGCACTTGCACATCTAAGTTGCTTAGCGGTTCGTCGAGCAGCACCAGGGTTGGACGCGGGGCTAGGGCGCGAGCTAGGGCGACTCGCTGCTGTTGACCCCCAGAAA
Organism: Cyanobacteria bacterium FACHB-471; assembly: GCA_014695345.1. Lineage (GTDB taxonomy): Bacteria > Cyanobacteriota > Cyanobacteriia > Elainellales > Elainellaceae > JAAUTN01. The sequence goes on from JACJOC010000111.1 coordinate 169,791, forward strand.
GCTCGTGGGGATAGCGGTTTTCCATGCCCTGCAAGCCAACCAGGGCGATCGCCTCAATCGTTCGCTCTTGCCACAGTTTTTTGCTGTCTCGCTGCTTCAAACCAAACGCGACATTCTCAGCGATGTTTAAGTGAGGAAATAGGGCAAAATCCTGAAAAACCATGCCAATCGAGCGATTTTCAGGCGCGATCCAGGTGCCGTTTCCAGCGACGAGCCGTCCGGCTAGCTCAACCCGCCCGGCTTGGGGTGACTCAAACCCTGCAATCATCCGCAGTAGAGTCGTTTTGCCGCAGCCAGACGGACCCAACAGCCCCAACACATCTCCTTCCTGCAAAGTAAGCGTTATGTCATTGACTGCAGGCGCGGCAGCCCTGGAAAACTGCTTTGTGACGTTTTCGAGATGCAGGATGGCAGAGGGCAGCATAGAGGCGCAGTTTGAATTGTTCACCCTTCCCATCATTCATAACTCCGGCTCCGTAGTAAAGTAGGATTTGCCAGAAATTCTCATCAAGGGCGATCGCCTGGAGGGGTGGAGTGTCTTTATTATCTAGACGAGCTGAGCGCCGCGCTGTCGCGTTTCGGCTACCGCTGGGTGGTTGGACGCTGCTGGTTTGGGCGATCGCTTGCCTGATCTCGGTTCCGGTCATTTTTGTTGTAGGCAGCATTTTTACGCCCGCTGCGGATGTCTGGAGTCACCTTGCTTCAACCGTTTTGCCCCGTTATGTGATGAATTCTTTCTGGCTGATGCTGGGTGTAGGCAGTGGCGTTTTGCTGATCGGGGTTGGAACGGCCTGGCTGGTGACGATGTGCCGCTTTCCGGGTAGCCGCTGGCTAGAATGGGCACTGTTGCTGCCTTTGGCGGCTCCAGCCTATATCCTGGCTTACACCTACACGGAACTGCTGGAATTTTACGGGCCAGTGCAGCGATCGCTCAGAAGCCTGTTTGGATGGCAGACGGTGAATGATTACTGGTTCCCAGACATTCGTTCAGTTTGGGGTGCGATCGCTATGCTGACGTTGGTGCTCTATCCCTACGTTTACCTGCTGGCGCGGACTGCCTTCCTGGAGCAATCGGTTTGCACATTGGAAGCTAGCCGCAGTTTGGGGTGCAATCCCTGGCGCAGCTTCTTGAAAGTGGCTTTGCCATTGGCACGTCCAGCGATCGCCGCAGGAGTAGCTTTGGCGCTAATGGAGACTCTGAGCGACTTTGGCACAGTGCAGTTCTTTGCGGTAGACACCTTCACCACAGGCATCTATCGCACCTGGTTTGGCATGGGCGAACGTCAGGCTGCTTCTCAGCTTGCAGCTTGTCTGATGCTGTTCATTTTGGGGTTGATTCTGCTAGAGCGCTGGTCACGCCGTCAGGTGCGCTACTACCAAAGTGGCAGTGTGCGGCAACCGCCAAACCGTTACATTTTGCGAGGAATTCGAGCCGCGATCGCCCAAATTGCTTGCCTGATACCCCTTTGTTTGGGTTTTGTCGTTCCAACTGCGCTCTTGTTGCATATGACTATCAAGAATGCAGATGTAACGATTACCGATCGCTTTTGGCAGTTTGCCAGCAACAGCTTTACTCTGGCGGGGCTGACAGCAGTTTTAGGTGTGGCGATCGCCCTGATTGTGGCTTACGGGGTGCGGCTGCGTCCCACTCCTGCAATGTCTCTAGCAGCCCGGATCGCGGCAATGGGTTATGCCATTCCCGGTTCAGTCATTGCTGTTGGTGTCCTAGTTCCGATCGGGCGATTAGACAATGCCCTGGATGCCTGGATGCGCTCAACGTTCAACATTTCTACCGGACTGTTGCTCAGCGGCACGATCATTGCCCTAGTCTTTGCGTACTTGGTGCGCTTCCTGGCAATTTCACTGGGCACCGTTGAAGCAAGTCTGGGGAGAATTAAACCCAATCTGGACGATGCGGCGCGATCGCTAGGGCACAACCCCACCAGCACATTGCTGCGCGTTCATGCACCGCTCTTGGGCAGCGGACTACTCACCGCCGCCATTCTCGTGTTTGTCGACGTAATGAAAGAGCTTCCGGCAACGCTGATTGTCCGCCCCTTCAACTTCGACACGCTGGCGGTGCAGGTCTATCGCCTAGCGGCAGACGAACGGCTAGCAGAAGCTTCTGCCCCAGCGCTAGCGATCATCCTGGTGGGAGTCTTGCCTGTGATTTTGCTGAGTCATCAGATCAATCGCAGTCGGGGCGATCGCCTCAACTGAAACTCAAATTTTTCATCGTTTAAGGGGTTGATTGAATATGAAATCCAAAATTTTAGTGTTGAGTGGGGCGATCGCCCTTTGTCTATTGGCTTTCGGCTGTACTCGGGCGAAACCCGAACAACAGTTACTCGAAAATAAACAGTGCCCTGAATGTGACTTGCAAGGAGCTGAGCTAAGCCAGGCTGATTTAAGTCAGGCTGATTTAACCAAAGCAGTTCTAAACACGGCTGTCTTATCTGGCGCAGACCTGACTCTGGCAAACCTGAGCGGGGCCCTGCTCGACAGCGCCGACCTCAGCAACGCCAAGTTAAATGATGCAAACCTCAGCAGTGCAGGTTTATCAACTGCAAACTTGAGTGGGGCAGACCTCAGCGGCGCAAACCTCAGCAACGCCTTCTTAAGAAATGCCGACTTGAGCAATGCCAACCTCAGCGGAGCCGACTTGAGCAACGCTGACCTGAGCGGCGCAAATTTGCAGGATGCCAATTTGGAAGGCGCGACCTTTAAAGGAGCAATTATGCCGGATGGGAGTATTAGGGATTAGGGGTTGAGGTTGGGTTTGGGAAATTAGGTTGAGGGGTTGCGGCTCAACATCGTTTTGTGGCTGGCAATGCCTTGTAAGGGCAAACAGGCGATCGCTCCCCCAACTAAGGTGACTAATCTACAGCTGAACTACGTGAAGTCCGCTTATTTCCCTAACCTCCAATCCCTAACCCTTAACTCCCTTCTTGAAAGATTCAAATATGCTGCTAACAGAGTCATTTAGACTGAGTGTATAAATGATGCGTTAGACAAACTTTTTATAAACATGGTTCAGGCACCTTTGCCCGATAACGAAGCTGTCAGGGTCAAAGCATTGTGTCAACTGAATATTTTAGATACGGCACCTGAGCCTGCTTTTGATGATTTGACTCGTTTGGCGGCTTACATTTGCCAGACTCCAGTTGCCCTAGTCAGCTTGGTGGATAGCGATCGCCTGTGGTTCAAGTCAAAAGTTGGCTTAGATACCTCAGAAATTCCCAGAAATGCGACGTTCTGCGCCCAGGCAATTCTCCAGACTGGGCCGCTGGTGGTGAATGATGTGCAGCAGGATGAGCAGTTTGTCCATATTCCCTTAGCTCAGGCTGACCCAGCAGTGCGCTTTTATGCAGGGATGCCCCTGGTTACTGGCGAGGGGTATGGGTTAGGAACCTTGTGTGTGCTGGACTATGTACCCCGTCAGCTAGATTCTGCTCAGTTAGAGGCTTTGCAAGCGCTGGCAAGGCAAGTGATGGCTCAGTTAGAACTACGCCGCAGTCTGGCTGAGCTGACCGAAACCCAAACTCACAGCAGCGATATTTTGGAGAGCATTACGGATGCGTTTTTGGCGCTAGACGACGAGTGGCGCTTCACTTACATCAATCGTCAAGCAGAAGTGTTGCTACGCCGAAGCCGCACTGAATTGTTGGGGCGCTGTATTTGGGAAGAATTTTCTGATCTGGTTGATTCAGCCCTTTATCAAAAGTATCAGCAGGCTGTGGAAACTCAAACCAGTGTCGAGTTTGAAGAATTCTACCCGTCGCTGGAGACTTGGTTTTCAATTCATGCTTATCCTTCTAGACAGGGTTTGTCTGTTTACTTTGAGGATATTAATGCGCGAAAACAGGCTGAGGCAGCATTGCGAAGTTCAGAAGAGCGGTATCGACTGCTGTTTGAGAACAATCCCCAGCCAATGTGGGTGTATGACCTGGAGACGCTTGCGTTCTTGGCAGTAAATCGGGCAGCGATCGCCCACTATGGCTACTCTCAGGAAGAATTCCTATCCATGACTCTGTGTGACATTCGCCCACCCGAAGACATTCCAGTACTGCTGCAAAATGTTGCGAACTTGACTTCTGGCATCGGACAGGTAGGGCTTTGGCAACATTGCAAAAAAGACGGCAGCTTGATCGATGTGGAAATCACGGTTCACGACCTGATTTTTGCTGGAAAGCAGTCCGTGATGGTCTTGGTCAATGATGTCACCGATCGCCGTCGAGCAGAGCGATCGCTTCTAGAAACAACGCTACTTCAGCAAGCCATTCTGGATGGCGCAAACTACACGATTATTTCAACCGACCTTGATGGCACCATTCGCACCTTTAACCGAGCCGCAGAGCAACTGTTGGGCTACAGCGCAGACGAGGTGGTAGGGAAAACACCTTTGCTGATCCACGACCTTAAAGAGGTAGAGCAACGAGCCAGGGAACTGAGTGAGGAACTGGGGGAGACGATCGCCCCTGGTTTTGAATGCTTTGTCCACAAAATCCGATCGGGTGGAGTCGAGGAGCGAGAATGGACTTACATTCGCAAAGATGGTTCTCGCTTTCCAATCGTGCTTTCAGCCACAGCGCTACGTGACTCCGATGGAAACTTGACCGGCTTTTTGGGCATCGGCAGTGACATCAGCGATCGCAAGCAGGCAGCAGAAATGCTCCAGCTACAAAGTATGCGATCGCAGCTTTTTGCTGAAATTAGCCTGAAGATTCGCCGATCACTCCAACTTGGCGAAATCCTGCAAACAGCCGTTACCGAGGTACAAAAGATCTTTCAGTCCGATCGCGTATTGATATTTCGGCTTGACTCAGAAAGCAAGGGACAGGTGATTCAGGAGGCAGTTGCGCCAGGGTGGTCATCTACCCTAGATCTAAAAGTTCAAGATGATTGCTTTGGAGCAGACTATCTCAGAAAATATCGGCAGGGACGCGTCTACACCGTCAACGACGTTGGTACGGCAAAGTTAGAACCCTGTTTGGTGCATTTTTTGGAATACCTTGACGTCAAGTCAAAGCTGGTAATGCCAATTTTGCTCAAGGATCAGTTTTGGGGTTTGTTGATTGTCCATCAGTGCGATCGCCCCCGCCAGTGGACACCCTCAGAAATTGAATTAACGCAGCAGTTGGCAGACCAGATCGGCATCGCTCTAGCTCAGTCTCAGATGCTAGAGCAAGCCAACCTTCAAAGCCAGGAGCTTGCTCGCTCTAATGCTGATTTGGAGCAGTTTGCCTACGTCGCCTCCCACGATTTGCAAGAGCCGTTGCGAATGGTCGCTAGCTATCTGCAACTGCTAGAGCGGCGCTATCGAGGGCAGCTTGACGACACGGCAGATGAGTTTATTAACTACGCCGTAGATGGTGCGATGCGAATGCAGACCTTGATCAATGACCTGCTCGACTATTCTCGCGTTGATAGTCGCGGCAAGTCCTTTGTGTTGACCCCCTGCTCTGCTATTTTGGATCGGGCGATCGCCAACCTTCAAACCACAATCAAAGTCGCTCACGCAAACGTCACCTGTGGACCTCTCCCCGAAATCATGGCAGATGCCACCCAACTGACCCAACTGTTTCAAAATTTGATTAGCAATGCCATCAAATTTTGCAGCAACCAACTACCTCAGATCCACATCAGCAGTCAGCGTCGTGCAGATGCATGGCTATTCTCCGTGCAAGACAACGGAATCGGGATAGACTCAGAATATGTTGATCGAATTTTCTTAATATTTCAACGATTGCACAGTCGTGGCGAGTATCCCGGCACTGGCATTGGGTTGGCAATTTGTAAAAAGATTATAGAGCGTCACGGTGGAAGCATCTGGGTTGAATCGCAGCCTGGACAAGGCTCAACCTTCTACTTCACTATTCCAGACAGGGGAGGGAACTCGGCATGAGCCATGCGATATCCGGTAGACCGATCGAAATCTTACTGGTTGAAGACAATCCTGGCGATGTTCGTCTGACACGAGAAGTGCTTCGAGATGGCAAAGTTAACAACCATCTCAACGTTGTCCAAGATGGCACCGAAGCGTTGGCATTTCTCTATCGCCAGGGCAACTATTCATCTGCTCCTCGTCCTGACTTAATTTTGCTAGACCTGAATCTGCCCAAAAAAGATGGGCGAGAGGTTTTGGTTACGATCAAGGAAGACAACAGTTTGAGGCGCATTCCGGTTGTGATTTTGACCACCTCTCAAGCTGAAGAAGATATCCTTAGAGCCTACAACCTGCACGGCAACTGCTACATCACCAAACCTGTTGACCTGGATCAATTCATCCGGATTGTGAAATCTATTGAGGAATTTTGGCTAACCATCGTAAAACTGCCGATGGAGTAGGGGTAGATGGTTGATCAGCGACTCAAAGTCTTGTTAGTCGAAGATAACTCCGGCGACGCTCGTTTGCTGCAAGAAAGTTTGGCAGAGATATTGGCTCCTGTCACCCTGGTGCATGTAGAACTCTTGAGTGAGGGAGTGCAGCAGATGCAGCAAGAGGACTTTGATGTAGTTTTGCTTGACCTATCTTTGCCGGATAGCCAAGGTTTAGATACGTTGCTCCAGGCTCAAGCGCGTGGCTCAACTGCCCCAATTATTGTGTTGACTGGGCTAGACGATACAGAGCTAGCGGTACGAGCGGTGCAGGATGGCGCTCAAGATTACTTGGTCAAAGGTCAGGTGACGGGCGACCTGCTGGTACGCTCGATGCGCTACGCGATCGAACGCAAACGGTCAGCAATGGCTTTGCAAATGGCTGCGACTGAGAATCTATTGCAGGCTCAGGCGATCGCCTCCGCCTCAGACGGCATCCTGATCTGTGACCCTAACCAGCCCGATGATCCAGTCGTTTACACTAACCCTGCCTTTTCTCGAATTACGGGCTACCAGCCAGAGGAGGTGCTAGGACGAAACTGTCGGTTTCTCCAGGGCCCAGCCACAGATCGGGAAACTGTTGCCCAAATTCGGGAAGGCATCAACGCCCAGCGAGAAGTTAAAGTCACACTGCTTAACTATCGCAAAGACGGACAGCCCTTTTGGAATGAGCTAAAAATCTCGCCCGTCTTTTCTGCTCAGGGTAAACTGCTTTACTTTGTTGGCATTCAGACGGACGTAACCGAACGCAAACGCGCGGAGCAAAAAATCCAAGAACAGGCTGCCCTGATCAACATTGCCACAGACGCAATTCTAGTCAAAGACCTGGGGACTCGAATTCTGTTTTGGAATCACGGTGCAGAGCGGCTCTACGGTTGGACTGCTGCAGAAGCCCTGGGAAAACCTGCCAGTCAGCTTTTGTACGCCGAGCCATCTCCTCAGTATTTAGAAGCCCAAGCGAGCTTACTGGCGAATGGTGAATGGCAAGGTGAACTGCGACAACTCACAAAAGACCGCCGCCAGATTATTGTCGAAAGTCGCTGGACGCTGGTTCGAGACGAACACGACGTGCCGAAATCGATTTTGATCGTCGGCACAGACATAACTGAAAAAAAGAGCCTGGAAACGCAGTTCTTAAGGGCACAGCGGATGGAAAGCATCGGCACGCTAGCAGGCGGGATTGCCCACGACCTGAACAACATGCTGGCTCCAATCTTGATGGCTGTGCAACTGCTTGAGACCAGAGTTCGCGAGGACGACGAGCAGGCCAAGCAATGGCTCGAAACCCTGGAAACCAGTGCTCGACGGGGAGCCGATTTAGTCAGGCAAGTTCTCTCATTCGCTAGAGGCATTGAAGGAGAACGCACGATGCTCCAAATTGGTCATCTAGTCAAAGAGATTGAGAAAATTGCTAAAGAAACTTTTCCAAAATCTGTTGAAATTTGGACGGATATTCCCATCTGGGACTTGTGGGTAGTATCAGGAGACGCAACGCATCTGCATCAAGTACTCATGAATCTCTGTGTGAATGCCCGTGATGCTATGCCCGATGGCGGTAGGCTCAGCATCGTAGTTGAAAATCTGGTCGTGGATGAAAACTATGCCCGCATGAACATTCACGCGCATGTTGGACCTTATGTGGCCGTGACCGTTTCAGACACGGGGGTAGGGATTCCGCCTGCTGTTTTAGATCGAATTTTTGAACCTTTCTTCACTACAAAAGAGGTAGGCAAAGGGACTGGGCTGGGCCTATCCACAGTTATTGGCATCGTCAAAGACCACGGTGGGTTTGTCAATGTCTATAGTGAAGTTGGTAAGGGCACCCGATTTAAGGTTTACCTGCCTGCAACGGAGACAACGTTGTCCCAAACGGCTGAAGAAAGTAATCGCCATCTACCCGGAGGAAATGGCGAGTTGGTGTTAGTCGTTGATGATGAAGCGGCGATTTGTGAAATCACGAAAGCGACCCTGGAAGCGTATCGCTATGAAGTGATGACTGCGAATGATGGAATTGAGGCGATCGCCCTTTACGCCCAGCATCGGGACAAGATTCGGGTGGTGTTGGTAGACATGATGATGCCATCAATGGACGGCTTCACAACAATTCGCACGCTACACAAAATTGACCCCCAGGTTAATGTCATCGCCGTTAGCGGACTGAACTCTAATCAGCAGTCTGCAATGCTCTCCGGCGTTGGAGTCAAAGCATTTTTAGCAAAACCCTACACGGCTGAAAAACTACTCAAAATCCTGCGCGACGTTCTACCCTAAAAAACTCAAAACTTAGAACCTAACGGTTTTACTGATGAAAAGCATGCTACCGCTGTCCGTTTTAATATCTGGAATACTTTTGCTAGGTCTGGGAAGCTGTTCTCAGATTGAGCCAGGGGGCGATCGCCCCAACCCCAACCCTAGTACTTCCATTCAAGCCAGCTCTGAGTCTCCATCGGATGCAGCACTTGTTTCTCCCACTGCTGTATCCGAAGTCTCAACCAATAGCCAAGCTAATAATCAGGCTGATACTCGGCTAAATTATCAAGCTGATGGTCAACCCGCCAACCAGACCGAGGCTCAAACCAACAGTGCTGCAACCCCTGAACCCGTTGCAACAGTCAGCGCTACTCTTTACACGGCGGATAGTGAATGTGAAAGCTTTGTCTCAGAAGAAATTCAACTGCCATCTGACCAGCCCGTCACCGCAGCCGTAAGTAAGGTTTTGCAGGCGCAAACCAGTAGTGACTTTGATTTGTCTGGTTTTCGGGTCAGTGTTGATAAGGGCGTAGCAACGGTTGATTTGCGTCTGGTGCCCGGTTCTCCTCGTAGAATTACTTCGCTCTCAACCTGCGAACAATTTGCTTTATTTGGCGGCTTGCGAGAAACCCTAACCCGCAATACTCAATGGCAAATTAAATCGGTCCGGTTCCTGGAAAGAGGTGTGGCGATCGCCCGTTAGCCTCAGCCTATGAGTTGTAATTAAGCTTTAAAGAATCACAAGTCTTGAAGACACAATCTATTGTGTTCGCCCAAGTCTATCCAAAGGGTGTTTGAAAAATTATTAAATACATTTTGCAAGGCAAAGCAGTCAATAGATAGATCCCACAATGGAGCAAGGATATTTGCTTGAAGGTTATATCCCTAAACAGATTGGGGACAAATTGAGCTGCGTAAACCTCACTTTAAGAAGTGTAAAAGTCATTCTTTAGACAGACAACATTTCAATTTAGAAGTGTCAGAAACATCCAACTCCCGGTAGTGTGTACTTCACTACTAAAAACCTTAAAGTAAGTCATCTCAAGTTAAGCAATGCTTTCAAGAAACTGGGGGCAGCGTGATTTGAGCCGACTTAAAGCGGTAAGTACTACATTTCTTTGGAGAATTAACTCATGACTAATCAAGATTTTAATCGGGCTGGCGATCGCTCTGTTGACGTGGATAACTACGACAGAGGTATTACCCCCGCCGAAACCGGAGCGCGCAAAGATCGCGAAGGTGAAGGCTACAAGCAGCCTACCCGTGATCCTGAAGCTGTTGCCAGAGGCGATATCGATACCACAGGAGGGTACACGGTCGATAAGGAAGGCTTGGCAAACAACTACGCGATCGAGCCTGAAATGTACATTAACGAACCTGGCGACCTGAGACAACAAGAAGAAGAAAACGCAGCAGAGCGGGCAGAAGAAGTCCGTGAAGTGAACGAAAACGACGAGACCGGCAAACTGACGATGGACAAAGATACTCGCGGCAAGGGGACTGGCTTGATCTAGAATCAATGAGCTTTTCGGGCGCTTAACGCCCGAAAAGCTTATCCTTGTCTAATACTCCATATAGGTCTAATACTCATACGGATTCTCTGGTTCCTCAATTTCCTCTAGCTCACTTGCCTGAATGGTGAGGTGACGTTGCCCATCAAGGGTTTCAGTGATCATCGAACCTTTAACCCGTAGCCAAGTGTCCTGCGGGTAAGCAGAACGGTTGCCTTCAAGCTTCACAGGCAACCCAACCGGATAGGTATCGGCTGCACAGCAGGTGATTACAAATCGGGAAATCATCAAATAGTTGTTGGGCAGTTCGGGTGGATGAATCACAAAGCCTTCGACATTGGCTTGCTGTCCGGTGTAGGCATCAGGTTCGGGATACACATCCAGGGTGCGAATCCAGTCAATTACCGATCGCTCCTCCGGACTGGTGGTCGAGCGAAAAGACTGAGGCTGCGATCGCGTCATCGCCAGCGTATCCGTCACACCTCGATTAAGCGCCACTTCACTGGCGAACGGCTGAGGCGTAAACTGTAGCCCAAACACTGCCACCGCTAACAGCATCGCACTGCTCCATCCCCTTGGAAACAGCGAAAAGTGCTGCATCGTGGGCAAGCTTCTAAAATGATTGCGGGCACTGCGCTGAGTCGTAATTTGTAGAAGCTGCACCGCCTTGAGCAAGCTCAGCGCCAGCAAGCAAATCCCAGCGGTGTTTGCCAGCCACATGTAGTTCGGGTGCAGCAAAACGTTGAGCTTACCAGTCAGCCAGTATTTCAGCAGCAAAACGCCCCAAGTGGCAATCGCCAAAATATCCAGGACAACCAGCCAGAAAGCACTGCCAAGCCGTCGAGGTTGGGGTTGAGCGATCGGTTTAGGTCTAACAGTCATGCAGTTTCCAAAACACGCAGTGTACAGGTTTAGGGGCTAGAGACTAGAGATTAGAGAGGTTAGAGGTTTTGTGAGCTTCATCCTTCATCCCTCTCTTTCCTAGCTGACATACAAATTGATGATCAGGGTTAGCAAAAATGTCAACTGTGCCGCCAGCGCAAATAGATAGACGATCGCTCTCCCCCGGAACACCGATAGCAATAGCCCAATGTTTTTCACATCAATCATGGGACCAAAGACTAGAAATGCTAGCAAAGAGCCACTGGTAAACGTCGAAGCAAATGATAGAGCAAAAAAGGAATCAACCGTTGAGCAAATTGACACGACCCATGCCAACAGCATCATCGCCAAAATCGATGTAATTGGCCCTTGCCCCAAGCTGAGAATTACTTCACGAGGAATCGCTACCTGAACGATCGCAGCGATCGCACTTCCCAAGATCAACACGCCGCCCAGTTCGCGCAATTCCTGCACCACGTTGTCTAGCATGAGCTGGAGGCGATCGCTCAATGGCTTTGTCGTCACTGAGCTAGCTGCCAAAGCCGCCTGCGCCCCGACTGCTTCCATTCGCATTGGCTGTCCTGAGGAGTTAAGTAGGAATGTGCCAGATTGCAATAGCTCCGAGGCAGGTTCCGCAGATTGGGCAAATTTAGACCGACGCGATCGCCTTCCTTGGGGTGCAGGCATTGACTGAGCCACCGCTGGCTGCAAAAGCGGTCGCAAATCTGCCTGCGAACTAAACACCCAGCCGATGATCGTCGCAATCAGCAGCGAAAACCCAATTCTCAAAAACACAATTTCCGGTTGACCACGAAACGCCGTCCAGGTTGCCCAAAACACAATCGGATTCACCGTCGGCGCTGCCAGCAAAAAACCAATCGCCACCGAAGCAGGCGCACCCTGTACAATGAGTCGCCGCGCCACGGGCACGTTACCGCACTCGCACACTGGAAATAGAAACCCAACCATGCTACCTGCCAGCGCTCCCAGCAGTGGATTTTTTGGCATCATCGCCACCAGCTTGCGCTCATCCACAAACAGCAGCAACGCGCTGGAAAACACCACGCCTATCAATAGAAACGGGATTGCTTCAACCAGCAGGCTAAAAAACAGGGTCAGGGCATTATTCAACTGAGTCATTCAGTCCGCTCACTCCTCGGTGTCTTCACCCGTCAGCGATCCCCGTTAAGGGTACAGACAGCCATTGTACCGGATCGGTATAGACACCTTCGCCTTTTCCCTCTCGCAGTCAGGATAACCTGGACAAAATCACCTCGATTTGCAGCTTCAATTTTGAATTACATATCAAAAAATTCCGTAGCTCAATCGCTTGACGACAAGCCATTCCTCCAGATATGCTCTCACGTTAAGGTTGTCTTTTTTACCCAAAAGCAGCCCTGCTACACCCAAAGATCTAGCGCCGCTCAGAGCTGTTACCAGCAGCAATGAGCGACTGACCCCCAAACTGAGGTACCAGTCTGGCGGCTAATGGTGAATTTTAACACTCCCTTAGCCACCCCGACTTGTCATGTCAAAAAAGCCGTTGCTAACCCTTTAGGACATGAAAGTGAAAGTATCACTTTTAGTTCTCTCACTGGTTTTGTACAACGTGTGAATGAGTGCGGGGTGGCTAGGTTTTTGGGGTTTCCTCAAAAACCAAAAGGAGTCACAACTCATGTCTCAATGTTTCTTGGAATCTCCCAACGCACCCACCGTTGAGAGAGAAGTTTCTGCACTTCACAACCCTGACCGCGATCGCCTGCGAGTTCTCATCATCGGCTCTCGTGATGGTGTGATTGAAACGATTCACGACTTATATCATCGCGGTTTTGCTGAAGTGAGTGCCTGGAGTCCCCTTTTACCTGCACCGAGTTCTGGTGAAGTGATGAGTATCTTGACTGGCGATCGCAGACGAGGAGGCTAGGAGAAGAGGGGCGATCGTTTGAGGAGGAGCGATCGCCCTCTAAACAAATCTCTAGAATGCTCGGTTATTATCTCCGTTTATTTTGAGAATCAAGGCAACATATTTGAATTGAATTTTTGAGAGGAATATTTTGTGAGTCTGTAAGATCATCACATCTACGCATCAGCTTATGGTAGACCCCTTACTTTCCTCATCTCTTTCTAATTGAGGAACTAAAATCGTTATGGGGATACCCAAAAAGACAAGTGGGCTTAAGAAAAAGATCGCAAAAAAGTCAGTTGGAGCAACTTCTTGGGAAATAACGTTTAAGTATATCTCGCTTAACACTATGTGCACGCAAAGAACCCGTGTAAAAGTCCACATTTCTGTTCTAAGGTTTGTATTATGAGGAACAGTTTTTTGGAGAAAATTCAAGAGCGGGAAAGAAATAATAAAAAGCCCTAATACCAAGCCACTACCCCATGCACTGTTTACCCAAAATTCTCTCATCAATAATGTTCGCTCATATATTTCCTGTGTGTAAAAGGTGAAGCATATAACTTGTGTTCCAATTAACGTAATTCTGTAGTCTAATTTATTCCATATCTTTTTCTTGAATTCAGATTCACTATTAAGTCACTCTATAGTCAATCTATATACTGTGTAGATAAGCACACATATCAAAATGCAAGGTATTGCAGATAAATTTTTCAGCGTGACTGCTGCGGACCCAAATTTAATTGCTGCTTCTTGAATGAAATCGACACCAAGGAAAATGCATGCTAGCAATAGGACGTCGACTAGAATTACCTGATTCCTTGCATCATTGTATGGGGTAGGCATCAACCAAAACCTCGCATTTGTAGGTATACGAAAGACAACAGGGCAAACACCCCTATTCTATCTGTCGATAAAATTTTTTTATGATAGGCTGGTTGACTTCCAAAACTTTCGTGCAGAGAGATCACATTTTGCTGGTTAGTGCGATCGCCATGGCTGTAGGGTGCGTTCCTAATGTAAATCCTACTACTCTGCCGATAGTTTTTTGGGAACGTATCACACCTAGTAAATTCCTCGAAGTAAGTGATCTCAAGCTAACAGTGCTCATGCACACCAACTGCCGAAAAAACGATGGTTTGATGCAGATTGTATCTGCTACAGGTGATGGGCGATATTGTCCAATTTGATTTCGTGTTTAAGCCGAGCATTCATGTGAAGTTATTTATGATCATTGGTGATCGCCCTTTCCCACCTGCCCCTGCATCCTCACCAAACCAAACATAGAGGCAAAAGCATAGGAGGGGCGATCGCTCCCACCCTCGTAAGCCTTGATACTTCTGTGTTGCGTCTGTTCTGGTAACGTTGTCCCATTGTTACAGAATTAAACATTTATGGTGCGGGAAGTAGTAGGGTCGATCGCGTCACTCTGGCGTTATCCGGTGAAGTCCATGTTGGGAGAGGAAGTAGAGGTTTCAAAAGTAACTACTCGTGGACTAGCGGGCGATCGCGCCTATGCGCTACTGGATGTGCAAAGTGGCAAAGTAGCTAGCGCCAAAAATCCTAAGAAGTGGGCGAAGCTACTTGATTATCAGGCGGCTCTTACAGAAACACCCCATGACTATGAGTTTCTCCCTGCTGTGAAAGTTTCCCTGCCCAATGGCGACACGGTTACCAGTGAAGCACCCGATGTTAGCAAAGTCCTTTCAGCGGCACTGGGGCGAGATGTGGAGTTGCTTTCTTGCCCACCTGAAGCTCCCACTCTGGAACAGTACTGGCCATCTGTTGAAGGCACGGCTCACCAGGATACAGTGACTCAACTGTTGATGCCAGCAGGAACATTTTTTGACTCTTGCTCCATTCACGCTATGACAACAGCAACCCTTGCTCGGTTACAGGAGCTTTATCCTGAAGGGCAATTTGAGCGCTGCCGATTTCGCCCGAATTTTGTCATTGAACCTACTTCGCGTGAAACTGCATTTTTGGAAGATGAGTGGGTAGGAGGAATTTTGGCGATCGGTGAAACAGTTCGTCTCAGCATCGATACTGCCTGTCCCCGTTGTGTGGTGACGACCTTGGCGCAATCTGGTCTACCCGAAGATTTGAATATCCTCCGCACCACTGCTCGCTATAACAATGTTATTGCTGGCATTCGCATGTCTGTCTTGCAGGGCGGCACGATTCGCCGTAATGACTCCGTATGGTTAGAAAAGGCTACTTAGCCGATCTTCAGAAGAACCTTTTCAGAACTGGTTACTATAGCAGTCCCAAATGATTTGTGAGAAGTTCACCTAAAGAGGTGAGTTTCTTAGAACTCGCTCATCTCATAACTGATTTAGGATTGCTATTCTATCCAGGGAAAGTGCTATGAAACGACTATGGATTGCTCTAGGTGGCTTGCTGCTGAGCGTTGTTTCTGGCTATAGCTTGTATTATTTTTCTCTGAGTGCTAGAGCAGTGGTTCGTCGAGAGCTAAGTACCATCTGCCCAGAAGATTGGACAGCAAAAGATTTTCATCTTATCGGAACTCAAACACAGTCACAAGAGACGATCGCCATCTATCGGCTCAATTGCTTTGATGGGGATAGCAGGATTAGCCGAGCTAGAAGAAGCTTCTTAGGCTATGAAGTTCTAGAGCGCAAAGGTTTAGGGTGGCGATCGCCCGAACTTGGCTCTCACCTTGAGGTCTTACCAGAGTTTTCTCAAGAATACGTCGAATACGGGACGGTGAACCGTGAGAACCAACAGAGCGATCGCCCTGCCATGATCTACGGTGAAATTCTTAGCCCTGATGTGACAGCTATAGAAGTCATCTTTGATACAGGAGAAAGCCTGCGACAAGAGAACAAAGATGGCGTGTTTGCAATAGCGTCACCAGAAGCCACTGAGGTTCGTGAAATCAGAGTCTTAGGTGAAAACGGTCAGATTTTGCAGCGGGATACGAATCGGCTGCCGACAGTTTATACCGATGCCCAATACTACGTACCTGTTGCGCCCAGTTCTGAAGATATTATTCGTCATTCCTACTTCTCTGGTAATCTTTGTCTTGAGCAGGGAGTTCAGGAAGCTTCGGTTCTGGGAGATTTTCGGATTCTGCGTACACTTCAACCTTCGCCGAACAAAAAAGTTGTGTTTTTCAAGCTGCTTTGCCGCAGTGACGATAGGGCAATACAATCTGCTTTGATTGGAATGAAGACTGTTGACCAGAGAAATTTGCGTTGGTGGCCGTCGGAGGTTACTTATTCAAAGCATTCTATAGATTATGATGCCAATTCTCCAGCGCAACAAAGTAATGTCTGGATAGGAGCTTCCTACATCCCTTTCTTAAATTTCCATGCTCCTTTTTTGTTTGAAGGAAAAACTTTGAGCAGCAATTCCTTCACCTCTGAAACAACGATTACTATGACAACGCCAGAAGAAGGCTATACCTTCTATTTTGGAAGCCGCTTTGGATGTAGAGATTTGTCCCCGCCCGCCGAAGTGTCTGCTGATGAGAACTATAGCTTCTACTCTGGCAGCACCTTTGAGTACAGAGATTTGTTTGCGCCTGATGAATCCAATGCTGTAGAGGTGACTTTTAGTACTGGGGAAACCTTGCAAGACCAAATTGTGAACGGGTTTTTTAGTGTGATGCTACCCAAAAATGCAGGAGTTTGTCAGGTCAAGTTTTTAGGAAGCGACGGTCGAGTTTTAGCAGAACTAGGTTAGTCTTTAGCAAATTTAGAATCATCGCAATGTAGGCTTTCAAAAAGCTAACTCTCAGTACAGGGTCATTAGTAGATGTGCTGATTCTGATTGAGTTATTGCTGCTAGCAGTGTATAAAGTTCTGGATATAGACAGATGACAAGCTGTATTGGGATATCCAGGTGGAGTTTATGAGCGGGTCTGGTTTTGCGGGTCGGTTTGGCTTTTCTCGGCGGGGGTGGCGATCGCTCCTCCAATTCTTTACGCTATTCAGCCTTTGTGTTGCACTGATTGTCGGCTGTGGTGGTGCGCCTGATACCGAGCAACCCGCCAGCCCAGCCGCTAGCGAGGAAGCGGGCAGCAGTCGAATCACGATGGGCACGACGCAAAAAGTGGAGACGCTTGACCCGGCAGATGCCTACACGATTTTTACGGGCATTTTGCTCTACAACATGGGCGATCGCCTCTACACCTACGAACCTGGCACCACAGACCTAGTTCCCCAACTGGCAACCGAGATGCCCACCGTTAGCGATGACGGATTAACTTACACTATTCCACTGCGAGAAGGCGTAACGCTGCATGATGGCACTGCCTTTAACGCCGAAGTAATGAAATTTTCTATCGATCGCTTCATTCAAAATGGGGGCGGACCAGCCTTCTTGCTAGGAGACGTAGTCAATTCGGTTGAAGCTTCTGGTGAATACGAACTGACCATCACACTCAAGGCTGAGTTTGCTGGATTCCCGGCACTCCTGTCCTTTTGGGGCGTAACCCCAGTTCCACCTGATGCCTACGAAATTGGCGAAGGCAGCTTCAAACCTGACTCCTTCATTGGCACCGGACCTTACAAACTAGCTTCCCTCAATGCCGACTCGATCAAGCTGGATGTGAACGAGGACTACTGGGGCGAAGCTCCGGCTAATCAGGGCATCGACATTCAAATTTACGCAAGTCCGGCAAACCTGTACAACACCTTCCGCACGAGCGGTTTAGACATTGCTTACCAAACGCTTGACCCTGACCAGATTGCCAGCCTACAACGAGAGGAGGAAAGCGGTGGCTGGGAAGTGATCGAAGCTGGCACGAATGTAATCAACTACATGACGCTAAACCAGAAGATTGAGCCAACCAGTGATCTAAATGTAAGAAAGGCGATCGCTGCGATGATCGACCGCAACCTGATCAACGAGCGAGTCTTTCAAGGCAACGCAGAGCCGCTCTACAGCATGGTTCCGACTAGTTTCGAGATTTATAAACCTGTCTTTGAGCAAGCTTACGGGGATGGCGATTTCAACAAAGCCAGAGCATTCCTGGAAGAAGCTGGATATTCGGAATCCAACCCGCTCAACTTTGAAATCTGGTATCCCTCTGCCTCCACCGAGCGCAGCATCATCGCCAACACGCTTAAGGAATCGATTGAACAAGGGCTTCCAGGCTTAGTCACCGTTGCTGTCAATAGCGCAGAACGTGCCACGCTCTCTGAAGGGGTTGACACCGGGCTCTACGAAACCGTTTTGCTCAACTGGTATCCCGATTTCTACGACCCGGATAACTTCACCCAGCCTTTCTTTAGCTGTGACCAGGGTTCACCCGAAACGCTTTGCGAGAAAGGTGCAAGTCAGGGCAACGGCTCCTTCTACTACAGCCAAAAAGCAAATGACCTGATCACGCAAGAGCGGGCAGAGCAAGACCCCGCTGCTCGTGATGCTGTTTTCACTGAACTGCAAGACCTATCTGCTGAAGATGTTCCTTACATTCCCCTCTGGCAAAACAAAGATTATGTCTTTGTTCAGGACGGGATAGAAAACGTCAGCATTGAGCCAACTCAGCAGTTCTTGCTCTGGCAAATTTCTAAATAGGAATGATGTGAGGGAGGGCGATCGCCCTCCTTCAACTTCCGATCTGTTCGTAATTTGAACTCATTAAAGGCAAATTAAGAGTTTGAAGATGAACAGAATGAACGTTTTTAGAGCAATTGTCAAGTGTAATCGCTACAGGTTTACCCTGTTCGTCATAATCCAGGATTAGATCATTAGTAATTGCGTCAGTAGAGGCTACAGGTTTGTTGGTTAGCTCGATCGCCAACGTATCGGTTTCAGGAAAATATTGCATCTTCACTGTGGCTCCTCTCCTCGCTGTTGTCGTTTATAAAAGTTACGGTCAAAAAAAGCATTGTGAACAGTTTCTCCATCGTCTAGCGTAATGACTCATAGAACCCGACCTTCTGCTTCTTCAATGTTGCCCCAGAAGGCGATACGGTTGTGAGGCTGCATTTCTTGCTTAATTGGATTAGCTAGCACACGCTCTATCCATTCTGGTAAAACTTCAGGATGCTTCTGAGAAGCAAACTCCCTAAAATATCGAGTGCTTTTCATGTTTCAGAATAGCTTAGTAAACCGATACCAATAAGTTTCATGTCTCGTTCTACCGCCCTGGGTTACTATATTCTCTCTCGTCTGTTGCTTGCGCCGTTGATGCTCTGGACGATCGTGACGCTGGTGTTTTTGCTGCTGCGGGCAACGCCAGGTGATCCGGTTGATGTGATTTTAGGCGGCAGGGCACCAGAGGCGGCGAAGGAAGCATTGCGATCGCGCCTCGGTTTAGACGACCCGCTTTGGCTGCAATATATTGATTATCTGAAAGATTTGCTCAGGCTTGATCTAGGCACATCGCTCACCAGTCAGGGACAGTCGGTTTGGGAAATTATTCTGCAATATTTTCCGGCTACCGTCGAACTAACGGTGTTGGGTGCGATTATCGCGGTGCTGGTAGGGGTAAGCGTTGGTGCATTGGCTGCATCCAAACCAAACACGCCCGTCGATGCAGGAGGACGGCTGTTCGGCATTATTACTTATGCCCTACCAACCTATTGGGTGGGAATGCTGTTGCAGCTTGTGTTTGCTGTGCAGTTGCGCTGGTTTCCGATTGGCACTCGCTTTCCGCTGTCGTTCACGCCTCCCGATCGGCTGACTGGGCTATACGTGATTGATAGCCTGTTGCAGGCAAATTTTGGAGCGTTGTTTACAAGCTTGTATTACTTGGCGCTGCCCAGTTTAACGCTAGGAATTCTATTGAGCGGCGTGTTTGAGCGAATTGTGCGAGTAAACCTGAAGCAAACATTGCGGTCAGACTACGTAGAAGCGGCTCGCGCGCGAGGCATTCCTGAGCGGCAAATCGTCATGACCCACGCGCTGAAAAATGCGATGATTCCGTTGATTACAGTATTGGGATTGACGATCGCCTCATTACTAGGAGGTGCAATTCTAACGGAGGTGACTTTTTCCTGGCCAGGACTAGCTAATCGGTTATACGAAGCGATCGGGTTCCGAGATTATCCGGTGGTGCAGGGAATTATGGTGTTTTTTGGCGTGATTGTGGCGATCGCCAGCATTTTGATTGATATCTTCAACGCCTACGTCGATCCTCGGATTCGCTACTAATGCAGAACAGTTAGTTAAACCGCATTGAAACGAGGATTGGCTCTTAAAATAGTCGGTTCAAGGTCTTGCATCCAGTGAACAAAAGAGCTTGAAAGTTCTTTAAAGTCAGCTTGACGCACCAACAAGGCTGTATAACGTGCCCGCTGCCTGACTACAATTGCACAGTAGCCCGCCCCATGAATCACAGCATGACGGAACCCTTCTAACTGTAAAGACGAAACGAGTAAAGACTGTAGCCCCAGCGCCTGAAAAATCGTCTGCACCCAGCCAATATCACCACTGTCAGCCGTTGTGAAATATTCTTTAGGCAAACCGCTTAAATCAAAAATCGCTGCCCCAATAACGGAGTCTGAATAGTTCACCTGCACACCCTGCGGGTTGATGTGATGCTGTGTTGATTCGGCAATTTTAGTGTGGATCACCTACGGGCCTCAGAAAACTGTGGATTTAACTTGAGAAGCGCATTGTTACTTGCATTCGTGCAAGTGATGCACAAGTTAAACCTTGCTATTAAATAGCTTAAGAAATAAACGTCCTTTCCACGACGGGAAAAATACCCATTTAAAGTGGGTAGATTCAACAAAATAATAGGAATTATTTGGATTTGAATTGGACTACAGCTCTGAAGGGGTGTCGGGTGCTACTTCTACTCCCTCCCCTTGACGAATGACTTGCTGATCTGTAATCAGATCGCTCAACTCATTAACCTGCACACCAATTTGACTACAAGCGTGTTGAAGCTCCTGCTTGAAGGTGTTGAGATCCCGACCATAACCACACAGCCCTGCAGCAGTTTCGATGCCCTGTTTGGCATTAGCTTTAGCGCAGTCGATCAGCTCTATGCCTTTTAGCGGTGTGGATGCTGCCATAGTTCTCAGGAGATTGCTCACTCTTGTTTGCAGCAGTCTACAAAGAAACTTAGCGCCAGTTCATCTTCCTAAAGGCAGCAAAAAGAATGTCCTTGCTTGAAGGATGTTGGACACGGGGTTGAAGAGTTAAGCCCACGATTTTAGAAACAGATTTTGCTGCGCGATCGCTTTGCTCACTCTAGATAGCTTTAGTTTTGCCAATACTTGTAAGCGGCATAGGCCATTGTGACAACCCCTGTAACGATCGCCGCTTCATTGACGTGAAACTGAGGGTGATGCAACGGGTAATTGGGCTGGTCAGGGAAGGCAACGCCGAGACGAAACATGGTGCCTGGAGCGTGGTCTAGGTAAAGAGAGAAATCTTCAGCTCCAAGGGAGGGTTCTAGTAGAAGCTGCACGCGATCGCTTCCCCAGGCTTCGTGAGCAGCGGCTTCTACCAACTGGGTAAGTGCCGGATCATTTTGCACCGAGGGAACGCCTCGCCGGTAATTGATTTCGTACCGTGCCCCAAAGGGCTGGCAAACGCTAGCGACAATTTGCTCAATCCAAGTTGGCAGAGCAGCACTGGTTTCAGGATGGAGCGATCGCACCGTTCCTAGCATTCTCACCTGATCAGCAATCACATTAGGTGCCCTGCCGCCTGTGATTTGTCCAATCGTCAGCACAACTGGACGCAGTGGATTGTGGGTGCGACTGATTGCCTGCTGAAGTGTCGTTAACACCTGGGCTGCAATCCAGATTGCGTCGATTGCTTCGTGCGGTCGGGCCCCGTGTCCTGACTCTCCTAAAATGGTGATTTCCAAATCATCGGCCGCAGCAGTCAGTGCCCCATAGCGAATGCCAACACAGCCACCGGGAATAGTCGGAAATGTATGCAGTGCCAAAATCGCGGACACATCCTGCATGACTCCATCTTTGACCATCCATCCTGCTCCCTGGGCAGTTTCTTCAGCCGGTTGAAATAGAAATCGAATTGTGCCTGGTAGTGTCTCACCTAGCTGAGCCAACACCATTGCCGTTCCTAGCCCTACCGTCGTGTGGACATCGTGACCACAGGCGTGCATGATGCCAGTTTGTCGAGAGGTATATTCCAACCCGGTTTTTTCTTGAATAGGCAAGGCATCCATGTCTGCACGAATTGCTAGAAGGCGACTATCGGTGCCAGAGCCGAGCATTTCACCCACAACTCCCGTTTTACCAACTAGTTCTTGCACATGCAGACCACAAGATGAAAGGACTCCTGCGACGTAGGCAGCCGTTTGATATTCCTGACCGCTCAATTCAGGATGACTGTGGATGTGGCGACGAATTTCTATCAGACGGGGGGCAAGATTCGCAGCAATATCTTTAATCCGACTCAACATCATTCCGGGGTGATTGGTTTTACCTCATGATAAGCAGTTGTTAAAAGAAATACTGTAAACGCAGTGTTAGATTCCCGCTAAATATAGTCTCTACTCAGGGGCGATCGCCCCACCCTAGTGCCCCATCCCTAGTCCCTAACCCCCAACCCCCAACCCCTATCTCTAGTGCAAGTAGTGCAAAAGTACCCTGTTCTAATTCTATATCTAGTGCCATGATGGGTTGAGAAGCGATGGCTGTACGAGCACCTATCCTTCTCTCCAATCATTCAGCTTGAGTTGGAACCCATGCCCTACACACTGTCTGCCGCTAAACTGCAAACCTACTATCACTGCCCTCAGGCTTATTATTTCCGCTATGAGCGGCGAATACAGGGAGCAGCGTTTTTTGGCTCAGCAGCACTGGGGACTTCGCTCCATCAGGCTTTAGCGCAAATTTACCAGGAATGGCACTACCAGGATGCGATTCCACGCTATGACTGGATTGAGTACTGCTGGAGCCGACAAACCAAAGACCTGACGGCAAACCAGATGGCAGAAGGGCGATCGATTTTGAGGCGTTATTACAACGACTTTATTGTGAGTCAGTCGGTGATGCGCCGACCTGTGGCAGTTGAAGGCAGAATTCAAGGAACGCTACAGGTGCAGAATTTGGAGTTTGTTCTGTCGGGACGGTATGACCGCCTGGATTTGCTAGAAGATGGGTTGGAACTGATCGACTACAAGTCAACCAAGGAGGTTGAGCCACCCCAACCTGATGAAATGGATTTGCAAATTGGGCTGTATTACCTGGCGCTAGAGCAGCGCTATCAGCGTAGTTTGCGGCGATTGAGCCTAGTGTATCTGCGAACTGGAAACAAGGTGAGCTTTGAGGTTACGCCTTCTCATCGGCAGCAGGTCGAGAGTGTGATTGGCGAGCTAGCGCTTGAGTTGCGACACGATCGCAAGTGGCTCCCCTTCCCTGGTGAACAGTGCGATCGCTGTGCCTATGCGCGATATTGTTCTGCAGTCAGAGCCGAACCCGATCCATTGCCCGAAGATGCCAAACCAGAGTCTGAATTGCAGCTTGTTCTTAGCCTCTAACCCTACTTCGAAAATAGGCATGTTTAATTGGACTCCCTGCATGAATCGTTTTTCGAAGCGTGAATGGGGACGCGGCTTTGCCGCGTCCCCATTCAGCAAGAGGTCTATTGTTTAAGGTGTAAGCGGCAAAGCTACAGTAAATTTGGTGCCAACGTTGATTTTGCTGCTGGCGTGAATCCTGCCTCGATGCAGATCGACACACTTTTTCACGATCGCCAATCCTAACCCTGTCCCAGGAATCCTACCCACGTTGCTACATCGGTAGAAAGTTTCAAACAGACGGCTTTGATCTTTATCGGGAATTCCAATTCCCTGATCCTCGATAGAAAAAAAGGCAGTGTTATTTTGACAATTTAGATTAAATTGAATCCTACTTTGTGTCGGAGAATATTTAATTGCATTGGAGATGAGATTGATAAAAATATGCCTCAGTAAAGCGACATCCATCTCAGCTTCCGTGCAGTTTCCTTCACGGGTAAAAACAATAGAATGGCGATCGCCATCATTGAGCTGCATTGCTTCAACTAATTCCAGGCAGAAGTTTTCTAAATTTAATGGAACAGGATTGTATTCTAGTCCACCTGCTCCACTGCTGCCTAATAGTAAAACTTCATCCAATAGGTCAAGCATTTGATCAATTGACGTTTGGATTCGGTTGAAATATTGCTCTCTTTTTTCTGGCGTAATTTGCTGTCCGAGACATTGAAGCAACTCTGTAGAAGAACGAATTGTTGTCATCGGTGTGCGAAATTCATGAGAAACCATCGAGATAAAGTTAGTTCTCATTAGGTTCAGTTCACGCTCTTGATTAAGCGCTTTGAGCATGTTTTGTTCGCTGTTTTTGAGGCGTTTTAGAATCTGTTCACGCTCGATCGCATAGCGAATTGCTCGCACCAGCAGTTGAATCGTAATTTGGTCTTTGACCAAGTAATCTTGCGCGCCGCTTGCCATGACCTGCAAAGCCAATTCTTCATCATCTGTTGCAGTTAAAACCACAATTGGCAGACTAGGAATAGCAGCACAAAATTCTGTGATGGTCTCTAGTCCACTGGAATCTGGTAAATGTAGGTCAAGCAAAACGACATCAAAGGGGCGATCGCAACAAGCGTCAATTGCGTAGCTTAATCGATCGACGTGTGTCATTTCCCAACCTAGTTGATTTGCCCGTAAAAGTATTTGACGTAATAAGTTTGCATCAGTGGAGCTATCTTCTACTAATAAAATTTGAATGGTAAATTTTTCCATAACGCTTCTTTGATAAGAGTTGCGATAAATTGAGATACTAACTCTTTAAAAATTAGGACTCAAGAAATTTTAAGCAATAGGAGTCTGGTATCGTGTTAGCTAATTCTAATTGGCTTAAAGAAAGAAATCGCTATTCCCGATTAGGTAGAGTGAAATAAAAAGTGGTTCCTTCGTCTGGTTGAGATTCAGCCCACAGGCGACCTCCATGACGGTCTACAATCTTTTTGCAAATTGCTAAACCGATTCCAGTACCGGGAAATTCCTGACGAGTATGTAAGCGCTTGAACACCTCAAAAATTTGCTCAAGATAACGAGGTTGAATGCCGATTCCATTGTCGCGAATACTAAAGATTTGCTCTAAGGCAGTTTGCTCTACCCGAATATAGATTTTGGGCGGTTCCTTGCGCCGAAATTTGATAGCATTACCAATCAAATTTTGAAAGAGTTGAATCAATTGAGTTTTATCTGCAATAACCATAGGAAGTGAGTCATGGAAGATAGCAGCATTATTTTCGGCGATCGCCACCTGCAAATTACGTGAAACTTGCTCCAGCACCTCGTTGCAATCGGTTGGAGTAAGCACCAAATCGTGAGTGCCTACCCGTGAGTAGGCGAGCAAATCATGAATCAACTGCTGCATTCGTTGCGTTCCGTCCACAATCCAATGCATGTATTCTTTTGTTGATTCGTCTAGAAGATCGGCTGGCAAATCTTGCATCAGAAGTTGAGTAAAGCCCGAAATTGCCCGAAGTGGCTCCTGCAAATCGTGGGAAGCTACAGAAGCAAACAGTTCTAGCTCCTGATTAGAACGTACCAATTCACCAGTGCGCTCTTGAACTTTGATTTCTAACTCAGCTTTTGCCTGTCGCAGTGCCTCTTCTGCCTGTTTGCGCTCAGTAATATCCGTGCAAGTGCCAATCCATTCTCGAACGGTGCCATCTGCCTCACGCACCGGGACGCCTCTCACCCAAAAATCACGGTAGCTGCCGTCTCGGGTTCGCATCGGCTGCACTTGCTCATACAGACTTTGAGTGGCGATCGCCTGAAGCCAAGACTGATGAATCCGTTCACGGCTGTCCGGGTGAATCGCCTCTAGCCAACCCAACCCTTTGATCTCCGCATCGGTTTGCCCAGTAAGCTGTTGCCAAGCAGAGGTGTCTCCAACTGTCTTGCCGTTTGCATCGCTGAGCCAGATGACTTGAGCAGAGGCGATTGCTAAAGACCGATAGCGCTGTTCACTCTGAGTTAACGCGATTTCTGCTTGTTTTCGCGCGGTAATATCTTGAAAAAAAATCAGCAGTCCTTCACGGGATGGGTAGATCCGGCTTTCAAACCATTTATCCCAGATTGGATAATATTCCTCCAGTTGAACTATTCTCTGTTCAGTCACTGCTTGGTAATAGGCATGAGAAAGCTTCTGCCCAATTCCTTTAGGGAACTCTTCCCAAATGTTTTTACCAACTAATTCTTTAGGATCACGATTGAAGATGTGTCCTGCCCGCTGGTTAACATAGGTATATCGCCACTCAGGGTCGAGGGCGACAAAAGCATCGGTAATTCTTTCCAGAATGTTTTCTAGTTTTGATTTTGTAGCTTGCTGCTCTAGACGAATTGCCTCTTCAGATAGGGCTTTGCTGACACCAATTTGTTTGTTAAGTAATCGATAAACCCAAATCAGCAAAATAAAACTAGAAAAATAACCGATACAAATTACCAAACAAATATTAGAAAAGCCGGTTGCTGCTGCTCGTTCTTGTAGCAAGGCATACTCCTCAATTTTAAGGGATTGTAAGCCTGACCTAATCTCTGGTTGAACAGCTCCGCCTTGTTCGATAAAGGCAATCCGTGCAGGCGTTTCTAGCTGATTGTGCTGAATTAGACTGACTGACTGATCGAGCAAAGCTAATCTTTTTTCGATTAGAGGTTCAAGGCGTTCGAGTCGCTGCTGTTGAGTTGGATTGTCGATTGTTAGTTGCCGAGTTTGTTCAATTGACTGAGTAGCTTTTTTTACGCTGGTATGATATTTGTCCAGGTCAACTTTCCGCCGAGTACTCAGATAGTCTCGATGGGCGTTTTCTGCCTCGCTTATTGCTTCAAAAGCATTGTCAATTGATCCAATTACCTTGTAGGTGTGAATTATCCATTGCTTATTTTTAACTAGCTTTTGAAGTTGGAAATAAGACGCGATGCTAACGCCACATAGCAAAAATATCGCTAGACCAAATCCAGCAGCAACAATTCTTTCAGGAAGTGCTTTCACGGCAGGTTTCTCAACTGATCAATCGTTTTTGATAAGCGCGGCTGGAAACACATTGACCTACATTTAGTTTTACATTGGATTCAGACCCTGATCGCAATTCAAAATAACTTTTAGAGCTATGTGTGGAAGATTTACTTTGAGCCAAACGAGTGAGGCGATCGCCAATCACTTTCGGCTAGCCGAGGTGCCCGACCTGCCGCCGCGCTACAACATTGCCCCTACTCAGCCCATTGCTGCCGTAGTGCTGGACGACCAAGAACAGCGACAATTTACACATTTCTATTGGGGCTTGATTCCTTCCTGGGCAAAAGACCCCAAAATTGGGGCAAAAATGATCAACGCTAGAGCCGAAACCGTCTCCGAGAAACCTGCCTTTCGGGCTGCCTTTAAGCACAGGCGATGTTTAATTGTGACGGACGGATTTTACGAGTGGAAAAAGGTGGAAAAACAGAAGCAGCCATTTTATTTTTGTCGCAGCGATTACCCCAAAGAGGGAACTGCTTCGCATCGCCATCCCTTTGCTTTTGCTGGGCTGTGGGAACACTGGCAAAGCTCTGAAGGGGACACCATTGACTCTTGCACCATCCTGACGACAGAAGCCAGCGAGTTAATGGAGCCGATTCACAACCGAATGCCCGTAATCTTAGATGAACCAAGCTACGATCGCTGGCTTTCCCCAATGTCTAAACCTGATCTGCTACAGGCTTTGCTGTGTCCTCATTCTGCTCAAGGCATGGAGCGTTATCCCGTAAGTAGTCAGGTCAACCGTGCAACTCACGATAGCCCTGACTGTATTCAGCCTCTCGCTGAAGCAAGCATTGCGGAACAGGTATGAAAGCACTGCTGAAGCAGGCTGAGCGGGCTTGGGAAGCGATCGCCCACGATCTGATGCTGACTCATCCTGAGTTGCCCAATGGAGCCAGCCAAATTGCCCAGCGGATTGTATTAGTCACGCTTTGTCTGACAATTTGTGAAAATCGGAGAATTGTTGCACCCGGTCAGCTTCAGCAAATTTCCCAACAAACAGATCTCTATGCCCGTTTGACGCAGTACTGGCATAGGGTTGGTTTAAGCGACTTCTCAATCGACCCACAGCAGCTTCATTTGACTGTTGAAAATCATTTGCTGTGTGACCTGTGCAGTTGTTTTGCTCAGTTCGTCTCTTGTGGTGACACGATTCCCATTGAGACATTGGGGCAACTTCACGAGATATTTTTAGCAAAGGAAATTAATCCTGGAGCAAAATTGCCCAAAATTGGCAGGCGAAAGTCTGCTGGGGCTTATTACACACCGAGAGCGATCGCCCATTACATCATCCAAAACACCGTTGGACATCTGCTCAAATCGTGTCCTGAAAACGACCAAACCCCGCTGCGAATTCTTGATCCTGCCTGTGGAGGCGGCATTTTTTTGCTGACAGCTTATCAAGTTTTGCTAGACCACAAGGAAACTCTTACCCAGACAGAGCGTAGTCAAATTCTGCTCAATCAACTTTATGGCGTTGACCTTGATCCACAAGCAGTTGAGGTGACACGGTTATCCCTATTGCTGAAGTTGCTAGAATCTCTGCCTCACCCTGACCTGAGCCAACTGCCTGACCTCAGTCACAACATTCGAGTGGGCAATGCGATTGTTGGGCAAGATGCTTCTCCCCAACACAAAGCGCTGCAACAAGAAGCACTTCATCCGCTAGATTGGCAAACTGCTTTTCCGCAGGCGATGCAGTCGGGAGGGTTTGAGGTGGTAATTGGCAACCCGCCTTACATTGACTCAGAAACGATGACGCGATGGTTGCCCCATTGCCGTCACTATTGCATGACTCACTACAACGCGGCCGCTGGCAACTGGGACATCTTTTGTGTGTTTATTGAAAAGGCGCTGCAACTATGTAAACCCGGCGGATTAAGTAGTCTGATCGTGCCAAACAAACTGCTGTCGGCAGACTATGCAGCAGGGGCGCGATCGCTCCTACAGCACAACCAGCTTCTTTCAATTCGAGACTATTCCCGTGTCTCAGTATTTGCAGTAGCCGTTTATCCGCTAGTGTATGTGGTGCAAAAAGGCACTCCCTCCACAGCGTCAATGATTCGCTACGAGTTAATGCAAAGTGTGGAAGAAGTCGCCCATGCTCATATTGTTTCTCCAGTCATAGAGTTCGCCCCATCTAACACTAAGCAGTTTGATTCTGAGCAGTCTGTTGAGAGAAGTTTGCCCTGGCTAGTTACACTTGAGCCGCAGCAGGCAGACTTGATGTTGCGACTGCGGCAGTTTCCACCTTTAGGTGCGATCGCCCAAGTCCTAGGAGCCGCAACTGTTACCGAAGCTTACGCAATTCAGCCGCTAATTCAGGAAAGCCAAGCTCCTACTCCTGAAGATCTGCAACTGGTCAACAGCGGCACGCTCGATCGTTACTGTTTTTTGTGGGGGAGAAAGCGATTGCGCTATTTGGGCGCGTCTTACTTGCATCCGGTGATTCCAGCCCATTTACGTCAGCACCTACCGCGCAAACGAGAACAGCAGGCGATCGCCCCCAAAATTCTAGTCGCAGGAATGACAAGGCAGCTGGAGTGTGCCTTGGACTCGGCGGGTACAGTTTTGGCTGCAAAGTCAACTTCAATCATTCAATCTACAATTGACTTGCGCTATTTGTTAGGCATACTCAACAGCAAGCTGATTCGCTTCTATTTCACTAGCAGTTTTGCTAGCAATAGCCTCAGCGGTGGTTATCTGCGTGTGGGTCCGCCGCAGTTGAAACAGATACCGATTTGTTGGGGAGATGGGGAAGGGGAAAAGGGGAGCGATCGCTGTAACCAGCTAATCTGGTTGGTTGAACAAATGTTGTTATTGATGCCAGCTCAACAAGAGCCTACCAAACCAGCAGTGTTGCAGGAATTCCACCATCAAATCAATGCGGTTGATCAACACATCGATCAGCTTGTTTGTGAACTGTATGGTCTTACGGAAGCAGAAACCGAGATAGTGTTAGCCTGCGTTCCCCATGAGAGGGTTTCTGCTCAGTAGCGGTATTATCTCCCTCTGACCTCGAACACTTGAGCTAACTGCGATTGCTATTTTTAGCGCTTTGTCGCGACATTTATCCTCAAGAGTTAAGATATTTTTACCCTCTCCTTCTGAAAATCCAATGTCACTCACAAATCAGGTTTATCCCGTTGTCTGGCAGGGCAACTGCGTTTTGCTCATTGACCAAACTCGCTTACCGGGTGAATATGCTGTCGTCGAAATTAGTCGCTGTGACGATATGGCACTAGCAATTAAAACCATGATTGTGAGAGGTGCGCCTGCAATTGGAGTTGCTGCGGCTTATGGCATGTATTTGGGTGCTCGTGAGATTGAAACTGACAGCCGGGATGAGTTCTTGACCCGCTTGGAAGCAGTTGCTCAAAAGCTGAGGGCGACGCGCCCCACAGCCGTGAATCTGTTTTGGGCGATCGACCGGATGCTGAAAACAGCACGTCAAACGATTGGACCCGTTGAGCATTTGCGGCAGTCTTTACTCAACATGGCTCAGACAATCAACGCAGAAGATTTGCAGACTTGTCGGGCAATTGGCGATCGCGGACTAGAAGTTTTGCCCTCTACCCCTGCTAAACTGCGGATTCTCACCCACTGCAATGCCGGGGCGCTAGCAACTGCGGGATACGGGACCGCCTTAGGCGTAGTGCGATCGGCCTGGTACAACGGTCGCTTAGAAAGGGTCTATGCAGATGAAACTCGTCCCCGCTTACAGGGCGCAAAGCTAACTGCATGGGAATGCGTGCAAGAAGGAATTCCAGTGACTGTTATCACGGATGGCATGGCGGCTCACTGTATGCAAAGAGGCATGGTTGATGCAGTCGTCGTTGGGGCTGACCGAATTGCTGCAAACGGCGATACTGCAAACAAAATTGGGACTTATAATGTCGCCCTAGTTGCCAAAGCCCATAACGTTCCGTTCTTTGTTGCGGCTCCGCTGTCTACAGTTGACTTCAAGCTTAGTGATGGCCGTGAAATCCCCATTGAGGAGCGTGATCCTGAAGAGGTTTTTCAAATCGGCGACACCATCATTTGTCCGCCCGGAGCCGATTTTTACAATCCCGCTTTCGATGTCACTCCAGCTAACCTAGTCACCGCTATCATCACTGAACACGGCGCAATTTCCCCCAGCCAACTAGCTCAGTTTCAAACGCAGCAGGTTGTCTAGGATTGCTTACCTCAAGCCTTGAAGCAAATTAATTCTGAATCTTCACTTTGCCGCTACTCAAGTTTATGCATCTTCAAGTTGAGAACGCAGCTTTTCTAACTCTGGATCAGTTTCAGAAGCAGTAGACGATGAAGGTTTACTAGACGGCAAGCTAGCCGGAGCTGCACCAGAGGAAAGTTGCGCTTTCATGGCAGCCAGTTCTGCGTCAATGTCGCCGCCACCCTCTAGTGCTGCAAACTGTTTCTCTAGGTCGTCGGTACCCAACTCGGCGATCGCTTCAGACTGAGCCTCAAGCTGCATCACTTTCTCTTCCATGCGCTCAAATGCAGCCATGGCACTACCTGTACCCACACGCCCCATCATGTCGTTGATTTGCTGAGATGCTTTGGCAGAGCGGGCGCGAGCAATATACATATCCTTCTTGGTTTTTGCCTCAGAGATTTTGCTCTCTAGGGTCATCATATTTTGCCGCAGCTTCGTAACAACGCTGTTTTGTTGAGACAATTGCCCCTTCAGCGCATCAGCCGTTTCCTGATAGGACTTGCGGCGAGTCAGAGCCTCCCGTGCTAGGCTATCATCCCCTTTCTGCAACGCCAGCTGCGCTCGCTGATACCACTCATTCGCAGTTTTTTCAGACTGAGCTGCCTGTCGCTCAGTTCGCTTTTGAGTGGCGATCGCCTGTGCTACCGACTGCCGCAGCTTAATCAGGTCCTCCTGCATGTCCAGTACAGTCTGCTCCAAAATTTTTTCTGGATCTTCCGCCTGTCCGACCAGGCTATTCAAGTTGGCACGAATCACACGAGCGATCCGGTCAAAAAGTCCCATAACAGATCTCCGCTAATCCTGGCTGCTAAGGGTGAAGATAAAAGCGCTTCATAGCGCTTCTAAACTTTTCACATCCTACATCTCCAAAGTTAATCTCATAGTATCGCACCTTGCGATTTCACAAGGTTGACCAAAAGTTAGGGATTGCAGCAGGTTGGTGAACAACTCAATACTGGCGCTATTCAGGTAGCTCAGCCGCAAAATCTTCACACTTACTAAATTCATAGGGGCCCATTAAAGCTCCCCATAGTGCTTGCCCTGTTTCAGGGTCAACGCCGCGATCATAGCTTGCAAAAGAATTTAAGCCAACATCAAACCCCAACACCACTTGGCGAGTTGTGCCCTCATACTCAAAGCAGCACTTGCTTTCGGGTAAGGGCCGCGCCTTGAACATATTGTCTTGTAGAGTGATATCCAGTACACAACCAAGCAGTGGCTCCAGATCAGAAGCTTCTAACTTATTCAACAAATCAGTATCAGCACCTGCACCTTGAAACTGATTAGGGTGTTTGAGTGCTAGATATTGAGCTTGCAAGCGATCGCCATTCTCCGAGAACACAACAACTCGCTGACGATAAGGTTGATTTAAATAGAGCGCATTCGCCTGCTCTGCAAACAGTGCCAATTTCCCTTGGATTCGCTGTCGTAAAGGACGCTGCCAGAGTCGCAAATGCACAAACCAAGCAGGCTGTTCAAATGCCTGCTTGCGATTGTCAAACTCTCCCGCTAACCACTGCACCAGAGCTGTCAAAGTTTGAGAATTAGACATGAATTAATCTCGGTATCAGTAATTTAATCTTGATATTTTGCTGATTCAGATACAACTCTTTCATGCCGTTTAACCATGGGTTCTATTTCGCTCAAGTGCTATAGTTGCCCCAGCTGATTAGTGTACAGAGGCAGTACAACTATAAGTATTTCCAGGTTTAGAGGGGCGTATCTCACTAAACCTGGAAATATTTGTGGAAAATCTTGGGCAGTACTGTAGGTATAGCGTGGGTTGGGTGAAGCGAATGCATTCCCCAACAGTCCTCATGAACTGCGTGCACCAGCACTCATGAAATATGGTAGATTCGGCATTAAGGCTGGACTTGAGGTCGATGATCCTTGATGCTTTGAGCCTGCCCAACAGTCTGACCGAGACACCTACAAGCACCACTCACTGTCACTCTCACTCCGGTGGGAAGCACGCAAGTCAGAATTTGATTTCTCGGTGTCTACTCC
>JACJOC010000112.1 GCA_014695345.1 Cyanobacteria bacterium FACHB-471
TGTAGCATTGTCTCCCTCGACGATGCCCGTTCTTTGCAGTTTGAGTTGAATGACATTGAGGACATTTCATGCTTCTATAATGCCAAATTATGCATTACCCTTGCAGCAACGCCTCTGAAAGAAACCGAGCATTAGAACTGGTTACACTCCAGATCGGTAGAAAAAGAACTTAGACACAATGAGAAAGCAACTTGTTAATCCACCACAACTCTATGATGGCGAGCCACACGGAATGTTCCATGCTGTTGTTGATACCGCATCGGGTATCGTTTACATTTCTGGGCAGGTTGACTGGGACGCGGACTACCAAGTCTCATGCCATACCGTCGAGGGGCAACTCTCAAACGTGCTCAATAACCTAACGGTCGTCCTGGACGCAGCAGGAAGCTCTGTCGAGAATTTACTTAGCCTTCGCATCTATGTTCGGGGTGAACTTGGAGACTTTATGGAAACTATTGCACCCATCGTCGCGCAATTTCTGGCAGAATCACGTCCCGCTGTTACTGGTATCGGTGTTTCCTCACTTGCCTCTCCAGAGACGTTGGTTGAGATTGAGGCAACAGCAGCACTTCAGTGACCAATTTTCAACTATTCATCGCTGTTGAGCTGATGTGTGTGCTCAACCTGTCAAAGGAGATATTCTGATCGTTGATGATGCGCTAGATAGTCTTCGATTGCTCCCTGCCATGCTGAATCAGCAAGGGTATGAGGTGCGTTGCGTATCGGCGTTCAAGGATTGGTTCCCGATTTGATTTTTCTCGATATTCAAATGCCCGGAATAAATGGTTATGAAGTTACCTATTTTCATCTCGTCTCGGATGGCATTGCAAGTTCACAAACGATGGCAACCGCAGAGCGCGAGATGAGTATGATTCATATCCAGTTAAACCAGGTTTTCGGGACACATATTCTTGATAATTATCCCTTCTACAATACGCTTACGATCGAGGCAATTCAACGATTTCAAACTGAATACAATTTTGTCGTTGCTGGCATTGCCAGTTTACCAATCCGGCAGCAGTTGTATCTCTTAGCTTACCCCAATACAACTCCTGAGCAACTAGAGACAATGCCGGTTTAAGGGATACTAGATTACAAACTGTTCTAGCGATCAAGCAGAGACGGACTCCTCATTCATGAATTTAAACACTGAAACACGACAAATCCTAAAACAAGACTTACTGGATCGGACAACCACTTTAGGACAACAGGCGCTGCTGCCAACCGAAAAAAGTGAACTGGATGCGATCGTACAGCAGCTAGAAACCCTGGATCCCACACCGTTACCCCTCGCTCCTGAAAATCGATCACTGCTTCTGGGCGATTGGAAACTGCTCTATGCCTCTAACGGCACAGTGGTCACTCGCAGACTAATGGGTGGCATCACTATTAATGCAATCTGGCAGACACTGAGCGCAGCGGGTGAAGCAACACTCTCTGCTACCAATGCCGCAGAGCTGGAGTTGCCGCTATTAGGTAGAGTGCAACTGCAAGCACAAGGGCACTGGCGATGGCAGGGGGAAACTCAGACCGCCACCGTTGCCTTCGATGCTTTTTCGCTGCAAGCAACCGGGTTATTTCACCAAGCTGACTGGCAACTTCCAGCTTTGCACATTCCGGTGCTAGAAGGGCTGAGACGAGAAGCGACCTGGCAAACGTCTTACCTTGACTCAGATTTGCGGATCGGACGTGGGGCAACGGGTAATTTGTTTGTGTTTGCGCGGTTGCTACGCAGTTCCCCCGTAACAAACCCTAATTTGCTGTGGAATCACGTCTAACTTAGGCTTTATGGCAACTATTGAACTAATAAGCTTGAATGGTGTTGCCGCAGCAGGTCAATAAATACGATCCCGATGATGTGTTTCATTCGACGATGGGACATCTTGCATTACAGCACAACAATTGGCTGCCCTGAAGATGGAGCTAAATATAGGACAAAAAACAAAACCCCATTAAAAACTTTGATTTTTATCCTGTACTTAGAGCGGTTATAATCAACAGCCAATGAAGCAATAAACCCAGCTCAATCCATGCAAGCTACCTTTTTTACCACCGTTCTTTTACCAGTCGGTCTAGCGATCGTGATGCTAGGCATGGGGTTAACCCTTCTACGTGATCTCCATGGCAATCGAATTTTGGTTTGGTCAGTTGTTTAATCTAAAGTTTCCCCAGCGCATCTGTATTGCGATCGAGGTAGGAATTCAGAATGCGACGTTGGCGATCGCCATTGCTGCTGGGCTGTTAAATAATCCCGATATGGCGGTTCCTGATGCTGTTTACAGCTTATTTGCATACGCCACTGCCATTCTTGCTATCTTCTACGACAGAAGAACTGCTCAAAGGATTTATCAGGAAGAGATATCATGAGTAAATCATCTAACCGTTGATTCAATCCTTTCAAGTTTGATTTCCGGTTTACCCAAAATTTTGATCGTTAGCAGAATATCCCCAAAACAAGTTCGCTAACACCATAAGAATCTGACAAATCGCCGTAAGAATCTGAAAGCAATTAAGCATTGCAACTCATTATGCTTTAGATAGATAAAACAAAATTGGTAAGGACTCGATCTTGACCAACTGTTAAACCGTTAGAAGAAATGACAATGACAACCTCTCATGATCTATTGCTTAAACCTGATCAAGGAAAGATAAACCTTTAAGGAGAAGTCATGGAATCTAGTCAAAGTGTCGTCGTAGAGCGACTGCAACAAGCACAAAACGCGCATGATCTGGAAGCATTTTTAGCCTGTTTTGCACCTCACTTTCAGGGCGATCATCCAGTCCATCCCGAAAGGGATGAACTGGGAATTGAGCATGTCCGTAGGAATTGGTCTGCTATGTTCCACAACATCCCAGATTTTCACTCCGAGTTACTCCGATTGACAGTTGAGGATGAAACGACCTGGGCTGAGTGGTATTGGTTCGGCACCCATCGTAATGGTTCGCAGTTTGGTATGCGCGGGGTGACCATTCTTGGCATACAAGCAGATCAGATCGAGTGGGCACGCTTGTGTATGGAACCTGCGTAAGCGGGTTCAGTTGCGATACTTTTGAGAGGTCAGTGCGTGCCTTTGCTACCTCACCCTAAAGATTGCAATGCCTACCCACAGAGCAGTTATGTAGGGTATGGACATCAGCAAAGTCGTGATTGATTGTATTAATGATTAGCAGTTTTAGCACCACCTAAGAGGTTTTAATGCAAAAAATAAAATATTCCTCCTCAATATCTTTAACACCTGCTCACAAACTCTCAGTTCGTGAATTGGAAGTTTTGAAGCTCATGGCAGAAGGTCAAAGTAATTCTGAAATTGCAGCCCATCTATATCTGAGCCACAACACTGTAAAAACTCATGTACGTGGCATCTTCAACAAGCTTGGAGTTGACCATCGTGTACAGGCTGCCGTAGCCGCTTTACGTCAAGGGCTAATTTAAGAGGTTTAATGATGACTTCTGGGACACTCGTTTGATGGAGCCGTTGGATTAGGCACAACCCAGGAAGAAATTGGTATTCTTGAAATTGGCTCAGAGGGCTACACAATCCCTCCAGAGTTACAGGCGGGTATTTTCTATGGCATTGCTGATTTTGGCGAAACCGCACCCACATATGTGAACGTTCAAGATACACCGAAAGCATTGATCGCGGTTGAAGGTGCGAATCACTATAGCATTACTAATCAAGATAGCGATCGCGATCCCACTCGACCAACGCTGGATCAAACCCTAGCAACTGAGGCGTTCGGACGGTACTGTCAACTTAACTTTGGATAAGAGATAAAACACAGAATTCCGTCTTGCCTGTCTGTTCTGTCTATGTATTCTCGTCACCGCTTTCCTGCCGAAATCATCAGCTATTGCGTCTGGCTCTATTACACCTTTCCGCTCAGCTATCGG
>JACJOC010000113.1 GCA_014695345.1 Cyanobacteria bacterium FACHB-471
TGAAGATTGGCAAGCGATCGTTGGGTTGAAACCTGCTGCATAATCTTGTGATTCCAACTTGCCAGGGATTATCGTGCTTATTCTTAAATTTTTCTGGTTAAGTTGACAGTACCCTTATCCACAACAATCAACGATAGGCGCATTTCTAAGTTCTGACAGCCCAATAGAATCTAATAGATCGGCCCAGTCCTGTTGGTAAGCTGAGTTGTCTGCATTCTGGTAATAGCTCCTCGCCAAATAAGTTACCGCTTCAAACCAAATTCCGTTTTCAGCGTAAGGCATATACGGACGAACTGAATCTCTATGCTCAAGTTCTGCCAGTAATTCAGTACTGGGATCAACTCGCTGAATCCAACCTCTTACTCCAGAATTTCTGGATGGTTTGAGAGGATCACACAGGATTGAAAAATACCAGTTATAGAGTTGGTTGACTGCTAGAGAATAAGGCAATTGGAACCTGATGATTCCTGGGGTGTTAGAGAAGGAAATTAAAATTGGTTCAGGTAAGACTGGGCGTTCCTGGTCATCTAGCAGCACAAAACTTGCTGTTCGCAAAGATTCTTCAGCCTGATAAGGAACATAGAACCAGAAAGTAGGATTTGCTTCAACTGTTGTTCCAAAAACAATTTCTGGTTCAGCAACTCTAGCACTGCCGTCCTGCGAGTTCTGCTCATTACCTTGAATTGAAGGAACTAACGCTGAAACAGAAAACTGTGTCGTAGGACAAAACCGTCCGCGCCCTGCTCCACCTTTAGTTCGCCCAGTGGGAGCACCACTTTGAGGAGTTGAAGTTAGCAGTCCTCGAATTCGCTGCAACACATTAGTGATTGGATTAGATTGAGCAATAACCGGATTGGCTAAAGCAGCCGGTTGGAACACAGAACAGAAAACTAAACAGGCAATAAATGCCAGAAAGAAACTAAGCAGTTTTTTTAACCTGGCACACTGAATCAGACTCATAACTCAACTGATTTAGATCTGGTTTCGGGGTTATTGCGATTAAAGCTATAGCTCAGCGTACCTTGAAGATTGATCCACCACACCACTACACCAGACGTACCAACGCCCAGCAAAGGAGGCAGTAGCGGCAGCCATCCGTTGAACTGAAAACTTGCAAGACAGATAATGTAAAGACTTGCTCCAGCAATGGCAATGCCAATCCCTAATGAGCGGGGCGATCGCACCCTCCATCCAAGGAAACCACCTGCTGTAGACCAAGCAATTATCCAAAGCCACTCTGCCCACTGGGGCATCACCCAGATCAACGAACGTTCTCCTGTCGCTACACCAATAATCTGGCTCACCATTTGAGCTTGAACCATAACCCCTGGCATCTCCTGATCTGATTGAACTCCATAAGGTGTATTCCAGTAGTCCTGAACATTGTCTCTATGGGTCACTCCGATCAGCACAATCTTGTCGCGAAATTCTTCTGGCTTAACCTGATCCGTTAGAACTTGCTCCAAAGTGAAGGTTTTAGTAAACTGTTGCCGATTTGCCTGGTAATTGAGAAGAACCTGACATCCATAACTCGCATCTGCTTGATATTGATACCCCCCTGTGTAGGAAAGGAGGTTAGGGAGTATTCTACTTTCATTAGAGTCTCGGTCGCTAAATCTTAAACTGTGACAAGCTCCTTTTGAATCGATAGGATTGTCATAGAAAATATTTTCCTGCTCAAGATAATGCCCTGCTACTTGTAGTCCAAAAGAGATTTGAGTTGAGCAAGGAGAACCTTCAGGGGGTTGAAACGCTAGAATTTGACGGCGCAGCACATCATCCCCATCCAAAATAAAATCACTAAAGCCTACCCGATTCTCTGGCATTCTGGGTGGCGGTTCAATTCCAGACACCTGATATTTCTCATCATCATTAGCTTTGCACACCCCAATTAAATTTGGTTGGGATTGAAATTGACGGATTAACTCCGGATGCTCCTCAAGGAAATCCTGATTCTCTCGATACAAATCCATCCCGATAACACGGGGTTTAGAGCTTACTAGCTTCGTTAGCAAATTTAATAGGGATTCATGAGATAGCGAACCCAGTAACCTTTCGTCTCGTTCTCTCTGAGCGGCAACATCTTCTACCCCAATTTCAACAATGCGAATGCGGTCGTCTACTCCTGCTCCTAAGCGAGTTTGCATTAAATGGTCATAAATCTTCAGTTCAACTGGTTGCAGAATGCCTAAAAAACGAACGACTCCAACTGCGATCGCAATACCAATGCTAATTGAAGCAACTACACGAGGATGGCACCTTGTTTTGGGGAGAAGATTGACCCACTGGCGATTCTGCTTATGAAATTGATTTTGTAAAGTACCCAGTTCACTGAATTTTGACAGAATTGCAGCAACGGGAACGGCTCCACCCCCTAAATCATTGCTGCGATCGCGGGTGAACTTAACAATGCCACAAACCTTACTCGTTCGCTGATTTAGTAAGGGAGACCCGCTTAAACCCGGTCGAATTTGCCCCTGCTTGAATTTAATGATAGGTGGAGAATCCCCTGTTAGTCCCTCACAAGCTGTTGTAACAGGTGCACCCAGCGGAAAGTCGTCCGGATAACCATAGGTATAAAGCCTATCGCTTGATTGAATAACCCGTTCCTGATGGATTGAGCTATCTAGATAAACACAGGGGTGCTCAGGAATTGGCTCTTTTAGCTCAAGTAGTGCTATATCAAAAGGATCAAGAAACACACCGACTACAGACGCTTCCCCTAGACCTTCATGGCTCTGGGAACTAACTTTAACAGCTTGCGTTCCGGCATCCTTGACAACGTGAGCGCAGGTCAAAATCTTACCTGGAGCAACGAAAAACCCAGTTCCCCATCCTGCCTTTCCTGGTATGTTCAATTTGACAGTGCAAAGTTCTAGCAGCTTCTCTAAAGCTACGCTACCCTCATTCTGCACCATCCTTGCCTCGCTCCCACTCCAATGTAATTTCTAGATTGGCCGTACTTGAACCTTTTACGACCATAGCAGTAAGTTTCCCGGATTCAATTGCTACATCCACCCCAAATTTGACGACTGCTTTAGTAGGACTAACCTTATAAAGTGTTGAGGCGATTGCATTCACAATGCCCTCTATCGCATCAGTTACCTCTTTAAAGGGCCTCACATCAAACGCTACATCTTCTCGCCCCGTTTGAGTGACCTCAATCTTGAATACTCCTCCATCTGGCAATTGGGCTGAAACCTGCTCTGTTCGCGATTCTGTAAATGTCACTGTCTTTCCTCTACCTTACTTGTTTAAGCGTAACTACTCAGTTTTGAATGGTGGGAACACTGAATTGCCCATAAACAAACTCATCGACGCATCAAGAACCGGAATCCCTTGTTTTCTCAGAGTCGATAGATAGCCGCGAATGCGGCAGAACATGTTCGCACCCTCAACAGAGCGAAAACCAACCGAGATTTTCTGCTTCAATTTCATCATGCGTAAGTCACGCTCTGCCTGATTGTTATCA
The DNA here is from genome assembly GCA_014695345.1 of Cyanobacteria bacterium FACHB-471. Classification (GTDB taxonomy): domain Bacteria; phylum Cyanobacteriota; class Cyanobacteriia; order Elainellales; family Elainellaceae; genus JAAUTN01. The sequence goes on from JACJOC010000113.1 coordinate 3,473, forward strand.
AACGGAACAGTAAAGACATGCATGAAGCCAAGCACCGCCGCTTGTTGGTTGAGGCGATGGAGCAAATTACAGGGAGGTGATTGTTTGATGCGTTCGCGAGATCTTTGGACCAGCTATCATGCACCGCTTTGCCCTCAAATTGAGGCAAGATGTTCATCTGGTCGATGGCGGCTTTGCCCCGTTCGGCATGGACAAAATAGTAGGTTGACCCATTCGTGCAAGCCACATGCAGCCACCACAACTTGCCGCTGACGCGCATCTCGGTTTCATTAAAGTGTTCTACAGTCGCCTGCTGTAAGTGAGTGTGAATTGCCGTTGCAATGGGTTCAATCGCCTCGAGGCACTGCGCTCTGGCATTGTATAGCCTACCTTCTGACACCTGTGCCCCAAACACCTCATCTGACACTTCGCAGGTGCGTCCAGACGGCAATAGTTGCCCCTCCATTAGATACACAATCACCCCTTTGAGGACAGCACCATACTGCACCGGATGGCTTACCTCTGGAGGAAATCTGCCCTGATTCTCCAAACCACAACTCGGACAACACTTCACCTCGGCTTGATGCTCACTCACTTCCAACCGTAACGACGGCAGGTCGTGTACTTTTCGAACGATGAGACGTTCCGCCAGTTCATCCTCCAAGCAGGCTCCACAACCCCGGCACTGCTGCACTTGGTGCTCCATCAGCCAATCTACCTCATCCCTCCACTCCAGGATTGTGCCCTGATGCTCCGCTTGCCCGCCACTGGAGCGTTCACTCTTTGTCCATAAACTTTGCGTCCGCTTGCCAAATCCGCCCCCCGATGGTGGTTTGCTGCTATTGCGGCTCGTTTTGCTCTTCTGATTTTCTAACGCTTCTACACGCCCTTCCAATTGGGCAATTCGTTCCAGCAACCCTTCGACTAATGCAATCACCGCCTCTTCTCCCTGCGCGTACACCGCACGGATCTCCTCTCGGCTAACTTGGCTTGCACTCGTCGCTGGTTCAATCGACCGCTCTCCTTTAACCACTTGTTTTCGCTAAAGTATAGCAACCGATTGCCATTGCCAGAAATCACCTCTATTTTTTAAGGCTGAGTAGTTACGCTTAAAAACTAAAACTTACCCGTAAATGATGGTTAAATTGCTGACAAAACTTACGACGGGATGGGCTTTTTACGGCTCTTTTGCCTGAAAATTTGCCCACAGATGGGTATTTTCTGGGATGTTTTAGAAGAATCACGCAAATTTTCTGAATTCTTCCCAGCGAAAGCGTTTCAGGCGTTGAATGGCACTCCGGGATTGTATAAATGTTTGTGTCAAAGGTCAGAAATGAGATCTAATGAACTACTGAACCTGAGACACTTGGACTATGACTTTTCGACCTGAATTACTGGATGAATTGCTCAA
>JACJOC010000114.1 GCA_014695345.1 Cyanobacteria bacterium FACHB-471
CCTAGGTCAAAGTTTCCTGCCAAGAAGCGTCATCATCTCAATCAGGGCACTCAACGACCGCAACTGATTTTTGCAATTCCTAGCTCTGCTTAAGCCTTATCCGAGAAGTATTGGGAGATGGCCAGGTTTTGTTGTCTCGGATCATGGCATTTGTAGAGCGAAGGAATAAGTGCCAAAACTGAAGGAAGGAAGGTTATAACCGCTCTTCGGCTCAAAATTTTGCAGGATAAGGTCTTAAGGTTTTTTAGCCATCAATTTTTAGAGAAAACCTAACCGAAGGATGATGTGTCATTTTGTCAGAGCAGTGCTGCCCTCAACGCCGCGTTCGCCTATCGTTCATAAAGTAATCCTATGAGTAGAAATTCTATTGAGAGCAGATTGCTTTGTTAGGGAGAGCGATCGCTATTTGGGTCTAGTTGAGCAGACTCCAGTAGAGCCGATTTGACAGAGGGTAGCGATCGCGCCCAAAGGAGCCATTCATTTCGTCGCCCAGCAAATTCAGTTAAAATCAGTTCCAGATTGGCAATCTGTCGCGGGTGAGCTGGAGCTGTGAGTTTCGCTGCTTCAGTTCGCCCAATTGTTTAGAACAGGCGATGGAACGGAGCAATATGAATTAGCAATGCCCCAGTTCATTCATCACGTTGTCGATCGCTTGCAAGCGATTGACGGGTTTGCGGCGTTTAGCGCGAAGCGCAACTGCGAAGCAACCACTCTGAAAGGTTCAAGGGCAAGGTGAACGTTCAGGCTAACACCATAAGAATCTGATAAAGCGTTGTAAGAACTTGAAAGAAGTTGAGTATTGGAACTCATTACACTATCAGGTAAATAGGACGTAGATAGCAGCTTCAGGAGTGAACCACTGTAGCTGCCTTTTCCACAATTCTTGTTAAAGATTCTGGAGTACATTTATCATGCTCTTTAGAGCGATTTTCGCTGTGATAACCGCAGTACTGATTATTGCAACTTCATCCATTTCCTCAGGAAGTGCTACAGGTGAAACTGCAAAAACTCAAGTACCCGGCGTTTACTCATTTAGGTTAGGAGAATTCACGATTACAGCACTGAGCGATGGTACAGTATCGCAAGATCTCAATCAGGTGCTAACAAACGCAAACTCGGCAGAGGTCGAACAACTCCTCCATCGCAACTTCCTGACAAACCTTGTTGAAGCCTCAATTAATACGTTTCTAATTGATACCGGAGATAAGCAGGTATTGGTAGATACAGGGGTTGGACAATTGTTTGGCGGGCAAGGTGGCAAACTGCAACTGTCGCTAGAGGCAGCAGGCTACACACCCGATGAGATTGACCTGATTCTTCTGACTCATATTCATTCCGATCACAGTGGCGGTTTGGTCGAAAACGGGCAACTCATGTTTCCAACTGCCACTGTTTATGTTGGCAAGCCTGATGTTGATTTATGGCTTGATCCCGCGAATGTAGAGCGATCGCATCTCGAGCGCAGATATTTTGATGAAGCCGTCACAACGGTAAAACCCTACCTTGATGCAGGCAAGCTGGAAATGATTTCTGGCGAGGCAACCCTCTTACCGGGCATCACTGCGTTGCCAACCCCCGGACACACCCCCGGACACAGCTTTTATGTCGTGGAAAGTAGGGGCGAGAGCATTGAGTTTTGTGGCGATATTCTTCATTTCGGTTCGATCCAATTTCCAAATCCTGAAATTACTGTTGCCTACGATGTCGATGCTAATGCCGCAGCAGAGCAACGAGCTAGACAGTTTAGCCGTTTAGCAGAATCACGCCGTCTAGTCGCTACGGCACATTTGCCCTTTCCAGGCGTGGGGCACATCCGCGCAGAAGATCAGGGTTATGCCTGGGTGCCTATGGATTATCGCTGGCGCGATTAACGCCTTTGATTACAGAAATTACTGTTCCTCCGCAACCAGGGATCTATACCTTACGTTCTAACACCGTGAGAATTGCCGCACGCGATCGCGCCACTGTTATCAAGCCTTCTCTAGCGGAGGGGCACTGACTGCCTCTATTAGCCCTGATTCTAATGGGGGCGATCGCTATTTAGTTAATGACAAAGTCTGATTGTTCAGCAGTCTGAGCCAGAGACTCTGTTCGAAGATACCGAATCGTTACCCATCTCGTTGCGCGGCACTCATATCATTGGAAACATAGGAAAAGCCGTCTGTATACTCTGACAGTGATGGTGCCTAATGAAGAGTTTGCTGAGCTGATTTACAGCGGTACCCCAACAGGACTGGATGCAGAAGATTTAGCGGTGTTGCAGGGAAAAGCTTTACCTGTTTCAGGTTAACTGGATGACATAGGAGGAAAATGATGCAAGCCATAAATCATCGCTTCATTGAGACAAACGGCATCAAAATGCATATTGCTGAACAAGGTCGAGGCGATCTTGTCATCCTGTGTCACGGGTTTCCGGAGTGCTGGTACGCTTGGCGACATCAAATTGGTGCAATTGCAGAAGCTGGATTTCATGTTGTTGCGCCAGATCTGCGGGGTTACGGACAAACCGATCAACCAAAGTCCGTTGAGGCATACAACATTCTTCAGCTTACGAGCGATATCGTTGGGCTTGTTCATGCACTGGATCACGAACAAGCGATGATTGTCGGGCATGACCAAGGAGCACCTTTAGCTTGGCATTGTGCATTATTGCGCCCAGATTTGTTCAAGGCGATCGCCCTGCTAAGTGTCCCTTATCGTGCCAGAACCTGGGACAGTAGCCCTCCAACAGAAATACTAAAACGGATGGCGGGTGAACAACAGCTCTATGTGTTGTATTTTCAGGAACTGGGCAAAGTAGAGGCAGAACTAGAAGATAACGTTCGTCGATCGCTTCGCAGGATGCTCTATTCCGCTTCTGGGGATGCACCTGCCAAAAAACGGTGGCGGTTTCTATTCGACAAATCAGAAACATTTTTGGACAGTATGGCTGAACCGGAGCAGCTACCAAGCTGGTTGAGTGAGCAGGACCTTGATTTTCTCACCCAAGAGTTTGAGCGAACCGGATTTCGAGGTGGGCTAGCTCGCTATCGCAACCTGGATAGAGATTGGGAACTCACGTCCTTTCTGAATGGCGCAAAGCTGCAACAACCTGCTTTGTTTATTGGGGGAGAGTTTGATGCAGCCGTGATGATGAATCAAGATCTGATCAACCAGCTAGAAACAACAATGCCGAACTTGAGAAAACAGGTATTGCTGCCCAATGCGGGACATTGGATTCAGCAAGAACGACCGACAGAGGTCAATCAATTGCTCATTAAATTTCTGGTTCACTCTGCATCTTGAGAAAGCACATTAGCCATGACTCGTTACAGATTCACTTTCTCATTTACACGATCGCCATAACAATTCATTTGTGTAGCCTGATGAAAGCATTTATCGGCAAAGTAGTTCTTGTTACCGGCGGCATCTCTGGTATTGGACGCGCCACTGCTCTTGCCTTTGCCCAAGAAGGAGCCAGCGTTGTTGTTGGACGACGAGAAGGTGAGGGCGCAGAATCCATTGCGCTAATTGAGCAAGCGGGTGGTAAAGGACTTTTCGTCCAAGCGGATGTCTCAATCGAAGCTGATGTTGGCGCAATGGTAGCAAAAAACCTGGAATCGTTCGGCAGGTCAGACATTGGCTTCAACAACGCGGGTGTTTTTCCCGAATCTGCTTCCATGACAGAAGTCACACTCAAATCTGGCGGCGGTGCGATCGTTAACACAGCTTCTTTTCTGGGGATTCGTCCTTATTCTAGGTTGAGCGTTGATGGCGGAATCACTGTCTAGTACTTTTTAAGCAATTTATTGGAATGATATCGAAACAGATTCGCTAACACTATAAAAATCGACAAATCACTGTAAGAATCTGAAAGAAGTAGAGCGTTGAAACTCATTACACTTCAGGGAGATAGCACCTGATCTACGATAGTTAGACACTGTTTCTCGTCTTCAACCATCTACTTTATGTCAAATCAACCTGTACCAGAAATTGAGCTGCTGCACGCAGCTTACGCCGCCTTCAACGCGCGAGACATCGATGCCGCCCTTGCCCTTATGACTCCCGACGTAGCTTGGGCGAGAGCGTTCAAGGGTGGATTTGTTCGTGGATCGGAGGAAGTCCGCGCTTATTGGACGGAGCAATGGAGCGAGATCGACCCGCATGTGGAGCCGACGATCGATCTTCCACCCGGAGGATGCCGGACGTATTGTAGTTGAGGTGCATCAGGTTGTACGCGACTTGGCTGGAACGATCCTTGCCAATGAGCATGTGGGACATCGTTTCACCATTGAGCATGGACTGATTCAAAGCATGGAGATCTGTTCGCTTCCGTAGTTCACAAGGAGCGGACTAACCACGTGCTTCACAGACCGAGCGGACTTTGCACTCTGTGCCGGTTGATATCCCACCAGAAGCCATGCGTGAAACGTTGCTGAAGATTGGATTCCCTGGCTGGCAGGCAGACGGGCTGCTTAAGGACTACGCGCATTATCGACGCAGCGAAGCAACGGCGGTTCCTTCGGAGTTGCGCCCTGCGTTAATCGCTTCTGGTGTGCAGGATGCAATCGGAAAAACCCGGGCAGTTTTGAGGAGTTTGCAGGCGACTATGCCACGATGTTTAGCTGATGAGTGTTGCTGATGCTTGATTAATGGGCTGGAACGGCATCTTGGTTGAGCAGCATCAATATCCTACAACTCCAGGTGAAACGGGTATGTCAATAGATTTGTGTCAAAGATCTAAATTCAGAGAGGAAAGCGATCTTCATAAGCGATCGCAAACTGATTTAGAGCAGGTCTCCAATCTCGAATCGGCATCGTCCA
>JACJOC010000115.1 GCA_014695345.1 Cyanobacteria bacterium FACHB-471
TATAAAAGCCGGGGGAGTGCCCCTTAGGGGCACTCCCCCGGCTTTTATATTGATTGTGGCTACCTACTTGAGTTAACTATCTATCTTAGTGGTCAGGTCGTCATTCACAACAAAAGCCACTAGAAAAGTTATGGCGTTTGAACGGCATGGACTGAAATCATTTTGAAAACATACTGGATGCTAGCCTGATAGAGCCAAATATTCAAAGAAGAATAGATTGCGTTGGCAGATCAACCTGATTTTTGAGCAGATGAAATTCTTTTCAGGCAAAAATTCTAGCTTCAGTCAATTTAGCTTTAAGCATCAGCAATCAGAATTATCAGAATTAGCCAACGTCATTTACCTCACCCTATGCCTCTGATTCAGAATCGAACTTGGCGTTATCTGATTATGGTGGCTGTGCTGGCTCTGTGTCAGTTTGGCATCACTAAACTGATTTTCATGGTGCCAATTGAGCAACAGGGTATGCGGGTTTGGCCGCTGTGGTTGCCTGCGGGTTTGGCTCAAGCCACCCTGTTGCTGTTTGGGCGCAGACTGTACCCAGGCGTGGCAATTGGCTCGTTTCTGTTTTCGCTGTTTCAATCCCAGGAAATCTCCTGGCTGTTGGCAGCAGCGATCGCCCTCAACAACACAGTGCAACCCCTGGTTGGGGCAACGCTGCTAAAGCGAGTTGACTTTCGCAACGACCTTCAGCGCCAGCAGGACGTGATCGCCTTGTTTGCTCTGGCAACCATTCTGCCGTCTGCACTCAGCGCCACGCTGGGAATGCTGACGATCGATCTGGCAGGGCTGATGGATTGGGACAACTTTGGCAGAAATTGGTTTCAGTGGTGGATTGGCAATGTCACAGGCATCCTGACGCTAATGCCTGTGCTGTTAACCTGTCGGCAGTGGACGGCGATCGCCAAAAACCCTCGCCGCTGTGCTGAAGCTTTCATCTGGCTCTGTTTGCTCACGACAGCCAGTTGGCTAATCTTTTGCCCCACCAGTGAAACGCCCTTAGCACCCTACTCAATGGCTTCCTTATCATTTCCATTGATCATCTGGGGAGCGTTGCGCTTTGGGCAAATGGGCGCAGCGTTATCGACTGCCATCCTCACCAACGTCGCAACTTGGGGAGTGATTCAAAATAAGGGGCCGTTTATCATCGCGGCGAGAGAGAATGCCGCAGTGCAGCCTGTTGAGTCGCTGCAAGCGTTCATTTGTGTGACAGCGCTGACAGCACTGACGCTAGCAGCGGTGATGGCAGAGCGAGAACAAATGAAGGTGTGGTTGCAGGCAGAAAAAGAAAAGTCAGAGCAGCTATTGCTCAACATTTTGCCGCTGCCGATCGCCAACCAGCTCAAGCAAAACCATCGCAACATTGCAGATAATTTTGCCGAAGCGACGGTCTTGTTTGCGGACATTGTGAATTTCACCAAGCTCTCGGCAACGCTATCGCCCCAGGAGCTAGTCGCGTTGCTCAACGAAATCTTTTCGGCGTTTGATCAGCTTGCAGAGCAGTACGGGCTAGAAAAAATTAAGACGATTGGCGATGCTTACATGGTGGTGGGCGGACTGCCGTTTCCCCAGGAAAATCATGCTGAGGCGATCGCCGATATGGCTTTGGCAATGCAGTCTGAGATGCGTCAATTTAGCAAGCGCCACCACAAGCCCTTTAATATGCGGATTGGCATCAACACGGGTCCCGTCATTGCAGGCGTAATCGGCACCAAAAAGTTTATCTATGACCTCTGGGGTGACACTGTCAACGTTGCCAGTCGAATGGAGTCTCACGGCATTGCCGGACAGATTCAAGTTACCGAAGCAACTTACGAATGCTTGTGCGATCGCTACCACTTTAAATCACGCGGCAAAGTCCACATCAAGGGCAAAGGACAGATGTATACCTACATTCTGGCGGGCAGAAAGGCTGCGCCTGTGCCGTTGCCGACAGTGCAGGCGAATTGAGGGGTTAGGGGGCGGGCGGTTGAAAGCTAAGGTGCATTTTGAAGCCTTCTAAAGCTCCCCCAATTTTGTTTTAGGGCAGACCTAAGCTGCTTTTGGAAGGGATTGTCGCCTCTGGCGCGACAATCCCTGATTCCATCGGGACGAAACCTGCTTCTGACGCGACAAAATCTTGTTTCAGCACGGCAAAACCTAATTCCAGCACGACAAAACCCTATTTTGTCGCGACGGAACCTTGTTTTGTCATATCAAAACCTAATTCCAGCACGACAAAACCTGATTCTGTTGGGGCAGAACCTGATTCGGGCGCGATGGAATATAGATTTTAGTGTGATAGCACTCAACGCTTGGATTCGTATTCCACAAAAGGCTGCAAATGTTGGGCTCCGCTGCGCTTCACCCAACCCACTGGCATGTCAAGCTTGAGATGTTGGGTTCCGCTATCTGTAGGTTGGGTGGAGCAGCGCGAAACCCAACGCTTTAGATTTGCTGCGCTACTATGCAAGTCATTTAATCCATAATCCCAAAGTTAGCCAGCAGATGTAGGGGCGCAGCATTCGGCAAATAAATCTTGGAATACACTAACCATTTTTGCCCGAATACTACACCCCTTCAGGAACATTCGCTGCTTCTGGACATGCGCCAAAAAAACTTTTAAGAACGAAGAGGCGATCGCTCTCATCCCTCACGATGACAACTGCTTTCCGGCTTTGGGTTTACGTTTCCAAACACAAACGGCACCCCAAACGGTAGCAGCAAGTAAGCTCATTAAGGACGATGGTTCTGGAACGGTAGCGGATGCGCTAGATTCATCCGTTTCCCTGTTCGTATCTAGCGAGTCTGCTAAAGCCACCGGCGAGGTTCCCGAAGCGTCTCTACCTGTCGCAGCAGATGCCAAAACAGATGCGGGAATGTAAGAAGGATTAATGGTTCCATCCAGGACGCGAGCGATGTAACCCCGATAGGAAGACACCCTTGTCTCACTAGAATATTCACCAAAGCTAGAGTTGACTGTGTCATCAAGGTCTGTGCTGCCAGTTCCTCTCTCACCGTAGGTCGTGATTCCAGCAATCAACTTGCCGATAAAAGCAGGACTGCCTGAGTCGCCCGGAGCTGTATTTACCTCACGACTGCCCAAGCCCAAGTCACTATCCGCGAAGAAGTTGTTCGCTGGTCTACCGTTATCAAAATCAAATAGAAGCTGGCTTCCGGGCGTTGAATTCGGAATCAGGTTAGGAAAATCTTCGGCGCGTGCATCAAATCGGTTTTGCCCGAACAGCTTGCCCCTGCCAAACAAATCCGCCCTCTCGCCCAAATTGCCCGTGCCAATCCTGCCGTATCCAACTTTGGTAAAAATTTGTCCGACTTCGTCAGTGTCGCGATAGATGCCATATCGATCTACGCCAACTACCCGTCGAGTTAATTTAAGAATGGCCAGATCATTGCCGCTCAAAAGGTCGCCCTGCCACCCTGGAAGGATAAAGAAGCCATTAGTAGCAACGCTAAATGAGTTGGTCAGTTCCGTAAAGCTAGCAGTAGCGCTAACGATATCGCGGTCGCCCTGGCCGTCTGTAATGCAGTGAGCGGCGGTGAGAAGGTGGAGCCCATCTCGCAGCAAAGAGCCTGTGCAGGAGGTTGTATTTCCCGAAACGTTGGTTAGAGACAGTCGCGCAACGCCGCTGTAAGCTCCCGCTTCCACTAGGCGGGCATCGGGATTGTTGGTTGCTGTGACAATCGCCCTGCTCGCTTCTGCGCTTGCTAGTGTGGAGAGGGTAGCCGCAGTCAGTGCGATCGCTGAGTTTCTTAGGTTCATTTTTACCAGCATTTTTAGTCCCCTTACCCGATATTGTAGTCATCCGTCGGTTTGACTAGAATCAGGAAAGATAGGCAAATTTTGTAAGCAAAATTTAAGATAAACGAAATCGGGGATCGGGGGTTTGATTCAAGCTGAAACTTTAGAATTACTGGAATGGTCGCGGCTTTGTCAACATCTGGCAACTTTTGCAGCGACTAAGCTAGGGGCAACCGCAGCACGTCACTTACAAATTCCAGCAGCGTTACCAGAAAGTTTAGGGTTACTCGCGCAAACCCAGGAAGCCTACCAGATTGAGCAAAATTTACCGTCAGGCTTAAAGTTTGATGGCATTCAAGACATCGGTGAAGCACTGGAGCGATCGCAGCTTCAGGGCGTTTTATCAGGAGATGAACTGCTGGCGATCGCCACGACTCTAGCGGGTGCAAGACAGCTTCGCCGAACCATCGATAGCCAACCCGACCTGCCTGTTTTGACGGAACTTGTGTCGGAACTGCGAACCTACCCAGAGCTAGAGCAGGAGATTCATCGCTGCATCGACGATCGGGGCAAGGTTGCCGATCGAGCCAGTCCTAAACTGGGTGGCATTCGAGAACAGCTTCGGCAGATGCGCGATCGCATCTATCAGATGCTGCAGCGGATTCTTCAGCGGCAGTCCAATGCTGTGCAAGAGCCAGTGATTACGCAACGGGGCGATCGCTTTGTGATCCCGGTGAAAGCCCCCCAAAAAGATGCGATCCCCGGCATTGTTCACGATACGTCTTCCAGCGGTTTGACGCTTTACGTTGAACCCCATTCTGTGGTCAATCTGGGCAACCAGCTACGGCAATTAACCCGTCAAGAACAGGTGGAAGAAGAGGCAGTGCGCCGAGTTCTCACGGAACAGGTCGCAGCCGTGAAGCCTGATTTGGAAAGATTGCTGGCGATCGCCACCCTCCTCGACCTGGCGACCGCCCGCGCCCGCTATTCTCTCTGGCTAGGCGCAAACCCGCCCCGCTTCATTGACCGCAGCGCAGGCGAAAGAATCACCCTGCGGCAACTGCGCCATCCCCTGCTCGTTTGGCAGAACCAGCACGAACAGGGAACCCCTGTGGTTCCGATCGATTTGCTGATTCAGCCGCAAATCCACGTCGTCGCCATCACCGGTCCCAACACGGGCGGCAAAACCGTCACCCTCAAGACCCTGGGACTTGCCGTTCTCATGGCAAAAGTGGGCTTGTTTGTCCCTGCCCGTGAACCCGTAGAGCTTCCCTGGTTTGACCACATCCTCGCCGACATCGGCGACGAACAGTCTCTAGAACAAAGCCTTTCCACCTTCTCCGGGCACATCCGGCGAATTAGTCGGATTCTGGAGGCGATTGGGCAGGGGGAGGGAGAGGGGCTAGGGGCTAGGGGCTGGGGGCTAGGGGAAGAGGAATTGGCAACTGAGGTGCAAGGCTCAGAAGAAATTCAAGAACAGAATATTGAAGAGCAAGCAGACAATCCATCTCCTCAACCCCTAGCCCCTAGCCCCCAACCCACAGCCCCTTCCTCCTCCCTGGTTCTTCTCGACGAAGTCGGAGCCGGAACCGACCCTTCGGAGGGAAGTGCCCTGGCGATCGCCTTACTTCGCCATCTGGCAGACCATGCTCAGTTGACGATTGCGACCACTCACTTTGGTGAACTGAAGGCGCTGAAATATCAAGACGAGCGATTTGAGAATGCCTCGGTTGAGTTTGATGACGTGTCGTTATCACCCACCTATCGCCTGCTGTGGGGAATTCCCGGTCGCTCAAATGCATTGGCGATCGCCCGTCGCCTGGGACTCAAGCCCGAAATTATTGACCAGGCTCAGGGTCAGGTAGGGCTACAGGCATCCGAGGATGTGAATCAGGTGATTGCAGGGCTGGAGGCACAGCGACGACAGCAAGAGCAAAAGGCGCAGGAAACAGCCCAGCTTTTGCAGCAAGCAGAACGGCTGCACGGGGAAGTGGCGCGCAAAGCAGCTTTGCTTAAAGAGCGAGAACGTGACCTTCAGCAGCAGCAAGAACAGGCAGTGCAGAATGCGATCGCCCAGGCAAAAGCAGAGATTGCCCAAGTGATCCGACAGCTTCAACGCGGCCCAGCAACGGCGCAGGATGCTCAGCAGGCAACGGAATCGCTCAATCAGATTGCTCAACAACAGCTTCCCTCTCGAAAGCCTGCCAAGCCAAAACCTGGGTTTCGTCCGCGGGTGGGCGATCGTGTCCGCATTCCTCGTCTTGGGCAAACCGCAGAAGTCCTAACCAATCCCGATGAAGACGGCGAACTCAGCGTCCGCTTTGGGTTGATGAAGATGACTGTTTCCCTAGCAGATGTGGAATCGCTGAATGGCGAAAAAGCGGAACTTCCTGCCAAGCCCAAACCCGCCCCTGAACCGCCACCCCCACCCCCTGCTGATCCCGCTCCAACTGTCCGCACTTCTCGTAACACAGTAGATATTCGTGGCAGCCGAGTTGCGGATGCAGAAGTGGTGCTGGAACGGGCGATCGCCTCTGCCGAAGCGGGAGCGCTGTGGATCATTCACGGTCACGGCACCGGGAAACTGCGCCAGGGGGTTCACGAATTCCTCAAACAGCACCCGCAGGTTTCTCGCTACGAATTAGCAGAACGCACAGACGGCGGGTCGGGGGTGACGATTGCTTACATTCAGTAAATGGTCCTTTGACTACGTATTGCGACAGGTTCACAAAGCGGTATAAGTTTATAGGATTAGGTGAAAAGCTGATTCTGACTCTGAATAGCTGTTGCGCTTCAACCATTCAGGTCAGGGAAAAGTAGGCAAAAGAATATAGTCATGGCACTGATTGTCCAAAAGTACGGCGGCACTTCTGTTGGCTCGGTCGAACGAATTCAGGCGGTTGCACAGCGAGTTTCAAAAGCAGTACAGGCAGGAAACTCGGTTGTAGTCGTCGTTTCAGCAATGGGAAAAACGACCGATGGTTTGGTCAAGCTGGCTAGCCAAATCTCGACCAGCCCCAGTCGGCGCGAGATGGACATGCTGCTGTCTACCGGGGAGCAGGTGACGATTGCCTTACTCAGCATGGCGCTTCAGGAGCTTGGACAGCCCGCGATCTCCCTTACGGGAGCACAGGTTGGCATTGTCACCGAAGCAGAACATACCCGCGCCCGGATTCTCAATATTCAAACCGATCGGGTTGAGCGACATCTAAAGGACGGAAGAGTCGTTGTTGTCGCAGGGTTTCAGGGAGTTAGCAGCACGGCTGACCTAGAGATCACGACGCTAGGACGGGGTGGTTCCGACACTTCAGCTGTTGCTTTAGCAGCAGCACTGAAAGCAGATGCCTGCGAAATTTACACCGATGTACCGGGAATTTTGACGGCTGATCCCCGAATTGTGCCCGATGCGCAGTTGATGACCGACATCACCTCGGACGAAATGCTGGAGTTGGCCAGCCTCGGTGCTAAGGTGCTGCATCCCCGTGCCGTAGAGATTGCGAAAAACTATGGCGTAATGCTGGTAGTGCGCTCTAGCTGGACGGATGATCCCGGTACTCGTGTGGTTTCGCCCATTCCTCAACTGCGATCGCTCGAAGGTTTAGAAATTGCCCATCCCGTTGATGCAGTTGAATTCGACACTGACCAGGCAAAGGTTGCGCTGCTGCGAATTCCCGATCGCCCCGGCGTTGCTGCTCGGCTGTTTGGCGAAATCGCAGTGCAGGATTTAGACGTTGACCTGATTATTCAATCCATCCATGAGGGCAACAGCAACGACATTGCCTTCACCGTCACCAAACATTCGCTCAATCGAGCTGAAGCCGTTGCAGCGGCGATCGCCCCTGCCCTGCGAGGAGAAGCCCCTGCCCTGGATGAAGCCGAGGTCATGGTCGAACGCAAAATTGCTAAGGTCAGCATTGCCGGAGCAGGCATGATCGGACGACCAGGAGTTGCGGCTCAAATGTTTTCCACCCTAGCGGCAGCAGGGATCAATATTCAAATGATCTCCACTTCTGAGGTGAAAGTAAGCTGTGCGATCGCTGCCGAAGATTGTGACCGGGCGATCGCCGCCCTGTGCAAGGTATTTAGTATTGCCAGTTCTCCAGTGCGGTTAGATTCCGTTTCGCCTCAGGTAAGCGACAGCAGCGAATTGCCGGTTCGGGGAGCAGCACTCGATGTGAATCAAGCAAGATTAGCGATTCGCCATGTGCCCGATCGCCCTGGTATGGCGGCGAAAATTTTCCAACTGCTGGCAAACCACAATGTCAGCGTTGACATGATCATTCAGTCTCAGCGTTGTCGTTTGATCAACGGTATGACCACGCGAGACATTGCCTTTACAGTGGCGCAAATGGATGCAATCGCCGCCCAAAAAGTGCTTCAGGAAGCCGCCCCAGAATTAGGCTGTGGAGAAGTCACTGTGGACCGGGCGATCGCCAAAGTCAGTATTGTTGGCATTGGCATGGTAGGACGACCCGGCATTGCTGCCCGGATGTTTGAGGCGATCGCCCATCAGCAAATCAACATTCAGATGATTGCCACCTCGGAAATCAAGATTAGCTGCGTCGTAGCTGAAACCGATGGTGTGAAAGCGCTCCAGGCAGTTCACGCTGCCTTTGGACTTTCGGGTCAAGAAAAGATCCAAATTCCCGCCTGATTTGCAGTAGCGCAGCAATCCTAAAGCGTTGGGTTCCGCTGCGTTTCACCCAACCTACATCACTGTAGGGGCGCAGCATTCGGCAGGTAGACTCTGGATAGACCGAAAAATTTTGCCCGAAGCTACGCCCTCACAAGGATTTAAGCTACGAGTTGTAAGCCTGCTCTAGCCAAGATCTGAATGATCAAAGAATTAATCAGACCTAACAAAATTGCGCCTAGAATAGCACTCAAAAATCCTTTTTCCAGTCGAAAACCTCGGACAAGATAAGCTGCTAATCCAAAAATAATTGCGTTAACGATAATCGCAAACAGTCCTAGCGTTAGAAACGTAATTGGAAAAGCTAGAAACCTTAGAATTGGCCCCAAAAAAGCATTCAATACACCAAAAACCGCTGCTGAAGTAAGAGCTTTTTGAGGGCTAGAAATTTCTACTCCCACAAAAGGTAGTTTAGAAATAATGTACAAACTAGCCGCAGTAACTAACCAAATAATTAAAACTCCAACAATCCAAGGCATGGTAAGGACTCCTCATCTAACTTGATTTGCCTGAAGCTGATAAAAAAGGCAATTTTTGAGTCAAAGTCAATTGATTGACCCAAAATCCGCCCTCATTATCCCTGATTCAGTAAATAGACATGCTATTTGCAGGAATTTCTTCAAACAGCGGTTCGACTCCTCGCTGCTAAGCAGGAGCGTAGGAATCCAGAAGACTACCTGTTATGGAGTAGCAGGCTGCGGCGTAGAGGGAGCAGGTTCCAGGGAACCCGAACCATCAGGAGCGCTGGGAAGAGGTTCCAACCCTGGGAATAGGTCTTGATTTGGAGCAAGCGGATCGGTCGTACCCGGTGCGCCCAATCCAGGCTGTCCAAAGGGGTCATTGGGAATAGCTCCCGGGTCGGGAACCAATCCGGGAACTGCAGTATCGGCTGCAGATTCTGGCAGGGTTGCCAGGGCTACGCGATCGCCCCCGACCGAACGCAGCAGATCAATTACACCAACCACATCGTTGTAACGGGCTTCTCGCGATGCATAGAGCACCATCAACCCGTCTGGACTAGTTTGCTGATAGTTCAAAATCACCCCCAAAAGCTGGTCTTGCGTGACGGGCTGTTGCTCGACATAGACCTGTCCAATCGGGTCAATACTAACGATCAGCATTTCGCGCATCTGCGGCGTACCCGTCGAGGCAGACGGCAAATCCACGCCAATGGCAGCCTGCCGGGTTAAACCCACCGCTGCCAGAATAAAAAACGTCAGAATGCAGAAAATTACGTCAATCAGCGGAATAATCTCAATCCGCACTTCTTCTGCTGGGGAATCTAAATTAATCTTCATGGCGATCGCTAAACAACTAAAAATCAAACGCCTAGATCTGCACTTCTTAAAGGAACCGTAGGATGCGTTACGACTGGTCGTCTAACGCATCACTTATAGCAACGATGCATTACGCTAGCGCTAACACACCCTACATTGGTTCTTGATTAAAACGTGGTTCTTGATTAAAGCCCACTGCCGCCTCTTAGATCAGGTGGGACATCAGGATTGATGGGTCTTGGCAGAGGATTATGCCGCAGTGCCCAGTTTTTTCGATAGATCAGCTCTAGCTCATTGCCGGACTGCCGGAACAGTTTTGCCTGTCCAAACACCAATCCCTGAAAGACGCGATAAAAGGCAAGACTCGCGATCGCAATAATCAATCCTGCCGCAGTGGTAATTAGTGCCTCTGCGATCCCCAGCGTCACTCCTGCCGTTGAAGCCGTACCCAAATCACCTAGACGAATGGAACCCAAGGAATTGATTAGACCCAGCACCGTTCCCAATAGTCCTAATAGCGGCGAAATGGCAATTACGGCTTCTAAAATCTTGTCGCCTCGGCGCATCGCTGCTAATTCTTCATCGGCGCTAGATTCCAGAGCAAGCTGAAACACTTCTGGATCTGGGTTGTTTAGCTCCAGGGCTGAGTAGAGAAACCGTCCAATCGGTTTATCGTTCGACTTTCTGGCAATTTCAGTTGCGTCTCCCCACTCGCGCCGTGCCGCTTCCATCACCCGTCCTGCGATTTCACGCTCACGGCTCAAAGTCTTTGACCAAAACCAAATCCGCTCAATGATAGTGCTCAGTGCCAAAACTGATAGCAGCAGCAGGGGCCACATTGCGGGACCGCCCCTAGCAAATAGCTCAGGAATATTCACAGCCTCGTTCTACCTCCGTTTCTCGTTCCCAGCCCAATTTTGCCAGAAAGCAGGGCATCTCAATTCTAGAGACTTAACCTTCATACGCAATAAAAGTTTGACCTCCGAAAAGTTTAGACCCTAATTTCGGCGAAAAGGTTCAGCTAAAAGAATTTGACCTGGGTTGGACCTGGGTTTCTCATCGATTCCGTGTTTGAGTTGAGAAACCAGTAAAAAATTTTGTCATTTGGCGATCGCCCCATGCGCTCCTGATATCATGATGAATCGCTCTCACCGACTGCCCTATGAAAGATTTTCAGGACGCATTTATTTCTTATGGGCGGGCTGACAGCACACAATTTGCTACGAAGCTCCATGACCAGTTAGTTGAGTGTGGCTTAGAAGTTTGGCTAGATCAGCACGACATTCCGCCGAGCGTAGATTTTCAAAATCAAATCAACGACGGTATTGAGAAAGCACACAACTTCATTTTCATCATTGCTCCGCATTCTGTTCAATCTGTCTATTGTTTGCGCGAAATTCAACATGCGGTGCAATATCGCAAACGAATCATTCCACTGCTGCACGTCAAAGCGGATGACTTCCTGCATCTGACCCATCCGATCATTCGTAAGCTCAACTGGATCTGGTTTCAGGAAGGAATTGATAACTTTGAAACTTCACTTGCTGAGCTGCTGAATGTGCTGCAAAGCCATGCAGACTATGTGAAACAGCACACCTGGATTTTGAGCCAAGCGCTGGAGTGGGAAAAGCATCAGAAACAAACTCGCTGTTTGTTAATTGGGCAGGAGCGGATTCAGGCAGAAAACTGGTTGAGGAAGCAGTTTCAAGGAGAGCAAGCTCCGTGTGAACCGTCCGATTTACACTGTGAATTCATTTGCGAAAGCACTAAAAATGCTGACAATTTGATGACTCAAGTTTTTATCAGCTATGCGGCGGCTGATCAAGACGCGATGACGCAAATCAGCAAAACTTTGATGCGACAGGGCATTACCATTCGGACTCATTCTGTTGAAGGTGAAATGAGTGCTGCGGTTGAGGCGAGCATTCAACAAGGAGTTGAGCAGGCGAATAATTTAATCTACTTAGTGTCGCCAAGCTCACTGATGTCTAAGGCTTGTCAGCAAGCAGTGAAACAAGCTTTTGCTGATCAAAAGCGAATTATTGCCCTGCTGGTTCAGCCGCCAACTCAGCCAAAAGCAGTGGCGGCACTCCAGCGCTTTACTTGTATTGATTTCAGAGCTTATCAAGATGCAGCGCAATATGAAGCGGCGATCGCCAAACTCCTCAACATCCTGCATCAAGATGCTCACTATTATGAGCAGCACAAAATTTTGCTGGTCAAAGCCCTGAAGTGGCAACGACAAAACCGCAATTCCAGCATTCTGTTGCGCGGCTATAACCTGCAACACTACGAAACCTGGTTGAAGCTAGCAAAGCAGCGATCGCACCACACGCCAACCCCACTACAAGCAGAGTTCATTGCCGAAAGCCTGAATCAACCACCCGAGGCTGCCTTGGAGGTGTTTGTTTCCTACTCACGAGCCGATTCTGACCTAGCGCGTAAGTTAAATGATGCGCTGCAAGTACAGGGCAAAACCACCTGGTTTGACCAGGAAAGCATTGCTTCTGGAACAGAATTTCAGCAGGAAATCTATCGCGGCATCGAAAGTTCTGACAATTTCCTGTTCATCATTTCCCCCAGTTCGATCTATTCGCCCTACTGCAAAGATGAGGTGGAATACGCCCAGAAGCTCAATAAGCGAATTGTCACGGTGCTGCATCGCCCAGTTACCGTTCAAGACCTGCATCCCGCCCTAGCTAGCATTCAGTGGATTGACTTTAATCGCTATGTTGGCGACTTTTATGCCAACTTTAGTGAGTTGGTGAGAGTGCTGGATACCGATCGCATTTACGTTCAGAGCCATACTAAATGGTCACTGCAAGCATTGGAATGGCAGCACGACCACAAAAACCCTGATTTGTTGCTGCGTGGCAGTGAGCTGATGCTGGCAAAAGGATGGCTCCAACAAGCCCAACATCAGCAAAAGCAGCCAGCCCCCACTGCATTGCAGGAGGAATTTATTAACGCCAGTGCTGAGTCGAGCGATCGCCTGATTCAACAGGAGCAGGAACGGCAAAAGCGAGAACTGGAGCAAGAGCGGGCACTTCGCAAAACGGCACAGAGAACCACTGTCGGGGCGCTAATTGGCGGAGTTGCCTTGCTGGGAGTCAGCATTGCTGCGGTATTGAATCAGATAGAAGCCTGGAATGCCGAAAATGCGGCTCAGGTTGCTCAAATCCATACGCTGAGTGCCTCTTCTCAGCTTTTATTTAGCTCAAACCAAAGTTTGGAAGCGCTAATTGCCAGTTTGCAAGCCGCTCGCAAGCTCCAGCAACTCGACTCACCCGACGGGCAACTTCATGATCAGGTTAGGGGCAGCTTACAGCGCATCGTCTCTGACATTCGCGAACACAATCGACTAGTAGGACGAGTCAGCAGAGTTTACAGCATCAGCTTCAGCCCCGATGGTCAACAGTTGCTTACCAGCGGTTCTGGAATTGCCAACCTGTGGCGTGCTACAGGTGAACCATTAGTGCAGCTTGGAGGGCACGAGGGATTAATTAGAAGCCTTAGCTTTAGCCCCAACGGATGGCGAATTGCTACAGGCGATCAGTCCAGCACGCTGCGCCTGTGGGATCTCAAAGGCAATCAAGTTGCTAAAGTGCCAACCAATCAAACCAAAATTTGGAGCCTCAGCTTCAGCCCCAACGGAAACCAACTGGCAACGGGTGGAGAAGACGGGACGGTCAAACTGTGGAGGCTAGAGGGCGATCGCATCACGTTCATCACTCAGTTCAAGGCGATCGACGGAAGCTGGATCGAAGACATCAGCTTTAGCCCCGACGGTCAGCTTCTTGCGGTCAGTGGATTGGGTGGTACTGCCTTTCTTTGGGATTTGCGCGGCACTTCCCCCTCACGCAGGGTTCGCCTCACGGGACATGAAGACCTGGTTTACAGCATCAGCTTTAGTCCCGACGGGGAGCAAATCGCCACCAGCGCCCAAGATGGCACTGCCCGATTGTGGGATCTGAGCGGCAATCCGCTGGGTGAACTGCGAGGACACAACGGCTGGGTCTACAGCACGGACTTTAGCCCGGATGGACGGCAACTTGTCACCAGCGGACAAGACAGCACCATTCGTCTGTGGAGTTTGGGCGATCGCAGACAGCTTGCTGAACTGAGTGGGCATCAGGGTCGCGTCTATGACGTTCGCTTCAGCCCTGATGGAAATCGCCTGATCAGCAGCGGCGAAGACGGTATCGTGCGGCTGTGGGAGCTTGGCAATCAGCCCTTGGCACTGAGCAGACATGTGAAACGGGCGACCGGCGTTCGCTTCAGCCCCGATGGACAAATCGGCACCACAGGAGACGACGGTATGGTGCGATTGTGGAATGCCACAGGCGAATCAATTGGTCAATTTCCCACAAACCAAAACCGCAGCTTGAGCCTGGCATTCAGTCCGACAGAGCCAATTTTGGCAACTGGTGGCATCGACTTTACGACACGACTGTGGGATTTTCAGGGAAACCAGTTAGCCATTCTGGAGAGGAGTCAGGATTGGATTCGTGCTGTCAGCTTTAGCCCAGACGGACAGCAAATCGTCGCCGCTGGCGCAGATGGCAAAGTGTATCAGTGGAATCGTGCAGGCGAACCACTACCCGAATTTCAAGCCGATCCCAGCGAGATCCACAGCATCAGCATTAGCCCCGATGGACAAACCCTGGCAACGGGTGGCGATGAAATGGCAGCCTTATGGGATTTCCAAGGAAACTCATTGGCTAAATTTAACCATCAAAGCCGAGTCTTAAGCGTCAGCTTTAGCCCCGATGGAAAAACGGTTGCCTCCGCTGGGGCAGATTACCGCGTGCGGTTGTGGGACTTAGAAGGGAACCAGATTGCTGAATTTAGCGGACATCAGGGACAGATCAACAGCGTCAGCTTTAGCCCCGATGGAAAACTCTTAGCAACGGGCGCAGAAGACGGCACTGCTCGCATTTGGGATTTAACAGGCAATCAAATGGGTGAATTTAAAGGCAACCAGGGAGCGATCTGGAGCGTCAGCTTTAGCCCCGATGGAAAAACTTTGGCAGCCAGTGGCGAAAATGGCATCACTAAACTCTGGCGCGTTGAACCCATAGAAACTCTGGATCAACTGCTAACGCGAGGCTGCGACTGGCTAAGAGACTATTTGCAATACAATCCCGATGTAGAAGAGAGCGATCGCCAAACCTGCTCATAGGCTTAAACAAACGATTCACCAAATTTCAGAACTATCGTTATCTGGTCAAGGCTTGCATTCATAAGATCTGCTTAAGCGGACTTCAAGTCAGCATAAGCGATCTCCAAGTCGAGACTTACAGTTACCAAGTCAGAAGTTTCAGTTACCAAGTCAGAAGTTTCATTCATAAGATCCACTTAAGCGGACTTTAAGTCAGCATAAGCAGTAACCAGATCAAAACTTACGTTTACCAGATCAAAACTTACGTTTATCAAGTCAGCATAAGTGTTTGTGGTGTAGACAAGAACGGAGAGAAGGGAGAGTGATTGTATTTGGGGAGAGGGGCGCGATCGCCAATCTCGTAGGCTGTGCTGGATTAGGCAATCGCTAACCAACCTTCTCCCAAAAGGGCGATCGCCGATCCCGTAGAGTGCAATCGGTCAAAAGACATCCCCAAGGTTAGTGTTGGAGCGATCGCCTCTCAAGGGCATTTTTGCAGTTAGTTGTAGGCTAGGATCAAAGAGATTCCTGCTATCAGATACACTGATATGACAACCACAGCGCGTGTTATTCATAGTGACCCTGACATTTTGGGAGGAACTCCTGTTTTTGTCGGAACTCGTGTGCCGATGAAAACGTTGCTTGATTATCTCGAAGCGGGCGATCCACTCGATGAATTCTTAGATCATTTTCCGAGTGTTAGACGTGAGCAGGCGATCGCAGCCCTTGAACTCGCCAAGGAAATGCTGACAGCCTATGCGAATCCTGCTTGATGAATGTGTGCCACGACCCCTAAAGCGTGAACTTGCTGATTGCGAGATATGCACAGTTGTCGAGATGGGATGGTCAGGCAAGAAGAACAGCGAATTGTTGCAGCTCATGAGTCAAGAGAGCTTCACAATTTTGCTTACTACAGATCAAAATTTGCGCTATCAAAAAACTTACAACAAGCTGGAGTGGCTATCGTTGTTCTTATAGCACGCAGTAATAGGTTGCCAGATTTAGTACCTCTGATACCTAATGTTCGTAGTGTGCTGAATACTATTGCGCCAGGAGAAGTAATCGAAGTTGGAGGTTCTCGATAGTTAAAGCGGGGTAGCACAACATAGCGTGGCTTTTGGGATTGGCAGGAAAGTTTGTATTGTTTGAGTGGGCAGCATCCGGACTAAACGTAGCTACCGCGGTCAAAAGAGACGTGTACACAGTGTATGAAAGTCTAGTGGTAAATGGTCGGTGGCATTTCCAGATTGTTTGCTGCCTTTCACCGTTATGCAGTTAGTACGATCGCCACGAAAGGCTTCATTAGACAGGCGATCGCTAATTAACCTTTGGCTGCAAATTTAGAAATTCTGGTTAAACAAGAATTAGAAGTAGCTTTAAACTGGGCACTCTTTAATGCATAGATTCAAGGTGTGCTGCTTTGCAATGCTAATTTGGCTGCGTCCAGAGGTGCGAGCGCTAAACGTTGAGGACACACAGCAAAAGCAGATGTTCTTTGAACAAGAACATAGAAGAGAGGAAAAAATCAATGCGTTTCTTCAAACAGCCTATTGAAGTTTCAGTAGGTCATGATGTTCTTGAGAGAGCCAAAAGCTTTTCAGAAAAAGTTGCTCCTACAGTTGGCACTCGCGGCGTGTACATGGACACAAATCAAAGCGATTTAAGCAAAATCCGGCATGACCACTATGTGAGTAAGGTAGGAGAAGAGGCGGTCAAACAAATTCTTCAACAGCTTGGTAGGACGATAGAAGGTCCAGACTACGAAATTTATCAGGGTAAACAGAAGTCATGGGATTCTGATTTGTGGGTTGATGGAGTTGATCTAGCCGTAAAAACCCAAACAAAAGAATCAGCAAATAAATTTGGGCTTTCCTGGACATTTCAAGCAAGTCGGCAAAGAAGAGATCCAATTTTAGACAAACCCGATGCCTGGGTGTGCTTCGTCAAATTTGATCCGCAGAAGCAACAATGTTGTGTTTATCCACCCTGCCAAATTAAGGAATTAGAGTTTGGAGAGCCTGTACTAGCAAAGTTAAAGGGAACCAAGAAAGTTGTATATGCCCAGAGGTTGCCGGGTTTGTAAACGTTTAGCAAGTCCTTTCACCTGACCTTGTAGTTAGCCTTTACAGCCATCCAAAATGCGATCGCCAGTCCAACTGCAACGCTAAACTAGGTAACTGACGAGTCTTTCACCCAGAGCTAGGTTGTGGTTTGTGCCTCAACTCTCCGTCCGTATGGGTTAGCGTAGCGTAACCCATCCTACGAACTGCCTCCGCCTTTACTCTCTCGCCCTCATCCCTCCCCCATGAGTATCTTCACCCTACAGTCTGTCCAAAAAGACTTTGGCATTAAGGAAATCCTCAAAGATGGCAGCTTTAGTCTGGATGCCACCGATAAAGTAGGGCTGATTGGCACCAATGGCTCTGGCAAATCCACGCTGCTGAAGATGATCGCGGGACTGGAACCGATCGATGGCGGTCAACTGTTGGTCAACTCAGGAGTCAATATCGTTTACCTGCCTCAACAGCCTGACCTGGACGAAAACCGCACCGTGCTAGAGCAAGTCTTTGCCGACAGCGGTGAACAGATGGCTATGGTGCGTCAGTATGAGGAGGTTTCGCATAAGCTGGCACACGGACAGGGTGATGCCGATCGGCTAATGTCACAGCTCTCTCACCTGACTCACCAGATGGAGTCTACTGGAGCCTGGGAACTGGAAACCAACGCCAAAATTATTCTGACCAAGCTGGGGATTGAAGATTTTGATGAGCGAATCAGCAATTTGTCGGGCGGCTACCGCAAGCGAATTGCCCTGGCAACCGCGCTACTCGCTGATCCTGATGTGCTGCTCATGGATGAGCCAACCAACCATCTGGATGCGCTATCGGTCGAATGGCTGCAAGATTACCTCAACCGCTATCGGGGCGCACTGCTGCTGATTACCCACGATCGCTACTTTCTCGATCGCGTCACCAACCGCATTATTGAAATTGACCGGGGCGACCTCTACGGCTATTCCGGCAACTATTCCTACTACTTGGAGAAAAAGTCGCTATCTGAGGAATCTGCCGTCAGTTCTCAGCGCAAACACCAGGGCGTATTGCGGCGCGAGTTGGAATGGCTAAAGCGCGGACCCAAAGCCCGTAGCACCAAGCAAAAAGCCCGAATTGAGCGAATTCGGGACATGCAGGCGCAGGAATTTAAGCAAGTGCAGGGCAAAGTAGATATTGCCACTCCCGGTCGGCGAATTGGGAAGAAGGTGATTGAGCTAGAGCAGGTTAGCAAGGCGTATGGCGATCGCACCCTGATTCACAATTTCACCTATTACTTCAACCCTGAAGACCGCATTGGCATCATTGGCGGCAACGGCGCAGGCAAATCAACCCTGATGGATATCATTACTGGACGGGTGAAGCCCGACTCCGGTACGGTAGAAATTGGCTCCACGATTCACATTGGCTACTTTGACCAGCACTCCGAAGCGCTTCTCACCGCTCTCAACGAAAACCAGCGGGTGATTGACTACATTAAAGAAGTAGGTGAATTCATCCAAACTGCTGATGGGACTCAGATTAGCGCCTCTCAAATGCTGGAGCGATTCCTGTTTCCTGGGAATCAGCAGTACGCACCCATTCACAAATTATCGGGTGGCGAAAAGCGGCGGCTGTTCCTGATGCGGGTACTGATGAGTGCGCCTAATGTGCTGATTCTGGACGAGCCGACGAATGATCTGGATGTACAAACGCTGGCAGTCCTGGAAGACTACCTGGAAGACTTTAACGGCTGCGTTATTGTCGTTTCTCACGATCGCTACTTCCTCGATCGCACCGTAGACACGATCTTTGCCCTGGAACCAGGCGGCAACATTCGCCAATATCCTGGCAACTACTCGGTCTACCTTGACTTCAAAAAAGCAGAAGAGGAATCCGCCGCACAAACCGAAGCTAGCAATTCTAAGTCTTCCAAATCCGCTCCTGCCCAGAAGCAGATTGCAGATTCTCCTGTCGATTCAACCGAAAGCTCAAAACCCAAAACTCAAAATCTCACCAAACCCCGCAAACTTTCCTACAAAGAAAAGCGCGAATTTGAGCAGCTAGAAACTGAAATTCCCAAACTGGAAGCGGAAAAAATAGAGGTCGAAAAGACGCTTTACCACAATCCTCCAGCAGGCTTTACGCAGGTGCAGCAGTTATCAGAACGATTGGCAGAGTTAACCCAGACGATCGATTCCGCTACCGAGCGCTGGCTGGAACTGGCAGAACTAGTGGATTGACAAACTTTAGGAATTTTAGGAACAGATTTGGCGATCGCCCTTTTCCACGCTGGGGTTCGTTTCCAAATAGTCCTGTACCCAATCGCAACCGCGAGTGACTAGCTCCTGCAAATCTCCAACGTAGTCCAGATTCCACAGAGTCAAGGCGTTGTCGTTTCCGGCTGTTGCCAGGGTACGACCGTCTGGGCTAAAGCTGACATCCTGATTGACGTTTTTGGTGCCCGTCAGAGTATGTAACAGTTCTCCTGTTGCGCTCCAGAGCTTGATGGTTTGGTCATGGCTAGCCGTGGCGATCGTGGTGCTATCGGGGCTGAAGCTGGCATTGTAGACAATGCCGTCGTGCCCTTTGAGAATTCGCAACAGTTTGCCGTCTCGCGTCCACAGGCGTGCTGTTTTGTCTTGACTAGCTGTGGCAAGAATGGTGCCGTCTGGGCTAAAGCGCACGTCGTAGACAATTCCTGTGTGTCCAGTGAGGGTATCGAGCAATTCACCCTCTACCGTCCACAGTTTTACCGTGTGGTCATTGCCAACGGTGGCGATCGTGGTGCCATCGGGGCTAAACGCAACGCCTGATACTTCTCCGTCGTGTCCGAGCAGAGTTCGCAACAGTTTGCCCTCGCGGTTCCACAGTTTCACCGTTTGATCAGCACTGGCGGTTGCAATCACTTGGCTGTCTGGGCTGAAAGTAACGCTCAACACGCCGCCGTCGTGTCCGGTGAGCGTGGTCAGCAATTTCCCGTCGCGTGTCCAAAGTTTTGCAGTCGCGTCATTACTGGCTGTGCCGATGAGGTTGCCATCCGGACTGAAACTAACACTCCAGACCGCGCCGTCGTGTTCCGTTAGGGTGTGGAGGAGTTTTCCATCTTGACGATTCCAGATTTTGACAGTGCCGTCTCGGCTGGCGGTGGCGATCGCCTCTCCATCAGGGCTAAAATTTAGCCCAAATACCCAGTTTTGGTGCCCTATCAGTCTTCTTAGCCCTGTATCTTCGATTTGCCATAACCTGATGGTGCGATCGAAACTAGCCGCAGCCAGGGTTTTACCGTCAGGGCTAAAGGCTACTCCACCACCGCCATCGCCATCATGAGTGTATGTGCCAATCAGGTCGCCATTCAGATTCCAACGTCTCACCACTTTTTCATAGCCAACAGCGGCAACGCTTTGCCCATCTGGGCTAAAGCTGGCGCTCAAAAATGCATCTTCGCCATTAAAAGTGTTGAGCAGCCTGCCATCTAACGTCCACAGTTTGACAGTTTTGTCCTGGCTAGCTGTCACAAGGGTTCGACCATCCGGACTGAAGCTAACATCCCAAACGGCAGCGTTGTGGGAGATGGTGCGTATCAGTTGCCCTTTCAAAGTCCAAATTTTGACCGTTTTATCGCGACTTGCCGTTGCAAGGGTTTGTCCATCCGGGCTGAAACTGACGCTGTGAACCTCATCTGTATGTCCTTCGAGTGTGGTCAACAGTTTGCCATCCGATCGCCAAAGTTTTGCAGTACCATCTCGGCTTGTAGTAGCTAACATGTTGCCATCAGGGCTAAAGCTAACGTCCCAAACTCCCTGACTGTGTCCCTGAAAGGTGTGCAGTAAGTGCCCATCGCGTGACCAGAGTTTCATTGTTTGGTCAAAACTACCTGTAGCAATTCTTTGACCATCGGGGCTAAAGCTGATGTTGTTGATGCGATCGCTGTGTCCCCGCAGGGTAATTGCCTCCTGCCCATCAATGCTCCAAATCTTAGCCGTACCGTCCCAACTTGCAGTGCCAAGGGTTTGTCCATCGGGGCTAAAACTTACTCCCCAAACCGTCTCGCTATGTCCTTCTAAGGTGTTGCGCTCTCTCACCCAGTAGACTGACTGCTGGAGCAAGGTGACGATATCAGAATGAATCTGAACATCACGAGTCCAAGCCGAACGATTCAGGGTAGTTCCAGCCCGCAGGCTTTCGATCAATGCATCAAAAACTTGATTGGATGAAAACAGGGCTTCTGAAGTGGTGGCGATCGCCGTCAGTTGCCGCCGTTCTGCCTTCTGCCACTGAGAAAAAGCAACTAGACCAAATATGCCTGCAATACAGAGAGCAAAACTAACACTAACCAGGGCAATTTTCTGCCGCCGATTTTCTGTTTTCTGCCGCTCCGTTTCAGCCCGACGACTTTGAATAATATATTCGCGCTGCACTTGAGCTGGAAAGGGTTCTTTGTCCGTTCCTTTGGTCAACCATTGTTCTGCTTCTTCTAGATCACTACCTCTCAACAAGAAGCTTTCGTTGCGCCTTTTGTAAACCCATTCATTCGCTCTCACCAACAAGCGAGTGTGCGTTTTAACATGCTCTAAATCTGTGTCGAGCGCTTTAATCAGAGACTGAAGTGCTTGATCAGAATCATCACTTTCCCGAAAGAAAAGCCAATTATGTCTTCTCAGCGCTGGATGAACTTGCTCCTGTTCAAAACCCTCTCGCCACACAATTGGTAACAATCGTTTGTGATTAAAAACGGCGTGATCAATTTCCTGCCGACACACTTTTGATTGAACCGAATCGGGACTGATAATAAAGACAAATGTATTCGTTGATTCGATGCCAGCCTCAATCTCTCTCCACCATTCGGCGGTAATGGGAATGTCTTCCCAATCAACCCAAGCGCCGCGTCCAGTCGCGCTGAGTTTTTCGTAGAGCGATTTGACAAAGGTTTTGTCTGCCCGCGAATAGGAGATAAAAACATCCTGGTCAGTTCCGTCAGTTGAAGAGTCAAGATGAGGAGCGCTAGCAACAAACATTTCGCCTCCGGGCATTGCCCACCCTACTGTTTAAGGGATCAAAACCTAACAGGAGAATTACGGAGAAATACTGAGTTTGTTTAAAGGATATTTGTAGGATGTGGCATTCAGATTAGAATTATTGCTCTCTTTCAAGGTTTATCTGCTAAATGCCACACCCTTACGGGGCATATTCACGCCTTCTCAAACTATTTGAGGCGATCGCTAACAACTTCCAACAAATTCCACAACGCTTTATCAATTAACTACCGGATTTTGCTCTTCTAATGGAGATGCGGGTTGAGAAACCTCTGGAATAATATCTGACAAATCTGGCTCACTCACTTCTGACCTAGAGGTTTCTGGTTTAGGAGCTTCAATAATTTCAGGTAAAGTCTCTTCCGGTTCCAGCGGTGTAGGTGAGAGACTTGAACGACGACGGAAGCGCTCGAAAAAGTCTCCTAGCGGGCTAGATTTGGGCTGAGTTGGTTCGGGTTGAATGAGTTCAGGGGAAGCAGGAGCGATCGCCTCTGGGATATCTCCAGTTTCTTCGGGCAGCGGTTCTACCGTTGGTTCGGTCAATGCTGGCGCTTCAACGGGCGCTTCCAACTGAGGCAGTGGCTCTGTTACTTCAGGAACAATATCGGCTGCATCCGGTTCCTCCAGAACCTCTGGAATAGAAGGTACAACGGGTGCTGGAATCGGCTCAGGGGCACGACGGAAGCGATCGAAAAAGTTTTTGGGTGAAGCAGGTTGCGATCGCGGTGACTCTGGTGCCTCAGTAGGTTCTTCTAACTGAGGGAGTTCTTCCAACTGGGGCAGTGGCTCCTCTTCAGGAACTTCGGGAACTTCAGGAACGATATCAACTGCACTGGGTTCCTCTTGCGCTTCTGGAATAGAAAACGGAGGTGGAGTAATCGGGGTAGGAACAGGCTCAGGGGTACGACGACGGAAGCGATCGAAGAAGCCCTTAGGGGAAGAAGGTTGCAGTGGCTCACTGGGAATTGGCACTGGCACCTTATCAACTTCAGGTTCTGCCTCAGATGGTGCCGGATCTAAGTCTTCAAAACCTCGCTCTATGGTCGGTTCAGGTTCACTCGGCTGCTCTTCTTCAGCTGCGGGAATTCTCTCTGTTTGAGGAACTTCCTCCACTTCAGGTACTTCCTCAAATGCGGGCACTTCCTCTACCGCAGGGATTTCTTCAGGCTCAGGAGTTTCCTCTGTTCTAGAAGGAGTGGAACGCTCCGGAGACGGTTCGGGAGTAGGAGCAGGAGTAGGTTCCGGGGATGGCTCTGATGCAGGAGGTGCGGGAACATAGTCCGGATTAACAATGCTGCGAACTGCGTCGGCAGAGAGTTCACCTCGCATTAGTTTGGATAGCGTATCCTTACCGTTTGGCTCGTAATTAATTAGCCGTACCGTGTTATTAAATGGGTTCGGGAAGGGATCACCTTTCTCATCCAAAAGCTCTAGCTGCACCCAGTTTTTGCCTGGTTTCAACCCTTTTAAGTAGATCGGTTGCCAGCGATCGAAAATAAAGCTTTCACCATTAATCGTGCAGCGAATTCGCCAGTCCAAAATCTCATCTTCAGGATTTTCTTGAGCAATCAAATGTAGCGGCGCATTGGTGAGATAAAAGTCGAGCATAATTGGCTCTGCCCCATAGCTGCCTTTTGGACGGCTATAGGTGAGCAACGGTTGGGTTGGGTCAGGGTTATTTTCAGGCGTTTTGGTAAACAGATGAAAAGTTGTCTGGGCGTAAGCTCCCTCATTCTTAAAGCTCTCATGCCAGGGGCGAGAGGCAAAGACGCGTAGGGTGTGAGTTCCGGGTGCTAAATCTTCTAGAACTAAAGGCTCACGGGTATCGTAAACCGCTTGATAGGGCTGATTATCCAGGATGACGTGTAGGTGCGGTCCCAGCCCAAATTCTTCGTTCTGAAAGATGGGCAAGTCCTGCACCTGAAGGCGCACGGAGACGTAATCGTCCTGCAATACCTGGTTTGGGCGTGGGCTGAGAATTTTTACCTGCGGTTGGTAGCGCTCAAGTGACTGACGTAGCTCTTGCAGCGTTTCAGGTGGAGAAACTTCGGCAACTCTGCCAGCCAGCCGAGTGGGTTTGTCAGAATCAGGCGACAGCTCGACGGTGCGGGGACGATCGCCACATCCCCCTAAGCCCCAACTTAAAATTGCTGCCAATAATAAGGATGTCAGCAGTCTTTTGACGTTACTCAGCCGATTAATCCCAAACACGCAACCACACTCCTGGGCGATCGCCGCCCCAAGATTAAACACTGGCCCATAGGGAACTATATCGGATCACGAATTGAATAAAACCTCAGATTTCCTGCAAGGAATGTGTATCTCGATAATGAATAAGAGAAAATTGAGTTTCATTTAAGTTTTTTAAGCTTTAATAAGTTCTTTATGTTTTTTGGTTTTTCTATGATCCATATAAGTTGTTTCAATTCGTAAACGATTGACAACCCTTAGCACATCTTTTGCTGTTATGACTCGTCGCAAGCCTCACCCCCTCCTGATTTGCTCATTTTGAATTATTGTTAACCACGTTCAAAGTCGTGCCAAATGCCGCTCTATAATGCACGAGAGAACCCACCCCCAAGTCGTCTAAATTGCTGTTCTAGCTTACTGGCTGTCTTGGCTTAAAGTTTAGAACGGCGATCGCGACCATTCTCTTCTCTTGAAAGTTAAGTAGCGCGACCTTTGAAACGGTTACGACGCTTTAGTCTGGGTCTCATAAACCTAGTCATACAATCCATCTGCTAGCCGCTGATTGATGAGAAGGGAATTTAACAAAAGCTTGGGGTTAGGGATTACTCGTTCCTTGTCTAGAGAGAGGAGAGTCTCTAATGACAACTACCCCACGGGAGCGAGACGCAAAGGTCAAGGTTGTGGTTGACAAAGACCCGGTTCCTACTTCATTCGAGAAGTGGGGCAAACCCGGTCACTTCGACCGCACCCTTTCCAGAGGTCCTAAGACGACCACCTGGATTTGGAACCTTCATGCTGACGCTCACGATTTTGATAGTCATACCAGCGACTTAGAAGATATATCGCGTAAGATCTTCAGCGCTCACTTTGGTCACTTAGCCATTGTGTTTATCTGGCTGAGCGGTATGTATTTTCATGGCGCTCGCTTTTCAAATTATGAAGCTTGGCTGACCGACCCCACTGGCATCAAGCCCAGTGCTCAGGTCGTCTGGCCGATTGTCGGTCAAGAAATTTTGAATGCAGATGTAGGCGGCGGTTTCCAGGGGATTCAAATCACCTCTGGTTTCTTCCAGATATGGCGGGCCGCAGGTATTACCAGTGAGTTTCAGCTCTACTGCACAGCAATTGGTGGCTTGGTTATGGCTGCCCTGATGCTGTTTGCAGGCTGGTTCCATTACCACAAGCGTGCTCCCAAACTGGAGTGGTTTCAGAACGTGGAGTCGATGCTAAACCACCACTTGGCTGGTTTGCTCGGTCTAGGTTCCCTATCTTGGGCTGGACACCAAATTCACGTTGCGCTGCCCATTAATAAGCTGTTAGATGCTGGGGTTCCGCCTGCGGACATCCCCTTGCCTCAAGAGTTCATTTTGAATTCTGGCTTGATGGCTGAGCTATATCCCAGTTTTGCTAAAGGCTTAACTCCTTTCTTTACCCTCAACTGGGGTGAATACGCTGATTTCCTTACCTTTAAGGGCGGTCTAAACCCTGTTACTGGCGGTCTGTGGTTGTCTGACACAGCGCATCACCACTTGGCGATCGCAGTGTTGTTCATCATTGCCGGTCACATGTACCGCACCAACTGGGGCATTGGTCACAGCATCAAGGAAATCCTAGAGAACCACAAAGGTCCCTTCACTGGCGAAGGACACAAGGGTCTCTATGAGAACCTCACCACTTCCTGGCACGCTCAGTTGGCTGTCAACCTGGCAATGCTAGGTTCGCTGACCATCATCGTGGCTCAGCACATGTACTCCATGCCGCCTTATCCCTACTTGGCGACAGACTATCCCACGCAGCTTTCGATCTTCACACATCACATGTGGATCGGTGGCTTCCTGATTGTGGGTGCCGGAGCACACGCAGCTATCTTTATGGTGCGTGACTACGACCCAGTAGTGAATCAAAACAACCTGTTGGATCGGGTAATTCGCCACAGAGATGCGATCATCTCTCACCTCAACTGGGTTTGTATTTTCCTCGGCTTCCATAGCTTTGGACTGTACATTCACAACGACACGATGCGTGCTTTGGGTCGTCCTCAAGACATGTTCTCTGACACGGCGATTCAACTTCAGCCCGTGTTTGCTCAGTGGATTCAAAACATCCACACCCTCGCTCCGGGTGCGACTGCTCCCAATGCCTTGGCTCCGGCTAGCTATGCATTTGGTGGCGGCACTGTAGCGGTGGCTGGAAAGGTTGCCATGATGCCGATCGCTCTTGGTACGGCAGACTTCATGGTTCACCACATTCACGCCTTCACGATTCACGTGACGGTATTGATTCTGCTCAAGGGTGTGCTGTTTGCCCGTAGCTCTCGTCTGATTCCAGACAAAGCAAATCTGGGCTTCCGCTTCCCTTGCGACGGTCCCGGTCGGGGCGGCACCTGCCAAGTTTCTGGTTGGGATCATGTCTTCCTCGGTCTGTTCTGGATGTACAACTCCCTATCAATTGCAATATTCCACTTCAGTTGGAAGATGCAGTCTGATGTGTGGGGAACGGTCAATGGCGACGGCTCGGTGTCTCACATCACGGGCGGTAACTTTGCCCAAAGTGCGATTACCATTAATGGTTGGCTGCGTGACTTCTTGTGGGCACAAGCTACTCAGGTAATCGGTTCCTACGGTTCAGCGCTCTCGGCTTACGGTCTGCTGTTCCTGGGTGCTCACTTTGTTTGGGCGTTCAGCCTCATGTTCTTGTTCAGCGGTCGCGGCTACTGGCAGGAATTGATCGAGTCCATTGTTTGGGCGCACAACAAGCTAAGAGTAGCTCCCTCCATTCAGCCTCGCGCTCTGAGCATCATTCAGGGTCGTGCTGTTGGTGTGGCTCACTACCTCCTGGGAGGAATCGTCACTACGTGGGCGTTCTTCCTGGCTCGAATCATTGCAGTAAGCGGATGAGCACGAGGAGAACTCGTTAAACATGGCAACTAAATTCCCAAAATTTAGCCAGGACTTGGCTCAAGATCCGACTACACGTCGGATCTGGTACGGGATTGCCACCGCCCATGACTTTGAAAGCCATGACGGAATGACCGAGGAGAATCTTTACCAAAAGATTTTTGCCTCGCACTTCGGTCACCTGGCAATCATCTTCCTCTGGACATCTGGCAGCCTCTTCCACGTCGCCTGGCAAGGCAACTTCGAACAGTGGATCAAAGATCCGCTAAATGTAAAACCAATCGCCCATGCGATTTGGGACCCTCACTTTGGTCAACCTGCTGTCGATGCGTTCACACAAGGTGGCGCTTCTGGCCCGGTTAACATTGCCTACTCGGGTGTTTACCACTGGTGGTACACCATCGGCATGAGAACTAACGGCGAACTTTACAACGGGGCCGTCTTCCTGTTGTTGCTAGCTGCTGTTTTCTTGTTTGCAGGCTGGCTTCACCTCCAGCCCAAGTTCCGTCCTAGCTTGTCCTGGTTTAAGAATGCTGAGTCCCGACTCAACCACCACTTGGCTGGTTTGTTTGGGGTTAGCTCCTTGGCTTGGGCAGGTCACTTGATCCACGTTGCCATCCCTGAGTCTCGCGGACAGCATGTGGGCTGGGACAACTTCCTGTCTACTCCTCCCCACCCCGCTGGTCTAAAGCCATTTTTCACGGGCAATTGGGGTGTGTATGCAGAAAACCCTGATACGGCTGATCACATTTTCAGCACCTCTCAGGGCGCTGGAGATGCAATTCTGACCTTCTTGGGCGGTTTTCATCCTCAGACTCAGTCTCTGTGGTTGACGGATATGGCGCATCACCACTTGGCGATCGCTGTGCTGTTCATCATTGCGGGTCACATGTACCGCACCAACTTTGGGATTGGTCACAACATCAAAGAGATGTTGAATGCTAAGAGCTTCTTTGGCGCCAAGACCGAAGGGCAGTTTAACCTGCCTCACCAGGGTTTGTACGATACCTACAACAACTCTCTGCACTTCCAGTTGGGTATTCACCTAGCAGCTTTAGGTGTTGTCACTTCTCTGGTAGCGCAACACATGTATTCGTTGCCACCTTACGCTTTCATGGGTAAGGACTTCACCACTCAGGCAGCGCTCTACACCCATCACCAGTACATTGCTGGTTTCTTGATGGTTGGTGCGTTTGCTCATGGTGCGATCTTCTGGGTGCGGGACTATGACCCCGTTCAGAACCAGGGCAACGTGCTAGCTCGCGTCCTAGAGCACAAAGAGGCAATCATCTCTCACCTAAGCTGGGTATCGCTGTTCCTGGGCTTCCATACCCTTGGCATTTACGTTCACAACGACGTAATGCAAGCCTTCGCTACTCCTGAGAAGCAAATCTTGATTGAGCCTGTGTTCGCACAGTTCATCCAGGCTTCTCACGGTAAGGTGCTGTATGGCTTCGATACCCTTCTGTCTAACCCTGACAGCCTTGCAACCACTGCTTGGCCCAATCACGGCAACGTGTGGCTACCCGGCTGGTTGGATGCAATCAACTCAGGTACAAACTCGCTGTTCTTGACCATTGGACCTGGCGACTTCCTGGTTCACCATGCGATCGCCCTTGGTCTGCACACCACCACCTTGATCTTGGTCAAAGGTGCGTTGGATGCACGCGGCTCGAAGCTGATGCCCGATAAGAAAGACTTCGGCTACAGCTTCCCTTGCGATGGTCCTGGTCGAGGCGGCACCTGCGATATCTCTGCTTGGGACTCTTTCTACCTCGCCATGTTCTGGATGCTCAACACCATTGGTTGGGTTACCTTCTACTGGCACTGGAAGCACCTCGCAGTTTGGCAGGGCAACGTAGCTCAGTTCAACGATACATCTGTGACGATCATGGGCTGGCTGCGCGACTACCTCTGGCTCAACTCTGCTCAGTTGATCAACGGGTACAACCCCTACGGCATGAATAACCTGGCGGTCTGGTCCTGGATGTTCCTCTTTGGACACCTGGTTTGGGCAACCGGCTTCATGTTCTTGATCTCCTGGAGAGGCTACTGGCAAGAACTGATCGAAACCCTGGTCTGGGCGCACGAGCGCACTCCTCTAGCTAACCTGGTTCGCTGGAAGGACAAGCCCGTTGCAATGTCCATCGTCCAAGGTCGTCTGGTCGGTCTGGCTCACTTCACGGTCGGCTACGTACTCACATACGCCGCCTTCCTGATAGCCTCAACCGCGAGTAGGTTTGGTTAACCATTTCTGGTAAACCTCTAAATCCTGAAAAACCCCTCACCCGTCGGTGAGGGGTTTTTCTTTTTCACGCGAAAAGTTCTTGAAATGGGAATCCTATGTTTATCGAGCGGAAGAAATGTGGATGTGGCTAAAGAAAAATGGACTGAAGAAGAATTTTTTGAACAGCTTCGTTCTGATCCGAGAAATAGAAAATACGCTGACGTTGTAGAAAAAATTCTCAGATTTGCAGAGGATAGAGGTATTCGGGAATGGCAACCTAGAGGCGTAACTTTTGCAGTTTTTACTACGAAGCTAAGACACAAAGGTGTATTACATCCTTTTTTCTCTATTGCAGCAATGACTCGTTTCCCCAAAAATCACTCTTCTAGAGCTGGGGAAGTTTGGGGAGCTAATGGTGTTGAAATGCAATTTCAACATATGAAACCACCCTTCACTCTTGGTTCAGAAAGACAACAACAGTTAAGAGAACAATTAGAAGCCAAATTAGGAGTTTGCATTCCTACACACAATCAGCAAGGAGGGCAGCGTCCCAATATCCCTCTGGTAAAATTTCAAAATGCTCAAGCCTTACAGGATTTTTTTGATTTAATTGATTACATGATTAGTGAAGTTAAATCAACTTAAAATCCTTTGAGTGTGTAAGCAAATCTTACTTGTTATAACGAGCGAGATATATTCAGGAAGAGCGAGTTGATGCGGTACAAGCCATAGTAATCGAGGAGAGAAAACTAGCTACGTACATAGAAGCTTGAGGTGAGGGGCGATCGCCCGTTTATAGTTGAAAAGGCGATCGCCCAAATTCTTGCTATGAAAAATGTGCTTTGTCTTCTCCATGTCTTGTTGCTACTCAGTCTAGCTACAGCATGTAACTCTCAGTCCCCAACTACCAAATCGGAGAATAGTACTACCCCACAAGTTCAAGTTGCGGATTCTCCAGTTAGTTCTCCTGATCCGACCGTGACTGAGTCACCAGCAGCGATCAACTTCGAGGTTGAGGAATTTACCTTAGAAGAAGTAGAGAGCGATGACATATATGGGTGTGGACTAGCAGTGTGGAAGCCAGATAGTCCTGATCAGCCTAACTTCATCTTGGTAGCTACTTTGGGGGAACCTGTTTCGATGTGGATGAAGATTGACGGGGAGATTGTTCGGTTTGAGGGACTGTCTGCTTATCCGCAGGAGCAACCCGGCATGCAGTTTTACCAAACATTTGAGAGCCTAGAGGGTGAGATTCAGGTTGGGTTAGAAGGCAGATTTGCAGAACAACGGGCAGATGTAGAAGCGATCGCCATTGAAGATGGCATTATTCGCATTGAGCAGACTGGACAAGAAATTGAAATTCCTGTGGTTGGTGTGCAGGGATGCTAAGCGATCGCCTCAGTAGAACTGCGGCTTTGTTCATTTTGTTTGCGTGAAGGGCATTCTCAGAACAAGTTAATTTAGTTTGAACAAGACTTAATCTAGGGTCGTGGGTGCATATCATGTTGCGGAAGTTTGTCTATGGCTTGCTGTTTCTAATTTTTTTGGTGATACCACTAATCGGTTCAGTTTGGCGGATTGATACAGATTCAGTGGAGGAAGCTATAGTACCCCGAACTGCCTTTGTGCATCTGTTTGAATGGAAATGGGAAGATGTAGCGCAAGAATGTGAGAGCTTTTTAGGACCAAAGGGGTTCGCAGCCGTTCAGATTTCACCACCCAATGAACATGCAGTGATTGCTAAGCAGGGCTATCCTTGGTGGCAACGCTATCAGCCTGTCAGTTACCAGATTAAGAGTCGCAGTGGCGATCGCACTCAATTCACCAACATGGTTGAACGTTGCCGAGCCGCGGGAGTGGACGTATATGCCGATGCGGTGATCAATCACATGTCTGGTGAACTCAGCGGTAAGGGCAGTGCAGGTTCAATCTTTACCAAATATCATTATCCAGGGCTGTATGAATCTCGCGATTTCCACTCTTGCCGGCAAAACATTCAGGATTATCGTAATCACGAGCAGGTGACAAGCTGCGAACTCTCTGGGTTGCCAGATCTCAAGACTAGCTCAAGCTATGTTCGCAGCCGCATTGCTGAGTACCTGATTGACTTGGTGAATCTTGGTGTGGCTGGATTTCGGATTGATGCAGCCAAACACATCAACACCAAAGAGTTAGGAGCAATTTTAAGCTTGGTGCAACAGTCTGTGACTGCTCAACCCTACATTCTGCAAGAGGTAATCGATCCGGGAACTGAAGCAGTTCGCAAGTCTGAATATTATAGTCACGGCGATGTGTATGAGTTTGAATATGGTCGTCTAGTAGGCGCAAAGTTTTTGGGATTGGAAGGACAAAGCCTATCGCAACTGGACACTTTGAGTGAGGAGTGGGGATTAGCACCGAGCGATAAGGCGATCGTATTTATTGATAACCATGACAAGCAGCGGGGACATGGCGGCGGCGGCACCTACCTGACTTACAAGAACGGCAAGCTTTATGAACTAGCGAATGTGTTTATGCTGGCGCATCCCTATGGCTACCCAGATTTGATGTCGAGCTATAAGTTCTCAAATTCCGAGCAGGGACCGCCTGCTGATGCAGATGGCAATACACACAGTGTTTATCACAATGGTGAAGTGAGTTGTTTTGAGGAGTGGCAGTGTGAACATCGCTGGCAGGCGATCGCCAACATGGTGAGCTTCCGCAATCACACCTCAGCCGAGCCACTCACTCACTGGTGGAGCAATGGGGCAAATCAGATTGCTTTTAGTCGTGGAAATAAAGGATTTGTTGTAATTGATCGGGAGTCCACTCCGTTAAACCACACTTTTCAAACTGACCTGGCTCCAGGTACCTATTGCAATGTGATAGAAGGTGAGTTGAATGCAGAGGGAACAGGTTGTACTGCAACAGGAGCAAACGCAACTGTTACTGTTGATCGTCACAAGCAAATTACTCTCTCTGTAGATGGGATGGGGGCGATCGCTATACACGCTGGCACAAAGGTTTCCTAGCCTGTCCAGCATCCACTAATGCTTGAAACAGTCGGGGATGGGGTGCCCATTGCGGCGACATTTCCGGGTGCCACTGCACACCTAACATCCAGGGATGTTCCTGGTGTTCTATTGCTTCGATCAGTCCATCGTCTGCTTGGGCTGAAACTCGCCATGCTGGAGAAATGTTTTTTACTGCCTGATGATGCCAAGAAACAACAGTAATGGTAGGGTCTTTGATGATATCGCTAAGTGAGTTTTAGGTCTGATGTGAACGTCGTGCTGGAAAGGACGGCGAGGATGATCAAGACGGTGAGTGATGCGATCGCCCCCAATTAGCAGTAATTCTATAGCACCGTTGCATTTAGAAAGGACTCATATCCCTTACTCCTCTCATGCTGGTCGTCCCAAAGTTGTAATGTAGAGAACTGCTTCATCAGTGGGAATGCCCAAAACTTCGTTTACTTCGTTATCAAAGAAACCGCCAATGCCGCTCACGCCCAGGTTGAGGTGAATGGCAGCCAAATTGAGCCGCTGTCCCAGATGTCCGGCATCCATGTGCAGATAACGGTAGACGCGATCGCCATACGCTGCTACAGCCTGCTTCAGATCAGCCGTGTGAAACAGCACCGCTCCAGCATCACGTCCCAGGTTTTGACCTAGACAGAGGAAGTGTAGCTCTCGTCGGAAATTCTTAAAGCGGATTTGCCTGAGTTCTTGAGCCTTGGGAGCATAGTAATAGCAGCCTTCCTCCAACCCTTCAACGCCAGAGACGGCAATGAAGGTTTCAATTAAATTCAGATCAAAGTAGTCAGGCGATCGATCTAAACTTTGGTCGATGTAGTGGTGCGGCTGGTAGGTAAAGTCGAGCAGCGCCTTGAGTTCATCCAGAGTCAGTGGTTCGCCGCTGTAGGCGCGAGTTGAACGGCGCTTGAGAATGGTGCTTTCCAGTGCCGACAGGTTTTCACCCCAAAAGATTGAAGGGGCAACGGTAGAAACTTTCAGGCAAAACGGAAAGTTGTACTTGTCTTCTGCAGGCTCAGCAACTAAGACGGACTCTGCTTCAGGTCTGGTGCCAGTGGGAAAAGGGGAACTTTGAGCAACACCAATCTGAGTGGCACGATGGAAGTAGTTCAGCAGTTCTCCATCGGGAATTTTGGGATATTTGATCTGTGTTGCAGAGGGTAGAGCAGCTTGCGCCAGCGGCAGATTTTGCTGTACGTCGAGCAGATCTGCTAAAGCAATGATGGCGATCGCCCCCTCCTGCTCTGGATCAAGGTAAAGCAGTTCATTGATTGCTTCATCGGCAAAGCCACCAATCAGGTGAGGACGGTAATCATTGATTGCTCCCGCCAATTCTACATTGCCCAAGAGGTGTCCAGTATCGAGAAAAATTCGGCGATAGGCTCGATCCTGATAGCGCCATGCCGAACGGAAAAACACCGCCGAGACCACCAGTGCCAGTTGCGTATTTTCTAAAGTCGGATGCCAGAAACAGGCTTTCTGCAAATCTTCCCAGACCTCACTGTCCCAAAAGCGAATCAGCGAATGAGACTGTGGCTGATAGCTGTAAAGCCCTGCAGGCAGCAGTGGTGTCCCGCGTGAAATCAGATAGACCTCAGCCGGATATAGCCCTCCGGCTGATGGTGCAGCCCTGAGATAGACCGGATCGCCATAGCGAGTCATCATCTTTAGCGTCAGCCCATAGCTGCAAAATAGCAGCCGAGACAATCGCTCCCAGCTATCCGCAAAATCGCTAGGAGAGGCTTCCACTTCCGTCAGGTAAGGCTTGAGGTCATAGGTTGCCCCAATCTTATATTCCTTGAACGGAATCGGCTGTTTGTCCCAGTCCAACCCTTGAGATTTCTCTTGAATCGTCGCTGGGTCGTACTTGGTGCGCTCGTGGTAGTGCTGAGCAATCGAAACCTGAAGGTCTGGCATAGAAGTTTCAGAGCAATCCTAAGTCCTTCTTTGATCTTGACACTCCCAACTCAGATTGACCAACTTTTGCGGGTTAGGCTTGTTGCTAAGTTTAGGGTGATCGCTGTGTACTTAGCTTTAGACTAGAACTTAAAATTTCCAAGGTTCTATGGAGTCAGCAGAATCAGAAAATTTAGGGAATGCCGAAGCGATCTATTTGTATCTAGATGCACGTGCAAAAGTATCCTCTGTTGTTAGAGGGCTTGCTCATCCAGATAGATTAACAACGGCTCTTGCTGAATTAAATCGGGCAATTCAACTTGCTCCTCACTATGCAGAAGCGTATGCCCTTCGCGCAGATATTCAAGATCAGCTAGGTGATTTGGAAGGGGCAATTGAAAGTGCTGGAAAAGCTCAAGAAGCGTTTCAAGCACAAGGTGATTCTGTTCAGGCTGGAGTTTGTGAGCGGCAGAAACTATATTTAGGACTGCAAAAGCAGTCGTTGGCTGAGAAAAATCTACAAGAGCAGACTCCTGATGAGGATGAGGTTGCATTTGAAGATATGCCAGAAGTTCAACAGATTCTGCTAAGGAGTGCTGCCTTCGCACAGGAGAAACGTTATTCAGAGGCGATCGCTGAAGCTACCAGAGCAACCGACCTATACCCTGACATGGCTGACTCATGGGCTATACGTGGCAATATTTTTAGACTCATGGGCGACCGTCAAGCGTCTTGCAGAGACTATGAGCAGGCTGCTGAACTGTTTGAGCAACAAAGCGATTCAGTGAGAGTAGAGACGCTTCGCCTGATGATTGATGCTGTTAATTCTCAGGAGTAGTTGATATTTATCATCAAAACTTTCTGAATGCGGGTGCAAATTCAACAAACGCGTTTGCAAATTCAGAAAGCAAGTATACGAATTCGATGAGCAGGTTTGCAAATTCAATGAACGAGTATGTGAATTCAACAAACGGGTTAAGAAATTCAATGAATGGGTTTGCAGATTTAAGGACAAGCTTTTGGACGGAACTACCAGATGGTTTGAAGATTTAGCACAAATCCTGGCAGCACATCTTCACCTGATAAAGCATCTGGAGACTCTAAGATTTCAACGGCTTGCCCTAAACGGTAAATTGCAACCTTGCGTGATTCTGGGTCAATCAACCAGCCTAACCGATTGCCGTTGTCCTGATATTCCTGCATCTTTGCTTCACCGGCTTCCCAACTGTCTGAGGGAGAGAGTAGCTCAACCAAAAAGTCTGGACAGAGCGGCAGGAATCGTTTTCGCTGTGCTGAGGTTAGAGCATCCCATTTGGCTTGGGGAATCCAGGCAACATCGGGGGAGCGATCGCTTCCATTCGGCAGCCTAAACCCCGTTGATGAATCAAATCCAACTCCAAGCCCGGTTTGCCGATTCCAAACTCCAAGCGCAATCACAAGATCAAAGTTTTGTTTCCCTGTTTCTCCTCCCGTTGGGGACGTAACGATCAGTTCTCCGGTTGCGGCGCGTTCCAATCTCAGTTCAGGGTTGTCCTGACAGAGTTGGTAGAACTGCTTATCAGTAAGCCTCACAACAGAATCAAGCTTTAAAGTTAAGGCAGTCATAATTTTGGAATTAGCTCACCTTTTACTCAAGCGTATA
This sequence comes from Cyanobacteria bacterium FACHB-471, assembly GCA_014695345.1. Lineage (GTDB taxonomy): Bacteria > Cyanobacteriota > Cyanobacteriia > Elainellales > Elainellaceae > JAAUTN01. The sequence continues at coordinate 35,803 of JACJOC010000115.1, forward strand.
TTAAGCTCAGGTTCTTGCCTCGCAGGTTTGGAGGAATGCTTGAATCCTTTCCCACACTTGATCAACTAGGTGGGGAGAGTCAGCATCAAACCATTCAATTTGGCGATCGCCATGAAACCAGGTGCGCTGGCGTTTGGCAAACTGGCGGGTATGCAGAACGATTTGCTCTTTTGCAGCTTGTAGAGAAATGTCTCCGGTTAAATACTGCTTTACTTCTTGGTAGCCCAATGTGTTGAGCAGAGGCAGGTCATATCCATACTTCTGACAAAGCTGTGTGACTTCAGCAATCAAGCCAGCGTCAAGCATTTGCTGCGTGCGTTGCTCAATGCGTTGAGCTAGTCGATCCAACGTGACACAATCCAACCCGATTTGCAGAATTGGGTAACTCGGTGGATGTTCTCCCTGCTGCTGAGAAATGGGTTTTCCGGTGGTGTAGTACACTTCCAGAGCACGCAGCGTTCGGACGGCATCATTTAAGTGAATTTTTTGGGTAGAGACGGGATCAATTTGTTTTAGAAAGGCGTAGCACTGAGGTTGTCCTAGTGATTGAAGCTGCGATCGCAATTTCGCTTGTGGGGGTACTCTAGGAATCTGCAAACCTTGCGTAATTGCACGAATATAAAGTCCGGTTCCGCCAACTAACAGTGGAATAGAGAAACGATCGCCCAATTGGTGAAACATACCTATGATCTGCTGCGCCTGCTGCTGATAGTCTGCTAGCGTTAGCGTTTCGGTGGGGTCGCAGATATTTATAAGATAATGGGGGGCTTGCTGTTGCTCAGCGGAGGTTGGTTTTGCGGTGCCAATGTCAAACTCACGGTAAACCTGACGCGAGTCAGCGCTGAGAATGGCAGACTGGAGCCGTTGGGAGAGGGCGATTGCCAATCCCGACTTTCCAGTTGCTGTTGCTCCACAAATAACAATTAGAATAGGAATAGCCAATGGTAGTACAAAATTACTATCCCTGCAGGTTAAACTATCAACATCTGCAGGTTGCTGGATGTGATCAAAATTCTGCCGAAAATGGGCTTGATCGATCCCTGCCTTATTTTTCACTTCAAACCGCTCTAAAATCGCTTCAAACCCTTTTGTGTTATAATTTTGATAGGTTTTGGTGTTCTGAAGCATAGATGGCTTCAAACCGAATTATGGGAGCGCTTCATACATGACAACCAATTATGGTGCTGACCAAATCCAAGTCCTTGAAGGATTGGAGCCTGTCCGCAAACGTCCGGGCATGTATATCGGTAGCACAGGCCCACGTGGACTCCATCACCTAGTTTACGAAGTTGTTGACAACTCGGTTGATGAAGCTTTAGCGGGTTATTGCAAGTACATTCAGGTCAGCCTGAATGAAGATGGCTCTGTCACCGTTACAGATGACGGACGCGGAATTCCGACAGATGTGCATCCCCGAACCGGCAAGTCTGCTTTAGAGACCGTAATGACGGTGCTACACGCAGGCGGAAAGTTTGGCGGTGGTGGCTACAAAGTTTCGGGTGGTTTGCACGGGGTTGGTATCTCAGTCGTCAATGCCCTGTCAGAGTGGGTTGAAGCAACCGTTTGGCGAGACAACAAGGTGCACGTCCAGCGGTTTGAACGGGGTATACCTATCGGTGGTCTGTCCATTCAGCCGAGTCCTGACGAGCGGACAGGGACTTCGATTTCCTTTAAGCCAGATTCTCAAATCTTTGCGACGACGGGTATTGAGTTTGACTACGCTACGCTGGCAAGTCGCCTGCGGGAGCTGGCTTACTTAAACGCTGGAGTTGAGATTACTTTTACTGACTATCGCCTGGAACTGCTCAAGAGCGACCAGCCGCGTATTGACAAATATCACTACGCTGGTGGCATTCGCGAATACATTAGCTACATCAACAAAGACAAACAGCCCTTGCATGATGAAGTGGTGTTTGTTCAGGGTGAGCGCAACAACGTGCAGGTTGAGGTGGCACTTCAATGGTGTGTAGATGCTTACACTGATAACCTGCTGGGCTTTGCCAACAACATTCGCACCATTGATGGTGGTACTCACCTGGAAGGACTGAAGGCAGTGCTAACCCGGACGATGAATTCCATCGCCCGTAAGCGTAACAAGCTCAAGGAAAGTGACTCTAACCTGGCAGGGGAAAACATCCGTGAAGGACTGACGGGCGTCATTTCGGTTAAAGTACCTGATCCTGAATTTGAAGGACAGACCAAGACTAAACTCGGCAACACCGAAGTTCGAGGAATCGTAGATTCCCTAGTGGGTGAGGCGCTAACCGAATATCTAGAGTTTCGTCCTAGCGTTGCTGATGCGATCCTTGAAAAGGCGATTCAAGCCTTTAACGCGGCAGAAGCTGCCCGACGGGCGCGAGAACTAGTGCGCCGCAAATCTGTACTGGAGTCGTCAACGCTGCCCGGTAAGCTGGCAGACTGTAGCTCTCGTGACCCAGCAGAGTCAGAAATCTTCATCGTGGAGGGAGACTCTGCGGGAGGTAGTGCTAAGCAAGGACGCGATCGCCGCTTCCAAGCAATCCTGCCGCTGCGAGGCAAAATCCTCAACATTGAGAAAACCGACGATGCCAAGATCTACAAAAACACCGAGATTCAGGCGCTGATTACCGCATTAGGTCTGGGTATCAAAGGTGAGGAGTTTGACCCATCACAGTTACGCTATCACCGTATTGTTGTCATGACTGACGCTGACGTAGATGGCGCTCACATTCGGACACTGCTATTGACCTTCTTCTACCGCTATCAGCGATCGATGGTCGATCAGGGCTATGTGTACATTGCCTGCCCTCCTCTTTACAAAGTAGAACGGGGACGGCAGCATCAGTATTGCTATAGCGATCGCGAACTCAACCAGATCACATCGCAGTTTCCTGCTAACGCTAACTACACGATTCAGCGATTTAAAGGTTTGGGAGAAATGATGCCCCAGCAGCTTTGGGACACCACAATGAATCCTGAAACCCGGACGTTAAAGCGAGTCGAAATTGAGGATGCAGCTGAGGCAGATCGGATCTTCACGGTGCTGATGGGCGATCGCGTTGCCCCTCGACGTGAGTTCATCGAAACCTACGGCTCAAAGCTGAACCTAACTGATCTGGATATCTAATCAAATATCTAAATTGGTTATCAGTCATTGGTCATTGGGAGTCATCATCCCCAAATGACTAATGACTGATAGCTAAGAGATTCAAAATTGATTTTTAAGCTATTGAGAATAGCCATATTTCTCGTGCCACTTAACCTATCTGCGGCTAAGCTTGTGAGGGATGACTAGGCTGCTTAGAAAACATCTCATTCATAAACATTATTCCCAGGCAATCCGGATTTAACGGTTGCGAAATGCAAGCCATTTAGTATCGACTTCGACACGAGAAGGTTAACGTGCCTATGTTTATTAAAACCTTTACCCCAGTTTTACTCCTCACTGCCCTGGTTTTGGGAGGCTGCACCCCCAACGCAAATACCGATTCTGCTAATCCAGACGGAGCTACAGTTCCGACAGAACCTACCGAAGCTGCTAGTCCTGAGGATGCGGGTAATGTTCTTGTTGGTTTGGATGGTCAGAGCCAACTTACCCTGCTCAACGGTTGGGTAGAAGATCGGGAACTTCATGAGTCAGCCGAGATTCAAGCTTCTAAGCGAGGCAGTGAAGAATACGTGATCGTTTTATCCGAAAACAAGGCAGATTTTGAGAATCTAACCATTGAGCAGCATTCAGAAATTACACGTGGGTTACTCGTTGAGAGCTTAACCGATCCTGAAATTACTGGACCGACTGATGTAACGACCGTAGGAAGTAACCCAGCCGTACAGTACGAGATTCAGGGAACCATCGAGGGAATTAACGTAGCATATTTACACACCACGGTTGAAACTCCAACGAAGTATCACCAGATTTTGGCCTGGACGTTGCCCTCTAGCTTTGAGCGTAACAAACCTGAACTTCAGCAGGTTATCCAAGGCTTTAAAGAAGTTGAAGCACCCGCTGCGACTGAGTCGCCTGCTCCGTCGCCTGCTCAGTAGCAATAAGGCTTGGCAAGGCTAACTGCCAAAGGCACGTCTGTCTTAGAAGTTGGTTAACTGGGCATGAAGCATCTAGCGAATCAACTTCTAAAGCAGTTTTAAAGCACACCCTAAGGTTTAACATTGAGGGGATAAGTTTTTGGTTTGGGACGGTTTTTTGCAAAGACGTTTTGTGATGAATTCTTTTTGTCGAAAGCTTTCCAGGCTGTTGCTGAGTCTGGTGCTGCTGCTTGGACTATTAGGACTGCTAGGCAATCCTGCCTGGGCGGGTCTGACGGACGATCGCTTTGATGGCAACATTTTTCCGCTCTATGCAGGCAACGGTTCTCTGGTTCCGCCCAAAGTGACGCTGGCAGAGTCTTTTAAAAGAGATAAGCCAACGCTGGTTGTGTTCTATGTAGATGACAGCAGTGATTGCAAAGAGTTTGTTGCAGTCGTCAACCAGCTTGATTCATTTTACGGTCGGGCGGCTGATTTTATTGCCATGACTGTGGATGCGATCGCCCCTCAAGATCACTACGAGCCAACAGACCTGGGCTACTACTACAAGGGACTGGTACCCCAAACGGTGTTATTTAATCAGGCGGGGGAGGTTGTGCTGAACGAGACAGGTACAATTCCCTTTGAGCGGATCGACGACAAGTTTCGTGAAGTATTTAACCTGCTGCCCCGCTCCGAGTCTGTTGAGCTAAAGCGCCGACAGGTGAACGAGATTAATACGGAGTTGGTTAGAGAGTAAGGATGAGAGGCGCTGGGAGCTAGGGCAAGAAGGTATTTCCTCATTCCCTATCCCTCACTCCTCTGTTGCAGTTTTCGCAACCCTGAAGGAGGGCAATTCAACTGATGTCATGGTGAGAGCTATCTTCGTTCACCTAAGCTCCTCCTATGAAACTCTCCTTTGTTTTGCCGTTGACGGTTCTGCTGGTTGGCGTAGCGGGTAGTTTGGCTCACTTTGCGATCGCCCAATTGCCCACGCGATCGCCCTCTCCGGCTAACTCAAGTTCCGGCTTAGGGACAGGAGAGTCCCCTGTTACATCCGATGGTGTAATAGGAGGATTGTATGTCCAGATGGATGGGCAGGAGCAGGTTTTTCCGTTGCGCCACACTGAGGTGAAGGCTCAAGTCAGCGGGAATGTGTCGCGGGTTGAGATGACGCAGACGTTTGAGAATCCGTTTGAGGAACCACTGGAGGCGGTTTATGTGTTTCCGCTGCCGGACGAGGCGGCAGTGGATGATATGGAAATTCAGATTGGCGATCGCACCATTCGCAGCGACATTAAGCGGCGGGAAGAAGCTCAGGAACTTTATCAGCAGGCGATCGAGCAGGGACAAACAGCAGGCTTGCTGGAGCAAGAGCGAGACAATATCTTCACTCAGTCATTGGCAAACATTCGCCCTGGCGAGCAGATTAACGTGACGATTCGCTACACCGAGAGCCTTAAGTTTGAGGGTGGTGATTACGAATTTGTCTTTCCGCTGGTGGTTGGGCCGCGCTACATTCCCGGTACGCCGATTGCTCCCAGCAGTGACACTGACCAGGTGCCCGATGCTTCTCGAATTACGCCACCTGTGCTGCCACCCGAAGTGCGTTCCGGGCATGACATCGGAGTCACAGTAGACATTGATGCAGGAGTGCCGCTTCAAGACGTGCATTCTACGTCTCACCAAATTTGCACCAGCCGCAATGGACAGGCGGTGCGGGTGACGCTTGATGGCGAAGATACGATTCCGAACAAAGATTTGGTTTTGCGATATCGGGTTGCAGGCGATCGCACTCAGGCAACTGTCTTGAATCAAGTAGACGAACGGGGCGGACACTTTGCGGCTTACTTGATCCCAGCAGTGGAGTATGACGCAGATGAGATTGTCCCAAAAGATGTGGTGTTTTTGATGGATACCTCTGGGTCGCAGGAGGGTGATCCTCTGGCAAAGTCGCAAGAGCTAATGCGCCGCATGATCAACGGGCTGAATCCAGACGATACGTTTACGATCATTGACTTTGCGAATACCACTACGCAACTCTCCGCTACCCCTTTACCGAATACTGCTGCGAACCGGGCAAGGGCGATCGCTTACATCAATCAGCTAGATGCAAACGGTGGCACCGAATTGCTCAACGGAATTCAAGCTGTGATGAACTTTCCACCTGCTCAGGAAGGACGGCTGCGAAGCGTCGTGCTGCTGACCGATGGCTACATCGGCAACGAAAACGAGGTGATTGCAGAAGTGCAGCGGCGGCTCAGTCCTGGCAACCGTCTGTATAGTTTTGGGGTTGGCAGTTCGGTGAATCGTTTTCTGCTGAATCGATTGGCAGAGGTTGGTCGCGGTACGGTGCAGGTCGTGCGTCAGGATGAACCAACCGAAGCCGTCGCAGAGCAGTTTTTTCAACAAATCAACAACCCGGTGTTGACCAACGTTGAGGTGCGCTGGCAGGGAGACGGCGAAGCGCCAGAAATCTATCCCTTAGCGGCACCTGACCTATTTACCGAGCAGCCGTTGGTGCTGTTTGGACGTAAGCCTGATGGCATCAGCGGCACTCTGCAAATTACTGGAACGGCAGCAGGTGGGCGGCGCTATGAGCAGACGATCCCGGTCAACTTTGAGGAGGAAGGGAATGAGGCGATCGCCCAACTCTGGGGCAGATTCCGCATCAAAGATCTGATGAACCAAATGTTTGGCGGCGAAACCACAACAGGCGTTGAAGCGGTCACCAATACAGCCCTAGAGTATCGGCTGCTGTCGCAATACACTGCCTTTGTCGCCATTAGTGAAGAGGTGCGAGTAGACCCAGACGGCACACGCCGTCGAGTGCAGGTTCCCGTCGAGCTACCGGAAGGGGTAAGCTACGAAGGAATTTTTGGCGGTGCTGATGCAGCCATGAGCAATTCTGCTCCGGGTGGTGCAATGGCTCCCAGTCGCTCAATGGCTTCAGTCGGACAGCAAGATGCTTATGAAATGGCACCCGATCCACTCACGCTCCGCCCAATGTCTCCTATTCCTACACCAACAGCCTCCCAAATTCAAATCGTTGATACAGAAGGATTAGATGAGGCAGAGCTAGCTTCACTGGAGCAGCACTTGCAGTCTGTCAATTTGCCTTCTGGTTTTACCGGAGATCTGGTTTTAGAGCTGCGCCTGCGGAATGGTCGTGTCGAGCGAGTGCTGCTGAATGATCAGGAATCGACGATAGAAGCGGCTGAGGTCGTTGATCCTGTGAGGCGATCGCTACAAACCTGGACATCTCCCACTCAACAAACTGGAACCGTTCGGCTAACGCTGCGGGTTTAGAGCAATTAGCATAAATTGCGTAGGGGCGGTTCGTGAACCGCCCCTACAGGCGAAATTAACCTGAGGTTTGGGCTTTGAGCTGAATTTCAGCTCAAGGCTGTTAAATCTCCAGGCTGTTGATCGGATCCATTCAACCTAAATCAACTTAACCGCACGCAGCCCAAAATACAGCGCGATCGCCGCCCCAAATGCAGCCCCGTAAAGCAGAATGTAAGCAAGTACTCCAGACATTTAACCTTTCCTTTAAAAGCTTCATAAAACTATTGAACCACTTCCTGGAGTAGAATACAGCGCACGAGGGTTATGGGTTGGTAAGCCAATGAAATCTGTTGTCACAGTTGAGTTACCGCAGCGGTCGTATGAAGTTGCCGTCGTTTCAGGTGGGCTAGACCATTTGGGCAGTTGGATGCAGCCGCTGAAGCTAGGAAAAAAGGTGCTGCTGATTTCTAATCCCGGCATTTTTCGTAGCTATGGAGAACGGGCGATCGCCTCTTTAGAACAGGCGGGTTTTGAGGTCGTCCAGCATACGATTCCAGCAGGCGAACGCTACAAAACTCTCGCCTCAATTCAAAAAATTTATGACACGGCTCTAGCAAATCGCCTAGAGCGCTCCTCGACTATCGTGGCGTTGGGTGGTGGAGTGGTTGGGGATATGGCAGGCTTTGCAGCAGCAACCTGGCTGAGGGGAATTAACTTTGTCCAGGTTCCAACTTCTTTGCTAGCAATGATTGATGCCTCAATCGGCGGCAAGACGGGTGTAAATCATCCCCAGGGCAAAAACCTGATCGGCGCATTTTATCAGCCGCGCCTGGTACTCATCGACCCGCAAGTGCTAAATACGCTACCTGCAAGAGAATTTCGGGCAGGCATGGCAGAGGTAATCAAATATGGCATCATCTGGGACGCTCAGTTGTTTGAACAGCTAGAGCAAGCTTCCCGACTAGATCAACAGCGCTATCTCGATCTAGAACTCTTGCAAATGATTTTGACCCGTTCCTGTGAGGCAAAGGCACACGTTGTCAGCAAAGACGAGAAAGAAGCAGGACTACGAGCGATTTTGAATTATGGTCACACGATCGGACATGCAGTTGAAAGCTTGACTGGATATCGTCTGGTGAATCACGGAGAAGCTGTTGCGATCGGCATGGTCGCAGCCGGACAGATTGCTGTGGAATTGGGGCTGTGGACGCAAGCAGAGAGCGATCGCCAACATGCCTTAATCCAAAAAACTGGACTGCCTACTCAGATCCCAGCTGAGCTAGATGTTGAAGCGATCGTAGATACCCTGCAAACCGACAAGAAAGTTGAAGCCGGACGGGTTCGCTTTGTCCTCCCCACTCAAATTGGAACCGTCAAAGTAACCGATCAAGTACCGTCAGAAACCGTTCGGCAGGTATTACGCCAACTCCAATAATTCAATTTCATTCAATCAATTCGTTCAATCAAGGGAGATCTCATGCAATTTTTCCGCGATCGCATCAACGCGATGCAGGGCTACAAACCGGGAGAACAGCCGCCACCGGGATCGAACATCATCAAGCTCAACACGAATGAGAATCCCTACCCGCCTTCACCTGCGGCACTTCAGGTGTTGCAAGATCTGAGTGGCGAGTTGCTGCGCCGCTACCCTGATCCGACTGCGAAACCATTTCGGGAAGCAGCGAGTAAAGCATTGGGCATTCCTGCCGACTGGATCTTGGTTGGCAATGGTAGTGATGACCTGCTAACGATGATTTTGCGGGCTTGCGCGGAACCAGAACGGCGCGTCGTTTATCCTGCTCCAACCTACGTTTTGTACCGCACCCTAACTCAAATTCAAGATGCCGAGTTTGTCGAATTGCCCTACGGCGAGGAGTACGATCTGCCCGTTGAGGAGTTGATTGCTGCCAACGGAGCCGTTACCTTCATCGCGTCCCCTAACAGCCCTTCTGGAACACTCGTTCCCAATGCATTGCTGGAGAAACTGGCAGCGGGGCTTTCTGGCTTACTAGTGATTGATGAAGCCTACGTCGATTTTGCTGAGTCAGACGCACTGGAACTGGTTGAAAAATACGATAACGTCATTGTTCTCAGAACCCTTTCTAAAGGATATTCTCTGGCAGGTCTGCGATTGGGTTTTGGGATTGGCAACCCAGCTTTACTGGACGGACTGATGAAGGTTAAGGATAGCTATAACGTTGACGCGATCGCCTGTGCAGTGGGTGCGGCGGCGATCGCCGACCAACCTCATAAAATTGCCAATGCCGAAAAGGTTAAAGCATCCCGCGCAAAACTGGCAGAAGACTTGGAGCAGCTAGGCTTCCAGGTTGGGCCTTCCCAAGCTAATTTTCTGCTGGTGCGTCCACCTCACGGCAATGCCGAGGAAATTTACCTGAAGTTAAAAGACCAAGGCATCCTAGTCCGCTACTTTAACCAACCCCAACTCCAGGACAAACTGCGAATCACGATTGGCACGGATACGCAAAATCAGAAATTGGTGCAATTACTCAGCCAGTAGCCAGGCTCTCTGGCTCTTGAGGATATTACTCCTCAACCCGATAGCCAAATTCTGCAAGTCGTGTGCGGGACTGCCGCCATTTTGGTTGCACCCGCACAAATAGCTCCAGGTAGACCTTTCCCATTACCAGCTTTTGAATTTGCTGACGGGCCGCCGTCCCGATCGCCTTCAACATACTGGCACCCTTGCCGATCACAATCCCCTTTTGCGACTGCCGCTCAACATTGATCGTGGCGAGAATGCGGGTGATTTCAGGCTCTTCGTCTACGCGGTCAATGGCGATCGCCACTGAATGCGGCACTTCTTCACGAGTCAGCAGCAGAATTTGCTCCCGAATCAATTCAGCCATGATGAAACGCTCTGGCTGGTCAGTGACTAAATCGGGGGGATAGTAGTACGGGCCCAACTCCAGTCGCTCATTCAACAAACTTTGCAAAGCTTCCAACCCGTCTCCTGTGAGGGCAGAAAATTTTGCCACTGCCCAACCGTTTGCTGCTGCTAGTTGGATGTAGCTATGGTCGATTGATTCAGCATCAGCAGACTGCTGGTCTGCCTTGTTGATCCCCAAGATCACAGGCGTTTTAGATTGGCTGAGCAAATCTACGACAAAGCGATCGCCCCCGCCCGCCTCCACCGTTCCGTCTACCACAAACAGCAGTACATCTACCGAATCGATCGCAATTCGGGCATTTCTCACCAGCACTTCCCCAAGCTGATGATGGGGCTTGTGAATCCCTGGCGTATCAACAAAAATAATTTGCACCTCAGGGGTCGTCAAAATTCCTCTGAGGCGATTGCGTGTCGTCTGTGCCACTGGCGACGTAATCGCAATCTTTTGCCCCACCAATTCGTTCATCAGGGTAGATTTGCCCACATTCGGCCGTCCCACGATGCCCACAAAGCCAGACTTGAAGCCTTCGGGAGCCTGTGGGATCAAAGCCACGTCCGACAAAAGTGGCAGCGCCTCAGCCTGATTATCGAGTTCAAAATCTACATCTGTCATCGTTACTGTTTGCTTAATTTTTTGACTCAGCAGCTTAACAAGACTCCAGAAAACTGCCGCAGCCTAAGCTCTTACTATCGCTATCGTATCCTGCACGTCAAATTTATAGCGCAGATCGGTTGAGCTAATGTAGAAGGTTTTGGCAACAAATGATCCTAAAGGCTAAGCCAATTCTCATTATTGGATGGGAAAATGCAGGGCGGGTGTGGCTCTTGGTCTACCCGCTGATGGATTCTATGAAAGCTTCATGCAATTTCCTAAATCTTCTGGCTCAACGGGTTTTTCTCAAAGCAAAATTGGCGATCGCTCCTCTTCCCAGTACGCCCTAGAGGATCGCCTTCAGATTGAGTACTTGATTGATCCAGTCAATGCTCAGACCGATCTGGAGTCAGCGCAGGATGTGATTGAGGGCTTGAGCAAAACGCCAAAATCTTTGCCGCCGCGCTACTTTTATGACGATCACGGCTCTCAATTGTTCGAGCAAATTTGCGATTTGCCAGAATATTACCTGACTCGCACAGAAGCCGCCATTTTTCAGGAATACGCAGGGGCGATCGCCCAACTGACTGGAGCCTGCGAAATTGTCGAACTAGGCAGCGGCAGCAGCAGCAAAACTCGCCTCTTGCTAGATGCCTACCAGCAGCAGGGATATCCCTTACGCTACCTGCCCATTGACGTTAGTGCAGGCATTCTTGAAAGCAGCGCCCGTACCCTGTTAACGGACTATTCCAGCCTCAAAATTCACGGGTTGGTCAGCACCTATGAGCTAGCGCTAGAGCGGCTCAGCCCAGCCCCACTGCCCACTCGGATGATTTGCTTCATTGGCAGCACTCTAGGCAACCTGAATTCGCAAGAATGTGACGTATTCTTCTCACAGGTTACTCAAGCATTGCAGACTGGTGAATATTTTCTGTTAGGCATCGACCTACAAAAGCCAAAGGAACTGCTAGAAGCGGCTTATAACGACAGCCAAGGTGTCACCGCTGCCTTTAATTTGAATATGCTCAGCCATTTAAACCAGCAATTTGACGGAAACTTTGACCTGACTCAATTTGAACACTGGTCTTTTTATAACGAATCGCTGCAACAAATCGAAATGCACTTACGCAGCCTGAAGGCGCAAACTGTTGAATTGCGAGATTTAGGAGTGGCGATCGCCTTTCAATCAGGAGAAACTATCCTAAGTGAAATCTCGCGTAAGTTTAACCTCGCTCAAATTCAGCAAGAGCTTGAGTCCAAAGGACTTCAGCCTATCCAAACTTGGACTGATCCAAATCAATGGTTTGGACTGTTGCTTTGCCAGCGATGTAATTCTTAATTATCTCCAGTCCGGATTGTTTGACATTTATCTAGTTAGTTGACATCAATAGGTTACGGAGTTGCATTTTCCCTTGTATGGCAATCCTAAATAAGCCTTGAAAGGCATTCATTGGAGTAGGTTGCTGATTTGCAAACTACTCATATACAGACGATTTAGGGTTGGCATATATAGCTTTGATAAAGGTGACAAAAGCTAATTCCCATGAGGACTGTAGCGATACTTTAACGGTGCAAGTATGTTGCTTGATGCAATTCAAGCAACACAGATGAAAGCAGAATAATTGCTTTCGATATGGGTACTTTAACAGTACAAGTATGTTGCTTGATGCAATTCAAGCAACACAGATGAAAGCAAAAAATAGTTGCTTTCAACAGTCCGTCCTGAAAATCTTTGAGGTGTTTGTTATGTCTAGTGTTGCAATTCCTGCTGTCAATCAACTGCGTACCGAGTTAGGTGACTTTAGCAGCATTATTTGTTTTAGAGCAATCGTAACTGGGACTGAAGATGCGCTCGGTGAAAAGGCAGCAGCGATCGCTCTGATTGCTGCGGGTCGTCAGCGAGGTAAGCAACTTGCAGAACAGCTTGGTTTGACAGGAGCGGGAATTAACTCTGAGAAAATTGTTTCGCTACTTCAATCAGCATTGGGCAAGGACGGCACACGGCTCTGCATCATTGATAACGTTGTCGCAGATGGAGAAAAAATCCTAGTTTACTGTCGAGAAACAATTTGCTCAGCGGGTGAACTTCAAGGCTCTGACCGCAAGCTAACTTTCACCCTAGGAGCGATTCAGGGTGTGATGGAGCAAGTCACAGGACGGCGGTTGCGGGGCAAGCAGGTAGAATCGGTTCTGCGTGGCGGTTCCTTTGATGTCATCGAGCTTGAAGTGATCGGCTAATTACCTCATTGAGTTGGCTCTACCAAATTACTCTCCTCCCGGTTAAAGATTGAGTACTAAGGGATTAGGGATGCACCCTCGCGACGCGAGGGTGCATCCCTAATTCTTTGGTGAGAAAGCTCCAGCTTCCGCTTGTAGGGGGCTGGAGCTTCTCATACATAGTTCTCAAGTTCTGGGGAACCCAAAAACGGCATTGCACAAATTGAGGACGATACGGAAATTCCTACAGATACGAATCACCCACTGTAGGGACACGGCAATGCCGTGCCCCTACTTTTTACGCAGAAATGTGGTTTTAAGGGGACTGTACATTTAGCGATCGCACCAAAAATGCCCAGCGATCGGAGATCTCCTCAATCACTTTAGCCGTTGGCTTTCCGGCTCCGTGCCCTGCTTTAGTCTCAATCCGGATCAACACCGGATTATTTCCTACATGAGCTTCCTGCAATGCGGCCGCAAACTTAAAGCTGTGGGCAGGCACTACCCGATCGTCATGATCAGCCGTTGTGATCAGAGTTGCAGGATAACCCGTTTCAGGTTTCAGATTGTGCAATGGAGAATAGGCGTAGAGTGCCTGAAATTCTTCTAAGTTTTCTGGTGAACCGTAGTCAGAGCACCAGGCCCAACCGATAGTGAACTTGTGGAAACGCAGCATATCCATTACACCCACCGCGGGTAAAGCCGCTCCAAATAAATCGGGTCGCTGGGTCATGCAGGCTCCGACCAGTAAGCCGCCGTTGCTGCCTCCGGCGATCGCCAGCTTCTTCGGTGATGTATATTGGTGCTCAATCAGCCACTCCGCTGCTGCAATAAAATCATCAAATACATTTTGCTTATTTAGCTTTGTACCCGCCTGATGCCACTCCTCACCATACTCACCACCGCCGCGCAAATTTGGTACCGCAAACACACCACCCAGCTCTAACCAGACAATATTGCTGGGTGAAAAGGACGGCGTGAGTGAGATGTTGAACCCTCCGTATCCATACAGGTAAGTAGGGTTATTCCCATTCAGTTCTAATCCCTTTTTGTGAGTGATGAACATCGGGACGCGAGTACCGTCCTTACTGGCATAAAACACCTGCTTTGTCTCATACTCATCAGGATTGAAATCTACCGTTGGTTGCCGAAACACACTACTTTCTCCACTCACCATGTCATAACGATAAATAGTTGTTGGTGTAGTGAAACTGGTGAAACTGTAGAATGTTTCTGTATCATGGCGCTTACCGCCAAAACCTCCTGCCGAGCCGATTCCCGGCAGCTCAACCCCTCGTATAAACGTTCCGTTCAAGTCAAATACTTTTACCTGGGTGTAGGCATCTTTGAGGTAGAAAGCGACAAACTGGTGATTTAGGATATTCGCACCCATCAGTGTCTCATCCGCTTGGGGAATCACCTCTTGCCAATTTTCTCGCGCCGGATTGGCAATATCAATCGCAATTACTCGACTGCGTGGCGCATCCAGATCAGTCTCAAACCAGAACACCGTGCCCTCACTGTCAATCAGGCTAAACTTTGCCTCAAAGGAGTTAATTAACTCAACTACAGGGGTTTCTGGATTTCTCAAATCCTTCCAAAACACTAGATTCCTAGGGTCTGTTCCTTGACTCACCAAAATTACTAGATAATTGCCATCTTCAGTGACTTCGCCACCAAACATCCAATTCTTTTCGTCAGGGCGCTCATAAATCAGGACATCTTCAGCTTGAGACGTACCGAGTTGGTGAAAGTAAAGCTTCTGATAATAGTTAATGTCTTCTAATTTTGTTGCTTCATTTGGTTCGTCATAGCGCGAGTAGAAAAAGCCCTTGCCATCAAGTGTCCAGTCTGCGCCCGAAAACTTAATCCACTTTAGATGGTCAGGCAAGTCTTCACCTGTTTCTACATCTCGTACTTTCCACTCCTGCCAGTCGGAACCAGATGTAGATAGCCCATACGCCATCAGTTTGGCATCTTCACTAATTGCCAATCCCGAAAGTGCCACCGTGCCATCTTCAGAAAGCGTATTAGGATCAAGCAAAACTCTCGGTTCTGCGTCTAGTTCAGGCAGTGTGTAGAGAACGCTCTGATTCTGCAAACCATCATTCTTAAAGTAGAAATAACGGTTTTCCCGCTTAAACGGAATGCCGTATTTCTCGTAGTTCCAAAGCTGGGTCAACCGCTGTTTCAGGCTTTCACGGGCAGGAATATCATTCAGGTAGGTAAACGTCACCTGGTTTTGCGCTTCGATCCACTGACGGCTCTCGTCTGAATCGGGATCTTCTAACCAACGGTAAGGGTCACCGACCTGAACGCCATGATAATCATCCACCTGATCAACTTTAGGACTGGGGGGATAAACTAGGGACTTGTCGGCTTGATTGACATCAGCTTGCATATCGGCTTGAGACATTGCGAAGAACTTTGAACGACTTCCTTCAATGTATCGGAACCCTAATTTTTTGGAAGATTAGGGTTAATCCATCAACCCAGAAAAGCTTTTGAGACAGGCAGTTAAAACATCTCGGTTCAGGGCATTGTACTTGGTTTGTCCGTCTCGACGGGTTGTGATCAATCCAGCTTCTGCCAGTGTTCTAGAGTGGTGACAAAACAAGGCGAGGCTGATGTTAAGTTGCTGGGCAATTTCAGAGCCGCTTAGCTCATTCTCGCGAACCAGTAGCTCTACGATACGCAAACGGGTGGGGTCAGACAACGCCGCAAAAATTTTGGCGCGACAGTCATTTTCAGTTTTCTCAAGCAGCGGTGACACAGGTGACGGTTGATTGTCCATGTTTAGATACAGGCAGCAGAATAAATTGGGTTTTCAAATAAAACTCGAACAGGCTTATTGAAGCACTTAAACAACCACTTGACTATTGAGTTACTTTTCAATATTATCGTAGTTAAGCGGTTGTTTAACCACTTAACTAGTCCGCTTCATGGGCTAAAGGAGATTAGCATTATGTCCAGTACATCTCAGACAAAGACTTCTTCAGAGGCTTCCAGTTCATCTCGATACATTACGCTAACGGAAGACAACTTCCAGGCGGAAGTCCTCGACAGTTCGTTACCGGTGCTAGTTGATTTTTGGGCTGCCTGGTGTGGTCCCTGTCGTATGATCACCCCCATCGTCGAAGAGTTAGCTGCTGATTTTGCAGGTCAAGCCAAGATCGCCAAGCTCAACATTGATGACTATAGTCACATTGCGAGTCGCTATCAGATTAGTGCTGTCCCGACGCTACTGCTGTTTCAATCGGGGAAAGTTGTTGATCAGGTGGTGGGTGTAGCACCCAAGCGGGTCTTTGCTGCAAAGCTAGAAGCTTTGATAGAAGCAGCTCACTCAGAGCAGGCAGCTTGAGCTAGCTGAGACCAACGGCAAACAACGGCAAAAGAGTGAATGCCTAAGTTCCGATCCCCATTCTTGTTTAAAGGAGATAAATTTGTGAGTTCTAATGTTCATTTGCTTTCGCCAGTTAAAGTTGGCGCGTATGAACTGCCCAACCGGATTGTAATGGCTCCGCTGACTCGCAACCGTGCTAGTGCAGGGAAGGTGCCTCAATCTTTGAACGCAACTTACTATGCACAACGTTCATCGGCAGGGCTAATCATCAGTGAGGCAACGCAGATTTCTCCTCAAGGTGTAGGCTATCCGGCGACTCCAGGCATTCACTCTCAAGAGCAGGTTGAAGGCTGGAAGCTGGTGACGGATGCGGTACATGAGCGGGGCGGCAAAATTTTTCTCCAGCTTTGGCATGTCGGACGGATCTCTCACCCGTCGTTACAGCCTGATGGAGCGCTCCCAGTTGCACCTTCGGCGATCGCCCCTGCTGGTGAAGCTTCAACCTATGAAGGACAAAAGCCATTTGTCACCCCACGCGCTCTAGAAATCACAGAGATTCCTGGGATTGTTGAAGATTACCGTCGGGCTGCCCAAAATGCGTTAGAAGCTGGGTTTGACGGTGTGGAAATTCACGGTGCCAATGGCTATCTGCTCGATCAGTTTCTACAGAATGGAGCAAATCAGCGCACAGATGAGTATGGCGGTTCAGTTGAGAATCGCAGCCGCTTTCTGTTGGAGGTGACGGAGGCCGTGACAGGCGTGTGGGGAGGCGATCGCGTCGGTGTTCGGCTTTCTCCCAGCGGCACCTTCAACGATATGCAAGATTCTGATCCACAGACGCTGTTTGATTACGTGATCGGAGCGTTAAACCGCTTTGGGCTTGCCTATCTGCACCTTGTGGAGCCACGGGTTCCGGGCATGAGTCTAGAGGAACCGAACCGCCCAGACTTACCCTCTAGCCATTTCCGCTCAATTTTTAATGGCACGATTATCTCAGCGGGGGGGCATGACCGCGACTCAGGTAATGCTCTGTTGGCAGAAGGGTCAGCCGACCTGATTGCCTACGGCAGACTCTACATCGCCAATCCAGATTTGCCAGAGCGATTTGCTGCTAACGCTTCGCTGAATACGCCCGATCGCTCAACTTTCTATGGTGGCACTGAGCAGGGATATATTGACTATCCTACGCTTGAGCTACAAAGTGTTTAGGTTGTTTGAGGAGTAGGAGCTAGAGGTTAGTTCAAATACCTCTTATTCTGATCTCCAGGTGAGGCTGGAGACGAGAATAAATGCTCTAAAAAACTGAGAGCGTTACATCCAAGGATGTAACGCTCTCGGCTTTTTGGGACTGCTGTGAGGATCTATGGGTCAGTGCGTAGCGTTTGAGCTTGCATGAGTGTCGTCATTTGCTCCAAACCACGCTGGATGCGACGAGTCACGGTCATAGGGCTGATTCCAATTCTTTCAGCCACTTCCTTGCGTGAAAGTCCACTGAAGAAGACAAACTCAATTGCGGCTCTAGTTTTGTCTTCTAGCTGGCTCAAGGCAAGTTGAAGCTGTTGGCGGTCTTCTTCTAAAACCTGAAGGTTTTGATATTGAGGATCTGTCAAAGAATCGCCCAATGTCATTGAGGAATCGGTTTGTTGAGACACCGTTGCGTCGAGGCTGAGGGGTGAACGGTTTTGAGTGGCCAGCTTAACTTCACGCCATTCGTTCAAGGAAATTCCTAGTTGCTCAGCAACCGCTGCATCAGAGGGTTGATGTCCGAGCGATTGGGTAAGCTGGGCGCGAATCCGCTGTCCTTCTTTTTGCAAATCTTGCCAACGACGGGGAATCTTGATGGAACTGCTGCGATCGCGCAAAAAGTGCAGCATTTCACCCCGAATGTAAGGAACGGCAAAGGAGCTAAAGGCATATCCTTGGCTGGGGTTAAACCGCTCAACGGCGCGAATTAATCCGAGATAACCAATCTGTTCCAAATCTTCGTAAGGTTCACAGCACTGGCGGCTAATTCGATGGGCGATTTTGCGGACTAGTCCTGCGTTAAGACGCACAAGTTTGTTGCGAAGGGCGACGGTGGGATTGTGCTGGTAGGACATCAGCAATTCCACATTATCGGAGCGGAGAGAAGATTCAGTAGCCACCATCGGATAAGACCTCACGTCAGACTTAGGCTTATTCTCTCGGTGGAACCCTTAGCAAACCATCGTTAATTTACGGGTGTTTGGACAGCGCTCCTGAGAGGTCTCAGCAAAACTACGGATTGCTGAAACGGTTTGCTTCAAATCGCTCAGGTTCAGCCTTACTCTGTTTCGACCAAACAAGGTACAGAGAGGCAATCCCGACGGGGTTGCCTCTCTGTACCCCAATTTTCGTACCCCAATTTTTTGAGTGGGTATCACTATAATCAGGACATGTTAGAACTTCACTGTCACACGACGTATTCTGATGGCACACTAACTCCGGGCGAATTGGTTGAAGCAGCGATCGCCACTGGAGTCAAAGCACTTGCCATCACTGACCACGACACGGTCTCCGGGTGGAATGAGGCTTTTGTAGCGGCAGAGCAGCGTTTAGAAATTGTCCCCGGTGTGGAATTAAGTACGGTCCATAATGGGCGATCGCTACACATTCTGGGGTTTTACCCAGATGCCGCTAAATTGAGTGAGCCGCTGTCCCTTCGGCTGGAGGGACGCAAAAGGCGTGCCAAACAAATGGCAGCAAACTTGGCAGAGATGGGCTATTCAATTGAGCTACCAAACCTGGGGAAGGGCATGGCTCCGGGTCGTCCTCACCTAGCGACTGCATTGGTCAGGGCTGGCTATGTACACTCCGCAAGGGAAGCTTTTGATCGCTTTTTGGGAGATGACTGTCCTGCCTACGTTCACTACGAAAAGTTTTCAATTGTCGAAGGAATTGAGCTGCTGCGCTCATCGGGGGCAGTACCCGTTTGGGCGCACCCCTATCTGTTTCGCGGCGGTGATGTGGAAGTGGTGTTGCAAGAACTTGTTGCTGCGGGGTTGATGGGAGTTGAAGTTTATCACCCCAGCCATACCCCTTCCGAGACAAGAAAATTGGAAACATTTTGCGCTCAGTATGGACTGCTGATGACAGGAGGGAGCGATTACCACGGTCCGATTCCTGGTACGAAAGACAAACACATCACTACGTTAAACTTGCTGAACTTGCCGCTCAACCTGCTTGAACCCGTGAAGCAAGCAGCTGAAAGGTTAAGGGCTTGAGCCGGAATCTGTTTCGTAAAAGGACAACACCTTGGGTGGGACCGAAGCATTCGGGCACAAACTCTGCAACTTAATCACAATCCTTCTGCCGAATGCTTCATCCCTACCGTACTGCTACATCTTGCGGTGGAAAAAGGAGAATTTTTCAGAGTTTCCGGATCGACCCTATGTAATTAGTAGAAGGGTATGGTAGATGCACCCTGATTAAAACCCTGGAGTTAACCCTCCGGGGTTTTTCTTTTTCCAATGGATGCCGTTTAATGATTCTTAGACTTGGTGTTTGCTGGTACTGAAGATGCGTCTTCTGAAACCACATCGGGGAGCGATCGCTTCAAACCGTAAAGCCAGATCAAACCTGCTAATCCTACTGTGATTCCAACCAGGCTGACAATTTGGGCAATTCTTAACGGCCCAAGCATGAGGCTATCCATTCGCAGTCCTTCGATCCAAAAGCGCCCCAGGCTGTAGCAAACCCAGTACACCAAAAATAGCGTCCCAGTTTTGAGTTTTGTTGGGTTCTGTAGCCCCCTAAAGAAGAGGAACATCAGAATTGCAAACACTCCCAGATTCCACAGTGACTCGTAAAGGAACGTGGGGTGGAAGTATTCTGCTGTAGTGTAGCCGGGAGGACGTTGAGCCGGGGGAATGTAGAGCTTCCAGGGTACATCTGTGGGACGACCAAAGGCTTCTGAGTTGAAGAAGTTTCCCCAGCGACCGATCGCCTGTCCCAAAATTAGTGAGGGTGACACCAGGTCAGCCAATTGCCAGAAAGATACTTTATTCAGACGAGCAAAAATTAGAGACGCGACAATACCGCCCAAAACTGCGCCGTGAATAGCGATACCGCCTTTCCAGATAGCGATGATGTCTGCTGGGTTCTGAGCATATTCCTGCCATTGAAACAGCACATAATACAGCCGCGCACAGGGAATCGCAGCCAGTACCAGCCAAATTGCTAAATCTCCTAACAGGTCGGGATTCACATTTCGACGTTTTGCCAGATAGGTTGATAGGCTAACGCCAATCAGGACGGCGGATGCAATGAGCAAGCCATACCAGCGGATAGTGAGCGGGCCCCACTCCAGGAGAATTGGGCCGGGCGAGGCAAATTTGGCAATTAGGGGTAGCGTGTGCAACAACATGTGTATTGTGGGACTGAATAAAAACTGGATTGTAATTCTGGTCAGGTTGGACAATACCACTAACCATAATGCCTGAGTTGGGTGGATGCGGTCGAAAATGGCGCGATCGCCTCCACGTTAAGATGGAGATCCTCCTCATTCCAGGGCTGTTTATGTCTGCTGTCGATTCTATTGACCCCGTTCAATCTACTGAGGGCGATCGCCTCAATCCTGCTCAAGCGGTGAGTCCTATCCCTCCTCTGTTGGGGGCTTCTTTAGCGGAGCTAACTGATTGGGTACAACAGCAGCAGCAACCCGCCTATCGAGGAAAGCAGTTGCACCAGTGGCTATATCAACAGGGGGGGCGATCGCTGGCAGATATTTCGGTGTTTCCAAAGCAGTGGCGGGCAAATTTGGCGGACGTTCCTGTGGGGCGATCGACGCTGCATTATCGGTCAGAAGCGCCAGACGGCACGGTCAAGTTTCTGCTGCGTTTAGCTGATGGACAAATTATTGAGACTGTGGGGATTCCTACCGACAAGCGACTGACGGTGTGTGTCTCCTCGCAGGTGGGTTGTCCAATGGCTTGCGATTTTTGTGCGACGGGTAAAGGCGGCTTTACGCGCAACTTGGGGCGGCACGAAATTGTTGATCAGGTGTTGACTGTGCAAGAAGATTTTCAGCGGCGGGTTAGCAATATTGTGTTTATGGGCATGGGAGAGCCGCTGTTAAATACAGACAGCGTGCTGGCGAGCGTGCGATCGCTCAATGAAGATGTGGGAATTGGGCAGCGATCGATCACCATTTCTACGGTTGGCATTCCCGGACACATTCGCCGTTTGGCACAGCATCAGCTTCAGGTGACGCTAGCAGTAAGTTTGCACGCCTCTAATCAGGCTTTACGAGAACAGCTGATTCCCAGCGCTCATCATTATCCCTTGACAGCGCTTTTGGAAGAATGCCGCGAATATGTACAGATTACGGGTCGTCGCGTCTCCTTTGAATACATTCTGCTGGGTGGATTGAACGATCGCCCCGAACATGCCAATCAATTGACTGAACATCTGCGGGGTTTCCAGAGCCATGTCAACCTGATTCCCTACAACCCGATTCAAGAAGTCGATTATCAGCGTCCTGATTCAAAGCGTATTCAAACTTTTGTGGAAGCGCTAAAAGCCAAACATATTGCGGTCAGTGTCCGACAGTCTAGAGGCTTGGCGGCTGATGCGGCTTGTGGTCAGCTACGAGCTTCTAAGGTGGGGGCGATCGCCTAACAACCGGGATACCGTACCAATTTGATTTTTGTCTAGGACAGATGCTTCGGCATAAAAAACATGAGGGCTAGAAGTTGAACTTCTAGCCCTCACAGTGGACGCTTAAAATCTTCAAAGCCAATCAGGCTGGAATGCCCGGAGCATAAGCCTCAATCACATTACCCGTTTCCGAACACATGACCATCAGGTAATCGCAAGCAGGACACTGTGTCCGAGTGAGCTGGTTAGCGGTGAGGTGATGTCGCTCGGCTGGGCTACCACAATTCGGGCAGCGAACGGCTTGAATTGTAGGTATTTTCTGTATCGTTTGCATCTTAAAACCCTCTCGACTCAGCTAATTTTCGAAAAAAAGTAAATCTTGAACAAACCTAGAGCTTTAGAGTAAAAAGTAAGGTTTCTCTTACTCCTTCGATCGAAAAATGTATCTAGATTAACTAACTTAAAGATAGTTAATAAGCAGAAAAAATTTCCAACATTTAATTTTATTATGTCAGCATTTAATAAAAGTTGCAACGTAAATCTAACCTGGGATCATAAGCCTAAAGCGTGATCCCCGCTACATCCAGGAATTGAAACTCGGTTATGGTTGGCTTTTTCCAGCCACTAAACTGAGAGCAAAGCAGAAAAACAATGGAGCCAGAATGACTATTTCCTGGGTATGAGACTGCAATATTTTTCATAGCTTTACAGTTTCTTCAAAGATCTTTAACCAAGTCTCCAAATTTCCACTGTTTGGAGAGAAATTTGTGAGGCTTCTATCTAATTTCGGTATACTCCTTATCTTTATTTCTTAAGATTTGATTAATTATTTCTTCGGTTAGATGGCAGCAAAAAGAGTAGGCAAAATTCAGCTACATTCATTCTTGGAAGGTAGCTTTGAGTACTTAAAACAATGTCCTAGAAAGATATTTCCCCTCAGAAGAGAAGTTTTGAAAGGAGCAAATGCTCTTGTAGGGCATGACCTTGGGGCAAAAAGTTGAAAGTGCCACGAGTTCTGTATGGGTGCACTACTGAGCTTTTCCCAGATGTTCTCCACTGCGTCTATAGCAATTCTCAATTGCACGTCATACAGCAGTGGCACGGTGCGCCACTGCTGTATGACGTACTTTGTATTCCACTCAAGACTTAGGCTTTTGCTACCTGATAGACAAAGTTTAGGGTTGCCCAGTTGTTGCAATTCAAGGTGTAGGTGTCAGGCGGTACGTCTGTCCTACTGTTAGCGACCAAGCTAGCTTGATTCAAGTCTCGTAAGGTTGCTTGGGCAACTTCTAGCGGATTTGCCAGGGTGCTGACCCGTCTGGCATCTCCCTTAGAGCGCATAGAAATTTCCAAGGCAGAGTAGGTGTGGGTGAGTGGGGTATGGCTGAAGATCACGTAATTTTCGACTACGCCAGGTGGTCCTTGTAGTGTCCAGTCAGACGGCGTGGATTGGGGAATGAGCAAGATTTCTCCCGGTGAGAGCAGACTATCGGCGGGAGCAGCCTCGAAATCAAGACTATTTTCAGATGTGGGTGTAGGAAAGAGGGCGATCGCATTCCCACTGCTATCTAAACCTAAAAGAATGAAATAGACAGGGCGATCGCTATAGTTACACAGCCGATACTGAAGGCGGCTATTAATCGGTAAGGTAGGCAATTTGCCATCGCCTACAAACAGTCCGGCTAATCGACTGGCAGGGGCAGCCCAGGGAGCGCGAGGCGTTTCCTGCTGCATCACAATCCGTTCTTGAGGGGCAGTCATTTCCAGCGTTGCCCGCACACCCAGACGAGATGATTCTGCGTTACTGGTCAGGCGAAGTAGCTTTGCCGCCAAAAGAGTGTGAAGTTGGGGGGTAATGCGGTTTACCGCAGTTTTGACGGCTTCTTCTTCCTTGGACAGCGTGTTTAGGAGAGCAGACCGCCCCAGGTGAAATAAACCATAACTGCTTTTAGGAGCAGGTAAATCACCATTCACTGGCTGTCTTGGCTCCAAGTCTCCTGCTTCAAGCGAGGATGCGGTCAACGATGCAGCCAGGGTTGGAGCACCTAATTGAGTTTTGCCAAAAACATAATCTGCAGATTGCTCACCAGCGGCGATCGCCGTCACCCTGGGGATTGTCGCAAAAGCGCTTGTCGCATCTACCCGCTCAATTCGCTCCAGGCTAGAATCTAGCGCCACAGTCAAATTGATATTGCGTGGCAAAACTCGCACCGATTCCTGGACTAGCTGCCCCACTTGCAGCGGCATGGTGCTAGAAGCAGCAGAAATTCTTGCTCTAACTGATATACCTTCACGGCTGCGAATCTGAAGTAGTTGCTTGTCTGCCGATGAGGTCGTTTCAACGTCCGCAACAACAGACTCAAGCAGCTGAATCTTTTCACCGGGCTGAGCATTCGACGGAACTAGTGACAAGAGTGAATTTTGTCCGTAATTTTCTAGTACCGCTGCGGGAAGTCCAGCCAGCCACAGCCGGACTGTTTTACCGTCTTCCTCGATTGCCGTAACCACACCATCAGCAGTCGTTGTAGCATCAGACTTAAGGTAGTAAGGCGATAGGGATGGATTCTGGCTCTTTTGCCCCAAGACATACGGCTGTTGTTCTTTGCCGACCAGTTGCTCGACAGATCCAGCGGTGAGTCCCAGAGTGAGCTGGAGTGTACTGGCAGGTGTTGCGCCCCAGAGGTGCTGCGTCAGCGCATAGGTAAACAATCCGGCGCTAAATCCATTCCATTGTCCTTCTGCTGCAACTTGATTTGGTCCCGTTGCCATTAAGACAATGCCGGGCAACTGACCCGTTCGCCATTGGGACTGACTTTGTTCTTGGGAAATTCTCACCCGACCGCGCAACTGTGCCTGAAATTCCAGTTCCGCTGGGGCAAGCCAACCGTTAGGCGTAGTGGGACGAGAGCGAACCCGCAGGTTGCCCTGGATAGCTCGATTGGGGTCAGCATAGCTAGTGTCTAGCACCGCAGTGACTTGCTCAGTGGAGAGCGATCGCAGTAGTAACCCTAGTGTCTCCTCCGGCAAATCATTAATATATGGACTTTCCTCAGTAGGCAAAACGCCATCAACTGGCACCAAGCTATTTTGAACCAGTTCACCATTCTCTCCCAGCTTGATCTGACTGCCAAACCCGCTGAAGTGAAAAAGCACCACATCACCAGGTCGAGCTTGCTCTGTCAAATGCGTGAGAAAAGCAGCTTCGATCGCTTCACGGGTTACCTGCTGGTCGGTCAGCGTCAGAATGTCACTGGGCTGAAAGCCAAAGCGGTGAATCAGCAGTTCTCGCTGAAGCTGAACATCCGTGATGCAACCATTTAGGGCATAGGTGGAGCGATCGGAAACTTGCTCAGGATATTGGTTAATGCCGACTAGCAGTGCCAACTTGCGATTCGTTGGCTGAGCGAGTGCCTGTTGGTATCGGTCTATCACTAGAGACAATGCCGCCTCACTGCTCCCCAGGGCAAACAGTGTTAAACCAGCTTGCTGTAAGAAAGCTCGACGCTTTAGTCCCACTGAATCCTCTACGCTGCTAAACTTCTGCGTTGCTAACCCGACGAATGACTAAACTTCTGCCGCAACCTTCATTGCCCGTGCCAGCTCTGCTGCAACTTCAGGGCGAGAAAACTCAGGGGGTGGTAACTCACCTTGACGCAGCAGTTGACGAACCTTTGTTCCAGACAAATGAATTCGTTCTTCGGGCGTACTGGGGCTAGTTTTTGTCGTCGCCATTGACTGGGTACGAGTGCAGTAAAAGGCGTGTTCAAACTTCATCGGACTGATCCCCAACGCGGTGGGATCAAATTCGTCGAAGATGTATTGAGCATCGTAAGTGCCGTAATAATCACCTACTCCAGCATGATCCCGACCGACGATAAAGTGAGTGCAGCCATAGTTTTTCCGCACTAAAGCGTGAAAAATCGCTTCCCTGGGGCCAGCGTACCGCATTGCGGCTGGGTTAATTGCCAGAATTACGCGATCCTGGGGGAAATAGTATTTCAGCATAATTTCGTAGCAACGCATCCGCACGTCAGCCGGAATATCGTCACTCTTGGTAGCCCCAACCAATGGGTGGAGAAACAGTCCATCCACAGTTTCTAAAGCGCATTTTTGAATGTACTCATGGGCACGGTGAATTGGGTTGCGCGTTTGGAATCCGACAATGGTTTTCCAGCCTTTTTCACGAAATAGCGATCGCGAGTCAACCGGATCGACCTGATAGGTAGGAAAGAAAGGATGGGGATCACGCTGCAACAGCCAAACTGCACCTGCCAAATTGATTGGTCCTTGCTCATAGACCACTTTCACACCCGGATGCGCTTCGTCGTCTGTTTTATAAACGTTGACGGCTTCCTTGACCTTGTCGTAACGATATTTTTGCTCTAGCTCCAGGATGCCGACAAACTCACCATTGGGATCATCCAGGCGAATTTTGCTGCCTTCTTTGAGGGGTTCTGCGATCGCCTCCGTCACCGAGAGCGTAACCGGAATTGACCAGGGCAAACCATTAGCCAGGTACATTGTCGTGACGACGGCTTCATAGTCTGACGAATTCATAAATCCGGTCAAAGGGCTGAACCCACCGATCGCAATCATCACCAGATCAGACGTGGTGCGTTCGTCTAGCTGCACTCTAGGTAAAGCATCTGCCTCTGCTAAAAATTGCTGGCGTTGCTCTGGAGTCGCCACCCGATTAATCAGATGCCCGCCGTGCGGGGCGATGTTGTCTACGTGCTGAGTCATTGAAGTCGAGGTAAAGAGGTTAGCAGCATGTGATCAGGCTGAGCAAGCAGCACTGATCCCGGTTCAGTTCAAAACCAACCCCTATCGTACTGTGCTGTGGGGTTCGATTAACCCACCGCCAAGCAACAGATCGCCGCGATACCAGACGGCTGCCTGCCCGGGGGTAATGCTGAACTGAGGTTCGTCAAAAATCACCTTGACGCGAGTAGCGCCGTTCTCCGACGATTCCAGCGGAATGATGGTGGCAGGAACGGCTGCTGATCGGTAGCGTACCTGAACTTCAGCCTGGATCGGTGTGTCTGGCGCTGCAATGGAGACCCAATTCACTTGTTGAACGGTGCATTCAGTTTGGTGAGTGCTGTCGCGATCGCCCACAATCACCTGATTGCGTCCTGCATCAATACCGATGACATAAAGAGGTTGTGCTGCTGCGATCCCCAGTCCCTTGCGCTGCCCGATCGTGTAGTGATGAATACCGTCGTGCTGCCCCAGCACCCGTCCTGACTGGTCAACGATGTCTCCCTTTTGGGGTGCCAGGTACTTATCGAGAAAAGTTTGCATTGAGCCGTGAGCCTCGATCAGGCAAAGATCCTGGCTTTCGGGCTTGTCTGCTGTATGTAGTCCAAACTCAGCGGCTAGTCTGCGGGTTTCTACCTTCGTCTGCTCTCCTAGAGGAAACTGGGAATGAGCCAGTAGATCCTGCGTCAAATCGTAGAGGAAGTAGGACTGATCTTTACTGCGATCGACAGCGCGGCGAAGCTGGTGGCGATCGCTCAGGGAATCATAGCTAATCCGAGCATAATGTCCCGTCGCGATCCGGTCGATCCCCAATTCGTCCTGGGCATAGCGCAACATTGGACCGAACTTCACTGCCTTGTTGCACTGAGAGCAGGGCAACGGCGTAATCCCAGCACCGTAACCGCTGACCAGATAATCTACGATATTGGACTGGAAAACATCCCGACTGTCCACGATGTGGTGCGGAATTTCTAACTGCTCACAAAGCTGAGCCGCATCTACCATGCCTTCAGAGCAGCACTGTCCTTTCCCTTTCATGAGCCAAAGGGTCAGCCCAATGACTTCATAGCCTTGACGATGAAGTGTTGCGGCCGCAACTGAACTGTCAACTCCACCCGATAGCCCAACTACAACTTTGTCCATGAACTGATGAGGCGACTTTAACTTTAAAAATCCTATTTTCTGGGTTTTTGCTGGGTTAGGTCTGTTTAACACTGAGCATACTTTCCCTTACTTAGGCTAACATTTAGCGACAAAACCGTTTGGCAATGGGTTAAATGAACTCCTTGGGGCAAGGAAATGATCGTGACAAAGCTTTCCTGTAGCAAGTCTGGAAGTCCTCAAATATTTCTCAAATCCTATAAAAATCTTTAGATTTCTTCATTTTTAGAAGAATTATTTATCCTCTAAGTATCTCATTTGCAAGAATATAGGGATTGTCTACTGACATCCCTTGGTCTAGCCAGCACCAGGGAATAAACTGGATAACCTCCAAACGAGCCAATTCTCTGCACCTATCCCAGAAGTGCCTCGTCCACAACGTCACCACAACTTTAATTGAGCCCTGTAATCGGTGGCTCAATTCTACGCCTGCTGAGAGTAGTTTTTGATGGACTTGGAGCACTTTGCTCGTAGCGGTTTGCCTGAAACCGAGAAAAAATCCCTGGTACTCGTGATTGACAGTAATGCAGATAGCTTATGGCTGGCTAGTCAAATTCTGGGCTTATGTGGTTGTTCGTCAATATCAACTACAAAAGGGTTAGAGGCATTAGAAGTCGTTCAGCAAAAGCACCCCAATCTCATTTTGAGTGAGCTCATGCTGACCGACATCGATGGCATTGAACTGATAAAGCAGCTGCGGCAAACAGCGATCGCCACTCCCATCATTGCGGTGACAACTCTTTGTCAATCTCCTTACGGGGAACTAGCAGTGAGGGCAGGCTGCAATGGACTGATCAAAAAACCTTACGAAGTTGAAGAGTTAGTGGCGGTCGCAGCTACTCATCTACCTCAAGTGTCTTTTCCCTTCTAATTTTAGGAATTGATGCAGGGTCGCGCACCGGCGGAGGGCTGCTGAGAACAGCGAGTAGCCCAGAAAATCCACTTTCTAAAGCCGTATCGCTGAGCAAGGCAATCACAGAAATTCCAGCGATCTCCTCAATCATGGTCTTGATTTGAGGCTTGATGGCCATGTCTATCTGCCAACGCAGCTTAACGGCAAGTTCTTTTTGCTCTGTGGCTAGCAAAAGTTGCTCGGCGTGGGTCGTAGACTTTTCCAGAATGATTGCCAGTTTTTCATCAAAAAATTGACAGGTAACTTTTTCTAGTCGATGTCCCAATTTTTCTCGATAGAGGGCCTGGATACGCTGTGCCAAGGCACGTTCTATCTGCCCCCGTGTGGGACTACTGGATGTCATCATGAGCGAGCTATCCTCCATCAGAGCCTTTGAGGTGTCTAAAATGCCACCAAAAGACGGTGACTTAAAGCAAAAACAGCACCAGAGGTGTCAGAGTTGTCCAAACGGCTCTTGCTGAATACCTGGTAAAGAAAAGTAGGTGAGACTACGAGTGCTATGTAATGGTTACGTCAGATTAGCGGTTGTACGAGCCTTAAGTCGTCTATCAGCAGATACAGCCGTTGTGGAATTAACCTAAAAACCTCTAATGAACGCTTTACGGGTCGCTGTCGTGTTAAACTTGCTGCAAATTTTGCTACCACAAGTTAGATCGTTTGGTAAGTCCGAATTCCAAAAACACGACTCAATAGCCTTATGAAAAGGGGCGATCGCATCATGAGCAACCTCCACCACAAATCGCCTACATCTTGTCATCTTTTTAGGTTGCAACAGTCGGGGCTACTCAGCTTCATCTCAATTTCCGTGCTACTAGGAAGCGGTTGGATGATTGCTCCGGCTTGGGCAGAGCCGTTACCCAGAAACGTGTTGATGGCACAGCAGATTGTGGATGGTCTGCCACCGCCGCCGTCTGTGACTTTTGGGGAAGAAATTCCGGTCGCACCGACTCCACCCCAGCAGTATCCACAACAGTACAATGATCCGGCTCCGGACTCTGCTGATCTAGAGCAATCTGGCTCGACTGATGCTTCAGAACGCTTTCTGGTTTACGTCAATGGAGACAGCCCGCTTCTGCTAAACCAGGTGAGACGGGTGGAATCAGGCGCATTCTTCCAAAACTACGATGGACGGCAGGTAATCCAGGCAGGCGTGTTTAACCAAACCGATAGCGCAGAACGGCGGGTTGCAGAGCTTGCTGCTCAAGGCATTGGGGCTGAGGTGGTCCGGGTTCCAGGTGTGGTGTTAGCCAATTCAAACACCCAGACAGTCGCCTCAAGGGGATCTAGCCTGCCCTCCCCTGAACTGCTGCCAGCAGCAACGTTTAACCCAGAGGCTTCTGGACAGCAGTCTAACTTTAGCGACACTGAAGTTGCTCAAGCCAATACGCCGATTCCGGATGACTCCTACTATGTTGCCATTCCGGGAGATGCGGACAACATATCCGCTATTTATGCCCAAGTGGTGCGGCTGGGTGGAAATTTAAGGCTGGCTCAAGTTGCAGAAAGTAGGCGAGAGCCTTTTGGACCTCACGTCTTGGTCGGTCCCTTTGCCAACCGCAGTGCAGCCACTCGTTGGAATCGCTACTTTAGAGACTTTGGTATGGATGCCAGAGTTTACTATAGGCGTTAGGAAGTTTTGAGTTGTGAATTGTGCTGAACGTCCTACGGCTAGAGCAAATCCAGCACTTTGCGGTCACCGCCAACCAAATGGCAGAAATCGAGGCGCGGGTATTTGCGGCAGGGATGCCCGTGGCAGCGCTGATGGAAAAGGTGGGTGGGCTCCTTGCCCAGCGGATTCAGGCGCTCTATCCGCGATCGCAAGCTTCCCACATTGGCATTCTGGTTGGACCAGGACACAATGGCGGTGATGCGCTGGTCATTGCCCGTGAGCTTCACTTTCGGGGCTACAAAGTCACGCTCTACCAACCGCTAACCAAGCTCAAGGAATTGACTGATCACCATGCCCAATATGCTGCCAGTTTAGGCATTCCCTGCTCTGATCAGTTCACCGCTTTAGAAACCTGTGATTTGTTGATCGATGGGCTATTTGGGTATGGGCTGACCCGAACGTTAGAAGGGGCGATCGCCGATGCCATCAACCATATCAATCAGTGGACTCAGCCCGTTCTCAGCATTGACCTGCCTTCTGGCATCCATACCGATACCGGGGAGGCTTTAGGCACTGCGGTTCGTGCCGATCGCACCTTTTGCTTGGGTTTGTGGAAACTTGCATTTCTGCAAGATCAGGCATTGAAACATATAGGAACGGCTGAGTTAATCGACATTGACCTGCCGCTTGCCGATATTCAGGCGATACTGGGCACCCCTGAGCTATATCGAATTACGGCAAGAACGGCGATCGCGCCCCTCTCGATTGCGCGATCGCCCACCACCCACAAGTACAAGCAGGGGCATTTGTTGCTGATCTGCGGTTCCCGTCAGTATATGGGTGCTGCCGTTCTAACTTCTCTGGCAGCAAGAGCCAGTGGCGTCGGGATGCTCTCCATTGCCGTGCCCGAATCGCTCAAATCTATTTTGATTTCCCAACTCCCCGATGCCTTGACGCTGGGCTGTGTCGAAGACGAATCGGGTGCGATCGCCCAACTGCCCGACGAAACCGACCTGAGCAAATATAGTGTGATCGCCTGTGGTCCGGGTCTGACCCAAAATGCTGACTCCGTTGTAGAGCAAGTTCTCGCTAGCGATCGCCCACTCGTTTTAGACGCAGATGGATTAAACATTCTGGCAAACCAAGCCCGGATGCCCCAAATTGCTCAGCGGCATGCACCTACAATTCTCACGCCTCACCCCGGCGAATTTAAGCGGCTTTTTCCCAATCTGGGTGAGCAACTGGGCGATCGCATTACGGCCGTTCGTTCAGCCGCCCAGCAAAGCAAGGCAGTTGTGCTGCTCAAAGGCGCACGAGTCGCGATCGCCAATTCTCAAGGCATCGTCTGGGTAAACCCTGAAAGCACTCCGGCCCTGGCCCGTGGCGGCAGTGGCGATGTTTTGACTGGCTTGCTGGGTGGTCTACTAGCACAGGCGATCGCTCATTCCACCTCAGCAGAAGCGATCGTTCAAACTGCGACTTGGTGGCACGCTCAAGCAGGCATTCAAGCTGCCCAAGAACGAACTGAATTCGGCGTTGACGCGCATACGTTAACGCAGTTTTTGATCCCGACTTTGCGATCGCACTTAGAGAGGCTCTAGAGTCTGCTTGGTCAACATTTGCTTGGTCAACGTTGAGTTTTCGTGCCCCGCTCGCACAAAAATTAACTATTTCAATCTGCTTTAGGGCATACTTCAAAAATCAGGATGCAAAAATTCAATCAGAATGCGATAAAGCGATAAGCTAATGGGTATTTTATTTTTCACCTCTACATGGAACAAAGCTTTCAACTAACGTTTGCAAACGGTCGAACGGCACAAGCAATTCACCTCCAACGAGATGCTGATTTACCAGATGCGCTCAACCAACTCGGCTTGCAAGGTCCAGGTCCCGTTTTGGTGGTAGTCGGCGGTGCGAGTAAGTTGAGTGATGCAGACCGCAGGCGAGTGCAGGCATTGTTTGTGAAAGTGTTGGCTCCTCTAGCAAAGGACATGAAAACCTTTGTGGTTGATGGTGGCACCGACGCAGGCATTATGAAACTGATGGGAGAAGCCCGCACCCAAATTAACGCCTCGTTTCCCTTGATTGGTGTTGCCCCGATTGGGTTGGCGACGTTGCCTAACGCTTCGAATGCATCCGATGAGGCCTCTCTGCTAGAGCCAAATCATACGCATTTTGCTTTAGTTCCGGGCTCTAGTTGGGGAGATGAATCTCCCTGGATTGCCAAAATTGCCTCAACCTTAGCTGACTCTCAACCTTCAATAGTCATCTTGATCAATGGGGGAGAGGTGACCTGGAAAGACGCGTCTCAAAATATTCAAGAAGGGCGACCTGTAGTTGTGATTGCGGGTAGTGGACGTACAGCAGACGTACTGGCTGCCGTTTTACGGGGTAAAGCAACCGATCAACGAGCCGAAGACCTGATATCATCTGGGCTAGTGCAAGCCATAGACTTGACAACGGACTTTAGGACATTATTCAAAAAGATTAAACAAGCCTTTCTTGCTAAGGAGTAAATTGTGGCTAAGAAAGATCCTTATCGAGAATTTTTACAAAAAGACTTTGGTGAATTGTTTGAAAATCTGGAGCTAAAGGATCGTCAAAAACACTATTTGCGATCGCGCTGGCTTGACCAAATTCTTTGGATGGAAGGACGCGCCGGACGAGCGCGTGACCTTTATTACAGGCTTCGTTTGACGACCATTATTGGTGGTGTAATCATTCCAGCGTTAGTCAGTTTAAGCAGCGTCAGTGCGGGCATCCTTAACCCCGGCAATCCAGAAACGAATCAAACCAACTCAGCTCTCTATATTCGAGATGCGATTAGCTGGTCTGCTTTTGTGCTGAGTCAAGTCGTGGCGATCAGCGCTGCAACTGAACAATTTTTTAACTATGGCGATCGGTGGCGCAACTACAGACGCAGCGTAGAATCCCTCAAAACCCAGGGCTGGCAATTTTTTGAATTGAGTGGACCCTACCTGCCCTACAAAACTCACGAAGAGGCTTTTAACGTCTTTGCTAGCCAGGTCGAGCAAATTATTCAGCAAGATGTAGAAATTTATGCCACACAAATTACTCAACCTAAAGGGGTAAAAGACGAAGAAGACGAAGCAGCATCGTAAGTTAACCCAACAGCAGATACTAACGTTTGCAATCATCAGGTGTGGACTAATTAGACAGCCTAAATTAGCTGAGCGATCGCCATCAAAACTTCAGTTTTGCATTAGTAAAGAAAAACCCCGAAGAGTTAACTTCGGGGTTTTAATCAGGGTGCATCTACCATTCCTCTATACCAATTGAAGAGGGTAAATCCGGAGACTCCTTAAGATTTATCTAGTCTTTGTAAAATTATCCAGGAAGCATCGTATTTCTCGATCTGTACTCAGCATTCCTACTTCCTGAAGCATATCAAAGTAAGTTTTCATTATCAAAAAAGAAAAACCCCGAAGAGTTAACTTCGGGGTTTTAATCAGGGTGCATCTACCATTCCTCTATACCAATTGAAGAGGGTAAATCCGGAGACTCCTTGAGATTTATCTAGTCTTTGTAAAATTATCCAGGAAGCATCGTATTTCTCGATCTGTACTCAGCATTCCTACTTCCTGAAGCATATCAAAGTAAGTTTCCGTTATCAAAAAAGAAAAACCCCGAAGAGTTAACTTCGGGGTTTTAATCAGGGTGCATCTACCATTCCTCTATACCGATCGGGCGAGTCTGATCCGGAAGCATTTATGCAGTTTATGGTTCCTTAGAAGAAGTTCATGTTGGCTTTAAAGTAGAATTGCTGAACGACCTGGATTTGAGGACTGTAGGTTTGATGACTGTTGCTAAAGCTGTTGTGGATGTCGATGAACTCAATGCACCGGATGCTCATGTGCTCACACCAGGTGTGTATATTGTCGGTGCTGGTCCGGGTGATCCAGATCTGTTAACGGTAAAAGCGCAAAAGCTGTTGGCTCGGGCAGATGTAGTTGTGTTTGCGGATTCACTGGTGCCCAGGCAAATTCTGCAAATCGTGCGTCCTGATGCGGAAGTCGTGCGGACGGCAGATAAGACGCTGGAGGAAATTTTGCCGCTGATGGTGGAACGGGTGCGATCGCACAAATCCGTCATTCGTCTCCACTCTGGTGACCCGACGCTATACGGTGCCGTTCACGAGCAAATGCAGGCGCTAGCAGCGGCAGAAATTCCGTTTGAGGTGATTCCGGGCATCAGCGCATTTCAGGCAGCGGCGGCAAAGCTGAAGGTTGAGTTGACTGTGCCCGGACTGGTGCAAACGATCATCCTGACCCGGATTAGCGGACGCACTCAGGTGCCAGAGGCAGAGGAATTGGCATCCTTAGCCACTCATCAAGCAAGCCTGTGTCTGTATCTCAGTGCGCGACACATTCAAGCAGCTGAAGCAAAGTTGTTGCAGCACTATCCAGCAGATACTCCAGTTGCGGTATGTTTTCGCATAGGTTGGCCAGACGAGAAAATTTGGATTGTGCCGCTCGACCAGATAGCAGCTGTGACCGAGCAGGAGAAGCTGATCCGGACGACGATGTATTTAATCAGTCCGGCATTAAGAGGGGTAGATGGACAGGGGGAAGGTGTAGAAGCGCGATCGCGCCTCTATAACCCAGAGCATTCTCACCTGTTTCGTCCTTAATCCCCTAAGGTAGGGCAACAGGACCCGAAGGGGCGTTTCGCGAAACGCCCCTTCGGGTCCTTAGATCCAGCCGTGACGAGGTGGCTTTGCATCATTCAAATAGTAGTTGCCGACCGCGTGATATTTCCAGCGAGAAGGGTCGTGCAGCGTGTGGGCGCGGCCGTTACGCCAGTGGCGATCGAGATTGAGTTGCTGGAGTGTCGATTTGGTGCCGCTGACTTCAAAGAAGGCGTTGGTGATAAAGATGAC
The DNA here is from genome assembly GCA_014695345.1 of Cyanobacteria bacterium FACHB-471. Classification (GTDB taxonomy): domain Bacteria; phylum Cyanobacteriota; class Cyanobacteriia; order Elainellales; family Elainellaceae; genus JAAUTN01. The sequence goes on from JACJOC010000115.1 coordinate 71,113, forward strand.
GGCTTCCTCAGCCATTGCTTTCGATTCAGCAACAGCGATCGAAGTTGCAGCCGTTGTTTCTTCATTCATATCAGCAAAGGTGCGATCCATGAATTCTGCGGCTCGTCGCAAGATCGCCTCGGCTGCGTGAAGTTTCAGCTCCATTTCACCGATTTTGTGAATTAGCAGCGGGTCTTGGTAGCTGTAGTCTACGCCGCTGTCGATCCAGGGGCGCGGGTTTTTGCGAACAAACTGAATCGTCTCACGCATGGCATCACGGGCAATCCCCACATCGACTGCTGCGTGCATAATTTGAGCAAACGAGCCCATGCAGGTCGGGCGTTCAAAAGCGAGATAGTGGGGTAAAACATGTTCTGCTTTGACGGGGACATTTTCAAAAATAGTGGTGCCGCTGCCCGTTCCTTTTTGCCCAAAGCAAGACCAGTCATCAATGACAGTGACTCCTTTGGTCTCTTTGGGAATGTGGGCGATCGAGGTTCTGCCTTCGCCTGCTTCTTCGTCCACACACAGTACCGGAATCCAGTGAGCAAACAGCGCTCCGGTAGAGTAGAACTTCTGACCATTAAGGAGGTAATCATCACCAGAGCGGGTTAGCTTAGTTTTCAGGTCAGCTACATTCTTGGTGCCTCGCTCTGAAAAGGCGTTGCCAAAGCGCATTCCGTTAAGAATCTGGCTAAAGAAAAACTGTTTTTGGGTTTCGGTGCCATCGAGCCGCAGAGCCTCAACGGAGTAAAGATGGTTTTGCGGTAGCTGACCAAGGCTGGAATCTCCAGCCGTGAGAATGGTCAACACTTCCATGAGCGTCACATTAGAGACGAACGCCCCCCCATACTCCTTGGGGACGGTGATTGCTAACAAGCCACTCTGGGAAAGCTTTTCAACTTCGTTGTAGGGGAGAATTCGCTCCTGATCACGCTTGGAAGCACCGATCGCAAATTCGTCGGCAAGCTCTTGAGCAACAGCGATCGCTTCTTCATCGCTTTTAATCACACGGGTCTGCTGAGAACCATTAGTGACAAGTGACATGGATAAACCACCTTTAGGATAGAGTGAGCGATCAGGAATAGAGCGATCGCCCCAGGGAAACTATTACTCAAAACTGATATTCAGGCTGATATTTAGATCTGCACTAATCAGTTAAGGCTTAAACTTACAAACTTATTCTACGGTTAGCAAAAATTGACTTGGGCAGTAGCCCGTGTACGCCACGCTGGGGACTATTCACCACCTGAGTCACCCTAAAATTGGCGGCAAGGCTGCACAGGCAATAGGCTTCCTGCGCTGAGATGTTAGCAAATGCGGCAATAAAGTTGACCATGCTCTCTAGCGCCATCTCAAAGGCGGCATCTAGCGTCTCAGCAAAGCCCGTCGTCATAATGTCGGTTGGGGTTTCTGCCATCGGTGTGGTTAGCTTCAGATCTTTGCGGACGATTAGCTCGATGCTGCCATTCATCGACGTTTCGATCGCAGTGCCGCAAACTTCCCCATCGCCTTGAGCCGAATGACCATCCCCAATCGAAAACAGCGCACCAGGCAAAAAAGTAGGCAGAAACAGCCGAGAACCTGCTTGCAGTTCAGGATTATCGATATTGCCGCCATAAGCTCCTGGTGGAATCGAGCTATAGTCTTCTGGAGTTGCCACCCCCAAGATGCCAAACATTGGCCGAATTGGGATCTGAATACCACTGCCTTCTGGATACTCTGCTACACCCTTCTCTAGATCAAGTCGAATAAACTTGAGATTGGCTTCGGTAAACCGCTCTGCTAGAGCACCCCAGCCCGGACGAATCGCATTGAACCCGACAGGCAGCCGAGGGCTAATCGCATTGAGCCTCACCTCCAGCACGTCTCCTGGCTCTGCATCATTAACAAAAATAGGGCCAGTCATTAAGTGCGGTCCGACATCAATCTTGCGTTCCGCAGGCAAGTTATGACAAATTTCTAAAAATTCGGCGTTGACAAACTCTTCAGGGGCTTGCTCATACACGTAATAGCCCGTATAGGTTTCAACATCGATGCTATCACCCGAATCAATGACCAGAGCGGGCTTAAGCTTGGGAGAAAAACCCCCTAAATGAACAGTGTCACAAGTTGCCTTTAAGACGTGGTGAACCATAACTTTGCGGCAAAGGAACGAAGAGGTAAATGAAGATGCGACAGCCTGATTCTATTGCTGAGTTAAGCGGTTTTGTCTGTTCTTAATTAACCCAAAGGCAACCTTTTAAGCTTTGTTTGAGCTTTGTCAATTGTCATTTGCTGTGAGCTATTCACTATAAGCTAACGGCAATACATAGAACGTAAAAACTACAACAGGGAAACACGACCGAATCGTTAAAATCAGAGTGAATTTAGCTCACCATTGAAACTCAATTGGAGTAAACTCACAATCGAACTCAACTCACTGAATTCAACTGACTAAAATTTTGTTGGGGCTGATGCTGAGGTTTTGCTTGGTTGATCAAGGTTTTGATGTGTTCACCAATAATCTCTAGTGGTTGAACACTTTTTTGGTTGCGGCTCAGCAGCAATGCGCCTTCCACCGATGCCAAAATCAAGGTGGACCAAGTTCGGGTTTCAGCCGGATTGAAGCCAGCCATCAAAAGCCGCTGCTCGATTAGCTCAAACCAATGCATGTAGATCTGTTCGCAAACGCGGCGCAAAGATTCATGGGTTGATGAAGTTTCGATCGCCACGGTTGCGACGGGGCAACCCTTACGGAAGTCAGAATTGAGCATTCCCTCAGCCAAAAGCTGAGTAAAGGCTTGAACAGCGTCTCCAACATCTTCCTGTGAATTCAGCACAGCCTCAATCTTCTGGCTTTCTTCTGCGCCTGCCGCCTCAATAGCAGCGATCGCCAATTCCTCCTTACCTCCTGGAAAGTGGAAGTAGAGAGAGCCTTTTGGCGTGTTGCTCTCTTGGGTGATCTGGTTCAGCCCAGTGGCATGATAGCCCTGAACTTGAAGCAGTTCAGCCGTCGCGGTAATCATTCGGGTTTTGGTGTTAGTGGGTTGGTTCACGGTGAGAACAAGAAAATAATACTATAACGACTGGTCTATTAATTGATTTGTAGCCCTGTGTACATTGAAAGAATTGTTTCAAGCTATAGACTCCAAGCTATAGACTGGTCACCATATCTTGTTGACAAGATTCTAATAGCTTTATGCCAATCAAGACAAACATTCTCTGCTAAGTTGCTCTACTTTCACGGTGATCATACAATTCATTCATAATATTAACGAATTGTTGAGATGGCACCGGATGTATTCCATGTAACAATTCCATCGTTTGCCAACTGAAAGAGACCATTTGCTGTAGCATTATTTGTACAAAAGCAACTCACACAGTCGGGTGAATATTGAGTGCCAGAGCCAAATCCTTTCCTGTCCACAGCGTTCTAAGTGAGATGCTTAGAATGTCTTTGATTCTCTACAGGGCGTAGCTACCAATCTCTGCACGGTTCAGTTCTCAATGTAACTCAGTAGTACTGCATTCCAATCTGGAAAATAAGGAGAAATGAGGTTGGGGCGATCGCTTAAGACAAGCTTAAAATAATGGACTTGTAGAAGTGAGTACGTAAAACTATGACAGGGAATTCCATCCTTTAAGGTCTTTTAATTTAGATTTTCCTGTTAGCTGAAACTTCAGCTTTTTGAGGAGCTTTCCCATGTACATTCAACTCTGAGAGGCAGATCTGAATGCTTCAATGAGTTAAATTTATTAGTTGAATTGGTAGGAGAAAGCTCAGGTTCTCATAGTTTCAAATATTGGCTCAAGCAGCCAGAACAGTTAATCATTAAGAGAGGTCTGGTATGGGAATGGGCAAGAGATTGGGCAAAAAGGGTTTGAGATCAGCAGTGAGCAACGATCTATTTCATCCCATTGGTTCTCTCAACCGACGAGGATTTATTCGGAGTTGCTGTCTGGCGTCTATGGCATTCATCACTGCAAATTGTGCCTCCCAACGAAACGGAGCTTCAGAAGGGGGGACCGAATCTCCAGCAGCGAGTGAAGGCAGCGGTAGCGGTACCGTATTGCGAGTCGGTCATTTGCCTGCGGGCTGTGTGTCTCATTTGCTGCTAGCTAATCAGCGGGGCATGTTTGCTGACGCTGGGCTGAATGTTCAACTGACCCAGTTCAACGGGCCGGGCGAAAATTTGCAGGCACTGGTCGCAGGTTCTCAAGACGTGATCCACAACCCTTGGACGAATACGGTAGCCGCTTATGCCCAGGGAACCGATAGCCTCAAGATTATCTGCGGTTCGGGTAAGGGCGGAATTGAGCTAGTGGGTCGCAACGGTTCTGTAAAAAACCTGGATGAGCTGAAGCAAGCATCGGGGCAGGGTTTGAGAATTGGAACACTGCAACTGGATACCCTAGAATTAGTGGTCTATGGGCATTTGAAGAAGTTGGGCGTAGACTATTCTGGCTATGAAATGACTTTCTTCCCCAGTATGGTGGGCATGGGTGAGGCACTGATTGAAGAAAGTGTGGATGTGTGTTCGCTAGCGCAACCCTACGCTGAAACGGTGGTATCTCAAGCAGATGGAACTTATCTGGGCGACTCTAACGGAGCCTGGGGGCCGGAGGCTTCAGACTGTGTGATCAACTCCACTGATAGCTTCATTTCTAAAGAGCCAAACATGTTGGCTGACTATCTGGCGGTGCTGCGGCAGTCGGCAGAAGACCTGAATGCAAACTACGAGGAGGCGATCGCTGAATTAGCACCTCTCTACGGCTCAGAAGCGTCTATTCTAGCTCCCGCCCTGAAACGTCAAGTCCCCCAACCGATCATGGATGAAGCCGGAGTTGAGAGTCTTCGCAATGGCATTGACTTCCTGGCAGATTTGGGTTACTTAGAGCCTGACCAGACCAACCTGATTGACGAGATCTTTGACGGCTCAGTTCAGGAAACTTCACTGCAAACGGCTTAATTCATGCCTCCCGCTGACTCCCCATCCACTTCCGTACCCGCCTGGGCATCTCCGGCGATCGCTCCTTTTGCGCGAGGGCGCTTGCGCCGTTTGATGCCTGGGCTATCTTTTGTGCTGGCTTGGATTATTTTGGCACTAGCTTGGGAAATTGGGGCAGCAACCGAGGTGCTCAATCCTCGAATTTTGCCGCCGCCCAGCGTGGTGATTCCTTACATTCTGCAAGGACCCGGCGCAGCAGGAATCGGGCCGCAGCAGGTGACGTATGGGGAGGCGATCGTCAAAACTCTAGCTAGAGTTTTGATTGGACTGATTCTGGGACTGATTGCGGCCATCCCGCTGGGAACGGTGCTAGCAGTTGTTAACCCCGTGCGACAACTGATTCTGCCAATGATTCAAACGATCGCTCCGATCGCCCCAGTTGCCTGGGTGCCCGTGGCGATCGCGCTTTTAGGAATTGGCGACCAGTCCGCCATTTTTGTCGTGTTCATGGGCGTGTTTGCAGTCATGACGCTAGCAACCGCAGCGGCGATCGAGAACGTGCCACAAGAACTAATTAAAACCGCCAGAAGCCTCGGAGCGAGGGGACACCGGCTCTGGCTCTGGGTTGTATTGCCTGCAACGGCTCCCAGTTTGTTGACCATTGTACGAGTCAACTTTTTTGCAGCTTGGATGGCTGTTTTGGCGGGTGAAATGGCCGGAATCAACTCTGGACTGGGAGCGCTGATCATTTTGGGGCAGCAGCAGTTCAACATGCGACTGGTGATGACGGGCATCATTACGATTGGCGTGTTGGGGTTTGCGATCGATCGCCTGATTTTGCTGATTCAGCGGCGGCTGCTCTGGTGGGAAGCCCGGAGCAAAGGCAGGACAAATGGCTGAACTTTGCTTTGAGCAAGTTTCCAAAGTGTATGCAGGGCATCCTGCTGTGGTGGATGTCGATCTCACTGTACCTTCAGGCTCATTCACTGCGCTGATTGGTCCCTCTGGCTGTGGCAAAACAACGCTATTAGAAATTGCCGCTGCCCTGATTCCAGCGACGACCGGGCGCGTACTGCTGGGCGGCAGACCGATCACCCGACCCGGACCCGAAACAGCAATTGTGTTTCAGCACCACAACTTGTTTGAGTGGATGACGGTGCAGGACAATGTCGCCTTTGGGCTACGCACTCAAGGAATTTCTCGACACGAACGCCGCCTCAGAGCCGGAAGGCTGCTCGCGGATGTGGGGCTCATTGACCATGCCCACAAACTACCGCGTGAACTCAGCGGCGGAATGCGTCAGCGAGTAGCGATCGCCCGTGCCTTGGTACTCAATCCACAGGTTCTCCTGATGGACGAACCTTTTTCTTCCCTCGACTATCAAACTCGTCGGGTAATGCAGCGCTATCTGTTGGCAATGTGGCACCATGCCCAGGCAACCGTTGTCATGGTGACTCACGATCTGGATGAGGCGATCGCCCTGGCAGATCAAATTGTGCTGTTCTCTGGCAGCCCCGGACGCATCGTTGAAACCATTCACATTCCGCTAAAGCGTCCTCGCCAACCTGAAGACAGCCGCCTTCAAGAAATTCGCACTCACCTACGTCACCATCTAGAAAAAGAAGTTGCTCTGGGCGAATTCACTGCTGCCGAACTTGAAGCCCTACGTCGCGAAGGCATGACCGCAGACTTGTAACCCTCAACGTCTCACTCACTTTTGCAACATGTGAATTAATGGTGAGAAAGAAGTATTCATTACAAAGAGTTGCCCTTGTCACGGGTTCGACATCTGGGATAGGGCTAGCGATCGCCAGACAACTTACCGAAGATGGGTTTGCTGTTTCTTTTCATTCCAAGTCTTCGGTGCAGGTTGGACGATCATTAGCAGAAGCGCATCCTGGTTCATCTTATTTTCAGGCGGATCTATCTGACCAAAACCAGTCTCGTAATTTGATTACTGAGGTTCTGTCGCATCATGGTCGGCTGGATGTATTGGTCAATAATGCAGGGATGAGTGCCACGATTCCACATCGGTCTCTCAAGGAAGCCTCACCGGAGATCTGGCGCAATCTATATGAGGTTAATGTTATTGCACCTTGGACGCTCATTGCTGAGGCTGAAACTGCCCTACGTCAGTCATCAAGTTCTGCCTGTCCTAGCTGCATTCTCAACATTAGTTCTCATGCGGGTATTCGCCCCAAAGGAGCCTCAATTCCATATTCTGCTAGTAAAGCTGCTCTGAACCACATGACAAAGCTACTTGCGGTGAGTCTAGCACCACAGATTCGTGTGAATGCGATCGCGCCAGGTTTAGTTGACACCCCAATGAGCAAAGATTGGACAGCAGCACGAAGACTTTGGGAGGAGCGATCTCCGATGGGTCGTGGCGCACAACCAGAGGAAATCGCGCAAGTGGCTTCGATGTTAGTTTCAAGCCACTATCTGACAGGAGAGATTTTAGTTTCAGATGGGGGGCTGAATCTCACTTGATAGAGTTAGTTAGGGCATAGTTTGAAGAGGAACGGTGAGAGGCGATCGCCAGCAATCCTGAGCAAAATCATTCATTCTCAATCGAGAGAGGCTGAGGCAGAATAGGAACATTGTTGCCGCAATGGGAATGCAGAATGCCTAGAACCAGGATTGGTGATATCGAGATGTATTACGAGATTCACGGCAGCGGTGAACCTGTAGTTTTGATTCATGGCTTGAGCATGGATAGCAGCACATGGTTCAACCAAATTCCTGTTCTCTCGCAGAAATATCAAGTCATCGTGTTCGATAATCGTGGTGTTGGGCAAACTGATGCTCCTAATGAGGCTTACTCAACCGAGATGATGGCAGATGACGCTGCTGCCTTAATGAAGTTTTTGAATGTGGATAACGCTCATATTTTGGGCTTTTCAATGGGGGGTATGATTGCTCAGACTATGACGTTGAAATATCCTGAGTTAGTGAGAAGCCTGCTGCTAGCCGCAACAGCTGCCCAATTTCCTGCCCGAGCAAAACATTTAGTGCAGATCTGGTTGAGAATGCTCAACGAAAATGTGTCTTTAGAAATCTCTACTAGGGATAGCTTTTTGTGGGTTTACACTAATGAGTTTTTTGAACATGATGAAACTGTAGCAGCTTCGGTTGACCGTGCGCTCAATCATCCTTACCCACTATCTATTCACGGTTTCGCTGGACAGGTTGCTGCGCTGATGCAGCATGACACGCGATCGCAAATCAACGAAATCTCAGTTCCGACTTTGGTATTAATTGGCAGAGATGAGATCTTCATTCCTATGCAGTTTTCAGAAGAACTTGCTGCCAGAATTCCAAAAGCTGAGTTAGTGATATTAGAGCGTGGCGGACATAATTGTTGGATGGAATTTCCTGAGCCATTCAATCGAACTGTGATGCAGTTTTTAGAAGGAGTGACATCAATGTGAGCAGCAAAAAGAATTGAGTTGTACCAGGAGTGTATAACCAATTCCAATACACTTAACTGTTGAGAGGCTAGCCGTTAGCTTTAGATAAAGTACTCCATTATTACGACTTTGTACTTTTTAGCTATTGCTTAAGATACATAGGTTATGTTGGATACAAGGTGGAGTTCTGATTAACACTATGGTTTTTCTTTGTCCCCAACACCAGCATGACTTGCTTCCCCAAGCTCATTCTCCTGAAGATGACTTAAAGCTTGCTGGTGAAATTAAAGACTTTTGGAACTCTATGTTTCAACTGTTTCAGAGTAAGACAGTTGAGATCACCTCTGCTTATCCTGATGAAGCGGATCAAGACAAACTATACTTCAAGGTTCGCCAAATTTTAGATGAGTCTCCTGAGGTAAAAGAAACTAACTATCGTCGTGGTGTATTTCAAGATCGGTTGTGGGCGAATGTGTTGACAGCAATCGATGAGGATCGACACCGCCTTGAAGCGGTCTATCAAAAACATTTAGAGGGGAAAGGAGAACTGGAACTGAATCCAGATCTGGACATTCCCATCCACCAACGTAAAACCAACATCCACCGAATGCCAGGGGGCTATCTCCACGAGCCTGAGGACAGTTTTGGCTCAGGAGTGCTGTACGACCACGGCGTTTTTCTATATGGGCGTGGGTGGTTTGGACCTCTCAATGACGAACTGGGTCAAACCTTGATTCATCAGGTCTTGGCACAGCACTATCCAGATTTTCAGCCTCGCATGATTTTAGATTTAGGGTGTTCTGTGGGTCACAGCACATTACCCTATGCATCGACCTATCCCCAAGCCCAGGTTTGGGGAATTGATCTAGGGTCGTCATTGTTGAGATATGCGATCGCCCGTGCAAGAGTCTTGAACCAAACGGTGCATTTCTCTCAACAAAACGCTGAAAGTACTGAATTCCCCGATCAGTCTTTTGATTTAGTAGTAAGCCACATTCTTTTACACGAAATTCCTGGAGTAGCAAGAAAGCGAGTGTTTGCGGAAAGCTATCGCTTGCTAAAGCCGGGGGGAATTATGGTGCATTTGGAGAGCAAATTATTTCTTCAGCCTCCCACACTAGCTGCTCGGTATTTCCGTGATACTGAAGTCTGGGCAAATTCAGAACCCTATCTTGCTTCGTCAAAGTTTGATGATTTTCCTACTTACGCTTTAGAAGCAGGGTTTGCACCTGAGGCATTTCAGGTGCATCACGTACCGGGATACTATGCGTCTCAAAAGGGAAATGCTAATCCAGGCTGGGTGGCATTTTGTGGAGTCAAACGCTAGTTAATCTGATTCTGTTTGTGCTGGCTCTTAAAGAGTTAGGAAGAGCGATCGCGCTGCAATTGCAAAGTCAGTGTGCGACGTTGTTTCTCCTGAGGATTCAGGAATGCAGCCGTGTTCAGACGATGCGCTTCCTCCAGATCAGAGGGCATATTGGTGCAGGGTTCTACTACAACCACATAATGATCACGCCACCCGCCATAACTTTGGAACATCCAGACATAAGGAAAATCAGCAGTATCAAACGTCATGAGCAAAGCAGACTGGCTGCGTTGATGACGAATGCCGCAGTAGCCACTGGATAAATCAGAACTGTAATAAAACTCTTGAAGTTGAGAGGAGGGTGGTGGAATAATACGCAGATCAACAGACTCCCCATTAACGGCGATCGCCTCAGGAAAGCGGGTTTTTCCAGGTTGACCAATAATTTTGCTGAACTCCAAAAATGCAGGTTCTACCCAACAGTCGGGGAGCAGAATTTCGTCTCCCGCTTCAATTGCGATCGCTGCATGATGCTTAAACAGGAATGGAATTTGCGCCTCAGACTGATTCTGGAACCAGTAAGTTAGCCGAGCCTCTGGGCGGTCTGGATCAAGTTGAATAGTCTTTTCTACTCGTATCGGGACGGTCTGACACTGGTATCCTAATGTGATGCTAAGGGGTGAACGTTCCAGGATTTCCCATTGCTGTGACCATAACTCTCCGTGGTCTGCCAAGGTCCTTCCCTGAAACAATCCGGCTGCATCATTGGGAAAAACTTCATCCCAACCTCCCGTCCACTGCTCGTCAAAGGAAGCGCCAACAGGAAGCGATCGCGTGGTTTCAGGAGTGTAGTGTGATGGATGCCAGAGCCAGGAATGCCCAGTTTTACAATCTTCTAATTGGTCGATACGTCCGCCAAGATCAGGACGAATAGTGAGCCTGATTTCAGAATTCTCCAGCGTTAAAACTTGAGCTTGCTTTACTGTCTCCAGCGTCATTCCTACACTGATCCTCACTCTCTTTTCTGTGATTAAAGAATACAGTGCAGCCTCAAATTCTTCACTATGCCCAAAGGGATATCCTGTGGTTCAAAAACAGCTTGTTATGAGGTTATTCGCTTCAAGAGCTTTCTTACTTTTTGGATATTCTCTTGATAAAACTCACTTAAATTTTTCTCAGCTTTTCCTAATTAGCTTTTCATCTTAAGTTCAGCACTAAATCAAACTACCTGTCATATACTACATAGTGTAATACGCACGGCATCATATCGAGATCTGCATATTGGAGTCACCATGATTCGACCGAGCATACCCGACGACACAATTGCGTTAATTGACATAGCCAAAACGATCGGCTTCCAGCCTGATGAGCTTGAGGCGCTAAGCGAAATGCTGTCCGATTACTTTGGGGGCGATCGCGACACAGATCATTTCTGGATCACCGACGATGATAATGGACCAGTTGGGGTTGCCTATTGTGAACCGGAACGGATGACCGATCAAACGTGGAACTTGCAATTAATTGCTATCCGACCTGACCGCCAGGGACAAGGACGCGGTGCAACGCTATTAAGCTATGTTGAACAAACGCTAGCGTCGTGTGGTGGGCGAATGTTGGTGGTGGAAACATCAGGAATGCCGGACTTTGAGCGCACACGCACCTTTTACGCAAAGTGTGGTTATGAGGAAGAGGCACGTATCCGTGACTTCTACACGACAGGTGATGACAAGATCGTTTATCGCAAGATGTTGGCTGACTAAAAGGAGCTTTAACGAGTATTCTCAAGGCATAACCAGGGAAGCACATCTACAGGAGTAACAATGCAATTCGGCAGCGATAACCAAACAGGGGCATCTCCTCAGGTATTGGAGATGATAGTGACTGCTAATGCAGGATATACCCACGGATATGGAGATGACATCTGGACTAAAAGAGCAGTAGAGGCTTTAAGAGAAACCTTTCAATGCGATTTGGATGCGTTTTTTGTGTCCACCGGAACTGCTGCCAACAGTTTGGCACTCTCATGTCTGGTGCAACCTTGGGAAGCTATCCTTTGCCACGCTCAGGCGCACATCATAACGGACGAATCAACTGCACCAGAGTTTTTTACGAATGGCGCTCGCCTGATCGGGCTTGCTCGTGGAGAGGGAAAACTCACCGCCCAACATCTTTTAGATTATTTTGAAGGCGCAGGCGTTGATATTCCCCACAATCCACTAGTTCGAGCCTTGAGCCTTACACAAGCAACAGAATCAGGACTGGTTTACACGCCAGATGAAATTGCATCTGTGACCTCTGTAGCTCGGCAACACCACTTGTCAGTGCACATGGATGGAGCGCGCTTTTCAAATGCGGTAGCGGCATTGGGTTGCACACCGGCAGATCTCACCTGGAAGTCGGGAGTTGATATTCTGTGTTTGGGGGCTACAAAGAATGGTTGTTTAGCAGCCGAAGCAGTGATCATTTTCAAATCTGGTCTTGCTGAACAATTCGTACATCGTCGAAAACGAGCAGGTCATTTGTTGTCTAAGGGTCGGTTTTTAAGTGCCCAAATCATAGGTTGGCTCAAGGATGAGCATTGGCTAGAACTTGCCCATCATGCAAACGGACAAGCAGCCCAACTTGCAAATGCATTGTCTGCTATTCCTAGTGTCCGTATTGTTTGGACGACTCAAGCCAATGAGATCTTCGCAGTGATGCCAAAGCAGGTGGCAAATTATCTGCAATCTTCTGGGGCAGAGTTTTATGAGTGGTATCGTGAGTCTTTGCCGCGAAATGTTGTGATTGACAAAAATGAAATACTGATTCGATTGGTCACTTCCTTTGCAACCAAAGATAGTCACGTTCGTGACTTTTGTTCCCTCCTTCAAAGTTCTTCCCTCAAATAGCGATCGCCATCCAACAGCCCAGATGGAGACGCAACAAAAACCTAAATTTTGAGTTTAAGAGCACTACTACTTATCCTAACCATTGGACTGCTTTGTTCAAGCAAGTAGAAGCCAAAAGGAGTTTGTTTATGCCCTCTCTACGAACTACTCTTCTCGTCGATAGTATTGTTTGTTTTGTTTATGGAGCAGTGCTGACGATTGCAGCAGACTCACTCTCTACTCTATCTACAACCAACCCTATCTCTTTACTCGGCTATTCCTTACCAGACGCTCTGAGGATTCTAGGATGGAGTGTATTGGGAGTTGGGCTGTATGTTTGTGTTGTTGGTTGCGCCAAACCTATCAGACCTATTGCAGCTTGGTTGGTCATTGGAATCGAAATTGCTTGGACAGTTGGCAGCGTATTATTGTTAGCCTGGATTGGAAATACACTTTCCTGGATAGGTATAGCTTTTATCATTTCAAGTGCAGTAGCTGTGTTGGGTTTCATGATTCTTGAGCTAATTGGGCTTCAATCATTGTATGAGCGGCAAATCTAGTAGTCTTTTTGTCTGGTGCCCACCTCAATCGTACTGATTGTGTTGTTCTGCACAAGCTGACTTAACATAAGGTCTTTCCTGTGATAGGAGGTTCTCCGCTGGTTTGCGTATAAAAGGTGAGAGGAACCGTATCTTTAAGGGTTAAGGAGTTAGGTTATGGCAGCGCGATATTTTGCTTTAATCAGCGGTATTACCTATGCTCTTTGGAGCAAAGTAAGCGAATGGGGGTATATCAGCTTCCCTCATCAATGACGGCGCTGCGATCGAGCAACAGCAGGTTACGAAGCTGGTCAGTGTCAAACTCGGTTAACCAGTTTTCACCTGTGCCTACCACCTGTTCAGACAGTGTTTTTTTGCTTTCAATTAGTTCATGAATGCGCTCTTCTAAGGTGCCAGTGCAGACAAACTTGTGAACCTGCACGTTGCGGGTTTGCCCGATACGAAAGACGCGATCGGTTGCCTGATTTTCCACCGCAGGATTCCACCAGCGATCGAAGTGAAACACATGATTAGCTCTGGTTAAGTTGAGTCCTACGCCGCCTGCTTTAAGCGAAAGGATAAATACTCGTGGGCCCTGCGGGTCGTTCTGAAAGCGATCGACCATTTCCTCTCGTTGCTTCTTAGACGTGCCGCCATATAAAAACAGCGTTTCCCGGTTGAACTGTTGCTCTAGGTAGGCTTTAAGGAATTTGCCCCACTCGGCAAACTGAGTAAAGATAAGTGCGCGATCGCCTTCTGCCAACAGTTCATCCAGCATTTCCTCCAACCGCTGAAGTTTGCCAGAAAGGGAGCGGAAGGATGAAGGATGAGGGATGAGGGATGAGGTGTTTTTCGTATTCTTGGTATCTTTTGCGGCTGCTTCTTCCTTGAACAGCACAGGATGGTTGCAAACCTGTTTTAGCTTGACCAGCAGTGCCAAAATCATGCCGTGACGCTGAATACCCTCAGCCGATTCGATTTCAACTAGCGACTGATCAACCAGCTTTTGATACAGGGCGGCTTGCTCGGCTGATAGCCCACAAAACACACTCATTTCCTGCTTGTCGGGCAAGTCTTGAATGATGGTGCGATCGGTTTTGAGTCGTCGCAAGATGAAGGGTTGAACCAGCGATCGCAATGTTTGCAATGAAGCTGTATCGCCATAGCGCTCAATCGGCACAGCAAACCGCCGCTGGAAGAAGTTGCGCGGCCCCAGATAACCGGGGTTGAGGAAATCCAGAATTGACCAAAGTTCCGACAAGCGGTTTTCGATGGGGGTTCCGGTGAGGGCAATGCGAAACTGGGTTTCAAGCTGGCGGACTGCCTGAGACTGTTTTGCCTCTGGGTTTTTGATGTTCTGCGCCTCATCCAGCACTACCCCTTGCCAGGAAACGCTTTGCAGATCTTTGGCATCTCGGTAGACCAGTGCATAGCTAGTAATCACCAGGTCATAGCCCTTGACCGCCTTGGCAAATGCTTTACCTTGCGATCGCTTATCGCCGTGATGCACCAGCACTTTTAGATCCGGGCCAAACTTCTTCACCTCGCGTTCCCAGTTGCCCAGCACTGAGGTGGGACACACCAGCAGCGTTGGGGCTTCCAATGCATCCTGTTCTTTTAGGTGCAGCAGCAGGGCAATCAGTTGAATCGTCTTACCCAGACCCATATCGTCAGCTAAGCAAGCCCCTAAACCCCAGCGTTCCAAAAAGGCTAGCCATGAGGTTCCCCGTACCTGATAGGGACGCAGTTCGCCTTGAAAGCTTTCAGGAGTGGCGATCGCCTCTACACTCTGATTGCCGGTCGTGAGCGTGTTGATTAGCTCTTGCAGCGAACCCGATGCCTCAAAGTTGACCACCGGTAGCTTTTCGATCATCTGCGTGTCGCCCGTGCTGATTCGCAGCGCATCTTCCAGCGACAGCGCCATCTGGTCTTTGCGACTCTCAAAGAAGCTTTGGGCAGCCCGCACGTCTTGAGGACGCAATTCCACCCATTCCCCGTTAATCTCGACCAGCGGCGTATTCAGTGCCACCAGCCGATCAAATTCCTCCTTAGAAAGCCGCTGTCCGCCAATTGACAGTTCCCACTTAAAGTTGAGCAGGCTTTGCAACCCTAGCCGCTGTTTGTTGCGTTTCGAAGGGGCTTCTGCCCTGACTTGCAGCCCCAACCGATTAGCCAAGCCCTGGTGATTAGCCAAACTGGGCGGCAACACCACGCCAAAACCGCTGTCTTGGAGCTGCCACGCTGACGACTTGATGAAGTCGTAAACCTGCATCGGGTTGAGCGGAGAAGCATACGGCTGCTGCACTTGCAGGCTCGGCTCCAGCACCGGATAAAGCCTGGAAGCAAAGCCCAACCCGGCTAAGAGCGTTTCCTGGGGATGGTGGATAGTACGCCCTAAATAGTCCAACTGCTCTACTGGGTTGTTCCAAATCGTTTTGGCGCTGACTAAAAAATCGGCATCTTGAGCCGCCTGAAGGTAAAACTCCAGCGCCCAGTCCGTCTTGCCAGGGGCAGGCGTTCGCAAATAAAAGCAAGTGCGGAAGGAAGCCGCCTGCTGGGTCAACTGCTGCTGAATAGGGGCGATCCAGTTGTTCAGGACTGCTTCTAGCCGCTCCAGCTTCTCGGCTTCTGTGGAAACCATTCCTGGATGAGGCGCGTCGGAGGCGATCGCTCCTAGTGCTTGGAGCCACTCTCGCACGGGCGTATCTTTGGGCAGGGGAACGGCGGGCAAAGGATGGCTGACCAGGGCAAGCCGAATTTGAGCATCAATGGTTTGGTGCAGAAAATTAAGCAGCAGAGTTTGTGCTACGGGGAAGACGGCTGCTTCCACGGACTCGGTGTCAAGCGGCTGGTAAGCCCGGCAGGCAGCAGGCATTTGTCGTGAAAAATGCTCCAACCGGGACTGGTCAGCAGCACTGTCTAACAAGGCTTGCCAGCGGGCAACGGCAACTTCATCTGAGCGCTCTAGAATCGGCAGAAATTTGGAACGAGCTAACAAATCCAGGTGCCAACGGGCAACGTGCGACCAAAAGCGCAAATCTCCGCTGAGCCAGGACTCTTCACTTACAGAACTGAGGGGTAAGGATTGGAGGAATTGAATCGCTTCCAGTGGCTTCAGGCAAATTCCCTGTACCTGCCAGAACTGCGGCGTAGGGACTGCATTTTCATCGGGCGAAGTGGATTGAGCAGCGGAGTGCTGCGGAATAGCAATCGCTTCCTCCGTCTCATCTAGCCTGACTTGATAGGTCGGCAGGGCAAACGCCACCGACTGCAAGCGAGCCATTGCGGACTCCAATAAAGCTGTCGCCTCCACTTGAGTCGCAGATTGCAATTTTGACCGGGATGATTTCGCTTTTGTCTGGGCAGTGCGTCCGGCTTCAGCTTCTAGTGGCACATCTGAGACAGCCCAGTTGATTTGGCGAGACTGATGCAGCGATCGCAGCCAATCAACTAGTTCCGCAGCAGTCATCACAAACGGATGGGGTAACACAGCATTAGGCTGCGCTTCTTCTGCCTGTGACTCAACTCTGCGCCAGGTTTCACCCCAAATCAAGAAACAACTTGCCTGAAGCCCAGAAGACTGAGAAGAAGACGTTTGAGGCTGGAGAAGCCAGCTACCGTGAAGAATTGCCATGCACTAAGCGTCACTAGCGATCAATGAACGTCGCGGAATTGAACATTGCTGAATCTAGGTGAGAGGTTTAAACCCTCCTAAAGCGTTGGCGGTTAATCGAGGAGGCGATGCGAAGAGTTCCCCTTCTGGGGTAATCGCAAAACATCACACCGCCATCAACACCCAGAGCAGCCGCCAGAAGCTTAAAGTTTCCTGGTGTAGAGCTAATTTCCCTGGATGGAGCAGTTATATCTGCAATGTTGGGTTCATTGTACAACCATATTCTTAAGGTGGTTCGCGGGAGGTTTGCAGTTCAATTCTTGCCAGCTTTCTCTTATTAGAGGCAATCTTTCAAAATTAGCCAGAGCTTCTCTCAAGTGGCAGTATGAAAGTGGTTTCCAAGCTGAAATTCCCTGGCTAGAGTTCAACTTTGGGAGCGGTCTTGTTGCACCTCACTCGTGCAAATTGTCCAGCATCGCTGATGCGCGGAAACCCGATGGATCGCCTGAAGAAACGTAAAAACTATTGCGGTGCGCTACGATTGAATCAAACTTACGAATAACTCCGAAGTTCATCGTTTTTTCATCGCGAAACCAGTTGGGGAGATGGTTTAGCCCTCGCGATTGAGGTGAAGCGATCGCCTGATATCTCACCGACCGACCTCAATCTTGAAGATAGATTGAGAATTGATTCAGGCAGTTTCTTCTAATAACTCATTGCAACAGCAGACTAAGGGCATCAGTGCTACGATTGCCACAGAAGAAAAAATAAGGCTAAAAGGACAGAGTGCCGCATGGTAGAGGAAATAGATAAGTCAATATCCTTCGACGGACGGGATATTCGGCTTAAGGTAGGTCTGCTTGCACCGCAAGCAGGCGGTTCCGTGTTGGTTCAATCAGAAGAAACAGCAGTTTTTGTAGCGGCAACCCGCGCCGCTGGCAGAGAAGGAATCGACTTTTTGCCGCTGCTCGTTGATTACGAAGAAAGATTGTATGCCGCCGGACGGATTCCCGGTGGGTTTCTGCGCCGAGAAGGTCGCCCCCCCGAAAAAGCAACTCTGATTAGCCGTTTGATTGACCGCCCGATGCGTCCGCTGTTTCCCAGTTGGCTGCGGGATGATATTCAGATTGTGGCAACGACAATGGCGCTGGATGAGCGAGTCCCACCCGATGTGCTGGCCGTAACAGGTGCATCAATTGCAACGCTACTAGCAGGCATTCCCTTTAATGGACCTATGGCTGCCGTGCGAGTCGGGCTGATTGGGGATGATTTCATTATTAATCCGACTTACAGCGAGATTGAAGCAGGCGACCTGGATTTGGTGGTTGCTGGTTCACCTGAAGGCGTGATCATGGTCGAAGCTGGGGCAAATCAGTTGCCTGAGCAAGACATGATTGAGGCAATTGACTTTGGCTATGAGGCCGTTCGCGATCTGATTCAGGCACAGCGTGACCTGATGGCAGAACTGGGCATTGAGATCGTGACCGAACAGCCTCCCGAAGTGGATTCGACCTTAGAAGACTTTATTCGCGATCGCACCGAAGCTTCTATCAAAGAAATCCTGACTCACTTTGAATACAGCAAGAGTGAGCGAGACGCAGCGCTAGACAAGGTCAAGGAAGAAGTAGCAGCGGCGATCGCTGAAATGCCCGAAGAAGACCCCATCCGAGTTGCAGCTCAGGCAGACGCTAAAGCTTTGGGCAATACCTTCAAGGGTTTGACCAAAAAGTTTATGCGTCGCCAAATTGTTGAGGACGGCGTTCGGGTAGACGGTCGTAAGCTAGACGAAGTTCGTCCGATCTCTTGCCGGACGGGTATTTTGCCAACGCGGGTTCACGGCAGCGGACTGTTCCAGCGTGGACTGACTCAAGTGTTGTCAGTTGCAACCTTGGGCACGCCTGGAGATGCTCAGGAGCTAGACGACCTGCACCCTGACGAGCAAAAGCGCTATTTGCATCACTACAACTTCCCGCCTTACTCAGTGGGTGAGACAAAGCCGATGCGATCGCCTGGTCGGCGTGAAGTCGGGCATGGCGCACTGGCAGAACGGGCAATCATCCCCATCCTGCCGGACAAAGACAAGTTTCCCTACGTCATCCGGGTGGTATCAGAGGTGCTTTCCTCCAACGGCTCCACCTCAATGGGTTCAGTCTGCGGTTCCACCCTGGCGCTAATGGATGCCGGAGTACCCATTACCAAACCCGTCAGTGGAGCGGCAATGGGGCTGATTAAAGAAGGCGATGAAGTTCGCATTCTGACCGACATCCAGGGCATTGAGGATTTCCTTGGCGACATGGACTTCAAAGTCGCCGGAACCGACAGCGGCATCACAGCCCTGCAAATGGATATGAAAATCAACGGTTTGCCCATTTCTGTGATAGCAGATGCAATCCGCCAGGCAAAACCTGCCCGAATGCATATCCTGGAAAAAATGCTAACCACCATCGACCAACCTCGTCCTGAGTTGTCGCCTTACGCACCAAGACTCCTGACGATTAAGATCGACCCCGACATGATCGGCATGGTCATTGGACCCGGCGGCAAAACCATCAAGGGCATCACCGAGCAAACTGGAGCCAAAATCGATATCGAAGACGATGGCACAATTACCATCTCGGCAGTCGCAGGCGAAAAGGCCAAACACGCTCGCAGCATCATCGAAGGCATGACCCGCAAACTCAGTGCTGGCGACGTGTATGTCGGTCGCGTCACCCGCATCATCCCCATTGGTGCATTCGTCGAATTCCTTCCCGGCAAGGAAGGCATGATCCACATCTCCCAGCTTGCTGACTACCGCGTTGGCAAGGTCGAAGATGAAGTTGCTCTAGGCGACGAGGTGATTGTCAAGGTGCGCGAGATTGACGGACGCGGACGGATCAACCTGACCCGTCTAGGCATCCACCCAGACGAAGCTGCTGCTGCTCGTGAAACCGCAGCCGCCGATTAAGTCCTAGTTTGTCTGGGCTAATTTCGGGGCGATCGCTTCCTTCTTTTGAGTGGGTGGCGATCGCCCCAAATTTTTTATCGCCCAAAAATGTTTGCCGCTGACTGTAGCGATCGGTCACGCCGATATGTTAATTTTATAAAGCTGAGTTTGCAGCCCAGTTTTAAGACTGAGGTGGCGATCGTTCAGCGTTAGGCTCAGTAGCTCAGTAGGTTAGAGCAGGGGACTCATAAGCCCAAGGTCGCAGGTTCAAATCCCGCCTGAGCCATTTTTTTAGCGAAAATTCAATCCCCGTATCCCAGAAAATTCACAGGGATGCAGGGATTCTGCGTTTTGTAAACCATCCCTAATACACCACCATTTTTAGGCGAGATTTTAGTCAAGGGAAAAGGATTGAAGGAAAACTTGCTCAAGCCAATGGGGAATTGCACAAACTGAGAACGATTCAGAAATTTTTAATACCGATTTAAACAAATTTCGTGACACATCGATTTCTGTAAGGGCGCACTGCGCCTTACCCATATCTGCAACATCCTTGAATCAAATGGGTATCTATTTTACCTGTGCGGTGCCATGAACTGTTTATCAGCTTGAATGTCAATCTAGAGCAGGAAGGCATCTTCCCTTGCTCCACTTTATGGTGTTGATAGTAGAGCTTGTTCAAGCAGGGTCAGCCGTGCTGTATCGTACTATCGACGAAAACCGGATTTGCATTACTCAGCCCACTCATGCCTGGGTGGCGGGACAACTGGCTCAGGCATGGGGAAATGCAGCGATCGGTTCCTTTGCCCCTCACGCAGCAGTATGTTTGGGGGCAGAACAGCACGACATTGGCTGGATTCCCTGGGAGTCAACTCCTACTCTGAATCCTGAAACAGGATATCCTCATAGTTTCATGGAAGTCGCTCCAGAAGTACATACAAAATTATGGGCAGGTGCAAAACAACTTGCCCTGCCGATGGGACGTTACGCGGCACTTTTGGTCTCTCTACATGGCACTGGATTATACGAACGCTTTACTCATTGGAAACAGTCACCCACATCCACCCAAATTGTCGAAGCGTTTTTGCAAAATGAGAAGGAATTTCAGCAACATCTGATTGATCGGTTGAAACAAGACCCAGCTTACCAAGCGTATGTTACGCCAGAAGTCATTACCCGCAATCAAAAACTGGTAGCAACGTGGGATGCATTGTCTCTTGCAATCTGTATGGGTGTGACGAAAGAAAAACAGTTTGAACAAGTTCCTTCTGCTACTGGAGAAGTCACACTAGTGTTGACTCCCATCCAAAACGATCCAACTCGCTTGAGCCTTGAGCCCTGGTGTTTTCAGACTGAGGAAGTCATTGTTGTATTTGAGGGACGGATTCTCAAAGAAAAGTCACAGGATGAACAAGTGATGCGCGATCGCCTCACAACTGCTCCCTGGATTACCCTTACCGCTACCCTTTATCCAAGTAGTGATACAGATGAATAAAGGATAGAGCTTTAAATACGCAGCTCCAGAGGGAATGGTATCAGAAAAGAGGAGCTTTCATGCCATACTGCTAGGGTGACGGTTGTTAGAAGAGGGCAGCGATGCATGGTATCCGCCTGATCTCCGCTGCAATGAGTCGTCTTGATAAACTCACGAATGCAGCCAAGCGACTGATTGCTGGCACATTGGGGTTAGAAGATCCAATATGTATCATGCCTTATCGAGGATATGGCACACCCGATAATCTGCATCTAAGAGGACGAGTATTGCAAGATCAGGGCATTACGCTGAGAGAAGAAAACGCATCAGTCTGGAGAAATCTCCGTAATATGTATCGTCGCTTTGAGTCAGACGAAGTTGCGGAGGCGCGAGTGCGAGCCTACTTTGGCACAGCTCAACAAGACGTTCTAACCAATGCGGAAGGTTTTTTTCAAGTCACGTTTGCATTATCCGATCAACCGGTTGAATCCGATCGCTTCTGGCAACCTATCACACTAGAGCTGCTCAAACCTCTCCCGCGGTACTCAGAGCCAATCAGGGTAAACAGTGAAGTGATGGTGGTGTCAGAACGCGCTCAGTTTGGTGTGATCAGCGACATCGACGACACCATTATGCGAACGGCAGCCACCGACCTGCTCAAAATGATCCGTATTGCCTATCTCGGCAACGAAAACACCCGCCGTCCGTTTTCTGGTGTAGCGGAGTTTTATCATGCTCTCCAACAGGGACAAAGCGACGATTACAGAAATCCTATTTTCTATGTGTCCAGCAGCGCCTGGAATATGTATGACTTGTTTGAGAAGTTTATGGATTTTAACCACATTCCCCGTGGACCTATTTTGTTGAGAGATATTGAACTGTCTCCTGCTAACCTGCTGTCGTTTAAGCATGAGAGCCACAAGATAGAGCAAATCACGCCGATCCTAAACTGTTTCTCCCATTTACCCTTTATTTTGATTGGCGATAGCGGACAGAAAGATCCAGAGATCTATCAGCAACTTGTCAAACACCACCCCGATCGCATCTTTGCTATCTATATTCGGGATGTCACCCCCAATGATTCCCAGCGGCAAGGTGAATTAGAGGCGATCGCCAATCAGGTTAAAGAGACAGGATGTGAATTCGTGGTGTTTCCTGAAACCGAGGTAGCGATGGATCATGCCATCACTCATCATTGGATTAGCTGCAATTAATATGTAGAGGCAGTATCATTCTACCGTTATGAATCCTTACCCTCTTCTCAAGCAAACTCAACGACAACGGGTCAGCGATGGTCAGCAAGTCTCTATCCTGGATGGTTGCGATCCAGCTAATCGACTGCTGTTTTTAGCGCTGCCCCAACTGGGTGATTTTGATAGCCTTGAGTATGCCTGGTGGTTGCAGCGTGATGCAGAACGGTTGCGGGAGGCAAAGCTGACGATTCGTGCGGTTGGAATTGGCGATCGCCCCTCCGGGGAAAAGTTCTGTGCCTATACCGGATTTTCTCCAAGCTGGCTGTTTGTTGACCCCACAGCTGAACTGCATCGTCAACTCGGCCTGTATTCCGGGCTATCGATCAAAATGCCTGTGCTGTCTCCGACGCAAAATGCCTGGTTGAACCTAATGCTGATGTGTGCTGGAGTTGGCAGTCCTGGGACGCTGGCAGAGGTGTTTCGGGGTTATAAGGGCGATCGCAACGCTCCCCAACTGATTCACGATGATGAAGTGGTGAAAGCGGCTCCGTTACCTACCTTTAAAGGCTCATTCTTTAAACTGGCTGGAGGAACCGGGTTTCAACGTCCTTTTGAGTTGGCAACTCTGCGGTTGCGAAACATGGCAGAGGTTTTGGGAAACTGGAAAACCTATGTGCCCAACACCGCTTATATGACCCAGCGGGGAGGAACGTTTCTGTTCGATCGCGATGGAAGTTTACTCTATGAACATCGAGATCGAGGCATTCTAGGTTTTGCTGCCAACATGAGTGATCCGCTGTCGTTTCTCTTGACTGAGATAAACTCAAAGTAGTTACAAAGCGTCTGATGGTGAGGCAGGCTTCCTATCTTGCGATCGCCCTTCAGGTTGTTCAAGCTGTAGGCGCTGTTGTTCAGAAGTGTCTGGCAAGTTCCCATCAATCTGAAGTGCTTCAGTCGTATTTGAAGGCTCACTTAGTCTCTGAACTTCTTGCTCAAACTGCTGCTGTCCCTCATTGAAGAACCGTTCTGCTGCAGTTGGGTAGTTGAGTGCAGCATTAATTTGAGTCAAGTCTGGAGAGGCAAAACTGGGTTGCGTGAGAGCCGTAGAAATCAGGATAGTGGCGATCGCCATTCCCAACCAATGGTATTGAATCGTTAGGTTAAACATATCCCGACTCCTGAAGCGAAAAAGAACCATCGGGGATAATAGTGAGTTTATTATCTCTGCCTCAATTTTAGCGCTCTGCTCAACAGGTATGTTTTCACAGCAATTTCCACTTGGATAAACTACAAATCTTTGTAGGAGCAGTTCGCGAACTGCCCCTACGCTATGGCTTGCCGGTCCGAAAATGGCTGTAAAAGGTCTGTTTTCAAGCGTGAGAACTCTCGGTTTCGCGCTTGAAAACAGACTCAGATCTGGCAATTTCCTTCACTCAAGCATTTCCAGGTTTCGTACCGCACCTTGATCGGCGCTAGTTGCCAGCAATGCATACGCTTTGAGCGCTGCTGTGACTCGCCGTTTGCG
Organism: Cyanobacteria bacterium FACHB-471; assembly: GCA_014695345.1. Classification (GTDB taxonomy): domain Bacteria; phylum Cyanobacteriota; class Cyanobacteriia; order Elainellales; family Elainellaceae; genus JAAUTN01. Next base: position 94,876 of record JACJOC010000115.1, read on the forward strand.
GGGCTGTTCAGGCTTCCAGGCATCTTTGCCTTTGGCTTCCATTGCTGCTCGACGGTTGGCTAATTCCTCCGCTGGTAGATCTACATTGATGCTGCGATTGGGAATGTCAATTAGGATGCGATCGCCATCCTGCACTAGCGCAATATTGCCGCCTGCTGCCGCTTCTGGAGAAGCATGACCAATCGAGAGTCCGGAGGTACCCCCAGAAAAGCGTCCGTCGGTCAACAAGGCACAAGCTTTGCCCAATCCCTTGGATTTGAGGTAGCTGGTAGGATAAAGCATTTCTTGCATTCCTGGACCACCGCGCGGTCCTTCATAGCGAATAATTACGACATCGCCGGGTTGCACCTCATCTCGGAGAATTCCGTTGACAGCGGCATCCTGGCTTTCATAAATACGCGCTTTGCCTTCAAAGACCAAAATGCTTTCGTCTACGCCTGCTGTCTTGACGATGCAGCCGCGCTCAGCCAAGTTACCGTGCAGCACCGCGAGTCCGCCTTCGGCGCTATAGGCATTCTCGATGCTGCGAATACAGCCGTTTTCCCGATCTGGGTCGAGGGAGGACCAGCGGGTCGATTGGCTAAATGCTTGCTGCGTGGGAATGCCTGCCGGACCAGCCTTAAAGAAGGTGTGGATAGCTTCGTCATCGGTACGCATGATATCCCAGCGATCGAGCGCTTCCTTCATCGTCTGACTGTGAACGGTGGGTACGTCTGTATGGAGCAACCCAGCCCGATCTAGCTCACCGAGAATACCAGGAATGCCACCAGCCCGGTGAACATCTTCAATGTGATACTTTTGCGTATTGGGAGCAACCTTGCAGAGCTGAGGAATCTTGCGCGAGAGGCGATCGATATCTGCCATCGTGAAATCAACCCCTGCTTCGTGGACAGCAGCCAGCAGGTGCAGAATCGTGTTGGTCGATCCGCCCATTGCCACGTCTAACGCCACAGCGTTCTCAAAAGCTTTGACACTGGCGATCGAGCGAGGCAGCACCGATTCGTCATTCTGCTCGTAGTAGCGGCGAGTAATGCTAACGATGGTGCGGGCGGCATTAATAAACAGATCCTTGCGGTCAAAATGGGTCGCTAGCGTGGTGCCATTGCCAGGTAGGGAAAGCCCGATCGCCTCAGTGAGACAGTTCATCGAGTTGGCAGTGAACATTCCAGAACAAGAGCCACAGGTTGGGCAGGCAGAACGCTCGTATTCCTCGACCACTTCGTCACTGACGCTGTCATTTGCGGCAATCACCATCGCGTCTACCAAGTCCAACTTGTTTTCCGAGAGTTTGGTTTTGCCCGCTTCCATTGGGCCACCGGAGACGAATACAGCGGGAATGTTGAGCCGCAAAGCTGCCATCAACATACCGGGAGTGATCTTGTCACAGTTGGAAATGCAAACCAGAGCATCGGCACAATGGGCATTGGCCATGTACTCGACCGAATCAGCGATGATCTCGCGTGAGGGTAAACTATAGAGCATTCCGTCATGCCCCATCGCAATCCCATCATCCACCGCGATCGTGTTGAATTCTTTGGCGACACCACCAGCGGCTTCAATCTCACGGCACACCAGTTGACCCAGATCCTTCAGGTGAACGTGTCCGGGCACAAATTGGGTAAAAGAATTGGCAACTGCAATGATAGGCTTCTCGAAGTCCTCAGTTTGCATTCCGGTGGCGCGCCAAAGCGCGCGGGCACCGGCCATATTGCGTCCCTGAGTGGTGGTTTTGGAGCGATAGGTCGGCATGGCGCATTCTATATAGCTAGGGTTTTTAAACAGTTTAGACGGTTAAGTCCTAAATCTTTTTGCAAAAACAGAAGCACTCCTGCGGACTAGTACTAAAGTTAGCTGTATTTCCAGTGCAACTACGAGTAGACAGCAGCCCCCCCATGCCATCAACTGCTAAACCGATTCGGCTGTTTATCAGCTATCGCAGCCAAGACCCGGATATGAGCCTGGCCCAGCGCTTTTATGAAGCACTGGATGCGGCGGGATATGAGTCATTTATGGCAGGAGAAAGTATTCGGCTCGGAGAAAACTGGGCACAGCGAGTAGATGAAGAACTGGAGCGGGCAGATTACTTTTTGCTGTTGCTGTCGCCCAAGTCCGCCACGAGTGAAATGGTGACAGAAGAGGTAAGACGGGCAAAGGAATTGCGCGATCGCCATCCTCAACACAAACCCGTCATTCTCCCCATCCGGGTCAACTTCTCCTGGGACTCACCGCTTAATTACGACCTGCGCGGCTACCTCAACCGCATCCAGCAGCGCGAATGGAAAACGGAAGCCGACACCACCAAAATTCTCCAAGAAATTCTCACCCTCCTAGCAGCAGGTTCTCCCCCATCTCCCGCCTTTGCTGAATCTGAAGAACCTGACTCCCAGCCCCTTACCCCCTATCCCTTCCCCCCTCCCAACTCTCCACCCCTTCCCATTGCTGAACCTGAACTCCCCGGAGGACAGGTTGATCTCGCCTCAGTGTTTTATGTAGAAAGGGAGCCGATTGAAGCAGACTGCTATGAGGCGATCGCCCGCTCTGGTGCCCTGATTCGGATCAAAGCGCCAAGGCAAATGGGTAAAACCTCCCTGCTGTCGCGAATCTTGCAGCAGGCAAAAGAACTGGACTACCTCACCGTGCCGCTCAGCTTTCAGCTTGCCGATACCGCTGTCTTTGCCGATTTAGATAAGTTTTTGCGCTGGTTTTGCGCCAGCATCGGACGCAGACTACGACTTCCTAACCGACTGAACGACTACTGGGACGAGATCTTTGGCAGCAAAGACAACTGCACCGCCTACTTTGAGGAATACCTGCTAACTGAAATCAACAGTCCGCTAGCGTTGGGGTTAGACGAAGTAGATTGCGTGTTTCAGCATCCTGAAATTGCCGCCGACTTTTTTGGGCTGCTGCGGGCCTGGCACGAAGACTCCAAAAGCCGCGACCTGTGGAAGAAACTGCGGCTGGTGGTAGTGCATTCCACCGAGGTCTACATTCCGCTGAATATCAACCAGTCGCCCTTTAACGTTGGCTTACCGATTGAGCTACCCGAATTCACACCCGCGCAGGTGCTTGACCTGGCAAAGCGGCACGGACTGAACTGGGACCTCGACCAGGTTGAGCAACTGATGAATATGGTTGGCGGACACCCTTACCTGGTTCGCGTTGCGCTCTACCAAATTGCCCGCAGAGAAACCTCCCTCACCGAACTGCTGCAATCGGCTCCTACCGAAGCCGGACTCTATGGTGATCACCTGCGCCGCCACCTGTGGAACCTGGAACAGCACCCAGAATTGGCTAAAGCGGTGAAAGTGGCGATCGCCTCTCCTGATCCCGTTCGCCTGGAATCGGTGCAAGCCTTCCAGCTACACAGCATGGGCTTAGTTCACCTCAAAGGAAACGATGTGCAGCCTCGCTGTGATTTGTATCGACGCTACTTTGGCGATCGGTTGCGGAGGAAGTAGGCGGGGCAAAAAACCGGAGTAGCTCCTCGGTCACTGCATCAGGAGCCTCTTCGGGTAAGAAATGTCCGCAGTCCAATGTCTTGCTCTCGACCTGTCGAGCATACTTGCGCCATACCTCAGGAACATCATAAGTGCGATGCACAAACCCTTTGGCGCCCCACAACACCAGCAGTGGGCACTGGATCTGCTGGGTCAAGTCTTGTCGGTCATGCTCAAGGTCAATGCTGGCAGCCGCACGATAGTCTTCACACGAAGCATGAATGGCATCGGGTTGACTAAAGCAGCGCAAATATTCAGCCATTGCTTCATCAGCAAACACGGTGCCTGGGGCACTCCACCGCTTTAACTTTTCGGTGAGGTAGTAAACCGGGTCAGCACCGATCAAGCGCTCTGGCAGACCATCGGGCTGAATCAGGAAAAACCAATGATAGTATCCGGTTGCAAAGTGCTGGTCTGTAGTTGCATACATGTGATACGTCGGAACAATATCCATCACGCAAGCTCTGAGAACCTTCTCAGGATGGTCGAGTGCCAGGCGATGGGTGACTCTGGCTCCGCGATCGTGACCTGCAACAAAAAAGGTTGGATGATCAAAATAAGCCATTACTTCGACCAAGTCGCCTACCATTGCTCGCTTTGAATAGGGAAAGTGATCGGCTGTAGTGGTTGGTTTGGAGCTGTCTCCATAGCCACGTAAGTCAGGGCAAATGACGTGGAAATGTTGGGCTAAATGAGGTGCAACGTTGTGCCACATGACATGGGTTTGAGGATAGCCATGTAACAGCAACAGCGGAGTGCCTGTTCCACTATGAACTAAATGGATTTCCGCTCCAGTCGTTTGCACTTTGAGGGTATCAAAGGCTTGTGTGAAGAGTCTCATATTACGACACTCCATACTGAGCACAGTTTGCTCAACACTAGCACGAGGGCAGTGCAATGAATTCTCTGGGGGCGATCGCTCCCACTAGCTCAAGATTGAGTCAATCAGTTTGCTTAGAACGGCAATAAACACCCGTTACGGTTTCAATTTAGGAAAGAGGCGTGAAAATGATGGTACAAACTCAAACATGCAGGATTTTATCGTTCATCGTTCTATATCCTTCATCCCTCATCCCTCATTCCTATGCCCCCCTCCTACGAATACCAAGTTGGCGGCAGTCTCCCCGCAGATGCACCGACCTATGTGACCCGACAGGCAGACTGGGACTTGTGTGACGGCTTAAAGGCTGGCGAGTTTTGCTATGTGCTGAACTCGCGACAGATGGGTAAGTCAAGCCTGCGGGTGCAGACGATGAAGCGGCTCCAGGCGGATGGACTGGCGTGTGCGGCGATCGACATTACGGCGATCGGGGGGCAGGAGGTGACTCCGCACCAGTGGTATGCAGGGGTGATTCGCAACCTGGTGAGAAGCTTTGGACTGACGCAAAAGTTGGATTTGCGGGGGTGGCTACGGGAGCGGGAATTTCTCACACCTGTGCAGCGGTTAGGCGAATTTGTGGAAGAGGTGCTGCTGGTGGAGGTGGCGCAGCAGATTGTGATTTTTGTGGATGAGATTGATAGCGTCCTCAGCCTGAATTTTCCGATTGACGATTTCTTTGCCTTTATTCGCTCTTGCTATAACCGTCGGGTCGATCAGCCAATCTACAAGCGGCTGGTGTTTGCGCTGATGGGCGTGGCGACTCCCTCTGACCTGATCCGTGACAAGAGCCGCACTCCCTTTAATATTGGGCGGGCGATCGCCCTCTGCGGTTTCCAACTGCAAGAAGCGATGCCGCTGACTCGGGGGCTAGAGCAGAAGACCAGTAACCCCGAAGCGTTGCTCAGCGCCATTCTAAACTGGACAGGCGGACAGCCGTTTCTCACCCAAAAGCTATGTAAGTTTGCGCTGAATCGCCCTGACCCGATCGCCCCTGGCAATGAGTCTGCCTGGGTAGAAGCGCTGGTACGATCGCACGTCCTGGAAAACTGGGAATCGCAGGACGAACCGGAGCATTTAAGAACGATTCGCGATCGCATTCTCCGGGATCAACGCCGCGCTAGTCGGCTGCTGGGGCTGCACCAGCAAATTTTGCAGCGGGGCGAACTGGACGCAGACGACAGCCCCGACCAGCTAGAGCTACGCCTGACCGGAATCGCCTACGAACACCAGGGCAAGCTCAAGGTCTATAACCGCATCTACGCTACCGTGTTTGACCTGCGCTGGACAGAAAAGGAACTGGGGCATCTGCGACCGTATAGGGAGGCGATCGCCGCCTGGCTCGCCAGCGACCAGCAGGACGAGTCGCGCCTACTGCGGGGACAGGCGCTCGTGGATGCTCAGCGCTGGGCTGCCGACAAAAACCTCAGCCAGCAAGACTTCCTGTTTCTCACTGCCAGCCGCGAACGGGATATGCAGGAGGTACAGGTGGCGCTGGCGGCAGAACGACAGGCCAACCAGATTCTTAAAGAGGCAGAGCAGCGGGCAAAGCGGACGATTCGGCGGGGGGTGATTGGGCTAGCGGGAATCTCGGCAGTGGCGATTGCTCTGATTATTTGGGCAGGTTTTGCTTTTAATAATGCCAATCGCCGAATTGCAATTGCTCAACAAGCTGTCAGCAATGCAGAAGACAAAGCTCAACAGGCTGAAGCTGAACAAGAGCGAATGCAGGAAGAAAACTATGTTGCCGAGCAAGAGACCGAAGCAGCAAGACAAAATTTGCTGAAGGAACGGGCTGAAAGCAATCGACTCAACCAGGCAAATCGAGAAGCCCAACAGCAGATTCGTCTAGCTAATCTACAGTCAGAAACAGCCCAGACTGCGGTTCAAAAAGCCAGAGCAGAGCAGACTACCGCTCAGATCGCAGCCAATAATGCTAGACAGCAGCAAGAAGCCGCACAGGTCGCAGCACAGGTCGCACAGCGGCAAAACCAGGAGGCACGGCGACAACAGCAGGAAACAGAAACCACGACGCAGATAGAGCGTAACAGTGTCAGTGCTCTAAATCAATTTGAACGGGGGCAGGAAATTGAGGGATTGTTACTGGCAATGGAGACAGGCGAGGAACTTGCAGAAGCTTCTATTGACGAGCGGTCTCTGTCCCAATTCTCCGTCAGTCCTATCTCCGCACTTCAGCAAATTCTATATACCATTCGTGAGCGCAATCAGTTCTCTGGACACCAAGGTTGGGTCTTAGGCGTTAGCTTTAACCCCAGTGGGGAAACCCTTGTTACCGCCTCAGAAGATCGTACCGCTCGATTGTGGAATCTCCAAGGTGAACTACTTCAGGAGTTCTCTGGACATCGGAGCATTGTTAGAGGTATTAGCTTTAGCCCTGACGGAGAGACTTTCGCTACTGCCTCATACGACGATACTGCACGGCTGTGGAATCTCCAGGGTGAGCTGCTCCAAGAGTTCTCTGGACATCGAGGGGGAATTTATAATGTCAGCTTTAGCCCTGACGGAGAAACTCTTGCTACTGCTTCAAATGATAATACCGCTCGATTGTGGAATCTCCGAGGTGAACTGCTTCAGGAGTTCTCTGGACATCAGGATGGGGTCTGGAGCGTCAGCTTTAGCCCTGACGGAGAAACTCTTGCTACTGCTTCAAGTGACGGCACTGCACGATTGTGGAATCTCCAAGGTGAACTGCTTCAGGAGTTCTCTGGACATCAGGACACTGTCTATAGCATCAGCTTTAGCCCTGACGGAGAAACTCTTGCTACTGCTTCAGAAGACCGTACTGCACGATTGTGGAATCTCCAAGGTGAGCCGCTGGAGCAATTCGCTGGACATCAGGGCGGTGTCTCGAGCGTCAGCTTTAGCCCTGACGGAGAAACTCTTGCTACTGCTTCAAGTGACGGCACTGCACGATTGTGGAATCTCCGAGGTGAACTGCTTCAGGAGTTCTCTAGACATCAGGGCGGTGTCTTGAGCGTCAGCTTTAGCCCTGACGGAGAAACTCTTGCTACTGCTTCAGAAGACCGTACTGCACGATTGTGGAATCTCCAGGGTGAACTGCTTCAGGAGTTCTCCGGACGTCAGAACTGGATCAAAAGCGCCAGCTTTAGCCCTGATGGAGAAATTCTTGCCACGGCCTCAGATAATGGCACCGCAAGACTATGGAATCTTCAGGGTGAGTTGCTTCAGGAGTTCTCTGGACATCAGGGTGACATTTGGAGCATCAGCTTCAGCCCTGACGGAGAAACCCTTGCTACTGCTTCAAATGATAATACCGCCCGATTGTGGACTCTCCAGGGTGAGTTGCTTCAGGAGTTCTCTGGACATCAGGGTGACATTTGGAGCATCAGCTTTAGCCCTGACGGAGAAACTCTTGCTACTGCTTCAAGTGACGGCACTGCACGATTGTGGAATCTCCAGGGTGAACTGCTTCAGGAGTTCTCTGGACATCAGGACTGGATCAGAAGCGCTAGCTTTAGCCCTGATGGAGAAATTCTTGCCACGGCCTCAGATGATGGCACCGCAAGACTATGGAATCTTCAGGGTGAGTTGCTTCAAGAGTTCTTTGGACATCAGAGTTTTATCTTAGGTGTCAGCTTTAGCCCTGACGGAAAGACTCTTGCTACTGCTTCATACGATCGCACTGCACGGCTATGGAATCTCCAAGGTGAACTGCTTCAGGAGTTCTCTGGACATCAGGGCAGCGTTTTGAGCGTCAGCTTCAGTCCTGATGGAAAAACTCTTGCCACTGCTTCCCAGGACGGTATCGTACGACTGTGGAATCTCCAAGGTGAACTGCTTCAGGAGTTCTCTGGACATCAGGGCAGCGTTTTAAGCGTCAGCTTCAGTTCTGATGGAAAAACCCTCACTACTACCTCTGAGGACGGCACTGTACGGCTGTGGACTATAGCCACTGACCTGAATGATTTGCTGGAATATGGCTGCAACTGGTTAGAAGACTACCTGATACTCAGACCACAAATTCTGCAAAACTTAGAAGTTTGCCATACCCCACCTCGACTTGCCGCCGCCGCCCCTCATCTCGTTGAGCAAGGTGAAGCACTCGCTAGGGCAGGAGACATAGACGGCGCATCAGAAGATTTCCGCACTGCTGTGGAATGGAATCCGAATATAATCATTTCTAATCCAGAGGATAGAGCAACTGCTCTGGCTTTAGTCGCAGAAGGAGAGCAATTAGCCTCCAATGTAGAGATCGAGGAGGCAACAGCTAAACTACAGCAAGCACAGCAGCTAGACCCCAGCCTTAATCTTAACGTTAGTGAAATCGTTATGCGATTGGCGTCCCCTGCCCTACTTGCCCTAATTGATCAAGGCAGTACTTTAGCTCGACAAGGTAACATTCAAGCCGCGATCGCCAAATTTCAACAGGCAACAGCAATTAACCCAGCCTATGAAATTCCTGCTGATGATTGGAATACGCTCTGTCGACGGGGCAGTCTGTACGGACAGGCGACCCAGGTGCTTGATGCTTGTGAAACAGCCGTATCGCTAGCTCCTGACAACGGAGGATTTCGAGACAGTCGTGGACTGGCTAGAGCTTTGACGGGTGATATCGAAGGAGCGATCGCAGACTTCCAAACATTCATCACCTGGACTGATAATGAGGAACAGAAAGCCCGACGACAAGGATGGATTGATGCTTTGAGAGCAGGGGAAAATCCTTTTACACTGGGAGAGCTTAAGTCTCTACTTAGAGAATAGGGATGAGGGATGAAGGGGCGATCGCTCTCCCTTTCTCACCTTTGTGTAAAGCAGACTCCACCCAAAACAAGAAACCCCTCTCCACAAAAAGAGTGGGGGCAAGATCTGCGGCTTCTTCGAGAAGTCGCAGATCTAATAGCGAAAGGCGATCGCCCGTTCCCTTTCATCCCTCCATCCCTACTTAATCCTTTGAACCTGCGTCAAAAAGGTTTAACCAATCATCAGCGCAACAGGGAAGTGCTTGAGGGCTTCCCCAACGGGTAAGCTTACGTGAGCTTGGAGGGACTGATCAGAAATTGCGTCTTTCCAACTGGAAGCTAGTCCAGCAGGCAATTCAATGGCAGTATCAGCCCAGATTTGTTCGCCTAACGGCAACTGACCTGCTTCAAGCAAGCCTGTGAGGAAGCGGGGAGCAATGGCGATCGCTGTCTTCCCTTCAAAGCTGCGGGCAAAGGCGATGACGTGGTCTTTGAACTTACCAGTGACGGTTAGCGGCTGATAGTCTCCTTGCTCAAACAGTGCCCGATGTACCTTTCTTGCTTGCAGAACTTTGAAAGTTAGGAATAGTTTGATCCGACCGTCTGTTCTCGTCTCAAGCAAACTGTTGATGAGTGACAGACTGTCTTTTTCAATTCCGGTTTTTAGCTCGTGCAGGCAAGAAATTCGCTGGTCGTAGTCAACCGGACGGCGGTTATCCGGGTCAACCAAACTCAAATCCCAAAATTCGGTTCCCTGATACAAATCGGGCACACCAGGAGCCGTATTTTTGAGCAAAACTTGGGAGAGAGAATTGAAAATGCCATAGTCTGCAATCCGCTTTTGGAAAGGCAAGAACTCCTGCAAAAAGTCATTTCCTTTATCCGGATCTAAAACCTGTTCGACAAATTTCAGATAGCCCTCCTCGTACTCAGAGTCAGGACGTAGCCAGGCGGTGTGAACTTTAGCTTCTCTCACTGCTTTGATCACGTAATCCTTGATTCGAGTTGTGAAGGTAGCGCGATCGCTATTCTGATCAAACGGGAAAGCTCCTAACAGCGTTTGATAGAGAAAGTACTCATCATTCGCACTAGGAATCACTCTCTCGTCAGTTTGCAGCTTCTTCGACTGGTTGATCTCACTCCAGCGCATCGCCTGTCGTTCCCACTCTTCGGGGATCTCAGAAATGATGTTGAGGCGCGATCGCATATCTTCACCCCGCTTTGTATCATGAGTCGCTGTAGCACTCATGGAATGTTTCCAGTACTCATTTCTGCGTTGATTAAACTCATGAAATGCAGGTAGCGAAATACCAAACTGCCCCGGATTTCCACCCACTTCATTCAGGGATAGCAATCGGCTGTAAACATATAGCAGCGTATCTTCAACCCCTTTTGCCATGAGTGGACCAGTTAACTGCTGGAATCTCATGACAAAATGTAGCCACTCTTCTTGTTGAGCTTGAGTAAGAAATTCGTCATACTCTAACAGCAGCAGTTTTCTAATAAAGTCCAGTTCATTGGGCAACAAAGGAACATTTTCTTTGGCTGCTTCAATCACCTGATTGACCTGCTTTCGATCTGACTCCGTGAGGCCTTGAGGATTAATATAGGTTCGATACACCGGAAACAGTGCCAACACTTCTACCAATGCCCTTTGCAGTCCGTTTAAGGTAAAGTCGCTGCCTTGCCGAGTTTGCCCTGCAACTCGCTTTAAACTCAGCGCTAGATTCTCCAAATCTCCAGCTAAGTTTCTCTCGATAATTAGTTTCTTTTTCTCGACAACGAGTTGCTTGTAGGGCTGATTGGATTCAGTGAATCGAGTATAGATTTTCTGCAATCGCTGCTCTGTTTCACGCCGACAAAACACGCCATTGACGTAGTTCATGAAGTCATAACCGCTGGTTCCCTCAATCGGCCAGATGTCAGACAAATCTTCTTCAAGTTCAAGAATTTTCTCAACCGTGATGTAAACATCACCCATCTTTTCTCTGAGCCGCTCCAGATATTGACCTGGATCGTACAGTCCATCAATGTGGTCGATTCGGAGTCCGGTAATCTTTCCCTCTTCGACTAATTGACCAATCAGGGAATGGGTCTTGTGAAACACTTTGGGCTCTTCAACTTTTAGAGAAATCAACTCGTTGACGGTAAAGAATCTGCGGTAGTTAATTTCTTCTGCGCCCACTTTCCAAAAAGCAAGACGATAAAACTGTTCAGACAGTAAATGATCGAGCAGATTGAAGCTTTCGGGATTTCCTTTTTGCCCATTAAAGAATTCTACGTTGCTATTTACAAATTCTTTAACGTCCTGATTTTGATTGTAGAGTTCCCAGAGCAAGCGTTTGACAAATTCAACTTGGTCGTAACGCTCTTTGCCTTTTGCTTCAGTTGGAATATTTTTGACAATGTAGAGAATGCCGAGCAGTTTGACAAAATCAGGATGATGTCTACCCAGTGATCGCGCCAATCCACCTAAATTTTGTGTAATAAATCGAGCGTAAGATTCAACTCGAACGGGTAATTTTAAGCTGTAATAATTAACGGTCAAACCTGTTTCATCATAGCCAAGCTGAATCTCACCGTTTTCCAAGCATCGCCCGTAAAAGTTTCCTAGCAGCGGTGCAAGTACCCGTCCTCGAATGTCTTCGTAGGAATGGTTCCATTCAATATCAAAGAAATCAAAAGATTCAGAGTCAGGACCATTCTCCAGGACATCCATCAAAAGCTTGTTTTGAGTGTCGTAGGCCATGTGATTGGGCACAATGTCCTGAAGCCAACCTATCTCATGCTTTTGAAGTTCGTCAACTAGCGTCTCAAATTCTTCCTGTGTACCCAATTCGGGGTTAATTTGCGTTGGGTCAACAATATCGTAACCGTGAGTACTGCCTGCTCTAGCTTTGAAAATAGGCGAAGCATAGAGGTCAGAAATTCCAAGATCTGCTAGATAAGCAACAATCTGTTTTGCTGCCTCAAAGGGAAATCCTGCATGAAATTGAATTCGGTAAGTAGAGGCTGGAATTCTCATTTTTAGGTTAGGAAGAGATAAGTTAGAATTTGACGCTAAGTTGAACATCAATAGACTTAGGATTTTAGATCTGCAACTTCTTTAAGAAGCCGCAGATCTGACACTTCACCCCAATCTATTTAAGCCTGATAAACGGCAAAACTTTGAGCTGGGATCGATAACGATGAATCAGATTTAGATGCCAAACTATCTGGCAAAGACGCACCCGAACCCATCCACTTTTGATCAGCAGAGTCTAATATTTTTTGCCAATTGTCATTGGGTAAATCTGTATTAAAACCTACCGCTTCATTGTTGAAATTCAGAATGCAAAATAGCTTGCTGCTATCCTGCCAGCGATGTAAAAACAGTAGCTTGTTTTCCTCTTGCACCGTAGCTTCTAAGTTTTGCTTATCGAGGTTCTTTAGCGCAGGAATAGTGCGGCGTAGATGAATTAGATGTTGATAAAGATCCCGTAAGGCTTTGTGCTTTCCTTTCTTTTGCTGTTCCCATTTCAACTGAGATTGCTTAAAGGTTTCAGGACTTTGAGGATCGGAGTATTCTCCTTCTAAATGGAATGCCGAGAATTCCCGTTTTCTGCCTTCTCTGACTGCCTCAACCAGGTCTGGATCAGTGTGGCTCACAAAATACAGGAAAGGAGATTCCTCGCCGTACTCTTCACCCATAAACAGCATCGGAATGTTTGGGGAAAGCAATAGGGCACCTGCCGCCAGTTTTAACGCTTCAAAGGAAACCAGTGTGGAGAGGCGATCGCCCAACATCCGATTCCCAACTTGGTCATGATTTTGGGTGCAAATCACAAACTGATAGCCAGGGCGATCGCTAGCATCGCTGCCGTGATAACGTTTGCGTTCAGCAGCATATTGCCAGTCATAAACAAAGCTATTTTTGTATGCCTTTGCCAACTGTTCACAAGTGCCAAAGTCCTGGTAATAGCCGATTTGCTCTCCTGTTAACAAGGTATGCAAACAGTGATGAAAGTCATCGCTCCACTGAGCATCCATGCCGTGACCACCAACTTCAGGTTCGCGAATCACGCGCACATCATTCAAATCACTTTCCGCAATCAGGTAAAACTTGCGCCCCACTTGTTTGGATAGAGCGGCTACATCATCGGCTAATTCCTTGAGGAAATGTTTTGCCCCTAAGTCGTAGATTGCATGAATCGCATCCAGCCGCAGCGCATCAAAATGAAATTGCTCAAACCAGTAAAGCGCATTCTCAATGAAGTAATTTCTCACCCCTTCGCTATGCGCATCATCGAAGTTAATCGCGCTGCCCCAGGGTGTTTTGTAAGTTTCAGTGAAGAAGGGCGCAAAGCTGCTGGTGTAGTTTCCTTCGGGACCAAAGTGGTTATAAACCACGTCCAAGATGACAGCAAATCCTTCTTGGTGACACGTGTTAATTAACTGCTTTAGACCGTCTGGACCACCATAGGAGTCTTGCACCGCAAAGGGATACACGCCGTCATAGCCCCAGTTGCGGCTACCGGGAAACTGAGCAACGGGCATAATTTCGATCGCATTGATGCCTAACTCTCGCAGTTCGCTAAGGCGAGAAGCGATCGCCTCAAAAGTACCCTCTGGTGTGAACGTGCCAACGTGCAGTTCATAAATCACCATTTCATCCAGCGGAATCCCTGACCAATCTTGATCTGTCCAGCTAAACGCTTGATGGTCAACCACTTCTGTCGGGCCATGTACACCTTCCGGCTGAAATTGAGATGCTGGGTCGGGGCGATCGAATTCCCCTAAATCATAGAAGTAACGAGTTCCGGGCTGAACGTCCTCAGCCGTGACCTTCCAGTAGCCATGCTCACCGGGCTGCATTGGCAGGAGCTTTTCTGTGGGGGCAACTAGCTTCACCGCTACCTGATCTAGCAAAGGTGCCCAAAGCGTGAATTCACAACGATTTCCATCCAGGTAACGAGCGCCAATCTTCACCGCAGAAACCCCCTTGTCTAAAACGTCTTCCTGAAAATAGATGCTTTTGAGCGAAGGTAAAACTGTCGTAGGATGTATCTCTTAGTAAGGGGGCTAGAGGCTAGGCTGAGTTACTTATTGCCATTTAGAAAGCTCTAGTAGGTTGGGTGAGGCAGAGCGGAACCCGACACATTAAGCTTGGTGTTCTGAGGTTCATCAACGATGTTTTGGGAATCAGGCTTGATGTTCTGAGGTTCATCAGCAATGTTCTGAGAATTAAGCTTGATGCTTTGAGGTTCATCAGTGATGCCCCAAAGTTCACCCGTGATGTTCTGAGATTTGTGGACGATGCTCTGAGGTTCAAGAGGTGATGTGTAGAGGTTCAGCGTTGAATCTTGCAGCATCAAACGAGATGGGTTGAGGTTCGCTGGTGAATGTCTGACTATCAAACGCGATCGCCCTTCTGCATTTAGGAATTCTGCTACCAATCGATTTCAGGGGCAGAATTTTGTGAAATACAACCTGGACAGACATCATCGGCAATCGATCCGATTGAAGGGGTATGACTATTCATTGACTGGTGCATATTTCATCACCCTTTGTACACACCAGCGAGAATGTTTGTTTGGCGAAATTGTTGATGGTGAAATGCGGTTGAATGAATTGGGGCAAGTTGTGGCAGATGTGTATCTTTGGTTAGCAACGCAATATTCTTACGTTCATTTAGATGCATGGATTGTCATGCCCAATCACCTTCACGGTATTTTGGTGTTAACCGGTGATCCCCGTAGGGGCGTTTCGCGAAACGCCCCTACCGAAGACGCTACAAAACGTAAATCTTTGGGGCGTTTGATTGGGGCATTTAAGACTGTTTCTACGAAACGGATTAACTTGATTCAGTCCACATCTGGTTCCCTGGTTTGGCAACGCAACTATTACGAACACATCGTCCGCAATGAGAAATCTTTGCATGACATTCGCCAATACATTCACCACAACCCTATTTCCTGGCAGCAAGACCAGTTGTATCCTGACCATCCTTCTACGTGGTAAGGCGATCGCCGTCCACTCCTCACTATTCGCCTTGCGATCGCCATACCCCTTCCCAAGGTCCACCCACTTCCAATCCACAAAGATGACTCGTTGCTTCTAGGAGAAGTTGTTTGCCACTCAGCCGATTCTCCCAGAGCCGCAGCGTGAGTTCGCCTTTCATGGTGTCTCGGCAGGCGAAGATTAAACCTTGCTCAGTGGGGGCGCGAAGGGGAGTGCCAGGGTGGGTGGTGGTGCCGATTAGCTCAACTTCAAACTGGGCGTTTTGCGCCTGCATTTGCCAGTAGCCCCAGGGATGAATTTCCCAGTGAACCTCAGAGTTCCAGGGGACAAATTCGTAAAACTTGCCCTGGTAGTGAATGCCAACCATCGCGACAGATTCCATCCACCAAAGGACACCCCGTCGTCCACCACCAGCGGTCAGCGCCAGGTCGGGCTG
Source organism: Cyanobacteria bacterium FACHB-471 (assembly GCA_014695345.1). Taxonomy (GTDB): domain Bacteria; phylum Cyanobacteriota; class Cyanobacteriia; order Elainellales; family Elainellaceae; genus JAAUTN01. Next base: position 110,410 of record JACJOC010000115.1, read on the forward strand.
GTTGTCAAAGGCGTTGCAGTTGAGCCAAAACCAGCGCTGCGGGAAGGCTCCGCCCCAATTTTTTTCGCTGTAGGCGGGTGCTTGAGTGAAGGAGTAGCGATCGCCATTCCAGTCAATCCACCCCGTAGCTAGACCATGCGCCATGAGGATTTGCCAGCCCGGTTCAAAAATTTGAAACTGTGAGAGCCAGCCTGCGGTTGACTGCTGGGGACGATTAGTATTACCCCAACCATAGACGGGCTGAATTTCGTACTGCCACTGCGCCGTTTGACCGGAACCCGGATCGGACAGCTTACCCTGGTGCCAGGTGGCAGTTCCCTGGTAGCCTTGCTGAATGTGTTGATCAAACAGGTCAGGGTGAAGCTCGGTAGGAGATTGGGTTAAATCTGTGGTACCCCAGTGTCCTAGACCGAGGGCATCTTTCCACGCCCAAAATCGCTCAACATCTGGGAACGTGCGGCAAAGATACTGGTCGTCTGGTCCTAAAATTTGGGCTGCGCCACCGCTGTGAGGCTTCCCACCCGTGGGGTCTTCGATGGAATACATGAAAGCGAAGGTTTGACCGCATTCGGGCAGGGTGACGCGGTAATACCATCCTTCAAAGAAGCGGCGATCGCTCCCATCCCAGTGGTAGCCGCTGTGAGGCGTTTGCAAAGCGTAGGGAAAACCGCGAAGAAGACTTACCATTGAATCCAAGCTAACGATACTGCCCCCAGTATGAAATATTGCTCTAATCCTGACTGCCCCAATCCGGCAAATCCTGATGAAAATAGGTTCTGCCAAAATTGTGGAACGCGGCTACTGGCTGAAGAAGGAATTGACCGCTTGGGCGTAAATCAGTTGTCCCAGTCCTCAAACTCACTACCCAGTTGGCGATGTGTGAAGACGATTATGGGTCATGAGTCTTGGGTGCGATCGGTGGCGATCGCCCCTAATGCTCAGTTCATTGCCAGCGGCAGCGGCGACAAAACAGTGAAGCTCTGGCACTTGGAAAGCGGCAAGCTGCTACATACGTTAAGCGGACATATTGCCTGGTTGCGGGCGGTCGCCATCAGCCCAGATAGCCGCATTGTTGCCAGTGCCAGCAACGACAAGACGATTAAACTCTGGGATGCTGCCAAAGGCGAATTGATCGAAACGCTCACCGGACATTCTGACTGGATTCGGGCGGTGCAGTTTATCAGCGGCAAGGTGCTGGTCAGCGGCGGACATGATCAGACGATTCGGCTCTGGCGAATCGGGGGACAGGCAGACGTGCGATCGCTAGCAGGGCATGAACACTGGGTTACTTCAGTGGCTTACCACGGAGAACGGCAGGTGTTAGCCAGCGGCAGTCAGGATACGACGGTGAAACTGTGGAGTCTGCCCAAAGGAAACCTGGTCGCAACGCTAACGGGACACGCAGAATCAGTGGAGGCGATCGCCCTCAGCCCTGATGGTCAACTGTTAGCCAGCGGCAGCCAAGATCAGACGGTGAAACTGTGGCAGGTGTCTAACGGCAAACTGATTTATACCCTCAGCGGTCACACTGATGGCGTTGATGCGGTTGCCTTTCAACCTCAGAGCAATGTTCTGGCGAGCAGCAGCAAAGATAAAACTATCCGGTTGTGGGATACAAAATCGGGAGAATTGCTTCATACCCTATCAGGACACAAAGGCTGGGTGTTTTCCCTTGCCTTTAGTGCAGAGGGGCAAACCTTGGTTAGCGGCGGTTGGGATCAGGCAGTCAAGATCTGGCAGTTGTCCTCCTGATTTCATTAGATTGGGGGTAATTCTGATCCAAATTCCGTTCTTCTCCGTTCTTCAATGTCGCAATGTGTAACTTTCTCGAAGCGGGAGTTCCACATCGTGTAGATGATCATGATGCTCGATTAAGCTGGGTTGCATTCGTATGAGCTACTGCCTCAATCCGGTCTGTGAAAAGCCCCAAAACTTGGGGCAGGCACGGTTTTGCCAAAATTGCGGCTTAGGATTGCTGTTGTGCGATCGCTATCGAGCACTGCGACCGATTGGGCGAGGCGGTTTCGGCAGAACGTTTCTAGCAGTCGATGAACACATTCCCTCCAAACCTACCTGCGTCATCAAGCAATTCTTTCCAAAAGACCTGGGAGTGCTGGAGCTAGAAAAGGCGACAGAGCTATTTCACCAGGAAGCCGTGCGAATGGAGCAGCTTGACCAGCATCCGCAAATTCCTAAACTGCTGGCTCACTTTGACCAGTCGCCTTACCAATACTTGATTCAAACCTATGTGGATGGGCCCAACCTGGAGCAAGAGCTAGACCTGTCAGGAGCCTTTAGCGAAGAGCAGATTCGGGGAGTGTTGAATGACCTATTGCCCGTGCTGCAATTTATCCACGATCGCCATGTCATCCATCGCGACATCAAACCTGCCAACGTCATTCGACGACGAAACGATGAGCAGTTGGTGCTGGTAGACTTTGGCGCAGCAAAGGTGGCAACGGGAACGGCACTCAATCGCACGGGCACTTCGATTGGCAGTGCGGGCTATGCGGCACCCGAACAGATTGTAGGAAGGGCTGTGTTTGCCAGCGACCTCTACAGCCTGGGCGTAACCTGCATTCACCTGCTGACCGACGTGCCGCCCTTTGATCTGTATTCCTTCAGCGATGGAGTCTGGATCTGGCGTGACTATCTACTGAGCCCGGTGAGCGACTCATTAGGCTACGCGTTAGATCGAATGCTCGACCCAGCTATCAGTCGGCGCTATGCTTCAGCGGCGATCGCCCTTCATGCCCTCAGCCCTCAACCGATTTCTCTAGCTCGCTCGACCGTGCCGCTCACCCTCAGCCCGTTTCAGACAACCCCACGCACTGCAACGGCACCTCCAGTACCCACCTGGAAATGCCTGCACACGCTGCACGGACACGTCAACTCGGTTGCAACTGTTGCGGTCAGTCCTGACGGGCAACTGATTGCCACCGGCTCCTTCGACAAAACCCTAAAACTGTGGGACTGGAACGGCGAACTCAGGCAAAACTTAAAGGGACACATTGCCCCTGTTTTGTCGGTCGCCTTTAGCCCCGATGGGGAAACCCTGGTCAGCGGCAGTGTAGACGACACGATCAAGCTGTGGAATCTGGACGGAGAACTGCTGTCTACCCTGACCGAACATGCGGACTCGGTGCTGTCGCTCTCAGTCGCGGTCAGTCCCGATGGGCAAGCACTGGTCAGCGGCAGCGATGACTGCACGGTGAAAATCTGGCAGTTGACCACAGGTAGACTCTTTCGCACGCTGCCCCATCCCAGAGCGGTGACGAGTGTGGCGATCAGTCCCGATGGTCAGATTCTTGCTAGCAGCAGCAACGACAACACGATCCGTCTGTGGAATTTTGGCACGGGAGAACTGCTGCATACGCTGGTCGGGCATACGCGAGATGTGAATTCGATTGCGATCGCCCCCAACGGCAACATCCTGATTAGCGGCGGCTGCGACAACACGGTACGGCTTTGGGAGATGCACACCGGGCAACTGCTCAACACCCTCACCGGACACCTCGACTGGATTCGTGCAGTCGCCATTAGCCCTGACGGAGAGCTAATCGCCAGCGGCGGCGGCGATCACACCGTAAAGATTTGGGAAACGGAAACGGGTCGGCTAAAGCGCACCCTCGTAGGACATACGCGAGATGTGAACGCGATCGCCTTCAGCCCTGACAGCCATCTGTTGATTAGTGGAAGCAGCGATCGCACCCTCAAAATCTGGCAGCGCCAAAAACCGATCGACCAAAAGCCCCCTAATTCTAAAGTTGATGAAGGTTAATTTTTCGTGCGTTTAGCGCACGAAAAATTAGCCCTTTAAAGTAGCCTCTATCGCAACCGAAACAACGTCTTTCGGTCATCCCGCTGCAGCAATTCAATCAGGCAGACTCCGGTCACCGCAGCCATCACAACCCAGGTGACAGTCAGACCCAAAACTTCTCCCAAAAACAGCCCTGTCCTCATCCGCAAGATTGCCCCAACCGTCCAGCCAGCCCCCAGACCGACTGACCAGCCCAGCATACTGGCAACAATCCACCGCCACGCATTAGGAACTTGCCCTCGCAGCACTAGCCACTGCAAGCTCCCAATCACGATTCCGACCTTCATTCCCTCGATCAATCCCCAGACTGCTCTGAGGAAGATATCAACCATGTTTCTGGGTGCAACCCAACCTAAAGCGCCAATTCCCAAAGCACCAATCAGGCTCCAACCCAGCACACAGGCAATGCTCCAGCCCCAAAAATAGGAAATTCGCTGGCGCAATACCAAACACTGCGCGACACCGACGATCGCCCCACCGACTGCGCCTTCTAAAGCGCCTAGTTCCGGTCGAGTGCCAATCTCAATCCAGTGCAAACTAACCATAAAACCAAGCGTTGTCACCAGCACCCATTGAAACCAAAAGCCGTAACCCACTTTTTTCAGCTTGGTAGGCATATTTGCTCCAGCACCATGATTAAGCAATATTGTCCTTCGTTTGCTTGGAATTTTTCCTAGTTGAATTAGCTGAATTAGTTGATTCGCGAGTAGACGATTTGCGCGGCGACTTGCGCTTAGCAGGCTGACTCTTAGTTATTGGTTCATCCTGAGTAACTGGCTCATCCTTCACCGGGTCAGCAATCCTCGGAACATTTTTGAGAACCTGTTTCGCGTTCTGTTGACGCTTCGTTAATTTAGGAGTGAGCGATTTGCCGGACTGCTCTAATGCTTGAATGAGATGATTCAGACTCAGCGTTGAGTCATCCGAGGCAGCAAAGTTGAGCGCTGCATCATAGGCGATCGCCTCAATCTCCCCACCGGTTAGCTTCAACTGTGCCAGATGTTCCCAGTCGATCTGACGATCCAGGGGAACTTGGGTGGAGAGGAACTGCTGCCAAAGTTTAAGGCGATCGCCTTGACTGGGCAGCGAAAATTCCAGCACCCGATCTAAACGTCGCTGCCAAGACAACCGCACAGATTGCTGGAAAGGTGCTGTCAATAAAGTGATTGCTGGAGTCTGTTGCCGCTGATCCAGGAAACGGTGAATTTCAGCCTGCGGTAAGGATGACGAACGCCCCAGCCAGAGGTGAGCCGAGTGAATCAGCAGCACCTCCGGAGTCTCCGTCTCAATTTCCTCAAATAGTTGGCGGGAGTTAGTTGGATCGATTCGCGACAGGTCTACCTCCCATAGCGGCAAGTCCAAGGAATGGGCGATCGCCTCTGCTGCTGTGGTTTTGCCTGTTCCCGTTGCTCCTACCAACAGTGCCAGAGTGCCAGTGCGATCGCGATCAGCAGGCTTAATCAGGTTTGAATTCCTGGCATACTGCACCTGCTGACCCAGAAGCTGAAGCGTGTTGTGTAGCGGCTCCGGCAAAATCAAGTCTGTCCAAGTCGTGTTGACCTCACGACTGGAGAGTAAGGCAGGCAGAGGAGGGGCAATGAATTGACTGAGCAAGCAATCCAGCGCTTGCGTCGTTGGCTGCTCTGCCAGCAAATAGTCCACCAGCGGATCAGCCAGCTTTACCGGATAGTTGAGTACCGTATCGTTAGGAGCAGCCAGTAGTTTCAGCAAATTGTGCTGCAATAGTGGCGAAGCAGTAGTGAGGTGAATCCGGGCAGCCCGCCATTCCACATCGTTGCGGCAAAGCAGTCGCAGCACCAAGTCAACCGTCGGCAAGTCAGTTTTTGAGGCGGTGTCGTCCCCTTGCAGGTAACGATAAATTTTGGCATAGCGGCGATTGATTTCGGGAGCCAGCCCCAGCAAAACCAGGTTTTTCTCGAACAAGGTGAGATTAAGGCGATCGCGCAACGACGGCAAGCCTAGAAAAATTCCCTGCTCTCGACTAACCTGAATCCGGTGTTCGAGCTGCTGCTGATAGCCCAGGCTAGACGTTTTGCCTGTGGACTGGGCTGGTGGGCGATGTTCGTCATAGGCAATGTTCTCCTTGAAGGACATGATCCCCTTCCACCAGTGGCTTGTTGCCCGATCGGCACGAGACTGAGAAAAGCGATCGACCTCCTTTGTTTCTTGCCGTTGCCGTGCTACCGCTAGCATCAGCACTCGGTCGAGCCACTGGAGTTCGGTCTTGAGGTAAGCCCAATTGTCAACAAATCGTTCTGCCTGTATTGGCATGGAAATACCCGCAGTTCGCTCTTCTATTGTGACCAGTTCCCCGGAAGATGGCGATCACACGTCTAAGATCGAGTCTCTAAAAGGCGTTCGGCATCACTGATCATTGGGAACACGCTCTGCCCTTTACGCAATTCCCTCTTCAGACATCGTGAATAGTTTTGCCCTACGTCTTTGGTACAATGTCAAGCAAGGTAAATATTTCTTAACCTTGAGACAATACAGAGCAAATAAGCGCGATCGCCTTCACCTCAACTCGAAGGGATTGAACTAAGCCTTCACTGTTATAGAGGATCTAAATGTATGGAAAACCACTCTTCAGAACCGACCCTTTTCCTGGGAACTCTCAGAAGTGGACTTTGGCTATTTGGCGTTTCATGCTGGCTGTTCGGGGTCGTTGACCGCAGCATCGCCTCTTTTGCAGATGGCTATTTGTCTCCTTTAGATTCGGTACAGCTATTTACTGCCATTGCATTATTCATTAGCTGGCTCTTCCTAAAACCCACCTCGCTCAAGTTTCGCTTTCATAGCAAGTCCCTAGCACCCAACTCATAACCCCCAGTCCCTTATTTCTCCCCCAGACCAGGCAGAACGCGATCGCAAAAAAATAGCGTTCCAGCCGTGACACAAAGCGGGATTGCCAGCAGGTTAATTAGGGGAATGCTGACTAGTCCTAAGCAAACCAGCCCAAAGCTGGCACTGGCAGGAAAGTTTCGAGCCACAATGCTCAACTTAGTACGAAACCGAAATCGTCGGCGTTCCAAAGCTGGGTCTAAAAAGTCGAGACAGACAATTGTGGCTGCTAGGGCAATGCCGCCAACGGTAGCGACTACGGTTCCCACTCCGGGCGCAAAGTTGAGTAGCAGGAGTGGTAGAGCAATCGCTGCTGTTAGAGCTAGTTTTTTGAGTTCAAAGGCGATCGCCCGCCAAATCTCTACAAAAATTCCTCCAACGCCCCCTGGTGGAGTTACCGTGTGCCCAGTGCGTAGCTGCTCTAGCTCTTCAGATAGTTTGCCGTACCACGGGGACCCCAGCAGCACGCCAAACTGAAGCAGCACAAATCCGGTGAGCAAAAACAGCAGAATCGTTAGCAACACCCGCAAAACAACATCCAGGAAAGCAGCCCAGGTAGGTAAATTCTGGATTGCAGCATCAATTCCCTGGAAGCCAGCAAACAGTAGTCCGGCGTAAAGAGTGCCGCCTACAATCAGGTTTACCAGAATTGGCACCAACACATAGCCCCGCAGCTTTGGCGTTTTTCCCAGGAGTGAGAAGGCGCGAAAGGGATAGGTTGCACCTGCAAATAGCCCACCTGGAGCTCGGACAATCGGCGAATCTGACCCTGGCTTAGATTTTGCTGCCATCAGTAGCTTGAGATTTAGCGTGAAATAGAAGTGCGAGAGCTAGCTTTCATGACTGAGCATTTTGACAATGTGCTTAGCAAGCTGTTCCTTGATTTCTCGGGTCCTTGGAATAGGTTGAGATATTTTCGTTTTTGGATTCTGATACCAGTCGTGCTTGCCACCATGACGAATAAATATACACCCCATTTCTTCAAGGTGTTTGAATCAAATCTCGTCTTTTCACGATACTTCAAGTTCAGCCACTCTTCGGACATTGGAGAGCGCTCCACCTGTTAATTCTTTGTAGATGTCAGCTAAGTTTTCCTTCAATTCGTTCTCGGTTTCCGCCTGAGTCCAGTAGTCTGGATACTCCTCTAGATAACCAAGCCACATCTCCTCATCTTGCCAGTAAACATACTTTTTAATTGTCCTAGGGGAACGACTTATAAGTTTCTTCGACTATGCTGGCCATCTTATCAAACTAGGCAATCCTGTTTGCCACTCCAGAGCCAAGGAGATTGTCAATTCCGGACGGCAATGTAAGTCACTGTATAAGGGAGCGGAAGCTTATATAGGTAACTTCTTTTATGCGCGTTCTCACCTTCGCTATGCTGTCTGGGCTAATGCTCATGGGGCTAACGGTTAATCAGGGGGTTATCTCGCGCTCGGCTGAGCTAAGTCCTGCTAGCTCAGATCACCACTTTGTTGTGCAGGACGGACATCGACGCGAAAGAACCTATCGGGGGAGCGGTCGCCGGGAGATTTTGGCATTTCCTACCACTTTGCATTCGGTAGAACAGGGATAAAATTCTACTTCTGTGCATTCACTCGTAAATTGACTATAGAACAAGGGGCTTAAACCCCTTGTTTAGTTAAGCCCGTGTTACGGTACTGCATCTAGCAACTGTTACATCTATCGATGCCTAAGTGAAAATCGCCTCACTTCATTAGCAGTTTCCTTGCGTAAATTCATTAGCTCAAGTCCAAATAGCTCTTGCCACACCACATTAATGGGCATTAGCGTCCCTCCTTTTGCACCGATAGCGGGATATTCATCATTTGGACGCTCTTCTAAGACAATCCAGTTTCCTTTTACTCTGTGCCGGATAACCTCTCCCACATAGCCAACCAGATTGTCATACAGTTCAGCTTGAACATTTTCAAGTCCATATTCTTCCGCTTTCCTGGATAAGATATCCAAGCTTTTGTATGAGAAATCTAGCTGATCGTGTGAAATGCTCCAACATCTTGCTAGCTTATCAATCAGCTCGGAGAGCTGGTTGATAAGCTGTGCTTTGTGTTTTGAGTAATATCTCCAATGATCTACAGAACTTTGGCGACCGTCAATTGCGTCTTCTTCAACTTTCTGTTTAAGTCGAATCAGTCGTAAAAGATAGTCTTTGGAGTAAATGTCCCCTCTACCGGGAATTGAAACTTCTTTAGGATCAAAGACGAATAAAAACCTATCATTTGACAGCTCATAGACTAGAGGCTGATCCTTGTATCCACTGCTGTATGTTGTTTCAAGGGATTTTGTAAACTCTTCATGCAGTTTCCCTTCAGATTCTATTAGTTCTTGAACCTGCTTTTTGGTGAGTCGTTTTGCATTGAGAGTTTGTTTCTTTCCCATTTGTAGAGCAAATTTTGGATGTCTCTAAACTGAAGATCCTTCATTTTGCATCCATCCAGTTTTTCCCAGCCCGGATCTCAACCAGGAGTGGCACGGTTAGCTCGACCGCTGACTCCATCACGGATTTCACTTTGGGCTGGAGTTCTTCCCATTCGTCAGGCGGCACTTCAAACACCAGTTCATCATGCACTTGCAGCAACAGCTTTGACTGGTAGCCTTTGAGCAATTCGTGCAGTTTCACCATTGCAATTTTGATGATGTCGGCGCTAGAGCCTTGAATTGGGGCGTTTGCTGCTGCTCGCAGCAGTCCGGCATCATACTGTCCTGGTGATTTAATTTTGCTCAGGTCGATTTCGTCAGGATCTTTATCACGCAAGCGAATTAGTTTGTCGGTGGTGAAGTTGAAGTAGCGGCGACGACCTTTGATAGTGGTGACGTAGCCGTTGGCGATCGCCTCTCGCTGCATTCTCAGCAAATACTCAAACACCAGAGGATAGCGTTCGTTGAAGCGATTGATAAAGCCCTGTGCCTCAATTCGGCTGACTCCTGCCTCTCGCGCAAACCGGGAAGCACCCATACCATAAATCACGCCAAAGTTAATTACCTTCGCCATGCGGCGTTCTTCTGAGGTGATCGTCTCTTTCTCAAACAGCAGTCTGGCGGTCAGCGTGTGAATGTCCTGGTTGTTCCGATAGGTTTCTACCAGAACAGGTTCCTGGCTGAGGTGCGCGAGGATTCGCAGCTCAATCTGAGAATAGTCTGCTGCTACCAATAACCAGCCGGGTTCTGGCACAAACCCTGCCCGAATTTGCCGACTAAACGCTGTGCGAATCGGAATATTCTGCAAGTTTGGATTGGAGGAGGAGAGCCGTCCCGTTGAGGTAATCGCCTGGTTAAAGTCGGTGTGAATCCGCTGTGTTTCTGGATCTGCCAATAAGGGCAAGGCATCTACATAGGTAGACTTCAGTTTGATCAGGGTACGATGCTCCAGAATTGCATCCACGACGGGATGATCACCCTGAAGTTTTTCTAGAGTAGCCGCATCGGTGGAGTAACCTGTTTTGATTTTGCGTGACTTGCGGCGATCGAGCTTCAGTTTCTCAAACAGTAAGTCGCTCAACTGTTTGGGCGATCCCAGGTTGAATTTTTCGCCTGCTGACTCATACGCCTGCTGCTCAATTGTGTCCAGGTCTTTCTCCAGCCGTTTGGAGAATTCCTTAAGATAGTCTTTGTCGATGCGAACGCCGCAGTATTCCATCTCTGCCAGGACGGGTTCTAGCGGCACTTCGACTTCTCGAAATAAGCGATACAGATCTGGCAGTGGCTCCAGTTCTGCCCGCAGCTTGGGCATCAGGTGAAACGTGGTGTAGACATCCATGCCGCAATAAATAGCGACAGGAGGAATGTCCATATCCAGCATCGTTTTGCCCTTGGGTACCAGATCGGTGTAACTCTGAGTGGCAAGGTTGAGGTAGCGCAGGGCTAAATCGGTCAGGTTGTGGCTGGTGTCGGGATTTAGCACGTAGCTAGCTAGCATCGTGTCAAACTCAACGCCTGCTAAATGAATTCCCTGATTTCGCAGCACCAGGCGATCGAACTTGGCGTTTTGCAGCACCTTGGGGTAGTCGGCACTTTCCAAAATTGGACGCAGCGCTTCTAAGGCAGTGGCTTTGTCCAAATTTTTGCCTGACTTGTGACCGACAGGAATGTAAGCCATGTCTGACAGACCTTCACCCCAACAGCAGCCAATGCCGACCAGATTGGCGATTCGGGCATCCACCGCATCGGTTTCGGTGTCCCAGGCAACGGGAACAGTGGAATCTTTGCAGGTTTTAAGCCGCTTGACGAGCGCTTCGAGTTTCTCAGGCGTGTCGATGATTTGAGGCTGAATGTCTACTGCTGCAACCTGCTGGCTGGCTTCAGTATCTTCTGGGCTGAAGAACCAGAGGTCTTCACTGTTGGTGTTGAAGTTAAGCGGGTTAGTTGAGGGCGGTTCGTCCGTAGCATTGTCTGTATCGTCGGTTGCTTCGTCGATCGCCTCGCCTCCAAACGTCTTCTGTATTTTGGGAATCTGCCGAATAAACTGGCGGAATTCTAGCTTTTCTAGGAGGGGGAGGAGGCGATCGCCATCAAACCCTCTTAGTTTGCAGTCTTCGATGTCCACCTCCACTGGCACGTCGAGGTGAATTTGCGCCATGTACTGCGAATGTAGCGCCGACTCTCTGCCCTCTTCTAGCTTCTTTTTGACTGCGCCTTTGATCTGGTCGAGAGACGCGTAGATTTGCTCTAGAGAGCCATATTCATTCAGCAGTTGAACCGCAGTCTTTGCGCCAATTCCCTTCACCCCCGGAATGTTGTCAGACGAGTCGCCACATAGCGCTTTGTAATCAACGACCTGACTGGGCAAAATTCCTAGCTTTTCCTTCACTTGCTCCGCGCCGAATTCGTTTGCGCCCGTGTTAGCACGAGCAGCAAAGGCATTGCTCAGGTACAGCACCGTCGTCTTTTGGTCGGAATCAATCAGTTGAAACAAGTCTTGATCGCCGCTGAGAATCTTTACCCGATAACTTGCTGCATTTGCCCGCCGTGCCAACGTTCCCAGAATGTCATCTGCTTCATAGCCCGCAATGGCTAGCACCGGCAGATTGAAGGCATCGAGCAATTCCTGGAGGTTTTCCAGGTCAGGCATGAAGTCTTCGGGGGCATCGGGGCGACCCGCCTTGTAGGTTTCGTCTGTCTGGTGGCGGAAGGTGGCTTCTCCCCGGTCGAAGGCGATCGCCACATACTGCGGCTTCTGGCTTTCCATCATGTCGAGCATGGATTTGAGGAAGCCATAACAGACGCTTGTGGGAATGCCCGTTGAGGTACGCAGTCCGCCATCTCGCCCTCTGGCATGGGCGAAATAAGAGCGAAAGGCAAGGGAGTGCCCATCGATCAGGACAAACAAGGGGGAGGAGGAAGATTGCTGCATAGCCTTGATTTTAACGCCCCATTCGCTCAGGTAGAACGCCTGCTGTAGGGGCGAACGGCCGTTCGCCCCTACAAGGAATGTCTCCTGGTTTAGTTCAAGTCGGGATCGCTGCGTCGGCTGCTGATATTTCTGAATCGAAGGGATTCTGCACCGGAGTCAGGCTTGAAGCGATCGCCCTCAATATAAATCACCACTTTCACTGCTCCGTAGCGCTCCCGAATCGCTGCCTCTACCCGTTCAGCGATTGAGCGAGCGACAGACATAAACTCTGGGTGTAGCGCCAGGGACATTTCAACTAACACCTGACGACCCACCAGTCCTTTCGAGCGAATTTTTTCGCAGTGGGTAACGCCTTCGACCTGTCGAGCAATTTGTGACAAAACTTCGGGGGCGATCGCCACCTGCCGCACTAACCAGGGCAACTGCCAGTTGAGCATTCGCCAATAGCTGCGGATGCTCATGAGCACAAGGGCGATCGCCAGCAGTGGGTCAAGCCAGACATAGCCGCGCCAAACGCCAACCAGTCCGACACAAACCAAAACCGTCAACCAGGCATCTTTTAGCACATGATTAGCATTGATTTGTAGCGCCTGATTTTCTAATAGCCGAGCTTCGTAGCGCTGAAACCACACCATACACAGGTTGATGGCCACCACCACGACCAAAAGCTGAATCAGCGGCATGCTGATCTCTACCGGAAACTGCGATTCTAATCCTTGAGTGACCACGTCAAGCTGCTGCACCGACAGAACCAGCAAGCTAAACCCAGAAAATCCTAAAAACGATGCAAGCAGCAGCACCCCCGCTGTTTCTCGCCTATCGTGAGTCCAAATTTCTCGCCCTGACGTGCGATAGGAGGAGGCGATCGCGGACAGACTCAGCACGATACTAAAGCTATCGATCAACGTATGCAGCGATTCTGCAAGCAGACTGAGCGATCGCGTCGCCCAGCCAGCCCAAAGTTTCACTGCCAAAACTAGCAGTGTCAGCCACAGTGTCGCGAACAATACTTGATAGCTCGCCCTGCGTCGATTTCGTGCCTCACTCATAGCCCAAAGGCTAGCACGGAAGGGGTTCCCTGAATTAGGGGTCAAACCCCCAAAGTAGACAGGCGATTCTTTGTGCCTCTAACCGTTAAAGTGAGAATTGCTGAGTTGAACCAAACCATGATGCAGCAAGATAGGTTGGCGATCGCTTCTGAAAGCGCTTCTAGCAGTGAGATTGGTCAGATTCAGCTTTTGGTCTTAGACATCGACGGTACGATTGCTGGGGAATCTAATCAAATTCGCCCAGCAGTGAAACAGGCAATTCGCGCAGCTCAGGCGAAAGGGGTGCAGGTGGCGATCGCCACTGGCAGAATGTATCAGTCTGCTTTGCGGTTTTACGAAGAAGTTGGCTCTAGTCTGCCGCTACTAGCTTATCAGGGCGCATTCATCAAAAGCCCAGTCGATCAGAAGGTATATCGCCACTACCCGGTGTCGCGACAGACGGCTCACCAAATGCTCGACTACTTTGAGCAAACCGAGTTAAAGCGGTTTCTCTCGATTCACTTTTACATCGACGATCAGCTTTATGTAAGAGAAATCACTTCAGAAACTGAGGCGTATGCAGAGCGGTCGGGCGTAGTACCGATTCCAGTTGGCGATCTGCGGCAGGTGCTAGACCGCGAACCGACTAAGATTTTGGCGCTGAGCGACGACATTGAACTGATCGACCAATTGCTCACTTCCCTACGTCAGCGCTATACCCCTGCCGAGCTTTACTTCACGAAATCGGTTGCCACCTTTTTTGAAGTGGCAAACCCGCTGGTCAATAAAGGGGTCGCCGTGCGCTATCTGGCAGAAGAAATGCTGGGACTGCAACCTGAAAACGTGATGACGGTTGGCGATAATTTCAACGATGTTGAGATGCTGGACTATGCCGGAATCGGTGTGGCAATGGGCAATGCCCCCGCTGAGGTGCAGACCTACGGCAACTGGGTTGCGCCGAGCGTTGAAGCAGACGGGGCGGCAGTGGCAATCGAGAAATTTATTCTTTAGTTCGACTTGATCCAATTTGATTACGTCGAGAATTGCTTGCTGACTAATCGCTGATGAGACATTTGGGCAATGTCGATTGCGGGTGTGCATGACCACATGTCCTCTAGAGAAAGAGCTGAGGCTTGAGTGGCGATCGCCTCTATCTCCAATGCCATCTTATAAAGAATGGACTGTGCGCCCAAGTGCCCTAAAACGCCCAGGCGGATTGCTGCACCGACTAAACCAGTCACGAAACTGTGGAGAAACGCAAAACTGGTGTCTCTCTCACTTAAGTGAACGGCACGACCCACCATTGCAAACACAATTGGATGTAAACCGGGAGTGTCGTGAGTATCAATATCCTCCTGGAATGCTACCAGTTGGGCATCGTTCCAGGTTGATTGCGCCACTAACAACAATGCTTGTCCACTCCGGCATTGAGCTTCACGGGTTGCCTGAATTAAAGTCTGAGCATATAACTGTTGGTCGGCTCGTCGAATTTCGCTGAGATCATTGGCGGCACTAGCACGATAGGCATGAATCAAAGCAATTAAATCTGAGCAACCCACTTTGTTATGCAATAGCAACTGAAGAAATGCTTCTACATCTTGAGCAGAGCGAATTTGGTCAGTTTGCACCATCGCTTCTAAACCGTGGGAAAGCGTAAAAGAGCCTGATGGGAAAAAGGAATCAGACAATTGCATCAGAGCTAGACGAGAATCAACCATAACCATTAGTGATGCGTATGTGGCGAGAATTGCAGCGGGGCATCGGGCGATCGCACCTCATAGTCAATACACAAACCTGGAATATTGATGTTTTTCACCGTTGCTTCCATTACGGCTGGATCGGCCACCATTTCCAGGTAAATGCGATCGCCCTGCACCAAAATTGGCCAATGGTGATTGCCAAGAACATGACCCAAATAAATTAGGTCAATGGCATGACCCATTACATCACCGTTAAAGCCCAGTACCATGACCGTTTGGGTATGGAGGTGAATTAACAACAGTTGTCCGAGATTGGTGATAAACACATCTCCTGTACTGAGGAACTGTTCGCGACTTTTGATAATGCCAAGCTCAACACCCGTTGTCGAGTGGGCATGAATCCGACCTTTGGCCCGATCGTCGGTCTGCAAATAGACTTCTAATAAAGCTTCTGCTTGTCGAGCCTGCGCTACTTGCTGCTGTAAAGCTGAGTTCGTTGCTTGATTACCCAAATAGGTTTCTGCCAGGATTGTCATTTTGGAATCTCTGGTAAAGCAGGTTGACTACTCAAATGCCGAATCTGGGTTAGAGCATGGCTGATGTAAGCTTTCAAGACTGGCACGTTAGATGCCATTGCTCTGACCAGTAAGCCGTTACAGTTTGGCAAAGCAGAACTGGCAGCAGTGAACGCCTGTTTTTGGGCAAACTGCTCTAAATCCAGAGCCAGAGATTGCAAATCAACTCCGGGCATAACCAGAATCAAATTAGCGAGAATGGGTTGAGGCGCAAAGATAGAACCGTAGGCTCCACATCTATCCTGTCCCTTTAACTGCATAGCATCGGTGAAGACCAACGCTCCAGCAGGAGTATAGACCTGCAACCGATTAAAATAACGCTGAAACTGGAAACATTCTCCTCGCGCTAACCGACCGGGAACTATGATTTCGCTCAGAAACAGACTTCCGGTGGGTGCCAGCGTCACCCGCATCGTTTGCTCCAAACTGGCATCACGATACAAAATGATTGGCTCTGGGAGAAACTCTAAACTGGCATCAGTACCAACCTCGACGTCATAGTGCAGGCGGGCAAACTGGGCGACCGGCATCTGATGCACCTTGGTAGCCGACTGGTCGGTGAGATACAGACTGGTGCGATCGCCTAACCGAACGCTAATTTGAAACTGATCACCCGCTAACAATCCAGGTGACGAATTCATGATGTAAAGATAGGCACGATGAGTATCTGTAGGATCAAGCCGCAACGAACGGGAGAGCCTGAACGGATAGGTAGCATACTGCCGATACACAAAAGATTGATTGAATTGATCCAATCCAATCTGCAAACTAAGATGTTTCTGCGATGACTGATCGGGTGCAGCGATTGCCGGATTAACACTTGCCGGATTAACACTTGCCGGGTCAATAAGTTGAGCAACCATACTTGTTTTTTTAATTCTTAATACCTGTTTAATCCCTGTTTCCGTCGAGTGACTAAGCCATTACTCGGACGGGTTGAAACAGCAATTGGTTAAAGATAAACTGCACCACCTGGTCCAATCCTTCACCTGTTTTACAGTTGGTATAGGCGATCGGCTTGCCGCGTCGTCGTTCTGAGGCTTCACGCTGAATTAAAGCCAAGTCAGCACCCACATAAGGGGCAATGTCAATCTTGTTGATCACCACTAAGTCTGCCTGCATAAACCCTGGTCCATTCTTGCGGGGAATGTCATCACCTGCCCCTACATCCAGCACAAAAATGTAGGCATCAATTAAGTCGTAGCTAAAGGTTGATGCCAGATTATCCCCTCCACTTTCGACAAAAACGAGATCGAGTTCTGGGAACGATCGCTCCAGGTTGCGAATAGCCAGCAGATTCATCGTCGGATCTTCGCGAATGGCGGTATGGGGGCAACTACCCGTTTCCACACCAATAATGCGATCGCTGGGTAAAAAGCCTTTACGTTTAAGGCGATCGGCATCTTCTTGAGTCAGCAAATCATTGGTGACGACTGCCACTTCAATTCCCTGCTGCATTAGCAAAGGCACTAGCCGTTCCAGTAAAGCTGTTTTACCACTGCCAACCGGGCCACCCACTCCTAAACGAGCTACTGATTTTTGCATCACTTTCTCCTTCAAGCTGGGTTTATCGGAAAATGTAGAGCCGACCGAGGGGTACCCGTGAGACAGGT
This sequence comes from Cyanobacteria bacterium FACHB-471, assembly GCA_014695345.1. GTDB lineage: Bacteria > Cyanobacteriota > Cyanobacteriia > Elainellales > Elainellaceae > JAAUTN01. Next base: position 127,379 of record JACJOC010000115.1, read on the forward strand.
TCACAAGTGGCAATTTCACCATTTACCCGCACCTGAAATGTGTCTGGGTCAACCTCAATGTCGGGGCAGGCATTGTTGTGCAACATATCAGCTTTACTCAGCGATCGCGTCCCTTTTACAGGTAATAGCTGTTTGCGGAGCTTCAGCTTGTCTGGCAAGCCCCGATCCAATGCAGTTTGGGTAACAAAGCAAAAGGAAGTGGATTGCTTAGCACTGCCAAAACTGCCCCACTGCGGACGATAGAGAATCGGTTCGCAGGTCATTAGCGAAGCATTAGATTCGCCCATTGGCGACCAGGCAATAAACCCACCTTTGATAATAAGTTCCGGTTTGATGCCGAAAAAGCCCGGTTGCCACAGCACAATGTCAGCGATTTTGCCTGGTTCAATCGAACCCACATGGGCATCAATCCCACAGGTTTTGGCTGGATTAATCGTGTACTTTGCCAGGTATCGCAAAATTCGCTGATTGTCGTTGCGATCGCTATCTTCGGGTAGTGCGCCTCGCTGGTCCTTCATCTTTGATGCCAACTGCCACGTACGACAGATCACTTCCCCAATCCGTCCCATACCCTGACTGTCAGACCCCATCATGCTAATCGCGCCCATATCATGCAAGATGTCTTCAGCGGCGATCGTTTCAGCCCGAATCCGCGATTCGGCAAAGGCGACATCTTCTGGCACCTTTGGATTGAGGTGATGGCAGACCATAACCATATCCAGGTGTTCATCAAATGTGTTGACCGTGTAAGGATTGGTTGGATTGGTTGAAGACGGCAGACAGTGCGAGTAGCCAGCCACCTTAATAATGTCGGGAGCATGTCCACCCCCTGCACCTTCGGTGTGGTACATGTGAATAGTGCGTCCCCGAATCGCCGCCATTGTGTCTTCCACATAGCCCGACTCATTTAACGTATCGGTGTGGATTTGCACCTGAAAGTCGTACTCATCGGCAACCGAAAGACAGGTATTAATTACGGCAGGCATCGCCCCCCAGTCTTCATGGATTTTGAGCCCGACCGCGCCCCCTTCAACCTGTTCAATTAAGCTGGCAGGAAGGCTAGAACTGCCTTTACCTAAGAAACCAAAGTTCATAGCAAAGCCTTCGGAGGCTTGCAGCATCAAGCCCATATTGTAGGCTCCCCCCGAACAGATACCCACCGTTACCGGCCCCAGTCCCCCACCGATCATCGTCGTGAGTCCGCTAGAAAGGGCTTCGGCACAGAGTCCAGCACTGTCAAAGTGAACGTGACAGTCAATGCCGCCTGGTGTGGCAATCAAACCTTCTGCCGATCGCACATCCGTATTGGCACTAATCACCAGATTAGGCTGCACGCCCTCCATCACGCCGGGGTTACCTGCTTTACCAATGCCGACAATTCGCCCATCTTTGATGCCGATGTCTGTCTTGACAATGCCTTGCACCGGGTCCATCAGCACCACATTCGTGATCACCAGATCTAGTGCGCCTTCAGCGGCTGTAATGCCCGGAGCTAACCCCAAGCCATCGCGCAGGGTTTTACCTCCGCCAAATACACATTCGTCGCCGTAAACCGTAGTATCTCGCTCGACTTCAGCGATCAAAGACGTATCTCCTAACCGAATGCGATCGCCCACTGTAGGGCCAAATAACTCGGCATAACGCTCCCGGCTAATTTCCATGATCTTCCTCTGATGACACCGTGCTGTAACCTAGCGATCGCACTCGCTCTAGCGCGGTTTCTTTGGCATGGGGCACCTCCAACGCCTGATTCACCAGGTTATTGAGTCCATGCACATAGCGCGTTCCCCCGATCGCAACTAGAGCTACCGCTTTGGTATCGCCCGGTTCAAACCGAATTGCCGTACCCGCTGGAATGTCTAGCCGAAACCCATAAGCTTCAGCCCGATCAAATTGCAAGGCGCGATTCACTTCAAAAAAGTGGTAGTGAGAGCCGACCTGGATGGGGCGATCGCCCAGATTTGCTACCGTCAGCGTTATGGTGTCCCGTCCAGCGTTGATTTGTAGAGTTCCAGGAACACACAGCACCTCACCTGGAAAAGGATTTGAAGCATTTGCTGTCACATCTGCCATAGTCGTTTCAAGTTCCAGCGCTACGAATCGGATTGTGAATACTGATCAGCTTAGTGCCATCAGCAAAATGGGCTTCCACTTGAATCAGCGGAATCAGCTCGGTGACACCGGGCAGCACATCCTCAGTAGTCAGCAAAGTTGCACCCTCAGACATGAGCTGAGCCACTGATTTGTCTTCGCGCGCGCCTTCAATTAGAGCATCGGTAATGTAGGCGATCGCTTCAGGGACATTCAGCTTTATCCCTTTTTCCCTACGGCGACGGGCAATTTCTGCCGCTGTAAAAATCGTTAGCCGCTCCATTTCTCTGGGAGTTAAGTACATGTCAACTCTCCACACCGTTCTAAGGACATCCGCATTACACTGCTTCTTTCCGAACGAATGAGTAGCGGAAGTTACAAAAGCGGCATTACTCAGAATCTCTCTGAGTTCCTCTCACAATGTGTTCAAATTCCTCTAGTGAAGTTACGGCGATCGCTTGTCTTAACCGCTCTTTTAGGACCGTGATCTCCGTGTTGCGTGTCAATTCCTGAGGTAGTTCACGCGCCCTCTCACCAAATCGAGCGGTTAATACTTCTGCGATCGCTTCTAAAACTCCTTCTTCACGCCCTTCTTCACGCCCTTCTTCACGCCCTTCTTCACGCCCTTCTTCAAGTGCTTCTTGATAAACTCGCGTTTGCTTTAATTCACCTAGTCCTAGCATGGTTTCAATCTCCTCTCGACTCAGATGGCTGAACTTATACACAATGATAGTTTCAACTAGCTCAACAAATTCTTGACGAGTCATTCCCGTTACTTCTTCTTGCTGTGCCCGTGCAATCAGCTGTCTAGCTTGAGCGGGCGCAGTTTCTTCCGGTTCAACTACCAGTTTGGTAATTTCTAAACCTAGTGAGAGTTCATGCTGAGTATTTAGCTCGTCCAGGTAAACTCGTCTCACCTTGGAACTATCTAATAGCACTGTGTACAGTTTTGATTCATCTGGTTCCATACTGCGACTGGGATAGATTAAAACTGATTCCCAGTCGTCAGTATCAGGGTTTTGAGCCAGGTAGAGGAAAACTTCGGCAAAAACTCGATGGTAAAGCTGCAGGTCTTTCTGAAATTGCACCTCAATAAAATAGACCGAACGGTTGGTGGACTGATTGATAGGCAACAACACTCCATCAATCCGAAAAGCGGTCTGTTTTAGCTCAACGGAGCGAAATTCGTAGCCAGTTGCCTCTGCGGGCGATCGCTCGATCAGTTCAAACACTAATCCGGGTGCCGTTTGAAACATGCGATAGAAAAGGCTATCTGTTTTCATAGCTTTCTACCACGTTCAACTACGATTCACGTCCTGAAGCCCAGGTATCACGCCACTTGACGGTGCCTTCACTGGCAATCACCCAATGACGAGTCACCAGATTTTCGCGCAGCGGCGCTTGTCCCTGCCGCCACAACGCATACTTGTAGTTGATTAGCTTTCCGGCACTCTCGTTAAAGGGAATTTCGCCAAACCAGGTGTTGGTGTTGATATATTCCAGTGGATAGGCTTTAGCGATATCCCAGTTACCCAACTCTGGACAGTTACCTGTGACCACCACAATCTCACCAGGTTGAGTCTCTACTCCGTTGAGCTGTGCTCGCACAATCGTTTGAGCTTTGATCCGTTCTCCTACATGACTAATGACGATGACACCGCGTGCCGCAAGCTCTAATCCATGTATCTTGCCGTCTTTTGCTTCATACTTGCAGCGGGTTAAGACGCAGGTATGTTCACCATCGGGCAACTCGGTGTCAACCTCATCAAGTGTCACCGCTTCACCGCGATTGAGCACTACAAAACAGAAGGAATCCCGATAACGTCGCACATAGCAGTAGACATCAGGAGTGAGATATTTTTGCCAGTGACCGCCTAGCGATATGGCAGGATTGAGTCGCCGCAGTCCAGAGAGCAGACGAATCGAGCGATACAGGTCGGTGTCAGTATCCCAGGACTGCATCATTGGGCGGTTGTAGGGATCGTTGCCGCCGTCGGTGTCGTCGTGCAGATATTGTTCGGTGCCGTAATAGATGCAGGGAATGCCACGGGCGGTCATGACGAGGGCGATCGCCACTCTTAACATCTCTGGATCAGGGTTGAGCGACTGAAACCGGGGCATGTCGTGGTTATCGATGAACGTAATCAGTTCATTGGCACCGCTGTAGCGATGATCCTGGTCAAAGATATCCTGGATGACATGAAAACCATCTTCTGCACCCTGCGCTAGCGCTGCCCGAATTGCTACACACAGCCCAAAGTCCAACATGGTCATGCCGGAGTGGTTGGCAAATTCGACGGAGCGATCGTCCGCTGGATGACTATAAATCCACTCACCAAAGGTAAACACATCTGGTTTATGTGCCTGAATATCAGCGTTAAATTCTTGCCAAAACCAGATTGGCATGTGTTTTACTGTATCGACCCGCAGCGCATCTACCCCTCGATCAAGCCACTGTTTAATCGCCGACTTGATGTAATTGCGGTAATCGGTATTGTTTTCGTTGAACGTAGCTAAGCCGGAAAGCTCACAGTTTTGTACCTGCCAATCATCTTCCCAATCCACCACTTCGCCGTAGTGGTGGTACCAGTTATCTTTATCGTCGTAGAAGTCAGCAATTTTCACGCCGTCGTCGTATAGTTCACCCTTAACGCCACTAATGTCTGGACTGCTGTGGTTACAAACAATATCTAGCACCAGTTTCATATCGCGCTGATGCATCTCATCAACCAGCTTGTCAAAGGTGGTGTTTCGCTCATCTTGAGTTTTATTTAGAGAAGGCTCCTCGTCCTTGCCAATGAAACGAGGGTTGATGCGCTTAAAGTCTTTTGTCCAATAGCCGTGAATCGCGGCGCTCTCAATGAACAAATCTTCAATCTGCTCAAACAACGGAGTTAACCAGATTGCCGTCACGCCCATCTGTTTGAGGTAATCGAGCTTGTCAATCACACCCTGCAAATCTCCACCCCAATATTTGCCCCATTCTTGGCGGTTCGGGTCGTATAGCTCTGGGTTAGGACCCTCACTATTATCTGGATCGCCGTCATGAAAACGGTCTACAACAAGGAAGTAAATCGTTTCCTGGCGAAACTCGATGTCTCTGGTGTAGAGAAATTCCAGGTCAATCTCGACATCGGTTGTGCGCTGTTCCTCTACAAGCGCCTCTACTTTTTCTCCAGCATCTGCAACTTCGTATTGACTAGATGAACCTTTAGCAGGAGGGGTAGTAACCATAGGGTGTTGGAAAGGGGTGAGAGTGAAGCTGGATTTATTAAAGCAAATCTGTACCCAGTGTAAAGTCTAACCCTGCTCAATTCTTTCCCAGACATTCAAACTTGTATGCTAGATATGGCGATCGCCTTACCACCTAGAAGGATTATCAGGATGTAACTGGTCTTGCTGCCAAGAAATAGGATTGTAGTGAATGTATTGACGAATGTCATGCAAAGATTTTTCGTTGCGGACGATGTGTTCGTAATAGTTGCGTTGCCAAACCTGACGATGATGCCTTCGATAGAATAATCGATTAATCTTTTGGGTCGAAATAGATTTGAAGTTCTGAATAATTGCCCCAATCGACCCTGGTTTTGTCCCATTTGGCTGTAGGGGCGAAGCGTTCGGGCAGGAATTTTCATCTGATTTTACAATCCTTCTACCGAACGCTTCGCCCCTACCCAGTTTGTCGCCTAACAACAGAATTCCATGTAGATGATTCGGCATCACATATGAATGCATCTAGCTCGACCGTAAAATGTAGAGGCAGCCGTTGCCAATAATTTTGTGTGACCTTGCCCAAGTCATTCAACTGCATCTCACCTTCAACGATTTCACCAAGCAAACATTCCCGCTGATACGTACAAATGGTGATGAAATACATTCCTGCGGAGGTGTAATCATACCCCTTCAACCGGATCGATCGCCAATGATACTTGTCCGAGTCGTATTTCATAAAATTCTGCCCCTGCAATCGATTGGTAGCAGAATTCCCGAATGCAGAGGGGCGATCGCACCCCAACAACTTCTAATCAATCAAGTGACGACGGCTCATCGTCTTGGGCGATGCGCCCTAGATACAGGGCAATGAATTCCTTTGCAGCGACTTCATTAAGGTTTTCCAGAGCAGCAACGATCTGAGTAACGGATTCTGCTGATGGATCGGTAACTTCGTTAAACCATTGGTTAACGGTAGATCTGGCAAGTCCCATTGTGACTGCCAATCGATTTTGGCTGATACCGTGTTTCTCTAGCACCTGCCTGAGTGCTTTTCCCGCTTTTCCCATGCCCCTAATCGTGTCAGAGGCTTGTAACGATGTAAATGTACGTAAATGCGTACAATCTGATAGGATAATGTACGTGAATAAGTACATCATGATTATGAGCCAACCTGAAGACAATCAAGAATTACAGAATCTATCTGACAATGCTGATGAAAACCCGCTCAATGCTGTGTTGAATAGCCGTTCTCGTTCCCACAAGCGATCGAACCAGATGATTTTGATCGGCGCGCCTGCCTGGGTCAAAAAGATTATTCACCTGATGCACATTGCCCGAATTGCCGAGGTGAGAGACTGGTCAAGGTTAATGCCAACTCGCAATCCCAATGAGGTGATTAGTCTGATGCAGCGTCATAGAGTCGAGGAATAGGGGACAATTACACTCCTAAACTTGGCTATTGTAGTTTTAAAGGTGAAGCTTCAAGTCAACTTGATTGACGGCGTTGCAGTTCATCCCAGGGCAACAACAGCGTGTCCTCAATTTCAGCCCGGACAGAATCGCTAACGGCTCCCTCAATATTCATCAGGTCAACAAGAAGTTTGTTGGCATCGTAGTAGCGTTGCAATTGTTGCTGTTGAGCCTCTGTAAATTGCCAATCATGACCAACATTGCAATGCTCGATCATCACCTGACGCAGTTGTTCAACCCACTGCTCTCCTTTAGTTTGCCACCATTGCCAGAACTCCTTAGAGTTTCTGGGGAGGAAGCCTCTAAGTTGCTCAAGCTGAGTTGCCAGTTCTGAATTGGATTTGCGTGTGTGGGCGTGGGCAAGAGCGCACGAGAAGTCGAGAACGAGATCGAGGGTGTCGGCGTGGGCGAAGGCGAGGTCGAGGGCAAAGGCGGGGTCGAGAGCAAAGGCAAGGTCGAGGACGAGGTCGCGAGCGCGGGCGAGGGCAGGGATACGTCCGGGGGCATGGACGTAGTCAAGTTCAAGAGCAAAATAAAAAGCTCGAATGGCAGCAGGTCTACCAGGTGCCTGAATAGATTCTGCTCTTTGCAACATCCTTGTTAGGAATTGGGTTATTTTTGATTCATGGGCAATTGATCGATCAATTGCCTGTTTAATCAACCGTAGTAAACGATCCGCAGGTTGTTGAGATTTCACTAACTGCTTCACAACCTTCTGCCATTGCTGATCTGCAATTTTCTCAGCTAGTTCTTCAGAAGAAAGTTGAGTCAGCCATTGAACCGTGAAGTATTCCTGAAAAGTTAAGTGGGAGAACGATCACAGCTCATCTGCCCGTTCAATCAGCAATCCATGCTGCGCTTCAATGGCTTTCAACACAGCAACTGCCTCTTGTTGATGAGCAAGGGGTAGCAATCGAGTAATTTGCCTTACAATTTCATTCTGCTCAAACAACACAAAATTTTCTGGATTCTCAAACTTGTGAGCTGCAATCGTCATCAACAACTTCTCTTTTCGCTCAACACCCAGTTGTCGATAGGTTTCACTTCCCACTTCCCAGCCATCAATTTGCTTCTCCTCATTCCAGCGATTTAGCAGCAGTTTGATGCCCTTCTGGTAGAGCCAATTTCTATCCGACGGAATCTCCCCCTCGTCCTGTAACACTAAACATGTGAGACTTAACAATACTGGAGTTACCGTTAGTTCGTTCAATGCTGGGCTATTGTTAACGGCATTTTTAATTGTTGTCCATTGCTGTGTAGCTACCGTCTTAGATTTACCATTTGCCTCAAACCAATTCTGGATAAACTGCTGCACTTGCTCCACACTGAAGTCTGCCACCTCTACTGAGGTAAATCCCTTTGGAATGGCGGCTATGATTTGAGTACGGCAGGTCAAAATAAACCGATTTTTAGGATATTGCTCAACTAACTTCTGAAGTTGTTTCTGAACTTTGCTCCGTAGTTCCTTTGTTGGTACTTCATCCAGTCCATCCATCAGTACCAGGAGATTACCTTGGTTCAGCAATGTCTTAACCTGGTGTTCTTCTAGTCGTAATTCCTGCCTAATTGAATCCAGTAAATACCATTGCTCATCCCGAATTTCACGAAACTCAATCAAGACTGCAATCAGATTCGGTTGAAACTTACTTTTGCACCAATCTACTGCTAGATGCTTCAGAAAAGTTGTTTTCCCTGACCCCGGTTTGCCCAAGATCACCAATTTAGGCTTTCCATTAGCAATCTCAAAGCCCTCAATACGCTGAATCCGATCGCCCAACCCCAGACGATCATTTCGTAAATCAAAGGTTTCCAAAAGCTTCGATTGCGATACCCGATAGGTACAGGGCGATCGATTCAGCACCCACACATCCACATAAAGCTGATCAACGCCAATCTCCTCACCACTCAGCAAACGCATCCGACTGTGCTGGTTGAGGATTTTTTGTCGGCAATGCTCCCGAACTTGCGGAATCAGGGCATCAATATGATTATCTTCAACTGACGAAGCGATCGCCTGATCAGCCTCACCCGTCTGAGATGGTGGAGCGATCGCCTTGACTCCTGAAACTTCCTGCCAATTCAACCGCAACGCAGAGCAAATCTTACGAAACTCTGCCTCCCGCACTGGCTCCAGCTTAAAAAAAGCCGTGATCGTAGTACGGGACATCTTGAGGCGCTTTGCTAGGTCTGACTTGTTACCTACAAAGAATTGATTGAGCGCATCGTTCGCCAGTGTCCAGTTTGTTAGAACCAACTTGCGCGATCGCTCCATACCTACCGTCACCTCGACGTTTTAGCTCACCCACTATTCTATCTAGGTGAACAAGGTTGGACACTCCTGAACAATCTTGAACAATTCCTGAACACTCGCTGAACATCCGGCTAGCTATGGGTTTGACAGACTGAGAACAAGTCAACTTGGAGTTCAAACCATGAAAAAGCAATTACTGACCCTCGCCACTGTCATCACCGCTACTGCCACAGGCATTAGCCTTTACCTTGCCACTGTGCCTAACCCTACGGATATTCAAAAGCAGCTAAGCAATACAACAATTACGATTGTGAGCATTGGAACAACAGCAATCTTTGGTTTGCTTGACAACGAGGATGAAGACAACAGCACTAATTGCTGATCTTTTCGCTGGCTAGGTTGAAGGATGAGGGTTGGCGATCGCTCTCCCTCCACCAACCTTGACCACTCAATCCAAGAAGCAATTCCCTCAGCAAGCGGGTAGTAGGCTCTGTAACTGACAGGCAGTTCGCAAAAAATCTGTGCATCCCTAACAGGAATTGGGTTGAATTGGTTGCATAATATTGACTTTAGTTGTTAGGGCAAAAAGTCATGGGTCGCGCCAAAAAGGTTGTATTGGCTTATTCCGGTGGGGTAGACACCTCCGTCTGCATTCCCTACCTGAAGCAAGAATGGGGAGTTGAAGAGGTAATCACGCTGGCTGCTGATTTGGGGCAGGGAGACGAACTGGAGCCAATTCGTGAGAAGGCTTTGAAGTCGGGTGCCACGCAGTCTTTAATCGCAGATGCGACAGAGCGGTTTATTCAAGACTATGCGTTTCCGGCAATTCAGGCGAATGCGCTGTACGAAAACCGCTATCCCCTCTCAACCGCACTGGCGCGTCCGCTAATTGCCAAACTGCTCGTAGAAGCTGCTGCAGAGTATGGTGCCGATGCAGTAGCGCATGGCTGCACGGGCAAGGGAAATGACCAGGTGCGGTTTGATGTGTCAATCGCCGCTCTAAACCCAGACCTCAAAGTGCTAGCACCTGCCCGTGAATGGGGCATGAGCCGGGAGGAGACGATCGCCTACGGGGAGCAATTTGGCATTCCTTCTCCAGTGAAAAAGTCTTCGCCCTACAGCATCGATCGCAACTTGCTGGGACGCAGCATTGAAGCCGGACCGCTAGAAGATCCCTGGAATGAGCCGCTGGAAGAGGTGTTTTTGTTGACGAAGGCGATCGCCGACACTCCTGATGAGCCAGAGTATGCCGAAATCAGCTTTGAGAAAGGGCTTCCTGTGGCGCTCAACGGTCAAATGCTGTCTCCGGTAGACCTGATCAGCCAGTTGAATGACCTGGCAGGCAAGCACGGCGTCGGTCGCATCGACATGATCGAAAACCGTTTGGTCGGCATCAAATCACGAGAAATTTATGAAGCTCCGGCTTTGCTGGTGCTGATTCAGGCGCATCGGGATTTGGAGAGCTTGACCTTGACTGCCGATGTGAGTCACTACAAGCGCGGAATTGAGGAAACCTATTCTCAACTGGTCTATAACGGACTGTGGTATAGCCCGCTGAAAGCAGCCCTGGATGCCTTTGTGCAGCAAACCCAGGAACAGGTTTCGGGTACGGTGCGAGTCAAACTGTTTAAGGGAACGGCAAGTCCGGTTGGGCGCAAGTCTGCCAATTCGCTGTATACGCCTGACCTGGCAACCTACGGAGCTGACGACAAGTTTGATCACAAAGCCGCTGAGGGATTCATCTACGTTTGGGGGCTGCCCACTCGCGTCTGGTCACAAAAGATTAGAGGCTAGAGATTATTCCTCTAAACGTTCAGTACACGGTAGGGGCGAACGGACGTTCGCCCTTACAGGTAACTCAAACTACCTACAGTTGACTCGTAATTTCATAGACAACCGTTGGCTCCTGACGACCTCGAAGCTGTAAGGTCTGCACCGGGCTACCCACAAAGCGGTGGTGGACATAATCAAAGGTGGTGCTGCTGACGAGTAGCGTGTGAGGTTTAGTAGACTTTAGTTCTTTGTTCAAGCGTTCCAGTCGAGCCGCAATGTTGACCGTGTCACCAATCACGGAATAGTTGAGCCGCTGGGGACTGCCGACACTGCCCGCGACGACCATTCCCGTGTGAATGCCGATACCATGCTGAATGGTGGGCAAGCCAGACTGCTGTAGCCTTTGGTTGAGTCGGGTGAGCTGTTCTTGCATGGCGATCGCCGCTGTCACCGCATTCAGTGCATCCTGCCGGATTTCCGCCACCGAGGTATGCGGCAGCGGTATGCCAAACACCGCCATGATTGCGTCACCGATGTATTTGTCTACGACACCGTCATATTTAAGGATGCAGTTAGTCATGGTGCCGAGGTAAAGGTTGAGCCAGTTCAGCACCTCACGCGGTGACATGCTTTCGGAAATGGTGGTGAAGTTGCGAATGTCCATAAACAGCACAGTTGCCATGAGTTCCTGGGCCTCAAGCTGACCGTGCTGAAAGATGCTAGCCCGATTGCGCCAAATCAGCGCAGCCGTTTGGGGAGAAACGTGACGTACAAACAGACTCATAATCTGCTGTTTCTCAAGCTGGTCGCGCACCTGAATGCCCGCTCCCGCTAGCAAAAAGCAGCCAACCGGAGCCGCGATCGGAATCCACAAATTTTGGCTGGTGAATAGGATCGTGGCGATCGCCACCCAGCTAATCGGCACTAGCAGCGTCATTGCCGTTCGCCGCTTGAACCCTAACGAAGCCAAAACCAAACTGGAACCGACGCCCACCGTGAGAATCAGCAGTCCTTCCACGGGCCAGGGCAATCGCTGCAAAAATCGCTGTTTTAGCAAGTTGTCAATCACCGCCGCGTGGAGTTGCAGGCTGGAGGCTGGCGGATTTTGGTCAAAGGGCGTTTGCAGTGAACTCAGCCCCGTTGCGGTTGGGCCAACCAGAACGATTTTGCCAGCTAGCGCTTCCGGCGGCACTCTTCCCGCAACGACATCCCGAAATGAGTAGGTTGCCGGATGTAAATCTTCTCGCGAACCGGGCCAGTTTACCCAGGCGTTTTGCTGCTCTAGTTTGGGCAAGGATTGAATGAGTGGAATAGGGCGATCGCTCTTGCTGTTATAAGCTCGAACCACATCTACCCCAAATGCAGGAAACCCTTGCACGTAAAGCGATACCTGCCGAGAGATACCGTCTGGCTCAATCGGATTGTAGATGTGCCCCACTCCTGCCACCTGATCAAAAGTTGGCACCAGCGGCACCAGTTCTGTAGATGCATCCCAGCCAACTGCCAGCACGACAGAGCCGTTTTCTACCATTGCTTGTGCCAGTGCTGCATCTTCGGGCGTTGGCTCAGCAAATAGGATGTTGAATCCGACCACCGCAGGCGGAGCGGCTTTTAGGGATTGCAAAAGTTGGGTGTAGCGATCGCGTGACCAGGGAAACGAACCATATTCCTGCAAGCTCTCATCATCGATCGCCACCAGAACAATCTCTGAAGCCCACCCCTCATGGGGCAATAGCTGCCGTACCTTGAACAGCGTATTGTAGCCGACCCGCTCTAGGGGTTGCCATACGCCAACTTGCCACAAAATTAGCGAAATTGCTGCTGCCCCTGCTCCCGGTAGCCAGGATGGATTGGTTGCCAGATGTTGGCGAAAAACCAAACTCTGGACTTTGAGATAGCCGCGCCAGTCCTCAGGAGTATTGGTCTTGAGATAGCCGACAACCTTAACTCGCTGATTTCTAAAGCGATGAACCCAGTCTTCAGAATCATCTGCCTTGATAGATCGCCAAACTTTGGCGCTTCTAACCTGCAAATGCTGCAACCGTTCCCTGTACGGATAAGCTTTTAAGCGCTGCCAGAAATCAGCCCCTTGTCGTCTGAGGTAGCGGCCCCACCGTTGTCTTGTCATGCTTTCCTACTGTAAATTGGGCGATCGCTATTGGTCCAAATCGCCCGCTGACCCAGTAGTGCAACCTGATCGATTAATGAACAAAAACCCTTCCACAGATTCATGCTGTTCCTATTCAATCCCGGAAGTTTGGCGATCGCTGTGATCCACGCCAGTGACAGTAGCAATAACAGAACGGGTAGGTTGGGTGAAGCAAAGCGAAACCCAACCCACTAGCTCACACATTCTCCTAACGCTTAGTCAAGACGACAGAGTAGCAGAGGCGATCGCCCCGTGAAATCGTCTCTCCACAAATAATCGGCTGATCCTGACTGGTGTAGGTGGTGTAACGGTTGACCAGCAGCGGCGCACCCAGGGGGATGTCCAGATGTTCACTAATTTCGTGGGTAGCGTGGGTGCATTCCAGCGTCGTTTCAACCCGCTCGATCGACACACCGCTTTGGTCTAGGGTGGGGTAAATCAGACTAGATTGCAGTTCTTTGGCAAAGGCTTTGGCAATCTCCAGCGGAATGTAAGTAACGTCTACCGCAACTGGAGTTTGGTCAGTCAGGATCATTTTCTTTTGACAAAAAATTTCTTGCACCGTCTCAGGCAGCTTCAGCTTTTGCCGCACCTCATCAGGAGCCTGCAACACCTCAAAAGACAGGCTGCGAATAGAGGCAGTTACGCCCTGCCGCGCCATGTCTTCGTCAAAGAAAACGAGCGGATTAGCAAGCGATCGCGTCACTTTCTGCTGTGCCTTAACGAATACGCCCTTGCCCCGCTGTGAAATGACCAAGCCCTGATTGACCAAATTGGCGATCGCCCGCCTCACCGTAATTCGGCTTACCCCAAACTGCTCCATTAGCTGATGCTCACTCGGCAATTGCTCCCCCGGCGAATACTGCTTAGCGAAAATTTGCGATCGCAGCTTCTCTGAAATTGCTAAATGCAGCGGAATTTGGTCTTGAGTCACAGAGGTGGAGGGGTTAGCCCCAGATATTACATTCTTTGAAGTTTTGCACGTTTTCTCAGAGTTGGGCAAAAGCGCTGCTGTAAACTAGTCTCGTCCACGAAGCACTTATTCATCGGTCTGCTGTGCAGGTTCAACAGCAACATCGCCGATAACATCACGACCGTTAACATCATGTAGTTTGGAGCCTTTATTCAATGTCTCATACCGTCAAGATTTATGACACCTGCATTGGATGCACCCAGTGCGTCCGGGCTTGCCCTACAGACGTTCTGGAAATGGTTCCCTGGGATGGCTGTAAGGCTGCTCAAATCGCTTCATCACCCCGCACAGAAGACTGTGTAGGCTGCAAGCGATGCGAAACGGCTTGCCCTACTGACTTCCTCAGCATTCGGGTTTATCTGGGCGCTGAAACCACCCGTAGCATGGGCTTGGCTTACTAGGCACACTGACTAACCTTAATATTCCTGGGTTGACGGATATACCAGGATCTAACGCCTAAAGGGAGCGATTTGCTCCCTATTTTTTTACGAATTTTCCACTAGCAAGACCTGCCCCTTCCTGGGTTGCGATCGCCATCCAGCAAATTGTTAAGACACTAATATTGAACACAATGTACTAGGATCATTTGCGGCAGATCTGCCGCTCGTTGCTCAGGAAATCATTGCTCAGGAGTAGAGTCAAATGTGCGGAATCGTAGGATATGTCGGCACCCAGGCAGCCAGTGAAATTTTGCTGGAGGGGCTACGCAAATTAGAATATCGGGGCTACGATTCTGCTGGAATTGCCACCGTATGGGAAGGACAGGTTCACTGTGTACGGGCGAAAGGCAAACTGCAAAATTTGCAGGAAAAGCTAGAAGGGCTAGAAAATCCAGCTCAGGTAGGTATCGGACACACCCGCTGGGCGACACACGGCAAGCCAGAGGAATATAACGCACATCCCCACACCGACGCAGCCGGAAAAATTGCCGTTGTTCAAAATGGCATCATCGAAAACTATCGGGAACTGCGTGAAGAACTGAAGGCAAAGGGATACAAATTTCTCTCCGACACCGATACAGAGGTCATTCCTCACCTAATTGCCGAGTTCATGGCAAATCCGGCCGAAGCTGAGAAGTCGCTGAACTACCAGTCGCCGTTTCTGGAGGCAACTCGACAGGCTGTCAACCAGTTAAGGGGAGCTTTTGCGCTGGCGGTCGTGTGTGCCGACTACCCAGATGAGCTGATTGCCGTGCGGCAGCAGGCTCCCTTGGCATTGGGATTTGGGCAGGGTGAGTTTTTCTGCGCCTCAGACACGCCTGCTCTGGTGGCTCATACTCGCGCCGTGCTGACGATGGACAATGGCGAATTAGCCAAACTCACCCCGATGGGCGTTGAGGTCTATAGCTTTGCGGGCGATCGCCTGAGAAAACAACCCCGCACCCTCAACTGGAACCCAATCATTGTTGAAAAGCAAGGCTTCCGTCACTTCATGGTGAAGGAAATCTACGAACAGCCCGGTGTTGTGCGTTCTTGCTTAGAAGCTTACATTAAGAGCGATTGGCCTGCCGACCAGGACAAGAACCCAATCAACCTGGGCTTTCCTGAGTCGTTTTACAGCAACCTCGATCAAATCCAAATCGTTTCCTGCGGCACAAGCTGGCACGCTAGCCTGGTCGGAAAATATCTGCTAGAGCAACTGGCAGGCATTCCCACCGTAGTGCAGTACGCCTCAGAATTTCGCTATTCGCCGCCACCGCTGTTGCCCAATGTTCTAACCATTGGAGTTACTCAGTCCGGAGAAACGGCTGATACCCTATCAGCGCTGCACATGGAAAAGCAGCGTCGCCTGGAACGAGAGACACCGTATCACCCTCGCTTTTTGGGAATCACCAACCGCACCGATAGTTCTCTAGCGCACCTGGTGGACTACTTAATTGATACCCACGCCGGAATTGAGATTGGCGTTGCAGCGACTAAAACCTTTACCGCTCAACTGGTTGCTTTCTATTGCCTCGCGCTAGATCTGTCCTATCGCCGCAAAACGCTTTCTCCAGAGCGAATGGAGGAAATCCTCACCGGGCTACGACAACTCCCCTCTCAAGTTGAGGTAATTCTAGAAAGCCAGGAACGCTACATCGAAGAACTGGCACACGATTTTGCGGAAACCAAGGACTTTATCTTCCTGGGACGCGGTATCAATTTCCCGATCGCTCTCGAAGGTGCCCTGAAACTCAAGGAAATCAGCTACATCCACGCCGAAGGCTATCCCGCTGGCGAAATGAAGCACGGCCCGATCGCCCTCCTAGATGCGAAAGTGCCAGTGGTGGCGATCGCCGTCCCCGGTAGCGTTTACGAAAAAACACTCTCCAACGCCCAAGAAGCCAAAGCCAGAGACGCACGCCTGATCGGTGTAACTCCCATGAACGATTCGGAAGCCGCTGAGGTGTTTGACAACTTATTGCCCGTACCACCCGTGGATGAGTTATTATCTCCCATTCTCACGGTAATTCCACTCCAGTTTCTTGCTTATCACATTGCCGCCCGTCGAGGCTTAGATGTTGACCAGCCGAGGAATTTGGCTAAATCAGTGACTGTGGAATAGCAATGCACGAAGTCCCAAAAAGATTGTGCACAGAAAATAAAGTTGTACACTAACGAATAAAGTATTACACCATTTGCTAAAGCTGTACACTGCAAAATAAAGCCATACATTACAAGTATGGCTTTATTTTTTGTTCAAAGATTTCGGGATCGCTAGCAACATGTATCAGTTAAGAGGAGATGAAGCATGGCTAAGCGCAAGCGCAGCACTAGTGAAACGACTAATGAAAATCGTTTGAAGGCAGCACAAGGTTTTCGATCGTGAAGGTCGTGTGTTGTAGTAGAAAATGACAAATAAACCAAGACCATCCTCCCCACTCAGCAGGAATATCGGTTACAGGTTCTATGGTTTTATCGACTCCGGTGTATTTGTTCCTGTAATATCCTTATACCAATTTTATGTAAAGCTGCATAGAACCCAGATGCCTGAAACCCTTGCCCGAGGAGAAAACATTCTGTGCAACCTCATAGAGAATTGGTGTTAGCTGTTTATATTAGCTTGAGTTGAGGGAATTTTGTTTATATTGGGCTAAATATATCTTAAGCCTCCTACTGCAAAGATACATTTCCAACTTTCCCCCGTCTGAGAAACGGCAATTGTTTCCGCGAATTTTAGACAACTAATGGATATAGCTTTTTTGGGAAATGAAATCTTCAGCGTCTATCAGATATAAACATGCTTTCAACTCACAGCACAAAATTATATATATTGGGGATTTAACTAGATCAGCGGAGACCAAGAGTGAGACGTTTATTTGCATATCATGTGGAAATGTTTTGATTCCAAAGCTAGGACAAATCAAACAAAAACATTTCGCTCACAAACATATTCAGAATTGCTCAGAAGAAACATATTTACATAAATTAGCAAAACTTGTTTTTGAACAAGAGTACTATTCATCATTAATCAATAATGAACCATTCTTTATTGAGTTAGAAATAGACAGAGTGTGTAATGCCTATCAAGACGATTTTGGAAGAATTTGTAATGTCGAAAGTATTAATAAGCTTTTTGACTTAACTAAAAGATATAAAAGGATAAGTCCAGAAACAAGAAGTGACGAATTCATTCCTGATATTTTACTGAGTGATAAAACTGGAGAAAAGAATCTATTTATTGAGATTGCTGTCACCCATCAAGTAACAGAGGAAAAAATAAGTTCAAAAACTCCAATCATTGAGATAAATATCGAAACTGAAGAAGATATTTTTGTTATCAAAGAGCGAATAATTAGACAAACCAACCCAAAGATTAAGTTAATTAACCTTGAGATAAAACCCGAAGAAGGAAGGTTTTGTGATGAGTTTGATTGCCCTGAACGTGTTGGTGTATTTAGAGTCTACAAAAATGGAAAAAGTATCTTGACTTGGGAAAAACCGCCAAAAGCCAAATCTTTAATTGAAAAGCAAAACAACAGTGGTTTCTTGTATTTCAAAGTCATCAATGGAGATCATGTGTATTCCTTGAGCGATGAATATAAGAAAAATCTAATTGAGGCTTACAACAATAAAATTGATATCAAAAACTGTTTTCTATGTCGATATCATGGAGAAAATTGGTCTTATTTCGACGATGATGAATGTCCTATATTTTGCAAGTTCCTGAAAGTAAAATGCAAATCAAATTATGCTTCAGAGTGTCAATACTATAAACCTGACCAGAAATCCTTTCCTGACTTATAGAACCAGTTTGACGAGAAACCCTGCTTTTCTGCCAATTTTATTAAAGGCTGAACTGTAGCAGAATATGCGTTTTCTAATCTATCTAGACTAAGCAAATCTTCTGTATCCATCCTCAAATCACTGATAAACGGTTCAATGTATTTACCCCAAGCTTTCTCCCCCAAGTTTTTATGGGAGGTAGTTAGTCCAAGATGTTGAATAGCAACAAAGGCGCTAAAGTATTGCATTGCTGGTAAGTTGTTAGATTTTGATGAATTGGCTTCTGGAACTACTGGGATCAAATTCCAAATTTGATCGTGCGCCACAAACGACCAAGGCAAATAGTGATCAAGAGCAATCTTATCAAGGCTTAGAGGTTGTCCAGAATAAATGCACTTAATAGGTTGATGCTGTAACACTAACCGCCAATATTTAGTCTGATTCGATAATGAGCCTCTCTGTTGAGGCATGAAAATTTTATTGACGATGCCTGGGACGCTGGAATTTCTCTGGTGCATATAATTTAGCCATTCCCATGATGCCCATCCACGTACAACGGCGTAATGCTTCTCTATGTAAAAAGCCCACTCTGGATGAAAAATGATGGATTGGCAACCGCTATATTTATTTGAATCGAATCTGTAAAGAGGCTTTTTAATATCGAAGTGCTTTTCAGCGATCGCAGGCATCGCAACATCTAACTTATTTCCTCTACCTCGGTTAACACCTTTTAGTTCCTGCTCCAGAAAAGGGATGATAAGGCGAAATGGGACATATTTTTTCAAGTGGCTGATTACATCCTTTAGATTCTGGGACGCAATCGCCTTACGCAATAGTTTCTTATCGGTATCTGTAAACTTGAGAATTGGCTCACTGATGTCTAGCACTAATGAATCTAGCTTCTGTGCAATCTTGTCCTGTGAACCGAATGACAGCTTAAAGTAAGTATGTGGATACCAGGCATTAGCAAGCATCTCAACGATTATTTCTTGGAAGCTGATAGGTGATAAGACATCAAACTGCCGTCGTTTTAGGATGTCTAAAAGCGAAATGAAGAAGAGAAATTTATAAGAAGTCGTTGTATCTGAGAAAAGCCTAGAGAGTGCAGAGACATTTAAATCCTCGGCTTGGGGAAGCTGGCTCAATTCTGGAAGTACTAAAGCTTCTTGCTCAACATCTATCCAACTTCCCAAGTAGAGCTTGATAAATTCCCTAGATGCTTCTACATCAATATCTTGAATGGCTTTGGCAATGCCAGCAGCAGTTTCGGCTGATGGATCAACTTGACCATGAAACCAACGGAAAAATATAGGACGCTCTACGCCCATCGCTACCGCCAGTTGATTCTGGCTAATGCCGTACTGTCCTAAGACCTGTTTTAGCGCATCGCTTACTTTACCCATTGCTTCATGGTGACAAAGAAGCACAATCTCGTAAATGTTTACATATTAGACAACAAAGTACTTGATTTTGTTATCAAAAATGGTAACATCTGAACTGCAAGTATAGAGAGCTTACTTATGTCTTACGGAGAGAGCCTACAATGTTGGGCTGTGATTCGCCTGTTGCCACATATGCAGCGGATCACTATACGCCGATTTCGCAGAGAATCAGACGCAGATGGCTACCTAAAAGCTCTTCGTCGGTACGTTCCTGAAGGTAAATTTGTTTTGCTGTTTGATCCACCCTCTTCAGAAGCCGTAGATGAGCAAGGAACTACAAAGCAAATTGCACACATCCACAAAAACTTACTTTAGGAGAACATGAAATGTTGACTGAACCTACAGGGTTTCCAGCTATCAATTCAATCAATAGTTACTTAGAATTGTTGCCAGAGGAACAACACCAGGAAGTATTCGATTTCACTCGAAACTTATTTATCACTATGCTTTTAGAGAAAATTGGCTCTTTGCCAGCTAATAAGCAGTGTGAGGTTATGGATTTTATCGAATACTTGATTGAGAAGACAAGGGATAAAAGTTGTTGAAGACTAAGTGTTCTACAATTTTTTCCTGGGTTACGTTTCTTTCCGAGTCGTGTTGGACGAGCAAGGCTTGCTGAAGCTGCCGAGCTTAGCGCGATCACCATACTTCCAATACGTTTGCGTACAAGTGCAAAATTCGTGCAAAGTCAGGTACTTTCCCAACAAGATTTCATGCATTCAAGCGTCAGCCTCCTGAACCGGGAATTCTAACTCTGAACAGAGTCTAAAATTCTACGATACAAAACATGGCTGCCCTCCTAACAAAATCCAACTTTATGAGCGGGCTGCAATGCCTTAAAAAACTTTGGTTGGAAGTGCAGGAGCCACACCAAGCCACTGCTCTCTCTCCAGCCCAACAGCGCATTATCGACCAAGGCGAAGAGGTTGGGCATTACGCCCGTCAGCACTTTCCGAATGGGCAATTAATTGTGGGAAACGGAAACGAGGCTCTTCAAGCCACTCAAGATGCGATCGCGCCTGGAGTCTCTTGCCTTTTTGAAGCTGCTTTCAGTTTTGATGGCTTGTTCGTTCGATGCGACATTCTTCAGAAAACTTCAGCTGGCACATGGGAATTGATTGAAGTCAAATCCTCCAGCAAGGTTAAAGATGAGCATCAGTGGGATTTAGCCCTTCAAAAATACGTTTTGATTGGGGTGGGGCTTTCTATTGGTGCAACGAAGCTGATGCATATCAATACCCAGACTTGCTGCTTTCCCGACCTGGCAGACCTTTTTGTAATTGCAGATATCACTGAAGAAGTCGATCGGCTTTTGCCTGAAGTTCCCAAACAACTTGAGCAATTCAGGGCGACCTTGACTGAAAACCTAGAACCAACATTGACGATCGGCAACCATTGTACTAGCCCCAACCCTTGCCCTTTCACGCAAGCTTGCTGGCAGCACGTCCCTGAAGTCTCTATCTTCACCATCCCTCGCTTGGACTGGAAGAAAAAAGATATGCTGCTTGCTCAAGGAGTGTTAGCAATCGCAGACCTTCCACTTAACTATGCCCTTTCAGGCAACCAGCGCACCTACGTCGATAGTGTTCTCACCAACCAGCCCGTAATTGACAAAGCAGCGATCGCTACCAGCCTTGCCGAACTTGAGTACCCTATCCACTTCTTCGACTTTGAAGCACAAAACCCAGCTATTCCGAGATTTGATGGATTAAAACCCTATGAGCAGTTTTCCTTCCAATACAGTTGTCATGTCCTCCAATCTGATGGCTCTATAGAGCATCATGAATATCTACACACTGATCAGTCTGATCCCAGACCATCCCTTGTTGCAGCCTTAACGACAGACATTGCTTCTATAGGCTCCATTGTTGTTTACCACAAATCCTTTGAAGCGAGTTTGCTTCGAAAACTCGGCGGAGACTTCCCTGAGCACACTTCGAAATTGGCAGCGATCGCTAATCGTCTTTGGGATCTAGAAGATATCTTCAAGTATCATTACAAGCATCCTAGTTTCCGAGGTTCTACCTCAATCAAAAACGTCCTTCCGATTCTCGTTTCTAATCTCAGCTACAAGTCACAGACCATCCAACGAGGCGATCAAGCCCAAGCAGTGTGGGAAGAAATGCTGATCTGCTTGGATGAGGCAAAAAGGACTCAAATGATTAACGATTTGAAAGCCTACTGTCAACTGGACACATTAGCAATGGTCGAGATTTATAAGTTTCTACTTAAGATGTTAGAAAACTGAAAGCCAACGGGAGCATAACCGTTACCACTTTGTTTTCATAGACTCTGATTGGTGTACAACTTTATTTACTGAAGAAAAGCCCTCTTTACAAAGAGAGTGTACAACTTTAATTATCACTGGTTTTTAATCTTGCTCAGTACTAAGGAGTTTTTGAGCAATCTGAGTGTACAACTTTATTTCAGCTGTACACCCAATAACATCCGATTGCAACTGTCTTATATTCAACAATTGATAGTGTGTTTGCTTAGTAAGCAGGGTGATCGCCCAATTTCACCTTCCTACTTAAAGTCAGGACAGCATAGCATGAAGTCCCAAAAAGACTGCGGCAACAGTGCCGGAAACACTGATCTCACCTTGAATCAACTTCTCTTGAACTGCATCAATTGGAATCAGCAAAACCTCGATCTCCTCAGTGTGGTCGAGGTTTTGAGCAGAAACCAGTTCAACATTATCAGCCAGAAATAGGTGGATTTTGTTTGTTTCCTTCACTGGATTGTCGTAGAGTGTGGCTAATTTGGTTAAGTGAGTGGCACGATATCCTGTTTCCTCCTGAAGTTCGCGTAGGGCAGCAGATTCAGCGATCTCCTTTTGTGGATCGAAGGTGCCCGCCGGAAGCTCAATCAACACTTTTCCTGCACCGTGACGGTATTGACGAACAAAGACAATTTCTCGCTTTGCAGTCACCGGAAACACCAGTGCTACATCAGGTCTAACGCTGAGAAAGTAGTCATCGACGATCGCCCCATTAGACAACTCCACTACATCCTGCCGCACCTTATACCACCGATGATCAAACACCAGTTCAGAATGCAGTAATTTCCAGGGCATTAACTCTTTCATAGGTTGTTGACAAATAAAGAATTACATTGAGGGCATTCTCAAACCTCTGAGCGATCGCCCTCTCTCTTCCTCACTTAATCCTTTACTTTGAATCAACACCCCAAAGTTGCCTAAACCCATTGGGTTCATTAATGAATGCAGCGATTCTCGTCGCTGAAGGGTAGCTTGCAGGCTTAGGTCGGAAGTGGGGTTAGAGAGGGCAGAGAGGCGATCGCCTAACCCCAACGCCATCAAAAATAAACCCTGCTGGGTAAAGCCAGCGGTTTGTAATCCAGAAAGTTCACCTTGACGCTCTAGTGCTGTGAAGTCAACATGGGCAGTCAAATCTTGCCGTCCGATGTGAATGTAAGGATTGGAATGATGCGCGTGTTGGTAGTAACATTGCAAGGTTCCTTGAGCACGAGCAGGGCTGTAGTAGCGACTGGCAGGGTATCCATAGTCGATAGTGAGTAAATAGCCGCGATCAAGGTGAGTGGCGATCGCCCCTATCCAATCTAGTGCTGCCAAATTCACCTCGGTGCGGTAACCGTTAGGGTAAATCTCAGACGGCAATTTTACCCCTACCCAGTCAAAGTAGCTTTCCAGCTTTGGTGTTGAAAGCTCTCCGATGACTTCCGTAAAGTTACCATTTTGATCAAGCGTGACATACACTTCTCGAAGCTGACCCGCCTCAATCACCAGTTGGTGAACTGGAAAAGCATCAACCAATTCATTGGAAAAACAGCAGCCAACCACTGACTCAGAAGACAAATCCTCTAACGTTTGCCAGGATAAGTTGCCCCAAGATTGGCTGAGTTTGGCTAGTCGCTGCTGCTGTTCCGCAACTAAAGCAGATGATTTCTCTACAATCACATAGCGCAATGCTTCAAAGCACTCAAAATGATGTCGATGCAGATATCGCAGCACGTCCTGTACAACTAGCCCTTGCCCTGCACCCATTTCAACTAAGGTGAAAGGCTTAGGATGCTGCAAGATTTGCCACATCTCAGCAAATTGCTCAGCTAACAGTTCACTAAAGTCTGCGCCTAAATGTGGTGAAGTCACAAAGTCACCTTCTGCACCAATCTTCATCTGCTCGGTGCTGTAGTAGCCATACTGCGGATGATACAGTACCCATTCCATATACTCTACAAACGTGATGCGTTGCTCAGAAGTCTCCGTAATCTTCTGGGCAATCAGGTCACGAAGCGCCGAATTACTGTCGTTTGTTTCTAGTGCCGTCATGTTTAATATTCGTGTCGGCTTTTATTGTGACACTTTCAAATAATCTGGCTCAACTGCCTAGCTCGAATCAGTTGCTTGAACTTCACCGCTTCTCGGATTGGGTTAAAGTCAGGTTCGGTAGCGATGTCGTTAAAATACTCAGGCTGCAGTTCAATTGATTTTTGCAAACAGTCGACCGCCAATTCCACTTTTCCCCATTGGGCATAGCATCTGGCTTTGTGGTTCCAGACGTTGGGATAGTCGGGGTTGATGGCGATCGCTTGATCATAGGAAGCGATCGCCTCTTCATAGCGCCCCATTTCCTTCAGCGTGCTGCCGTGATTATCCCAAGTGCGGAAGGCAGTGGGTTCGAGCTTCAGAGTGTGTTCATAGCAGGCAAGTGCTTCTTCATAGTGCTCAAAGGCTCTCAACGTATAGCCTTTGGTGTACCAGGCGCGAGGAGAATTGGGGGCAAGCTTTAGCGCTTGGTCGTGGGAAGCGATCGCCTCTTCACACCGCTCCAAACGTCTTAGCGTGATTGCCCGATTGATCCAAACTGTCGGATTGTTGGGCTGAAGCTGAATCGCTTTGTCGTAGGATTTCAGCGCATCCTCATAGCGACCTTCAAAGTAAAACGCTTCTCCTTCGGTGGCGTGATCATCTGCCGTCAGCAGCAACTCTGGAGCAGCAGATTTCAGCGTGTTCAATTGTTCTGTCAATTCTTGAATACGGCGCTTCACCTCTGGCGCAACGGTATCTTGCTGCGCTGGAGACGGGGTTAAGTTATCGATCGCCTGGACAATTTGCTCTTTAAACAGACTCTGCAAATTTGAAATCTGCTCAATAAATCCAGTCTTCAATGTCTCAATTTCGTGATTGAATTGCTTAGCCTGTTCCGCCAATTCTGAGGTCACTTCTTCGGTCAGTTGTCGCTCTACTTCTTCACGCAGTTGCTTACGCGTTTCCGACACGATCTGGTTGATCACGCTGCGACGCAACAGCAACAGTCCGATTGCCGCAAAAATGGGTAACAGCGTCAGCACGGTCAGCAGAATGTTGATTAAATCTGTGCTGCTATCAAAGGTACGATCGACTTCTAACTGAATGAGTCGCTGTATCTCGCCACTGTTTTCTAGATTCTCCTCGATCGCCTCTCGAATTCGCTCTGCTTCCCGAAGTTCCTCTAGTTCCTGTCGTTCTTGATCAGACAGAGATGCAGGTGGCGATTCAGTTTGCGCTACTGCTCTAGCAGTCAGTGGTGAATTTTGCCAGGTTGCAGCACCGTTTAATGCCAAGCAGACACAAAAGACCCAGACAACTCCCCGATAGTGACTCATGCCGCTCAGTGAAGAAGGATGTGTCTAAGTTAGCAAGTAAAAAATGCGTAGGGGCGGTTCGCGAACCGCCCCTACACAGAATCGATTGTATAGCCAACCTTTTAGGATTCCTAAGACTGAGAGGCGATCGCTACAGGTTGGTCTACGTATTCGGAAACAATTTGCCTGAACTGGTCACCCTCAACCGTTTCCTGGTCTAGGAGCGTATCGACCAGGCGATCGATCAAGGCGCGATTTTCTCTGATGATTCGACGGGCTTCTTCATAGCAGTTGAAGACAATTGATCGCACCTGACGGTCAATTTTGGTAGCCATTTCCTCGGAATATTCCGTGTTGCGAGTCATCAGATCTCGTCCCAGAAATACTTCGCTGCTGCCGCTTTCCAGCGCAACGGGGCCGAGGTCAGACATACCATAGAGCGTTACCATCGACCGGGCATAGTTTGCCACGGCACGGATATCGCTTGACGCGCCGGCCGTCACTTCATCGTGACCAAAAACTTCTTCTTCAACGGCTCGACCGCCGAGCGCAACCGTAATCCGATCAAGGAAATTAGCGCGGCTGTGCAGTCCGTCATCAATGCTTTCCTGATTGAGCAGCGGTTTGGCAAAGCCACCAATGCCGCCAGAGCGAGGAATGATCGTCACCTTGTCGAGCGGGTCAGTGTTCTTTAACAAAGTCATGAGCAGGGCGTGACCCACCTCATGATAGGCAACCAGGCGTTTTTTCTTGCTGTCGAGCAAGGGCATCAGGCTCATGCCAATCGTGATTCGGTCGATCGCATCGTCGACTTCAAGATTGCCAATCGTCTCCTTCCGTCGCCGTGCGGTGAGAATGGCGGCTTCATTGAGCAGGTTTGCCAAGTCAGCGCCAGAAAAACCGGGAGTTTTACGGGCGATCGCCTCTAGAGAAATTTCCTCATTCAGCTTTTTATTCCGGGCATGAACTTGCAAAATGCCGAGTCGCCCTCTATAGGTGGGCAAGTCAACCGTCACCTGACGATCAAAGCGACCGGGACGCAGCAAGGCAGAGTCAAGGACATCAGGACGGTTGGTTGCGGCAATGATGATGATGCCGGTGTTTCCTTCAAACCCATCCATCTCGGTGAGCAACTGGTTGAGAGTCTGCTCCCGCTCATCGTTACCCCCCCCGATTCCAGCACCCCGCTGCCGTCCAACTGCGTCAATCTCATCAATGAAGATGATGCAAGGGGCGTTTTCCTTTGCTTTTTTGAACAGGTCACGCACTCGTGAAGCACCAACCCCAACAAACATCTCGACGAATTCTGAACCTGAGATGCTGAAGAAGGGTACTCCTGCTTCCCCAGCGATCGCCTTTGCTAGGAGAGTTTTACCAGTTCCGGGAGGACCAATCAGCAGCACACCTTTAGGAATTTTTGCGCCGACAGCGGTAAAGCGTTCTGGCTTTTTCAAGAACGTGACGACTTCCTGAAGTTCTTCTTTGGCTTCTTCGATGCCTGCCACGTCGTCGAACATCACGCCGGTTTTGGCTTCCATTTGGAATCGAGCTTTGGACTTACCAAAGTTCATCGCCTGACCGGAAGCGTTGCTAGAGCGCCGCAGGATCATTAGCAAACCCATAATCAGCAAGAACGCCAGCAAGGCATGGATCATCAGCGACGTAACAATGTTGCTACCGGCCGTGGGCTGGACATCAATTGCGACACCCTGATCTCGAGCAGCCTCGATCAATTCAGTGTTGCGATCGCCCGCAAACAGAGCCACTTCTTGGGGTACGGCATCAGCAGATTCGCCTTCTAGCTCAACTCGGGCAACTCCCCTTGCAGAATCAATCTCTAACCGCTTGACCTGTCTGTTTTCGATGCGCTCAAGCAAATCACTATAGCTGAGGGATTCTTGTCTTGTCTGTGCCAATGCTGGAGTACTGGGCAACACGACCTGTAGCATCATCCAAACGGCAGTCATAGCGCCCGTTACTGCGGCACCTTTGGCAGGCGATCGCCCCCCATTCTTCTGAATTCGTACAGGGTTTCCTTTAGAACCTTCAGCAGAGGCTCGATTGCTCCCATCGAAAGATCGCTGCATTGACACCTTATTCCTAGAATGACTCATACTAAACTGCCTTTCCCGGCTACCTTAGCCTGACTTCTGACTACAACTGCCTAAGTTGAACGAGATCTCCTCAGTTCAAATATGCCTAACAGGGTTGAGTAGATGCTTCTACCCCTAGTCTAACCTCACAGCCCAACTCTACCCACCCGTATGTACATCAGTCCTAGCTCTAAAGCGTACTCGTAATGAATACGATTTAAGCTATACTTAAAATTAATTAAAAATTGCAAATTTAAGAGGGAGTCTAACTCATGGTTAAGATCGTTGGTATCGCTGGAAGTTTGAGATCCGACTCCTATAGTCAACAAGCCTTGAAAGTAGCGGCAGAGCGCGTTAGGGCTCTGGGTGCTGAGGTTGAAGTTTTAGATTTGCGGCAGCTAAACCTGCCCTTCTGTGACGGGGGCAGCGAGTACCCGGATTACCCCGATGTTGAGCGGCTCCGTAAAGCGGTGCTGGAGGCAGATGGAATTATCCTAGTCACGCCTGAATATCACGGTAGCCTCAGCGGTGTGCTAAAAAATGCGCTGGATCTGATGGGCTTTGAGCATTTCTCTGGAAAGGTTACGGGATTAATGAGCGTTTTGGGTGGACAGTCTAACAGCAACGCCCTCAACGACATGCGAACCATTACCCGGTGGGTTCATGCCTGGACAATTCCTGAACAGGTTGCCATTGGGCAAGCCTGGAAAGCCTTTGATGAGGAGGGCAACCTGCAAGATGAGAACCTTTCCAAGCGATTGGATGCTTTTGCTCAAAGCCTGGTTGAGAATACTCAGAAGCTGAGGGGCGGCGTACCTCAACGAGAAATGTCCGTTGCTTGAGGCATTGCTGCTAACGTGATACCGACTTGATTGAAGATACGGCAGATTTTGGTATGGGCTTGGCAATGCCAAGCCCCTTCACAAGCCCCTTCATAATGCCAAGCTTCTCCTGAGACTTGAGTCCGTTCACAGACTTCGTTTAAATTCGGTGTAACTTAGCCTGATGTAAATTGGTGAGTGGATGTAAGTCATCAATTACAGGTTGCTATAAGTTGCAATTTAATTTGATCGCTTAATCGGGTTGTTTCAACTGAGAGAGTTTAATCGTGATTCGCGTTCGCCTTGCTCCTAGCCCAACGGGAAATCTGCACATTGGTACTGCAAGAACGGCTGTGTTTAATTGGCTGTTTGCGCGGCATCATGGCGGTCAGTTTATTTTGCGAGTTGAGGACACTGACCTGGAGCGATCGCGCCCTGAATACACGCAAAATATTCTGGATGGCTTAACCTGGTTAGGCTTGACCTGGGATGAGGGACCATTCTTTCAAACTGAGCGGCTAGACCTATATCGTCAAGCGATTAAAACCTTGTTAGATAAAGGCTTAGCGTATCACTGCTACTGCAGCGAGGCAGAGCTAGAGTCTATGCGGGCAGAGCAGGAAGCCAGAAATGAAGCACCTCGATATGACAATCGCCATCGCAACCTGACTCCTGAGCAACAGGCAGCATTTCAGGCAGAGGGACGGTTGCCTGTGATCCGTTTCAAAATTGAAGACAGTCGGGAAATTAGCTGGACAGATTTGGTGCGTGGCAAAGTCACCTGGCGCGGCAACGACCTGGGTGGCGATATGGTGATTGCACGGCGTGCACCTGTCGGTGAGGTTGGTCAGCCGCTCTATAACTTTGTTGTCGTGGTAGACGACATCGATATGAAAATCACCCACATCATTCGGGGCGAAGATCACGTCGCAAACACCGCCAAGCAAATTTTGCTATACGAAGCGTTAGATGCTGCGATGCCAGAGTTTGCCCACACGCCGCTGATTCTCAGTCCGGCGGGCAAAAAGCTGTCTAAGCGGGATGGTGTGACCTCAATTTCTGATTTCCAGAAAATGGGCTACCTGCCGGAAGCCTTGGCAAACTACATGACGCTGCTAGGCTGGTCGCCACCTGATGCTACCCAGGAGCGATTCGCATTAACGGAAGCGGCAAAGCAGTTTGGCTTTGAGCGGGTCAACAAAGCAGGCGCAAAGTTTGATTGGGATAAGCTGAACTGGCTCAACAGTCAGTATTTGCACGAGATGCCCGTGGATAGGCTGACCAATTTATTGATTCCTTATTGGCAAGAAGCAGGCTATAAGTTTGATGCAGAGGGCGAGCGCCCTTGGCTAGAGCAGGTTTCTGCGCTGATTGGGGCAAGCCTAGCCCGATTAGATGAAGCGGTGCCCATGACCCGCTATTTATTTGAACCAGACATGCAGTTTTCTGAGGCTGCCGTTACACAACTGCGGCAAGAGGGTACTGCAACCGCATTGCAGGCTGTTTTGACCGCTTTATCGGAGTCTATTGAGCTAGGAGAAGCCTCTGCTCAGGAGATCATCAAACAGGTGGTCAAGACAGAAAATTTGAAGAAAGGACTGGTGATGCGATCGCTCCGGGCCGCCTTGACGACCGACATGCAGGGTCCCGATCTGATTCAGTCCTGGCTACTGCTACATCAACACAATCTAGATCAGCTTCGGCTAAAGAGCGCTTTGGCTTTGACCGTCTAGAAATTTGACTGTTTAGAACTGTCTAGAAAAGTATTTGGCAGTAGCGACTGACTGCGGTAAGGGGGCAAACGTTCGTTTGCCCCCTACTTTCACTCCGTAAAAGTTCTGTGGTAAAAGTTGGCCAAGCAGTTCTATTTGGAACTTGCCTAACCTAGTTAACGTCCAGAGAGGTCTATGACAGTTCTGAGGCTCAAAGATTTGTCAAATCAGACTGATATTTGACCAATAGTGCCGTCATACAACACTTAATCCCTAACTTTTTATCATTACTAGAATGAAAATCTATGGGCTGAACCCAAGATCCAGGCTATCTACTACAGTTTTAACAACTGGCATTTTGGTCACTGGGCTATCAGTGGATGTTCCTGTTTACGCTCAGCAGATTCAGTCTCCCGTTATCTCAATTTTTGAAAACGTCACCCTAAGTCCTGACTTTTCTCCCGATCCCACTACGATTCGCGGAATTAGCGGCGGGCCGTTAACGGCCAGCAATGTTGCAGGTAGAACTGAAACTGCGACTGGTCCTTGCGCTGGTTTTGTGGATGAGCAGCCCGATCACACGATTCAACTGACTGAGTTTTTCAGCTATCTCAGCATCCAGGTTGAAAGCCCTGAAGATACTACTTTAGTTGTGCGCGGACCAGGCGGAAGCTGGTGCAATGATGATTACCAGAGCAATAACCCTGGAATTGCTGGACAGTGGCTTTCAGGCGACTATGAGGTATGGGTTGGCTCCTACAATCGCGACAGCTATCACCCTTATGTCATTCGCATCAGCGACAGTCAGTAAAATCAACAGTCAACATAACTGACAGTCAGTAAAACCGACAGTCGGTAGATAAGAAGTGCGGCTGGGGACAGTCGGGGACAAAATACCCCTGTTTATCCCCCTAACGGGTGAATCAGCAGGGGGAGGTGATTGTTTTCTGTTGCCCAGTAGCATTAGATGTTGGAAGTAGCTCTTGTGTAAGCACCGACTTGGGTGCGGATCGCCTGCTTTGATTCATGTTTTCTATTCAAGTAAGCAGTTTTATGTTACGAGGAATTGCCTCCTATGGCATCCCAGTTGAGAAGTTGGGTATCGACGGGTAGAGCGGCGATCGCCTTGCTCGTTCAGGAGGGGTTGCCTCGGGTCAAGCAACCTAGACCTGCCTCTGAATTGACAGGCTACGAAGCATGGCGAAACCGCTTTATGTTGAGTCGGCTGCGCCTGGGGCTATGGCTAGCAGTTCCTTGTCTGTTAACGTTCATTGCTCTAGATTTTTATAGTTTTGTAGTCAACCCAGAAGCATTTAAAGCAAGTCATCTCGTCCCTTACCGCCTGGTGCTGACGCTGGAAGGGGCAATGCTGCTGTCACTGTTGTCCTGCGTTGTCTTTTCCAACACTCAAGCAGGGCGTCGCCATCCAGGTGTTTTGTTTCTGTGCCTGTCCTGGTCGATCACACTGGTTGGGCAAATTGTGGCCACGCTCAACGGCGTTGCTAACCCAGATCTGATCGCCTGGAACTTGGCATTTCTAATCCAGGCGACGTTGATTCCGGCGCGCTGGTTTTTGCATTTGATTGCCCAGCTAGGGGTGCTGATTTATTTTTTTGGAGTCAATTCAGCGCTAGGAATCACCATTGATGGCAAACCTGTTTACTCCTGCTTGGTGGTGTGGGTGTATGTGTTTTGGTTTTGCCTGATCTGCAATTTGGCAGTTTATTTATACGAGCAGCTTCAGAAAGCCGAATTCCATGCTCAACGAGAGTTACGTTTTTTTCTACATGCGGTGTCGCATGACCTGCGAAATCCAGTAACCGGAATGTTGTTGCTGTTGCGATCGCTGCTCGATCAGTTGGGTGAGCAGGTTGCAGTCAGCCGTCAAACTTTAGAAAGAATGCTGGAGGGGAGCGATCGCCAGCTTAAGCTGATCAATTCCCTATTGGAAGCTCATACCCACCGCAAACCCTGCATTTGCAAGAAAGAGCCTTTACAACTCAGTGACCTGGTAGAAGCCGTGCTAGCAGATTTTGAGCCGCTGTTAGCCCGAAGACAGGTCACTATTATGAATCGGCTGCCTCAAGATTTATCGCCTGTCAGCGCAGATGCAACTCAGCTTTGGCGAGTCTTTAACAACTTAATTGCCAATGCGATCGAACATAACCCACCTGGAGTAACCCTGACGCTGAATGCTAAACCAAAGAACAGTTTGGCGGGGTCAGACACAGTTTACTGTTGGGTTCATGATAATGGCATCGGAATGCCTCAGCGGGGCGATCGCCTGTTTGCTGACTTGCAGCTTAGAAGGCGCTCTGACTCATTGGGCTTAGGGCTACCGCTCTGCCGTCAAATTATCGAAGCACACGGCGGACACATTGGAATTAACAGCTCTCCTCAGCAAGGCACAACCGTCTGGTTCACCTTGCCTCTAGTCAAATCCGTTGCAATCGCTGATTCTGAATTGGATGATGCCAGGTCAATGCGATCGCCCTTCACCTTGGCTCAGCGAGTTAAGTCGATGGGTCAGGACGCGCAACAAAGAGTTGGGCGATCGCTAACGGCTCTATTGGGCAATATCCAACCCTCCTCTGAGTCTGCGAATTATGAGTCCTGGCAAGAAAATTTGCTCCTTGGTCGCCTGCGACTGAGCCTTTGGCTAACGCTGACTTATATCCTGACGGTTGCTGCTGGCTATGGGCACATGGCAGTCTTCCTGCCCTCTGAATTTGCTGAGTTTCCTGCCGCCCATCGAGCGCTGATTTTTCCAGTTTTTGTGTTCATGGGGCTGAGCCTGTGTCTCTTGCTGGCACTCCACTCCACTAAGTTTGGACAGCAATACCCCAATCTGATTTTTCTAGGATTTTCCTGGTCGGTGACGTTAGTTCCGCAAATCATTGGGACACTCTACGGCTCAGTTTACATAGACATTTTGAGCCTCTGTGTGATTTTGCTGGTGCAAGCGGCTCTAATCCCCGTGCGCTGGTGGTTGCATGTTGTTTCCCAGGTTGGAGCACTGGGATATTACATCGGCGTAAACCTGGCGCTAGGATCAACTACCGTAGGTGGGGAACCGATCTACCATGCCAGCATCTTTCTTTACCTGTTCTGGTTCTGCTTTATCTGCGATCTAGCAGTTTTTCTATACGAGCGACTGCAGCGCAACGAGTTTGAATCGCGCAGACAGCTACAGGC
Source organism: Cyanobacteria bacterium FACHB-471 (assembly GCA_014695345.1). Taxonomy (GTDB): domain Bacteria; phylum Cyanobacteriota; class Cyanobacteriia; order Elainellales; family Elainellaceae; genus JAAUTN01. The sequence goes on from JACJOC010000115.1 coordinate 160,374, forward strand.
GTTTTTACATACCATCACCCATGACCTGCGAACTCCCGTAATGGGTGCTTCGATGCTATTGAAGAACTTACTCAACCAAGCAGGGGAAGAGATACCGGTCAACCGCTTGATTTTGGAACGAATGTGGCAGGGGAGCGATCGCCAGCTTAACTTGCTGAGTTCTCTGGTTGAAGCGCACGACACCGAAATGCGCTGCCTCGTCTTGCACCGTCGGCCGCTTCACCTAGAACCCTTCGTGCAGTCCGTCCTGGTGAATTTAGAGCCACTGCTCAACAAAAATCAGGTGACACTCAAAAACTTAATTTCGCCTGATTTACCGCCCGTCAGCGCTGACTCCGACCAGCTTTGGCGCTTATTCACCAATCTGATTACCAACGCGGTTAAACACAATCCTCCTGGGATTGAGCTAGTTCTCAAGGCTGACGTAGAAGCCGGAATGCTGCGCTGCACGATTCAAGATAGTGGGCTAGGAATTCAATCTGAGCAGTGTCCCTTTGTGTTTGAACTGTATGCCCGGAGAGGGCGATCGCGTTATGTCCCCGGTCTAGGGTTAGGACTGTACGTTTGTCGGCAAATCATCACCGCTCACGGGGGCAAAATTGGGGTCAACAGCAGTCTTGGACAGGGCAGCGCCTTTTGGTTTACTCTACCAATCTCCAAACGGGCGAATCCCATTGGTTGCTCTAATTCCTCTAATTAGGTTAAATTTAGTTAAGATTCGCTCTCAGAAATATTCGATATGTTTAACTGCTGGCTTTCAAAGCTGCATTCCATCGCAAGCTGAGTTAGCGATTAGACTGAGGTTAGCGATATCGTATTTGTTCAAAAACTCTATCCAGGCAGCAATCCTCTGTCTGCAACGGATTTGACTACTTTATTTGTATATAGAGGCTAATCAAGTTATGAAACTTTCCTGGAGAGTCATTCTTCTCTGGACGCTACCAGCCCTCGTCATTGGATTTTTCTTTTGGCAAGGTGCTTTCTCCCCTGTTGCAGCGGATATGAGTCGAAACACCGCCAGCACCCGCATGACCTATGGTCGTTTCCTGGAGTATTTGGCAGCCGATCGCGTCACCAGTGTTGACCTGTATGAAGGCGGCCGGACAGCGATTGTGGAAGCAGTCGACCCCGAACTCGATAACCGGGTACAGCGGCTACGCGTTGATCTTCCTGGGAATGCGCCTGACCTCGTAGCTCGTTTGAGAAGTGAAGGCATCAGCTTTGACTCTCATCCACCCCGCAACGACGGTGCAATTTGGGGCTTGCTGGGCAATCTGATCTTCCCAGTGTTGCTGATTGGCGGTCTATTTTTCTTATTCCGTCGTTCTAGCAACGTTCCGGGAGGCCCGGGTCAGGCAATGAACTTTGGTAAGTCCAAAGCTCGGTTCCAAATGGAAGCCAAAACTGGCGTGATGTTCGACGACGTGGCAGGCATCGAAGAAGCCAAAGAAGAACTTCAGGAAGTCGTCACGTTCTTGAAAAAGCCAGAACGCTTTACCGCTGTCGGCGCAAAAATTCCTAAAGGTGTCTTGCTGATTGGTCCTCCCGGAACTGGTAAAACCCTACTCGCAAAGGCGATCGCTGGGGAAGCAGGAGTACCCTTCTTCAGCATCTCAGGTTCAGAATTCGTCGAGATGTTTGTTGGGGTCGGTGCTTCACGAGTGCGTGACCTGTTCAAAAAAGCAAAGGAAAACGCTCCTTGCATCATCTTCATTGATGAGATTGACGCAGTTGGACGGCAGCGGGGAGCCGGAATCGGGGGGGGTAACGATGAGCGGGAGCAGACCCTCAACCAGTTGCTCACCGAGATGGACGGGTTTGAAGGAAACACCGGCATCATCATCATTGCCGCAACCAACCGTCCTGATGTCCTTGACTCCGCTTTGCTGCGTCCCGGTCGCTTTGACCGTCAGGTTTCCGTCGATCCGCCGGACATCAAGGGTCGTCTGGAAGTGCTGGAAGTCCACGCACGCAACAAGAAGATTGCTCAGGAAGTTTCCCTGGAGGCGATCGCCCGTCGCACCCCTGGATTCACCGGAGCCGACCTTGCTAACTTGTTGAACGAGGCAGCAATTTTAACTGCCCGTCGCCGCAAAGAAGCGATCACCATGCTGGAAATCGACGATGCGGTAGACCGTGTTGTCGCAGGCATGGAAGGTACGCCGCTGGTAGACAGCAAGAGCAAGCGCCTGATTGCCTATCACGAGTTAGGACATGCGATCGTTGGCACCTTGCTGAAAGCACACGATCCGGTGCAGAAAGTAACGCTGATTCCTCGCGGTCAAGCTCAAGGTTTGACCTGGTTCACACCTAATGAAGAGCAGGGCTTGATTTCTCGCTCTCAACTGATGGCTCGAATCACTGGAGCATTGGGTGGAAGAGCCGCCGAGCATGTAATCTTTGGCGATGCTGAAGTTACCACAGGTGCAGGCAACGACTTGCAGCAGGTGACCAACATGGCGCGGCAAATGGTGACTCGCTTCGGCATGTCTGACCTTGGACCACTTTCCCTAGAAAGCCAGCAGGGAGAGGTCTTCCTTGGCCGTGACTGGATGTCTCGCTCAGAATATTCTGATGAGATTGCCGCCCGGATTGACGCTCAAGTTCGCACCATCGTCGAGCATTGCTATGACGATTCCCGCCGGATCATCCGCGACAACCGCGCCGTGATCGATCGCCTGGTAGACCTGCTGATCGAGAAGGAAACCATTGACGGTGAAGAATTCCGCCAAATCGTCGCGGAATATGCTGAGGTTCCTGAGAAAGAGCAATACGTGCCACAGCTCTAATTTTCACCTCGAAAAGTCCGCTTTAAAGCAAAGAGGGGGGTACCAACGGTGCCCCCCTCTTTGCTTTGTGGGGATTAGAAACTCATTCGCTCCCAGACTAATTCTTCGGGTTGCTTCAGGTGCCAGCGCAGCAGATCAGCGGACTGACCTGCGATTAATGGTGGTAATGTTGGCAGACCGATCGCCCGTCGAGGGGCTGTCGTTGCCAGGGCGATCGCCTCTCCCACTTCACAAACGCCCCACTTCACCAAATTCTGCACTCCTACCAGCAAGGGCAGCGTTGTACCTGCTAAGGTGCCGTTTTTTAACCGTGCTGTACCGTCTTGCACCTCAATTTCGCGGTTGTCCCAGGGATAAGTGCCGTCAGGTAAACCCAGCGGTGCAAGCGCATCGCTAACCAGAAAGATGCCCAAATCGTGGGGAATGGGCGATCGCGTCCCTCGTCCAACCCGCAGCAGCAAATCGACCATAAGTGGAGAAACGTGCTGGCTGTCTGCAATCAAGCCGCAGTAAACGGTCGGATGCAGCAATGCTGCCCCCAACAGTCCTGGTTCACGGTGATGCAATCCAGGCATGGCGTTAAAGGCATGAGTCACCATAGAGGCTCCCTGCTCAAACGCAGCCTGAGCCTGAGCCGCGGTTGCCTGAGAATGTCCCAAGCTAACCGTCATTCCCAAAGATTTGAGGAAAGGAATCACCGTCTCAGTAGGGTCAAGTTCTGGAGCCAGCGTGATCACCTTCACAAGGGATGCATAATCGCCCAGCACTCGCTTGACCTGATCTAGCTGCAACGGCAGCAAATATTCCTTAGGATGGGCACCTCGCTTCTCTAAATTAAGAAAAGGACCTTCTAAGTGAACCCCTAAAATTCGGGCAGATTGTGGATCGGGCTGGGACTGTTCTAGAAAAGTAGCGATAGTGTGGAGCGATCGCCCAATATTCTCAATCGAGGTCGTCACCAGGGTTGGCAGGAACCCATCCACGCCTCGTGTCCAGAGGAAACGGCAGATTTCTGCAAGCTGGTCGAGATGATTCAAATTTAGGTCAGGGAATGCCAACCCCAACGCGCCATTAATTTGTAAATCAATGCCACCTTGCGAAATCCAGTCTCCTTTTACATCTAGCACCCGCAGATCAGACGGCGGGAACTGCTTAACACCCGTAGCCATCGGTGCAGCAGTGCTAATCTTGCTCTGACGAATGCAAATTCGGTAAAGCTCTTGGTAGCCAACCAATCGAGCATTGATAATATCCAGAGAATAGTCAGGCATGGGAGATTAGCTGTAGGGACTAGTTCTTGAAACCTCTTTCAGATCCTCGCACACCCCCTGTCTTATTCCCATCCCCCACCCCCTCATCCTATGACCCCATCCCCTATTGGTATCATCATGGGCAGCGACTCCGACCTGCCAACCATGCAAGCAGCGATCGCCATCTGCGAAGAATTTGAGATTCCTTGTGAAGTGGCGATCGTTTCTGCCCATCGCACCCCAGAACGCATGGTGGACTACGCAAAACAGGCACATCTACGTGGACTCAAAGTGATCATCGCTGGAGCAGGCGGTGCCGCCCACTTACCAGGAATGGTTGCCGCTCTAACTCCACTACCCGTGATTGGCGTACCCGTTGCCAGTCGCCATCTTCAGGGCGTAGATTCGCTCTACTCGATTGTGCAAATGCCTGCCGGAATTCCCGTGGCAACCGTGGCGATCGGCAATGCCAAAAACGCCGGACTGCTGGCCGTGCAAATCCTCGCTAGCCATCAACCCGAACTGCTAGAAAAAGTGCAGCGCTATCGCCAGGATTTGAACAACCTGGTTCTGGACAAACAAGCTAGGTTAGATGAGATAGGCTATCGACAATATCTTGCAGAATCCTGAAGACGCGACATGACAGAAGCTACTCAAATCCGCCCTGCTGCCAAGCCCGCCGCTGACCTGACAATTCACTATCAGGTAGCGATGCCGCAGCCTGAAACTCACCTGTTTCAAATCACGCTCCAGATCAAAGGCTGGCAGACAGACGTGCTGGATTTGAAGATGCCCGTCTGGACACCGGGATCATATCTGGTGCGAGAATATGCCAGACACCTTCAGGATTTCACTGCTGAGACAACCGACTCAGCTAAACCGTTAGCTTGGCAAAAGCAGAGCAAAAACCACTGGCAGGTCGAAACGGCAGGCACATCAGAAATTACTGTGCGCTACCGTATTTTTGCGAATGAGCTATCCGTGCGAACCAATCATTTGGACACAACTCACGGTTACTTTAACCCAGCCGCGACCTGCTTCTATTTGCCAGGATTTGAGCATAAACCGATTCAAGTCACCATCATTCCACCCAAACCAGATTGGCAGGTTTCCACACCCTTACCAACAGCGTCAGAAGCAAATACATTTGTTGCAGCTGACTTTGACACACTGGTAGACAGTCCCTTCGAAGTGGGGAAACAGCAGGTGTATGAGTTTGAAGCATTGGGAAAACCCCATGCGCTAGCCATTTGGGGACAGGGTAACGCCCAGCCAGAGCAAATTGTTGAAGACACCCGCAAGATCATTCAGGTCGAGGCAGATCTGTTTGAGGGATTGCCTTACGATCGCTACCTCTTCCTCTTGCACCTCTCTGCTCAGGGCTTTGGCGGATTAGAACATAAAGACTCTTGCTCACTCAACTATCCGCGTTTGGGCTTCCGCTCGCCAGAACGATACAACCGCTTTATGCAGCTTGTTGCCCACGAATTCTTTCACCTGTGGAACGTCAAACGAATTCGCCCGAAAGCGCTAGAAGTGTTTGACTACGAAGCAGAAAACTACACGCCTTCCCTCTGGTTTAGCGAAGGCACCACCAGCTACTACGATCGCCTCATCCCATTACGAGCTGGCATTTACGATATCTCATTCTTCATCAAAGAACTGAGCAAAGGCATTACCCGCTTCCTGCAAACTCCCGGTCGTTTGGTGCAGCCGCTTGGCGAATCGAGCTTTGATGCCTGGATCAAACTCTACCGCCGCGATGCCAACAGCGACAACGTACAAATTTCCTATTACCTCAAAGGTGAGATGGTATCGCTGCTGCTAGATTTGCTGATTCGGGCAAAGCATGGGAATGGGCGATCGCTCGACCAAGTGATGCGCCAAATGTGGAATCAGTTCGGCAAATCCGAGACCGGCTTCACCCCCGAACAGCTTCAATCTGTGATCGAATCAGTCGCCGAAACCGACCTGTCAGACTTCTTCCATCGCTTCCTCAACACCACCGAAGAGCTACCGTTCAACCAGTATCTAGAACCCTTTGGACTCCAGCTTCAGTCCGAAGGCGAAGACGAACAGCCCCCCTTCCTGGGAATCACCGTAAAGACAGAAGCCGGACGGGAAATGATCAAATTCGTCGAAGCTGGCTCCCCAGCCCATCAGGTAGGTATCGACCCCGGTGACGAACTGTTAGCGATCGATGGACTGCGGGTCACAGCAGAGCAACTGAGCGATCGCCTCAAAGACTATCAGCCCAACCAGGTAATTCACCTCACCTTCTTCCACCAGGACCAACTGCTCACACACCCCATTCAGCTTGTAGCCCCGCGCCCCTCGCGCTATCAGATCAAGGCGAGCGAAAATCCCTCAAAAACACAGCAGAAAAACTTCTCCGGCTGGCTCGGCGCATCCCTCAAAGAAATTTGAGCCACGATTTGCACTGCCCAGCACTTAAAAAAAACCTGCCACCCACCAATGCGAAGCGCCACGTCCCCCATCCACCATCCCTTGCGGATGGTGGATGGGGGACGCGCTTCGTCCCTCAGTGGGGGTTTGGGGGCTAGCCCCCAAAAGGGATTTGGATTGAGAAATATTTCCCCAAAAAACTAAAAGATAAAAACAGTCACAGACTACACAATTCCTCCCCCACCGTACTTGTTATAACGAGTTGAGACGTTCCTCATTCTCATAACATGTTGGTCATTGCGAGGCGGGCATTCAAGTAATCGGTTCATTTAGATATGTGCCCTTTACTGAAGCTTGTCCGCCTCGTTTTTCCATCGTTGCCCATTACTCAAATAGATTGCAGCAAAAACCAATCGGGAGGCAGCTTTGTGCGGCATTGCAGGCATCATCTACCATAATCCAGCTTCTTACCAAAACCTTGGACGGGATTTGCTGTCCCTGATTCAACCCTTAGAGAGCCGAGGCCCAGATTCCTGTGGGGTTGCCCTATACAGTGACACGGACACCCAGGAACCAGGAATTTACAAGGAAGTAGGTGCGGTTAATAATCTGGCGAAAAAGTATGGACTTTACGATGTCAGCGGCAGTCATGGTATCGGACATACGCGCATGGCAACAGAATCTGTCGTAGATACCAATCATTGCCACCCCTTTACCCCTGGCTCTGGGCTATCGATTGTCCATAACGGTCAAATTTCTAACTACTACAAGCTGCGGTTTAAGTTAGAGCAGGCAGGCGTAGTATTTGAAACCCACAATGACTCAGAAGCGATCGCCCACTACATTCACCACCAGCTTTCCCTGGGCGAACCGTTAGAAACAGCTTTAGAAAAGCTCCTGTGTGACATTGATGGAACCTACACTTTTTTAGTTGCAACACCCAACAAAGTTGCACTAGTGCGCGATAAGTACGCCGCCAAACCTGCCGTAGTTTACGAAACAGCTGAGATGGTGGCGATCGCCTCCGAATATCGCGCCCTGCTCACATTGCCCCACTTTGACCCAACCGTGCCCCTCCGTGAACCAGATGCAGGTGAAATTAACATCTGGTCAACTGTTGCAGTGACTCGTGAGCTTTTAGAGGCTAGGAGCTAGGAAGGGCTGGGGGATTAAGGATTAGGGATTAGGTTGTTTTATCTTCATTCTTTTGCTGAGATGCCTGAGACGATTCTTTCTAAGACAGTTTTGGATTGTGCAAAGTTAACCACCCGTGAAATTAACCAGCAGCTAAAAGCGCTGGCATCTGAGGGAATTGAGCAGGTGGAAGTGGTGAATCCGGCAGGACGACATAATCTGGCGATCGCCCTGGAACATCCGATCACTATTAGTTTTCAAGGTTCGGTCGGCTACTACTGCGGCGGCTTGTGTGATAGAGCAACGATTGAAATCAACGGTTCCTGTGGCTGGTCAGTCGGTGAAAATTTGATGTCTGGGCAAATTACCGTCCAGGGAAATGCCTCCGCCAACGCTGGAGCCTCGGCGCACGGTGGCAAAATTTGCATCCTGGGAAATGCTGGACCTCGCGCCGCCATCTCACTCAAAGGAGCCACCCTGATCGTCAGCGGCAATGTCGGACATAGCAGCGCCTTCATGATGCAGCAGGGACGATTTATCATTTGCGGTGATGCAGGCGAAAATCTGGGTGACTCTATTTATGACGGTCAAATCTTTGTCGGCGGCACAATCAAATCCCTAGGTGCGGATGCTCGACTTGAACCCATGACCGCTCAGGACTGGGAACTGCTCACCCAAGAACTTCACCCTCTGGGTCTGGATGCCAAAGCTTATGAGTTCAAAAAGATAGTTTGCGCTCAGGAGCTGTATCACTTCAAAGCCAAAGATTTCAGCAAGTGGAAAGACGCATATTAAAGCGATCGCATTCTGTAGGTTGGGTGGAACGCAGCGAAACCAACAAATTTAAATCTTCGCGATGGTCAGCCCCTACCGGCTTAAGCAAATCGATGAACCTTACACTTGCCAAACATTGCTGTTGGGTTTCGCCTTGCTTCACCCAACTTACGTGACCTCTCGTTAATCCTTTTGAATTTTTAACTTAGAACTTCTAATGGAACCTGTTCTCAACACCAGCAGTACTTTTAACCCTGAAGTGATTCAAGCCATCCAGGAACGAGCAGAACTGGGACGCTATATGATTCGCGGATTTGGTGCATTCCGCAATGTGCCCCGGTTAGACGATCTGGTTTTTCTCACTGCCTCTCTGACTCGCCTGCCACTAGAAGGATATCGGGAGAAGTGCAGCACTAAAACGGTGTTGGGAACTCGTCACGCCAAGCGCCCGATGGAGTTAGAAATTCCGATTACGATCGCCGGAATGAGCTTTGGAGCACTGTCCCGCAACGCCAAAGTTGCCCTCGGTCGGGCTGCAACCTGGCTGGGAACTTCTACCACCACAGGCGATGGCGGCATGTTGCCCGACGAGCGAGAAGCCTCATCTAAGCTGGTCTATCAGTGTTTACCGTCGCGCTATGGCTTCAACCCTAAGGATTTGAAGAAAGCAGATGCGATCGAAATTGTGGTAGGGCAGGGCGCTAAACCGGGTGGTGGCGGCTTGTTGCTGGGGCAAAAGGTGAATCAGGTTGTGGCCGGAATGCGGACGTTGCCGGAAGGAGTGGATCAGCGATCGCCCTCTCGCCACCCCGACTGGATCGGGCCCGACGACCTGCGAATCAAAATCGAAGAACTGCGCGAAGCCACCGACTGGGAGATTCCCATTTACGTCAAAATTGGCGCAACCCGCGTCAAAGATGATGTCAAACTGGCAATCAAATCTGGCGCAGACGTAATCGTACTAGACGGCATGGAAGGCGGCACCGCAGCCACCCAAAGCATTTTTCAGGAACACTCTGGAATTCCTACGCTTCCTGCTCTGGTGCAGGCAGTCGAGGCGCTGAAGGAAAGCGGTATGTATGGAGAAGTTCAGCTTGTGATTTCGGGCGGCATTCGTTCTGGTCCCGATGTCGCCAAAGCCTTGGCTTTAGGAGCAGATGCCGTCAGCATTGGCACAGCCAGCCTGATCGCAATGGGCTGCAACAAACCTGTTTATGTGGAAAGCTATCACAAACTCGGCACAGAACCTTATCACTGTCACCACTGTCACACAGGATTGTGTCCGGTCGGCATTACTACCCAGGATGAAGACCTGATGGCGCGTCTACCCGTTGAAGAAGCCGCAACTCACGTTGCAAATTACCTTCAGGCGATGGTGATGGAGGCTCAAAGTCTGGCGCGTTCCTGCGGCAAGTCTGACGTTCACAATTTGGAGCGAGAAGATTTAGTTGCACTCACTTTAGAGGCTTCGGCAATGTCCAAATTGCCTTTAGCAGGAACGGATTTTGTTATGGGGCAATGAGGCTATTTGTATTGCAATTTATGTACGATCCGGAGCTAGCAAAATTGGTGATGTAGTCAGTTCCAGATAAGCAGGAAAGCTCAAAGAGAAGGTTCATAAATTAATTGTTCTCTTGCTTTCCAAGTTAATGCCCTAAACGGCATAGCTATCCGTCAAATTTTACGGGAATGGAAGGAGAACTGACTAATGAAATCGCAAACTCCCGCTACAGAGAATTTCACAACTGAAGTTTTTGTTGAGTCTGGTTTGCCTATTTTAGGCTTTTTGCTGCTCTTGATTTTGCTGTAAGGATAGCGTTCAGCTTGAAGTTGTTTGAGTAACACGATTACATTTAGCAAATAGGTAATTCTTTACCTCTTCAAGCTGCCGCATCTTTTCATTAATTCCTTCAAGTTTAAGGTCAATTACTTTCAATTTTTCAGATGTCAGCATCGCAACATTTCTCTAAGTATCAATCGAGTGTTTGATCTCGTTTAGAGCAAAGCCTGAAAACTTGCTTTGAGTAATGATGATTACTCGTTCTACGTTTAAAGTTACTGATCTAACGCTTCAACGCTTCTGGCACCATGCTGTGATTGATAGCGGTAGTGCGGACAGGACTGGAAGTTGGAGCTTGGCGCAGTTTGGCAATATTGCTGAGGGCTTTTTGGGCATTGGCTTTGCTGCCCCGTTCGGTAAATAGCTTGGCGGCAATTTCTAGGTCAGCGATCGCCCCTCCTCGGTTGCCCAATCGTTGATAAGCAATGCCCCGATAATAGTGAACAATCGCGGTGTTGGGTGACAGAGCGATCGCCTCTGAATAGTCCGCAACAGCCGCTTGAGGATTGCCCAACTTCTGGCAAGCCATACCGCGATAGAAGTAGACAATCGGGTTGGGTTGAATCTGGATCGCCAAACTATAATCAGCGATCGCCCCATAGGGATCGCCCATTTCCACCCGAATAAAGCCACGATTGCAGTAGGCAGCAAGGTAACGAGGATCTAGCACAATTGCTTCGCTCAGGTCAGCCAGCGCGCCCGACTTGTTGCCCTGGTCATAGCGCACCAACGCCCGACCATTGTAGGCTGCTGCATCGCGTGGGGTAAGGGCAATCAAACTGTCGAAGTCGGCGATCGCCCCAGCCTTGTCACCCAGCCTATAGCGCGTTACCGCTCGATTCCAGTGAGCTGCGACATCTTCAGGGTCAAGTGTTGGACTATCGAAACTTTCAGTCAGCTTCTGGATCACCTCAGGGTCAGTCGTTCGCAGCTTTAGCTCCAGATTTGACAACACGGTTGTCGTCGTCAGAGACTCATCTACTCCCAACAAAGCAAACGATTGATCTGAAACCAAAAAATTCTCCCGCGCTCCCAAAACCTTAAAGCGAAAGTAATCTGGGTAGTTGCGCTTAAGCTGCAAGAGCTTGTGCAGCGTTTCCTGAATTGCCCCTCGCTGAATTGGGTCGATCGACCACTGCTGATTAATGCTGCTGAGAAACTGGACTTCGTTGCGGTCAGCCACGTGACACCAGCCCACATCAAGCTGGCGCTTCTGACTGAGCAAGGTTTCTAACTTTTGCATCAGCCCGTCATCCAAACCCGACTGCGCCGACCATTGCCAGACTAAAATCAGTCGCTCTTGAGTCTGAGTCAGCGCCTCTTCCAGAATGGCACGGCTCTTAGAAACACTCTTTCCATTCATGCCGGACTGGTGAGACTTTAGATCAAAAATCAACTCATACTGAAGCCCCGTTGGCAAAGCCTGAAGGTGACAATTCACCCCCTCCAACTCCTGATGCAATGTAGCTTCCACTCGCGTCTGAAAACTTTTTGAGTTGTTTTTAAGCGCCGCCAAGCCAACCGTCAGATCTTCCAAATGATGACGCATCATCTCCGCATCTTCAGCGGGAGGCAAATGACTCACCTGTTCCTGAAGCTGTTTGTGCTGTTCTGCTAGGGTTTGCGTAAACTGTTGCAGCGAGGCAAACTGTTCTTGGATGCTGCTCAAGTAAGCAGTCATTGCGCCTTCAGCTTGCATGTAGAGTTCTGAAGAGGCTAGATCAGAATTCTGTAAGCCATTTAGATAGGCAGTCATTGCCACCTGAGCCTCTGAAAACAAATCAGAAAAGGTTAAAGAGGGCATCAGCCCATTCATCGACGGCCCGATGCGAGCCAGACTTTCCTCCAGGTCGCTCGTCGGATCTGGGGGAATGTAACCTAACTCCAGAGTTGCTGCGGGGTCATCAACCGAATTGTTGTAGACCGTTTGGTCAAATCGGGGCAAGCTGTCAAACAGGGGATTGTAGCTCAGCTCCAGGGTCGCGGCCGGATCTTCTGCCTGGGCAGGTGGGGTAAAGGGCGGCGGATATCTTAGCTCAAGCGTTGCGGTTGGGTCGGCAATCTGGATGGGTTTCTCAACTTGCCGTCTCAGGTTAAGCGCAGTGGCTTCCACCGCAGAGAGAGATTGCTTGAGCGCTTCTTGCTGCTGCTGCATCTCTTTCATTTCAGCCATAAGTACTGACCAATCCCGTTTGGGCACCAGGGTAGAAACCATTTTGATCAGTTCTGCGACTTCCTGCTTTAGAGAGGTGGAGTCAACAGGTGGCGGTAGTTTTTGAAACTGCCGATTGAGGTGAGACACCTGATCCCGCAGGGAAACAATGCTGGGTTTGGTCAAATTGGTCAGGTTTTGCAAATTCACCCGAATTTGCACCAGTTCTGTTTTAAATTGGGCGATCGCCCCTTCTACTTCCTCCATCCGATTGGCAGGAGAAGCCTTTTGCAGGTAGTTAGTAACCCCCGCCAAGGTATCTGAAAGCTGAGCGTACTGCTCATGAATCTGGTAAATTTCTTGCCGCAGCGGTTGAATGCCCTGCTGCTCAATGGGGTCAAGCCGATCCTGAATCTCTTGCCGAATTTCTGCAACTTCGCTAGCCAGCTTGTCTAAAATTTCGCGGTTGTTGCGAGTAACTGTTTTCTTCAGGCTGCCAATCGCTTCTGGGGTGGGCAGCGACATCATCTGCTGGTTGAGCAACTCAATGTGCTTTGACACACGGCGATCGAGTTTGGAGAGGGCGATCGCCGTATTCTGTTCGCTCTGGTCTTCAAACCGCCGACGGTTAATCAGGTTTAGCAGCACCAGCACAGACAGCGGCGTGGATGCAAACAAAACCTGCTTGGACATGAGGGAGACAACCGATCCAACCCCCAAGCCGACCAGCGATAACGACTCAACTAGTTCTAACCAGTGACGTTTTTTCAAGGATGCCCTGACCTGAAGAATAAGAGTGAATGCGACTCAACCGTCAGAATGCAGATATCCGTTCTGGTGATCGAGACAATTTACTCGAATCTTCTATCAGTTTGCGAAGCAATCAGGAAATTCTTTACGGCAAAAGATATTAAGCCGGAATTTACGGAGGACAAGCTACCTTTACTCAGAATAGTCTCCGTATTGTCCTTAAGAATTCTGATTTGTTTAAGCATTAGCCCCTGTTATTAGCAGAATCATCAGGCATGATCAGGGTAGTTGGGATAGTGTGGCGCTCGCTTGGGTAAGCCAAAATTGAGGGAAACTCAAACAGCCACTGCTCAAACTGCACACTGAAAGAGGAGTTAATTATGGAACAAGGTGAACTGTTGACATTGATTATGCTGCTGACCCCCGGCTTACTGCTGTCGATTTTGGTGATGGCGGTGTTCTCTGTTGGTGGGTGACACACAATTTGCACACCTAGACGGACAAGTGTGCCTAACCACAAACTGTTTTTTTAGCTCACCGATTGCTTCGTTCTGATCCCTAAATGCTAATAGACCGACCAGTTTGAAAGGCTGAAGCATTCTATTCAGACTTCTGCTAAGAAAAGCTGCCTTCAAACTGGATTGGGCTAAACAATACAGTCGTGGAGTTGAAGTTGCAACTCTGAGGGAAGCATTATGGGGCAGTATGAACAGCAGGGTAAAACACCACAGTTGGCGATTCCTCGCTTTTGGCTCTGGTGGGCGGTGGCAACTGGAATTGCCGGGGCGCTCGTTGGAGCATTGGAAGCGTCAGGGTTTCAATTCCTGGCGACTGTGTTTTTTACGGGTTTGTTTATTGGCATAGCTCAATGGTTGATCTTGCGCCACTACATTCCCGAATCCTTCTGGTGGATAGCGGTTAGCACGTTAGGGTGGTTTTTCGGACTGATGCTGATGGTGAGTTTGGATGTAGTCCTTGATCCGATCATTCAATTCTTAAGCAGGCTGGGCGCGTGGCAAGTTTTTTGGATGAATTTAGTTGGTGAATTCGTTGTGCTGGCAATTTTGGGAGCAGCCCAGTTACCAATTTTGTGGCGAGCTGTTCGCAAAGCGTACTGGTGGCTTCCTGTTAGCGCTTTGGGTGGTGCGTTACAAGGCGCGAGCGGTTCGGCTGTCGCATATGTCATACAGCCAGGAGTGTTGTCAGGAACATTCGTAACTGCACTGTCCTATGGATCGGGTTGGTTGACCTATGGCATCGTTACTGGAATTTGCCTGCAATGGCTACTACGCCACCAGTTTCGGTAGAAGCAAGTAACACAGCACTATAAACACACAGTAGGGGCAAAACATTTGTGATGAGGATGAATGGCTATCACCACCCATCTTCGACACAAACGCTTTGCCCCTACTTTGAAATTACAGAAATTGCAGCTAGGCTGCTGAGGGCCTAACGACGACCGCGAACTGGGACTTTGTTGAGATAGTCGATGTCAAACGCAGAGGTGCGCTGAGCGTAGTTGATTTTGGGTGCGATCGCTGCCGCCACAGCGCGGAACTTGCGAGGATCGCCTTCGGGAAGACTGCGCTCCTGGAATTTGAGCGTGTAGAACTTCTCCAGGGTGATCCGCCAGTCGGTTTTAGCAGTTCCTGCAACTTCGCGATAGTCTTCACCGTAGCGAGGCACAAAGGTGAAGGGACGCTTCTCCATCCGCTTGCGCTGATAAGGAACAATCGAATCACCAAAGGCTTGGATGTACTCCTCACTATCGAGAAGCGCATCAACAAACCCGTGGAAACCCAAAGTTCCAATCTTGATTGACCAGGCAATCTTTTCTTCCTGATTGTAAGGAGCACGACCCAACAACCGCTTGACGCAAATTTCCACCAAGCGGTAGTTATCATTAACGCCAACTACCAGGGTGTAGAACCGCTCTGACTTCACCAACTCACGAATGAAATCACGAACGGTAATGGAGCCGTTTGCCAAGCGAGTTTCTAGCGTGGTCTGGCGGTTAAATCTGAGCAAAAGCTGTTCATTAAACACTTGCCGATACGCTTCTCGAACCAGAGCTTGCAACTCTGATGGAGAATTCACGTCCTCAATTCGGTAAACGTAGGGGGTATCTTCGTTCTGATCGGATATGCCAAAGCTGCGAACCCTTTGGTTCTGACTCGATGGTTTATAGTCGAGCAACGGCAATGCCATGCTAATGTCTCCCTTCTGTATTGTGCGGTGTAAAAGTTGTCTGAAATATCAACTGCGGAGCAGCGCTTACGATCGACAGTCTGGGCTAGGGATTGATTCAGACCAACACTTCTTTGGGCTTATTATCCCGTGTTTTGTTGACTGGTTATGTGATGAACTGCATTTTTTGTAAGCAAATTTCAACCCAATGGTGCAATTCTCAACATTTCGCTCAGTTTTGCTCAGCTTCAATCAGTCTCAATCCAGGAGATCCCTAACCTGCCGAACCTGAGAATGCACTCAGTGCCAGCAAGAATGCACATCCTAGCGTCAGAACGATCAACACACCCGAAACCCGACCCCAGTTGGTGGACTTGAGGAATGTCTGAAGGTTGAACGGACGGTCAAAGTCAAGACTGAATTGATTTGCAGGCGTGTAGGGTCTAGCTGGAGGTAGCTGGTCGCGATAGTCAGCGCCATAGCGCGGGGTAAAGCTAAAGGGACGCTCTCCCATCCGCTTGCGCTGATAGGGCACAATGTTGTCGCCAAAGGCTTTAGTATACTCTTCACCATCCAGCAACAGGTCTACAAATTGATTCCACCCTTGGGTAGCAATTTGAATAGACAGCGTAATTTCCTCTTCTTTGCTGTAGGGGGCACGACCCAATAGCCGCTTTAACGCCAGTTCTACCAAACGGTAATTGTTGTTTGGCTCAACCACCAATCTGTAGAAACGCTCTGATTTTGCTAATCCGCGAATGAAGTCTCGCACCGTGATCGAACGATTTTTAAGCCGCGTTTCTAAAACAGTTTGTCGATTAAACGACAGCGTTTCCTGTTCATTAAAGACTTGGCGATAAGCAGCCCAAATCAACGCTTCAACATCAGTGGGAGATTGAGTTTCTCCAAGCTGATAAACATGGGGAGTTTCTTCGTTCCGATCGACAACACCAAAGTTAGAAACTCGTTGGTTTTGTGTTGTTGGTTTATATTCAAGTAGCGGTAAAGACATTTTCAACCTCCTGTAATAGGATTCTGATATCTGCCAAACCTAATCTAGGATGTGTTTTAAAGCGGATTGAAAGGGTTGGTTTTTCGGTTTTTTGTACCCGAAAAATCAACCACTAAAGCCTAGAGGGTCTGGCTCATGCTGATACACGAAATACTGACGGCACTCTAACGGCAGGGAAAACCTGCAGCAGAGTTAATCGAAGCGGGCACGGGAGAAGTATCCTTGCGAGTCGTATCGGGGATGCTAATGTTGTCAGTTTTTACCTGGACAAAGTTAACGGGTTTGATTTGGAGCGATCGCGCCAAATCCAGGAAGTTCCTAACATCTCCCCACTTGTAGCGTTCCTCCTCTTGCTTATCTCGCCAGTAGTCGCTGTAGCGAGGAGTCACCAGGTTAAACGGACGATCTTTATAGCGCCGACGCTGATAGGGAATAATGCTCTCACCGAAGGAAGTCGTGTATTCTTCGCTATCAACGAGGGCATCCACAAAACCTTCAAACCCAGTCGTCGCAATCTTGATTGACCAGGCAATTTTTTCATCGTTGTTGTAGGGTGCCCGACCCAGTAAGCGCTTCAGGGTGAGTTCTACAACGCGGTAGTTTGAGTTGGTTTCAACTACCAGGCGGCGATATACGTCAGATTTTGCCAGACCTCGAATAAAGTCTCGCACAGAGATCGAGCGATTTTTAAGCTGAGTTTCTAGCGTTTTCTGGCGGTAGCTTTGCAGCGTTTCGTGTTCGCTAAACACTTGACGATAACCTGCCCAGATTAGATCTTGAAACTCACCATCGGAGGTTGCCTTGTCTAACCGGTAGATGCGTGGGGTATCTTCGTTGGGTACCTCAAAGCCAGCTACACGCTGATTTTGAGAAGAAGGTTTGTACTCAAGCAAGGGAATTGGCATGGAAAGATCCTCTAGAAAACTGTGCAGGAAACGAGTTTTAGGAGTTAATTGTTCATGGGCATGCACGAACAATTAACTCCTAACTAGACCTTTGGATTTGTGGGGATGTAGCGATAAGGTAAAGCAACACTGGTTCGCTTCACGCTAACTTGCAAAGAAGCAGCTTCACGAGTCGAATCGGGAACCTTGACCGCTGATGCTCTGGCAACGTGCCGCTGGCTGTCGAGTTGGGGTGGCAAAAGGCTTTGAGCCATGTTTAAGAAGCCAACTGGAATAGCCTGCCGAATAATTTTCTTATCCAACGCGCCAGCACCATAACTGCGTGCCTGGAAGTAAGAACGGCTTGCCAGTTCCATATCCAGCAGACGACCGCGCCAGTAATCCTCATAGCGAGGGGTCACTAGGTTGAAGGGACGGCCTTCCATGCGGCGGCGCTGGTAGGGGACGGTATATTCTCCAAAGTTTTGCAGGTATTCGTCGCTCTCTACGACAGCATCGATAAATCCGTGCAGACCACGAGTAGCAATCACAATCGACCAAGCAATTTGCTCATCTTTGCCGTAGCTTGCCCGACCTAAAAACCGTTTGAAGGTGATATCGACTAGGCGATAGTTGCTGTTGGTATCGGCGACTAATTCCCGATAGACATCAGTTTTACCCAGGGCGCGAATGAGTTCTCGCACTGAAATCACTCGATTTCTGAATTGCGATTCCAATGCGGGTTGACGATATTGTTCGAGGATCAAATGTTCGCTAAAAATTTGTCGATACGATGCCCAGATGATTGCATCTACGCCTGTATCAGAGGTAGTACCCGTTAACTGATAAATAGGTGAATCGTCTTCATTGGGGATGTCGTAACCGTCAACTCGCTGGTTTTGGGTTTTGGGGGTAATTTCGAGGAGAGGAAGAGGCATAAGGTAGGTACCTTTAACTAAAATGCATACACAAAAGTAAAACTGCCCGTGAGCAACACGGACAGCTATGAAGATGCAGTCAGATGTTCTAACTGTTGTTGAGCCAGCCAAACTCGTGCTTGAACCGCTAGATCTGGATCGGTTTCTGCCATTGCAGTTAATCGTTCCAGAATTGCTGAGCTGAGCTGAGGCTGGGGCGACTGAGATGGTTCTCCACTGGTAATCGCCAACGCTTCCAAACCCACAATCGCGGCATAGCGAATTGCCCAATCTGGGTCGTGGGAGATCGTCAGTAAAGTCTGCAATGCTTTTCCTTGAGCGATTGGGCGATCGCCCTCCGGCAGCTTTTCCCACCGCAAGTTGCCCAGTCCCTTTGCTGCGGCTCGACGGACACTAGGTGCAAAATCGGTTTCTGCCGTACTGAGCAACACATCCAGAGCGTGGGGGTCGGCGATCGCCGCCAAAGCCCGAAAAGAATAGGCTCGTGCCCCATAGTTGTACTCATCCAACCGCTCAATCAGCGGCGGAACCGCAACATCGCCCAGTCGAATTAGCCCCTCAACGGCGACGCTGGCGGCTTCAGGGTTGTTGTATCCCAACACAGCAATTAGGGTTGGAATGCCTGCTTCTAGACCTGAAGTTGCCAATGTGTTCACAGCCGCCACCAAGCGACTCGGAGAATCGGCTTGCTCGACGGCTCGAATTAGTTCAGAAGCATCAACAGCCTTAGTCACGATCATCAGATCACCCGTAACTTCACAGAAAGAGTCGAAGCAGGAAATTAAGACAGCCAGTCAAAACACCGGTTTACTCGTCTATAGCAACGCATCCATCAGCGTCATCACCTGGGCAGCCGCAGGAGACAAGGCGACGGGGTTTGTTTGCTTGAGATTGCTCTCTAGCAGGCTTTTCAAAGCAATCATTTTGAAGCTATTCTCAACGCTGGCATGGGCGATCGCCTCTGCACCTGGCAAATAACCACTGGCACCTAAGTCAAGCAACAGCTTGCGACGCAGCTTTAGATCTGCTTCGGATAGCGATCGTACCAACCGTTGTCCGTAAATGGGGTTTTGCGTCAACACATACAGTGCCCGTGCCGCAGCATACTGCACCCGTGGAACGGGGTGTTGCAAGAATGGCTCAATTAGAGGAGCCGCCTCAGTTGCTCGTAGGGCTTCTAGAGCTTCCATGGCAGCTTCAACAGGCTTGGCTAGATGAGGTCGTCCAGGCATTAATTGAGCCGATTCTACTCCCCCTGAGATCAGGTTCATCATCGCTGAAATGCAGGCTGGGTCACCCAACATTCCCAAAGATTGGGCCGCTGCCGCTTGAACATAGTAGTCAGAACACTCTAAAGCTTGAAGGAGTTCTGGAACTGCGCGGCGATCGCCCAATTTGCCCAAGGCACGAGCCGCATTGCGCCGCAAAGGATAACCTCCTAGCTCAGTGCGATCGTCCTCATCATGAAGAGCCGCGATCAGCGCCTCCACTACGCCCGGACTTCCCGCCCCAAATTTGCCCAACCACCAGGCAGCATAATATCGCAGGCTCACATCTACGTGAGTTAGGTTGGCAAGTGCCGTTTCTACCGTTAACGGTTCACCATGAGGCGGCTCTAATTCAGATTCAAAGTGTGATTGAGTTAACTCTGACATTGATCTAAACGAAGGGGCAGAGACAGAGGCGGGATCACTCCCTAATCGAAGGTTGCTTAACCCTCCGATGACTTCTCGGTGTGAGCAACTTTTGCATCAGCATGAGCAGCAGTAGCTTGCTGCTTTGCTCCATGACTATTTTCAGCGTCATGAGTCAACGGTTTGATGCTGACAATCGTGCCACCCAACCGATTAATCCGCTGCATCTCTTCGTTCATGCGGGTATAAGGAACCGCAACAACCGCATTACCACTGCGACGAATCGGATAGCTCAACTTGTCAGACTGATAGGTTTGACGCAAGCCCTTAACTTCAAACAAAAACATGCGGGCTGCGCTATCTGTAAAACTGTTACTTCCCTGGATTGCTTGACCAAACATAACGGGCGAAACTCCTGATGTTAAGTGTTCAAGAGACAATAAATTTGTCTCACATCCAGAACTAAAAGGCTCTATGTAATACCTTTCACCACACATACCAATAACACTCAGCTTCGCAGATTATTCGTTGCCGTATCTCTACTAAGAACTGAGTGCTATTGGGAAGTATGCAGACGAGTTGCAGCAAACTAGGCAGGTGTAACGCTGACGATCTTGCCGCCCATGCGGTGGATCTGCTGCATTCTCGGTAGCATTTGCTCAAAAGGCACTAGAAAAGCTGTCGTGCTATAACGCACACTGGGATATCCAGGCTGAAGAATGTTAGTCACTTCAAGCCGATAAATGCGACCACTTTCATCCCAGGAACCACCCAGACACGCGGTTGGAGTTGCGTCCTTAGAAATGGCGCTAAAACTAGCATTACTAGACATCGTGTGAAATACCTCCAAATGACTACGGGGAACACGCTGTTGAGCGAAGTCCGTCTGAATTGCTTGGGATAAGATAAGCAGAACCCACCCTCACATTACCGTCAGGATGGGTAGCACGGTTTAGGCAGGCGTAACGCTGACAATCTTGCCGCCCATACGGTGGATTTGCTGCATTCTGGGCAACATTTGCTCAACGGGCACCAGGTAAGCAACATTGCTGCGACGCACTCTGGGATAACCAGGCTGAACAATGCCAGCAACTTCCAAACGATAAATTTTGCCGCTTTCACCAAAAGAGCCGCCCAGCGCCTTGGAGGGAGTGTCGGTCGAGCCAGCACCATGGTATCCGCCGCTATGATCGCTAGCGGTAGGCTTGACGATGTTAGAGGCCCGATTTTGAGCAAGTTCACGGAAGACATGAGGGCTTCTGCCACTTACCTGAGAGCGATCGCTATTTGCATATCCCCGATAGAGACGGAACATGCGAGTAAAACCAGTGGTTCTCACGCCTGCATCGACTGAAAAGCCAGTGTAGTAGGGAACAACGTTGTTACCAAAGCTGTTCTCATATTCAACACTATCAATATAGGAATCGATTTCAGCGTCGTAGCCTTTAGTGTTGTAAAGATTGAGATGGAAATTCACCTCATCTTCGGTGTAAGGCGCACGACCCAACAAATGCTTGTAATTCAGCTCGATGAAACGAGTATTGGAATTGCGGAAAAGAAACTTGTTTTTGTATAAATCTGACTTGGCGATCGCCCGGACAAATTCCCGAACGGTGATATTGCCTTGACGAAGCTGAGACTCTGCGTTGGTCAGGCGTTCTGACGCCATAATATAGTCATTGCCGAGGACCTGACGATACGCTGCATTGATCACCGAGCGCACATCATCCTCTGTCCGATCGGGGCGCAGTTCTACCCTGGAAGCATCAAATGCAGAAAGACCAAGTCTTCCTGCGGCTGACAAATTAGACGCAACTAAACCGCTCATGCCTATTCTCCCGAAGCAACAATTTGAACAACGTGTTTGAAGATTTTTATCATCAAAATGAGAAAAACAATGCCCGGAAAAATTAACAACTGCCAGCCAACTTGCCAACACTCGCTTATTCTTCCGGGCAATAGACCTGGAGACTAGCTCAGGGCGTTAATCACGTAGTCGATATAACCATTTGCTTCGACAGCAGGCTGACCGGTAACACCGTGGTTTGCCTTGATCCACTTCAGCGCTTCAACGTACCAGCTGTTGGATAGGTCAAAGGTGCGGTGCATCTCATCCAATCCAGCCAACAGGAACTCATCGATAGGTCCGGTACCACCAGCAACGAGCGCGTAGCTGATGATGCGAACGTAGTAACCGATGTCACGAGCGCACTTGGACTTACCGCGAGAGTCAGCGGCAAAGTTAGCACCTTGCTGTTGGGTGGTGTAGGGGAATTTCTGGTAAACCGCGTTAGCAGCACCATCAACTAGCTTCTGAGCATTGTTGGTCAATGCACGAGCAGCTTCCATAGAAGCAGCGGCGCGCTCATAGCGACCGTATACTTGGTTCAGCTCAGTGTTGCTCAGGAAACGTCCCTGAGTATCAGCAGCAGCGATCGCTTCGGTAATGGGGGTCTTCATAGTTGAGATATCTCCCTAAGATATGTTCCTTCAAAGTTTTCGATGAAATGGCTATTTAGATTCAGCTATAGCGTTAGCTTGTTGCCCGTTGTACCAGACTCAAGCTCAAGCCGTAGCCGTTTCCTTAAAGGAGAGCACTGGTGGAATTAACCAACAGCAGAAGCAGCGCGATCGAAGTAGCTTGCCAACTCAGATACGAGAGCGCTGCAATCACCCTTGGTGATACCGTTGGGGTCGTTCACGATAGCGATAGCAGCTTCCTTCATCTTGCTGACACCAGCAGCAACGGAACCACCGGGTACACCCAGTGCTTGATAAGTTTCACGCAAACCGTTGAGGCAGCGATCATCTAGAACACTAGCGTCTCCAGCCAGAGCAGCGTAGGTGACATAGCGCAAGATGATTTCCATGTCGCGCAAGCAAGCTGCCATGCGACGGTTGGTGTAGGCATTTCCGCCGGGCTGGATGAGCTGAGGCTGCTCCTCAAACAGAGCGCGTGCAGCATTTGCAACGATGGTGGAAGCGTTACCAGTGATGCGGTTAACGGTATCCAAACGCTTGTTGCCCTCTTTCACCATGTTTGACAGAG
The DNA here is from genome assembly GCA_014695345.1 of Cyanobacteria bacterium FACHB-471. Taxonomy (GTDB): domain Bacteria; phylum Cyanobacteriota; class Cyanobacteriia; order Elainellales; family Elainellaceae; genus JAAUTN01. The sequence goes on from JACJOC010000115.1 coordinate 183,173, forward strand.
CGTCAAACTGAGAGCTGCTCAGGAATTCACCTTTGGCATCAGCTTGAGAAACGACCTTAGCGAATGCATCTAACATGGACTCAATCTCCTACTTTTTTGGTTGAGTTCGGTTTTGATTAAAACTGGGATTAAGTTCAGCCAGTTCAAGCTGCAAAGCGCAGCCCGTGGAAGGTAAAGCAGGTATACTGCTCAAATCACTGAATTCGCAGTGACCTCAGACTCAATTCCCCATTGATGAGAATGTTAACGTAAACGTTTTGAATCTGAGAAAATTTCACAACTTTTATGAGAAACGGAAAAACTGATGAACTAGTGATTTGATTAACTTTTTCCTGTCATTTGTACCCTTCCGGTAATCTTTATACAATGCGGTAAAGCCATTATTTGTTACAAGTTGTGAAATTGTATAACCCTGTGCAGAAGAACGGCGTGAACCCATAAAAGACAGGCATTTCGCCTTCATTTAAAAGAAATTTTCGACACATTTGTTTACAATTAGTACAGGTAATTATACTTATCAAGCGTTTTTCAAAAATTTTTATTTTTATTTAAGATTTGCAGAAAGCTTTCATTTAAGCGAGTTAAGGTCTACCCAAAGGTAGAAGCAAGATGAGGCTATTGTTAAGAAATACAAAGCGAGATTGTGACACTTTTCATTTGATGAAGTTAGATTTGTGAAGCAAACCGCCGTTTTAGCACCCTCAAGAGCACGGTAAATGTTTCAGGTGGAGGGGCGATCGCCTCGATCCATTCTCCTGATACCGGATGCTGCAATCTCAGCTTCCAGGCATGAAGTGCCTGTCCCTCCAGGTTCACCCCGACCGATCGCCCAGACCCATAAACCGGGTCGCCCACAATCGGATGCCCCATTTGCGCCGTATGTACCCGGATCTGGTGTGTCCGCCCCGTTTCAAGCTGAAACTGCATCAATGTGTAATTTCCCAGCCGATCTTTAACAATCCAATGAGTGACGGCTCGCCGTCCTCCCTTCTCTTCAGGCACGATAGCCATCTTTTTGCGGTCAACCGGATGCCGCCCAATCGGTAAGTCAACCGTGCCGCTCTCAGGCGCAGGTGCGCCAAAGACAATCGCCAGATACTCTCGTCGAGCCGTCTTTGCCTTAAATTGCGCCTGCAGATGTTGGTGTGCTTGATCGGTCTTTGCAATAGCGATCGCCCCACTCGTGTCTTTATCCAACCGATGCACAATGCCTGGTCGCTGCACGCCACCAATTCCCGGTAGCTGCCCACAGTGCGCCAGCAAAGCATTGACTAGCGTCCCCGCTTCATGACCAGGCGCAGGATGCACCACTAGTCCAGAGGGTTTATTCAGAATCAGCAAATGCTCATCTTCGTAGAGAATGTCCAGGGGAATGTCCTCTGCCTGCAAGTCCAGGGGTTGAGCCTCAGGAATGGTGAGTGAGATGCGATCGCCCCTTTTCACCACTGCCTTCTTAGAAGTACAAACCTGCCCATTCACCCAAACCTGTCCCTGCTCAATCAGCTTTTGCAGGCGCGATCGCGACAAATCGGGCAACTGCTCAGCCAGGTAGCGATCGAGCCGTTCTGTAGTTGCTTCAACCTCTAAGTCAAATTCGGGGAGTTTTGGGGACAAATTGGATGCTTATACTCAACCCTTCTATTATCACTGTGAGTCATGACTGATTGGGAGTAGAAGCGCTCGCCCTCATCCATCACGCTCAGACATTTCATCAAAAGCATCAGCGATTGCCCTCCATGCCCGTTTGGGTTGAAGCCGATCATCCAGTGGTAGGGGACGCACAGCGGCACCATCAGAACGGGGTTGGAAGTGAGTAAGCCAGGTGTAGCGATCGCTCAGTCCCCAAGTGAGAACGGCAATCACAGAGGGTTCTGCGAGGGCGGCAGTAAGGTAAGCTTCATACACTTCGGCGACTTGGCGATCGCGAGTATCAATGTCACGAGGTAAGCGGCGATCGGATACATCCAGTTCTGTAATTAAAACCTTTAGACCCATGCTGGCAGCATCCTGAATAAAACTCCTAAGTTTATCTGGATTAAAGTGAGTCAAGTCACCATGTAGATGTGCCTGTATGCCTAGTGCATGAGTAGGAATGCCACGAGATTGTAACCTTGAAAGGAGTTCCAAAACAGCTGTACGTTTGCGTTCTTCTTCAGAGATGTCATAATCCAGCCCAAAGTCGTTGTAAACCAACATTGCGTCTGGGTCAGCTTGAGCCGCAGTTTCAAAGGCAATCTCGATGTAACTTTCTCCAAGTAGGCTTAACCAGGGCGTTCCTCGTAATCCGTTTTGCCGTCCGTGAGCAGGCAAAATTGCCTCATTCACTACGTCCCAGGAGTGCATTTTGCCTGCATACTGACTCACTACGGTTTGAATGTGAGTTCGCAAAAACTGTTCTGCATTGTCGGCTGTAACGGTGCTTTCAAACCAGTCGGGTAAACCGTTGTGCCAAACTAATGTATGTCCGCGAAACTGCATATTGTGACGCTGAGTGAAGTCAAGCAGGCGATCGCTCCGACTAAAATCAAACTGGTCAGGGGCAGGGCGCAGAGCTTTCCATTTCAAATCAATTTCTGCAACCAAGATATTACATTCTCGTGCAACGCAAGCTGCAAAGCTTGCATCTGAGGATATTCTATGTGCGGTAACGGCTGCTCCGTAAAGTAACCCTTCTGAGGCAGCGCGATCGCTTAGAGAAGCTCGCCTATTGTCATCATTGGATAGGTGATTCTTGCTAGCTACCAATCCTTGATCCGAATCATACGTCTGTTGGGAAGTGGAGCTAAAGCCTTGTTGAGCAGCAAGCCAAGAGGCACCAAAGCCTAATGCTCCTGCTGCTCCATAGAGAAAAGTTCGTCGTTTTGCCATATCACCCGTAGGCAGCTTCAGAGTTTCGTAGGATACGTTAGGCAACGCGATCCTCACCTGTATGCTACGAAATTTTTGATGATGTGGTGAGTTGAAAGATAGGTGCGTAAATTTCGCGTCACGATTCCACTGTTTGAATTTCAACTTTGGAGAGCACCGCGTGTAAATTAACGACTGAGCCGATAACGGCGATCGCCGGAGCCTCAAAGCCCGTTTCCTCAATTTGCTGCACGATAGTTTCTAGTGTGCCAATTAATTCTTCTTGCTCAGGACGGGTACCCCAGCGCACTAGAGCGATCGGCGTAGTGAGTGGTAAACCTGCTGTGTGAAGTTGCTCGACAATGTAGGAAAGGTTGTGAATACCCATGTAGATCACAATCGTTTCAGAGCCGTGGGCGATCGCCCCCCAATTGACTGCCGGACGATACTTCCCGGCGGACTCATGACCTGTCACAAACGTTACTGAAGAACTGTGTAACCGATGCGTTAGGGGAATTCCAGCGTAAGCAGGAGCGGCAATTCCAGAAGTCACTCCCGGTACTACTTCGACAGACACACCTGCCTTGATCAGATCTTCCATCTCTTCGCCACCCCGCCCAAACACAAACGGATCGCCACCTTTCAGCCGCACTACAATTGCGTGAGTTTGTGCCTTTTCGATTAAAAGCTGAGTAATTTCCTCTTGAATGAGCGAATGTCGCCCGCGCCTTTTGCCTGCGCTGATTTGCTCTGCTTGCGACCCGATCATCGCCAAAATTTGCGGACTCACCAGCGCATCATAAACAACGACATCGGCACACTCCAGCAAGGTTTTTCCTTTCAAGGTAAATAGTCCGGGATCGCCTGGTCCGGCTCCAACTAGGTAGACTTTGCCTGGAGTTTGATGCATGGAAGTGGGAGGGTTGGGTAAGTGAAGGTTAGAGCGTGTACACAGTAAAAAAAGGGAAAGGAGCTATAACTTTTAGGCAAGCAGCTTTAGGCAAGCAGCAGTTCTATAGCGATGTCAGCTAATTCGGCGTTGGCTCCGATCGGGTCTTCTAAATACAGGTGAATGTGAGGAAACCGCTGGGCCAGGTGGGGCAAGTGTTGAGCGATCGCATCCGTGATGCCTCCGGCAAACAAAAAGTAGGGCAGGATGGCGATCGCCTGATTGCCAGTTTCTACGAGTGCTGCGACCTGAGAATCTAGGCTGGGAGAGACTGACCAGTAAGCGGGGGCTGCTCCCATGTGTTGAGCGATCGCCTCTACAGGCTGGTTTCCTCCAGGTCGGCGACTGCCATGAGAAATTATCACTTTGGCAACTTCTGGTGGCGTATCTGCGGAGAGGGTGAGCAAAGTTCTGAGGCGAGGATGGCTGCCCAGATGGGTACACAAGCTAAGGCGAATACTCTCCCCTAGAGCAGCCTGGGCGATCGCCAGTTCAGCCGGAACGTCTTCCATCACATGCACACCGGGCAGCAAAAACAGGGGCAGAATTTTTACCTGACCGTAACCTGCGGCCCGGGCGCGATCGCCAAACCGCTGGATTTGCTGGTGCAGCGGCAAAGGAGCTAGCTCTAGAACGGCAGTACCTACAAGCGGCGATGATTCCATGACCCGCTGCGCTGGGCGGCGGGGAGCCTGTAGTCTAGCTTTACCAAAGGGCAACCGGAGGGGAGTTGTTTGTAGCTCCTCTGGGACAGGAATTTCGGCAGCCAGACGATCGCGAATCAAGCGTGCCAATTCTTCTATAGCAACTTGAGGGCGAGGATCACGGCTTCCGTGAGAAACCAATAAGTAGGCAGTAGAGAAATTCAACCGTTTAACTGTTCCAAACTAACTGTTCAACTCGACATAGAACCGTAACAGGGCTTTGTTACGAAAAATGTCTGATTGATCATACTGTATCGCCAGCAACAGCAACTTCTGTATCAGCCGTTTCTAAACTTCTGCCAAACTGCCGCAATCCCAAAATAAACTTGAGCGCGAAGGCGACACCTTCACGCTCAAATTCTTACCAAAGATAGGGGTGTTATGACATTAACTCAACCCTAACTTCAACCCTATTTCTAGTACAGTCCGCAGTCACGTTTCTGCTTTCAGCTTCTATCACGACTCAATCGCTGCATCTAGTTGCTACCGTTAGCTAGCGCAAACGCTGGAGTGAGGCTATCGTGAGCCAGGAAATGATCGAGATGGAAAGCTCGATCTTCTGTCTCCATCAAGATTTTTTCGTAGAGGTAGCGGGTAGCGCGATCGCCCAAGCTCTCAGCTTGCCCAGCCTGACGACGAATCACCTGAATAACGGACTGCTCAGCCGCTAAATCATGCTCAACCATTTGCCGGCAAGAAAATACCCCATCCGATTCGGGAGTAAAGCAGCATAGCTCCGCCAATTTGGTGAAGCTAGCAGCCGGAACGCCACCTAGCCCATTCAGCCGCTCGCCAATTTCGTGAACGTGACCTTCTACTTCACCATAGCTATCTTGAAAGAACTCATGGAGCGAATAGAACTCAGCCCCTTCAACGACAAAATGGTGCTTTTGATATTGCAAATATAGTGCCTGAAAACTTGCTAGAACAATGTTGAGCCCTTCGCAAACAGCCGTCGTTACATGGAGCTCTAATGCGATGGGATTTCCACGCATTTGCTCAAAGGACTGTAAGACTCCTTCAACTGTAGACATACCTCTTTCCCCCTATCAGCTAGTTGATGCTGTTTTATCTCTCTACCCCTCAATGTATCGAGGTTCATCTAGGGAGTCAACATTGCCTCTTTCTGCTGTTAGAAATCATTCTCAACACATTGGGTTATTTTCTACAAACAAATGTGGCTTTGAAGTTTGGAGCCCTTGGTTCAAAAGCATTTTAGCTATTCCACAATGCAACAAATTCACAGAAAAAATTGTTTTCCCTGCACACATTTCGTAAGACTCTTAATTGATTGTTAAAGTTTGTTTTTGCAGCGGCTCCTCAGAGGAAATAGCAGAGTTTGAAAAGTAATAAACGTCCTTTGTAGGACGTAACACTCTTAAAAATACGCAATATGACGGAGATTCGCTCAGCAATTTGGAAATGCCGTGAGAAACATTTCGAGAGAAGATAGAAGTATGGAATTAGAAACTTCTTTTTAACCCCGGTCAGGCGATCGGGGTTATTTTTTGGAGCACAAGGTTTTTCCCATCAAAAGGTTGAGCAATACCCAAGTCCGAAAATAGCCAGACTTTCTGCTGACAGGAGTTTTATGCTGTGGTCGTGCCGAAAGAGGCGATCGCCATGAAACAACCTGCTAAGACCCCTACGATGACGACCACAGCGTGGCTTTTGCTGATTCTCTTATCTGTGCTGTGGGGAGGTTCTTTCTTTTTTATAGAACTCACGCTTCAGGATTTGCGACCTCTCACGGTGGTGTTGGGACGAGTGGTGTTAGCAGCGATCGCCCTCACCACGTTCGCCTATTTCCAGGGACATCAAATGCCTACTTCAGCCAAACTTTGGCGTGAATTTTTAGTCATGGGCACTTTGAATAATCTGATTCCTTTTAGCTTGATTAGCTGGGGGCAACTGCATATTGATAGTAGTCTTGCCGCAATTCTCAATGCCACCACACCGGTATTTGGCGTAGTGTTAGCGCATTTTCTCACGGCTGACGAACGGCTGAGCGTCAATCGACTGTTGGGGGTCATTTGTGGTTTCTTCGGCGTAGCAGTTTTAGTGGGCACAGAAGTTCTTAGCGGATTGCAGCTCAGAGGGCTTGGGCAATTTGCCGTGTTGCTGGCTGCCTTTTCCTACGCTTGTGCAGGCATTTATGGACGACGGTTTCGGCAACTTCCGGCTACCGTCGCCGCTGCTGGAATGGTGAGTGGAACCGCAATCATGATGGCTCCACTCACACTGGTGCTGGAGCGTCCCTGGACAGCAAACCCTGATTGGGTGAGCATGAGCGCACTGTTGGCATTAGGTCTGTTTAGTACCGCGATCGCCTATCTGCTTTACTTTCATATTCTGGCGATCGCAGGTGCAACAAACCTGTTGTTAGTGACTTTTTTGATTCCCCTGAGTGCGCTATTGCTGGGTGTATTTGTGCTGGGTGAAAGTCTGGAGTGGAATGCTTTCGCAGGTATGGCGCTAATCTTTGTAGGGCTTGCAGCAATTGATGGACGCCTGTTTGCCAGGTTTAAGTTTTGAATTACCCCTAGCGCCAGTCCCAGATTTTAATAGTTTTATCCTTACTGCCACTCACAAGAGTTCTTCCATCAGGGCTAAAAGTGAGTGCCAGCACCCACTCTGTGTGTGCGTTTAGCGATCGCAACAGCCTTCCAGTTTTCAAATTCCAGGTTTTGAGAGTGTGGTCGGTGCTGCCTGTGGCGATCGTATTTCCATCAGGGCTAATGGCGACTGCCAACACCCGGTCTTCGTGACCTTCCAGGACATGAAGCACCTGTCCAGTTTGCAGATCCCAAACTCTAGCGGTCTTGTCCCAACTGCCGCTCACCAGATATTTACCATCAGGGCTAATGGCGATCGCTCGGACTGCATCGCTGTGTCCAGAAAGGGTACGGAGCAACTTCCCATCCTGGAGGTTCCACAGCTTGATAGTGCCGTCATAGCTACAGCTCGCTAGAGTTTTGCCATCAGGGCTGATGGCGACCGACCAGATCGAGTCATAATGATCGGTCAGGGTTTGCCGCAGCTCTCCCGTTTGCGGATTCCACAGCTTGATGGTGCCGTCGTAGCTACCGCTGGCAAGGGTTTGTCCATCAGGGCTGATGGCGATCGACCAGATTGGGCCAGAATGTCCAGAGAGGGTACGGATTAACTTTTGAGTTTGCAGATCCCAAATCCGAATGGTTTTGTCGCCGCTGCCACTGGCGAGGGTTTTGCCATCTGGGCTGTAGGCGATCGCCCGGACCGCATCCGAGTGAGCATTCACCGTTTGCAGCAATTCTCCAGTTAACGGATTCCAAAATTTAACGGTGCGGTCAAAGCTGGCACTGGCGAGAGTTTGCCCATTGGGGCTAATGGCAACTGCCCAAACGGTATCCATGTGTCCAGACAATGATTGTGCTGCCTCAGATTGAGGCTCCTGGACGACGACACTCGCCGGGGTTAGCGACGAGTTAGAAACTTCTTCAAGCGCATCGAATTTGCTGGTGCCCAGGAACGGCGACCACCCAGCATAACTTCCTGCTGCAAGGAGCAGCACCGCTGTGATGCCCGATCCGGCTAGCAACAGGGCAAACCGAGTCATCAAACTAACTTTTGCAGCAGCATTAGGGACGGGCGTAGGTAGAGGAGGGCTCACCGCCATCGTTGGCTCTGCCTCTGCTGGCTTGCGTGGTTTGATGGGTTTTCTAGCTGCCGTGGGAATGCGATCGCCATTTTGGAAGGCCGCACGAAGCGCCTGGTTTAGCTCCATAACCGAGGCAAAGCGATCTGCCGGAGCTTTTTCTAAACATTTCATTACCACCGCTTCAACTGCGGGTGAAATGTCGTCGCAGCCAACCTGTTGTCGCAGCGGCAATGGCGATTTAGTCAAATGAGCCACTGCCCACTCTACCCCAGTTAACCGATGCTGCGTCTTACTTTCGGGGTCAAAGCTGTAGGGGTCAGAGCCAGAAAGCATTTCGTAGAGAATGATGCCCAGGCTATAAATATCTGCCCGCTCATCTAGATTTTCCTCCATGCCGTGCTGCTCTGGAGCCGCATAGCGAAACGTGCCCAAAAACATCTCTGTAACGTGAGTTTGCTCAGAGCGATCGCTGCGAATCTTGGCGATCCCAAAATCCAGGATTTTGACCCATTCTCCCAGTGTGGTAGTCACCAAAAAGATGTTGTCTGGTTTCAGGTCACGATGCACAACTTTGACCCGCTCAACCCCTACCTCCTGACGAAGCTGAACGCCTTGATGAGCCAGAAACAATCCAGAACAAACCTGATGAATGATGCTCACGGTTCTGGGAACGGACAGGCGCTTTTCTTGACGCAAAAGCTGCCCCAACGTCTGCCCGTGTAAATACTCCATCACATAAAACGGATTGCCTTCAGCCGTTACCCCATAATCCATCACCTGAACAATGTGATCGCTTTGCAACGCTGCAATCACTGCCACCTCTCGCTCAAACCGCTTTCTCAACTCTCCAACCACAAGCCGCTCATTTAAGACTTTCAGCGCAACGTGCTGACCCAACAGCGAATCGGTCGCCAAAAACACATCACCCATACCCCCATTGCTAATTAGGTCGGTAAGAAGATAACGCTGGCGATCGCCAACTAGGCGACCGAGTCGAGTGTCAAGCGGTTGAGAAGGGGGCATTCCGGGAACTCTATCTAAGCTTTAGGAATCTAAACTGTTAGAAATAAATAACGAAAGCAACAGCTCAATTAAGAGGAAATGTAGGTTGAAGAAGCTTAACAGTTCAACCCATTTTGGAGAGCCGGAGTGTAGATTTTCAGAGCCACATTCAAAACTTGAAGCTCAACACGGCTTTTAGTCTAGACACAAAAAGTTAACTCCAAAACGAGCTAGATTGGCTTTCCATTTTGTTAGCTTATTCAGACAAAAAAAGCAGAATCCGTGTCTTTTAGAGACTGATTATGATCTTCTATGCACTTCAGAAAAATCTATCAGTCTGCCTGATTGTAGCAACCTAGCAGCTTCATGCTTTCTTTATGAGCGCACCCTAATGTATCCGCAAATTTACTGAAGAACACTGAAATCCGCTGCTAGTCTGGCTCTTTTGATTCTTTCTCCAGGTAGAATAACCCAACAGTCAGTTCTATCCTTAGCTCAGTGGGATAAAAGGTAGAAAACACAGGCTTTTCGCCGTTTTAACTGACTTTAATTCTTCAACTAATTATGGGTAAATTCTCAATCTTCTGGTTTAAAGCTTACGTAAAGTTACCGCAAAATTTGGGATGAACCCATTAGATTAGGATACACAGGGTATTAGAAATAACAGGGATCGAAAAGCTCTACCTTGCAAAACTCAATTTCTTTACAATCCCCTGCAAGATTGAATAAATCTGACTGAATACAGTTCGTTCTAAGGCTCCAACTGGAACGCAGAGTTGTTAGTGCCTTCTAAAACCCACTGGTTCTGAAGCTTCAGAGGCATCTCCAAGTGAAACCCCAAAATACTGACCCTAAGTCTGCTATGTTTCACAACCCTTGGCAAACAATTGGTGCTGTCTCCTCTACTGAGTTTGATGCCTGGTTGACTGACAAAACTCCCAGAACTGTGGGTATCTCGTAGGTTGGGTGAAGCGAATGCGTAACCCACCTGAATTCAGGTGGGTGTTGAGTTTCACGTTGTTTCACCCAACCTACATCAGAAAATTTGTCAGTCAATCAGGTTTGATGCAGAAACAAAGCCGTTATTTCTGCTGTTAGGGACATTCATGAGTCTGTAGTAGTTATCACTTTGTGCCCGCTAGCAAGAGAACCTTTCTTCTAAAAATTCCTGCTGACATAACGCTTTAAAGCAGAACTTTAGGATAAAAACGTTTGCTTAAACTTATCCGTTTCTATCTCCAAGTCATCTTTTCGGTTCATTTATGGGGCTGAATTGAAAATTGTTTTTAGAAAAATTGACGCATTCACCTTTGGAAACAAAAGATTATGCAATTAAGAGCGATCGCCACTGGAGCAATACTACTCACCTTTCTCTCCTCCTGCTCATCTCAGGTAGCAGTACAAACCCCAAACCAAGCTTCAAATCAAAGCCCAGACAGTGTTCCAGCCGAATCGCAAGGAGTCTCCATTCCTGCACCAGATGAGGAAGATGTCCAACAACTGTTGAGCACTAAGGAATGTCAAGGTTGTAATTTGAGCAGCGCGGACTTGAGCAGCGCAGATTTACAGGGTGCAAATCTTCAAGGCGCAGATTTGCGAGGTGCCAACCTGAGCCAAGCTAATCTAAGTGGCGCAAACTTGGTTCAGGCAGATCTTAGGGCTGCAAACTTGGTTCAGGCAAATCTCACCCAGGCGAGACTGACAGCCGCGCAAATGAGTTGGTCAGGCAACAGTGAAGGGGCTGAAGGCTACGGCAGAACCAATCTTAAGCAGGCTGACCTGAGCGGCGCTGATCTGATCACTTCTTACATTCGAGGCGCTGATCTGACTGAGGCAAACCTCACTGGTGCATTTCTCCATGCCGCAGATTTGAGTCAGGCAATTCTCACCCAAGCCAACTTTGATCGAGCCGATCTGTTTGGGGTGAAAATGCAAGAAGCCGACTTAACTGAAGCTAATCTCAGCGGGGTTGTGCTGCAAGGAGCAGATTTTAGTCGAGCTATCCTAACTGGGGCCGACTTAAGTAGCGCAAACTTATTTTGGGCAAAGCTTGGTGAAGCAAACTTGAGTAACGCCAATTTAGAGGGCACTAACTTTGCCGTAGCCATTCTAACTGGGGCTAACTTGAGTGGCGCAAATATGCAAAGCACCTATTTACACGCTGCAGAGTTAAGTGGCGCAGATTTAAGCAATGCCACTCTGACAAAGGCAGACTTGAGTGCTGCAATTCTGGTCGGGGCAAACTTGAACGGCGCTTTGCTTCAGGAAGCTAATGTAAAACGAGCCACGCTGACCGGAGCCGACTTCACCAGCGCGAACCTACAAGGAGCAAACTTTCAGGGCGTTGATTTAGTTGGCGCAAACTTAAGTCAAGCGAATCTTGAACAGACTGATCTGACAGAGGCATACATCACTGAGGCTAACCTCAGCCAAGCAAAATTGCGAGAAACCGTGCTGGTTGGAGCTAGATTGAGCAATACCAATCTGGAAGGAGCCAATATGGAAGAGGCGATCGCCGATGGACTTCCCGCTGTAGCCGAAGAGCAACCGCACCAACACTCTCAACAATAAGAGACTCTGCCTCCACTTTCTTAGCAGACTTTTTCTGACCTTTGATCTCACTTTCTCTGACCGACAGAGGGAGTGAGTTTTTTTATGCTAAGTGAATGTTGATCACGAGTTACTAGTTAATAACCATTAGTCATTAATCATTGATCAACTGGGAATTGCTGGGTTTACGAATAGCCCACCTTCAATCACTTTCGCTTGTGTAGAGCTACAGGAAACAGGTTATATCATGATTCATCACATTTCACTTGCAGTTGACAATCCGCGCCATGTTGCTCAAGTTTTAGCAGAACTATGGCAAGGGGAATTTGCTCCTTTTCCACCTTGTGACGGTGCCTATATGGTGCTCCCGTTGGACATCAACGGAACGCTAATTGAACTTTTGCCACGAGGAACTGAACTGATTCCTAGAACGGAAAAGAGGGCAGCCCAGTTTGCACAAAACCTCAATTCCTCTGCCTACACGGCAACTCACGCTGCAATTTCTGTTCCAGTGAGTGAGGAGGAGATTCGAGCGATCGCCCAACGTGAAGACTGGCACATGATTCGTTGCAATCGTGACGACTATTTTGAGGTGATTGAGTTTTGGGTCGAAAACCACTTGCTGATCGAACTGTTGCCACCTGCGATCGCCTCTCGATATCTCTCATTTATGCATCCTCAAGCATTGCGGCCATTTCTCACCAATATGGCGATCGCTTCTCCTGAGGACATTACCCAAGCGGGTTGAGCCAAAGTCAGAAACACTTCAACCCCAAGGCTGACCGGGGCGATCGCCCAACTATATCCACAACAAAATCTCAACGTAACTTACTACACATTGCCCCACTGCAATATTAGACAAAACAAAGAGGCTTATTATGTTGACTACTGCAATCAAGACCTGCTGGATTTTCGTTAAAGACAGCCGATTCGACAGAATTCGGCAACTGTTCACTACCAAGTCACCCGGTTCAACCGACCTTAAAGTTGTCTGGAAGAATAACCGTCAGGGCGAGCGTTACCTGCAAATTTACGATGTGACGACAGAAAAACGTCATTATTTTGATTCTGAACAAGAAGCTCGGATTTGGCTGGAAAAGCGTTACAGCAGCTAATACATCAATGTAACTCAGCGAACGAACTCTCTTTTACCACCCCCGAGAAGATACTCCAATGATGAAATACGAACAACCCTGGATACAGGGGTTGAAGATGACGCTGGCAATTGTAATAGTTTTTGGTGTTCTCTTTCGCCTAGTTAATCTAGACCAAAAGCCCTACTGGCACGATGAAACTTACACCTCTTTGCGAATTTCGGGGTTCAAAATTGAGGAGGTGATGCAGCTTTTTAACGGACAGATTATTGATGTGGAGGCATTACGCCCCTACCAGCAGGTTTCTCCTGAACATGGGGCGATCGCCACCATTCAACGTATCGCCGAAGAAGATTCACAGCATACTCCCCTGTACTTTGTCATTGTGAGAGCCTGGGCAAAACTATTCGGCAGTTCCATTGTGTCGCTGCGAAGTTTGTCTGTCCTGTTCAGCATTCTGGCATTGCCGTTCATGTATTGGCTTTGTGTGGAGTTATTTGCCCTCCCGCTAGTTGGCTGGATGGCAACCGCACTGATGGCAACCGCGCCGATTTATATTCGCTATGCACAGGAGGCAAGACCTTACAGTATGTGGATTTTGCTCATCCTGATTACTTCTACTTTCCTGTTGAAGGCAATACGGCAGAAGACAGCAGTAAGTTGGGGAATTTATGCGATCGCCATGATCGCGGCTCTTTACTGTCACGTATTTTCTGTACTGGTATTGGTGAGTCACGGAATGTATGTGTTGGTGGTACAGCGCTTTCGGCTGACTGGAGCGGCGATCGCCTACTTAATGAGTGCATCAATTGCCGTTCTCAGTTTTCTTCCCTGGCTACGAGTGATGTGGATGAGCCGAGAACGGCTGGTTCTCACCACAAATTGGGCAAAAGTGCCGCTGCCTTTTACGGAACTTGTCAAAAGCTGGAGCCTGAATCTCTGTCACGCTTTCGTGTCCATTCCATCATCTTCTCTGAATAGCGTGTTAATTGGTCTGAGTGCAGCCATTTTGCTGTTGATTGCGGGTGCAGTCTACTACCTTCAACGTCGCACCAGGCAAGTTTGGATACTGCTTTTTGCGCTAATGGGCGTTACGACTGCCGCATTTCTCTTGCCTGACTTAGTCACGGCGGGTCGGCGTTCTGCGGTCGATCGCTACTTCTTTATCTGCTACTTAGGAATTCATCTCACCGTTGCTTATCTGCTGGCATCTCAGCTTGTCCGCAACACCACAAATCTAGTTCGATTGAGACTGTGGCAAGGGATCACAGTGGTATTGCTCTCCGGCAGCATTCTTTCCAATGTAGTCACGATGCAGGCAGATACCTGGTGGGGATGGTCAGAGTTTGATGTGGAAGTTGCCGAACAAATTAATCAATCTCAGCAGCCACTTGTGATTTCTGACATGCCGTTTGGAGGAATTATGCCGGTTGGACATCGGCTTCACCCCAACACAAAACTGTTGCTGTTAACTGAAGCTACAGTTGATGAGTTGCAGTGGACTGAACATGAGTTTAGCGATGTGTTTGTCTACAACCCAAGCGATCGCCTTCAGTCTACGCTCACCCGGCAGGGCAAGGCACTCACGCCAATCTACCAGTTTAGGGACAATACATTGGCGATCGCCCTCTATCACGTTCAGCCCAGTGATACGAAAATCGGCACTGCTCATCAAACAATTGCGTTCTAATTTGTATCTAGGCTTAAGCAACATTTGACAGCGTGAATTTGTTACTGAGTTAGTAGTTTGATGCTTGAGCAAGATTTCTATCAGCGTGTTGACCAACATTAAGATCAACATCCTGGATAAAGATAACCTTTAGGTTACACATTCTATTCGTTAGCGGCAGAAGCAACCGTCCATTCGTCAGGCTCAAATCGTACTGTTTGGTTTCACCACCGTTATTCACTTCAAGGAATGCAGATAAACCTTCATACCTGCCGTTTGCGGTGATTTGATAGGCCGATACTCGCAACTCACGAGTAAAGCGAGTGGGCAGCAAAAAAGAGGCGAAGTGAAGCAATGGAGCATCAAAAACCGTGCCAGCAGAAGTCTGTAGATGAATTGCACCCCTGGCATAACTCAAACAAACCTGAGCAGCGAGAGGTTGACCGTTTGAGGTAAGAGAAAAAGTACTTTGTCGATCTGTTCGTGTATCTTGCCGCAATTCTAATACAGTTCTGGAAGTAAGAATACCCTGACGAATCAGCATCAGCGGTATTGCTAACAACAATATGCTGACGAGGGCACCCACCCAGAAACTCGTAGGATACTGCCAAATTACAGCTCCATGCACAAATAAGCTGGCTAACAGAGGAATCGTTAGAACTCCTAAATAGGCATCTTCAGGGTGAACTGAACCGTTTCGAGCTGCTCTGGCGATCGCCATTACAATCAACCCATTTATCACACTTAATGACAGCACAGTTCCAACGCCTGCCCCAATACCGAGTTTGGCGATCGCCATCGGCACAGCTAACACGCTTTCTCCAAGGGTTTCAAGCAAAGTAAGGGTTAGCACAATCCAGAGAAGAGGCAAAGTTTCTAACCGAGCAATTAAAACAGACCATTGTGCGCGAAGTAAGTTGTTCATGGGTTGACACGGCTGGGTAAGTGGGGCGATTTAAAGGGCGAATTTAGAGACTTGCATTTTCCAAAGAGAAAAGGGAGCCGGATTAAAGTCCCTCTCTGGTGGGAGAAGGATGTAGAGTGAGGGCCGTTCAGAAGACACACTAGATTATTGTCATTTGTGATTCATCACGAGTTATCAAACTCACAACTTATGATGGACTCATGACAATCACCTCTTAATGACAATCATCTCTAGTCAAGTTGATTTGCCATAGCTGCTCTAGAACTGCGATCTGCTTTCGCAGGGCAGAAGCTCGATGTCTTTTGCGAAAAATAACTCCGACTGCGATCAAAAGCGGCAGGACGATGATCAAAGTTCCGATTAGGCTGTCGTAAAAACTAACTTGTCCAACGTTAGGTTGAGCAGTGCTAGATACTTCTTGATAGCGTGAGGGGCGTTGCATGTACTTTGCTCCTTAATTCAGGGGAGGCTTTAAGAGCAATCGATTTTAGAGAAAATAGGGGACGTTGGGGCAAATGAGATATGTCCCCTATCTTTTAGTTCAGATCTAATACCAATTCTTTTTAAGGCTGTATATTTTGGAGCGTGCCCCGCGTACGCGGGGCACGCTCCAAAATATACAGCTTCATGTAGAAACGGTATAACTAGGCAGTTGCAGGTTGCCAGCCAGTATCGCCATTTCTTGTAGCACTGCGACGAGTTACACCAGGAGTGTAGGAAGTACCGCGATATTTCAACTCCTGTGTAATTTGTGGCATTGCTGCGTATTGACGAAGCTGATAGTCGCTGCCACGATAATGACCCGTTGTAACCTGATCAAGGTTGATCTGAGTAGCAGACGAGTCATAGCTTGAGCCACGGTAAGTGAGTAACATGGTCGTTCTCCTGAAGATACTTAGTTAGGGGGCGTTGCTAAGCAAAGGAGCTAGCGGGGGCTAAACCATTTGCTCAATAAGCGAGGCTTAGTAGGAGCGGAGTGCAACCCGGCTGTTCCTGCAACTGAATCTAGTTTGGCTTTGATGCCCCCTATCAACAATCGGGGTTTAGGCTTTTAAGCAGGAACTTAAGCGGTTTTGAGTGAAAGATAGGCGATCGCCCTATTCTTAAAGGGTTGACCTATCAACACAACCACTGCCAGCAGATGAACACGACTTAAGTCAGGAGCCGATAAGCTTATCTCAGAAAGAAATTCACTCAATTGAGTGATTTCACGTAAACTCAATTTGCACTAGCGCTGCTCCGTTTAGTTCTGCTTAATCCTAATAGAACGCGCGAAAACCCACGCCAGCCTTGGTATTCGCTTAGTTTTCACCTTCACGTAGACAACGATAGGCAATTTTGAAGAAAAACTGTTTAGCAGCAGAGATACAAGGTATATAGTGTAAATACTGTTGCAAGTGTGTCTGACTGAATGTGTAGCTATGGTACAAACTGGGCAACCAAAACGCAGACGCAGACGCGGTGTAATCCTCACTCCAGAGGGATTAGATCGGTTTCAACAGGCCAAATCGGACGCAGAATTTGAGGAAAATGCCGGACATCGCTACACATTAGAGGCGCTGAGTGAGCGTACGGGTTTGGCTGTAGATACGCTGATGAAAATGCTAGCTTGTGAGGCAGGTGTAGACAAGCAAACTTTAAAGGTCGGTTTTAGGGCGTTTAAGCTGACTCTAAAGGAGGGTGATTATTATCATCCAGATGCTCAAGAGGAATCCGAAGGCTCAGAGGTGGAGGAGACAGGACTACAGTTACCCGATTTGCCGGGAGGGCAAGTTCCTTTAGATTCTACGTTTTATGTTGAACGAGCAGCGATCGAAGCGGACTGCTATAAAACGGTTCTGCAACCAGGTGGGCTAATTCGGATCAAAGCGCCTCGCCGCATGGGTAAGACCTCACTAATGAGCAGGATTTTGCGTCAGTCCGCTCAGCGCGGCTGTCAAACGGTATCGTTGAGTTTTCAGTTGGCGGATAAGGATATTTTTCGCGATCTTGATCCGTTCCTGCAATGGTTTTGTGCCAACGTGGGGCTAGGGTTACAGATTCCCAAACGCTTGGACGAGTATTGGGACGATCTATTTGGCAGTAAGATTAGCTGCAAGATTTATTTCGAACAATATCTATTACCCCAAATCGCACAGCCGTTGGTTCTGGCATTAGATGATGTCGATCGCCTGTTTGAGTATCCTGATCTGGCAGATGAGTTTTTTGGACTATTGCGAACCTGGCACGAAGAAGCCAAAAATCGCGATATTTGGAAGCAGTTGCGACTGGTGGTTGCTCACTCGACAGAAGTCTACATTCCGCTAAATGTAAACTCATCTCCATTTAATGTAGGTTTACCGATTGAGCTGAAAGCTTTTACAGGAGAGCAAGTCCAGGATTTAGCAGAGCGACATGGGCTGAACTGGGCAGAAGAACAGACTGACCATTTGATGAATTTGGTGGGAGGTTATCCTTACTTAATTCAGGTGGCGCTCTATCATATCTGGCATCAGGATGTCACTTTAGAGCAGATGTTGCAGCCTTCCACGATCGCCACTGGAATTTACAGCGACCACCTGCAACGGCAGCTTTGGTATCTGCAACAGCACCCAGAGTTAGCCACTGCTTTTGCTCAAGTGGTTGCGGCGACAAAGCCCGTTGAATTGAGCTTGGTTCAAGCATTTCGGCTACAAAGTTTAGGTTTAGTGCATCTCCAGGGAAATCAGGCTGTTCCAAGCTGTGCGCTCTATGCTCAATATTTCCGCGATCGCCTCGCCGAGAGAATTCCTACATGACGAGATTACGTCCTTCATCATTGCGGGCGATTCTGATCGTTCCCTTTGTGCTACAGCTTGCCGGAGCGATTGGACTCGTTGGATATTTCTCCTTCCGCAATGGACAGGAAACCGTACAAGACCTGTCCTCTCAATTGCGTTATGAAATCACTGCCCGAATTGAACAACAGCTTCAATCTTATGTCGATATTCCTCACTCACTGAATCGGGTGAATGCCAGCGCTCTGGTGGAAGGGGATATCAACATTCTCGAAGCTGAAGGATTTAATCAACTGTGGGAACAAGCCAAAATTTATCCCAATACCAACTTAATTTATTGCGCTAGTGAACAGGATGGATCATTACTGGGGGTCGGTCGCAACGA
Source organism: Cyanobacteria bacterium FACHB-471 (assembly GCA_014695345.1). GTDB lineage: Bacteria > Cyanobacteriota > Cyanobacteriia > Elainellales > Elainellaceae > JAAUTN01. The sequence continues at coordinate 201,694 of JACJOC010000115.1, forward strand.
GAACGATCGCTCTCTGCGACTGATCACCTATAACCAGAAGACGGGTCATCTGGGACATTATTACAACTTAAATAGCGTGGGCGATCGCACTACTTTACAGGGGGTCGGAAGCAACCAATTTGATGCCCGCGTTCGTCCCTGGTATGGAGCTGCCAAAGCCCGTGGGGATGCCTCCTGGAGCGAAATCTACTTAGACTTTGATACCCAACTTCCCACTATCACTGCCAGTTCTCCAGTTTACGATCGCAATAACCAACTGATTGGGGTCTGTGCGACTGACTTTATCCTACCGGCTGAAATGAGTGCTTTCCTGAAAACCTTGAAAGTGGGGCGATCGGGAGAAACTTTTATAATGGAGCGTTCAGGCACTCTCGTTGCCACCTCTACCGAGGAAAAACTGATCGAAGAACAGGGAGACGACGTAAAATATCGCCTTGCCTCAGAAAGTACCGATCTGTTAATTCGCGGCACTGCCACTTATTTACAAGAACATTTCCAAAACTTCAGCGCCATTCAGCAGGCAGAACAGCTTAACTACAAACTCGACGGACAGCAACAGTTGGTGCAGGTCTTGCCCTTTCAAGATGGGCGCGGCATCGATTGGCTGATTGTGGTAGTCGTCCCCGAAGCTGACTTCACGGGTGAAATTCGCGAAAACACTCGCGCCACGTTTATTCTCTATGTCCTTTCCCTCATCACCGCGATTGGTGTTGGCATTGTCACAGCCCGTTGGGTAACCAAACCTATCTTGCGCCTCAACGCTGCCGCCAAAGATATTGCCAAAGGTGAGTGGAACAAACCCGTTGAAACCAATCGTACAGATGAGTTAGGTGAGTTAGCCCAATCCTTTAACCAGATGGCAAGTCAACTTCAGGACTCCTTTATTGCCCTGGAAACGCGCAACGCAGACCTACAGAAAACCAAAGATGAGTTAGCCAATGCAAACGAACAGTTAGAGGCGGTGCTGGATGCGGTTCCCGGAGCGATTTCCTGGATTGCTTCGGACGGCATTTATTTAGGCATCAATTCTTACCTGGCTCAAAGCCTCCACCTCACGCCCGAAGCAATTGTGGGCAACCCGATTGGGACCGTTGGCAATAGCCCCAAATACATTACCTTTGTCCAAAACTTCCTCAACAATTCCACCAACTCTGCCTCTGAAGAAATTCCGGTTCAGGTGAATGGTCAGGAGCGTTATTACCTGTTTGCGGCTCAAAAATACCAGCAGGGAGCGGCGATCGTTGTCGTCGGCATTGACATCACCGAACGCCAGCGCGCCCAGGAGGAATTGCGTCAGGCGCAACTCACCAACCAGGCAATTGTTAGCGCTATTCCTGACTTACTCATGCGGATTCGCAGTGATGGCACCTACTTGGGGGCTATCCCCGGCAGAACGACCCGGATGCTGAAGGAAGACAGTTTTCACGTTGGCGTAAACATCTACGACCTGATGCCCCACCACAGTGCTCAAGAGCGAATGCACTACGTCCAACAAGCACTCAACACCAGTGAACTACAAGTTTATGAATATGACCTGGAACTGGAGGGAAACCATCACTACGAAGAGGCGCGACTGATTCCGCTCAACCCAGACGAAGTGTTAGTCATTGTCCGAGACATGACGCAGCGCAAGCAATCCGAACAGGCGCTTCAGCAAAGTGAGGCAAACAATCGAGCTTTGATTGCAGCCATGCCAGATTTGCTGATTCGGGTCAGTCGCGATGGCACCTATCGAGATATTCAGGGTAGAAATCGGCTGGCTATCCATAGCAGTGATCATTTTCAGATAGGAACCACGGTTTATGAATCATTGCCGCCTGTAGAAGCTCAGCGACGGATGCACTACATCCAAAGAACGCTGCAAACTGGGGCAATGCAGGTCTACGAACAGCAGCTTTCGATTGACGGGCATTTGCAATATGAGGAAGTGCGAATGGTCGTCACGGGTAAGGATGAGGTGCTGATGATCATTCGCAACATTACGGAGCAAAAACGTGCAGAGGCAGCACTCCAAATTGCAGAAGAAAACTATCGAGGCATTTTTGAGAATGCCCTAGAAGGGATTTACCAATCTACGCCACACGGTATCTTTATTCGCGTGAACCCAGCAATGGCAAGGATGTATGGCTACGCTTCTCCACATGAAATGATCGCTAGCGTGACTAACATTGAACAGCAAATGTATGTCGATCCGGTGGGGCGAGAGGCGTTTCGCCAATATATGTCAGACACCGGCGAAGTAAAAAACATGGTGTATCAAAGCTATCGCAAAGATGGCAGCATCATTTGGGTAGAAGAAAATGCACGGGCAGTGCGAAATGAAGATGGTCATCTGCTCTATTACGAAGGCATTATCGAAGATATCACTGACCAAAAGCGACAAAAGGAAATTTTGGAAGAAAAGGTCGTTGAGCGCACGCAAGAGTTATCCGAAACGCTGCAAATCCTCAAGGCAACGCAGGCAGAATTGATGATCGAAAATGCGCTGCTTAGAAGTGCAGAAGACGCAGTTACCTATGATTATCAGGTAGGCGGGAGCCTGCCGTTGGATGCCCCGACTTACGTGGTTCGACAAGCCGATCGCTACCTCTATGCCGGACTCAAACGGGGTGAGTTCTGCTATGTATTCAATGCTCGCCAAATGGGTAAATCGAGCTTACGGGTACAGATTATGCGACGACTTCAAGCTGAGGGCTTTGTCTGTGCAGCGATCGACATTTCTGAAATTGGCAATCGACGGCTTTCAGATGAGCAGTGGTATGCAGGATTTATCTATTCTCTTGCCAGCAACTTTAATTTGCTGGATCGGGTTGATATTCGAACTTGGTGGCGCGATCGCAGCTTTCTATCGCCCGTACAGCGTTTAGGAGACTTCCTTCACGATGTCTTACTGACTCACCTTCCCGAAAAAATTGTTATTTTCATCGATGAGATTGACAGCGTAATCAATCTCGACTTTGAGATTGACGACTTTTTTGTACTGCTTCGTGCCTGCTACAACAAACGCGCTGATCATGCTGATTATGCGCGTCTCACCTTTGCCTTATTTGGCGTTGCCACCCCTTCACAGCTGACTCACGACAAAATTCGTACTCCATTTAATATTGGGCAAGCCATTCCGCTCAAAGACTTTCAGCTTCACGAAGCACAACCTTTGCTGCAAGGTTTAGCAGAAAAAGTAAAAAACCCACAGGCCGTATTACGAGAAGTGATTAGCTGGACCAATGGACAGCCTTTCTTAACTCAAAAAATCTGTCGTTTGATTCGCAATGCTCAGTCTGAAATTCCAACGAATCAGGAAACTGCTTGGATTGAGGAATTGGTGCAAACTCACATCATTGAAAACTGGGAATTTAATGACGAACCAGAACATTTAAGGACGATTCGCGATCGCTTGCTCAAAGACCCTCTCCGCGCCATTGAACTGCTAACGCTCTATCGTAAAGTTTGGCAGCAAGAAGAAGTCACCACGGCTGACAACCCCGACCAGACAGAGCTTTTGCTATCAGGACTCGTTGTCAAACACACCAACAGGCTCGAAGTTCATAATCGCATCTACACCATCATTTTCAACTGCGACTGGATTGATCAAACACTCACTGCATTGCAAAAGTAACTCAAACTCTTAAATCTAGTGATTAAAATACTACGCCCTCAAAACTTTAGCTACTTAATACTTTTAATTCGGATCTATGCATTTAGTGTTCGCAAATTTCGTACAGGAACTATTTTATTCAAAGTTTACTGATTCCAAGAAACTATAAAGATTGGAAGAACTTAAAGTCGGAACATTGAATTATACTTCTAGCACTCATAGTATCTACGCATAGAGTAACGAGAATCTTAAAGCGTTTATAGCGTTACGTGCATACGCTAAGACGTTGGTTCTATGTAGAAATCCCGTGTACTAAGGCTTCTATCCAGAAGAATCTAAATCTGGGCGCACAGCATCCTACCGACCAGTGGAATTGTATTAATTGCTACGATCTTCTGTTTACTTAAAAATAAGGCAACAGAGGTTTTTGACTCAGCGAATGTAGAAGTTTCAATAACAGAGTTTTCTTACTGTTCTTTCACCCTAATGTGAAAATGTATAACGCAGCTAGTGAAATCAAGTCTCCCCCTAATTCGCTTCCTTTACTAACTTCGCTCCCACAGACTGTTTCGTCCTCAGATTCAACGCCTGATACGGTTCAGATTTCTGTAGTCGTCCCTTTGCATAATGAAGAACCCAATATCAACTATTTCTTTGAAAGACTAGAATCTGTCCTGGAGGGTCTTGGACTAGCTTATGAAATCGTGTGTGTGGATGATGGCAGCAAAGACAATACGCTCAGACAGCTCGTCGCTCATCACCACCGAAATCCGAGTATAAAAGTCGTGAGTCTCTCTCGAAATTTTGGCAAAGAAATTGCTTTGACAGCGGCGATCGACCATGCAATTGGTGCAGCAGTCATTCCCATTGATGCAGACCTTCAAGACCCGCCAGAGCTAATCGCCGATATGATTGCCCAATGGCAACAAGGATATGACGTTGTTTATGCCACACGTAAATCGCGGCAGGGAGAAAGCTGGCTCAAACGCTTTACCGCTAACGTCTTTTATCGAGTGATAGGACGCATGAGTACAGTCGAAATTCCTCGGAACACAGGAGATTTTCGTTTACTCGACCGACGGGTTGTGGAAGTGCTCAAGCAAATGACAGAAAGAACCCGGTTTATGAAAGGTCTTTTTGCCTGGGTTGGATTTCGGCAAACTTTTGTTCTCTACGATCGAGCCGAACGTTATAAAGGTAGAACTAAATGGAATTACTGGCGGCTTTGGAATCTTGCAGTAGATGGTATTACCTCTTTTAGTGTGCTACCTCTAAAGGTTTGGAGCTATGTGGGTTTCTCACTAGCGATCACAACATTCCTTTATGCGATGTTTCTGATTGTTCGCACTTTAATATCAGGCATTGATGTTCCCGGATACGCATCACTCATGGTCGCAATTCTGTTTATCGGTGGAGTACAACTTTTAACTTTAGGCATCATTGGCGAATATCTTGGACGGGTATATGAGGAAGTAAAAGGACGACCGCTCTATTTGGTTCGCAACTCCTACGGCATTGATGTGCCTCCCACGAAGTAGTTCGATCTCCATCAAAACAAGAATCAAGCGGCAAACACTCTAGTGAAGTTAAATGTGATGTCATGTCAAACGTTAAAGGCAGTCTTGTTTTACTTACGTTAATTTGTCTGGTAGCAACCGCTTTAGCAATGCATTTGCTGGGTGGGGTTGACCCAGAACAGATTCAGACATGGCTACAGCAAGCAGGGATCTGGGCACCCGTTATTTATGTGTTGGTGTATGTCGTCGCAACTTTATTGATCTTGCCTTCAACAGCGCTCAATCTGACAGGCGGAGCGATTTTTGGGCCCTGGGTCGGAACGTTCTGGACGAGCGTTGGAGCCATCGTCGCCGCAATTGTCGCCTTTGGCTTTACCCGCACCATTGGTCGTGAGTTTATAGAGAATCGGATGTCCGGCAAATGGCAAGCCATTGACAGTGAGATTCAGCATAGCGGGTTATTTTACATGTTCTCGATCCGGCTGCTGCCTATCATTCCTTATGGTTTAGTTAACTTTGCCGCAGGGTTAACCTCTATCAAGTTCAAAGACTACTTGTTAGGTACAGCGATAGGAACCGTTCCCGGAGTTTTACCCTTTGTCATGTTGGGAAGTTCCGGCTTAAAGGCTTTAAGAGGGGGCGACATTCTCCCCCTCGTGACTTCGTTAACTTTAATTGGGATGTTAGTGGCTGGCGCGACATGGTATCGCCGTTCTCGTCAAGATACTCGTCAGTCACTACACAGAACAGAGAATTCTTCAGAACACGTAGACGTAGACGAGCCTAAATAGTCTTTTGGACTCAGTTTCAATCCATTAGATCGGACAAGTAGATAGGACAAGTCATTAAAACCTTAGAACGGATGGTGAAACCATCCCTCATAGTCATGCACACTTTTATCTTACTTCCAATCTTGAGCTTGGTTTTACTAGTTCTGCTTTTTAATAGAAAGGTGCTTGATTGGCGTAGGTCAATTCTGTTAGGAGCGATCGCCTGGGGATATACTTTAACCGCAATTACTGAAAGTCTGAGTTGGTTCAGCCTTTTATCCTTCAGCGGCTTAGCATTATCTTGGAGTGCGATTAATATCGCTTTAATAGGGCTATATGTTTTAGAGTTAAAACGGCATCAGGTGAGCAGTGGCTTAGCTTCAACTTCTGATTTAATTCGGAATTTTAAGATGCCTGCAATCTGTTGGGTTTGGCTGACGGGAACTATTTTCATCATCACAACAATAGGTCTAATCGCAATAGTAGCCCCTCCAAACACCTGGGACTCTATGACTTATCACATGAGTCGTGTTGCCCACTGGGAACAAAACCACAACGTTGCTCATTACCCCACTTATAACCTGCCCCAACTCTTTCACCCACCTTTTGCTGAGTTTGCCATTCTACATCTACAAATATTGAGCAGGAGCGATCGCTTTGCCAATTTGGTGCAGTGGTTTTGCATGATTGGTAGTGCGATCGGGGTATCACTAATTGCCAAACAGTTGAGAGCAAATCTTCAAGGGCAGGTTATCGCCTCAGTATTTGCAGTCGCGATTCCAATGGGAATTTTACAGGCTTCAAGCACCCAAAATGATTATGTCGTTTGCTTCTGGGTTGTTTGTCTGGCTTACTTCGTGATTCAATCTGTCCAACAAAAACTTAATTTTTCAAATAGCATTGCGATTGGAGCAAGTCTTGGTTTGGCAATTTTGACAAAAGGCTCAGCCTATCTCTTAGCTTTTCCATTTATCGCTTTTCTTTTCCTGATCAAGGTACGACAAACAGGATGGAAAATCTGGAAACCCTTGCTAGTAGTCAGCACTCTTTTTCTTACTCTTAACTTCAACCATTATCTGCGAAATCTAGATTTGTTTGGTTCTTTCTTAGGAACACCTGCTGATTTTGCTAAGGAATATAAGATTGAAGTGATAAGCTTACCTGCTTTTATCTCTAACTTAGTTAGAAATGCTTCTCTTCACGCTGATATCGTTAGATTTCTCAACCTTGAAAAGTTGATTGTCCCTCTGAATGGGTTAGTAGAAAAAGCGATTCGTATCTCGCACTCAATTCTAGGAATAGATATTAATGACCCACGTACTACCCATCCTCCTGGCTGGTATCAAGTTCCCGGAATCTCATTTGATGAAAACACGGCTGGCAACCCGCTTCATTTAGTTTTCATTCTTGTATCCATTGCCCTGTTTTTAACGTATAGCCGTTTGCGATCGCAAAAATCATTAACACTGTATTTATTAGCAACTATAGGCGGGTTCGCTTTGATTTGCTTGTTACTAAAATTGCAGCCTTATCAGAGTCGCCATCATCTTTCCATATTTGTGCTTTTTTCTGCCTTTGTAGGAGTTGTCTTATCTCAAGCACTAAATCGCTACTTGGTTTCAGTTTTAATCGTCATTATGCTAATAGCTTCTACCCCTTGGGCACTAGAGAATAAGTATCGTCCTATTGCCGCAGAACAAAACATCTTCAACATGGATAGGATTGAACAATACTTTATCAATAGAGAACAGCTACAAGTTCCCTATGAGGAAGCAGTAAATTTTGTCAAAGCTCAACAATGCCAGAACGTTGGGCTTTGGCTAGGAACCAATGATTCTGTGGGAAATCGCTACTGGGAATATCCTTTTTGGGTTCTCTTTAACAGCACAAATACTCGATCGACTCGCCTAGAGCATGTCAAGGTTCAAAATATTTCTGCTGAAAAATCTAATCTGCTTCCCTACAGTCAGTTTGTTCCTTGTGCAGTTGTTTTCGTCCAGCCGAAGGATGAAGCGGTCGAAATTAAGCAAACTGATATTCAAGGGTATACTTACACCCCTACCTGGTCAAATGACACCATGGTTGTATTAGAAAGAGAAGAAAGCTAATTCAGCTTGCCCAAGAGCTTTTACTTGAACTAGCTACTCATTCTCAGTAAAAACTACTCTGCTCAGTGACCGTCAGCAAAAAGTACTCGTATTACGCCAAAACCGGGATCTTAAACTATTGGATTTTGGACGTGAATGCTCGGTAAGTGTATATCTTTCGGGAACCGACTCAAGCAGGTTATCAGCAAAAAATAACGCTCTCTGCAAACACAATGCTGGCTCCCCTTGCCTTCCCCGATAGAGAAGTTCCGCTCAATCAACTTTTTCTGCAGAATGCTTTTTAAGCTGACTTAGAGATTCATCGAAGCCAAAAAGTTCTCAAGCTCCTGCAAATTAGGGAGCGAAGTTTGCGCCCCAGCTTTGGTGACAGAAAGGGCAGCGACTGCGGCTCCCCAAGTTACAGCCTTTTGGATGGAGAAATCTTGCGCGAGAGCAGCAGCTAAGCCACCGTTAAAGGCATCTCCGGCAGCAACTGTATCCACCACTTCCACTGGAAAAGCCGGAATTGAGAAAGTTTCCGCTGCGGTTTGGCAGAGTGCGCCCTGTTTGCCGAGTTTGATGATGGCTGTCTGCACTCCCCGCTGTCGCAAAACTGAGGCTGCTTTGGTAGCGGTTTCCGCATCCTCTACTGCAAAACCAACCAGTTGACTAGCTTCTACCTGATTAGGCGTGATCACGTCCACCAAAGGATAAAGTTCTGTGGGCAAATTGTCCTGTGCAGGAGCCGGATCTAAAATCACCGTCACACCTGCGGCTTTGGCGGCTTTGGCAGCAGCAGTTACCGCATCTAGGGGAACTTCTAACTGAAGTAGCAAGACTTTTGCGGCTGACAAAATGGGCTGCAACCGTTCTACATCAGCTTGATCAACCCGTCCATTTGCGCCTGGAATGATGATGATGTGGTTTTCTCCTGCATCATCGACTGCAATCACCGCAACGCCAGAAGTGGTGGATTGGTCACGCAGCAGGCGATCGCACCCCACACCCGCCATTTCCAAACTTGCGATCAGGTCTTGCCCAAAGCGATCGCCTCCCACTCGTCCCACCATCTGGGTAGGCACCCCCAGTCGGGCAACTGCAACCGCCTGGTTTGCACCTTTGCCTCCGGGAATAGTATCAAACTGGTAGCCCGTTAGCGTTTCTCCTGGAACGGGTAGCCGAGGCACACGGGTTACCAGGTCCATATTGACGCTGCCAAATACAACAACCATCATGCGACCTCCTGCATGAGTACTGCTTGATGAGTCACTGTTTCATGAGTCACTATTTAAAGCGTAAATGGCAGCGCGACAAAGCTACGCTGCCATTCACAAACTGTTGAAGTGAGTCTGGCTTGAGTCTGGCTGTTGAAGTGAGTCTGGCTACAGCATCTTTTCTAAGAATTGACAGGCGCGATCGCTCTTAGGATTGGTGAAAAACTCACTCGGTGGAGAGTCTTCCACCAGTCGCCCTTCATCCAGGAATAAAATCCGGTTAGCAACCTCACGAGCAAAGCCCATTTCATGGGTGACAATCGCCATTGTAATGCCCGTATTAGCCAGAGATTTGATGACTTCAAGCACCTCTTTTACCATCTCTGGGTCAAGTGCAGAAGTTGGCTCATCAAACAGCATTACTTCTGGCTCCATTGCCAAGGCACGGGCGATCGCTACCCGCTGCTTTTGACCGCCAGACAGCTTCGACGGATAGACATTCGCCTTCTCCGACAGTCCTACCTTTGACAGCAGATCCATCGCAACCTTATGAGCATTTTCCTTTGACATCTTTTTCACAGTCATGGGCGCATAGGTAATATTTTGCAACACCGTCTTGTGAGGAAATAGATGAAAGTGTTGGAATACCATGCCTACGTTTTGCCGCACTTTGAGGATGTCGGTTTTTGGCAGCGTAATATCCTTGCCATCTACATAAACCCTGCCGCGAGTTGGTACCTCTAGCAGGTTCATGCAGCGCAGCAGGGTTGATTTGCCTGATCCAGAAGGGCCAATAATGGCAACAACCTCGCCTTTTTTAACTTCAGTTGAAATGTCTTTTAAGACATTCAATTCACCAAAAGATTTGCAAAGAAATTCAACTCTAATCACTGCGCCTCATCCTCACTTCTAGTTTCTGTGCTGCCCAGGTCAAAGCCATCACCATGACGTAGTAGATCAGTCCAACGAAGAGCAATGGTTCAAAGTAAATAAACTTCTCGGCTGCCACGACCACACCGCGTCGCATCAAGTCCAGCGCGCCAATGGTGGAAACCAGAGCAGAGTCTTTTAAGAGGGCAATGCTCTCATTGACCAGGGCAGGCAAAATGTTTTTGAAGGCTTGTGGCAAAATGATATCCCACATCATCTGGCGATAGGGAACTCCCAAAGATAGAGAAGCTTCTCGCTGCCCCTTATCCACTGCCATGATGCCGCCCCTAATTGTTTCTGAACTATAGGCAGCGGAGTTAAGCGCAAAGGTAATGACACCCGCTTCAAGTGGCTTAATTGCGTACCCTGTGATTTGAGGGGTTGCAAAATAAACCAGCGATAGCTGCAAGATTAATGGAGTACCTCTAAAAATAGACGTGTAAGCTACTGCAAACCAATGAAGCGGTTTAATGTTTGAAATTTTGAACAGGGATAAAAGTGTGCCTAGAGTAAACCCAAATAGGGCTGACAATAGGGTAAACATGAGCGTCACCCTGATTCCTTGCAAAATGTAAGGAATTGAGGGCAAAATCTGTGTGAAATCTAAATCCATGCCCGAATACTTGCCTTTGGGAAATGTTACAACGCAACCTTTGGAAAGGAATGAAAGTATCCATAAAAAGGGTTTTGTAGGTTAAGCAAAGAATTCAGCTATTGTTTGACCAATCTACGGGGGTGAACGATCGTTTGCCCCCTTATGGGAACTTCCCAACTGAATTCTTAATCTCCTATAAACCTCTTGTTTTAAGCTGAATGGCGATCGCCATCAATACAGCATGAGCCATTGCTTGAATAACTCGTCTCTACCCTGTTCTCTACACTGTGTCGAGATTCCTAAATTGATCTACTCAGTAGAATACAGGGCAGGAGAAGGTTGAGTTGGTATCGGAAGATTCCTTCGGATCTGTAGAGAGCCAAATTTCTGCGATCGCCCCTTCTCCTGATATAAAAAACAGTAGATCAGCTAGGAGGAGAAGCTTCTGGTTCTGCAGGAGCGGCTTCTGGGGATTCGGTTGCTTCTGGAGACTCAGTTCCCTCTGCAGGTGCCTCGGTGCCAGCTTCTGGCTGCTCTGGAATCGGTTGACCAAACCACTTCTCGACCAGCTTTTCTAGCTCTCCGTTTTCCTTCATCTCAGCAATCACCCGGTCAAACTCACTGACTAACTCTGAACCTTTAGGAAACGCAATAGCTGAACCCGCTTCTTCGGCATTTGGAATAGTGTTGAATTCTAAATCAGGGTTGTTTTCGACATAGCCTTTGGCAACTGTATCTTCAACAATTGCCGCGTCAATTCGTCCCGCTTTGAGTTCTTGAATGATTTCATTAATCCGGTTCAAAGGAACTACATTTGCCCCTTCAATTTCTTTTGCAGCTTCTTCTTGAATGGTGCCAAGCTGAACGCCAACCTGTAAACCAGACAGACTTGTCGGCTCAGTTAGATTGCTGCCTTCGGGAGCCACAATCGTATTTTTAGCTTCGTAATAGATTTGGGAGAAATCGACGTTTTGCTTGCGTTCTTCAGTAGGGGTCATGCCTGCCATAACGAAGTCAGCCCGATCAGCCTGCAATGCTGGAATCAGTCCGTTGAAATCAATATTAGTGACTTCCAGTTCATAACCCAATTCACTCGTGATGTAGTTGGCAATATCTACATCAAAGCCTTGAATATCTTGCTGTCCGCTGGACGTATCAATGAATTCGTAAGGAGGATAGTCTGCTGAGGTTGCCATGACTAGCGTTTCACCGCCGCTACCGCCTGACTCACCTGAAGCAGCAGGATCACTGGGTGCTTCACCCTGAGAGTTACAGCCCGTGACAATTGCAATTGTCAGAACTGCAGTTAGTAGAACAGTAAACAAAAACTTGAGTCTTTTCATCATGATTATTTGCTCGGTTGCTATTGCTGAATTTGGCATCGTTCGATAGAAATACTTTTAGGTGAAACATTGAATTTCATCCGCAATATTTCTAAGATCTGTACAATGCTTGAATTCGAAATTTAGTGCTGAGTACTGATGTATCGTGCAGTAGCATTAACACAAATTTAGTATCTCACGATACAGAATTAAGCTGATTAAATACTTCTAAAATCAAAAAATTTCTTTAAGTTTCAAGTCATTAAAAGTAGCTCGTGATGTTTTTAACGTGATTTTGAAAACTATAGGAGCAAATTTACGGAGCGGTGAATGTAGATTTATAGTTCTGCTAAACGCTCAATTAGCAGTTGATAAAATCTTTCAGAATCGGCAGTTTGAGCGACTTTAGTGTTTGGCGATCGCCCGCTACTATTCCACAAATCTACTACCGTTCGCCCGAGCGTGAGTTCACTCGCCATCTCAATTTCTACATAACAGTTGCGATAATTAAACAGATCAGGCTGCAACAGATACGCAATCACACAAGGATCGTGAAGTGGACCGCCCGTCATCTCAAATCGCTCAGCATCACGGCTACTGTAGTGTCCTAATAGGTTTGCAGCGGCAGTGCCAACCGGAGTAGTGATCGCCCGAATCTTTTCTAACCGTTCTGGTGTAGTGAGTACCTGATGAGTCACATCCAGGCTAAACATAGTTAGCTTGATGCCGCTGCTAAACACTACATGCGCTGCGTGGGGATCGACATAAAGGTTAAACTCAGCCGAAGCAGTGACATTGCCCTGAGAAATTGCGCCGCCCATCAGCACGACTTCTAGAATTTTGGCAGCGATGCGTGGTTCTTTGATCAGGGCGATCGCCAAATTAGTCAACGGTCCAAGGGTGGCAACGGTAATTTCACCCGACGAACTCATCAACGTGTCAATTAAAAAGTCAACTCCATGTTGAGATTGAAGTGGCATCTGCGGTTCCGGCAGATCTACGCCTTCCAGACCTGTTTTGCCATGAACTTCTTCTGCGGTGGTAAGCGATCGCATCATCGGACGAGAGCAACCTGCATACACTGGGATCTGCGTTCGTCCAGCTAATTCACAAATTTTGCGAGCATTTTTTGCGGTCAGGGAAAGCGGCACATTTCCGGCAACCGTTGTGATTCCCAATAGGTTCAGTTCAGGAGAGGCGAAAGCAAGCAGCAGGGCGATCGCATCATCTACTCCCGGATCGCAATCAATGATGATGGGTTTTGCAGCCATAGAGATTTCTTCAAAGATTGATGGATGGGCGGCCCAACACCAGCAGAATAGCAGACGATCAATCTTTCGATCGTTCTACGCTAGCGTAGGATTACGATGTGATTCTTGATGGTACGCTGCTACCTCCAAAATGTTGCCCCTAAAACGACTTCCCAAACGTTTGTTTCTTCTAGGTTTTGCGGTTGCTTTGCTGCCGCTGGCTTCCTGCGCTAATAGCCCACTGGGGGAAACGCTCCAGCGCTCCCTGGCGGCTGACCCCCAGCTAGAGGAAAATCCGGTTTTGTTTGGCGGTACGCCTACCCCAGAGGCGACTCCGTCCGGAGTCGCTGAACTGCCCGCCAACTTTCCTGCCGAAATTCCGCGCTATCCGGGAGCGGAGCTAGTCGAGGTAATTCAGCCGAATGGCGACAATCCTAACGCGGAAGTGCAAACGCGCTGGCAGACTTCTGACCCGATTGAGCAAGTGCGCCGGTTTTACCAGGAAGCCTTTGCCTCAGACAATTGGAATTTGGATCAGTCAGTAGAGGAAGCGATCGCCGCAGCACGAGACGGACTACGGGTAACGGTTGCACCAGTCTCTAATGCGGCAACTTTAACCGCTGCGACCCCCACTGAATTTACGCTGCAATACGCTTTCACCAGTGATGCGGCTGTATCGTCGGAGCCAACCAACTCACCAAGGAATTCAGCTTCAGATAATTCAACTTCAGATAATTCAGCTTCAGACGATGCTGACGAAACGGCGGCTGTGCCACAACCCGGGGATCCTGACTTTATTGGACCCGTACCGCCAGCCGATTTTGGCACCGATGCAAACAGCGATGCTGCTGCCCGTCCTACTTCTCAGCGCTTTAGCGACCTTGACCAGGCTCCCGAAGAATTGCGCCAATACGTTACAGATCTAGCGGAATTAGGCGTTTTTGGCGATCAGGCTAGCAACGAATTTAAGCCCAATCAAGAAATCACTCGACGGGAATATGCGCGCTGGCTAGTAGCAGCGAATAATTTGATTTATGGCGATCGCCCTGCTAGTCGCATCCGTTTAGGCAACGGCAGTTCCCAGCCTGCCTTTCAGGACGTGCCGCGCAACGATCCCGACTTTGCCGCAATTCAAGGATTGGCAGAAGCAGGCTTGATTCCCAGCCCTCTTTCCGGCGATTCGACCACGGTCACCTTTCGCCCAGATGCACCTCTGACTCGCGAAAACTTGATTCTCTGGAAAATGCCAATCGACACTCGCCAAACTTTACCGAATGCGTCACTAGAGGCAGTGCAGCAAACCTGGGGTTTCCAGGACACCGCTCGAATTGACCCCAAGGCGCTACGGGCAGTTTTGGCAGACTTCCAAAATGGCGAACTGTCTAATATCCGTCGTGCCTTTGGCTATACCACCCTGTTTCAGCCGAAGAAAACCGTGACTCGTGCCGAAGCCACTGCCGTCCTCTGGTATTTCGGCATTCAAGGCGAAGGGCTATCCGCAAAAGATGCACTTCAAACTGAACAGCGAACCGAGCAGCAGACCGAACGACCACTCCAGCAACAGCCCACCAGCCAGCAGTCTAACCAGCAGCCCAACCAGCCATCTGGCTCACAGTCCAGGTAATTTACCCGCTGATTCTTATGCACAGGCTACAAAAACATTGTCTAGCAGCGGGAGTGGCGCTTCTGCCATTTCTGTTTCCGATCGCAGCCAAGGCAGCAACCTTCAGCCAGGCGTATGTGTTTGGTGATAGCCTCTCAGACACAGGCAATGTATATAGACGAACACTCCGACTCTATCCCCGTCCGCCCTACTTCAAAGGGCGATTTTCTAACGGGCTAGTTTGGAATGAGTACGTCACTCAAGGACTGAGACTCGAAGCCGATCGCGATAACAACTATGCTTACGGTGGCACCACGACCGGAGAGGATGACGCAGTCTCCCTCCCGCTACTGGAATTTCCTGGATTACAGAAGCAGGTGAGAAGTTTTGTTGAAGACAACCCTGCTGCCGATCCCAATGCGCTGTATCTCGTCTGGTCAGGCGCAAATGACTATCTTGGCAGCAACGTCACAAACCCCGCAATTCCCCCAGCTAACTTATCCTCAGCAATCACAACTCTTGCCCAAGCAGGAGCGCGAACAATCATGGTGGGCAACCTGCCCGACTTGGGACGATTGCCTTCCACCCGCCAAACAGCGGAGTCTGGCAGGTTAAACCGCTTGAGCAGTCGGCATAATGTTAATTTGGCGAGACAGCTACGGCGGTTAGATCGCACCCTCAATCCGCAAGTGAATTTGCTGACGCTTGATGTAGACACTTTGTTTGACCAAGCACAAGCTAATCCCACCGCGTATGGCTTCAGGAATGTCACTCGCTCTTGTCTCTCAGTGCCATCTTGCCGCTCAACTCCGAGTTTGCAGAATCGCTATCTATTTTGGGATGACATCCACCCCACAACTGCTGGGCATCGACAGATTGCCCAACTCGCGCTGGATCTGCTAGCTGAACCTGCTCGTGAAGTGCAGCCTCAAGTTGGGCTTGCCGTTGCAGAAGCTCGCTCTGAAGCACAAACACCTCAACCTGCTAGTCAAGCCGCGCCAGCCAGTGTTCCTGAACCAACTTCGGTTGCAGGGCTGCTCACAATTACTATGCTGGGAATTACACTACGACGCAAAGCAGGGCGATCGCCCCATTCCATTCCTCCTTCAAATCATGCCTCTATCTGACCCCGATCGCCTGTTTGACCTGATCGAAACGCTCGTTCTCCATCATTCTCCCAGCGGCGCAGAGGCAGAAATTGACGGTTTTTTGCTCGACCAGTTCAAAGCACTGGGAGTCGAAGCCTGGTTAGATGAGGCTGGAAATGCGATCGCCAAAATCCCCGGTCGCGATTCGACCAAATCTCTCGCCATCACCGCCCACAAAGACGAAATCGGCGGCATCGTCAAATCCATCGGCAAACACGGTCGAGTAGAAGTGCGGAAATTGGGCGGCTCCTTTCCCTGGGTTTATGGGGAAGGCGTTGTCGATTTGTTGGGCGATCGCCAGACGCTCAGCGGCATTCTCAGCTTTGGCTCGCGTCACGTTTCCCACGAATCGCCCCAAAAGGCGCTGCAAGAAGACAAAGTGTTGCGCTGGGAAGATACCTGGGTCGAAACCAAATGCACTGATGCAGAATTAGAGGCAGCGGGCATTCGCCCTGGCACTCGTGTCGTCGTTGGTAAACACCGCAAGCGTCCTTTTCGGATGAAAAACTACATCGCTAGCTACACCCTCGACAACAAAGCCTCGATCGCCATTCTGCTAGGGCTAGCCGAAGTTCTAAAAGAACCCGCGATCGACATCTATTTAGTTGCCTCCTCTAAAGAAGAAGTAGGAGCCGTAGGAGCGCTCTATTTTTCCCGCAATCAACGGTTAGATGCCTTAATTGCGCTAGAAATTTGTCCGCTGTCCACTGAGTATCCGATTCAAGACGGAGACATTCCCGTTTTGCTCTCTCAAGATGCCTATGGACTTTACGATGAAACCCTGAATGCTCAGATTCGGGAAGCATCTGTGCAGATTGGCGTTCCGCTTCAGTTTGCCACTATCAGCGGCTTTGGCAGCGATGGCTCGATCGCCATGAAAAATGGTCACGTTGCCCGTGCCGCCTGTCTCGGCTTTCCCACCCAAAACACCCACGGGTACGAAATTGCAGACCTGGGAGCGATCGCCAACTGCATCGACATTCTCAAAGCCTATTGCAGTGATGTAACGACCTGTGAACCATAAACGGACGATCCCCGCGATTCCCTACAATGAGAGTAAAGGTTCCGTTGAGTAGTTCCGGCGAAATATGCCCACAACTGTTGCTGATGTCATGAGCCACGACCCTATCGTGGTCAAGCCCGAAACACCACTGAAAGAAGCTATCCACCTGATTGCTGAAAAACGAGTCAGTGGACTGCCAGTCATCGATGAGCAAGGCAAGTTGGTTGGGGTAATCTCAGAAACTGACCTGATGTGGCAGGAAACAGGAGCCACCCCTCCGCCTTACATCATGGTTTTAGACAGCGTTATTTATCTAGAAAACCCGGCCCGCTACGAGCAAGAACTGCACAAAGCACTGGGGCAAACCGTTGGCGAAGTCATGACCAAGGAAGCGATCACGACCAAGCCTGACCAACCTTTGCGTGAAGCAGCCCAGTTGATGCACGACCGTGATGTGCGTCGGTTGCCCGTGGTTGACCCCACTGGTAAGGTCGTTGGAGTTTTGACTCGTGGCGACATCGTGCGCTTTATGGCAGCAAATCAGGATTAGTGGAGAATTTAATGAGCATTACCCCTGAGTCGGTTAAACAACTCTTGGATTCCGAAGATTTTGGAGAGCGGTTGAGCGCAGTCAATCAGATGCGCCAGCTTGACCCGGCGATCGCCTTTGATCTCATCCAGGTCGCTGCCCAAGACAAGAGCGCGCGTGTGCGCTATGCCGCTATCAGCCAAATCTCTAGCTTGGGTAAGCAAGATTTAGAAACCGCTTTGCCCCTTTTGCGCGATCGTCTGCTCAATGACAGCGAGCCAGATGTCCAGGCGGCGGCGGCTGACTCTTTGGGAGCGCTAAAGCTCACTGATGCGTTTGAAGACTTGCAGCAGCTTTATCACAGCACTTCTGAATGGTTAGTCAAATTCAGTATCATTGCAGCTTTGGGAGAGTTAGGAGACAGCCGCTCCTTTGACCTGTTAGAATCCGCGCTAAACGCAGATAACGAACTCGTTAAGACAGCGGCGATCGGTTCCCTAGGTGAATTGGGAGACAGCCGTGCGCTGCCTCTGCTGATTCCCTTCGTCTCTCATCCCGATTGGCAAATTCGCTACAGGCTCGTGCAAGCCCTGAGTCACTTTGACCATCCAGACGCAAAAGCAGCCTTGCAAAGTCTTTCCCAGGACGAAATGCAGCCTGTCGCTCAAGAAGCAAAAACACACCTCTAGACCTATTAGGCAAGGCAGCATAGTGCCGATCACTCAAGTTAGGACAAAAGAGAGAGGCGGGGCTAAAGCCCCGCCTCTCTCTTTTGTCCTAACCTTTATAACTACAGCTGTACCCCTGAAGTAACTAGCGCTTTTCACCACTCTTTTCACATCGGCCACGCTTTATTTCACCAAGGGTTTGTATTCAAAACAACAAACTTGAAGAGACGGTGAACTGTACTGCTCTGCCGATGACAAACTTTCGGTAAATGTGAGTACATGAAAACGTGGGTCGCGTAAGTTTACCTAAAAACCAGATTTAGCTTCTATAAGCTCGGTCTCCCTACTGAAATAGGTTCTGCATTTACCTCACTACATCTACCAACGGCGAAATTGTCTTTTGACTTTCAAAGCCAGTGCCGTCCCCTAAATGCAGAAACAAGACTGGAGTCTGGTTCATTCATCACTCACCACACGTGGCCTTACCAGGGAAATGTGACCTACCTGTCAGCTATTTGACGAACTATCGAATTTCTACTGAATTTACTGAATTTAAGGAAGACAGCAATGAAGCTTCGTGGATATCTTTTTGCAGCCGCTACAGCCGCTACAGCCGTAGCAGGACTAACAGTTCCCGCTCAAGCTGCCACTTTTGGCAACACCGGTATCACCTTTGACAAAGATACCACTGTAAACTTTTCATTCCAGGAATCTCACGGTAGATTTCGGTCAGACCTGGGTATCCAGCAAGTAGGCGCACCCGGCAGTTTCACCACCCTGTTTAGCGAAGCAAACCCTGGCTATGACAGCAGTGCGAATGATTGGGCTGGAAGCTGCGGTAACACTGTACAAAACTGCGACACCTCCTTCAAGTTTGAGGCAGGTAAGACTTATAGCTTCGTTTTGACCAGAAACTCCGGCACGAATGGCGTATCTGCTAACCGGGTTTTCTCCACCAACTCACTCAACAGCAACAACTCCAAGCAGGCTATTTTTACGGGTGACCTGTTCAGTGGCGGTGCCACCATCGCCTTTGAGGACATTGGTGGAACTGCCAATGGCGCAACTTGTGCAGCTCAAGGCAGCAATCCTAAGGCTGATTGCGACTTCAACGACTTCATCGTTACAGCCCAAGCTGAAAGTGAAACTAGCGAGTCTGTTCCCGAACCCGCAACTCTTGCTGGTCTAGGCGCAGTAGCGGCTGGCTTTGTTGCGTCTCGTCGTCGTCGCAAAACGGCTTAAGTTGCTGAATTCATTGCTCCTTGAATAACTTAATGAATGGTAGCGTGGCTAGCTGCGCTACCATTCATTGCCTCAAAAGAGATTCAGGTGAAGGGAGATTTAGGTGAAAGGACGGTTCAGGTAGCAGAGCGATCGCCCACCTAATCTCCCCAACTTCCCTATCCCTTTTCGTGCCGGCAAATCATTAGCAACAAAGCCTGCTCTGAACCACAGTTCATCAAGGTTTTGTATTGAAAGCAACAAACTTGAAGAATAGGTAAACAAAGGCACCACGCCGATGACAATCTCTCGGAGAGTGTGAGTAGATAAGAACATAGACCAGTACATTCACTTAGCCTCCAAAGTTTACGAGAAGTACTAAATAGCAGCCCATCTAATGACTCTGTATCTATCTCATCGCATCTACCTTAAATAATAGGGATTTAACTTCCGAGTTATAAAAGCGATTGTTGATACGATCAAAACACGGAGAAGCTTCGGTCTATTTTGAGACAGTCTGAGTAATGCCTATCCGCCCCATGAAGGATTACTCAACACTCACAAGTCAAAATCATCCAATCTCTCCCCATCAAGGAAAATAGCAATGAAGCTTCGTGGATATCTTTTTGCCGCAGCTACCGCCGTTACTGCCGCATGTTTAACCGTTCCTGCTCAAGCAGCAAGCTTATTCAACAACAGTAATCCGATCTCATTCAGCAAAGACACCAGAGTTGAATTCAAGTTTCATGCTTCTCATGGTGCTTATCAATCTACCCTTGCTGTGTATAACAGCAACAGACAACGGCTGCAAAATCTGTTCGTAGAAGATTTACCACGTGACCCAATTTCGGGCGGTAAAACTAATCAATACAACAACGTAGACTCTCGCGGAACTTGTGGAGTCACAGTTAATCCTGCGCCTTGCGTCACCACATACACTTTTCTGGCTAACACCTCTTACTATCTGGGTTTAAGTTCCTTAGGAATTAACACAACCGTTTTTTCAGATGATCCTGTCGGAGGTGCTACCCCTGGTGGCTTTAGATTCGTTGCGGATGTTGATTCTGTTCTTTATCCAACCAAGTATGCACCACCTACCGGTGCTAACTTTAAGTCTTTACCGCTCCAGAATGGCGAGACGGCAATCCTGATTAATGATTCCTCGCCTGTTGACCGAGATGCAAATGATTTTGTTGTTACGGCTAAGTCTGTACCAGAACCAGCAACTCTGGCTGGATTGGGTGTAGTCGCGGCTGGACTAGCAGCTTCCCGCCGCCGTAAGGCAGGGCAAACAGCTTAGTTCAATACTTGACCCAATAGCTTGAATTATTTGGGCTAGTTAAAAAATTGTGTGAGCTTCCTGATTGGAAATAGCAGAGTGTGACGAATCGCACTCCGGGGCTAGAGAGTCAAGAGATGACTGGAAGTTCATAGTGTCTTTGACGGGAGTTGGAACCGTAGGGGTGTTCCAACTCCCATTTCTTGTAAGCATTTCTCAGAATATAGGCGCCAAGATAGATATGTTAGTATTTAAATATATGGGCTTAAGCTCTAGCAAACACTGCGAGAGTTAGCTTTAAAGGATAAGTCTTGCTGCTTATTCTAATTGCGATAGCTTCGGTTAGCTTGACATTCGATCGGGTTAACTTGTAGCTATTTGCAGAGTTATTTCAATAATTGTCCCTGAAAGCCTCCAGAACTGAGTATGCTGCTGCATAAGGTCAGGAAATGTTTGTTTTATATCCCTGAAACTGTGAGGTTTTTCTTGTGATTGCCATCTCACTGCGCCCGACCGGACGCAAGTGGGGCACAGTTAGCTTCGCCTCCACTCTTCATCTCTGTCCCGTTTTAGATCTGCTCATGACGGATGTTCCGGCTCGATGGCGAGCGGAAGTCAGACTTGGATTACAAGAAGCTCTGGTCAATGCTGCCAAGCACGGTAACAAGCTAGATCCAAATAAAACGGTTTTGGTTGAGTTTTACATTCTAGAAAACGAATACTGGTGGGTCATTTCTGATCAAGGCTCTGGGTTTTCTCCTACTTGTTCCCATACGCTTGACCGCCCTGAGGGCAAAGATATTCACCAGGTAGGTGAGTGTGGGAGAGGACTTTTTATCCTTCATCAAGTTTTTGATCAGGTTCACTGGAATCAGCAGGGCACGGAATTAAGGCTTTGTAAGCAGATTAAGAGCCGTTCAAAGCTCTCTTTAGGGCACTAGTTTTTGGATTGCTGCCAGGTTGTCAGAGCAAGCTGATGAACCTCACGCCAGGGAATGGTGTGCTTTTTTGCTAAAGCTGCACAGTCCTCGTACTCTGGCTGCACATTGGCGATCGCCCCTCCTTCCCCCCAAGCCACTTTCACCCTGATTTCTCCTAGAGTTGTCTGCACTGTCTGCATCTCTCGATGCAAAACGCTGCGCTGCTGAACAGCGTGACGAATTCCTAACGTTGTGGTTTCCCGAAAGATCACGGCTTCACACTGCTGCACCCGCTCCGGATGACAAATAACTGTGAGTAGAATGCCAGGACGCGACTTTTTCATTCCAATCGCTTGCGTAAATACGTCTACTGCACCTACTGCAAACAGAGCATCAAAGATGTAGCCGATCGCCTGTGGATTCAGGTCGTCGATTTGGGTTTCTAGCACTGCAATGGATTGTTGGGATGGGAGGGTGGAAGTGGGGGAGTGTGAGAGTGGAGTCTCCGGCGATGGGTTGGTATGGAAGGTCAGCTTGGTTTCTTCTGTAGTTCCTGGTCCCTCACCCAACCAGAGCCGCAAGATGTTGGGAATGGGCAAATCGCGAGAGCCTGCACCGAGTCCAACCCGTTGCAGCATCATGGTGGGAGGAGCACCAAACTGAACAGCAAGGGTAGTGGCGATCGCAGCCCCAGTTGGTGTTACCAGTTCTCGCTCAATGCCATTGCTGTAAATTGGCACCTTGCGCATTTCCCATAGCTTGAGGACGGCAGGTGCAGGTACAGGTAACCGTCCATGTGCCGCTCGAATTGTGCCACCGCCGGTTGGCAAGGGTGAACAGTAGAGTTGGTCAATTCCCAGCCAATCTAACCCGAGGCAGGTGCCTACAATATCGGCGATCGCATCCGTTGCTCCCACCTCATGAAAATGAACCTGGTCCGCCGGAATACCGTGTACTGCGCCTTCTGCCTCTGCCAACTGACGAAATACGGCTAGACTCCAGGTTTCTGCTCTTGCAGGTAACCCTGCGGCTCGGATCATCGCCTCAATTTCTGGCAAATGACGAGTGCCATGAGCAGGGTTGGTTGAGTCGTGAGGGCGATCGCCATGACCATGAGCATCATGACTGTGACTGCCTCGACTATGGGTATCGTGACTATGACTGCCTGGATCGGAACTGCGTGGCGATATCATGGGAAAGCCAGTGCGATCAAACGTAGGAGTGGGATCAACCCCTACTTCCAGGTTTGATTGGGTAGGAAGATTAGCCGCCGCGACTAATTCGACATGCACTTTGGTTGCTCGCTGACCATTGCGCTGAGCCTGTTCTGTCCAGAGGCGATATTCCTCAGATATTCCCAGTAGCTTGAGTTTGTCAATTAAATAGTCTAGTGGAACGCCTGCATCCACTAGAGCACCCAAACACATATCTCCAGCCAGACCCGTTGGGCACTCCAAATACGCTAGTTTCTTCATAGTTTAATAAGTCCGATAGACACAATTAAGAACCAGGGAAGCGTCCCTTTGGGGCTCTCCCCGGTTCTTATAAAGATAATTTCCAAGCAGTGTGGCGGTTTGCAGTTAAAAGTCCTAAGAGAAAATTATGGCAACGGTTTTTACAATCCATCCGGACACGCCTCAAATGCGTTGGATAGAGAAAATTATGGACGCTTTGCGAGACGGGGCAGTGTTGCTATACCCAACGGATACAGTCTACGCGATCGGGTGTGATCTCAATGTTAAATCGGCAGTGGAGCGGGTACGGCAGATTAAGCAACTGTCCAGCGACAAACCCTTAACCTTCCTTTGTTCTTCGCTATCTGACATTGCTAGCTATGCTTATGTGACGGATTCAGCCTACCGCACTCTCAAACGGCTGATTCCTGGACCCTACACCTTCTTGTTGCCTGCGACCAAGCTGGTTCCCCGACTGGTGATGAGCCCAAAGCGTAAGACGACAGGCATTCGTGTTCCTGATAATGCTATTTGTCAGGCGTTGCTTCAGGCTTTGGGCAACCCGATTATTTCAACTTCTGCACCGACCGCCTGTCACAAGGCTGACACCCAAATTTCTAAGGCAGAGCTGTTTGACCAGCTCGATGGGTTGGTCGACGTGATGATTGAGGACGGTGAGCCGGTTGGCTATCAGGTTTCCACGATGCTGGATTTGACCGGAAAGGAACCCGTCATTACCCGAAAAGGATTGGGATGGGAAGCGGCAGCGGCATGGGCTGTAGAGGCAAGTTAAGAACCAGTTAGCCGATTGTCCTATGCAGACGCAGGATTGGAAGACTTTGTTGCCGGATAAAAACTTTCGGCAGAATTTAGTATGGAGCTGATTCTCAAAGGGTTTGATAGGAGAGCTAGCCACCTAGAAGGAGCGATCGCCCCTTCTATCGACTCCGGCCCAGACAGCTACCCCGAAGGCTAATTCAAAGAGTGACACACGACTGTCACAGTAAACTGGCATAGCCGCATAAAGTCAAAGTGTAGTCGGTTGGGAGGGTGAAACCTAAACGCTCCCTTGCCCCCAATTCTCTACACTTGTTAACGTGCATCACCCAAGGTCAAGCCATGAATGTCGAACCTGTGAATTCTGCTGGCTCCTCTAGCCAGAATGAAGGCGATGCCCTGCACACAGGGCTGCAACCTGATGATCAGTCCATTGCTTCCGTTGAATCTGCAAACGACGAGTTTAACGCCTCCAATTCTCAAGTCCAACCCGGATCGCAAACCATCAGGCTGGTGCAACTCATACTTTCTGAACTTCAAGCAGAAATTCACACTTTATCGGCAAGCGCTGAGGCGGTCGCAACCCGCATTGCAACCGAGGTTGAGCGAATTTGTGCAAAAAGCGATCGCATTCAAACCTCGGGTCAAATTCAGTCCTGGCAAAACACCCTGGCCCGCCATCGGCTACAAAAGTGCATCGAATATTATCGGCTAGGCTCCCGGCGTGGCAGGGTCGATCTACACAGCCATTTGAGTGCGATTGTCTATCGTCATGTGGCAACCAGTCGAGCGCAGCTAGGGTTTCAGGGACGCTACAGCCTGATCGAAGACTTCTTGCAGGGCTTCTATATTGAGGTGCTAAAAGCCTTCCGGCGAGAGAACCAGCTCCCTGAGAACTATAGCCCCCGCACACGGCTAGAACTGGCGGAATACATGGCATTCACTGAACAGTACGCCAAACGTCGGATCACGCTACCAGGACATCGCAATCAGCAGTTGGTGGTACTGCGAGCTCAAGGCTTTTCTCGCCGCCAACCTCCAGAAACAGCCCTCGATATTGAGATGGCGGTTGAGTCTGCTAAAGGCGAAGAGGCAGAAGCTTACAGCCGCGCCCCCGTAGTGCAGCAGGTGCGAGAGCAAATGGTTGCAGATGCAACTGATCCGGCAGAATCGGTATTGCGCGATCGCGTAGTTACCGAGTTGGTGCAATATCTAGAATCTCAGGGACAGTCTGACTGCATCGACTATCTCACCCTGAAGCTGCAAGACCTGTCTGCTCCTGAAATTGACTCAATTTTGGGACTGTCTGCCCGCCAGCGCGACTACTTACAGCAGCGATTTAAGTATCATGTTGAAAAGTTTGCTCGCTCTCATCGCTGGCAGTTGGTACATCAGTGGCTCGGTGCAGACCTGGATCAAAATCTGGGAATGCCCCAAAAAGAATGGCGAGCTTTTGTTGAGCGGCTATCGCCCGAACAGCGCCAATTAATGCAGCTCAAAGGAATGCAGATTGGAGAGCAGCGTCCCGTTAATCCCAACACTTTGTCCCCTCGCTCTGACGAAGAGATCGCCAAAACGCTCAAATGCACTCCTAAGCAGGTCCACAAGCGCTGGGTACAGATCCTAGAATTAGCTTGGCAAACCCGCAACCACAGCAACGTAGATTAATCTACCAACGCTCTTGAAGTGCTCTTAAAGTGATGTTCCCATTACAGAACCGCAGTGCAACTTGTACCTGCAACTTAAACCAAAATCCATCAGGGTAAATATTTCTTGTACAGGGGCAAAGCATTGTATAGGAGAGCTTAGAAAAGTTTCAAAGTAATAAAAAAGCTTCATCTCAAGGCTTCGTTCCTAAAAAAACTTAAACCTGTGTTTACGTCTATTAATGAGTGGGTATTCTCTGCTTGAGAGGGCATAAAAGAGAAGAGTTTCTATGCTCTTGTCTCTACCTTAATCCTGAACTTCAGTCATGAAAGAAAATGTAGTGGCATCCTTTCTTATAGGAATAGGGATGGGGGAATTAAGCTATGTTAGAGCACCAACTTGCCGAACCGATGCCCTCGTTACAGTCAGAACAGTTGCTTCATCTGCTGATTGTTGAAGATTCACCAGCAGACCTGAATCTGGCAATCATCACGCTTGAGGAAGCAGGTCTTCAAATTACTTACGACAATGTAGACACGATCGCTGATTGCCAACAGTGTTTAGAGCAGCACACCTATGATGCGCTGCTGTCTGACTATCGGTTACCTGGTTTTGACGCGTATGTGGTTCTGGAGCTACTTCAGCAGTCGAAACAGGACATTCCCCTGATTTTGATGACCGGGACGCTGGGCGAAGAGGCCGCAGTAGAGTGCATCAAAGCAGGAATGACAGACTATGTATTGAAAGATCGGTTGTTTCGGCTGCCGACGGTGCTGGAGCGATCGCTCCAGGAAGTTGCCCTGCGTCGTCAAAAGCAGGAGGCGATCGCCCAGATCCAACAGCAAGCTCAGCGAGAGCAGTTGCTTAACCAGATTAGCCAATCTCTTAATTCCAGCCTCGATCCAGACTATATTCTGCAGCAGATTGTAACTCGCACGGGAGAGTGCTTCGGCGTTGATCGGGTGACCATTTTCTCGCTTGACTCTGAATACGTAAAGGTCTTGAATGAGTGGCGAGCTAATGACCAGGTTCCTTCTGTTAAAAACTTCAAGCTTCTTTTATCGGTGCTACCTGAGAATTTAGTGCCAAACTCGGAAACATCATGGTATCGAGTGCTGCACGCACCCAGATTTTTAGAGAGTCCTCGCGCTCCAGACTATCAAGCCCAAGTGCAGGCAACGCAAACGCTCTCTGTGCTCAGAGTGCCGATCTTTATTCGCGATCAGCTCTTTGGCGGCTTGGTTCTGCAAATGACGACCGCCTACAGAACGTTCACAGAGGCCGAAATTCATCTGCTTCAGCGAATTGCCGAGCAGACGGCGATCGCTCTTTATAATGCCCAGAGCTATGAACATCTAGAGCGACTGGTTCAAGAACGTACCCAACAGCTAGAGCAAGAAAAATTGCTCTCCGACGCTGCCAATCGCGCTAAGACTGAATTCTTGGCACACATGAGTCATGAACTACGGACACCGTTGACCGGAATACTGGGTTTCTCTAGCCTGCTCTCAAAACAAGTGTTTGGATCGCTCAATGAGAAACAATTGCAGTACGTCAACGGCATCTCTTCCTGTGGACAGCACCTACTCGAACTGATCAACGATTTGTTGGATCTGTCCAAGATTGAGGCGGGCAAAGAAGAACTAGTGTTTGAGCTGGTCGTCATTCAGGAAGTCTGTGAAGCCTGCATCAGCATGATTCGAGAACTGGCAAGCGATCGCAAACTACAGCTGAGCCTAGACATCAATCCAAACTTAACGATTTGCACCGCCGATAAGCGACGACTCAAGCAAATTCTATTTAATCTACTCTCTAACGCGGTTAAGTTTACGACTGCTGGCTCGGTTCGTCTGGAGGTTGGGCAGCGAGAAGGCTTTATCGAATTTGCTGTAATCGATACAGGCATCGGTATTTCAGTTGCCAATCAAACGAAACTATTCCAGTCTTTCCAGCAGTTAGATGGCGGGTTGGATCGCCGCTACGAAGGAACGGGTTTAGGACTAGCTTTAGCCCGCAAACTCGCTCAGCTTCACAAGGGCGACATCCTTGTTGTTTCAGAACTGGGCAAGGGAAGCTGTTTTACCCTGCGGTTGCCTCTCGATCTCGAACCACAAGAATGCTTATAAAGTCAGGATTTCTACTCCGTTGGGGATGACAGCGACCGTATGCTCAAATTGGGCGGAAAGCTTGCCGTCTTTGGTAACCACTGTCCAGCGATCGCCCAAAATTCTGAAATCATACGTCCCCTCGTTCAGCATTGGTTCCACCGTAAACACCATTCCGGGTTTGAGCCGTAACCCGCGCCCGCGTTGACCAAAATGGGGAACAGAAGGCTCTGTGTGAAACTGCCTGCCTACGCCGTGACCGACAAAATCTCGAACCACTGCAAAGCCATTTGCCTCAGCGTGTGCTTGAATAGCTGCTCCGATGTCACCGATGCGTGCTCCTGGTTTGATTTCAGCAATTCCTCGCAGCATACACTCATGAGTCACCTGAACCAGCTTTTGGGCAGAGGGGGAAGGATTTCCTACAAAAAATGTTCTGGAGGTGTCACCGTGATAGCCCTCCAGGAGAGGTGTAACGTCAATATTGACAATGTCTCCTGCTTTGAGAATTTGTTGGCGACTGGGAATACCATGACAAATCACTTCGTTGACACTGGTGCAGATTGAGCCAGGAAAGGGAGGATGCCCAGGGGGAGTGTAGCCAAGCTGAGCGCTGGTTGCTCCGTGTGCTTGAGTCCAGCGTTCTGCTTCGCCATTTAAGTCTTGAGTGCTGATTCCTGGTTGCACCATCGGTTCAAGGTGATTCAGCAACTCAGCCGCGAGGCGACCTACCCGACGCATTTTGTCTAGCTCTTTGTCAGAAAGCAGGACGAGTCCTATGGAGGGCTGCGATCGCATCAGCGGCAAACTTTTTTCGGCGGGCGATCGCTGCTTCAACTGTTTTTCCCAAACCTGAAGCCTATCTTCTTTCATCGCTTTCAACCTGACGAACTGCTGTTACAGCATAACACAGCAAGGAGTGGCAAGGAGTAAGCTGTGCTGTGAGAGCGTAGGCTGAGGCGTTAAGATAAGATACAGCAAGCATCCTATCTCTCAACGCAGGCAACATCAAAGTATGGGCGGCAAGACAGATCTAGATAGAGTGACGGCTTACGTTCCTCCCGAATGGAAGCAAGAATTAGAGGAATGGGCAGAGGCAGAAGAGCGTTCTATCTCATGGTTAGTTTCTAAGCTGATTGGCAGCGCCCTTCAAGAACGCCGTGAGCAATCGCAACCGGAAGCTGTCGATGCTGAAACAAAATAACCAGGCTGTAGATTCACGCCAGGTACTTTGCCCAAACTTCTAGCGCTTGAGGAGAGCCATACCAAAGTCTTCCAGGACGCGGCGAGTGAAACACGCCTTCTAACACGAGGTTTTCTGCACCTTCTAGATGGGCTGCCTCGACAGGCGTGATGCCATCTCCCCAGCAGCCACCCGTGCCGCAGGTCATCTCATAACTGCTGTAGGCAAACCAGTTTTGCCACTTGCGATCGCCATACAGAGCCTTTCCTGCCACACAAACATAGCGAACAGATGGGTAAAATGCGCCCGGATAGTTGTTTTTAACAAAGTCCAGGTTTCGCAGCGTCCAACGTTCGCGGCTAACCTGGGGCGTTCCTAATGTAACTAGCGTCGCTACGATCGGGTGGGCTTGCCATAGACAAACCCGGTTCTTATCGGCTGGATGCACGCTATACGGCTTTTCGCCCAGATAAATCCGCGAGATCCAGCCGCCTGCTGAATGTCCGACCAAGTTAATGCGATCGCTGCCATACTGCTGCATTACCCGCTTTACCGTCTGGTCAAGCTGCTGCAAAATCGGAGTCACTGACCTGCCGCCCAAGGTCGGCACCCAGTCTCGCCGCTTTAAAGGAACAGTGGTAGTGGGAAAACCCAAATCTCCCAAAGCTCGCTCCATCTCCAAGTAAGCATTTGCGCCAGCTAAATATCCTGGCAAGATCACAGTCGGTAAAGACATGGAAATTAGGGGCTGTTAGGGGCTATTAGAAAGTGCAGAAACGTTTAGATTATGTCCCTGTGGGAAACTTAACGTTAAGCCAATTCAACATGAGCTGATTGACCTTGTCTGGACATTCATCGTGGGGACAGTGCCCTGCATTGGGAATTGAAGCAAATTGTACGCTACGCCCTGCATCAACTGCCTGCTTTGCTAGATCTTGATAAATTCTCGCGCCCTTAATCGGTGTCCAGGGATCTGCTTCTCCCCACAGCACTAACAGCGGAGCGTTCACTAGAGGCAACAGTTCCTCGGGTGAAGGACCAGGGGGAGCAGTCAGGATAGAGGCAAACACTTTTTGCGCGCCCGGATCACACGAAGGCTGGTAGATCAGGTCAATTAACTCGTCTGTTACAGCTTGGCGATCGCGATACACCTGAAGCAGGGTTTGCCGCAATCGGGTCTTTTGACGAATTCGGTTAAACAAAAGTGGGCCAATTGCATCCGAGCTAACCAACTTCGTGAATGTACCCATCACAACTCTGAGCGGCAGGTTTAACTCTTGAGGACGGTGATTTAGCCCTCCAGCGCAGTTCAGCAAAACGCCACCTGCTGCGATTTCGGGATGATGAGCCATCACCATCAGACACAGCAATCCGCCAATCGAATTACCTGCAAACACGGCAGGTTGCTGTACCTGCTCAGTCCAAAAATCTTTGAGTAGTTCTTCCCATAGCTCCAGGTTGTAGTCTAGAGGCGGTTTCTCAGAGCCACCAAAGCCCAGCAAATCCAGTGCAAATACACGATAACCTGCTGCAGCCAGAACGGGAATATTTTTGCGCCAGTGTCCGATCGCCGCCCCAAACCCGTGAATTAAGATCAAAGGTCTACCGCTACCTACAGCGGTATAACGAATCCGGTATCCTTTCCAGGTCCAATCCAGCAGCGGAAAGGGGCTGACAGGGCCAAGTTGCTGAGTCGTCACGGTAGTTTTTTAACGATTCTTAAACTACCTTCATAATACTGCTTCCTGGCATTGCTGTTTTGTCAAGGGGAGACGTAACCTCAACACCTGGATTGTCTAAGCAGATTGTTTAAGCAGATTGTCTGAGCAGGCGATCGCTCTACTTAATAAATGCTCGAATCCGGGTCAGCAGTTCGTCAAAGTCGATAGGTTTGCGGATGAAGTCATCCGCTCCAATCTCTAAGCCCTCAGTGGCGTTGGCTTCATCGTGAGCAGACACCAGCATAATCGGAATAGAGAGTGCCTTGTTGTGGCGGATGTGGCGTGTCACCTCATAGCCATTCATGTCTGGCATCATGATATCCAGCAGAAGCAGGTCGGGGGGTGAAGCTTCGACCTTGGCGATCGCTGCACTGCCGTTATCAGCAGTTTCAACGCCATACCCTTCTGCCTCTAAAAACATTTGCAGTAAGAGCAAATTGTCTTCAACATCATCCACTACTAAAATTTGATAGCCTGAGGAACGCATCACATCAAACAACCTTTTTGTTGATCACACCGAAGAACAGCTTTAGCTGCGACTACCTTAACTCATCGCTTTCAATAAACTTGACGAACAATGAATCTGGCAGTCACAGCGTCCTCCCAAATGGAGGCACACTTAGATGCACTGAAATACCCTTATTTCAGGTATAAATTCTCTGGGACCCCGCATAGTATTACTTGGGAGTGATTTCTAGTTCTTCTTTAGAAAGCCTTTAGATTTGGTCTCGTAGAAATTCCTTTTATGAAGTTATGAAGGAAACTTTTACAAAAAGACCACTGTAGTTTAGTAACGCCTATTAGGGTTTGGTTTTTCTTACAATGAGTGCGATCGCAGAACGCCTTGCTCAAATTCGGCAAACGCTTCCCCCTTCTACCCGTTTGATTGCCGTGACCAAGCAGGTTTCCGTTGAGGCAATGCGAGATGCTTATGCTGCTGGAGTGCGGGACTTTGGTGAAAGTCGTATTCAAGAAGCCACCCAGAAGCAAGACCAACTTCAAGATTTGACTGATATCAGATGGCACTTGATTGGGCACCTCCAAACCAACAAAGCGGCAAAGGCACTGGAGCTATTTCAATGGATTCATTCGCTTGATAGCCTCAAGCTTGCCCAGAGGTTAGACCAACTTGCCGCAAACTTACCCCAAAAACCGAATCTTTGCCTTCAGGTAAAAATCTTGCCAGACCCAAACAAGTATGGCTGGACTATTTCTGAATTATTGGATGATTTGCCGCAGCTGGACCAATATTCTCACTTGAATATTGTCGGATTGATGGCAATTCCCCCCTATGGGTTAGACCCCCATCAAACCCTTTCTGTGTTCACTCAAACACACGACTTAGCTGAGAAGATTCGCCAGCAAAGTTGGCACAATATCCAAATGCAAGAGCTATCGATCGGGATGTCAGGAGACTATCCCTTAGCAGTACAAGCAGGAGCGACGATGATTCGTCTGGGACGAATCTTGTTTGGGGAACGAGCATGAGGCGATCGCCCTTTCTCAACCCCTAGTATTGAACTCAGCATTGGCTGTCGAAACCAAAGGCTACTATAAACCTGAGAACGCGGTTCAATATTTTAGACTGGCTTTAGCCTGTAGGAATTGAATCGCTGAATCCAATGCTAGAAGGTTCTTAACAGGCACCATTGCTGGCTCACAGGCATTACCGAATCACCTCAATTGTGTAGTGCAATACCTAAACACGTGGTTCTATAAATCAGCACTACTTATCAGTGGTTAGGCAGCAAAACAAAATACGTTTTTGCAGCTTAATCTTTAAGCCAGGAGGTATTGTAAGATTGCAACCGTTCAGTCACCAATCAGCATTTCTAAATTTGCTCAATTTCAAATGAATTGGTTAAAATTCTCTAGCAAATGAATGAAGGGTTTGAGGCTGGATTTCGAATTTCCCGAAAGTCAATGCAATTAAGGTATTGGATTCAAGAAATTGATGTATACTGATGACTCAAATCTACAGCACTAAAACAGGGTGATTGTGATTCCATTCTAGGGGTGAAGATCGTTAATTTCTTGTTTGATCCTGCCCCAAGACCTGAGACCTGAGGCGATTCTTCAAAAATCTGGACTTTTCCTATATTTGCCACTTGGCCAAAGGCTCTTCTCTTTGAATAAACCCTAGTAGTCGTTATGGAGCGCGAACAGTGAACAATATTTTCACAAAGCTACGAGATTTTGTTGGGCTAAATGACCCAGTCGATTATGAATATGAGTATGACGAAATGGATGGTGAAGAGTACCAGAATCTCTACCAAGAAGAGAACGCTCACCCTGTTCAAGAAGAAGAACCTCGCCGCCGTCGTCTAAGAGAGCGGGCTATGCTTTCTACTGAACCCGGAGCCACACCAACCATGAGCAATGTAATCGGAATGCCTGGTGCTGTAAATGGCATGTCTGAGGTAGTTGTGATGGAGCCGCGCACCTTTGAAGAAATGCCCCAAGCGATTCGGGCACTGCGTGAGCGCAAGTCTGTTGTGCTGAACCTGACCATCATGGACCCAGATCAGGCGCAGCGTGCTGTAGATTTTGTGGCAGGCGGCACCTACGCAATTGACGGTCATCAAGAAAGAATTGGTGAAAGCATCTTTTTGTTCACACCTAACTGCGTTCAAGTCAGCACTCAACTGGGCGTTCCAAACGACATCCCAATTCACCAGCCTCAACCTAGAACTGCTCGCCCAACCACTCCTGCACCTGCATGGACTGGCAGCGATCAGGCTCGCATGGCTTAAAACGCAAGGGTTGTTGAAAGTCAGAATCCATCCGTTGGAGGCAAGCGGTGGTTGAGCTAACTGCGGGTTGGTGAACTAAAGGTGAACTGGTTTAAGGATTGTTCCTGCGATCGCACTTCAAAGGTTTCACCAGCCCAAATGTTTGGTTATTTGAAACTGCTTTATTTTTTCTTCGGTAATTTGTTAAGCATCAGGAGAATGTCGTCCAGGTGTCTGTAAAGCTTGGCATTATTGGCGGCGGCGTAATGGGAGAAGCTCTGCTCTCTCGCCTGGTTCAGCAGCAAGTTTATTCACCTGACCAAATTCTAGTCAGCGATCCTCAGCGATCGCGTCAAGATTTTTTGTCAAAAGAATATGGGGTTGGCGTTACGGCAGATAACCAGGCTGTTGTGTCAGACGCACAAACGTTGCTACTCGCAATTAAGCCTCAACTCTTCAAAACGGTTACTGCCACTCTAAAGCCTACTCTCAGGGAGCAGGTCGTAATCTCGATTCTGGCAGGTACACCACTCAGTCAATTAGAAGCGGTGTTTCCAGGTCAGCCCGTGATTCGAGCCATGCCCAACACGCCAGCACGAGTGGGAGCAGGTATGACGGCGATCGCTCCCGGACAACACACTCAACCTTCTCATCTAGAGCTAGCGCAGCAAATTTTTCGGGCGGTAGGTGAAGTCGTTGAGGTGTCAGAAGTTCAGATGGACGCAGTCACCGGATTGTCGGGGTCTGGACCAGGCTACGTGGCAGTGATGATTGAGGCATTGACCGATGGCGGCGTGGCGGCAGGGTTGCCGAGGGCGATCGCTGCTCAACTAGCACTACAAACTGTGCGCGGCACCGCCGAACTGCTGCAATCTACAGGAATGCACCCCGCCGAACTGAAAGATGGAGTTACCAGCCCTGGTGGTACAACAATTACCGGAATTGCTCACCTGGAAAAAGCAGGCTTTCGCTCAGCCCTGATCGAAGCAGTGGTTGCAGCTTATCGGCGATCGCAGGCGTTAGGAGGCTGACACTCCAATGGACATTCCCATCTGATTGTTCAGATTGTGATTGCCATTCTTTGTGCCGGAATTGCTACCATCCTGATTCCGCGCCGCATTCCGGGCAAGCTAATCGGCATGATTGTGATCGGGCTAACTGGAGTTTGGCTAGGCGAATGGGGAACTGGGCTGTTGCGACAGCGCTATGCCATCAACTACAGCTTCCTAAACTGGAGCATTGAAGGGGTTCCCATCGTTCCCGCTATCATCGGCTCAGCCGTCATTCTCTATCTGGTAACCAGCTTTCTCAAATGGGGAAGATATTACAAATGAGAATTGGGGATCAGAGAACGGACTTTTCCCCAACCCCCAAAAGTTTTCCACAGAACGATCTAGTTTTCCACAGCTTTTCGTAGGTTTTCCACAAAAAACTTTGGAAAACTGTGACGATGTACACATCCCAAGGTAGACAGCACTATTCCCA
Organism: Cyanobacteria bacterium FACHB-471; assembly: GCA_014695345.1. Lineage (GTDB taxonomy): Bacteria > Cyanobacteriota > Cyanobacteriia > Elainellales > Elainellaceae > JAAUTN01. The sequence goes on from JACJOC010000115.1 coordinate 236,449, forward strand.
CTCGATTGTGCCGGGCGGCTTGGACGTGATGTCGTACACAACACGGTTAACGCCCCTAACTTCATTCACAATCCGCGTAGAAATGGTTTCTAGCAGATCGTAAGGAACTCGTGACCAGTCAGCGGTCATGCCATCTTCGCTAGAGACAAATCGCAACACGATTGGATAAGCGTAGGTGCGCTGATCGCCCATCACACCAACACTGCGGATAGGGAGTAAAACTGCAAACGCCTGCCAATAATCGTGATATACACCCTGTCGGTTGATTTCTTGCCGCACGATATAGTCTGCGTCTCGCAAGATATCTAACTTTTCTGCTGTGACTTCACCCAAGATCCGAATTGCCAAGCCTGGACCAGGAAATGGATGTCGTCTTACGATTTCTTCGGGCAAACCAATCGACCGCCCTAGCTTGCGAACTTCGTCTTTAAACAGCTTTCGCAATGGCTCTACTAGCTTAAAGCGTAAATCCTTAGGTAACCCGCCAACATTGTGATGACTTTTAATTTTGACCGCAACTCGCTCTCCAGTTTGGGGATCAATGTTGGTGTCGGCTGACTCGATCACATCTGGGTAAAGCGTTCCTTGAGCCAAATAGTCAAATGGTCCGAGACGCTTGGATTCTTCTTCAAATACTTGGATAAACTCATGCCCGATCCGCTTTCGTTTTTCTTCGGGATCGTCGATTCCTTCAATTTTTTGGAGGAAGCGTTCACGAGCATTGACGTACTCGACCGGAATGTGAAACTGCTCCTGGAACAGCTTGACTAGCCGCTCTGGCTCATACTTTCGCATGAAGCCCTGGTCGATAAATACGCAGCTTAGCTGATCGCCAATTGCTCTGTGCAGTAAGAAAGCTAGGGTAGAAGAATCTACACCACCTGATAGGGCCAACAGCACCCTTTTGTCACCGACTCTAGCGCGAATTTCCCGAATTGACTCTTCGACAAATGCGTCAGTTGTCCAAGTTGGTTCACACTCGCAAACGTGATAGACAAAGTTGCGGATCAGCGCTAACCCACCTAACGAGTGCACAACTTCAGGATGAAACTGAACGCCATACAGCTTGTGATCGTGGTGGGCGATCGCCGCGCAGGAGGTGTTCTCGGTATGGGCCAATAGCTCGAACCCTTCAGGCAATCGAGTCACCGAGTCACCGTGACTCATCCACATTGTGGTGCCATCTTCTACATTGGTCAGCAAATCCGTTGGGTCATCAATGTGGAGCGAGGCTTTACCATATTCTCCTCTTTCAGCCCGCTCTACATCGCCGCCAAGTTGCTGCACCATCAGCTGCATTCCATAGCACACGCCCAAAATAGGAATGCCCAAACCCCAGATACCCGGGTCACAATGAGGCGCACCTGCGTCATACACCGAGTTGGGACCACCGGAGAGAATGATGCCTTTGGGGTTAAGCTGCTGAAGCTGCTCAGGCGTAGTGCGGTAGGACAGCACCTCTGAGTAGACTTGAGTCTCACGGATGCGTCGGGCAATCAGTTCAGAATACTGAGAGCCAAAATCCAGAATCACAATCATCTGGCGATCAAGCCGTTCTACGGATGGCGTATACGGCGGTTGTTCAGTTTGTAGAGTCACCGATGAGTCCTGATGAAAGTCAGTAGTGGACAAAGATAACGGAACTATAAGAAACGACTTTGTGAAACGAAGGGAACTTATAAAGCTTGTGTAGGAAATTCGATATTCTGATTAGCTTAACAAACCTGAGTGAGGAATGTGGAGCCAATTTTGCTTTGAACGATAATTTGGCGATCGCGATCAAACAAAATAGAGCCAACTTGAACCCGGCGATCGCTATGAGCATGAATGTAGGTGTGCGATCGCTGGTCAATTTGCTGGGCGATCGCCCCATAAATTTGCTCAACCCAGCAACTCCCGGTGGTTGAGTCGAGGTGGCGGAGGTGTTGAAGTGCTGCCTCTGCGGTCGGGCTTTTAAAAACAAGCTGTACGTCTGCGGTCGGCAATCCCTGATTGGCAGCATGAGCCGCAAAGATTTCCTGTCGTCCGTCGGCGACATGATGGTGGGTGTGAAAAATGCCTCCTGCAAGCTTAATCAGCTTGCCGTGATAGCCAAATAGCAGAATCTTTTGAATTCCTTGCAGTCCGGCTTCGACCAGCATCGGACCAAGCCAGTTTGCAGTTTTGAGCAGGCGATCGCCCTTCACACCCATCTGCTTCGCCAAATCCAGCCCATTTTCGCCCACACAAAACACCAGACAGTCATATTCTGCTCGTTGTCGCAACGTTTCTCGGTAAACAGCAAGCTGATCTGGCGCACTGAGTGGTTGGGAAATTCCCGAAGTTCCCAGCAAGGAAAGGCCTTCGACTACGCCAAAAGCTGCGTTAGAGGTGCGTTCAGCCAGTGCCCGACCTTCTGGCAAAATGATTGTCACTCGAATCTTTTCTCCTGGCTCCAGTTCCCGGCTCAAGTTCTCGTGCAGCAGCCGACGAGCATAGGCATAAATTGCGGGCTTGTCGTTCTGATCATGCCGTCCAATCCCCTCACCTCCTTGAAGGGTGATCGCCTCCGTCTGTTCTGGCAATCCAAACTCCACGAGTGCCCAAATGGGAGTATCGCGAGTCAAATCCAGATTGTCTCCCGGATCGCTGTAAGCAATCGCTAATGCAGCATCGGCACGAAGGCTAGCACTTTGCTCGATTGGAATCTCAACCGTTTCTGAGGGCTCCACTAGATCGACCAATACCGATGAAATGGGGGAAGTAACTTGATGAATGCGCCGCAGTGCAGCGATCGCAGCAGCACAAGCAAACACAGGCAGCGTATATCCTGGGCGTGCTTTAGAGTAAGCGAGAGGGTCACGGGTCATTATGAAAACGGTATCAGACCGCTATAGTTATACAAACATCTCAGCCTAGCCTCATATACAGCCTCGATGCTTTCTGTACGATGGAAGAAGGGCAGTTATCACAAGTGTGTCGGAGTGAGAAGTTGAACCAGGTCGATTATCTTCGCATTAGTCTGATTGACCGCTGCAACTTTCAGTGTCAGTACTGTATGCCTGAAGGCTCAGAACTGGAATATGTTCGACGACAGGACATTTTAAGTCAGGATGAGTTACTGACGCTGCTACGTGAAGTATTCATCCCCAATGGGTTTACTCGCTTTCGCTTGACCGGAGGGGAGCCGCTGCTGCGTCCGGGTGTGGTGGAATTGGTGCGGGCGATCGCTGCTCTGCCTCAAACCCAAGATCTCTCCATGACCACTAACGCATTTTTGCTGACAGACCTAGCCCAAGACCTACACGACGCTGGGCTACGCCGCATCAACATTAGCCTCGACTCGCTAGAGCCAGAAACCTTTGATCGAATTGTAGGCAATCGAGGGCGATCGCGCTGGCAGCAAGTCTGGCAGGGCATTCAGGTTGCCCATCAGGTTGGGTTTGACCCGCTGAAGCTGAATGTAGTGGTTATTCCAGGAGTGAATGACCATGAAGTGCCGAATCTTGCGGCCCTTAGCATCGAGCGAGAATGGCACGTCCGATTCATTGAATTCATGCCAATTGGCAATGCTGGCTTATTTCAGGACAAAGGCTGGGTTGCCTCAGAAGCACTGCGACAGCAAATCCGCGATCGCTGGGGGTTAGTTGAAGCTACGGTTTGCGGCAATGGTCCCGCCGATGTCTTTAAAATTCCTGGCGCAAAAGGTACTTTAGGTTTCATTAGCCAGATGTCCGAGTGTTTTTGCGATCGCTGCAACCGCATGAGACTATCAGCAGACGGGTGGCTTCGTCCCTGCCTGCTCAATGAAATCGGTCAGCTTGATTTGAAAACGGCTCTGCGGTCAGGCATCCCGCTCTCTGAAATTCGGTTACAGGTGCAGCAACTGCTGTCCGCCAAACCTGAAATCAACTACAAAGAGCGAGAATCCGGCACGGGCGGAGCTTATGTTCGCACGATGTCTCAGATAGGAGGCTAAGCACACAGATAATTCAGCAGGTCGCAATATCGAATTGCACCCCCAAAAGTTGAAACTAAAAAATGGGGCATGAGATTGAAAACCATCATGCCCCATTTTTATATTCTAAGTAGCCAGCACATTCTAAAGAAGCAGCATTAAGCCTGTCTAGAATAGTACTCAACCACAAGCAGTTCATTAATTTGTAGAGCGACCCACTCCCGCTCAACCACATTGTTGACCTTGCCAACAAATTTGTTCTTGTCAAACTCTAAATGGCTGGGGAGGTGAGCCAAGCCAGGAAACTGGAGATTTTGCTCTACCAATTTACGAGAGCGATCGCGATCTCTTACCCCGACCACGTCTCCAGGTCTGCACTGATAGCTAGCAATGTCTACAACCCGTCCATTCACTGTGACGTGCCCGTGGTTGACCAGCTGTCGCGCACCAGGAATGGTAGGAGCCATACCCATCCGAAAAACAGTATTGTCCAAACGCATTTCAAGCAGTTGCAAGAGCGTCTGCCCAGTAGAACCAGATGCTCGTCTTGCCTTACGCACATAGCGAAGAAGCTGACGCTCAGTCAAACCGTAGTTAAACCGCAGCTTTTGCTTCTCCTCCAGACGAACTGCATACTCCGAGCGCTTTTTCCGCGCCTGTCCGTGTTGCCCCGGTGGATATGCCCGTCTAGGACTTTTGCGTGACAGACCTGGTAATTCTCCCAGGCGGCGTACAACTCTGAGGCGCGGACCTCGATATCGCGACATTTAGCTCTCCCTCTGTAACCTTAAAGCTTCCCAAAACCCTTATTATAGCCTCAACAATCTCAGGTTGAAACCGCACAAGACATTATTCGCTATAAAAGCCGAGCAAATCTGCAAATCTACTTCTAGCACAGACAGCTTGCTCAAGCTTCTCCTGACTTTTATATAAGCAGGCAGGATGCCTACGTTACAGCCATTTCAACGGAGAGTCAATATCTTAAGGCTATTTCCTTAAGTTAACCTATTTGTCGGGAAGCCCATCTTAATTTTTTTGGGAAGCCCACATTATGCGGTCGCATAATGTCATAATGTACAGAGTAACAAGGCGCACAGAAAAACTGCTGAAATTTGTAACAGCAAGATTTTTCGTGATATGTTACTATATTAGAGATTAGGCCTAACAGCATTTCGTAAAGCCGCATACAGAGGTGCTGTATTTCAATTAGGCAATTTCTTTGAAGATATTTGAAAAATTCAATCATCATGCCTGAAAGTGTTATGGAGCAACAAGTTGCTCACCCAATGGTGAAGCTTCAGCGTCAAGTGCGATCGCTTGTAGACTCAAAGCTGCTAAAGCCAACAGACAGCATTTGGAAGATTGCCCTTCTGTATGGCGACGACTGGTCATACTGGAAAAAAGAACTGGAAGATTTCGAATTTTCCATGCAAGACCCGGTTATTGACCTCATAGAGGTTGAAACTTGGGAGGAAGACAACTAAAGCAATCGTGTTTAGTAGGAATAATTTTTGAGAGGAGTTAAGCAAAGCTGCACGCCCACTCAAGAATGTTCCTAACCTCAATCACATAATTTGAACCTTGGGGGCAACGACGTTTGTTTTCCCCAAGGTTTTTATTTTGCCTGAATTCTAGGAATCTTAAGACTTCAATTGTTCAAGGTTAGGACGTACCTTAGCTCGAATTGTCACAACCGTAATATTGTCGTGCCCATTGTACTGATTTGCCAGTTCAATTAACTGTTGAACGCCCAGCTCCAGGTTGGTTTGAGCATTCAACAAGGGGTCAAGATGGGTTCGCCAATGAGTTTCGAGCAAATCGTTGTCTGTCATGCCATCAGAGCAGAGGATTAGCAACAAATCCTCGTTGAGTTCAATGAACTCTACATCTGGGCTGATAAAGTTCTCATCTCTGGGCCCTAGTGCCTGAGTAAGTTGATAGGCATCAGGGCGAGCATAGGCGATCGCAGGATCTACGCCGCGCTGGATCTCTCGTTGACCAACTTCGTGATCGACCGTGACCTGCTCTAGCCCCCGTCTACGGCTAAAGCGGTAAAGGCGGCTATCTCCTACATGGGCGATCGCTGCTTCCGTATCTTGAATTAGCACCAAAACTAGTGTCGTCCCCATACGACCGCTACCAGAGCGAGCATTTTGCTGGTTCAGGTCGTAGATTGCTTTGTTTGCCTGGTGAATGCCCGCTCGGATAGCTTCCTCGTTGGGTAGCTGATTGTCGCGCCAGTTTTCAGCAAAATATTGCCTGAGCGTATCAACAGCCAGGGCGCTTGCCACCTCACCCCCTGCGTGTCCGCCCATACCATCGCAAAGAATGTACAGCCCTCTAGCGTGCAGAGTGCGTCCGGTTGGGCTTTCTAATTTCTCTGTTTCAGTTTGAACGCTGAAATAATCTTCGTTGTGGTCGCGTTGGCGACCAATATCAGTACGCCCTGCATCTTCCAGGCTCATCAGCTTCATAGGCAACACAACGGTTGGCACATCGTCACTGTCACCTGGAATCTCCTCGTCGGGCACACCCAACTCTAGCCGAGTGGGGCTATCAGAATCGCTCAGATCTGCGGCTGAAGAGGGTATGGCTGGGTTCATGCTTAAGTCCGTCACGCCAACCGCATTAGGGTTCAAGTTAGACGCAGCCCCTTGGGAGGTTTCCACCGCGCTGGGTGTTGCATCAGAATTAGCTGGATCGATAGGAAGTTCGGGCATAGCCTTTGGCGTTAAGTCAGGTGTATGGTCGTCAGGCTGAAGTTCGTTAGCGATCGCTTCTAGACGCGATCGCAGTTCATTCAGAGCCGAGATGTTCCCCACCTCCAAATCCTGGCACAACTGCGCTAGAGATCCAAGCTGAGTTCGTTGAGACTGCTGAAACAACAGTAGCCACACCCGCCCTAAGTCCTTTAGCTCCAGTGGGCCTTCGGGTTTCTCTAAATACAGGCGTTGTAAACACAAAAGCTGGTCTTCATCCACCCGTAAGTTGTTCAGCTCCAAAAGACTCTGACAGCAATGTTGAATCTGTAACACGGCCCAAAGTTCCGTCATTTCATGGAGCCAATGCAAAACCTGAATGGGCAGCACATTTGGATCACTCCACAAATCCATTAGCAGCGGTAAATGTGTTCGATCCTCCAGCAGAACTACAGTTTGCCCGTCACGTTCCCAGGCATCATGAATCAGCGGCAAGGAGGGATAAAGCTGTTCCTGTAGCGTTAAATAGATTTGAGCGATCGGTGAAATAGCCGTCTTTACAGCACTTTCAGATTGTCCAATTAAGTCAATTGCTTGAATAGAATCAGACTCAGCAGCAGTGGCAGTCGAATCTTCTGCTTCGATCGATTCTTCATCTAGAGGGTAGCCTAACAACACTTCCAGGGGGGAAAGCTGAAACGGTTGGCAGTCCAGTACCCTGACCTCTACATCCGTTGCCATTGACGATGCTGGTAGAGGCGCAAGGAGTCGATAGCGCTGCTGAATGTCAAGATAAGCTCCGACTGGCAGAGACTTCAAGGAGTTAGCAACTTCTGCTTGCGTGGACTGCTGCACTGCTGCACTAGCAGAACCTTGAGCCAGTAAAGACCTAGAAACAATTGCCTGCCAGGTCGTACCAACGACCGCACCACACTGTGAGCAGTTTTCAACATTGAGCAGATTTGCAGATTCGCAAATTGGGCAGACCCGCTCGGTTAAAGAAAGCCCACAGTTTTGGCAAAACTTCCCGCTGTCAGGGTTGTCAAACTGGCAGTTAGGACAAACAAGCATCTTGAGACTTCCTTGGGGACTCTTTACTCTGGCGATCGCACCAGAGGGGACACATACCAGCCCATTACCCTTTAATGCACGGCTCCTAAGCAAGTACACAACACCCAGTGAGTGCTGCGAAACGCCTTAAAAGCTGCCTTGTGTACAGGTTACACGATATAAGCAAAACCCGTATTCGGTAAATTTTTTTTAGGGTACCCAGGTTTAGGAAAACTGGAACAAGAAACTAACCTTATCGCCTTTACCAAACGAAATCCGGTCGCCCGGACGCAATCGATGGCGATCGCCCGGTTGCAGCGGCAGGTTGTTCACATAAGTTCCATTTGAACTGCCCAAATCTTCCAAATAGAACATATCTCCCTCAACCCGGATGTCAGCATGTACGCGCGACACAATATCGGAGTCGGTCATGCCTGACAGATCAATATCGGGTGGAATCTGACCATTGGGCTTACCGATGTGAATGACGTTGACGTGAAGTGGCAACTCAATCACGCTGTTGCTTTGAACGTGAAACAAACGAGCAGCCGTTTGCTGGAGCCGAGTGCTAGTATCTGGAACTCTACTACCCGCAGCCGCTGGAGATGGCGGTTGAGTGACATCAGGGGCGGAAGCACTGCCAGCAGCCTGACCAGAATCGGCACTGCCGGAAATAATGGGAGGCAAGTCAGAAGAATTTTGAGATACGGCAGGTTCCATCTGTGCAGCGGGTGATAGCGGATCAGGAGCCTCAGACCCCGGTGCTTCCGTCGAGGACATTGCGGACACTGAAGTCCCAGCTAACGCAGGAGGAACATCTGGTGGCAAAGAGACAGGGTCAGGTGGAACAGGATGCTGAGGCATAGAAGTTTCGTCTCCTGTATTCTCAATTTCTCCTGTATTTCCAATTATGGTAGGAGCAAGCGGTTGAGATGGCGGTGCCGGAGGCTGCACTGGAAGCTGTCCCTGAGATTCGCTCTGGTGCAAGTCGTGTCCACATTGCCCACAAAAGTGAGCCGCTGCTGACACTCTAGCGCTGCAGTTAGGGCAGGAAATCAGCGCTGGTAAAGGCGTATAGCAAGCCTCGCATTCTGTTGCCGTTTCTGGATTGGCGTGGGCGCAATTTGGACAAGTAATCATAAAAAACGTCAAGTTTCTGAGAGTTTTGCCTACGTTGACCTTAAATAAAGTTGAGAATATCCCAAACAGTGCGGTTGATCCGCTAGAACCGTGGTAGGTAGTAATGAAATGATGACAATGATAGAGGGAGATCTATCAGAGATGAAACCAGATATAAAGCAAATCAAGGTAAAGCAGGAAAACTTAGCAATTGAGGACAATGCAATTCCTGAATCTCTGAAAAAGACGCTAGATAGCATTGCAGCTAAAGCGGCTGATCGGAAGGATGAAGTTGTTAATGTGTTGAGCAATGAGCAGCCAGCTAAAAGCCGCATGGTGGACGATTCCTATATTCAGTGTACTTGGTGGGAAGGTTGCTACTATTGCCAGGATGAAGACAAGAACTGGCACCGAGTTAAGTGTTTCGCGTAGTTGCTTCTGAGGTAGCAGGAGCAGAGTGCGATCGCTGCTGTTTTAAGTGGCGATATCCCCAAACAGTGGCTCCTGCAAAGATCAAAAGATAGGGGCTATAAACCGCTAGCCAAATGCTGAGCTGAATGAAATCAACTGTCAGCTTGCCCATTGAGTGAGAGGCGCTTTCCCAGGTTTCCCGAAGCTGGATGCCGAGCGCCCGCTGAGCTGGAGCATCGGCGATCGCCCCTTCTAAGCTCAAGTTGATGGTTGAATATGCTACCCGATTTTGCAGGCTGCTAAGCTGAGCGTCGATCTGCTCAACCGAGTTGCGAATTGTGCTGAGTTCTTGAGCGACCTTCAGCACTTCACCGAGGTCGCCCGATCGCTCCATAATTTGCAGCAGCATTTCCTCTGACTTTCGCAGGTTTCTTAGCCGCGCCTGAAAATCTACAAGCTGGGTTGAGACATCTTCAGCCGTAATGGACTGCCGCTGTACAGTTCCCAATTCGCCGAGTGCCTCTAAAGTTAGCTCTAGCCGCTCTTGAGGCACTCGCATTTGAAGTGAAGCGGTGTGGCGGTAGTAGTCATTGGGCGGAGTCTGGTTTTGTAAACCTAATATATCGCCTTGCTGCTGTTGAGCGATCGCCGTTGCCCGTTGAAGGCTCTCATCCACTGCATCCACCACAACTGTAATGTCTGCCGTTTTGATCATTTGAGGAAGCAGTCGCGGCACTTCAGCAACCACAGGTGCTGCCGCTACGTCGGCTGTTTCAGCAAAATTTTGCCCTGCCATTGGAGTTCCCGTTGAAGCTGGGGCACTCGCCGTCGAATCACCCGCAGGCAAGGGAGAGCTAGCACAACCAACTAGCATTGCACCTCCACACAGAGCTACACCAAGCAAACCTCGCCTGAGCAAGTATTTAGAGTCGTTCACTGTAGCTAATTTCCTTAAGCTTCAAAGTTGAATGCTGCGAGTATGACTATTTCCAATGCCAAAATTTGGATAGTTGCAATTTAAGAAACACGCCTATCCCTCCACCCCTCCAGTGCAGCTTAAAACAGGAGCAACCTTCGACCCCACAGGCACCTACCGCTATTCCCTATGGCGAGAATGGGATGCAAACGCACCAAAAGTTGGATTCATCATGCTGAACCCTAGTTCCGCAGATGCCGAAAAGAACGATCCAACGATTCGCCGCTGCATCAGCTTTGCTCAGTCTTGGAGATATGGCTGTTTGGAAGTGGTCAATCTGTTTGCCTATCGTGCGACGCACTTGAAGGATTTGCTGCAAGCAACTGACCCAATTGGGAACAAAAATGACCGTTATCTGAGTGCAGCTATGCAAACTGCTGAGATGCTGGTTGTAGCATGGGGTAACTGGGGCAGATTGAACCAACGAGATCAAGCCGTTTTGCAGTTAGTCTCTGAGCATCGGCGTGTTTGCTGTCTGACTGTTAATCAATCAGGACAGCCACGCCATCCGCTCTATGTAAGAAGTGATACTCGTCCGATTCCTTTCCAATCTTGACGATTTCTTCAACCTGCTTTAACACAACTTTCCCTAATTCAGGCGGGAGCTTGGGCAGTCTAGATACAGACATTCAGCCTGTATCTAAGTATTTTCCCAATGAGCCAGAAAAAATTAATGCTTACGTTCGGTTCAGTTTTGGCAACGGCTACAGTTTTGCTGACTGCGGGAGCAGCGCTAGCTGACTTTCGGGTTGGCAATGGCACAGGTGGCAACTATGCCTATGAACTTTGGAGAACGGATGATGGTGCTCAGTACTACTTAAAAATTTGGACTCGACGCGGTTACCCGAACGGTAGCCCTATTCAATCAGACAGCTTTGAATCAAGCCGAGATGCATTGAATTATTTTGATTGTCGTTATGCTGAGCGATCGCTTCCTAGCTGCCCCAACTAGTATCGCTTCAAACTAAGAACGGGAGAGGGCTTAAGCCCTCTCCCGTTCTTAGTTTGTTGGAAAGCAAACGTTTGGCGCGCAGAGTCCAGCAAAGGATAGGGTACTCACAGTCAGAGTATCGAGCGCAACGCGGCGGATAGCGTGATTGTTGGTGTCGGCAATGTATAAGAAGTTTCCAGCGAAGCTTAAGCCTGAGGGTTCTGAGAATTGGGTGGCGATCGCCTCTCCATCCCTCAGCCCAGCCTCGCCATTCCCCAAAACGGTTCGACAAAATCCGGTTTGTAAATCGACCTGCTTAATTTTGTGGTTGTAGGTGTCAGCGATCCAAAGCTGTCCGTTGGTTCCAGGCTCCACCCCTAAGCAGTGTTGCAGTCTGGCTTCTGTGCCCTTCCCATCGACATCACCAAAGCCAAACAGTTCTCCACTACCGCAAACAGTTCGCACTTTGGGCATTTCAGCTAAACCGATCGCCCGAATTGAACTGGATTCACTATCTGCCACATAAAGTTCCTGCCCATCAGTTGCAATGCCGCTGGGTTGTGCAAAAACGGCATCGTTGACTAGCCCATCTACGCAAGATTCGGCTCCTGTGCCTGCGTAGGTACTGACGATGCCGCTTTCCAGATTCATTTGCCAAATCTGGTGTGAACCTGCCATTGCAATAAACAAATGATTACCCAGTTTGACCAAATCCCAGGGAGAATTTAGGGCAGTTTTTAGCCCAATGCCGCTGTGAGGACGGATGTTGCGGCTTTGTTCTCCAGTTCCTGCCAGGGTAAGAACGGTTTGGTGCTGGAAGTCAACCTGGCGAATTGCGTGATTCTCTGTGTCTGCAACGTAGAGAAGCTGAGTTTCTGCATCCCACGCCATGCCTTGGGGTGAAGCAAACTGAGCATCGGCAAAGCTGCCGTCTTGCAGTCCCACTGTTCCAGTGCCAATGGTGTGTTTGATGGCTCCATCAAGGCTGGTGACAACAAGGCGGTGATATCCAGAATCAGCGATGAAGAGGGTATCGCTAGCTGCGTCTGCTAAAACTTTTCCGGGAAAGGCAAGTGGGGTGGTGAGGGGCGATCGCTCCTTCTCCAGCACTAAGCTCAATTTCTCAAAATTAACGGTTCCTTTTTGGCGATGCTCCTGGATCATCTGCTCAATCAGGTCGTCGAGCGCTTGCCGATGTCCCTCACCTGAAACGGAGCCAACCACATATCCAGTTGGGTCAATTACCATCAACGTTGGCCAGGCTCGAACTGCGTACTGTTGCCAAACATTGAAGTCTTGGTCTAACAGCACTGGATGCTCAATGTCATGGCGCAGAATTGCCTGACGCACGTTCTCTACATCCTTTTCGTGGTCAAATTTGGCAGAGTGAACGCCAATGACGGTGAGGCAATTTTTGTATTTTTGCTCCAAATATTTCAAATCTGGCAGAACGTGCAGGCAGTTGATGCAGCAATACGTCCAGAAATCTAATAGAACAACTCTGCCCCGCAATGCTTTGAGCGCAAGGGGGCGATCGCTATTCAACCAGGGATAGTCTTGGGGTAATTCTGGTGCTCGAACGCGATCGCGCTGCATAAAAATTCCTTTGGGGTGAGAAGGATTGGCACTAGGGAGACGTAATTTGTTGCCTCTCTACAAGGCGATCGCCCTAATGCTTAAAGCCAATAGGATGGCGGCGATCGCTCCAATCAGGGTATTCAGAATGTTGACTACTTCATTCGTCAACCAGTCAAACTTGGATTGTAAGGTTGCACCGATCACGCTTTCTAAGTTGGTGGCGATGAAGGCAGCAATCACGCACAGCAGCACACCCAGCGGATTGATCAGATTGACTGCCCAACCGATTAGAGCGATCGCCACCGAAGCGACTACGCCTGCCAGTGTTCCTTCCAGGCTAACCGCTCCCTCAGTTCCAGGTGGTACGGGTTTGAGGGTGGTGATCAAGAAGGTGTGCTTACCGTAAGCTTTACCAACCTCACTAGCAGAGGTGTCCGAAAGTTTGGTACTGAGACTGGCAACATATCCCAACAGCAGCAGGGGAATGAATGTTTGTAACTCCGCCGATTCACTAAAGCCGAGCACATAGGCAGCTAGGGCACAAATCGTACCCGTCAAGGCAGATCCCCAAACGTTTTCTGGTCCGCGTGCCCCCGATCGCTTTTCGGCAATGCCCGCCGCTTCTTTTTTTGCCATGCCGATTCGCGTCACAGCAGAGCCAACCAGGAAGTAGAACATCATCACTACGTAACCTCGCCAGCCCAACGTTCCCCAGAGGATGACTCCCAAAATCCAGGCGTGAATGTATCCCGCTGGGGTCAGGAGCTTTTTGGGGGCAAAATAGGCGATCGCTAGTAGAACTGCGTTGAGCCCAGTACCAATCAACCAAGGAGCTATGAAATCAGGAGAGAGGAACATAGAGGTCAGAAATTTGCGATCAGAGGTAGTAGCGTATCTAGGAAGATTGGCACAACGAACCACTGGGTAAAGAACTGCAGACCCAGGATTTCTCATCAGTTTCTATGGAGAAGCTACCATAGACTGAAGTGCTTAACCAGCGGTATTTGAATCGAAGTTAACAATGGTGTCAGTATCTTACCCCTGTCTGTTTATGTCTGAATTTACTTCACTGAGAATTAAGGCATTTATAAAGGTAGAGAGTAAATAAAGTTTATGGCAAGTTTCAAGAAGATAGACTGCTTTAATTCTCTAAGGCTTATGTACTTCGTCCATTTCTATTTATTGAAATCCTAGTACTGAACCTTGTTGGATAAATAAAGCATTTTCTTGTCAATATGATTCTAAATTTAGTATTTGAGCAAAAAAGAAGTGAACCAAGTCTATGGCTAAAGTTAATTTAGATGCTTTGATCCCAAGGGAAGATTTTGAAGTGGGTGAGAATACAAATCCTGGTAGAAAGAAAGAAACAATTTCTATTGAGGATATTAAAGCAGATTCATTTTTCTTCTCAAACATTAGAAAGCCTGATTTTCAAAGACAAACTAATGAATGGGACAGTCAAAAAATTTATGAATTCATCAAAAGCTTTATCGAAGGTGATTTAATACCAGCAATCATTTTGTGGCGCAGTACGGCCGGTTATCTATTTGTTATTGACGGAAGCCATAGATTAAGTGCTTTGTCTGCTTGGGTAAATGATGACTACGGCGATGGAAGAGTTTCAAAAGACTTTTACGATGGTGAAATTCCTGATGAGCAACTGGATGTTGCTCAAGAAACACGCAAGTTAATAAACAAAACAATTGGCTCATACGATGATTTCAAGTTGGCTTTGACACGCCCTGATAAAGTTAAACCGCAAGTTATTCAGTACGCTAAAAATTTAGCAGCTTTAGCAATCCAGCTTCAATGGGTTGAGGGTGATGCAAGTAAGGCAGAAAGTTCGTTCTTTAAAATCAATCAACAAGCTGCTCCAATCAATAAAACTGAGCTGAAGCTCCTTGAGTCCAGAAAAAAGCCCAATAGTATTGCTGCGCGTGCAATTTTTAGGAGTGGCAAGGGTCACAAATATTGGTCATCTTTTTCTGATGAGACACAAAATCAGATACAAGAACTGGCTAAGGAGATTAACAAAATACTTTTTGATCCTAAGTTGAAAACCCCAATAAAAACTCTAGATATACCCATAGGGGGTAAATTATATTCTCCTCAAACTTTGCCGCTAATTTTAGATTTTGTGAACATTGTAAACGACATAGACTTTAATAATAAAGGAGTCGAAAATGATGAAACAGGCGAAGAAACAATAAAAATATTAAAGAGTATTAGAAGAGTTACCTATAGATTAAATGGCAATAATCCTTCTTCTTTAGGATTGCATCCAGCTATATATGTTTATTCAAAAGACGGACGGCACAAGGCAGCTTCTTTCCTTGCCATTGTTGATTTTGTGATGGAACTAGATAAACGAAAAAAGATAAATGACTTCATTAAAGTACGAGGAGAGTTTGAAAATTTTCTTGTAGGGTATGACTATTTAAGCCAACAGATTTACTTAAAGTATAAGGATGTCCAGAAAAGTTATAAGCACACATCAAAGTTTTTTCAGGAAATCATCGCTAAGCTAATAGCTGAAAAGTCGATCGATAATATCCTAGATGAAATTTTATCTACCAGTGAGTTTAAATACTTAAGCATTCGCAGAACTTCTCAACAAGCCGATTCTTTTGAAAAAGATTTTAATACAAGCAAGAAGAGTGGAGTTTACATGAAGGAGGCATTGCAGAATGCGCCTCGATGCAAAATTTGCGACGGTTTAATTCATGTCAACTCAATTTCAATTGATCACATACAACGGAAAGAAAATGGTGGATTAGCAACTTTAGATAATGGACAAATAACCCATCCATACTGTAATACAGGGTACAAAAGTTGAAAACGTTTAGCAGCAAACTAGCAACTCAATTGACTAAAGTGAACTGTTTAGAGTTGCTAGTGTGAATTAAAAGCCTAATTTGTAGTTGTTCAGTTCAATTGCTATCAGAAACCAGTCAATTTGTACAAGGGTGCCATGCAGCAGACTTTATTTCATTTAGCTTTTCCAGTGAGCAATTTGACTCAAACCAGAGAGTTTTATGTGGATGGGTTGGGCTGTGAGCCAGGACGGGAAGGGGGGCGATCGCTCATCCTCAATCTCCACGGACACCAAATTGTGGCACAGGTAACGCAGGAACCACTGATGCCGCAGAAGGGAATTTACCCCAGGCATTTTGGCTTAGTGTTTACTACCGAGGCGGACTGGGAAGCGTTGTTAGAAAGAGCGCAACACAAAGGGCTGAAGTTTCATCAACAGCCCAAGCGCAGGTTTGTTGATTCACCGCTGGAACACTGTACCTTCTTTTTAGAAGATCCGTTCTACAACCTGCTGGAGTTTAAGTTTTACTGTCATCCCAGCGCTATTTTTGGAGAGGCAACATTTGCTCAAGTCGGAGATCCGGGCTAGGCAACACTTGCAGCGGTTCTGACAAAGCATCCGCAACAGCTTTCAGGCATCTAGCATCTGTCACCATCTGAGGATGACTGGGAACAGAGAGGATCACTTCACGACCAACGGGCAGTCTGGAACTCACGGCAGGCAGGATCATTAGATCCATCGGTGTCCAGATCGAGGTGAAGTTGATTTGTGCCAGCGCTGCCACGTCTTGATTTAGGTCATACAAGAAGGCGCTATTTCGCTGCATCTGGTTGCCGCCCAAGTTGGGGCGAAAGTAAGCTGTCCAGGTGCCATTGTGAGGAGACGAAATTGTGACGAATCGCTGCACACGGTCAATTCCACCCAAACGCTGCACGTAATAGCGGCTAACAATCCCACCCATGCTAAATCCGATCAGGTCAACTGGCTGGTCAGGCGCAAAGTTTTGCTCAATGTAATTTGCAACCTGATGAGCTAGTCTGTCTAACCCGACGCTGCCATTATTGGGGATCAAGTCCAGGCTGTGAACTGTCCAACCTCCTTGGTGAAGATAGGAGGTCATGCGGTTGAACAGGATAGCAGTGTCGTCAATGCCGTGAATTAGCAAAACCGGATTACGAGAGGGGGAGTTGCTCATGGGAAAGTGGAGTGATGTATCTCTAGCTTAGACAGCGGCGATCGCTTCTATGTCTTTGGGAGGACACCTGCTGCAATGGCATAAGGGAAGGATGAAATAAGGCGGAGGTAATCACGTACTCCCTTACCCTACTCTCTATCATCTGTTGAACGGGAAGGTTGCCCAGCCATGAAAACTAGGCGATCGCCTTCCTGATCAAGGGGATCAGGAAAGCCCAGGTAAAACAAATAGGTTAAGGAAAGAATGGGAGATTCTGGCGGCAAAGGATTAACGGTCAAGCCACCCCAAGTATTCAAAACAACGGTAGGGGCAATCCGCCATTCAAAAGAACGGTTGAAATTGAAGGCAGGTCTGCTCAATTCACTTGCAACGTTAGTCTTTTCTGTTTTGAAAGTAACAGACTGAATTTCCCTCATAGGATTGATGGACTGATTAGTAGAAGTGCTGGAACTGGTAGTCTCCCTGACGGGACTACTTCCTTCTACTGGCTTAATTCTTTCTACTAAATCGGCTTTCTCGGTTTTCTCAATCAAACTGTTTGTCTTGATTGGCTGATCTGCCCTAGTTAGCGCTACCTTTACACCCTGAGCAGAAATGGGCGTTTCCGTTGCTGGTTGGACAGACGGACTTAGTTTTGACTTTGGCTCCAACTCATTTGCATGTTGGGCACCGTAAGCGAACTGCAACTGTGCCCGGTTAGATACTCGTAAATTAAAGCCAATGCCTGCACTGATGGCAGTTTGAGAAGTTGGACTGACGGCGGGCGATCGCCCTCTCAATTTTTGCTTACGAATTGAGTCAGGATTATGAGAAGGCTTCCAATCGAAGCGGTAGGGCTCGACGTTGAGGATGACGCGATCGTCTACTACCAAACGATATCTCGGTGCTGTTTCAGCTTCGTTAGCAAAGCTTGTATCAAAATCGTTATCAGTACTACTGGTATCAGCACTAGCTGGAGCAGTACTAGCTGAGTTAAGTGTTTGTGGTGCATTAGTCTCAGGCAGATGGGGATCAGAATCTAAGGTGACATCCCTTGGTAGATCGGACTGTGCCGCTTCAAGTTGTGTTTGGGGGAGTTCTGCTTCCTGATTCGATTCTGGAACTGCGGGATCAGTAGATAAGTTATATCTCCCGGTACCTTCTGTTAGGTCATCTTCAGACAACAGTAGGTCAATCCACTCGTCGGATGTCCAGTAATCAAGATCGTCTTGAGCCAGCCGCTCGATCAGGTCTGCTTCTGCTTCAGACGCTCCATAGAGACGAGGAGAATTCTCGGTCCATTCATTTTCAGACTGATTCAAAGATTCATTGAACAACTCACGATCTAATTCGTGGTCTGACTGATTACTTGATTCACTTGGCGACTCAACAAGCGAATTCTCAGAGTGTTCATTAGGGAATTCTGCACTGGGAGCGATCGCCTCAAATGAAGGATTTTCAGTTGGCTCATCCAATTCTTCAGTTGACTCAGTTTCTTCAACTGTCTCAATTAACTCAATCGGTTCAGAGGAAGCTGCGGGGGAAATAGGACTTGCTTCAGCTACAGCAGCAACCGATTTGTCCAATTTCTCATCCAGCTCTAGTGGCTCCTCTGATGGAGAGGCAACTATTTCATCGGCTCGAGCAGCAACTGGAATAGACTCAATCTCTGTTTCTAAGGGCTCAGGGGAAGTAGGGGCGATCGCTTCCGGTGCAGGCGCAGAAAAATCTGGAGCAAATGGCTCTGGAGGGCTGACGGAAGGCACAGGAGCAACTGGGGCGATTTCCTCCACTGCCTCCACTATTTGCTCTGGCTGAGCAACCTGCACTTCCACCACAATCGATCCGGGTGTCTGTAAATCGGTTTCGATAGCAGGAGATGAATCGGGGATCGATTCGGTGGGCTGGTTGGCGATCGCTGGGGGAACTAACAGCGCGACCGAAGCTCCAGACAGCAGCAAGATATTTTTTGGATTCACAACTCTCTCCCTGAAGCACTGCAATCCTGGCTTAAGCTTCCAACCCGGTGCGGGCGATCGCAAACTGAAATAATTTCTAGCACAGGATTGACCGCGTGTTACAGCAATCGTGATTTACGTGGAGAAATATCACCGTCTGCGTATAGTCTTAAAAGGAAGGCAACCCCCCTCGTTGAAGTTGGCTATCATGCCTCTGTAGAATCAGCGCCAGGTTTTAGGAAACGCTTGCTATGGCAAATGAGGAACAACTCACTCTACTCAAACAAGATGTCGGTCGCTGGAATCAGTGGCGACAAGAAAATCCACAAGTGACTCTTGACTTTAGCAGTTGCGACCTGAGCAAAAGCAAACTTGCTGGGGCTGACCTCAGTGGAGCCAATCTGCAAAACTCAGACTTCAGCGGTGCCGACCTCAGCAAGGCCGACCTGCACAGTACTGACTTTAGCGGTGCCGACCTCAGTGGAGTTGACTTAAATCAGGCAAACTTAAGCAATGCCAACTTGAGTAGCGCCAACTTACTTGCCGCTTATTTGAGCGGTGCAATCCTCTGTTATGCCAACCTCAGCGAAGTCCGGCTCAACCGAGCAGATTTAAGCAGTGCTGATCTGAGTGAAGCAAACTTGCAAAACGCTGTTTTGCTTGGAGTTGACCTAAGCAGCGCCAACTTAAGCAGCGCTAACCTAAGCCAAGCCGAGTTAAGTCGCTCTGAGTTGAGTCGGGCTGATTTACAACAGGCAAACCTAACCAGCGCCAACTTAAACAATGCCAGATTGCTCAACGCCAACCTCAGTGGAACCAACCTGAGTGAAGCTAACTTAACTAGCGCTCGGTTAAATCGGGCTGACTTAAGCGACGCCAACTTGTCTAGCGCTAATCTAAATCAGGCTAATCTATTGGGAGCAAAACTTCCGCGTGCCAAGCTGAGTGAAGCTAATCTTAGTAATGCCAACTTAAGCGGGGCTGACCTACAACAGGCAACTTTGGAGGGAGCTAACTTGAGTGACGCAAATTTACAGGATGCTCATTTAGAAGAAACTGTCCTGGAAGGGGCTGATTTAAGCCGAACTATCATGCCAGATGGCACTGTCAGAGACTAATTTTAGTCATGGTTTCTTGAACTTTGCCGCCTGTCGATCAGGAATCAACGGCTGTTGAAATGTAATTTTTGGATGAAGGTACTCATATTTCCACCTAAAAATTACGTTCTGCTCAATCTCACGCAGTAAGACTAAGAAGGGCGACTACAGATTTACCTGCGATCGCCCCTCGTTCCAAATAGCAACGCACAATTTCGTCGAAAGCAGCAGAATAGCACCTTCTGAGTTTGAGAAATTTTGCAGCGGATTTGGGCACGATTATACTAGGTCACTAAGTCGCACGTTCTAGTGCAGACCCAAAGACTCATCCCCTCTTATCTCTTCTCTTCTCACATCCATTAGCTATGAATCGTAAACCTAATAGGAATCACTTCCCGTTGTGGAGCTATCTCAACCAGCCGCTGTTCAGCGCTCAGAAACCACTAATCCTCCGTCCTCGGAGATTTTGGTATTCTCACAACATTCGACACCTGGAACGCTGCTTGCAAAACGCCTACCGGCCGGAAGAGCATTTTCGTAGCTAAAGGTTACTTGAACGCCCACTCATCCATCAACATCTCTTGTTCGTATCTAGAATAGGGCGTTTCGATTTGAACCCGCTTCTACCAAAAGCATTACTTAGCTCATGAATAGAAATAATTCATGAACATAAATAAATAGGGAGGGGGCGCAATACGTCCCCTTTTTGCTTTTAAAGGGGGTGCTGCGCCAAGCCTTTCTGCAGCAACTCCGTTACCTGGGGCAAAGTTCCAGATTTCTGCTTTTGATTCCGGAATTGCTACCAATCCGTAGGAAAAGTGATACGACAACCTGGGAGTCCTGGAAATTGGTTAATTAAGAAGATTTCGCAGGATTGAGGGGGGAGTCTGGAGTTGTGCTTCCGTCTCAGCCTATGTTGCCTGACTTTACACGCTGTTTGATTGAGCAACGGAGATAAGAGAATCGTGGCACTAACACCTACCTACTGCCTTGAAGGGGCTGAAAATACAAGAATTGCACTTTCACAAGAAAAGTTAAGGACCATCTTCAACCAAGTCGAAGCCGAGCTTTATCACAGTGAAACCTACCGTCGGGCTTTGTCGAGCTTACAAAAAACTGTAGGAGAGGCGATCGAAGGTCCTCAAGCACTGATCAAATCAGCTTGCAGAGAGGCAATTCGTTTAGCTCTCCGTCAGCTTGTCAAACAATATCAGGTACCTGCAACTGCCAATCAGTCGGAGGTACAACATGCTGCTAGCCTGTTGAGCCAGCAGGAGGGCATTTCCTCTGCCCAAGAGCCTATCCAAGACAGTATTCCTCAAGCCATCTCAAACTTGCGTGAAAAGTCTGAGGTAGCTTCGTCGAGTGGTTTGGCAATTTCGCCAAAGGCAGAATTGTGTTCAAAATCAAAGCGATCGCGTGCTGGCATCTTGGCGAAGGTTGATCCCAGTAAGCCTGATGCGACCGCTCAGCCTTCTAGCCCACCGCGCGAGATTTTAGTGCGACAAATTGGTCAAGAACTGCGCCATGCCCGTCAAGCTAAATCTCTTTCTCTTAACCAACTTCATAGCCTTACCTGGATTCCAATTCATCAACTCAAGGCATTGGAAGACGGTCAGGTTGAGCAATTGCCCGAAGACGTTTATGTGCGCGGTTTTATTCGACGTGTGGGAGATGCTTTAGAGCTAGATGGGGCAACCATGGCGGAGGCTTTGCCAGCTCCTGACACCGCTAAGACGGTGCTTCCCTCCTGGCAAATTTCAGACGAAACGTCTTCCTGCTTGCGTCCTGTCCACCTATATTTTGGATATGCAGCATTGATGGCAGGAGCCGTAGGAGGACTAGCATGGATGGCTCAGCAGCCTTTCCCGGATGGGGCATTTAACCCTGAGCCGGACTCCTCACAGGAACTCGCTCAAACGACTAGTCGAAATCAGCGGCTGGACGTGATTCCAGGAATGAGAGCAAGTGGGGCAGGGGCGATCGCCGGAACAGATCTAGCTCCACCAGAAACGATGCCATTCTAGGTTCATTCTCAACACAGTAGCTATTCGCTGATGGGGGGTGAAGCCCCCTAACACCTGGCGCTTCTTCCGGTCTTAGGATGACTCTGGGTTATGATGGCTGTGAGGTTGCTGGACAACTTGTCAAGGCGACATTGGGAGATTTTGGCTTCCTACTTCGCTTACCTAGACGCTGGTATTGCTGAAGCGGTATGCTGCTAGGGCGATCGTTTTAACGCCTAAACAAGGAGCATCCTGGTAAGCACAGGTTAGGTTGTGTTCTTAGCTGAACGCTTCATTAAGTTGCTTAGCGCTGGAAGATGCTCTAAATAGGGCATTTGCTTAACCAGACAAGCTGTTGCCAGCACCCCTCGCCTCCCCAATAAGCGTTTATTGACCTCAGAGTTTGAGTATGATGGCTTCATGGAAGACCGGTACAGCCCCCGTGAATCCCGCAACGATTCACTGATTCGATCTGCTCCTTTTTTCGACGGTTTGCCAGAAGCCCTTGTAGATAAGGCGACTGCTCACGTTGTTATTCGGAGCCACCCGCCGAATCAGGTAATTTTGTTGGAAAACGACTGGGGCAGCTCAGTCTACTTCATCCTGGAAGGGTGGGTAAAGATTCGGACTTACAACTTGGATGGAAAGGAAGTCACACTCAATATTCTGGGTAAGGGCGAAGTCTTTGGTGAAATGGCTCCTCTAGATGAGGTGCCACGCTCAACGGATGTAATTACATTAGCTCCAACGGCGATCGGCAACATGCCTGCTCAGGATTTTGTGCAGCTAATCAACTCAGAGCCCCAAGCGGGTATTCGGTTAGCTCAGCTAATGGCGCGACGACTGCGTCAGGTCAACCGGCGGTTGAGACTGCGAGAGTCAGATAGCGTCTCGCGAGTAGCAGACATTCTCCTATTTTTGGCGGATGGTCAGGGAAAGCGGGGAGAACAGGGAATTGAGATTCCAAACTTGCCCCACCGCGAACTTAGCAGCCTTAGCGGACTGGCACGGGAGACGGTGACTCGCGTGCTGAGTAAGCTGGAGCGTAAAGGGCTGATCCTACGTGAGCGGGATATTCTCTGTATTCCTGATGTCTATGCCTTGGAGCGTCTGTTGGTTTAGTAGAGGCTGGGGCTGGAGACTGAGGCAAGAAGGTACTCTCGCTTTCTACTTCACTTGCCGAGGTAATTCCACTCGAAAGGTTGAACCTTGCCCAGGGCTGCTCTCAACGCTGATGTCGCCGCCCATAATCCGAATCAGCCAATCTGCGATCGCCAGCCCCAGTCCTGCACCAGAATAGCGTCGGGACTGGCTCTGATCTGCCTGCCGAAATCTTTCAAAGATGTGGGAAAGGTCGCCTTTGCTAATGCCGATCCCGGTGTCCTGGATTGTGATCAGAGCGCGATCGCCAGAAATCGGCTCTAGCGACACTAGAATTCCACCGGACTCAGTAAATTTGATCGCATTGGAGATTAGGATGACCAAAATTTGATGGAGCCGAGTGCGGTCGTTTGAGACCATTAGCGTTTGCATGTCGGATTGCACCTGTAAGGACAACCCTTTTTGCTCGGCTTGCGATCGCATCTCTTCAACCGTAGCTCTAATTAAAAGCCCTAAATCTAGATTTTCTGGATTTAAGGCTAAATACCCTGCTTCTAAATTAGAGAGATCAAGAATGTTGTTGATCAGTGAGAGCAGGTTTCTGCCATTACTTAAAATCCGCTGCAGCATGTCTTCCTGAGAAGAATCGCTGAGATAACGACGCTGACGCAGCAACAGTTGCGAGAATCCGATAATCGCATTCATCGGAGTTCGCAGCTCGTGTGAGATAGTTGCCAAGAATTGCGACTTGAGGCGGGCACTTTGTTGAAGCTGCTGCTGCTGCTGCTGAATCTGCTGCTGTTGTTGCGCCAGTTTAGAGGTTTGCTGGAGCAGTAGCTCATTTTGAGCCGTTAAGTGATTTTCTCGCTCCTTCAAAGTATTTAGAAGTTGAGCTTGTTGAGAGGCGATCGCTCCCTGCGTCAGCAGGTTGGCAGACTGTCCAATAACGCTTGCTATTGTTGATACACCCTGCCAAGCCGCGTAGCTTGGCACTACCTCACCGCCTTCACCTTCATCTCTCAGTTGAATTCCATCTGGCTGCATTGCTAAAGGCAAGTGAGTATGAATTGCGCCCCAAGCTTCAATTTGACCTGTGCTGCTCAAAGGAACAAGCTGAACCAGAAATTTTTGACATGTACCATTCGGCTGAAATAAACGGTAAATTAGGGTGAACTGGTTTGCAGCAATCTCAGCCTGCTGCCAGAGGCTTAAAAACCGATCGCGGTCCTGTGGATGAAGAGCTTGGAGGAAATCCTGCTTCAGCGATGCTGCCATTGTCAAGCCAGTGTAGCTGCACCAGTGCTGATTCACCCAAACAACCGATTTATTCGCATCTGCTAGCCAGATGAGGTGGGGGATAGCTTGAAGCAACTGCTGCTGCCTGGTTTCATAAGCCTGCAAACGCAATCTCAGTTGCTCCACCTCAACTGAAGGCGGTTCTTCTACTGGAGAGGGGGTAGACTCAGACATCTGCTGATTGAAAGCAGGATTCATAACGTTCTTGTTTTAAAAGCAACAGGTCGCTAAACCGTACATCCAGTTCGGTAGTCGTATGTTACCTCTCGGTTTAGGTTGGACGTGGAGGCACAAATTAGTGGACTTCTAGACAAACGGCTCGATTGCTACACTTCGTATCGTTGAACCCATGAAGCTGGCTCACTTGTCGGTATAGTCGATATAGTTGGCTAGCCGTTAGCTAGTCTAGATACATTCTTCAACTGCTCCCCTTCCTTTGCCATCGTCACAAAGTTGCAGAAAGTTGCACAAATGAGATCATGAGTGAAATTTACGTTGCCCTGATTGAAGATCATGACCTGACGCGAGTTGGAATGCGAACTGCCTTACAACAGCAACAAGGTGTAAAAGTGGTTGGCGAAGCAGCCAACGCCACAGAAGGATTACAGTTACTACAGTCTTCCAAGCCCGATGTCGCGATTGTGGACATTGGCTTGCCAGATATGGATGGGGTTGAGCTGACTCGCCGCTTCCGCGATTTTCAGGCGAGCTCAGAAGAGACTAAGACAAAAGTTTTAATTCTGACTCTAAATGACAATGAAGAGACTGTTTTGGCGGCTTTTGCGGCAGGGGCAGATTCTTACTGCATGAAGGATGTCAGCCTTGACAAGCTGATGGAAGCGCTGCAAGTGACCCATGAAGGCAATAGCTGGATTGATCCGGCGATCGCCCGAATTGTGCTATCTCAAGCCCGTCAACCTCAGCCCGCTGCCGTCGAGGTAGAGCCGACCGTTGCGATCAATGCCGCTGCCCCAGAATACAACCAGATTCTAGAGACCTATCCTCTGACCGAGCGTGAGCTAGAGGTGCTAGAGCTAATTGTGGCGGGCTGTAGCAATGCGGCGATCGCTGACCGTCTTTACATCACTGTAGGCACCGTCAAAACGCACGTCCGCAACATTCTCAACAAGCTCTGCGCTGATGACCGCACTCAGGCTGCTGTTCGGGCACTTCGCTCTGGGCTAGTTGGTTAAAGCTCATCTCTTATCGTTTGAGTCGGGGCAGTTTTGGTCAAGCACACAAAAAGCGCTTGACCTATTTGTGTGGTAATCAACATATAGCAGAGGCATCTACTGTTTAATATCCGGTAGAACATTAGAAGAATTGCTGATGTCGTCTCTGAATCTACGTCTTTGCCATCCAATTCAGTCAAACTATCTACACAGCAGACTTCAATTAGAAGTTTTGCCATTTTTGGTTGAGAATTTCTTGCGATCGCGTCACACGATTGGGGGAGTGAAGTAACCGCATGACTCAAGCAGGCGAGAGCAAGCTGAGATTAATGGTTGTAGATGACGAATCTGACAACCTTGACTTGCTCTATCGAACCTTTCGGCGTGAGTTTGACGTGTTCAAGGCGGAGAGCGCACTGATCGCACTAAGACTTCTAGACCAGGAAGGGGAGATGGCAGTGATCATCTCCGACCAGCGAATGCCAAAAATGAGCGGCACTGAGTTTCTGAGCCGCACGGTTGAGCGTTTCCCCGATACGATTCGGATTGTATTAACAGGCTACACGGATGTCGAAGACCTGGTAGGCGCAATTAATACAGGCAAGGTTTTCAAATACATCACCAAGCCTTGGAATCCGGACGAACTGAAGCGGGTGGTGCAACAGGCGGCTGATACGTACCGGATCGTCAAGCAGCGCACAACTGAGCTACAGCGTGCCCTACGACGAGAATCCCTATTTAACGCTGTCACCACTGCGATTCGAGAGTCTTTGGACTATCGCAGTATGCTGCAAACCGTCGTCAACACGATTGGTCGAACTTTTACTGCCGATGCCTGTATTCTTCGCCCTGTTGAAAGTGTGGGTGATCCCATCCATCACCGTCTGCTAGACGAAGTTTTCTCCTACAGAACTGAAGCATCCGCCGCAGAATTAAGCCAGAACGACGCGAATCAACCAGGAGCAATTGCCGCAGTCGCATTAAAAGAAGCGATCGCCACCCGCCAGATTCAGATCATCCCAGCCGAACACCAAACATCACCCTACAACCAACTCATTGTTCCGCTCAGCTACCAGCAAGATTTTCTAGCCATTCTTGTGCTTTATAGGGGGAGCGATCGCCTCTGGAGTGTCGAAGAAATCGAGCTGATTGAAGGTGTTTCTCAACAGGCATCTTTAGCCATCTCCCAGGCAAAGCTTTATCAGCAGATTCAAGAACAGACCGAGCAGATGCGGACAGAGCTAGCCGTAGCCCGACAAATTCAAAGCAACCTGCTACGCCAAACCCTACCCGAAGTAGAAGGAGTTAAAGTTCAGGCGTGCTGCTATCCTGCTCGCGAAGTTGGAGGAGATTTTTTTGAAGTTTATCAGCATCCCCAAGGCGACCTCTGGCTAGCAGTCGGAGACGTTTCTGGCAAAGGTGTGCCTGCGGCTTTATTCATGGCCAGTGCGATCTCAGTGCTACGGCGTGAGCTATCTCAAGAAAACCCGCCCGCACCCAACATCGTCATGCGCCACCTCAACAGCAGCCTTTCAGAAGATTTGGTGGGAAGTAACTGTTTCATCACGATGGTCTTGGCCCGATACACGCCCTCGACCCAGCAATTGGTATACGCAAATGCAGGACATATCTATCCTCTGATCTGGTCACCGCAGCAAGTCCTGGCTCTAGCAAATAAGCCAGACGTGACTGTAGAGCCAACTTATTTAGAAGTGCGTGGAGTTCCTCTGGGTATCCTGCCAGTATGGCAAGCTGCTGCTGAAGAACTTACCTTAAAATCGGGGCAAATCTTGTTACTCGCCAGTGATGGCATCACAGAAGCGACCGTTTCAGACGAAACAATTGGAACTAGCCAGCAATCAACTCGCTCAATGCTGAAACAATCAGGGCTTTGGAGACTGCTCATCCAACAACAAGGTGAGCTTAGCCTAACCCACCTACTTACCAAAATTCGCGCTCATCATAAAGTTCAGGAAGATGACCAAACCATTCTTTCTCTGGAGGTTCTGTAGTTAATGAGAACTGAACTGCATGTACCGAGCGATCTCAAGTTTTTGACAATCGTTGAAAACTGGCTTTTAGGTTCCCTGGAATCTGAGTTAGGCAATGAAGTTGATTGGCCACGTCAGTCTAATCGGCTTCGCCTGGTTTTGGTAGAAGCTTATTCCAACGTAGTACGTCACGCTCACCGCGATCAGCCCAACTTGCCTGTGCTGATTCGCCTAGAGCTTCGAAATCGGGATATCTGCCTGGAAATTTGGGATCATGGGAAGGGGTTTGACCTATCTACATATCTGCCGCCCACTCCAGAAGACCAGCAAGACGGAGGGTATGGCTGGCTAATTCTTAACCGTCTGATGGATAAGGTAGAATACCGGCTTCAAGTTAATGGGCGAAACTGTCTCAGACTAGAAGCAACCTTGTCCAATCAAGAACAACATTAAACTCGCAGAAAGATTGAGGGACAATAGCCAGACGCACTTCGTTAAACCGCTTTGCATCTATCCACCCTATCTGTTGCCCGGTGCCTGCTTCTTTAACTAACCGAGCTGTGATTTGAAACTGTAAGGTTGAGGCGGAACGATACATCCCACAGCAAAAAATCCACATGGCTTCAGTCGTTCAAAAAAGCTGAGTATGAGGCTAAATATGAGGCGTTTTGGGTAGATTGGGGAGAAGGGTTAAAAAGGTAAGCCAAATCAAAAGTGCAAAGATGCCGACCATAGTTCACCTGTAGTGTGTGAAGAACTAAGCGTTGCTACATAAACTTCACTGATTTTCACTCCTGTAACACCTTTACCCCATCTATCCAATTGCTCATCTTTTGCAATGGAATAAGGTGCGTATCCTCCTCACAAAAAATCCTCAACAATAGACACCCGCGCCACCATTCACGCTTCAAAAAATGATTCATACAGGGAGTCTAGTGCAGACAAAGGCGGGACTGTTTAGGACACCTTTCTGTAAAGTAGCATGAGAGATTTTTTAAGCTGTCGTCTAGGAGACATCCGTAGGGAAAACTGAGGCAAAAGGTTTAGGAATGCAGCTATGAAGAAGATTTGGGTCAGACTTGAGATTTGGAGTCTATCTCATTTACCAGCTTTGCCGATCGTGAGACTACACAACCAGCTCAAGCACCTCGAACGCTGTTTTCAGGTTTCCTGTGTGCAGGAATGGGAGTAATGGGAAGGTAGCATTCACATCGGCAGTTCGATGATAAATTCTGTGCCTAGACCGGAGGCAGAAAGGCAGGTGATGGTACCGCCGTGTTTTTCAACAATAATTTGGCGACTGATAGGGAGTCCTAACCCTGTTCCCTTATCTAAGGGCTTAGTGGTAAAGAGGTAGTCAAAGATTTGCGATCGCACCTCTTCTGTCATGCCAGGGCCGTTATCTTCAATGCCAATGATCACCTTGTCCTCATAGTCAGCCACTTTGGTGTAAATCGTGATTGTGGCGGGTGATGATTTAGAGAATTTCAGATTTTTTGCACTGGGTTCATCAAACGCATCAATCGCATTGGCGATGATATTCATAAACACCTGGTTGAGCTGGGTGGGGTAGCACTTGACCAGAGGCAATGAGCCATAGCGCCTGTTAACCCGAATGGCGCAACGCTGTCCATTTTCCTTGAGCCGATGTCTCAAGATCATCAGCGTACTGTCGAGTCCTTCATGAATGTTGACAGCGACTTGGATGGAATCCCCTCGTGAAAAAGTTCTCAAAGACTTGCTGATGCTGCAAATCCGGTTGGTGCCTTCGGTCATGGAACCTAGCAGTTTGGGCAAATCTTCGCTGACATAGTCCAGGTCGATCGCCCGAATTTGGGCATCGATTTCTAAAGGTGGCGTGGGGTAGTGCTTTTGGTAAAGTTGCAGCAGCTTCAGCAGTTCTTGGGTATAGCGGCGAGCATACTTGAGGTTGCCTGCAATAAAGTTGACGGGATTGTTGATTTCGTGGGCGACTCCGGCAACGAGCTGTCCTAAAGTAGACATCTTTTCACTCTGAACCAGCTGAAGCTGGACTTGTTTGAGTTGTTCAACCCGCACTTCCAGTTCAGAGTTTGTCCCCTCTAGCGCTACAAATGAAGCTTGCAGTTGACGAGATAGCTGGTTAAAGGATTTTGCCAGGATTCTAATTTCGTCGGCTCCGTTGATTTCCACTTCTGCATCTAACGGTTGATTGACAAAATCGGGTTGGGCAACGTGTTTAGTTAATCCTTTGGAGGCTTCACTCAGTTGCAGGATGGGCTGAGCGATCCACTGAGCGGTGAGAGTGCCAAGGGCGATCGCCACTAGCAGCGCCACAAAGCACAGCATGACTGTGGTGCGAGTGTTGGCATGAATTTGGGACATGAATTCAGACTCAGGCACCACCACAAAAATTAGCCAGTCCAGTCCTTTGCCATCCTGAAAGGCAGTCACTCGTAAAAAGTGACGGTTTCCTGTTGAGCCTTGACCGGAGGTATCCTCCAGGACAAAATTCATCTGGGTTTGAGACTGAATTTGCTCCACTGAGCCAAAGGATTCATTCACATGCTCAGCGGTTGCTCGAATAAACTCGTTCTGGCTTTCCGTTGCCTGGATGCGCTCTGACTGCCCCTCAGCATTTTCTGCAAGAGGTTCAGCGGTGGAACTGGCAACCAGCAGCCCTGAGCGTTCCATGATGAAGGTTTGCCCTGCTTTATCAGCATGTAAGCTGTGGAGGAATTGGTTGATGTCGTTGAGAAACAGGTCTACACCCACAACTCCGGCGATCGCTCCAGCATCGTCGTAGACCGGCAAACTTGCTGTAATCACCAATTGGGACGTATCAAAGTCGGGGTAGATTTCGCTCCAGCTTGCTTCGTTGGAGTTTGCTGCTACGGGATACCAAGGACGACTTTGGGGCTGATAGGGATCTGGATCAGTCTCTAGAAACTCGACTCTGTTGGCTTCAAGATCGAGCGTGTAATAGAAAGTTTGATAGTCATTTTGCTTTTGGTTGAGAGCCAATCGCAGTTCCCGATTGTGACCCTGACGAGTCACACCAATGAATTCTCCATCTTGCTGAGTGGCGTAGTAAATCCAGCTGATGGTTTCAAAATGCTGAATTTGCTGCCAGAGATATCGCTTGCTCTGCTCAGATTGAATCTCTAGCTCGCCTCGCTGCACTGCATCTACATTGATCTGGTTAATCAGTTGAGGCGTTGCTAGATAGGTAGTGAGATGCTGCTCGATGCGAGCGGCTGTTTCTTCTTGCAGTTCCGTGGCGAGTTCGCTGACCGCTTTTTGCCCATTTCGCAAGGACAGCCAGCCGACTAACCCCACGACTGCAAACATCTGCAAGACGAAGGGCACAACCAGAATCAAGTGTAGCGGTAGCTTTTGCGGAACTCTAGAAAGCTGACGAGCCAGAAATTTTTGCGGCATCGGTCGTGATCAAGCGATCGGGTTGGAGAGACTAAAA
This sequence comes from Cyanobacteria bacterium FACHB-471, assembly GCA_014695345.1. Lineage (GTDB taxonomy): Bacteria > Cyanobacteriota > Cyanobacteriia > Elainellales > Elainellaceae > JAAUTN01. The sequence goes on from JACJOC010000115.1 coordinate 267,217, forward strand.
CGCTAGATGCCCCAGTGACAAGATCTTTGAAGTTTTGCAGAAGTTTAACAGTCTTTCCCTATACGTTTCTACTTCCGATCTGGATGCAAATCCGCTTAAAGTGACTCAAGTCATAAGATTTGTCATTCATTAAGCAAATTAATTACTAGGCTTCCTGTAGGAATCATTTCTTACAGCCATTCTCGGAGGCGTAAGCCACAGCGTAGGGGCGGTTCGCGAACCGCCCCTACGCTGTGGCTTATAAGCTGTCTCTACAGGAAGGTGTTGCGACGAGGGTATTTGCTTAGACCTTACTAAGGTACTGGTGGATGAATTGGACAGCGATCGCCCCTTCTCCCACCCCCGAAGCAACCCGTTTAATGGAACCGTAACGCACATCTCCGGCAACAAAGATGCCGGGGACGCTGGCTTCTAGCAGGAATGGGTTGCGGTCTAGTGTCCAACCGCGGGGTCGCTGGCGCTCACGCAACAGGTCAGGACCGGTTAGAACAAAGCCTTTTTCGTCTCGTTCAACAACACCGCTGAGCCAATCGGTTTGAGGACTAGCTCCAATGAAAATAAATAGCGATTTGGCAGGAACGTACTGCGTTTCGCCCGTCTGGGAATTGGCGATCGCAATCTTCTCTAAATGCCCATCGCCCTGCACCTCGACCACACTGCAATAGGGACAAACTGTAATGTTGGGCGTTGATTCGATCTGGGCAATCAGATATTGAGACATGCTTTTGACGAGGGATTCACCCCGCACCAGCATCGTCACCTGACTGGCGTAGCGAGAGAAATACATTGCTGCTTGACCGGCCGAGTTTGCGCCACCGACGATGTAGACATGTTCACCCTGACAGGCGATCGCCTCCGTCATTGCTGCGCCGTAATACACTCCTGCCCCAGTCAACGGTTCGCTGCCTGGCACATCAAGCTTGCGATAGGACACTCCTGTCGCAATCATCAGTGCGTGGCAGCTAAGCTCTGTACCGTCTACCAGTTTGAGGATGCGGTAGGGATCTTCTACCCGAACCCCAATCGCTTCTTGGGGAGACAAGATTTCTACGCCAAAGCGTTTGGCTTGCGTCACGGCCCGACGAGCCAGATCGTTACCCGAAAGCCCCACTGGAAAGCCAAGGTAGTTTTCGATGCGAGAGCTTGAACCCGCCTGTCCACCGGGAGCCTGACGCTCGATCATCAGCGTGCTTAATCCTTCGGAGGCTCCATAAACTGCGGCTGCCAGTCCAGCCGGGCCACCACCCACAATTACTAGATCGTAAAAGGGGCGATCGGCTTGAGTTTTCAGCCCGATCTTAGTGGCAATTTCAGCATTAGAGGGCTGGCTGAGGTGTGAACCATCCGGGAACACAATGGTAGGAAGACGTATGGCATCTTCCCGTCCTGCGTTGGCATAAGATAATAGCTGGGTGGCCTCTTCCGATTGCTCAAAATCGAGCCACTGGTAGGGCACCTGGTTGCGGGCTAAGAAATCCTTCACCTGGTGAGATTGGGGCGACCAACGGTTGCCAACGACGCGAATCCCCTCAAAAGGTGGACGAAAGGATGCTTGCCAGTCATCCAGTAAGTCATCTAACACAGGATAAAGCCGCTCCTCTGGAGGATCCCAAGGTTTGAGCAAATAATAATCGAGCTTAGCTGCATTGATTGCCTGAATCGCTGCATCCGTGTCTGCGTAGGCAGTTAGCAAAACCCGCTTGGCATCCGGGAAAATTTCCATTCCCTGTTCTAAAAATTCAACGCCTGTCATTTGAGGCATTCGTTGGTCTGCCAAAAACAAGGCGACGGATTCATTTCGCAAGCTAAGCTGCTGAGCAGCTTCTAGAGCTGCTGCCCCGGAGTCTGCCCGCACAACTCGAAAGCGATCGCCATATTGATGTCGCAGGTCACGGGCGATCGCCTGCAACACTTCAGGATCATCATCAACGGTCAAGATTGCAGGTTTAGCCATGAGTAATCTGGAGTCTAGATATCTGGTTCAGCAAGCCGCAACACATTCACTATAGGATGCAGCGCCGCGTACTGTTGAGTCTGGTGTCGATACAAATGAATGCAGTGTGCAGCATTGAACTTGACGCAATGCCAAAAGTACTCCGGCTCTCCACTTTCTAGAGGAATTTATTACACTTTGTAAAGGTAGGTGAATGGAGTTGATCTATGGCAGTTCGAAGCGACACTTTATTTGAACGGTTTCTGGCTCCTATCTTTAAGAACTTCCTGATTGACCGAGAAGCTTTGACGCAGTTCTACAAGAGCATTGATTGGGAGGCAGAGAGCGATCGCCTGCGTCAACCAGACCTGCAATATCCCGACTATTACCGAAGTCAAAATTTTCATAGCATTCAGAATGGCTATTTAAACGTGGATGCAGCCGTTTCCTATGATCCCATTACTCAATACGTTCTACCGCCTAACGAAGCGATCGTGCGTCAGGGGTTGATTCAACGCATCCAAAGCAAACCCCGTCGCATTCTAGACTTGGGCTGCGGTACAGGTTCCACTACGCTGCTGCTCAAGCAAGCCTTTCCGCAGGCAGAAGTGATTGGGCTAGACCTGTCGCCCTACATGCTGGTCGTGGCTGACCACAAAGCCCGCAATGCCAAACTCGATATTCAATTTCAGCACGGCAAGGCTGAGCAAACGGGATTTCCCGATGCAAGTTTCGACCTGGTAACGGCTTCTTTGCTGTTTCACGAAACGCCACCTGCTGTTTCCCGTGAAATTTTGCGGGAATGTTTCCGATTGCTCAAGGTGGGCGGTGAGGTTGCCATTCTCGATGGCAATCAGGCTACTATACGGCAAACGGCTTGGCTCACCGAAATTTTTGAAGAACCCTACATCAAAGACTACGCCGCAGGCAGCGTGGATGCCTGGATGGGTGCCGCTGAGTTTGGTTCAGTGCAAACGGAAGATATTTGGTGGGTGCAACAGGTGACCCGCGGAGTCAAACCAATTCCTGGTAGTGCGGAGCCGATGCGGTATTCTGAATGGGAAGAAGGCGATCGCCAGTGGGCAATGGGCTAGAGGAAGTATGACCCTCAAGGCAGTTTTGTTTGATTTCAATGGTGTGATCATCAATGATGAACCGCTCCACCAAAAGCTAATTGACGAACTTTTAATCCAGGAGAACTTGCGCCCCAAGCCAGGAGAGTTTTGGGAAGTTTGCCTGGGAAAAAGCGATCGCGTCTGTCTGACAGACCTATTGCAGCGTCGGGGGCGCATCGTCACAGAAGAATACCTGGATCAACTGATTGCCCGAAAATCAAAGCTCTATCAGCAGCAGCTAGAGGCGATCGACAAGCTGCCGATCTATCCAGGGCTACCCGATCTAATCTTTCAGTTGCGATCGGCTCAGATCAAGATGGCGGTCGTCAGTGGTGCCTTGCGATCGGAAGTGGAACTCGTGCTAAGCCGAGCTGACCTGACACAAGCCTTTTCATTGATTGTGGCAGGAGACGATATCAAAACGAGCAAACCTGACCCCACCGGATACCTATTAGCAGTAGAACGGCTCAATCAGCAATATCCGGCGCTCAAGCTAGAGCCAGTAGAGTGTCTGGCGATCGAAGATACCCCAGCGGGAATTGAGGCTGCTATACGGGCGGGAATGCAAGTTGTCGGAGTTGCCAACACTTACCCGTTCCACATGATGCAGCGTCAGGCAAATTGGGCAGTGGATTACCTTTCAGAATTAGAGCTAGATCGAGTGCGGCAGGTATTTGAACGGGCAAAACCTCGACAAGCAGTCGGTTAACTTGAGCAACAGTGCTATAAAATGCAAAAGCAGATTGGGGAATTAGCTCAGCTGGTAGAGTGCTGCGATCGCACCGCAGAGGTCAGGGGTTCGAATCCCCTATTCTCCATCAAATTTTCTATGTAAAGAGATTCTGGTAACAGTTTCGCCCGTTTTAAGGTGCGACCCAGGAAAGAGTAGGGGCGCACCGCAGTGCGCTCCTACAGAAATTGATATGTCGCGAAATCTGTCTAAAGGGATTTCGGTAAGGATGGGCGATCGGAAATTAGAACTGCGGCTAATCGGGTAAAATACCCCGCTGGTTCAGTCCTAAACAGTGCTATGGCGGTTTTTAACCGTATAAAAAACCATATCGTTTCTGTAGGTGCGAACAACCGTTTGCGTCTACCTGTGGTTTGTTGATCTGAAAGCCGTTATCAATCAGTGGGTTCTACAAGGCTTCCATTCATCCGGCTTCAATATGGGAGAAATCAAACAGAATTTGGTGAGTTTAAAAAGGTTCACCAATAAACAAATCTAGCGAGGGATGAGAACACTGGGATTTTCAGTAATCTGAAAGGTAATTTGAAAAGCAACTTTAAAGCCGTGTTTTAGAAAAGTGAACGTAAACAGTGAGTGGCTGAGCCAACAAACGAGGGCACTAGGTGAGCGAGTAAGTACTCTATTACAACACGCTCACTCCAATTCATTACAACATCCAGAACTGTTGTCCGAAGCATTGGAAGAACTGGGTACTTCCTTGGAAGAACTCCGAATGTCTCAGGAGGTATTGAACCAGCAGAATCAGGAATTGTTAGAAGCTCATGCAGCATTAGAAGTAGAACGACAGCGCTACCAGGAGCTATTTGAATTTGCTCCTGATGGTTATTTGATCACTGATCCCGAAGGCAATATTCAGGAAGCTAATCATGCGGCTAGTTTGTTGCTCAAGGTGCCGCAGAAGTATTTGATCGGGAAACCTCTAACCGTGTTTGTGCCTCAGCCTGAGCATGGAGCTTTTTGGAACGAACTGAACCGATTGCAGCAGGTTGAACGACTTTCGGAGTGGATCATTCGATTACAGCCTCGCGGTGCCCATCCTTTTGATGCGGCGCTAACGGTTACTACAGTGTTTGACTCCAAAGGTAATTCTGTGGGGTTGCGCTGGCTACTGCGAGACATCAGCGAACGCAAGCAACTCGAAGCAGCGCAGTTGCAGAATGCACTGGCTGAAATGACCAATCAGGCACTAGAAGCAGAAATTGTTCGGCGGAGACAACTAGAGCAGGAACTGCGACAACAAGCAGAATCTCTGAATCAGGCAAGTACTCTTAAGGACGAATTTTTGGCGATCGTCTCCCATGAACTGCGATCGCCCCTCAATGCTATGTTGGGCTGGACGCAGATGCTTCGTAGCAAGCAGTTAAATGAGTCAATGGTTGCTCGTGGATTAGAGACAATTGAGCGAAATGCTAGAGCACAGGTAAAACTAGTCGAAGACTTGCTAGACATCTCTCGGATCATTCGGGGCAAGCTTTTCCTTAATATTCGGCCTATCAATCTGGTGTCAGTGATTCAAGCAGCGATCAAGTCTGCACAGCCTGCTTTCACGGCTAAAAATATTCAGATTCGGACAGTATTAGATGAATCAGCCACTTTCGTATTGGGAGATGGCGATCGCCTCCAGCAGATCGTTTGGAATTTGCTTGCTAACAGCACCAAGTTCACGCCGCAACACGGACTAATTGAAGTTCGACTAGAGCGCATTGCCACTAACGCTGTGATTACCGTAAGCGACACCGGGGAAGGCATTCGTTCAAATTTTTTGCCTTACGTTTTTGATCGCTTTCGTCAGGCAGAACAGGCAACCACTCGGTGTCACGGTGGATTAGGTTTAGGACTGGCGATCGTGCGTCAATTGGTAGAAATACATGGAGGAACGGTTGAAGCAGACAGCCCAGGAGAAGGGCAAGGAGCCACTTTCACAGTTACTTTGCCTTTGCTGGTAAACAAAGAGGAAAGCAGGGGATGGGAAGAGATTTACCCTTCCAACCTCTCCCCCTTTCACCCCCTCCTGGGTTTGCAAGTTTTAGTAGTTGATGATGAAGCAGATAACCGTGAATGGATAGCTGTTGTGCTGAAGGATGCTGGCGCAAACGTCAAAACGGCCACCTCAGCCAGTGAAGCTTTGCAAGTGATTCAACAGTCGCAGCCCGATATTTTAATCAGCGATGTGAGAATGCCAGAGCAGGATGGCTATGCGCTAATTCGTCAGGTGCGGGAAATCGAATCAGAGCACCCACATTTGATCCCAACCACTACAAAGCAAACTCACCTTCCGGCGATCGCCCTAACTGCCTATGACCGAGAAGATGATGATCGCAGGCAATTGCTAGATGCGGGCTTTCAGCTTCATCTGCCTAAGCCAGTTGAGCCCAATGCACTGGTGGCAGCAGTGGTCAGTCAGATTAAGTGCGTTTGAGCTGGAGGATGCTTTGCGTTATTGAGCCACAACGTCTTCTGGCTCTTGCAGCTTCTTCCCAATGCGAGGTTCTGTGCCTGCTATCAATCGCTGAATGTTGCTGCGGTGCCGCCAGATGACGTAAAGCCCACCTGCGATCGCCAACAGCTGATAGGGCAAAGGCTGATTCAGTGTCACGATGAGAACACAGCCTGCGATCGCCGCCACAATCGATCCCAAGGACACAATTCTAAACAGCGCCAACACGATCCCAAAGGCTGCCAGTGCACCCAACCCGACCATCCACGACATTGCCAGCAAAACACCTAGCCCTGCTGCAACTGATTTGCCGCCGCTAAAACCAATCCAGATTGATTTGCTGTGTCCAAAGATGGCAAGCAGCCCAGCGATTGTCACCGCCCAAGGCACCCAGATTTCCAGGTCAATCGATGCAGGAGTCGTAGCAACCACCGCTGGCAATGTATAGAGCCAACGCGTGAAGGCGATCGCCCCCACTCCCTTCAACACATCAATCAACAGCACTGCCAGTGCCGGCAGTTTGCCTAGCGTTCGCAAAACGTTTGTCGCGCCCGTCGAGCCAGAGCCATGCTGCCGAATGTCAATTCCTTTCAATCGCCCAATCCAGTAGCCCGTGGGAATAGCGCCCAGCAAGTAAGCCACGACCACTACGATACCGCCCCACATTGCCCACGTCGCCATTAGGACAAGCCTCACTCAAAGCAAAATGAAAAAGTATTGCACCATCAGTTTACCGTGATGCCACAGGCTTTTGTTTCGGTCTGTCAAAAGATACATTGACGCACCTAAAGAGCAGTGCTAACTTATTTGGAAATCGAATAAGTAAGTCAGCCTAATCTGGACTGGCGTTTGTCTGCGATTCAGCCTCAAACGCAAATTCAGAGCGGAGGAACCAAATTTTGGGGCTTATCGTTAGCACGGTTATGAGGCTTGTTGGTTAGGGAGATTGCTCGTTCATCCCTCATCCTTCATTCTTCATCCCTAACGAGGGACACCTCTCAGTCCTAGCCCGTCAGCTAACTCCGTCGGCATTGAGAGGAGACTGAAGAATCAGCATTTTACTACTGCTCGATACTTCAGTGTCCTCGTATACACGCAAGGACGCTTTTTTTGTGCTCTCTACCGAGCGGCACAGCGTTCCTTGGTCTGCGATCGCCTCGCACTCTCAGGAGAGTTCAATGCTGCTGCAATTCAACGTTCAGATTATTCTTGTCGCTGCTCAGGCAACATGGCGGCGATCGCTGCGTCCAGCCCTGGTTCGAGACTCGGTATTGCTCCCGCTGCTAGGGTTCGCAGGATTGATTCTACTGTGGTGGATCGTTGCTACCTTGAGAAGTGAAATGATGCCGACTCCCTGGCAGGCTCTAGTCGCAAACCTCGACTACATCCTGCATCCGTTCTACAGACGCGGTCCAGGGAATTTAGGAATTGGCTGGTTGTTAGCGGCAAGTTTGCGTCGAGTCTTGATCGGGTTTGTGTTGGGTGCTCTGGTTGCCATTCCCGTCGGCTTTCTGATTGGAATGTCAAAGCAGGCCATGCTAGCGCTGAATCCCGTTATTCAAATCCTCAAGCCCGTTTCTCCTCTGGCATGGCTACCGATCGCCCTTGCTATCTTTAACCTGGCAAATCCTTCTGCCATCTTCGTAATCTTTATCACCTCCCTCTGGCCAACCATCATCAACACAGCCTTAGGGGTATCAAGCGTTTCTAAAGACTATATTGACGTAGCGCGAGTGCTAGAAATGCCCCGCTGGAGACAGGTACTCAAAATCATTCTGCCTGCAAGCTTGCCCTACATTTTCACAGGACTGCGGATCAGTTTAGGAATCGCTTGGCTGGTCATCGTTGCAGTTGAGATGCTAACAGGCGGTGTCGGAATAGGCTTCTTTGTATGGGACTCCTGGAATCGACTCAACTTGAGCTCTGTCTTCCTGGCAGTGATTGTAATTGGAGTCACAGGGCTGGTCTTGGACTACATCGTTGGCAAAATTCAGGAGTGGGTGACACACCGCCCTGCCTCCCAGACCTGATCTAACTTCATTAATCGCTACACCTTGCATCACCTCATTCCCAGCAAGAGGGCTAAGCATGACTGACATTTTTGACACTTCCTGGAGTCGGAGAAGATTCATTAAACGATTTGGCGCAACCGCAAGTGGATTGGCGTTAGCTTCTTGCGTCAAAGGAAGCACGGGTTCAAATATCCTCACCCCTACTGCTCAGGCAGTTGACCAGGTTGTCGATCCCAGCACATTAGAAAAGCCAAATTTGACCGTTGGTTACGTTCCCGTGAACGATTGTGCACCGTTTGCGATCGCCCACGAAAAAGGCTTCTTTCACAAATACGGTCTAAACGTCAAGATCAACCGAGAAGCAAGCTGGGGCACCTCTCGCGACGGTGTCATCTTTGGTCGTTTGGATGCTGCACCCGTGGTTTCTGGTGCAGTAACCAATGCTCGCAGCGGAGCCGAAGGCGCACGTCACGCACCCTTATGTGCGGCGATGACGATTCACCGTCACGGCAACTCCATGACCATGAACAAAGCCATGTGGGAAAGCGGTGTGCGCCCCTGGCAGGAATACAACGGTGACTTGGAAGCCTTTGGTCAAGACTTTCGCCGTCACTTTAGCGGTCTGCCTCCAGAACGGCGCGTCTGGGCAGTCGTGCTCAGTTCTTCCATTTATGAATACTTCATCCGCTATCTCTCAGCAGCGGCAGGAGTCAATCCATTAGATGAATTTCGGATCATCATCACGCCACCACCCCAAATGGTTTCTAACATTCGCATTGGCGCAATGGAAGGCTACATGGTGGCAGAACCCTGGAATACCCGCGCCATTAGTGGAAATGAAGGCGTTGGTTTTACCTTTGCTCAAGGTCGAGAGATTTGGCGGGGACACCCAGACCGCGTATTAGGTGTAATGGAACCTTTCATTGAGGAAAATCCTAAAACCTATCGATCGCTGGTCAAGGCAATGATCGAAGCCTGTCAGTATTGCAGCAATCCCAACAACCGCCAAGAGGTTGCTCAAATCATCACGGGTGTATCTTACACTGCTGCAAAACCCAAAACTTGCCAGGCACCCACCGCCATTACCGAGGAGAACATCGGCTCCCTGCCTGATTGCACCACAAAATTCACTGGACCTGCCATCTTGGGTAACTACAACTACGGTGGGTTTGACGAAAAAGAGCGGATAGTCAACGATCCTGACGAGACAACTATTTTCTTCGATATGCCTTCGACCGTTTCTACGGTACCCAATGATCACTCTACGTTTCTCTGGCAGTCGCAAAGCATTTGGCTCATGACCCAAGCCGCCCGGTGGGGGCAACTTCCAGAATTTCCTAGAAATGGGGAAGAACTGGCTAGACAAGCCTGGAGAACTGACTTGTATCGTGAGATTGCCGCAGAAATGGGCATTGAGTGTCCGGCTGATGATTACAAAGTTGAACTGCCAGAGGCATTCATTGACAACGTCGGGTTTGACCCCAGTGATCCGGTTGGCTATCTGAATAGCTTTGACATTCGAGCCGATCGCCCCACTCGTATTTTCATGTCTTGAGAATTGCGGCTCTAAACCATTCCTGATCTAGATTTCTCGCTCTACTGCAACTAGGAGTCCCACATGATTAAACCCACTGCGAACTTTGCCAACACATCTCAAACTGCAAACTCACCTAAAGAGTTTTTGGTAATCGAAAATGTGACAAAGGCTTATCCAACGCCGAATGGTGGCGAAACGGTGGTTCTCGACGACATCAACCTGAATATTGGGGAGAACGAATACATCTCCATCATCGGTCACTCCGGCTGCGGCAAATCGACTCTGCTCAAGATTGTTGGTGGACTAGAGAAGGCGACATCAGGCTCCATTTGGCTAGGCGGACGCGAAGTTCGTAAGCCCGGTGCGGAACGGATGATGGTGTTTCAGCACTATTCCCTACTGCCCTGGTTAACGGTGCGTGAAAATATCCGATTAGCTGTTGATGAAGTGCTAGACCACTTGTCTCCCGCAGACAAAAAGCAAGTGGTAAATGAACACATCGCCATGGTGAACCTGAATGCAGCGGCTGAGAAGTACCCTGATGAGCTATCCGGCGGGATGAAACAGCGGGTGGGTATTGCTAGAGCGTTGGCCATCCGCCCCAAAATGCTGCTGATGGATGAACCTTTTGGAGCGCTAGATGCCTTAACGCGCGGCAGGTTGCAGCGGCAAGTATTAGACATTTGGGAGAATCAGCGACAGGCAGTCATGATGGTGACTCACGATGTGGATGAGGCGTTGTATATGAGCGATCGCATCATCATGATGACCAACGGCCCGCACGCCAAGATAGGTGAAATCCTAGACGTCCCCTTTGAGCATCCCCGCGTTCTGAAAGAACTGCGATCGCAGTCCACCTACTACGACTTGCGAAACCATGCGCTGAATTTCCTCGATCAGCACTTCAGCCAAGATGACTAACCTGTTGGGGTTGGCGATCGATTATTAACTACTTCCTTCTCAGTTAAAGATTAGGTACCAAAAGATTCAGGGATGCAGCCCCACTTAGCAGGGCTGCATCCCTGAATCTTTTAGTGGAAGAGTAACTATATAGTTACGGTTAGTGATTATTGCACCCTAGCCACAATCTCTTTACTGAATGTGATGTAGGTTGGGTGAAACAACGTGTAAGCTAACACTCACCTAGATTCTGTTGGGTTACGCATTAGCTTCACCCAACCTACGATACATACATAGTTTTAGGAGTTTTGTCAGTCAACCAGGAGTGAGACACCACAGCGGTTTTCGTTCGCAGTTGGCTGGAACTCTTAACCGTTTGTAGGATAACCCGCAAAGTTATCTGCATCACACTCCTCTTGGTAACAAAAGTAGCCTAATGGTGGAGGACTAAACTAATTGCGATCAGGCATCCTAGTAGACAGGATCGAAAGAATAATGGCTGGGGATCATGACGAACTGTGTAGAAAACCATTTAGCTCGACTTAAATGCAGTACCAAAGCAGAATGGAATTCTCAATATAAATAGAGCCAAGATTCTCCAAATTCTCTAAACCGTCCTTCCGATTAAAACAAATCATTTCTTAACCTTTTTAGTCCAACTACTATGAAAAAAACAGAAGGCGTAAAGCTTGAAACTGTACTGACACGCCTGCAGAATACTCTGGGGCAAGAAGACTGGGTCAAACAAATCTTGTTGCTGCGAGGAGCAAAGTCAAATATTGCATCTCGCAAAACAATCAACTTGATTGTTGGCTACAACGGCTCTTTCAGTAGTCAAGCAGCCTTAGACCTAACGCTATGGATTGCCCACCAAATTCGCCTAGCCACGAAAAAGCAAGTCACTGTCCATGTGGTTTATGTAGTAGAAGACCTTCAGAGCCTTCAGCAGTCTAGCGATTTTGGCACTTTGAATAGCGGGCAGCATTCTGAGTTGAGCCAGTCTGTATCTCAGTTACCTCAGTTCACCTCTAATGTCGCGACTTTAATGCGATTGCCCCTAGAACTCAGCCCTTCACGCACCACCGTTTGCAGTACCTCCTGTCACCCCAGCCCCGACGCATCACTGAGTGCACTAGAAAAAGCCGACTGTATCCTCTGGCAAGCTCGATGCATGGCAGAAGAGTGGCGTGGCTCTCTTGATGCCCATCTGCGCTTTGGCACAGTAGCAGGTGAGCTACGTGAGGTTGTGGAGTCTCTACACGCCGATTTGCTGGTTTTGGGCTGCACTTCTGCTAATCATCGGCTGATTCGTCAACTCACTCGTCGCTTTCCTTGCTCGGTGGTAGGTATACCCACTCAGGCAGCAGTTGCTTAACAGGTGAGTTTACAACAATGCAATGGGCAGCTTTTCATCTGCCCATTGTGTCAATCAGGTGAGCTTTTTCTGTTTAGCTCCTGGGAGCGTACATCATGATTAAAACGCCGATCAATACAACCCAGCCGCCCAAAAGATCAAACTTGTCCGGTCTGATCTGATCCACTAGCCAGCCCCACAAAATAGACATCGCAATAAACACACCCCCATAAGCAGCATAAGCACGTCCAAAATGAGTCGGTTGCAGCGTCGGAACGGCACCGTACAGTCCGAGTATCACCACTCCAATTAGCGCTAACCAATAACTCTTTCCCTCCCGCAACGCCAACCAAACCAGATAGCCACCGCCAATTTCACAGACTCCAGCCAGGACAAAAAACAACATCGACTGAATCACGGGCACATCCTCTTCGACCTTTCCCCGACAAATCTTCTTATGGAGGTTGGGTGAAGCAGAGCGGAACCCAACACTCACCTAGATTTCGTTGAGTTCCGCATTCGCTTCACCCAACCTACGATATACCCATAGTTTTGGGAGTTTCGCTATGCGGTATTATCGAAAGGAGTTGCTTAACAGAGAGTTGAGAGCAAAATGTCTCTACAAAACATTTTTTACTGCATTTCTCCCCCATCTGCCCGCATCCACTAGGGCAGGACAAACAAAAATTTTTTCAGGTTGATTGCTTGAATCTCTTTTAAGCATTGCTGAAGCCAGATACAAGTTCGCAACTTATCCAGTCGCGCGAACTTGCATTTCTGACTAGCGATCGCCCCTATTAATCCTGCCCTCGCTTCTAAACGGTTCATTGACCTTTGCGGGAATAAGGATTTTTTCCATGAAAACTCAAGTCAACGCTCAGGCGATCGCTCGCCTTGGGCTAGTTTCGATTTTGCTCGCAGCAACGCTGTGGGGCACGGTTGGAGTGGTGATTCAAGCGCTGTATCGGCTGAGTGACACCAATCCCCTTTCAGTCGGCTTCTTGCGGCTAGCGCTCTCGCTGCCGTTGCTGTTTGTAGTTTGCGGCTTTACTTTGGGACGCAAAACGTTTCGGGTAGCGCGGCGCGATTTGGGGCTGATGCTGCTGATTGGTGCAATGACTGCGCTGTATCAGGTTTGCTATTTCTCAGCGATTACCCACATTGGTGTAGCAGCAGCAACGCTAATTGCACTTTGCGTTGCGCCCGTTTGGGTAGCGTTGCTAGCAACCGTTCTGTTGCGAGAACGGATGACTCGCGGCGTTTTTCTAGCAGGAAGCTGTGCGATCGCCGGAACAATTCTGTTAGTCGGCATACAGCCCGATTCTGAAATGCAGTCAATGGGGTTGGGTGTGTTGCTAGCGCTGGGTTCAGCCTTGGGCTACGCAGTGGTTGCGCTGTGTGGGCGATCGCTAGCCGAGCGCTATCATCCGCTGCAAACGCTGACCATTGGGTTTGGCTCTGGAGCAGTCATTCTCCTACCGTTTGCCCTGGGAACTGGATTGGCAGTCAACTACTCCGGTCTGGGCTGGTTAGCGCTGCTGTATCTGGGCATCATCCCGACAGCCCTCGCCTATCTGCTCTACTTTGGTGGAATTCGCCATACCACCGCGACCGTTGCCAGTATTGCAACCCTGCTGGAGCCGCTTGTCTCGACTGTATTAGCTTGGTGGCTGCTGAATGAGCAACTGGGTTCGCTGGGAATAGTTGGGGCAGTGTTGCTATTGGGGGCGATTGGATTGCTGTATTTGGAAGATGGAAGGAGGAAGGATTAACTAGTTATCAGCAGGAGCTTGATAACAACCCGGTAGGATGTGTTAGCACAGCGTAACGCATCGCTCTCTGAGGATTGATGCGTTACGGCTAGCGCCTAACGCATCCCCTACTGGGACTCATGCCAAACCCATCTGTAGAGTAGCGGTAGCGGTATGGGCGAAGCATTCGGTCACAATTCCTGCCACCGAAGCACAGTTCTTTTACCGAATGCTTCGCCCATACACCAAATCGTGCTTCTTTACAAAACGGATTCCGTATCAGTTCCAATCTCGAAAATTCACACTTTGAGCTCGGGAATTTGGGGTTTAAACTGGAACGTTCCTGTTTGAACTCGGAAACTTTCTGTTTGAACTTGAAAACTTCCTGTTTGGAATTGGAGCGTTCCTATCTGAACTTAAAACGTTCTTGTTTGAAACTAGAACATTCCTGTTTGGAATTAGAAACTTCTGGTTTGAAATTGGAACGTTCCTATCTGAACTTAGAAATTTCCTGTCTCAAACTAAAAGTTTCCTGTCTCAAACTAAAAGTTTCCTGTCTCAAACTAGAAGCTTCAGACTGAGAACTCGAAATTACCAGTTTTGAGGGCGATCGCCCCCTCCTAACTCCCGCTCGCCCCACCCTCACTTCCCCGACCCACCGCTCACTTTTGCCTTATAGCCAAGCTGAATCAGAAATTGGGCAATATTCTGAGCATGATCGCCCTGGATTTCAATTTCACTGTCCTTTACCGTTCCGCCTGCGCCGCACTGGGCTTTAAGCTGCTTCAGCAAAGCCGCCAGCGTCTCAGAATTGGATTGGAAACCACTGATTACTGTGACCGTTTTGCCCTTTCGTCCCTTGCGGGAAGCCTGCACCTTCAGGTTTTGCTGATTGGGCGGCAGGTCAGGTGTGCCCCGTTGCATCGCAGCCGAGTTATCGGGCGTACCGAACTCGGAGTAGACGACGCGATCTTTACCTGACTTTTGTGAATCAGATGATTTACCTTTAGAAGCCGCCATATCCCAAAACCTCCTATCGGAAAGCAATTCACCGCGTCTTTGCAGAATAGCAATTGTTCTATTTTCTGGAATGTTTCTATCTTCCAGGATTTCTCTATAATGGGGGCTAATCCATTATCTTAAATTGGGTCTGTGACACGTACTCCCCTTTCCCCCAGCCAAAATACCACCGATGCTCCTAGCATTTCAGAATCGACTCAGCGACCAGATAACCTAGGACGGTTCGGACGATTTGGCGGCAAGTACGTGCCTGAAACCTTGATGCCTGCTTTGACAGAGCTAGAGACTGCATTCTACGAATATCGTGATCAGCCAGAGTTTCAGCAAGAGCTGCAAGGTCTGATGCGCGATTATGTAGGACGACCCAGTCCGCTCTACTTTGCTGAACGGCTAACGCAGCATTACGCTCGCCTCGATGGCACAGGCGCACAGATTTACTTAAAGCGAGAAGACCTAAACCACACCGGTGCACACAAGATTAACAATGCGCTAGGGCAGGTGTTGCTGGCAAAGCGAATGGGCAAACAGCGGATTATTGCCGAAACGGGGGCAGGACAGCACGGCGTAGCGACTGCAACGGTTTGCGCTCGATTTGGTTTGACCTGCATCATCTACATGGGCGTTCACGATATGGAGCGGCAGTCGCTCAACGTATTTCGGATGCGCCTGATGGGGGCAGAGGTGCGCCCGGTCGCAGCTGGAACCGGAACGTTGAAAGATGCCACGTCTGAAGCAATTCGTGATTGGGTAACAAATGTGGAAACGACCCATTACATTCTTGGCTCCGTGGCTGGGCCACATCCTTACCCCATGATCGTGAGAGACTTTCAAGCCATTATTGGACAGGAAACCAGAGTCCAGTGTCAGGAGAAATGGGGTGGATTGCCAGACATTCTCCTCGCGTGTATTGGCGGCGGCTCGAACGCAATGGGTCTGTTTAACGAATTTGTGAATGAACCCAGCGTTAGAATGATTGGCGTAGAGGCGGCCGGTGAAGGCGTTGACACAGGCAAACATGCCGCAACTTTGACCCAAGGACGAGTTGGTGTGCTGCATGGGGCAATGAGCTATCTGCTGCAAGACCAGGATGGTCAGGTGATTGAGCCTCATTCGATTAGTGCGGGATTGGACTATCCCGGTGTTGGGCCAGAACACAGCTTCCTCAAAGACGAAGGACGGGCAGAGTATTACAGCGTGACGGATCAGGAAGCGATAGACGGATTCCAGCAGCTTTCTCGGTTGGAAGGGATTATTCCAGCGCTGGAGACGGCTCATGCGATCGCCTTCCTCAATACGCTCTGTCCTCAACTTACAGGCAACCCTCGCATCGTGATCAACTGCTCAGGACGAGGCGACAAAGATGTGCAAACGGCGGCCAAGCTTTTAGACATGACCAGCTAGCTATTGCAGATCGCTATCGTGGAGTAGATAGGCTTACTCCACGATGGTTCACATGGTTCGTTTTATTTCGTTTGCAAGATTTGCTGCATTTTGGGTTGGTGGCGCAGGTTTGTTGGCGATCGCTTCCTGCCAAGAAGTTACTTCTGAAGTGCTGCCACAGCTACGTCCGGCTGAGCAACCTGAGCAGTCCGCTTCCCCTTCAGAAAGCCAGCCTCCCAGCCCTTACGCTGAGCTAGAACAGGCAGTTCACACTCAGATTAATCAATATCGCGCAGAACAAGGGCTACCACCGCTAGAGCTAAACGCTGAGATGAGTGAAATTGCCCGTCAACACAGTCAGGCAATGGCAGACGGGCAAGCTTCCTTTAGTCATGATGGGTTTGAGCAGCGGGGACAGGCGATCGCCCGCAAAATCCCATTCCGAACGGTTGCTGAAAATCTCGCCTTCAATCAGGGTTTTGCTGACCCTGTAACGCAAGCCGTAGAAGGCTGGATCGACAGTCCCGGACATCACGCTAACATCAAAGGCAACTTTGACCTGACTGGCATTGGTGTGGTCAAAAATGAGCAAGGTGAGTATTATCTGACGCAGCTTTTTGTGAAGCGGCTGTTGCCGTTTTAGGGGTATTGGTCACTGGTCGCTGGGTCAGTGACTAAACTCAGACTTTTGAATACTAGAATTGGTCTAGTTTCTCCAGTGTGGCTTGATGGAATTTGAATTTCAGGTGTGCGATCGCGATCTCTCCGATGAAATTCTTTCTGAGTACCTGCAGGCGGAGGCGATCGCCGTTGATACCGAAACGATGGGATTGTTGCCACAGCGCGATCGCCTTTGTTTGGTGCAGCTTTGTGACCCCAAAGGAAACGTAGCGGTCGTTCGCATCGCACTGGGGCAAACCGAGGCACCCAAACTTAAACAGGTTCTCGAGTCTTATAGCACCGTCAAGGTGTTTCACTTTGCCCGCTTTGACCTGGCGACGTTGCAGCATCACTTAAACATTCAAGTTCAACCGACCTTCTGCACTAAAATTGCCAGTAAGCTAGCCCGCACCTACACGCCCCGTCATGGATTGAAGGATCTGGTGCAGGAGCTAGAGAGAGTTGAATTGGACAAAAGCGCCCAGAGTTCTGATTGGGGTAATGCTGCCAACCTATCTGAAGAGCAGCTTCGCTACGCGGCAAATGATGTACGCTATTTGCTCAGCGTCAGAATCAGACTGACCGAAATGCTGAAGCGAGAGGGACGCTGGGAGCTAGCTCAGGAGTGCTTTGCCTGTCTACCTACCATCGTCAAGCTAGACCTGATGCAGTATTCCAGCATCTTTGAGCATTAATTCAACATGAAAATTGCAACCTGGAACGTTAACTCAATTCGCACTCGAATGGAACATGTGACCAACTGGTTGCAGGAGAATCCTGTAGATGTGCTTTGTGTGCAGGAAACGAAGGTTGTGGATGAGGACTTTCCGCGATCGCCCTTAGAAGCTTTGGGCTATCACCTCTACATCTACGGGCAAAAGTCCTACAACGGTGTAGCACTGATTAGCCGCGCTCCGCTCACCGATGTGAAAATGGGCTTCTCAGCCGTTCTTCCCGAAACCCTGGTGGATGACCTTGATGACCAAAAGCGTGTGATCAGCGGCATCGTCAACGATCAGGTGCGACTAATTAACCTTTACGTACCCAACGGCTCTTCAGTCGGCAGCGATAAATATGAGTACAAACTGCGCTGGCTAAAAACCTTGCGGGAGTATGTACAAGCTTTGATGCTTCAGTTACCCAACAACCTATTGATCTGCGGCGACTTCAACATTGCCCTTGAAGACCTGGATATTCATAATCCTCAAGGGCGCGAAAAAATGGTGATGGCAACCGACTTGGAGAGGGAAAGCCTGAAAGCTGTCCTGGATTTGGGACTTCAGGACGTGTTTCGCAAATTTAACCAGGAAGGGGGACAGTACAGTTGGTGGGACTATCGCACCGCCGCTTTTCGTCGCAACCTTGGCTGGCGGATTGACCACCACTACGCCACTCAACCCCTTTATGACTCCGCAAAAAGCTGCACCATCGACATAGCTCCCCGCAAACTCGAAAAGCCCAGCGATCACGCCCCCGTTATTGTGGAACTTTAATCAGAACTAAGAATTACGTTGGAGGACAGCATTTACCGAAGAAACTTTTGGCTGAACCTGTAAATTTCACACCTTGACCTAACCTAATCCACAGATGAACGAGCAAGCTTGGCAAGTCGATCCGCAATCCAGATCTTGATAATCGATTGGCGGGTTACTCCGAGCCGCTTAGCTTCCTGGTCCAATGCAGCAACCATCCATGTTGGAAAATCAACATCAATCTGTTGCTGTTCGTATCCAGGACGTTTTGCTTGAGGGAGGTCTAGAGAATCGGTGATATCCTCTCCGTTGTCAAATTTGCTATCAAATTCGGTTGCTTTCATAAACTTTCACCTCTTCTACACGAGAGCAACGAACAGAAATAATGCGAATCTTGCCCTTTCGATAGGTAATTACCGCTGACCAATGCTTCTGAAGAATTTTGCCAATCACTAAGTATCTTGGCTCATCTTCAGTCTTTGCTGGAATCTCAATTCTGGCAGGATCAGCCCACAGTCTCTGTGCTTCTACAAAGTCAATCTTGTGCTTCTCCTGATTAGATTCGCTCTTAGATGAATCATACTCAAACTCCATAGGCTGTATGAGTCATACTCTCCTTTCCTCAGCGTTCTCTCACTCATCTTAATTTCTGCCTTGAGTGGAGCGATCGCACACCTCACATAAATCTTGAGCTACCCTACGGGAAGAAGCATATACAATCTGCCTCTAGCCCCCAGTCCCTAATCCTCACCCCCCAATCCCCATGTTTCTAGTTACTGGAGCCACCGGAGATCTCGGCACCCGCGTCGTTAAGCGGTTGCGAGAAGAAGAAAAACCCGTCAGAGCCTTCGCGCGTCTGACCTCGCGCTATGCAGAACTTGAAAGTCGTGGCGCAGAAATTTTTGTTGGCGATCTGTTGAAAGAGCGAGATATTCAAAAAGCCTGCCAGGGCATTCGCTATGTGATTAGCACTCACGGTGCAAGCGAAGCCGGTGGTGGCACTGCTGAAACGCTGGACTATCGCGCCAATATTGACTTAATTGATGCAGCAAAAGCTGCCGGAGTTGAGCATTTTGTCTTCATTTCCGTGCTGGGAGCCGATCGCGGCTATGAAGACGCACCGACATTTAAAGCAAAGCGGGCAGTTGAAAACTACTTGCAAGCTAGCGGACTCAACTACACAATCCTGCGTCCATCCGGCTTTGCTTCTAACATTGTGCCCTTGGCAGAGCGGTTCAAGCAATCCGGCATTTATTTCACTATTGGTGACCTGAGAATTCGCTCGTCGATCGTCAGCACCGATGATTTAGCCCGAATTGCAGTAGATTCCGTAGCCATTGACGCCGCCCGCAATCAAATCTTTGCGGTTGGTGGGCCAGAGATTATTGAGCGAGGCAACATTCCAAAAATCTTTGAACAGATTTTTAATCAGGAACCCGTTGTAATTAATCCGCCCATTGGCGCTGTGGATGGGATTCGCACCGTCGTAGGATTCTTTAATCCTGAAGCAAAGCAGGCGCTGGGAACTTTTCGGACATTGCTCTCGAATGAGTTTTACTGCACTGCTACCGAAATCGAGCGATTAGAATCGGTCTTCAACATGAGAATGGAAACCCTGGATAGTTACATCAGACGGTATGTGCCAGCTCAGGCTTAGGCACCAAAGCCACCACCACCGGGAGTTTCAATTACAAACAGATCACCTGAATGTACCTGTACTTCTGCCTTACCGGGTAGAGAGGCGATCGCCCCATCCTTTCGTTCTACAAAGTTACGACCGATCGCCCCAGGTTCACCTCCCTGCAACCCAAAGGGGGGAATGATCCGATGCCCTGAGAGAATTGCGGCAGTCATCGTTTCGCGAAAACGGATGCGGCGAATCACGCCATTACCTCCCGAATGGTGTCCTTTGCCGCCACTGTTGTGCCGAATTGCAAACTCTTCTAGCAACACGGGAAACCGCCATTCCAATACTTCTGGATCGGTGAGTCGTGAGTTAGTCATGTGAGTCTGCACGGCATCGGTTCCGTCAAACGTTGCTCCAGCGCCAGAGCCACCACAAATAGTTTCGTAGTATTGGTGCTGCTCATTGCCAAAGGTGAAATTGTTCATCGTGCCTTGGGCTGCCGCCATAACACCGAGAGCACCGTAGAGTGAGTTGGCGATCGCCTGTGAAGTCTCCACATTTCCCGCAACTACAGCAGCAGGATAATGTGGATTTAACATGCAGCCATCGGGAATGGTAATTTCCAAAGGTTTCAAGCACCCCGCATTGAGTGGAATATCATCTTCCACAAGGGTGCGAAACACATACAAAACAACCGCTTTGCAGATTGCTAAAGGTGCATTTAGATTACTCTGCTGTTGAGGTGAAGTGCCTGTGAAATCAACGTGGGCAGAGCGATCGCCCCGATTAATTGTAATCTTCACGCAAATCTCACAGCCGTCGTCCATCGGATAAACAAACTGTCCATTCTGCAATACATCAATTACTCGTCGCACAGACTCTTCTGCATTGTTTTGCACATGCTGCATGTAAGCCTGAACTGTTTCTAAGCCATAGTGTTCGACCATTCGCAGCAATTCTTGTGACCCTCGCTCATTAGCAGCAACCTGAGCCTGTAAGTCAGCAATATTTTGTGAGACATTCCGCACCGGATGTGTTCCAGAAGTGAGTAAGTTCACTAGTTCAGATTCACGAAACTCTCCCTGATTCACAAGCTGAAAGTTATCAATCAATACGCCTTCTTGTTCCATTGAAGTGCTGTGAGGCGGCATAGAGCCAGGAGTGATACCACCAACATCGGCGTGGTGTCCACGAGAGGCAACGTAGAAGAGAGGGATAGAGGAATGGAAACTTGCTGCGGTGGCAAAAACGGGAGTGATGACGGTGATATCAGGAAGGTGAGTGCCGCCATTGTAGGGGTTGTTGGAAACGTACACATCGCCAGGTTTGAGAACGTCACTTTTTGCCTGAATTAAACTGTTGACGCTTTCACTCATAGAACCGAGATGCACCGGAATATGGGGCGCATTGGCAACGAGTTGACCATGCTGATCAAAGATGGCACAGGAGAAATCTAGCCGCTCTTTGATATTGACGGAATAACTGGTGTTTTGTAATGTGATGCCCATTTCTTCGGCGATCGCCCGAAATAGGTTATTAAAAATTTCCAGAAGAACGGGGTCAGGTTTGGAGGTTGAGGCTTGAGAACTGGAGATTGATCGGTCTCTCCCTTGTTCTTCCTTGGTTTGAGTCAACACTAAATGATTCCGCTGGGTCAGTTCTGCGCCCCATCCAGGCTCAATAACGTTGGTGCCCGTAGGTTCAATAATTAGGGCCGGGCCAAGGAGGCGATCGCCTGGTTTCAGGTCTTCCCGCTGGTAAACGGGGGTTTCGTGCCAGGTATCGTGAGTGTACATCTGGACGGTGGCAATTGGGGTGAGTGGCGTGATTCTGCCCCTAGGAAGCAAAGGCTCAGTGAGTGGTGTGGTTTGTCCAATTGCTTCTACAGAAACCGCTTCTACGATCAGGGCTTTGTGAGGCATGGTGAAGCCATAGCGCTGATGATAGGACTGCTCAAAGTGAGTTCGTGTCGTGTCTGCATCACCAAAGTCTATGATCAGGGCAGAATCCGTTCCTTCGTAGCGAAGGTGAGTTTTGAGCAAGGTTTGGATGCGATCGCCACTCACTCCCTGTGCCAGGATTTCCTGCTGAGCTTCTGCACTCAACTCCTCCAACATCTGCTTTAGCGTAGGAATTGTATCTGGAGTTAAGCGAACCTCTGCTGCTTTTTCTTTGAGGGTACGAAGGTCAGCTAAACCAATACCATAAGCTGACAGTACGCCTGCATAGGGATGAATAAAGATTTGCGTCATGCCTAGCGCTTCAGCAATCAGGCAGGCATGCTGTCCACCTGCGCCACCAAAGCAGCAGAGAGTGTACTCAGTTACGTCATAACCCCGCTGAACCGATATCTTTTTGATTGCGTTAGCCATTTTGTCGATGGCGATCGCCAAAAACCCTGCCGCCACTTGTTCTGAAGTGCGAGAATCACCTGTTTTGGAGTGAATTTCTGCACTCAATTCAGCAAACTTTTGCTGCACAATGGCATTATCCAAAGGCAAATTCCCTGTTTCGCCAAACACATGAGGGAAAAACTCTGGCTGAATTTTGCCTAACATCACATTACAGTCGGTCACTGCAAGTGGTCCACCCTTGCGGTAGCAAGCTGGGCCAGGGTTTGCCCCTGCGGATTCGGGTCCAACTCGATAGCGAGAACCATCAAAAAACAGAATTGAGCCTCCCCCTGCCGCAACCGTGTGAATCGACATCATCGGGGCACGTAGTCGCACACCGGCTACTTCTGTTTCAAAAGTGCGTTCATACTCCCCGTTAAAGTGAGAGACATCGGTGGAGGTGCCTCCCATATCAAAGCCAATAATTTGATTGAATCCTGCAGCAGTGCTGGTTTTAACCGCTCCTACAATTCCTCCAGCGGGGCCAGAAAGGATACTGTCTTTGCCTTGAAACAGTCGGGCATCAGTGAGTCCTCCATCCGACTTCATGAACTCCAGTTTGGTAGAGTGAGTTTCTGTTTTGGTGAGGTTGGCTGCGACCTGCTCTACATATCGCCGCAAAATTGGAGACAAATAGGCATCAACAACGGTAGTATCTCCCCGACTCACCAGTTTCATTAACGGACTCACTTCATGGGAAACAGAGATCTGTGTGAAGCCGATTTGTTGGGCGATCGCCATCACTTGTTGCTCATGTTTGGGATAACGATAACCATGCAAAAACACAATCGCACAGGCACGAATGCCACCCTCGTAGGCAGCTTGTAATGCTTGAGTTAAGCGAGCTATTTCTTCAGCAGTAACGGCAATCAGTTCTTCACCTTGCGCCGTGTAACGCTCCTCCACTTCAATCACCTGTTCGTACACCATCTCAGGTAGAACAATGTGACGCGCAAAAATATTGGGTCGGTTTTGATAGCCAATTTTTAGGGCATCTCGAAAGCCTTTTGTGATTAGCAGGAGGGTGCGCTCGCCTTTTCGCTCTAACAGGGCATTGGTAGCCACCGTTGTCCCCATCTTTATCACTTCAACCGCTCCGGGCGGAATTTGACCCTCAGGAGCAATTCCTAGAATGTCTCGAATACCTTGAATGACTGCATCTTGATAGCGTTCTGGATTCTCCGACAACAGTTTGTAGACAATCACCCATTGACGATCAGGCAGTGAGACAACCTGAAACCGTTCAGGGGAATGAGAGAGGTGATGGGCGATCGCCTCATCATCTGTCACTGCAACCAAGTCAGTGAACGTCCCCCCGCGATCGGCAAAAACTTTCAGCATAGAGCAGTGCTCACTGGGCTAATGCCATGACAATTTCACTTGATTGTATGACACCTGTTGAAAATCACCGCAACATGCTGAACGATCAACAAATCCGAGGGTTGTCAGCGCTGCAAATTAGAAATGTTGAAATCCCTGACTGAGATTAAGGGCAACATCAGGCTGCCCGTTGCCCTGGCTCAAACAAACTTCGCTGCCTGCAACAATACTGCCAACGATCGCCGCTCCACTGCCCAAACGGCCCTTTACCGTCTCAGCCAGATCAGGAGGCAAGCACAGCACCAGTTCAAAATCTTCCCCCCCGTACAAAGCCCAATCCAGCGCTTGCTCTGGAGAAAGCCATTGCTCAAAAGCAGGCGGCATGGGAATTTTTGCTCTTTCCAACCTGGCTCCTACGTTGCTGGCTCGACAGATTTGCAGGACGGCATCTGCTAGCCCATCACTGCTATCCATCCCAGCCAGCCTAAAAGGAATTTGGACGGAAGATTGGAGAGAATAAACCTCCTGCAAGATTGGTAGAACGTCCAAACGTGCGGCAGGACGCTGGTGCGCTTTGATGAGCTGATCGCGATCGCCCTCACTAAGCTCTACACCCGTCTCCGGATTCAGCAACAGTTCCAGCCCAGCCCGTGAGGCTCCATGAACGCCCGTCACTAAAATTGCGTCTCCCGGTTGCGCTTGAGAACGAAGAATTGCCTGCTCTGGAAAGACTTGACCAAAAGCGGCGATCGCCACCGTCAAAATTGTTGAGCGGCATACATCCCCACCTACAATCGGCGTATCATACTGCGCTAAACAGTCGGTCATACCCTGATAAAGTTGCTCAACCCAACTCACAGGTAGGTCACCTGGAAGACCCAAGCCAACCGTAATTCCTAAGGGAGAAGCACCCATTGCGGCTAGATCAGAGAGATTGGCGATCGCCGCCCGCCATCCCACATCTGCCGGAGAAGTCGTATGCACACCCGGAGATGCCAGTCCCACACTGAAATGCACCCCGTCAACCAGGATATCGGTCGTTACCACGACCGACTGCCCCGTCGCCACAGCCATGAGTGCTGCATCATCACCAACTACAGCAGGGGGGCAAAAACGCTGCAATTTCTGCAAAAGCGCCTGCTCCCCCAAATCACGAATCAACATGAGACAACTTTAAGCAGCTTGCGGCTCTACCAGATTTTCAGCGCCTTTGACGACTTTGGCAGAGATAATCTTGTCGCCTTGCTTGAGTTGTTCTAGAACTTCCTTATTCTCGATGACGTAGCCAAAGACCGCATAACGTCCATCCAGCAAATTCAGCCCAGCAGGAGTCAATTCTGGCTCAAACAGGAAGAAAAAGAATTGCGACGAACCTCCATTGGCATCCTCACCGGGACGAGCCATTCCCAACGTGCCATAGGCAGAGAAAGGTAGTACGGGCTTATCCAGATAGCGTCCTGCATCCTCTAGCGTGATTCCATAGGTCGGTTCAGTATCGCCTTCTACCAAGACTTCTAGCGGAATAGCCCGGTATTCGCCAGTGTCGGGATCAATAAAGCCTTCGGCTTCTCCAGGTGGGTCGCCAATTTGCACTACATAGAAGTCTTCGGCGCGAGTAAACTCTAGCCCGTCATAGAAGCCACGCTGCACCAAATCGACGAAATTTCCAGCGGTGACAGGAGCACTATAGCCATCCACGACCAGCGTCATCGTGCCTTTACTGGTTTCAACCTCAACCGTGGCACGACCCTTAAGTTGGGGCAAATTGCTGTATTCAGCAGGCACCTCAAAGGGAAAATCTTGCACCATCAACTCTTCGAGGTGACCGACCATGTCCAACATTTTGCCCCGTCGAATCCAGATCGCTTCTTTGTCTTTGCTTTCGACGTCTTGCCGCATAGCGTTGATCTCATTCTGCAATTGCAAGACAAGATATTCTGCTTGAGGCTTGTTCTCATCGGGAACGGTAGTCAGCAATTCTGAACGACGCGAATTGAGAATTCGTTCGGCTTGCGTCAAATTGCCGTTGATTGCACCAAATCGTCTGCGCGCCCGCAGCACTTCCGAAATTTCTTCAATGCTGGTTTGAATTCGTCGCACGGCAGTGTTGTCAATCGGCAATGCATATCTAAGCAACGCTTTGCCATCAGTAATGGCGTTACCAGGCGGCAAAGCGCTAATCAATACATCCGCTGAGGCTGGGCTAACGCACCAAGTTGTACTGAGTCCCAGAAACAGAGCAGCCTGCACTGCAATCAAGACTCCGGCTTTGAGGTAGGGGCTAAGGAAGCTGGCAAACCTCTTGCAAAGTTCAGTTGAACTCGTCTTGGGGGATTCACTAGCCGTTTTTGCAAGAGCGATAGTCATCAGAATTGCTTAAAGAACTCGGCATGAGAGCGGGGATTTTTTGGAACAACCCCATGTTTAATCTTGCCACAGTGAGGGAATGGGGATGAGGAATGGCGATCGCCAATCCTCATCCCCTAATCTCCAATCCCCAAAATGCCTCTCAGGAAAGTGAAGACGCACCCACTTGAGCGGTACAATAAGTTGCCAATTGTTCTCCTTCAAAAGATTCATGATTTCCAGCAATGACTTTCGCCCAGGTGTCAGCATTGAGCTAGATGGCTCCGTGTGGAAGGTGGTTGAATTCCTCCACGTCAAGCCAGGGAAAGGGTCTGCATTCGTCCGCACTAAGCTAAAAAATGCTCAGACTGGCAGCGTGATCGAGCGGACGTTTCGGGCCGGTGAGACGGTTCCTCAGGCAACGCTTGAAAAAAGCACAATGCAGCACACCTACAAAGAAGCTGACGATTACGTCTTCATGGATATGGAGACTTACGAGGAAGGACGCCTCAACGCCCAGCAGATTGGCGATCGCGTCAAATACCTGAAAGAAGGTATGGAAGTAAACGTCGTGCGCTGGGGGGAGCAGGTCATCGAAGTTGAACTACCTAACTCTGTCGTGCTGGAGGTGACGGAAACTGACCCAGGAGTCAAGGGTGATACGGCCACCGGAGGCACCAAGCCCGCAATCGTTGAAACGGGTGCTCAGGTGATGGTGCCGCTGTTTATTTCAATTGGCGAACGGATCAAGATTGACACCCGCAATGATACATACTTAGGACGAGAGAATTAGTGGTTTAGCTGGGTGATGGCGACAGGCGATAGGCTAAAAGCGCCATAGCCCGAGCCTGTTGCCTGTTGCCTATTTTGAGGGGTCACATAAGTGGAATTTGATTTTAACGAACTCCGTCAACTGCTGGCGGTGCTAAATCAAACGGATATAGCAGAACTGACTTTAAAGAGCGATGACTTTGAGCTGGTCGTGCGGAAGGGCTCTCAAATTGGCGATCGCCCTCCAACCAGCGGTGTTGTTGGGGCAGAAGGCTTTGCGCCACCCGTAGCGATTTTGCATTCCCCAACTCCTGGGGCAGCTACGACGACAGCCGATGTTAGCGTCACCGCTTCAGTGCCGACCCCTGCCCCTCCTGCAAGCGATCGCCTGGTCGACGTGATGTCGCCTATGGTCGGCACGTTTTACCGTGCGCCCGGTCCAGACGAGTCACCTTTTGTAGAAGTGGGCGATCGCATTCGCCCAGGGCAAACTGTCTGCATCATCGAAGCGATGAAGCTGATGAACGAGCTAGAAGCCGAAGTATCCGGCGAAATTGTAGAAATTTTGGTGCAAAACGGAGAGCCCGTAGAATACGGGCAAGCTCTGATGCGAGTCAACCCTGGCTAGATTAAACATCAGCGGGTTCTAGCCGCAAGAATACTTCCTCAAATCGCCACAGCAAGTGACTACTCAAGTTTTGGGAATAGCTCCACCAGCCGTTCATGGCAAAAATGTACTCCCTTGGTAGGCTACCTGCGGGGGCACGAAAGCCATATTTGAACGTATCCCACTGGAGCAGCCAAATATTATTTACATACCAGCCAATTTGCGCTCCAAATTTGCATTCACTCTTGCTTTGGGCAAACAGCCGGGAGTCTGTTTTGCAGTTTAGCTCACGCCAAATTTTGCTTTGAGTGCTGAACCCAAAGCGGCCATTGCTATATTTGACCCAAAGGCGATCGATCGCAGCAAGTGTTGCAACAGGCAAATTTCTCACATCTTCTTCACTGAGCCAACCCGCTTCTTCGCGATTCATAATCTTCAGCAAGATTGCTTTGGTCTCAAGGTCTGCATCTTTCCAACGACCCGATGCCATGAGTAGCTGCAAGTAACTTAAATCGGTTGATTGAGGTTGTGCTTGATAAGTTGTGTTTTCTTGATAAGCCGTGTTTTCTTGGTAAGTTGTGTTCTGGTGAGCCCAATCTGAATAAGTTGCGTTTTGGTAAGACGTATTTTGATAGTTCGGACTTTGGTAAGACGTATTTTGAGGATTTTGATAAGTAAAGTTGTCAGCAGAATTTTGAGGAGGCTCGTTGTAGCGGGGCTCATTATAGGGTGTTGAAAAGCCCATTTCAGGAGCGAAGTCATAGGACTTTAGAAAAGCATAAGCTGCATTAATTTCCTTCACCTTTTCCTGGGCTTTCTGCTGGAGCCTGGGATTGTGCGTGAAGCGGTCAGGATGCCAAACAACAATCAAATCCTTGTATGCCTGTTTCACTTCATGCTTTGATGCACCGGGCTTAAGGTCAAGAATCTGGTAGTAGTAGGCACAATCCATAAGAAATCAACTGAGATAGGGTAAATTGCTTGAAACTCAAACAGATTAGCTTTTGTAGTTTACAGACCAGGTTTATTTCAGTCCGGATATCCTCAAAAACTCAACTAGAATCTTCAAAGCTAGCAACTGCATCATGACAAAACTTAGGGCGATCGCTTCTAATTTCGTTGGCTACTTAACTCGGTTTAAGCCATTGAATGCATGACTAATTCATATCAATTCCCTAAAGATTTGCTGTTAGAGAGTATGGTTTATGAATTTAATCGATCGCATCACTTGGGCTGCCCTTGAGCGCATGATTCACACTCAGTTTCCAGCAGTTCGGCAAATTGAATCTGAAGAACTGGCAGCGAGACTAGAGCAGACAGATTTGCCCCAGCTAATTTTGCTGGATACGCGCAACCCGGCAGAATTTGCGGTTAGTCATTTAGCTAACGCCCGGCAAGTTGATCCTAAGCTGGAAACGTTCGAGAGCTTGAGGCTCCCTTTGAACACGCCAATTGTGACCTACTGTTCAGTCGGATATCGGTCGTCAGCGATCGCCTCTCGCCTACAAGCGGCGGGCTACTCCAATGTGGTCAACTTGAAGGGATCAATCTTTCAATGGGCAAATCAAGGCAGACCCGTTTACCGAAACGGACAGATTGTTCAACAGGTCCATCCTTACAATTCGCTCTGGGGAAGACTTTTAGATGCTAAATTTCATGCTTACGAACCGTAGTTAAACCGATAAAGACTGCTATCAAATTTGCTCAAAAGCATTTGCTTAAAAGCAACAATCTATTTTGAGAAGATCAAGTGCATTTATGCAGATTTAACAGAGGCACATGGAGGAAATCTAGTTTTCGAACTTTTGTCGGTGGGATTCTCCAGACCAAAACAGACGGATATCTGTACCGGACCTCTTGGGACAAATTCGCCAAAATTAAGAAGTAATCGGAGGAACTTCCTATGACAAGCAACCAACCAGGCAATCAAAAATCTTTTGTTCAATCGATTTATCAGTGGTACCGCAGCACCATTCGCAATCCTAAATATCGCTGGTGGATCATCTTAGGAACTCTGGCTTACTTTTTCAGCCCCATTGACATTGCTCCAGATTTCATCCCGGTGATTGGGCAGATCGATGATGTAATGCTAATGACTCTACTGGTGTCAGAGCTATCTCAATTGATGATCGAGCGGGTTAGAAATCGCAAAGATGAAGATGCGGTTGCAGCAGGTAGCGATCGGGTCGCCTCAAGCGTAGATCAAGAACCTGTTACCGTTGATGCCATCCCCGTTGAGTAGCCGAACCTCCTAAAAATTTGAGATTTAACCTTCTGTAGAGACACGATTCAACGTTTTCCTTAATGAAGGGGACAGGGCAAAGCTCTGTCCTTTTTTTTGCCCAAATTTGTCCTAAAAGGATTGACTCACCTGACGTTCTAGATGAGCCGCAATGCTCGCCTGTTTCTCTAAATCATCCGTCTCCAAATAAACTCGCATTAAAGGTTCTGTACCAGACGGACGCAGTAATACCCAACTGCCATCTTCCAGATAAAGTTTAATTCCATCCTTGCGACCGATCTGCTTAACCCTGATTCCGGCGATGTCGGCTGGCGGATTCTGGCTAAAGGTATCCATCAGAGCTGCTTTGTGAGAATTACTCAGACGAAAGTCGAGCCGGTGTTCATAACGAGGTCCTCCTGCATCCGCGATCGCCTCTTCTACCAGTTGGCTCAGCGGTTTGCCTGCGTAGGCGATCGCCTCCACCACGAGCAGGGCTGCTAGTACCCCATCCTTTTCAGGAATGTGTCCTGCAATGCTCAGCCCGCCTGACTCCTCACCGCCAATTAGCACGTTGGCAGTTCGCATTTTTTCGCCGATGTGCTTGAATCCGACTGGCGTTTCATAAAGCTCCAGCCCATATTTCAGCGCCAAATTATCGAGCAGATGGGTTGTGGCAACCGTCCGAGCGATCGCCCCCGTCTTACCCCTCTGTTCAACCAAATGGCGCGTCAGCAGCAGCAAAATTGCGTTGGGCGTGAGAATATTTCCCTGATCATCCACAATGCCAAAGCGATCGCTATCTCCATCAGTGGCAACTCCCAGAGCCGCCTTATCCTGCTGCACTGCTTTCACCAAGCCTCTCAATTGCTTGCCTTTGGGTTCAGGAATGCCACCACCAAACAGCACGTCTCGCTGCATGTGGAAGGCTTCAGTCTGACAGCCGCAGTGGCTTAACGCGACATCCAAATAGCCACGCGAAGTTGAGAACAGCGCATCGTACTTGACCTGTAGATTAGCCTTGCGAATCCGCTCGATATCCAGCAGCGTGTATAAGAACCGGAGGTAGTTAGGTTTAGGGTCAAAGGTAGAAATCTGATCAGTCTGATCGCCGCTGGGAGGTCGAGTCGATACTCGATCGAGCTGAGCTACGATTGCATCGGTAATTTTTGATGTAGCCGGGCCAGCATAGTCAGGGATATATTTGATGCCGCAATACACGGCTGGGTTGTGGCTGGCTGTGAACATAAGCGCGCCTGCCGAGTTGAGCAATTTGGCGCTGTAGGCGATCGCTGGAGTTGGGCAATCTCGCTCTACCAGTTTGACTGTCCAGCCTGCATCTGCCAGCACTACTGCTGCTGTTTTGGCAAATTGATCGGCAAGGAAGCGAGTGTCATAGGCAACCAAAACAGGACGCGATTTGGAATAGGCAGTTTCTAGATAATGGGCAATCGCCCGTGTGACTCTACACACATTGGCAAAGGTAAAATCATCCGCAATGATTCCACGCCAGCCGTCCGTGCCAAAGCAAATTTGGCTTGTATCGTTGGCTGCCTTCATTCTGCCTTTCCTCCCTCACCTGAGTCGAATATAGCGCTTTACGCTCGACTCTCCACTCGCCATCTCTGATGACTATTGCTGCGTCTACTAATTTCCTGCACCTACACAGCTCTCAGCTAGACAAACCACCAACACTGAGGTAATCGTAGCGGTTGGTTGAAACTCTTGAGTTTCATTAAAGTCAGCGGTTGTCGAAGGATAAACGCCAGCAGTTTGCTGATTGAAGTTGCCCGTTCCAAAGGAAAGGTTAGAGGCAGGATGATTCTCAAAACGGACGTATTCCCGCCCTTCATTTTGCGTGTTATAGGAAAGCGTTGCTTTGCCGTAGGATGATTCTGCTTGGGCGAGCGCCACTCCCGGACCCACTGATTCACCAGTGAGAAACTTAGGATTATCAGTCATTAATCCTTGAATCACATCCTCATCTGTAAAGGTTCCACCTGGCAGATAGAGAATGTAAAACTGAACTTCGCCAGCTTGACGAACGGCGATCGCATCAAAGTCTGCAATAAAAGGAGACTCAACCACAAACTCGGTTTCTGCTCCCAACGCCTGCTTTAACTCGCCTAGGGTCATTCCTAATTTGGCTAGCCCAATTCCCTCGGCTGAGATGCGTCGCTCATCGGAAACAGTTGTCTCTGATACTGAAGGAGTAGAACTGGGAGACGGAGCAACTTCTTCAGCAGCAGGCGTGCTATCTGGCACAGAAGCTTCTGGACTGACGGGAGGAACAGTACCGCAACCCGCCAACCCCAGCAAGATACCAGAGAAAATCAAGTACTTTTTCACAAACGTCTAACTAAAATTTCAATGAAATCGTAACAAGTAACCTTAGATCAACGGAAGCAATTTGAGCAACTTAGTTCCCCCTTCTCGCTCTGGTTGAAAATACGAAATAAATGGAGCGATCGCCTAGTAGAAACCTATCGAGGTTAGCCCGGCATCCGTTAAATCAAAGGTTTCACCATCCATACAGATTGGGAAGTATAGCCTAGTTTCTGGTAAAGGCTAATCGCGGGTTGATTTGCAACAAAAACTTGTAAACCCATTTGGCGATCGCCCCTCTCTTTTGCCCACTCCTCTGCATGATGCATCAATGCTGACCCAATTCCTTGGCGACGATGGGCAGGCAGCACGTAGAGCAAGAAAATATGAGAGTGACGATCGCCTCTTACCTGATCAATAGCGTTTCCTAACCACAAGCAAGCAATTGGCGATCGCGCATAAGTTCCTGTACCGAATTCAGGCTTATGAGAATCGGACTGCCCAATCCACCAGAGCGGCGTTTCCTTAGAAAAATACTGCTCAACAGTTCGCGCAAGATGAGCAAAGGACTGATCAGGATATAGCTCCTGATACGTGCGCTGCATAAACTTCACCAACAGCGCCCGATCTAGCCCCGAACCTGACCAAAGCACATAATCGGCGGGAATTGCCACAGCTAAAACCCAGCAACGCTAAAAGGAAGCCGCTTCAGGCAAGCCATGCACCAAAATTTCTAATGTGGGAGGCAAATCTGCAACAGCTTCGGTGTCTGCGGCTTGTGCTTGCTCCTCTGGTTGCTCGATGGGAGCAGGAGCCATCATGTCAGAAGGCAGGAAAATTCGCGCACTGACGGCAACGAGGGCAACCACAAAAACCAGGACAACTAAAAGCGGCGCAATATATTGACGAAAAATAGCCATGATGGGTGAAGGGATTTTAAGAAAAAATCTCAAGTTTTATAAAGCTCTTTCATCCATCCTACTACCATTCATTCTGAGTGATCGCTATCCTCGACATCTCCTAAACCCGGTCTAGGAACTGGTAACGGACCCGGATTCCAGGGAGCAAACAGCGGCAACAGCAACAGCCCCGGTAAAGCGGCAATCAGAGTCAATAGGAAAAAAGTTGTCCACCCTGTAAGTTCTACAATCCTTCCGGCTGGAGCCACTAAAATATCGCGGCTGACTGCCATTAAGCTAGACAGCAAGGCAAACTGCGTTGCCGAAAATCGCTGATTACAAAGGCTCATCAGAAATGCCACAAAGGCAGCGGTTCCCAAGCCAGCACAGAAGTTTTCGATATTGATCGCTACAACCATGAAGGGATAGTTTCGCCCGATTTGCGCCAGGATGAGGTAAGTCAGGTTGCTAACTGCCTGAAGTCCACCAAAAACCCAGAGGGAACGGTTAATTCCCAATTGGCTTAAAACTGCACCACCCGCCAACACACCTACGATTGTTGCCAGCAGACCCATTCCACCCTGGATGGCACCAATATCAGTTTGGCTAAAGCCCGCCTGCAGCAGAAATGGCAGGGACATATTGTTGACTAGCGCATCGCCCAGTTTATAGAGAACGATGAAAACTAGAATAGCGATACCCTGGAACAACCCCGATCGCTGAAAAAATTCCAGGAAGGGCATTTTGATCGCTTCTGCCAAAGAGGATGGCGGGCGAGCGCGCAAAATCGGTTCCGGTGCCCAAATGGAGAAAACAATACTAATTGCCATCAGCCCTGCCAGACACAGATAAACTGCCGTCCAGGGAATTCGGTCTGCCAGGATAAGCGCCAGGGAACCAGTTAACAGCAGCGCAATCCGATACCCTAAAACGGCAACGGCTGCTCCTGCTCCCATTTCTCGCTCTTCCAGCACATCGGTGCGGTAAGCATCAAACGCAATATCTTGACTGGCACTAAGAAATGCGATCAGCAATGCATTCACGGCAAGAAGCTGGAGTGCTTGAGTTGGGTTTTGCAGAGCCATAGCGGCGATCGCTAGTGTTAAACCCACTTGCGTAATCACCAGCCAACCCCGGCGGCGACCCAAAAATGGTGGCATGTAGCGATCGATCAACGGTGACCAGAGAAACTTCAGCGAATAGGGCACCCCTACCAAACTAAAGGCTCCGATCGAAGCCAGATCAACTCCCTCAACCGTCATCCAGGACTGTAGCGTTCTACTCGTCAAAAATAGCGGCAGTCCTGACGCAAATCCCAGAAACAGCAGTGCTGCCATTCGCTGGCTCTGAAAAACCTTAAAGAAAGAATCAACTGACTTCACGATCGCCCTCCGGCTCCTGACAGGAGAAATGCCTCTCCGATTCAGTCATCTTGCCATAGAGCGATTATCAAAAAGTCTTTGTTTCCCGCTAATGCACCAACCCATGCAGAAAGAGCCGCCCTTACAATCATTCACCAGTCATTCTTCCTATCTGCTTCATCACCTGTAGCACCTTAAGAAGCACATTACGTCCCGGCAATAGCAGCATCACATCCAAGACATCATAACGAGGCTGTGGTTCTTGAATGAGTTTAATGAAAGCAAAACTGCTGCCGTTGGTTACCAATCCATAGGTAAATCGCGCAGGGTGAGGAGTTGCCAGCATATATCCCAATGCCTGAGGGATTGCGCGATCAATGCCAAAGACCGAATTTTTTGCCTCCACTACCAAAACCCAGAAAAAGTCTTTGATCACCAGCGCATCAATTCGACCTCTCCAAAGTTCATTTGCTTCTGTAACTTCAATCTGTACTGGCTCTTCCAGCCTGACCTCAAACGGATATCGATAGAACCCAGCTAGATGCAACAAAGGAGAAACCACTATTAGCTTGATCAAACCTTCAGAAATTTGCCCCATTCGAGTTTGATCAAAATACTCTTGCTGTACCTGCTCCAGATAGCGTTTTTCCTCATCACTCAGCTCGGGAAGAGCTTCACGCCACTCCGCAAAAAACTTAGGATCATCTGTTAGCTTGAGATTCTGCTTTTCCTCTAGCTCCGGCAACGTGAGGTCACTGATTGCAAGGCTCTGTACCATTTGTATCTCAGCTGCGGATCTGGACAGGCATAACCAGGTAGGTCATTTTCGTGCCGCCTAAAGGAGTGAGAATTGACGGGCTAGTTGCCGTATTGAACTGCATCTGAATTTCGGTAGTGTTGAGAGCCTTCAGGCCTTCCACCAGATATTTCACGTTAAAGGCGATTTCTAAGTCTTCACCAGAAATTTGAGCCGCGACGGATTCGCGTCCACTGCCCACGTCAGCCGCGTCTACAGACAAAACCAACTCTTGCTCAGCGTTGTTCATTTCCAGCTTCACAATGCTGTTTTTTTGGTCTGCGAGGACTGCAATTCGCTCTAGCGCACCGACAAATAGGCGACGCTCTACCGTTAGTTGGCGGGAAAACTGACGCGGAATCAGTTGCCGATAGTTGGGATATTGTCCTTCGAGTAAGCGGCTGGTGAGGCGCTGATTTGCCCACTCGAAGGTTAACTGCCCCTGGTCAAAGTGAACGGCGATCGCCCCCGTATCCTGATGCACTTGCAGCATTCGTTCCAGTTCTCGGAGAGCTTTACTTGGAACCGTCACATCAAATTCGGCTTTTGCCTCTGCATCAGTCGCTCCTTTGCCATTTGCCTTGGCTGCACTGGACGGCTCCTCATCCGGTTCCACATTTACAGTTTGGACTACCGCTAGACGATGTCCATCCGTTGCGGCAAATTCCAGACTATCCGGCTCCACCGTCAAATGCACCCCAGTTAAAACCTGCTTAGTTTCATCAGCACTCGTTGAGAACAGCGACCCGCGCAGCCCTTCGATCAAAGATTCAACGGGCAAATAGGTTACATCCCCATCTTCAATCGTTGGCAATTCGGGATACTCTTCTGCACCCATGCCGCGAACCTGATACCGCCCAAAGGCACAGGTCAACGTTGCGGTCATATCACCCGATTCAGTTGCCAAAGTAATTTCGCCATCGGGCAAACGCGAAACGATATCGCTCAGCAGCTTGGCAGGTAGGGTCAGCGTCCCCCCTTCCTCAACCTGTGCCGCAAAGCTAGTTTGCACTCCCAAACTCAAGTCAAATCCAGTGAGACTGACGCGCTGAGTTTCCTCATCCGCCTTCAACAGCACATTTGCCAAAACGGGATGGCTGGGACGCGAAGGAACAGCGCGGCTAACCAGGGAAAGGTGAGAACTAAGTTCGTTTTGGGCACAAATGAGTTTCATGGGTGAAAAATTGATGCTTGCGGCTGTCTGGTTGAGAGCTTCTTGGTCGGAAACGGGTTGAAGGAATTTAAGGGTGTTCTGCGAGATTCTTCTAAACGCTTAACTTAAGTTAGCTGGCTTGGCTAGTAACGGGTTCGCGATTGTTTTGTAACGGTTCAGCGTTTAGAGATCAGATCCTTTGTACTATTTAGTTGTACAAAAGCTAGTACTTCAACTAGTACACTGAAAAGCCAAGGACAAGTTCTGCTTGGAACGAGATCCTAACACCCTTACCGCCTTTAATTGAACCTTTCAATTTGTCGAATCTGAAGCATTCATCCGTGACTTTAAAGGATTCCGGATCGGATCTTTAAAAAGAGATCGGTAGTAGTAGGGCCTGTGGAAAATGTGGAAAAAGTCAGGGGATCACGCCAGCATAGGGATCTTGAAAGTTTCTAACTTGTGGAGAACTTGTGGAAAAAGAGAAGAGTGTTTTACACAGTATTTATACTCATCTAGCATTTCCACCTAAACCCTGGTTTTTCCACGCTGGTTTCCCCATAGTTTTCCACAGAAAAATAGTGCTTTTCCACAGAATTTTTCCTCTTAATATTCCTTAATCTAAGAACGCTACAAAAGTTTACTTTAGGGGACTTAGGAAAAACCTCTATATGAATTTCGTCAGGTTCACTGGAAAATATCTCTGCTCTGTACAGAAAGATCTCTGAAGAATAGCAACTTTTCGGCGAAAGTTTGTTGTTTAGCCTGTAAATGAAGCGATTTTTGGCAGGAGTAATGAGGTCGCCCCAGAAACTGCACCAACAACAACTTCAAGAATTGGGCTTGTGCTGCTTAGAGCTTGATTAAACAGCCTGATTTAAGTACATTTGTACTGTACTCATGCGTTGTTAGTTCTGCGATGCAGATGCCAGGGTTGAACGGGAGAGGGCAGGATGAGTCTTGAGCAAACGAATCAGTTGATTCAGTTAGTCCTAAATTCGGCGTTGATGGTGTCGGCGTGCGTGGTGATTTTGGGTGGACTGCTGGTGCGCCACACTGCAACTCACAGGCAGCTGCGATCGCTCACTCAGGAATATGCTGAGCTAATGGGCGGCTCGGTTTTGCTCAGGGGCGATCGCTTGCTCCAGGTCAAGCACCAGCTGCGGCAGCTACGGCAGCAATATCAGGATGCCTATCGCAGCATTCTGGTGATTCACTATGCGCTGTTCATGTTTGTGTTGAGCGGGCTGACCGTTGCCCTGAGAACGATCGCGAATGCGGATTGGTTGATTACTGCCGCGCTAGTGCTATTTATCGTCGGGTTGGTCATGCTGCTGCTGGGATTAGCGCTGGCGTTGGCAGACCTTCATGCAGCCAAGCGATCGCTCTGGAATGAGATTCAGTGGGCGCTCAGCTTAGGCAATTCAGGGGAAACACCCTTACTGGAAGCCAAACCTGAAACGTCGGAGAAGCGATCGCCCCGTCCTCAAAAGCCAACTCGCAAACTTCCTAAACTGACCAAACCAACCAGACAACAAAAGCCTAAAACCGGAGTGATTTAATACCGCGACTGCTGTACACTTCGCTGGCGGCCCGATGCAGCAGCGAGTGACGATAGACCAACGCTTCAAAATCATCGCCATAGCCGCCGCCAATGACGCAAGCGACAGGATAGCCCTGGGCAGCACAGGTACTCAAAACCTGCATCTCCCGACAAAAAAGACCGCGATCGCTAAGAGCTAGTTTGCCCAGGCGATCGCCCGAATGCGGGTCAACCCCCGCGTCATATAGCACTAGGTCGGGCTGAAACCCAGACAGCAAATCGGGTAAATATTTCGCTAGCGTTTGCAGATATTCCTCATCTTCCATGCCGACGGGTAAAGGCACATCCAGGTCGCTGGTTTGCTTGGTGCCGGGAAAATTCACCTCGCAATGCATAGAGAAGGTAAAAACAGTCGGGTCGTCCTGAAAAATGAATGCGGTGCCGTCTCCCTGATGCACGTCCAGGTCTACAATCAGGACTTTTTGGACTAACCCTTGCTGCTGAAGAACTCGGGCGGCGATCGCCAAATCATTAAAAATGCAGAACCCTGACCCGTAGCTAGGAAAAGCGTGATGGGTTCCGCCTGCGGTGTTGCAAGCTAGCCCATGCTCTAGCGCCAGTCGTGCCGTTAAAATTGTGCCACCCACCGCGATGCAGGTACGCTGCACCAGCGCCGGACTCCAGGGTAAGCCAATTCGCCGCTGAGCCTTGGCATCCAGCGTTCCCTCGCAGTAATCTCGAATGTATTCCGGTGTATGCACCAGTTCGATCCATTCCTGGGGCGGGGCTTCAGGCTGATGAAATTGGGATGCAGAAGCGACTCCATCCGCCAGCAAGGTTTGGTACAGCCGCCTAAACTTCTCCATTGGGAACCGATGTCCAGGTGGCAGAGGTACAACGTAATCAGGGTGATAAACGAACGGCAGATCCATCTAACGTAAAATCAATCCTTGTACTTAAACCCGTCATGCAAACCGAAACGTTTTGGCAATTAGGCAGCAACAGCCCCGACAATGCCAGCCATTTTGCCACGATCAGCCGATGGTGGGCTGAGTTGAGTGGCAAGGAAGTTACCTGGCGACAACGCCTGATTCCTCCCAATGGAGATTTGAGCGTACTGAACTGGGAAACCCAGCGGTTCGACGAGACGATTCTCTTTGATATGGCTGAAACGCGCGGTATCACGCTCTACTGGCGCAAATCTGGCTCTACAGATGAACGCAATACCACCCCTCACAAACTGGCACTCGATCATTTGCATCAGCGCCTTTATGTTTTTCCGCGATCGCAGCAAGAAGTCGTGATTCAGATTGGAGTCCCTGAAGAGGTTTACCGATCGCTCGTCGTTACAAACCCCCAGATCGAACGTAGCACAAGCGGCAAAGACCAAATTCTCACCCTCAAAGACGACCTCCAGCAGCTAGAGATCAAAATCTCTTTGGGCGCTGAAAATTTCGAGCAACTCAAGCGACTGCTCAGAGTTGAAGACTAATCCCAACAGAATCTTAGCGAGAAGCGACAGCCTGAGCCATTTTTCCCTACAGTTAAAACAGTAGACACTTTTTGGCACGCCGATGATGGTGCGGCAGGCTGCGCTACCATTCACGCAGGAGTCCTAGTGGGTACGGTGTTCAGGTTTCTTGAGGTGTTATGTCGTCTTTCAATTGGTTTAATCGGCAGTACAACGATCGTGTCGATGCTCAGACCGAGCCAGCAGAAACTCCTTCAACTGAGCCAGAGACCGAATCAGCAGAACCCGCGGCAGCGGACTCAACCCCAGATGTGTCAGCAGACTACCTCAACTGGGCAAAAGCAGCTTACCAAAACATTCAAAAGCGCCAGCAGACCAGTACAACCGCTTCACCGCCAACCGTTACCGAAACGGCTCAGGCTAACTCTGCAGAAACTCCCCAAGCCGCTGAATCATCTGACTCTGTGTCTGAACCAGCAGAGCCAGTTTCTCCTATAGCTGAGTCAGAAACGGAATCAGCGCCAACGGCTGAACCTGTTTCTGAAGACGAGGCTGAACCGGCTTCTGAAGCTTCTCTAGAAACCTTTC
Source organism: Cyanobacteria bacterium FACHB-471 (assembly GCA_014695345.1). GTDB lineage: Bacteria > Cyanobacteriota > Cyanobacteriia > Elainellales > Elainellaceae > JAAUTN01. The sequence goes on from JACJOC010000115.1 coordinate 306,960, forward strand.
CTGAACCTACTGCTGAACCTGCCTCAGAACTTGTTGCAGAAACTGCTGCTGAACCTGATGCGGAAGTTTCCTCCACAGAGAGCATTCCTGAAAGTTCCACAGAAACACCTGCAAGTGATGAAGTTGCTGTCACTGCTCCTTTGCCTTTTTGGGCGCAAGCAGAAGCAGAGCGGCAAGAACGCTTGGAGCGACTTAAAGCAACAGCAATCGAAGAACCTGAATCTGTTCCTGTCGCGGCAACAACAGCAACTCCAGAAGAAACCGCTGATTCCGGTTTTCCTGGAATTGAATTTGACGAAAATTTCCTCTGGTCAGCCGAGGTGTTAGCGTCCCAGGGTCGCCGTCCCGAGCAAATTTCAGTTGAGGAAATTACCTGGCTAAAGCGGCTGCGGCAGGGACTGGACAAAACCCGTCGCAACCTGGTGAATCAACTGCGGTCAATCGTCGGGCAAGGACCGCTCAACCAGGATGCGGTCATGGAGATCGAGTCGCTGCTGCTTCAGGCTGATGTGGGAATTGTGGCGACCGACTACATCATCGAGTCGCTGCAAAACAAGCTGCGCCAGGAAGCACTGCCCCCAGCGGAGGCGATCGCTTACCTCAAGCAAATCCTGCGCGACATGCTGGACAACCCTCTAGGCAAATCCTATTCCCCCACCTTCGCACCCGAAAAAGAGACACTCAACATCTGGTTAATAACCGGGGTAAATGGTGCCGGGAAAACGACAACAATTGGCAAAATCGCCCATATTGCCAAAAAATCGGGCTACAACTGTCTGATCGCTGCGGCTGATACTTTCCGGGCTGCGGCAGTGCAGCAGGTTAAAGTATGGGGCGATCGCAGCAACGTAGAGGTGATCGCTAACCCTGGCAAAAACACTGACCCGGCTGCCGTTGTATTTGATGCGATCGCTGCTGCCCAATCTCGCAACACCGAACTGCTGCTCATCGACACCGCAGGTCGCTTGCAAAACAAGAAAAACCTGATGGACGAGCTGAGCAAAGTTCGCCGCATCATCGACAAAAAAGCGCCGAATGCCAAAATTGAGTCGCTGCTCGTGCTGGATGCCACGCTGGGGCAAAATGGACTGCGTCAGGCGGAAGTCTTCTCCGAGGCAGCTCAGCTTAGCGGTGTCGTCCTCACCAAGCTAGATGGCACTGCCAAAGGCGGAATCGCTTTAGCAGTCGTACAGCAGCTTGGACTACCCATTCGCTTTATTGGAGCAGGCGAAGGCATCGAAGACTTACGCCCCTTTTCTAGCTACGAGTTCGTCGAAGCGCTTCTTAGCGGCTGAGTCAAGACTATTTCAAAGCAATTTGAATAGACATGCAATAGATTCCTGTACGGGCTTGGCAACGCTAAGCCCCTGCTTAAACTTGGCTATCACAAGCTCTGTTTAGACTGAAATGTTTTAGCATTTAGCAAACATATGTCATCAGTTCGACACAATCTTGTCAGACTGTGAGTATATCTAAAGAGCTTGAGAATGCACCTGCAACCTGTGGCAAGTAGCTGAGAAGATTTCAGACTAATTCTCTGAATCTTTCCCCTACTCAATACTTCACAGTCTTGTTGTGTTCTGTCGTGTCTCAACTTGGATGAGTAATGACTTTTGCAACCTACCAATCTAAGAAAATCGGGTATCGAGTAGGACGGTGGATTCGCGCTACAGTCTGGTTTGGGCTAAGTGTAGCTGTGAGTCTCTTGATCTGGGCGATCGCTCCAGCCACACACGCTCAAACACCTGAGACGCCGTCAGCCGAGACATCGCCAGCGGAGACACCAGCAGAAGATCCATCATTGGCTGCTCCTAGTCTCAGCTTGGAGCTTCCAGACTTTAGCGATTTACTTCCCTCTGATACATCAGAAATTGATACCCAATCTGTCTACCTGGATGGAAATCAACTGTTTATAGTTGCTGCTCCAGATATAACCGTAGATGACCCTAACGATTTAGAAAATGGGTCCAGCGCTCTTAACGCACGGGTCAACAGCATTGAAACTCAACTCAAACAAATCGTTAATGCCGACTTTAATCCCGCTACACTGCAACTCACTTCAGAATATGTAGAAGCTGAGGAAGTATTTGTAATTAATGCCAGCTACGGCACGGGTGAAAATGAGACAAACGAAGATTACTTGCTGACTGTTAATGCATTAGACGCTCAGGCAAACGGGGTTGACGACTTAGAAACCTGGACAAACGAGCTAACCGAAAGAATTGAAGGAGCACTGCTTAGAGCTGAGCAAGAACGTCGTCCAGACTCTTTAAGACAGCAGATCTCGATCGCTAGTGGCATTTTACTCGTGATGATTGTTGCAAGCTTTTTGCTTACTGTGTTTCAGCAGCAAGCCAAGCAAAAACATCGCTTTATTACGGCACGGCGAGAAGCAGATGCTCAAGAAATGTCAGCGGCAGCAGATACCGGCAACCCAACCGAGATGACGACTGCCCTGTTACAGCGGCAAATGCACAACCGCCAACAGCACAACCTCAACGAAATTCAACGGCGACTGTTTCAACTCGGTCAAGTTTTCATCTGGGGAGGTGGCACACTGATAATCCTGGGGCTATTCCCTTACACCCGCTGGGTACAGCCCCTAATCCTCAACTGGAATTGGATACAATTTCCGCTCTACATCACACTGACCCTGTTTAGTACCTACGTTGCCATTCGTATCAGTGATGTTTTAATCGATCGCTTTTTCTTAGTTTTGCAAAGCGGTACCAGCTTTAGGGCAGAAACTTCTCAGCGACTAGCACTCCGATTTTCGACTTTTTCCCGTGTTGCCAAAAGCATCATTGCAGTACTTCTAGTCAGTTCTGGAATTGTTACCTCTCTTGCTGTCGTAGGCATTGAAATTGCTCCTCTCTTGGCTGGAGCCGGGATTATTGGTTTAGGAATTTCTTTTGCGTCACAAAGTTTGATCAAAGACATTATCAATGGCTTTCTCATCCTATTTGAAGACCAGTATGGGGTCGGAGACGTAATCATCGTTGGAGACGTCGCTGGATTAGTGGAAAACATGAACCTTCGCATTACTCAACTGCGAAATGAAGAAGGACGTTTGATCACAGTTCCCAATAGCGAAATCAGAATTGTGCAAAACCTCTCCAAAGAGTGGTCTCGCGTTGACTTAACGATCACGATCGCCAACAATGCCAACCTGGACGAAGCGCTCAAAGTAGTTAATGACGTAGCTCAAGAAATGAGTCACGATCGCCACTGGCGTTCTCTAATTTTGGAGTCTCCTTTGTTGTTGGGAGTAGATAAGCTTGATCATATCGGCTCAATGATACGACTTTGGATAAAAACCCAACCGCTCAAACAGTGGGATGTTGCACGAGAATATCGCCGTCGTCTAAAGCTAGCCCTTGATGAAGCCGGAATTGCCATTGGCGTGCCTCAACAGTCGCTCGTATTTAAGAGCGATTTGCGCCTTGCAGGTGAATTAGCTGAGGAGCAGAATGGTGATGAAGATGGACAAAAGGCAGACGGAGGATTTACTCATACCGAATCGCGTTCTTCCGGTCCAACCAATCCATTTCACTTGGGCAACTAAAATAAAGTGAAAAAGTTGAACCTATTGCACATGCCGTTTAAAGCAATATCGCAATCCTAAATTTGCTTTTGAAAAAGCAATTTCGACGTGGGTTACATTAGCTTAGAGTTCAGCTTTAACAGCCATGCAAAGCAACATCCGTCATACTCTCAAGACTGTTGCTCTACTAATGTTTGGGGCTGCGATCGCCCTGTTCCTCACAAATTGCAGAGCAGTTTCCAACCAGAGTTCAGATCAAGCTAGCTCAACTACAGTCGAAAATTCAACGGACGAAGTTCAACCTACGGGATGTGTCACGTCAATCAACGACCCTGCCGCTCCAGTCACCAACATTTACTCTAATCCTGAAGAACAGTCCAGCGAGGTGTTGGATGAATTGCCCAACAATACAGAGATAACAGTAGTAGGCTCTCAAAATGGTTGGCTGCAAATCAATTCACCTGCAGCAGGCTGGGTCTTTTTAGGATCAACAACGGTTTCCTGTGGTGACACCGCCGCAATTCAAACTGTCGTCGGTAATGTTGATCTGCTGAAGGAGAAAGCAATTGAAGGCGATCGCCTCGCTGCCGATATGCTGATTCGCTATGCATTTCAAGCAGACAGCGCAGGTGCCGAAGTCGCGCTCGGTGCAATTATGGAATGGGCACAAACGAATCCAGAATTACTCATCTCCGTTCTGGATGAACAGCCTCAATCTGTCCGAAATGGCGTGCTGTCTTTGCTCAAATTTTCTTTATCATCAGAGGCTCAATCTACCTTTGAAGCGGCGCTAACGAAACAAAGTTCAGATTCGCCAACGGCTCAAACTTGGCAGCAAGACGATCGCCCCTCTCCTTAGAGAAAGTTCAGCCAAAACTTCAAAATTTACTCCTCAACCGGGTTGCTAAACCTCAATTCCCTGCATATCTAAACTGCGCCATAAATACCAGGAGACGATCGCTCCATAGGGTTTCCACTTTTGCCCCATCAACTCCACCATCTTTTTGGTGGGTAAGTCATCTAGCTGATAGAGCTTTCGAATTCCAGCCCTCACCCCCAGATCATCTACAGGTAAAACATCAAGTCTCCCTAGCCGAAAGATCAATAGCATTTGAGCACTCCAACGCCCAATCCCCTTAACTTGAGTGAGCGTTTGAATGATGGCTTCATCTTCCATTTCTGCCAACTCTGCCATAGTAGGCAAACCGTCTAATATCTTCTGCGCTAAGTCTTTGAGGTAAATAATTTTAGAGCGTGAAATGCCAACTCCACGTAGCGTTTCATCAGGTGTGTTGAGAATATCCATTGCTGTCGGCAATCTTTCAGCGTAAAGCTGAAGAAACCTGCCGTGAATTACATTCGCAACTTTGGTAGAAAGCTGCTGATGCAGAATTGTTTTAGAGAGAGAAAATAGCAAATCTGCTTCAGGCTGGGGTTCCCCCAATTGACAGGGTCCAACCTGCTGAATCAGCTTTCCTAGAACGGGGTCAGACTTGATGAGAAAGGCGATCGCTGTTGAGTAATCCATTGCTGAAAAACTATATCTAAGGCTCTCGTCGTAACAAAGCAAAATTGGTAAAACTTGACTTCTAGATACCTAAACTTACCTAATTCTGTAGAAAATTTGTCAAGTTTATCGTATGAATAACAAGTCAATTTTTCCTTTAAAAATTAGTTGGGTTGGCTGACATCACTAGATTAATCACAGCAATAGAAGAGCAGTAAATAGCTGTCTTAGCATCATGCTAGTTACAACACAGATTCGACCATATTTAGCTGAAACGCTTTATCAAAAGTGGGCCGAGAAGAATTTAGCAATTGATATAAATTAATATAACTAGGTCAACTTCAATCTATTGACACTATCCATTTCGTATAAATACGGTAGTCAGAGCAATTCGTGAAGCCTGAATGAATTTAAAGAATTGGTGACTGTTTTTGATCTGCACTGGGGAAACCTATTGCCAAGTAAATTCGTGTGAGAATTAAAGCTATGGCAGACGCAGGGAATACCTTACAGGAAGCAAAGCGAGTTGCTTTTAGTAGAGGCTTCGCTAGATATTCAGATTCTCTCACTCCTACAGACCGCAACGACTACTACCGCATCGATATTAGAACTCGTAAGAGTCTTAGCGCTAGGGTTTTTGGCTTGACAGGTAATGCCGACCTTGCGCTTTACGGCAGCAGGGGTGGAGTGATTCGCCCTACTTCCAGGCAGCCTCTTACACGGGAAGAAAACATTAACCTTACCGTTGACCCAGGGACCTACTACCTTCGAGTTTTTACTCCTGAAGCAACAACCACAACTCGATATGCCTTAACCCTATCTGCTTTTGACGACAATGCCGGAAATTCCCAGACTAGGGCACGTGCTTTAGGAGACATTACTGGAGTCGTTAATCGTGTTGATTATACAGATTTTGTCGGAGTCGCAGACTTAAATGACTTCTACAGTTTTACAGTGAGCGATCGCAGAACTGTTAATGCCTCCATACGAGGTCTACGGGGCGATGCCGACCTGTACCTAAGAGACAGTGCAGGCAACATACTCCAGCAGTCTGTTACAGCAGGTACTGCTAGCGAAGTCATTACTCGTGCTTTAAATGGTCCGCTCACCAATGGTAACCCTGTCAACGACCCTACTAGACCTGTTACTTATTTCCTGCAAGTTGTTCCCAAGGCAGGTGTACGTACTGGATACACACTAGGAATCTCTACGGGTCCAGAAGCTGGGGCAACCGTTGCAAAAGCACGTAGTATCGACCTTACTTTTGATAGTCAAACTTATAGTGATGGACTCGGTGATGGGGATAATATAGACCTTTACAGCTTCAGGGTAGACACCCCTAGCGACTTTAATCTGCGGTTAGATGGCTTCAATGCAACTTTAAACGCGGATGTGCAGCTCTATCGAAATGACGGCTCAATTGCTCCCTTTACACCTCAAAACCTTGTTGCTTCATCGGTTCAAGGTGGACTAGGGATTGCAGAAAGCCTCACCAACCAGCGGTTGACTGTGGGCGATTACCTGATTCGAGTTAGCCGATTTGGCAACACGGGCAACTCCTCCTATAACCTGACATTATCGGGACTGCCAGGAGACAGAGCGCCAAACACAATTCAAACTGCCCGTAACCTTAACTTGAGCAGTACAAATATCCGCGCTCCGTTTACGCTAACGGGTACGGATGGTGCCCCTGAATTTATTAACCCTGCTGACCGGCTCGACTTTTACAAAGTGGACCTAAACTCAGGCGGTCGCACTTTCCTTAGCATCAGGCTCACCAACCTGCCAAACGGCAACTTGCCAAGCGGCACTGCTGATCTATTGCTGCTGCAAGATAGCAACAATGATGGAGTCATTAGTGACTCAAATGGCAGTGGCACTATCGATCTAGGCGACGAGGAAGTTATCTCCGTTTCTACCAGAACGGGTTCTTCTCCCGAAACGATTGGAGGCACTTTCCAGGATGGCACTTACTACCTCGCTGTTAGACCTGGTGTAGAAGGTCAAGCCAGCTTCTACGATCTCAGTGCTTACACTGCTCCAGGTGGCACAGTTCCTAGTATCACCAGAGATATTCTGTTTGGGGCAGGCAGTTCTGACCCTCGAGAATTTACTGATGTAAATGGTTCTCTTTACTTCATTGCTAACGACGGAGAAGGCTATGCCCTTTGGAAGAGTGAAGGAGTCATCTCCTCACGCCTTGGTACTGTACAAACTACGGCAAAAGTAAGAGTAATCAAACCAGGAGCAACAGAAATCGATATTTCTGGTCTCACCAATGTCAACGGCACCCTCTATTTTGCAGCCGATGACGGAGTTAATGGCACTGAGCTATGGAAGAGTGATGGCACCGCAGCCGGAACTGTATTGGTCAAAAACATCAACACTCTAGTAGGAGGTTCTTCTTTGCCCAGCTCGCTGACAGCAGTTGGCGATACGCTCTATTTTGTGGCTTCTGACCAGGGCAACAACTTTGAGCTATGGAAGAGCGACGGTACTGAAGCGGGAACTGTCCAAGTTGCAGATTTGGCAACATTGGAAACAGGACAACCAGTTAGCTCTTCTCCCGACAACTTGACCAATGTGAATGGTACACTCTTCTTCACAGCTACCACTAGGGCAACAGGAAGGGAGCTATACCGTCTTGATCCTGGCAGCACGGCTCCTCAACTTCTAGAGATTACGGAAGGCAATACCGGTTCTTTCCCTGAAAATTTAACCGTTGTTAACGATACCGGGCTTTACTTTACAGCGTTTACAGATGCAAATGGACTAGAAATCTGGAAGATTGGTGCTAGCGGTATTCCAGTCAGAGTCACAGAGTTTGGCTCACCAACTACGTCTGATTCGGAAGCTGCAAGTCTGACTGCGGTTGGCAGTCAGCTTTATTTCACGGCAGTTGATGGCAACTTTAGGGAGCAGCTTTGGAGCATTGATACGGCAAGGGCTGACGCGTTAACTCAGTTAACTAACGTTGACGGTGGAGCTAACCCTAGTAGCCTGGTCAATGTGAACGGCACTCTCTATTTCTCTGCTACCAAGGAAGTTATTGATGGAGTTGATGATCGGGAGATTTGGAGTACCAACGGAACTGCTACAGGAACTACAGCAAAGACCAGTATTGACTCCATTGAGTTCAATCCAAGTAATTTGATTGATGTCAATGGAGTTCTCTACTTCACGGCTAACGACGGCAATAGTGGGACTGAATTGTGGAGATATAACCCTGAGAGCTCTAACCCAAGAGCAGAACTTGTCTCCGATATTATTCCAGGTGCTATCGGCTCAAATCCAGAAGCCTTAACCAACATCAGTGGCAGATTGTTCTTCCGAGCTGATAATAGCTCTGATGCGAATGGCGACGGTGTAATCAACGAGCAAGAAGGAAACGGCATTGAGCTTTGGGGACTGTAACGACTGTAGTTTAGTCACCTGAATTGATTTGAGGGGTAGGGTTAGAGGTAAAGTTTCTAACCCTACCCCTTTCTTTTGAAGGTCTGCGCGTCGTGCTATGGACCTGGATAGAACGCATCTATTACAAGCAATCCTGTCACGAATCAATAGAATTGCTATATAGAATGGAGACATGGCAGTTGTTAAGACTGTTGGCAGGAGCCATTTAGCCCTGCTTGACTAGGCTAGATTAGTCATACCAGCATTAATTAGCCTGTTTCTACTTACTTTGTACATTCCAAAAGGAAAGATAGAGTCATGGGGTTATTTGACCGTGTTAGTCGGGTTGTCCGGTCTAATCTCAACGCCGCCGTCAGTTCTGCTGAAGATCCAGAAAAAATCCTGGAGCAAGCGATTATTGACATGCAGGAGGACCTGGTACAGTTGCGTCAGGCTGTTGCAAGTGCGATCGCCAGCCAAAAACGAATGCAGCAGCAACATAACCAGGCTCAGTCAGAAGCAAACAACTGGCAACAGCGGGCTCAGCTAGCGCTGCAAAAAGGCGACGAAAATTTAGCGCGTGAAGCCCTCAACCGCAGAAAGGTGCAAGCTGAAACAGCTACAGCGCTGAAGACACAGTTAGATCAGCAATCCTCAACGGTAGATACCTTAAAGCGCAATCTGATTGCGTTGGAAGGCAAAATTTCTGAAGCAAAAACTAAGAAAGATATGCTCAAGGCTAGAGCTAGTGCCGCCAAAGCCAATGAGCAGCTTCAAGGAACAATGAGTTCGCTCAACACCAGCAGCGCAATGGGTGCGTTTGAGCGAATGGAAGAAAAAGTGCTGCAAATGGAAGCTCGCTCACAAGCCGCGGCAGAGTTGGCAGGGGCTGACTTGGAGAGTCAGTTTGCTGCACTGGAGTCAGGTAGCGATGTGGATGATGAGTTAGCCGCGATGAAGGCGCAACTATTGGGTTCTGCAGCCCCGGCAAATCAAGCGCAGCTTCCCTCCTCCGAGCCTACGACTCAAGCCCCTCAAGATAAAGCAGTAGATGATGAGCTAGAAGCTTTAAAGAATCAGCTAGATCAGCTATAGAATCTAATTAATTTCGCCTGTTAAGGTTTGCTAGGAGGTTACGTTCCAGTGACGTAGCCTCTTTAGCGCTCTAAGCTTCTAGGAAATGCTTTTGTCTACTATGTCTGACCTGCCACCCCTCAGCATTGATACTATTTGGGCAATTTTAAACGACACGCTAGATGATGCGACGGTTAATCAGCTCGTGTGGCACTATCTGGGCTATCGGTACGATGCAACGGCAGAGCGGTGGAATGCTGCAGAAGTTTCTTCTGAATGGTTGGAGAACTATCCAGAGCCACCAAATTTTATTGAAGACCGTCCTGCTACGGTTAAGTTGACGCGCTCTATTCCCAAACCCAACAAGCAGCTTTTGAAGGAGCAACTTGGGTTTGAAGGGTACAAGGTAGGAGAGCTAGTTCCTCGTCTGACGAGACGCGCAACAATGGCAAACTGGTTGCTCAGCTATATGCGCGATCGAGAAACTGTAGGTTGAATAAGGGGCGATCGCTATTTAAAGCCGCTCTTTTAGTGAGGGTTAGTTATCAAACTCTCTGATGGTTTTTATCAGCCTAAAAGTAGAGATAAAGCCTTAGACATAAAAGTTTATTTCCTCAGAAAGATGTCTGAATGAATCTGAACCTCAGAGAATAAGTTCAGACTTCTTCCTAAAGGAATTTTATGGCTAACCAGATTGAATTTAGTTTATTTGCACCCTATAACAATGCAGCAACATTAATTGGGTCTTTTTCCGACTGGAAAGAAATACCCATGCAAAAAGATAAAGAAGGCTTTTTTCGCACTAAAGTTGAGCTAGAAGATGGCGCTTATCAGTACAAGTTTCGTGTACAGTCTAAAAGCTGGTTCTTTGAACCTGATCAATGGGTAGATGTAAACGATCCCTATGCAACAGATATTGATAACCCTACTCAAAATTGTGTTTTAACTATTAAAGACGGCGAAAGAATTGTTGATACTTATGTTTGGCAACATGATGATAAACCCTTACCTGCAGATCATGAATTAGTAATTTATGAAATGCACGTAGGTGACTTTTCAGGGGGAGAGGATGACCCTTATGCTCGTGGAAAGTATAAGCACGTCATCGAAAAGCTGGATTACCTATGCGAATTAGGTGTCAATGCAATTGAACTGATGCCTGTTAAAGAATATCCAGGTGACTATAGCTGGGGTTACAACCCCCGTTATTTTTTTGCAACAGAATCTAGCTATGGTTCTACGGCCGAGCTAAAGAATCTAATTGATGAATGCCATGCTCACGGTATTCGTGTTCTCATGGACGGCATTTTTAATCACTCTGAAGCAGAGAGTCCACTCACTCAAATTGACCATGATTATTGGTATCACCATGAGCCACGTGACCCAGATAATAACTGGGGACCAGAATTTAACTACGAGCATTATGACGAAAATCTAGAAACCCATCCTGCTCGTCGTTTTGTCGGTGATGCGGTTCGTTTTTGGATTGAGGAATATCACATTGATGGCATTCGTTATGATGCGGCTCGGCAGATTGCAAACTACGACTTCATGCATTGGATTGTGCAGGAAACTAAGCAAGCTGCGGGAGCAAAACCGTTCTATAACATTGCTGAACATATTCCTGAAACAACAGATATTACAGGTGTTGATGGCCCAATGGATGGCTGTTGGCATGAAAGCTTCTATCACTGCATTCTGGAACATATCAGTGGAGAAACTTTCGATTTAGAGCGTCTCAAAGATGCATTAGATGCTAAGCGTCAAGGCTTCTTGGGGGCTACTAATGTAGTTAACTATTTAACCAATCATGACCACAATCACCTGATGGTGGAATTGGCAGACCGCGATATTTTTGATGAAGCCGCTTTTAAGCGACTGAAGCTGGGTGCAGTGATGCTCATGACGGCAATGGGTGTGCCGATGATTTGGATGGGTGAAGAATTTGGGGAGTATAAGCCTAAAACAATTGAGCAGAATAAAATCGAATGGTCTTTGTTAGAGAATGACTTGAATCGAGGATTATTCGAGTACTACAAGGGCTTGATTTCCCTGCGTAAAGAGAGTCATGCACTTTATACCGAGAACATTAACTTCTTTCATGAAGATCCAGAGGGTAAAGTTCTAGCTTACGTTCGTTGGAACGATGAGGGGTCAAGAGTCGTTGTCGTAGCAAACTTCTCAGACCAATACTTGGCAGGCTATCGAATTGAAAATTTCCCAGAAAATGGTACTTGGCATGAATGGACGGGAGATTATGATATTGAGGCGGGCGATAACAACATCATGATTGACTTGCCAGAATATGAGGCGAAGGTATTTGTCTGGCAACAGTAGTAATTTACTCCTTTTCCACTAAAAGATTCAGGGATGCATCCCTGAATCTTTTAGTACCTAATCTTTAGCTGGGAAGGGATTAATGGAAACGCAACGGAGTTAATGGAAACGCAACGGAGTTAATGGAGACGTGGTTGATTGCATCTCTACTGCATCCGATCTATGGTGCGGTATTGAACTGCTTCGGCTACATGATGAGTCTGCAAATTTTCGTCGCCTGCCAAATCTGCAATAGTTCGAGCAACTTTAAGGATGCGATCGGTAGCTCTGGCAGATAGCCCGAGTTTTCGGATCGCTCCTTCTAACAAGGTGCGAGTTGCATTATCTAACAGACACCATTGTCTCAAGTGGCTGCTCTGCATATCTGAGTTGCAGCGCGGGGTATCGTTCTGAAATCGGGTGCGGGCGCGATCGCGTGCTACCTGCACCCTTTTTCTCACTGAAACAGAGTCTTCGCCAATTGGCTGTTGGGTAATTTCTTCTGGCTTCAAACGGTTGACGGCTACCTGCAGGTCAATCCTGTCCATTAGTGGACCTGAAAGCCTTGCCCAATATTGCTCTCTTGCTTTTGGCTTGCAGGTGCAGGGTTGAATTGTGTCACCAAAATAACCACAAGGGCAGGGATTAGTACTGGCAACCAGGGTAAACTGAGCCGGAAAAGACACCGATTGACGAGTCCGTGAGATTGTAACGTAACCATCTTCAAGCGGTTGACGCAGAAATTCTAAAACATCTCTTTTAAATTCTGTTAACTCGTCTAGGAAAAGCACTCCCCTGTGCGCTAGGGAGATTTCACCAGGACGAGGAAAGCTACCGCCGCCAACGAGTGAAGGTCCAGAGGCAGAGTGGTCGGGACTGCGAAAGGGGCGATCGCTGACCAAAGATCCCCTATCTTTCAATAATCCTGCAACCGAGTGAATTTGAGTAACTTCTAGTGCCTCGCTAAATGAGAGAGGTGGCAAGATACCGGGTAGCCGTCTAGCGAGCATAGTTTTGCCGCTGCCAGGAGGACCAACAAATATCAAGTTGTGCCCGCCAGCAGCGGCAATCTCCAAGGCGCGACGGGCATGAGCCTGTCCTTTTACGTCTTTTAAATCTAGACCGCAGAAGTGCGATCGCGTCAATTCTGCTAGCCCATCTACTTGTAGCGGTTCGTAACGTTCTGGCTCATTCAAAAAATCCGCTACTTCTGAAACGTGCTTGAATCCATAAACTGTCAGCCCTTTGACAACAGCCGCTTCGCGGGCGTTGTCGGCTGGTACGACTAGTCCTTTGATGCCTAAACGTTGAGCGGCGGCAGCGATCGCTAGCACCCCTGCAACAGAACGAAGCCCTCCATCTAAAGATAAGTGAACAATACTAGAAAAATAAATTATTCTTTTTGCTATATAGCTACTTAATAGCAAAAAGAATAATTTGCCTTTTGGTATTTCAGTACTATCTGCTTAAAGTTCTTTAAGGTTATTTAGCCAAACAAAGAGCTAAACACTTTTTGACAACTCAGGCTTTGGCTGTTTACGGTTCAATACTCAAACCTCCAATCATTCAGAAAAGAATGCAAACGACTGTTAGCGCAGTTATCCTGTAATTTATGTCTGCTAAGCTTTAGGCGTTCAACCTGGTTATGAATGACCTTCAGCGAAACGAGCATCAAGCTAGACATCATCGATGAATTAGCTACTTCTACAGAAGTGCCAAACTATGAAATCATCAATCAGCAATCTACCTAATAACCAATCGATTAGATGGCAGCATGTAGGTACAGATTTACCAGTTTTAGAGCCAAAGCTTCTGGTTCTACTGCAAGCAACTGTGGTACCAAAATTGGCTCTTAGTGGTGGTGATGGCAAATCCAGATCTCGGTCAATTTTGCGGCAGCTTTGCCAAGTGCCAGTACTGCCGCTAGAACCTCATCCCAGCAGCATCCCCGATATTCGATAGCTACTTACTTCTACAGAAGTGTCAAAAATGTCTATTCGTTCATTGTCTATTCCCACATTCAATAAGCCTGGTAGCTCAGTGCCGACAGTCTTCCCCCTGCTGGTGCCACTCGTGAGGCTGCGATCGCAAAAATCAACCCTCCCAGCATCACCTGTAAAAAGCAAGCAAACGACTGCCAAAGCTCCGGCAAAGGCGACAGCAGCAGCAGTCAAACCAGCGCTGGCAGCCAAGCTCAAAGCTAGGCAGAGCGGAAACCCTGCAAAACCAACATATGGGGCCTTGGTTGAGGTAATAGAAATTCTGTTAAAGCCATGCCACCAACACGATCTACTAAGAAATTTCTCGCCAGACCTGATCCAACAGTCAAGACGGAATTTGGGCGTTCGTTTCTACGCTGTTGATTCAATGCCTTTTGCCGTTCAGACATTGCTCGATCTGTTTCCTGGTAGTAGCAAAGGATCTAGCGGTTCTCGTGCCATTTTGGGGCGAGATGTAAAGCACCCGATCGTCCTATTAGTTTGGTCTGAGTTTCAGCAGATTGCTACTGAGCTAGGGCTAAGCGTTGATTCGGTCGCTGAAGCGCTTGTAATGCACGAAATTGGGCACTGTGCAGGTTCAGCCATTTATCTGAATACGAGTCAATCTGATGCATCGTTTCTGAGTGAAGAGTTTGGCTGGGACTATGGCTTAAACCTGCACCGCAGATTTGGGCGATCGAGCCGCGCAGAGTTTGAAAGAGTCGCTGATTATTGCCTGAAATCCCACGAAAAATAGGGCGCGATCGCAAGAAACATCAATCATTTATTGAGGAAATTTGACCATGATGACTCTATTTCAAAGCAACGGCAGTAAGCAACCATCGATCGCTGAAAAACTCGAAGCTCAGCAGTTGGAGCTACAGCGAGTTTCAGCCCAGTTGCAGGCGCAGAGAGAGAGAGCGGAAGAGGAAGCAAAGTTGTTGCAAATCTACGAGCAATCGCTGGAAAACTGCCAAGCCGAGATGCAGAAACTACGCAAGGAGCAGGCATTACAGGAGGCTGAGGCTCAGCTTGAGAGCGATACTCAGGAGTTGAGAGCAGCCGCACAGAAGATCAATAACCTGAGTGAGCAGCTTGACAATGCTCTGCAAGAATTTGACGATCTGCTGCATTCCCGCACTTCGCTCATACGCCTGCAAGCTGAGCAAAAAATTATGTTTGCAAATCTGAGAGAAGTTGAACGACCAAATTCCCTAAAAGATTGGTGGACGGTTCTGCCAGTGGTCATTCATCAAAAAGGGGAAGCTCGATTCACGATCAGGTATCGCTTCCGCAAGCCAAATGAATCTGGCGATCATACCGATGTATTAAAACAGCAGCGATCGAAAGAAAAACTGTAGCTCTATTCTGTGTTTGTCACGCTACACAGACCCCAAACTCTTGTAGCGTATAACAACACACAAGATCGCCCTTCAGACCTAAAACCCGCATTTCCTGCTCTAAATTAACGGCAGAATGCGGTTTTTGGCTATTGTGACAGTTAGCGGCTCCGTTTTTATAAGCCACAATAGCAGCACAACAACCGCTACAGCCAATGTTGCTACTTAAGTCTCACAGTTCAGACAGAACATTCCGGCTGAGCGGCTGTAAGTAGCTTTTGCAATACCACCAGAATATCTCAACAGTCCGCTCCAATCAGGTTGTCATGCCCCCGCTACTTGTCACAACTGGTTGATGTACTCCAGAAGATTTGCCTCAGCCTTGAACCACTCTCCAGACAATCTAATTTCATTGAACTGTTTATGTAGTGATTGTTCTAGTTCATGAGCTTCTTTGCTTCCTTCAACTTGCACTGATTTGATCAGCCTTAACTTAGCTGGACTCGATGTCTGAAGCGCGTTCATTCTTTTTGCTAAATTTTTTGCCCGACCTATTTTGATCGCATTGCTATCCTCGTTCAGAATGAAGTAAATGAAATGGGCTTGATGAGCTAACTTCTCGCCCTCAAGAGAGTGTGTTCTGTTACCTGGAGTAACGAGCTTAGCGGTTGGACTTGCCCACGTCTTGATCCATGTACATATCGCTTGAATGGTTAAAGATTTTTGCGCCCTTATCGTAATAAGCTCTCCGTCAAGGTTCAGCGTGAATTTCTTCGCGCCAGCTTTACCTCTAGACGGGAGGTTCCCGTTATTTGGAAGCTTGGATTGCTCAGATGGAGATCTACAAAATTTTGTATAAGTGTCCGGATATCCAGTAGGAATACTAAACCTCTTACTGTCTTCCCTTGTGACTTCTACCCATCCCCATCCCTTGAATGGGTCATTTGGATCTCTATCAACATAAATAGTGTGCCAGTAGCTCCTACCCATAACTCCTGTAGCTAACACGACTGAATCTGCATGTGCAATTTCAAAGCACTGCCTCACCAACAATCTTAAGATGATTGGATGTTGGACTCTAGTAGATAGGCTCTCGCTACGTCCCCACTGAGGACTTACGGCATAAAAAGATTTTGAAAATCACAAAAATTTTTTAGAGCGGTTGGTGGTTTGACTGGAACTGATCTAATGACACTGCTGCAAAGTGCTTGTCCTAATTAGGACAAAGAAATCGTTCTGTCGCCCAGAGCCATTGTGAGGGCGTACCCCCACACCACCAAAGACAATAGCGTAGGAAGCCGCTCTGGACTGCGATCGCAACTTACAGCAGTCCTTCCCGCTGTGCTGCCTCAGAGATGACTCGCCTCAGCCAAGCAGTCTTCTGCTTTCCAAGTTCCTCGACGGCTTTGCTAACAGAAATAGGTAGCCGTACCTGAGTAGCCTTGCTAGCCAGTGGCTCAACTGTTTCATCAGCGCGAGCAAAGTGCTTCAGATTTTCCTCGTTAGCCATCGTTTCCAACCTCCATCTCTATAAGGTAGCAACCTTTAGCCTCACTGTATACAGTGACAGTTTTTCATTTCTATTGTGACACTTTTAACTCAAAATCCTTGTTATCTCACTGTATACAGTGAGATAATGGTGATATCAGGGTTCAAAAAAAAGGGGGCAGCGCTAACTGCCCACCCAATTATCAAGTACAAGGATCTTACCGCAATGACCTTCAACGCAACGCTGATTAACGTCCACACCCGCGAAGAAAAGCTGATTCAAGTCAAGTCACCGACCGACCGCTACTGCGACGTTCAAGCCGCTATCCGTCAGGAACACAGTTCATTCAATTGGGCGATCTTCGAGACGTGGCCCGCAGTCAGACCGCTGCCCATTGCGATCGCAGCCTAAACCTTTTGCCATGAAAAAGCAGCCCCTTTCTGGTCTGCTGATCCAATTCTCAGCAACAACAACAACTTAAGGATAAGACAGATGCCCTCAACGAAACGAACTATTCACGTTCCACATAAATTGCCTTGCGGTTACAGAGCAGAACCGTTAGACTTCGACTGGATTTTTGACAGAAAACCTAAAAAAGACGAGGTGCTTCAAGAGCTTCAAGCAGCTCGAAAGCAGATTCAAGAGCTTCGAGAGCAGGAATCCAAGTTTAGAGCAGCGCTAGCCCGTGTACTGAAAACCACTAACCTTGCCCCCAAAACCGAGCGTTCTGAGGTTGCAAAGGAATTACTCGTAGCGCTGATTGAGTTTCCATGCGAGACAGGCTCGATCGATCGCTTCTTGGATTCATTGATGCAACTGAACTGACCTAGCCACTTCTACAGAAGTAACAGCCCCAGCAGTGATGCTGGGGCTTGTTTTGTTCGTGCTTCTAGACTGCCGATAGCTTTAATCGTCCACCTCGACTGGAAGGGCAGACAGAATGGTAGTCAGTCGAAAGCGTCCGTCTAACACCAACTCAAACCGGGAAATAAAATCGTAGACATGACCAGGTTTTAGCTGAGTTCTGTAGGCAAGCTGCACGATTCCTTTCTGTTTAAGTAGTTGTTTCATTTCTGCCAGTCCATCGTCTACACCATCATGCACCCAATTAGGTCGCACGTTGAGATGGCTTGCTTCTTCAATAGACATACCAAGGAGATCCGCCAAAGGTTGTGTGACGAATAGTTGCCAATCTGTTTCGTGATGCACTAATGCTTGACAGATGCCTTGTTGCCCTGCTTCGCACATCCTATGAGCTAGCTGAATCGATGCGATCGCAGGCACGCTTGACAGCGGTGGAATAACAGTTAAGTCATCCCCTTCTCTAGCTGCTGAGAACGTCCTGGCTGTTCTAGCTCCTGGAAACTTAACCAGGATAGCTGTAAGACCTCGTAGCTTGGCAAACAATTTCACTATGTTAGCCTGTTGCTTAATCAATTCAGCGTCATATTTTGACTCACAATGAAACACGATTTTTCTATAAGTTTCATCAGCCCATTCAGGAATGCTACGCCTTATGGCAGCAGCACATTCAATACAGCCTTTTGTGTGGGCATATAAGTAGAGTTGATCTGCTATGAGATCTACGTCATTGCTGGTCTGAAGAGGGATCTGAATCATGCTAAAGGCACCCTTCCAGTCGGTTAATTAATCTGATTAAAACTAACTTGTTCAACTTTTGCAAGTGTTAGTTAATTCCAAAGATCGCCTTATAAGTAAGTCAAAAATATTTTTGTTCTGCATTATTTTTAAGTCAAACATCCTTACTTCGGCTCAATGCTTAGCTTTCAAACTACTTCAACTTGTTCTGACGTATCAACATGAATACTTCTGATACATCAATACAAATAGTACTTACTTCTACAGAAGTAGTTAAGCCTTCAGTTCTTCAGCAGAGGACTAGCTGTATTTGCTCAAATGCTGATTCCCCTGGTCTTAAGCTTGAACTTCTCAAGGTGAGTCTTATATATCTCAAAGCGCAACAATAGGTAGCTCTGTATTCTCAATAAGAGGGCTTTTTGAGCAATAAGCACTCTAAAGCAGTCGTAGCCATCCCAGAACAGCATTAGGCTCAATAAACTCGTTCGTATTTCGTGTGGAATACGAATAAAATAGAGAAGGAACTTTTCTGAGGTGACTCAATGCCTCGTGACGGTAAGACGAATCGATCCGGCAGCGCTGCAATTCTGGAATTGGATGAACTGCAAGATTTGTTTGGTGAATTGGACGATCCCTACCGAGCAATCTCCCAAATCTGCTACTTCACTGCTGGCAGAATTGGTGAGGTAGTGAACCTGCGGGCTGAGCATCTGAGAAATGGTTATGTCGTTTTCCCAGTTCCAAACACTAAGACTAATGAGACGCGCAAGGTGGTCATGTCAGAGCCGCTGCAAAAGGTGCTAGAGCGAATCAAGCCACCAGCAGGCTATCTCTTTTCGTCGGGTTCTAAGACTGGGCACATCACCGCTAGGGCAGTAGAGAAGCACGTCAAGCTAGCTGCCGAACTGCTGGGTTTTGAAGGGGTAAGCCTGCACAGCTTTAGGCGATCGAGATTAACCCACCTGCATGAACAGGGCTGGGGATTGCATGAACTGAAGCGAGTGAGCGGTCACAAGTCTCTGTCGCAGCTTCAAGCTTATTTGGGTGTGGATCAGGCAATGGTGGACGAGAAGCTCAAGAGGGCTGATGTTGGGTTTGAGGTGGCTTAATCCTATTAAAGACGCTCCCTCAAGAGAGCGTTGAACGGAAGAAGTTAACGTCTCTAAAACCTTTAACTTCTCGTAGTGTAATAAACTCCAAACCTTCGCTAGGAGAAAATATAGTAAACACCAAAGCCACCGCCAACAAGTAACGGTTTTCCAAAACCAATCTAGTTTAACCAGGGATGCTATCTCCTACATCGTCAGGTAGTTCATCGGGTTGCCCTGCTTCAACTTCAGCTTCTTGACGAGTGATATTGAGAGTTTCACTGCCTACAGAAATACTAATAACACCATCCAACATCTCTGCAACTAACTTGGGAAGTTTTAATGGCGCTTCTTCAATAATACTGTCAATCGGTCCACGAACATATTTTTCAAGAAATAGAGACATCGTAGGTCCAGCTAGTTCATCAAGATGTTCCCAAGCATCGGCTCCCTTATACACAGTACCCCCTTGCTCCAAAAAAGCATTTTCTAATTCTGCTAATTTCGGATTCGGCGTACTGTCTAAAACTACAAGCATGGGTGTATAACCACTTTCCTTGCAATCAACTGGAAAATCTAGCTCTTCACCCCAACGTCCTTGACCGGAAGCTGCAATAGTGACTCTTATCTTAAACTCATATGCCTGCTTACCTAAAAGACAGTCAACTTGACGGCCTCTATTGCTTTTATCACGTCGTTTTACAGGGCTTTTACTTGCAGGTACTGGAACTCCTCCAACAGCATGAGCGATGACTGGTTCAAAGAGATAGCCCGTTTCCTGCCCAGCCCGATTATCAATATCAAAAAACCATTTACGCCAAAATAAAAGACCAGCTAGCGCCATTGGACTTAATTTGCCATATTGAAGCAATCCACGTGGACCTACTTGTTCCAACGTTGGAATTGGTTGGGTTTCAAGTATTTTTTCGTATTTTAGTCGAGCCTTATGTAGAGTTGCCAAGCAAGCAAAATACATGTCTGCATCAAAACATAAACTTACAAGTCTTTCAAATAGACTACGTGCATCAACATTCTTCAGAATGAGAGAATCCAAATCTTTAACATCAAAAAAAGATGGCAAGTTTTCAGGAATCTCTGGAAATTCATGTTTCATGTCAAGGTCGTGTATTATCCGACCAACTAAGTAAGCACAAATCTCATCGGTCAGTCCTACAGCCTGACCCCCTGAGCCATAAGATCGCGCTTTTTCCCAAATTGTTTGCTGGGCTTTCGTTAAAGGCATAGCATGATTCTTTGCAGATAGAAAACGCTCTTCAATTTTGCCACAAACTTCTTTCAAGACTGGGCTCATTCCACTTGAGAGCGTTGGTACAAAACTCAGTAGGGAACCCTTTCTCTTAATTGGTTTTGCAGTCTCTAAATTCTTCTTTAGGTTCTCAGCAATACGCTTAGCTAAAAGTACAGGAACAGCGTTTCCTATCATCTGCATCTTGTCAGTTTGGGAACCGACAAAGGCGAATTCATCTGGAAAAGTTTGCAATCTAGCGCATTCTCGAATGGTTAGAGGGCGATCTTCCGTAGGATGAATAAAGTCTCTCAAAGCACCACCTGTAATTGCTTTAGAGGGTTCAAGCGCAGATAGACGGCGTAAACCGGATGGTGCTCCACCCCGCCGCTCTGTTGGAGTTCCATCTATCACTCTACGGTAAGCCCTTTTTTGATAGCTTTCATGCCACAATTCTTTAGGCAAATCACGCATTCTTTGCCCCGGTTTCAACAAACTAGCTCTCATCTTGTCCGTTTTGCTGTACGGAATGTAAGTGTGGTCAGATGGAATTTGGTCAGCACCACCTTCTTCTGTAGGAATTGGTAAGTTTTTGAAAGCTTCTATTAAAGTTGGGGTGAATGGTAAATGGTTACTATTTGCTAGTCTTGCACCAGGAGCTCCTAAGGCAGAGTGAGTATGTTCTGGGAAGGTAGGGTCCCATCCTAATCCACCAATAGCCAAAACTCTTTTTCTATGCTGTGGAACCCCATAATGAGCTGCATTTATTTTCCGAAGATGAATGCGATAGCCAGCTTCAATTAATGGTTCGAGCAAATCAAATACAAATCGTCCCTTATCTTGTGTAAGAAATCCTTCAACATTTTCAAACACGAAAGCTAAAGGTTTATACCGAGCAATTATCAATGCAAATACTCGGACTAAAGTATTCCGTTCATCATCAATTTTGCGTTGTCCTGCCGAAGAAAATCCTTGGCAGGGAGGACCGCCAATGATAACTGTAGAAGACTCAAGTTTAGAGAGTTCATTCAGTTCTAGTAAATAAGTTTTATGACTAAAGTTTCTCTGATAAGTCTCAATGGCGGGCTTCCAGAAATCATACGAAGCTACAATCTTGAAGCCTGCTTTCTCAAATCCTAGAGACATGCCTCCGCAACCTGAGAATAAATCTACAACAAGGAACCTTTCTGTCATTCTTTTTATCTTGAGTTGAACAATTTTATAATTTACAAAAGTGAACCGCCAGGAGATCGGGCTCCACAGCCGACGTTAGGAATTCAGACTGGTAAACTATACGCAGTCCTTGACAGATTAGTTGTGGCTAATCTGTCTAAAGACCCTGTCCAGAATCGTTTTCGTCTTCAAACATTAAGTTAAGAGATATTGTTTCGTCGTATTTTGGATGAATCTGGTCTAGCTTACGCTGAAAATCCCGATAATTAGAACTCAATTTCATGATAGTGATAACAGACGCAAGGTGTTCTCTGAGTTTCGGATGCCCAATGTCTGGAGTAAGTTTTTGAAAAAACCTGTGTTTCCGATTTCCAGATTGAGTTTTAGGAGTACTATTTTTCAATTCTTCTAAAACTCCAGGTGCTAGTCTTTTGTACACAATATCGTTGGTTAAATAGCCGAAATATTGAGGTCTTTTAATCCTGTCAGTTGGGTATGAAAGTCCCCGGAGCCTAAAAAGCTGCTCGTAATAATCATCGGGAAAAGTTTTTACCCAAGCTTGCAGTTCTTCAGCTATAAAGGCTTCTAGAATTTTTGCTAAGGCATCAGAGGCTCGAACACGTTGGTAACCTGTTGCCTCATCGACCAACGAAATTATCCCAACGTGAGCCAAAGCCCTCATGATAATCCTTGCTTTTTGGGCAACCTGCTTTTGAGTTGTACCCAATCTAATTTCATCGTCAGCATCGATCCATATATCGCAGATTTTTGGAATAATCTCCGCTTTGATGCCGTAAGCTACTCCCCCGCTCTCGGTTCTGTAGTTTAGGGTGATGTTGTGCAAATCCCCCAAATGCCTCTCTATAAAAGGTTTCAGATTCTTAAATGCCAGAGATAGTGGGACTTGTGCACCATGCTCGTTTGGCTGCCTTCTAGTAGATAGCGCACCACTACGATAGATCCCCATACCTTTCATGAAGTCACTCTCGGTCAGAACTCTCGTCCCGTCCGATAAAACGGCGCATGGAAGAGTCAGGTCGCCAATTGTCAATTGTCCTGAGTAAGCAGCTTGGGGAGTCTCGTTAACCTTGTCCCATCTAGCAACAGCGGCTTTACGAGCAATTTCCTGCCGTTGCTCTGAAGATAACGACTTGGCACGCGCTTTCGCAGCAGCCGATTTTTTGGGATCTTTTTCAACCATAATAGATATGCTTGCATTTTTTAGGATGCAAGCATTCTATGCTTGCATCCTAAAAAATGCAAGCATAGAAGCAAAAGATTTTGAGTCTATCTCTAAGTAGTATGTGCAACGTGCAGTCATAGTCCATTTGGTTCGGATAGCACTTGGTGTCCAGTCTTCATGGACAGCGATAATTTAGAGTCTATTCGCAGTAGCTACTGCGCTGATGTAGTGGCAGCAAAGCGTGAGGATACAGGTGTTGAAACTGTCCAACTAGCAAGCTTCACCGATCGCAGTAGAGCAGAAGAGTTTGCTTCAGCAGTTAAGGAAGAAGTTGGACAGCCATCAATGCCTGAAGAGCCAGAAGCACCAGTTGTTGATCAATCCCCAGCAGAAGCAGTTAGCTCAGCCGGACAAAGCTGTGACCCCTCGTATCCTGGAATTTGCTTACCTCTTAATAGCCCTGATTTGAATTGTGGAGATATCCCCCATCGACGGTTCCAGGTGCTACCCCCTGACCCCCATGGTTTTAATAGGGAGAGAGACGGAATTGGTTGTGAATCGTAATTCCTAGACAAACCTTCCCTACGTTACTCGCCTGCGGGAGAAGGGTTACTCTCCGGCTCAAATCCAGAAGCGCACGGGGCGCAAGCGGAGAGAGTCTTTGATGCACTACTTTGACCAAATTTAACGCTGGATTAACGGTATGTCACTGGTTTCAGCCGTTGTGACGGGTTTTGAGTTAGCCCAGCTTGATGAGTGTACAGATCCCCATTTCGCATAAAACACCTCAGAAAGATGGCAAGTGTACACTCAATAAGACATCATGTATATATCTGCAAGAGTTTAGTCTTGCCGCTACATTCAGTAGCACTCGGTCCGCCCACGCCTTAGTTGGGATGCCTCTTAGAGGAGTTAAGTTATGGAAAATAAAGAACGGCTTAAAAACCTAATTCTTTACATTTGCAGCGAATGTAAAGACATTGAAAAGCTCGGCGCAACCAAACTGAACAAAATTCTATGGTTTGCAGACAGCATAGTTTATAAGCAAACAGGCTCATCTATTACTGGAACAAAATACAAAAAACTGCAATATGGACCTGTTCCTATGCAGATAGTGGAGGTCTTAAGTGAGCTTGAAAACGAGGGAAAGCTAGAAATACAAGAAGAGAACTACTTTGGGCTGCGAAAGAAGCAGTTCAAAGCTCTGAGCGAACCTCAAATTGACCTATTCTCTGCTACAGAGCTAAAATTCGTCGATTTTCTAGTTCATGATGTTTGCAAGAATCACACAGCAAGCTCAATTAGTGATTTATCTCACGATATGTCTTGGAATGCAGCACACATAGGAGAAGAAATACCCTTAGCTGCAACCTTAGCTGTTGAAGAAGGTGTTTTAACAGAATCTGACCTAAAGTGGGCAGACAGTGTCATTAAAGAGATGCAGCCTGTGTAATTTTTAATGTGTGATGACCAGTGGTTTGCAAAAACTATTGTCGAATCTGACAAGGCACAAGAGATAGTAGATCGTGCTCGCACGGAGTATGACAGCTTTGAAGAAGTTTGGGATGGCTTGACTTGGCTCCTTGCCAGGAAAGGGGCTGAAATTGGCGAGGAATATCAAGGGCAAAGAATTTATAAGACTAGAGGGGTTGATGGAGCATGGACTGTTCCATCAATACTTGTGCTGTATAAAGTTAAAGAGCATGAAGTGGAAATCTTGTCGATTCTTGTTACAGGACCAGAGCCTCTGACCGAATTCTCTTTGTAAAGAGAGTTCGCCAAATTGCTATCGCTTCAGATTGTGTTTGGTCTTCATACCCAGCTTTATTGTCTGCACTATGATGAACTACCTTTTTTGATGAAGCATTATCTAATAAGAACCCCTTGCTACAAAAGCAAGGGGTTTTGCATTTTTAGCACTGTCGGGTGATGCTCAAAAAAACTGTCGGGTAAACTGTCGGGTGCTGTCGGGTGTCGGGTAGCTACCCGACAGTGCTAAAAAGTTGTCGAGTAGACTGTCGGGTATGTCAGATAACGTTTTCAGCGATTTGTCGGGTAAACTGTTGGGTGTCGGGTCTAGGTGTCAGGTGTAGGGTAGAGGCGTTTTTGGGCTTACCTGACAGGCTTGTAGGCTGTCGGGCTGTCGTCGTCTGCATCACCTTTATGATGCTTTTCAAGTAGTAAGATAAACCCTCTGATTTGCTCCACTCCATACCCTTTCAGCGCTGATAGACCTGCCCTCTGAATATCTCGAACCTTTACCCATTCATCAGCTTGTTTCAGTGCGTATTCATGAATGGCAATTGCTTCATCAGGTAAATCATTTGATTCTGATTCAGGCTCAGCAACTACATCATTGAACAGTGCTTCTAGTGCTTCTAAGTCGCTACCATCTGCGTTAAAAGCAAACTCTTCTGCTTTACTCGATCGCACTGCAACGGGTTCTGAATGTTGTGCTGGCTGAGTAGTAGATTGACCTTTGCAAAGTTCAGGAAAGTACTTTAGAAACCACACAACCGGATCAGGATGTCCCCATTCATTTAGCTCAGTTAACATCCATTCAGGGATGCTCCACTCGAATGATTCATCTCCGCGAGTCACGATGTAGCGACCAGTTGGGCTGCGATCACCCAACTCATCCTCTTCATGAATCGCCTGGATGCTGACCCGCTCTGACCGCCAGGATGCGTCAATGTTCTTCAGTCCGTGTGCCCCGCTGGTATCCACTTGGCTAATACCGATCAACGTTCCGCAGGTCTTAGCTAGTTTCATCAAGGCAGCATTGAGCAGTGGGTTCAGTTCTAGTTCGTAAGTGCCATAGGCAGCAAACATTTCATCAAACACCCAGCCTTCACCCTTCAGCGATCCCTTGGCAGCTTTACTGACGCATCGCGCTACATCATCCAATGCATATGAATAAGCTTCTGGTGAGTCTCCCACGTCGATCCAATTCAGCGGAGCGATATCGCTATCAGTTGAGAAATATCTGATTCGATGCCCCATGCCCATCCGAGCAATCGCCAGCAGAGTTGCAAGGGTTGTCTTACCGCTCTGGCTGTTGCCCCAAAACCAGCAGAAAGGCTGATTAAGCAACGTTCCAAGAGGACAACCGCTCTGCGCCATTGCTTTTAACAGTGCCTTCATCCGCTCCTTCACATCTGGGTAAATGTTCAGATTGGGTGCTTCAGTCTGTCTGTAAGCCTGAGCAGGTGATGCAGTCTTAGGAGTACTACCATATCGCCCCAAATGGTTATGTACATTGATTTCTGGGTTGAGAGATAGATTCACAGCAGGGCGATCGAGTGCATCTACTTCTACAGAAGTGCTACCAGCCGTTGAAGCTGGTAGAGCCGCGCTTGGTGGCTGAAGTTGGGTAGATGGAACTAAATCACTTGGTTCTGCTGCCTCTGCTGCGATCGCAGCTTTTACCTCAACCAAGTCCAAAGCTTTAACGTCACCTAAAGCCATCCGACGCACCATGTAGGCGTAGCCTTCAAGTCTGTCTTGGGCTGGCAGTCGCTTCAATAGGTCAGCAATCGCAGGTTCATCGTCTACTAGAACTGCATACTCAATGCGCTGCTCATAGGGCAGGAAATCCATCACCTTCATTAACTGCTGCTCTCTAGGCGATACCTCCTCACCCGCCAACCCAAACAGGCTCAGGATATCCCCTGCACCGATTCTGCTCCCTGGTAGCAGACACAGTTTGCCAGAAGTTTGAAAGTCTCGCCAGACCGTTCCCAGGTAGCTAAATCCAGCGATGCCAGCCATGACTCCCACCCCTGGCAGTGGAGCCACAAACGGCAGAGAGATGGCGATTGCCCCTAAGCTGACCAGTCTTGCTGCATCACAATTGCTGCGTTCCTTTTCTGCGGTGCGCTGCAAAACCTGAACCCGATATCGAAGAGCGTCTAAGATTTTGCCTTGAAGTAAGTAGTCTTCAAAATTCATGAGCTTAGTCCTTAAAAGCATGAATAAGAGCGGGTTTCCCCGCTCTGTTCAACAGTTAATTAATCAGCGGTCTTGGTCTTGCGAGTACGGTTAAAGTCCTCCACTGCATCCCAGAACATTGAGCCTGCCAGTTCAGCCGCCACAACCGACAGAATGAACCAGACCAGGCGGGAGATTGTGACTCCAAACCAGTAGCCGAAGGGGTGATTCTGATAGCTCATGATGATGTCCACGGCATAGGTAGACAGGATCACAAAGCCTTGCTTACGGATCTCCAGCATTCCGGCCCGTTTGTACTGCTTCCACCGAACGCCAACGATATCGATCGCCTTCTTGGGCTTATCTGGCAGAACTTCTCCCTCAATTTCCTTTAGCCGTTGCTTGGCAATGTTGATAGCGATGCCTCGGAACACTCGCCCTTGAATGGCGTTAATGACGGCACTGAACAGGAAGGAGAACCAGAAGCTGATGGAGAGAGCCGCGACAAAGAAGTCTAAAGGGTTAGCATTATCGCCGCCGTAGGGCTTTAGGACAAAGCTAGGGGCACCGGGTTGTAGAACCTGCCAGTACCCTTCTGCCGACACGAAAACAAAGTAGACCATTGCAGCCCCATAGAGAATTGCCGCTCCCCTGCCTGTCACCCAAAAATAGATATGAGGCAGAAGGGTAAGCACATCGTGCATGGCATCTAGGGCAGCGTCCAACCCTTCCCACCCCTTAGATTCAGGTTCGTCAAATTCGCTTTTTCCCCTAGTGTTAGCAGGGCTAGAAGTGGTAGGACTACTGGGTTTATTCGTTGTAAATTTAGCCATCTTGCCGCTCTCTTGCCTCTTCAATGCGATCGTTGATTAAGTCACCAAATGGGGATGTCTTGACGTAAGCAATCCCAATCAGAAGAAGGATTGTAGTGAGGCACCCTGCACTAATGCGGGCGTAGAACTGGTGAGTCATGCGTTTACTCCTGCCTCATTGCCTGCTCAATCCGCTTAGCGAGCCGCTCATCAACCTTAGAAACTTGTTCCCAGGCTTCACTCACTAGTTCACACTCGGCTTCGGTGCGAGCGCCGCCAGATGCCAGGATTGCAGCAACCTGAGCCGCTAACGCTTCCTCGACTCCTGCCTTTGTGAGTTGCTTTAGGAATTGCTCGTGCAGCCTGTAGCACTCTTTAACCTGGTTCAGTAGCGCCTCAGCAAAATCGAATTGACGAAAGGGATCGAACTCTTCAAGACCTTTCAAAATGTCAAACATCTCAACGGAACGAGGGCTATCTGTGTCTGGCTTCCAGACATCCTCCATCGTCTCGCCTGTGCTGTTCAGGTGATAGGCAAAGATGCTGGTTAAAAGGAGCAGCTTTTCATCAACATTGAGGGCTTCAAGCCTTGCCCCGTACCGCTCCTGAAGGTTGTCGAAGAAATCGCCTGATAAGCCGTTGTAGCCAAGCAATTCTGATTTTTGAGCCATGATTGAGGAATCTCCTGTAATTAGCTTTGTGGGAGTGCCAGCCCAGAACTTTGGTCGGGGACGGGCTGGTTATCTGCGTTCTGCAAGAGTTTTGACAATTTGCTGACACAGTTCTGTCAGGGTTTGAGCGTTTAAGCTGACCTGCCCAGTGGATTTGTAGAACCCCAGCGGGTCATGCTCAATCTCAATGCCAACTACTGAAAAGATTTTGTTGGCTCCAATCAGCGTGACGCTTCGGTTTGTAGCGTTAGTCATAGCTCGATCGGCTCCGTGAACTTGAAATCAGTAGATGCAGACTCAGGCTTTGCAGTAGGGGCGATCGAGGTAACTGGTTGCGTGTAGTACTTTGATGGGCTTGGGTCTGGGTATCGATTT
The DNA here is from genome assembly GCA_014695345.1 of Cyanobacteria bacterium FACHB-471. GTDB lineage: Bacteria > Cyanobacteriota > Cyanobacteriia > Elainellales > Elainellaceae > JAAUTN01. Next base: position 335,679 of record JACJOC010000115.1, read on the forward strand.
GGGTCAAGTTCCCAGGTTTCAATCAGGTGCTTGCCATACCGTGAAACCATCAAAGCAATTGCTTGGGAGGGGCTTGTAGTCTTGGTTGTGGACTGAATTTGGTCAACTACTGCTCTAATTTCTGGGTCTAAGACGATGCGTGAGTTTGCCATTGGTAGTTTTTCCTCACAGTCTCGCCATGCCCGAAATGCTTATAAACTGCGGATCAGGAGCAATTCTGAAGCGTCCTTTAGTAGCTGCCTGCAATGGTTCTGCAAGTGGAGCAGAGCCACCGACAACGATCACTTCGCCTAGCTCACCAGAGCTAAGCCAGCGCCCCCAGCGAGTCTTTACCTCACCTCGAATCTCATCAAGCCACTCAGCACGAGCATTCTCAAAAGCACCTCGGAAGTTAATGCCGGAGGTGCCTAGTTCATAATCACCACGCTCAATGCCGTCCATAACTGCGGCAAGTGGGGCTGATGCACCAATTTGAGCATTTAGCCGAACGCTGATTTTGATTGCTAGTTCCTTAGTCCCCGGCAGTATCAGGTCTGCATCTCGCATTAACGAGCCGGAGACGCTGTACAGCCGTCCGATGCCTGTTCCACCACCCAAATCCAAAACACCATTGATGTTCTGGCGGCTGCGATAGAATCCGTTGCTAGATGCCCATTTGTAAGCAGCAAGGGTTTCATCAATCGGTTCAACCTTGCGAACTGTGGCGATCAGAGACTCACCATTGCGAGTGAATTCATGAGTACCTTCGATCGCTCTGACCTGTTTAACTGCTAGCTCCGAACGGCTGGTAGGAAGGGCGATTGCTAGCCGCTCTACTCTTACTGCGTTCTGCCCTGGATTTGGCTCCAATGCAGCCAAGACAAGCTTTCTCGCCAGTTCGCACTTGTCATCCTGAACGACTGGTGTGCCCTGATTGTCACGGGCTACAGCACCCAAAACGAAATGCTCACTCTCAAACTCAATCACGACGCTCTGATCGTCCGGCTGCATATCCTGCCAGCTTGGGTCAAAGTGCTTGATGAATGCCGGGATGCTGCGAACTCGACCGCAAGGATCAAGCCATTGCAGCGTTCTATTGCCGCCGTCGAAGCAGACTAAAGAGCGGATTAGCCCTGTGTTCTCTAGATGTTCGCTAGATGTCCCCTTCGTGGACTTAGGCAAAACTGAAGCCATGCTGATTATTCTCCTGTCTAAATTTGGTAGAAGCTTTGCAATTACTGGCGTTAAGACCCCTCCGAAGCAGCAGGCAAGAGACAATCGCCTGGTTTTCCCTGTTCGCAGCGTGTTCTCTTGCTGTCCATTGCTTGAACAGATGCTAGCATAATTTTACTCAAATCTGAGTCAAAATTGAGTCAAATAAGAGTAAAATTCTTAGGTAGGCTGACTAAAAACAAATCTGCAGTGCTTAGGCGTTATTCTGTGAGTGAAATATGAGTCAAATTTTGATCCGGCAAGAGATGCCCAAAAAGACCGATCGGCTTCAAATTCCTGGCATTGGAGAGTGGTATGCAGATTTGCTGCGTATCGACGCGACGATTAACGAGCGCAGCGAACCGCAGCAAGCTAGTAGCTTGTTATGCTCCAAGCTTCAGGAGAGAGAGCCACGCATTAGAGAGCGGGTCAAATACCTGGCAGACAAGAGGGGCATTACCTTCGAGGAAATGTGGAACGATATCCTCACCGGGAAGTTTGAGAAGCTGACTCCTGAAGAATTTGCAGAGCTAAAACAGCTTGAACAAGCTGATTCCTGAAGCAATTGAAATGCAGCTCTGAGTTACTGAAGCTAAAGGAAGATTTACACAAAAGTGCCAGCAAATTGGTTTAAAAAACCATCAGTTTACTAATAGCAAAGCAGGCATCTTAGTTACTTCTACAGAAGTGAAAGCGGTAAAAAGTCAGCATTTTCTAGCTACTTCTACAGAAGTAATAAACTTCTCCGTTTAGTTTCGCAAAACAGTTTACGTTTTTTGGGTTATTTACTCCAAATCGATGTAAAAGTATTTGCCAGCACTGCGTTTCAGGATGATAGTATGTATTCGTGGTATTGGAGAATCGGAGAATTTTCTAATGACTGCTTTGCCCAAGCAAGAAATAAATCGAGGTGGAAGACCTTCAATTCCTCCAGAAGAAGAACTAAGTGAAACTGTTCGGCTCAGGATTCGCAAAGCTGATCATCAACGGCTGAGGAAAATAGCAAAAGCGACTCAAAAAACTGGTTCAGAATTGCTTCGTCAAGCTTGGCTCGAATATGCCGACAAGTATTTAGGCTCGGAGGTTGTTTAAACGCGAAAACGACCGCTCCCCTAGAAAAGTTGCGGTCGCCCTCATTTTTTTGTTGTAAAACCCATCTCCTGAAATGCTTTAAGTCGACTGGCATCGATTCAAAGCTAAGGGGTGGGATTATCGAACAGGATTGTTTTGTCTATGCAAAACTCTTACAGTTACGATTCTAATTCCCTTGAACCAGATAGCGCAACACTTAAGCCAAAATGTAGCGCTTACTCCTCTCAAAGTAGCACAATACCAATCTCGCTCAGCCCTGAATTAGACCGGGAACTTGACAAACTTTGGAGTCCAGAAGCCAGTCTAGCTGTAGATCGGAGGCTGTGGCATCACGAAGTTGAGTTTGGGATTAGGGAGGCACAGAAATGATTTTTGTGCCTACCAAGCAACAAAATCCGTGTTCAATCTGTAGCGATGTATCGGGCAAGTGTCGTGAGACGGATACAACCCATCTATGCATGAACCTCTCCGACAGCAGTGACGCTGCTCCGGGCTTCAGGTTTATTGGTCGAACCAAAGACGGGCTTTGGGGTAAGTGGGTTGTAGATGATGGTCAAGTTTGGATTGAGCAACAGCGTGAAGAATGGCGACGCGATCGACAACAGCGGATTGAAGCTAGAGCCTTACAAGAAGCTCAGCGACGTGCTGAGGCTATGCCAGCAGCAGAGCGCAATCGCTACTATCGGGAATTGCTCAGTCAGCTAACGTTGCATCCAGTAGATAAAGAGGATTTACGGCAGCGTGGGCTATCTGATGCAGAGATTCAAGCAGGTGATTTCCGATCAGTAGAACAATGGCAGCGGCTTGAGCAAGAGCTACCTATCTCGCTACCGGGAGTCAATCTGGACGGACTAAGCCTTAATACTCAGCCAGGGTATCTCTGTCCGATCAGAGATATCAACGGGCTGATTGTTGGTTTCCAGATTCGCCTGAGAGGTGTGGCTGAAGATGGGCGTTATCGCTGGCTCACAAGTGTCACCAAGAAGCGCCCAAACGGAGCAAGACCACACTTGTCAAATGGCGAATTGCCCTTGGCTGTCTTTCGTCCAGGTTTAGTTACCAGCAATGCGATCGCATTAGTTGAAGGTGTTGGGGCAAAGCCCCACATCGCATGTCTACGGCTAAAACAAACGGTTCTTGGCGCTGCCGGTGGTCTGTTTGTAAGTAGCCCTGAAACATTTAAGGCAGCTTTAGAGCGGCTTGCTCGTGAGCAGGACAGCAGGGATATCGTTGATTACCTGGATGCTGGCGATATCGTCAATTCACACGTAATGCGACGACGGCGCGAGATTTGGAAGCTTTTGCAGCAGTGGGGCTTTACCGTGCGGGTCGGCTGGTGGGGACAATTTGACAAAAGCCAACCAGACATTGACGAGTTAAGCAACCTGAGCCAGATTCAAATCATTACGACCGCCAAGCTTGAGGCGATCATTCATGAATTCATCAATCCCAAATTTGACTGGCTTGGTGGCATCAAGCGACAACTGAGAAAGGCAAGAAAACGACCTGCTGGCGGTTTTGCTTCTATTCCAGGTCAAAGACAACCTGTTGATCAGACTGTTGTTACCTATCAAGCTGGTGAACGCTTGCAAACCTGGCAGCAGGCGATTGAGAGTGGTTGTCAATTCATTCTTGACCAGTCTAGTACGGGTACAGGCAAGAGCTATGACTCTGGTAAGGCTGAACCTGAAATGTTTGGGGTAAGGCAAATTGCTTACGTCAGTACTCAACACCGAAACCCAACGGTAGACACGCTAGATGTAAGTAATGGATGGATTGACCTGGAAGCAAGGCACGGAGGGATTTCCAGGGAAACAACTCCAAACGGGAACTCTCGACTTAGAAGGGCTACAAAAGGAGAGTCTTATGTAGTGCCACCCAACTGCGTCAGCAATGGAGTAATCAGTGCTTTAAGAAACAAAAACGTGACTGGTGCAGATACAGCGTCTCTAATCTGCGGAACTTGCCCCTTGAGAGAAGCTTGTTCCCATTCTGAAGGGACAGGATATGGATTTCTTCATCAGCGGCGTAATGCTCTGAGCAGCCCCAAATTGAGAGCGCATCCTGATAGCCAACCGAATCCTGAAGAATACGATTACTCAGAAGCAGTGCTTTTATGGGACGAACCAGGCGAAAGCTTTAGCACCTCTACAGAAGTAAGGGTTTGTTTGCAAGATCTAGAGAAGCTGATCAGCACTCTGTCGGTGAACTCGCCTGAACGACTTGAAGAGGTTCGACCTTTATTAATAGAAGCACTGCTGCCCTACATAGACGGTTCGGTTAAGCTACCTAGATTCGGAATTGACCACACTGGGCTAGTTGAACGGCTACCAGCGCTACAGAATCTAGATATCAGTGCTTTAGAGAGGGCGCAGGCTCCAGACTTAAGCCTGCTAAACACAACCGCAGAACATGGGGTAGATTTAGCCGATTTACCTGCCTCAGTACGAAGACGATTCACTGATCAAGATTCTTCTAAAGCTGAGCAGATAGACCAACTAGTTGTTAAACAATGGCTCCCGCAACTGCTGCGAACCTTAAGGGGTGAGATTTCAGGAGCCTCATCGCATCTAGGCTATGAAGGACTAACAATCACTCTTCCTGATGAGCGTCATCGAATGATCGCTAAGTCAGCTAGGGCTGTGGTTTTTTTAGATGCGACGATTACTCGTGAAGATTTGGCGTTAAAGCTTAGATGCTCGCCTGACAATATTTTTGCTTGTCAGCAAGACATTCCTGGTCACAGCAACCTTCAAATTACCCAAGTGACGGACTTGGGGCGAATGGGAATGCAGCGAGGCAAAGAACAGCAGCGACGGCTTGCTGCAATCATTACCCGCTATCAGCAGCTTGACCCAACGGCTAAAGTGATCGATTTCAAACGGTTTGTTCAAGACAGCATGGGGGCATGGTGGCGTGACAGTCGAGGGGTGAACGATTTTGAGCAGGTCAGCACCCTAATTCTCGCCGGAACCCCATGTCGTAATCTGTCAGCTTTGCAGGCTGAATATGCGGTACTGACAGGTAGCTACCCTAATCAAGATGACTCAAAGTTTGAGTCATTCGTTAATCGGACAATTCTTGCAGATATCCGTCAAGCAATCGGGCGACTCAGAGCGCACCGTAGACCGGATGAGCAGTTGCAGGTGGTTATTTGCTCAGACTTTGATCTGAGTGCATTAGACATGCATGTTGAGCAGGTAGCAGCCAAAGAAATCACTCTAGAAGCTGCCTCAAAACCTGAGATTGCTTGGCAAAGCATTCTAAATTGCGTTCAGGGTTGGTTTACGCAGACGGGTGAACTGCCAACTCAAGTAGAAGTTTCAAGCAGAACAGGACTCAAGCAGAGTCACATTAGCAAGCTTGCAGCAACGTTTGCAGATGGCTGGCAAGGGCTGAAGCGGTTGGTCTGTGCCTTGGTTAAGCCACCACCGAAGGATGAAACTCCCTTGTCTGAGGATGAAGCTTGGGTTGCTGAGCAGTACCTACCAGTCGTAGCTACTGAATGCAAGGGAACAGCACTTGCAACAGAGCTAAATACCCTGATTGAGATGTTTAGTTGGCAGCGATGGGCACAGGTCTTAGCTCATACACCCTATGAGCTTAGGTTAGACCTGGTTGCGGCTTTGTTCAGAGGAAATTTTGAAGTTCAGAATCCGGTGGGCTAGGAGAGAAATGAGCGGATTAAAGATACTCAAACAGACGGTGAAGCAATTCACTCAAGCTAGACAGAAAGCTCTCTCCGAGTGCCAGCAAAACTGTGAGCTAGCCTGCAACGAGTGCCTTTATCGTTGCTTAGATGAAGTTAAAGCTTCAGAAACACCTGAATCTCCCAATTCAGAAAGCGCTGCCTAGTCTTCTTCTTGTTGTTCGTTATAGCAAGCGGCTGGTCGTCACTGGGTTTTACGTCTATTCTCTCTACGAGTAGGCGGAAGACTGAGCGTTTCTCAGTTGTCTCTAGAACATCCCAGTAGCGGCGATCACGAAGAGTGAGCAGGGTCTCAATCAGGTCTGATTGCTCTTCTACTCTTGCTTTTGATTTGTTTCGTAATCCTTCAATTTGGGCTGAAATGTCTTGTTTGGCAATTTCTAAAGCAGGATTGCTGCCAAAATTGCTAGCTAGCTTCTCTAGACCCTCTATTTGCGCTCGAAGCTCAACAATTTTGGGATCTTCCTGCGTTTCTAAAGGTTCTTCTGCTAGATCAGCAATCACATTGGCCCTGTCGATTAATGCAGCAATGACCCTATCTTCAACTACGTCCATGCGGACGTAATTCTTGTTAGTGCAAGCTCCAACAGCACCAGCACGACAAAAATAGTATCCATAATCTTGCTTTCGGTTATGCTTCAAATCGGCTCCAGCCTTGCTGCTGTAGCAAGTGCTGCCACAAACACTACATTTCACAAGACCAGACAACGGATAGACAGGCGCTATAGCTCCCCAACCTCTGCGTTCTCGGTTGACTCCTAAAATCTCTTCAATGGATCGATACTCCTCGTCACTGATGAGCCTTTGATCAGCATGAGTGTCATGAATGATTTGAGTTCTTTCAGGATCGTCAGCGAAGTAGACCAGGTGCCCTCTTAACACTGGAGATGTCAGCCATCTTCTTAGCCCACTAGGTGATCGACCAAACAGCCCTTTATGCTCAAACCCCGATCGCGTTGATCGCGTGTGCTGAAACTGCTGAATTCCGTACTTTCCATTGAGTGCCCGAATTGTTTGCCGCAAGCTTCGAGTCTTCATAAATAGGTCAACTAAGTCTCTAGCGACCTTAGCTCGGCTCATCTCTTCCCCGCTTTCTAGAAGACACAAAAACGTCTCATGGTCTAGCTGGTGACGATCCTCTACTTTGCGATAGCCAAAGGGAGCATTCATCGCAACCCGTCGCTGCCGCAGGTATTCCCAACCGTGTCTTGAGCGATCACTGATCATCTCGCTCTCCATCTGCGCCAGCACAGCCATGATGCCTGCCTGTGTGCGTCCACCGACAGTGGTTAAGTCTACTGAGCCATCTAGAACTTGAAGAAGAACCCCAGACTTCTGAAAGTCCTCTAGCGTCTTGGCGCAAGAAGGCAACGATCGTCCAAGCCTGTCGATTCTCGTGACAACAACTCTCTCAACTCGCTGCTGTCTCACCAACTCCATCAATTGCTGAAACTGAGGACGGTCATCCTTCCTACCGCTCTCAACGTCAGTCAAGATTTCTTCGGCACCAGCCATTCTCAGCCTATTCTGCTGTTGTTCTAGAGCATGGGAGTCTTCCGCCTGCTCACGCTTTGAAACCCTTGCGTAGCCGATGATTCTGGTCATTCAGGCTCAAACTAGTTCTAGACCTACCCAGAACATAGTACGCTGGAATAATCGAGCATTGTACGGTTGTCTAAGGAAACTTCGCCTAAAAATAAATAGTCTTCTAGTAACTGAGCGTTAACCTGCTCAGAAGCCGCTAGGATGCCAATGCTAACAGGCAAGTCAAAGCTGGGACCTTCTTTGCGTAAGTCAGCAGGGGTCAGGTTGATTACAATTCTTCGCATTGGGAAGGCATAGCCTGCGTTTTTAAGGGCGGCTTTTACCCTTTCCTTCGACTCCTGCACAGCAATATCGGGTAAGCCAACAACGACGATTCCTGGCAGTCCACCTGCGATGTCAACTTCAACGCCAACTTTGACAGCATCAATGCCAATCAAGGAGGCACTCCAAATTCTGGCAAGCATACAAATTTCATCCACTGCGGCTACCCGGTAGAGTGCCCTTAATTTTTGTTGGTAGAACAATTTTTCATGGCGGCATAAGCCTTTAGAATTTCAGCAAGTAGTTTTTGTAACCAAAATGAGCGAAATTCAAGAAACTATTTTCAGCAAGATCATCAAGCGGGAAATTCCAGCCGACATTCTCTATGAGGACGAGTTGGCGATCGCCTTTCGAGATATCAACTCGCAAGCTCCGGTTCACATTCTGGTGATTCCCAAACAGCCGATTCCACACTTGTCGGATGCAGAATCTTCAGACCACGCACTGATGGGGCACTTGTTGCTAACTGTAAAGCGAGTTGCAGAGCAAGCTGGATTAACCAACGGTTATCGAGTGGTTATCAATAACGGTGAAGACGGAGGGCAGACCGTCGATCACCTGCATCTGCACATTTTGGGAGGACGGCAGATGACTTGGCCTCCCGGCTGAGAACTGCTGAAATTGGGCTCTTTGCAGAGCGTTACCTTAGGCAATTGTTGAGAAATGAGTAACTAATCATGAAAAGCTTTACAAATTTCAACAAAAGCCTTAAGTTATGTACAGGTCGAGAAAACCGACCCAATACATCTCGTAAACCAAGCACTCATTAATCATGACAACGACTCTACAGCGGCGCGAAAGCGCATCACTGTGGGAGCAGTTCTGCAACTGGGTGACCAGCACCGACAACCGCCTGTACGTAGGCTGGTTCGGCGTTCTGATGATCCCCACCCTGCTCTCTGCCACCATCTGCTTCATCATCGCCTTCATCGCAGCTCCTCCGGTTGACATCGACGGCATCCGTGAGCCTGTTGCCGGTTCCTTGATGTAT
>JACJOC010000116.1 GCA_014695345.1 Cyanobacteria bacterium FACHB-471
GCTACTCCAAGTCCGTAGAGATGCTCAAGCACTCGGTTCGATTGCTACTTCACTATCTCAAATTCGGGGATGTCCCTGTGCTCGCTTGATTCATACCCTCATCCAGCAACGCCGCATAGTCTGCCAAATTCTCCAACTTATACAGCAGCATCCGTCGCTGAATTCGGCGATCGAGCGTGTTAGGCTTATAGCGGCTAAAGTCGATGCTTGTATTGGAGCGTAACAAAGCAAAAATTGTCGCCAGGGCATCCGCAGGTTGAGGTGATTCCTCCGTCACGATCGGTGGCAATGGACAAGCCAGCATAGGATTGCAACTCAGGTTTACCAGTTCTTCAGCAATTTTTTTGGGTGGTAAAATAAAATCAACATTCCCAGTAGCAATCGCTGTATTGGGCATACTGTCAAACTGGGCAGTGTCTTGACACTGAGCAAATGTAACCCCTCCAACTGCCTTAATTGCCTTCAAACCTACAGAACCATCACCATCCGATCCCGACAAGACAACGGCGATTGCTTTGTGTCCGCGATCGGTTGCCAGGGAAGCAAAAAAAGTATCCCCTGGCATATACCGACCAAACACCTTCTCACGCGGCGATAGTTGCAGCACACCGTTTGAGAGCACCATTTTGGTATTAGGCGGAATTACATAAACCTGATTCGGCTCTACAGTTGTGTTGTTCTGCACTGTGCGGACTGGAAGTTGTGTTGCTCTAGTGAGAATCTCACTCAACAAACTCTCATGATTTGGCGCTAAATGCTGAATTAGTATAAACGCCATTCCCGTATCGGTTGGGAGGTGACTAAGTAACTGCGTAAAGGCTTCTAACCCGCCCGCAGACGCAGCCACTCCCACAATGGGAAAGGGTGCCTCAATTGGCTCCCCAGCTAACTCAAACATCGGTAGTTGCGAGGAGTCAGAAGGCATAGGCTAAAATCAGTCGCTCCAGCGAGGTAGTTCTCCTCTCTACTTTAAGACAGGTTACTCGGTCGCACTGTGCTTAATTAAATTCTGGGTAGTAGCTGTAATACACCCTCCTCAAGGCTGAATCAATTGTCTGAATTGTGGAGTTTGAATGGGTAAAACTGGTGTTTGCTGCCATCGAATTCTAAAAACCTGGTATCGCACAACAGATAGATGTAATCCATTTAGGTTCATAACCAGAAATTTTTAGCTTTCTACAACTCAAACAAGCCACCCTGATAAGTGTTCTCTTCATTGGATCTCCTACGGCAGGAAACTAATAGGGTAGCTCAGGATGAGGTTTCAGAAGAGCGTCGTTACGTAGCACAGCAGTCATTAAGAGCTATGCTAGACCGATTTCTCTCTTAGGAATCTGCATAGGTATTAGGGGTAGCACGGTGTCACTCATGCCCTTAAATTAGAGTTTGCCAATGCTCAACTGCATGAAGAAATAAAGGAATGAAAAAGGCAGAAACAATCGTTCAGCAATTGTCGATCACTGCTGAATTAACAAGGCTAAACAATCGACGTGGCTTTTTCTTACTGGCGGAGCAGCAACTTAAACTAGCCCATCGAGTGAATACATCCGTCTGTCTGGTGTTCGTCGATCTCGATGGATTGAAGCAGGTTAATGATGGATTAGGGCATGAAATAGGAAATCGATTGGTTGCGGATGCGGCCCAAGTACTAAAACAAACTTTTCGTCAATCAGATGTGATAGCTCGACTGGGCGGAGACGAATTTGCTGTACTCTTGCCCGGTTGTGCAGCGGAAGATGATGTATTCATTCGTTTGCAAGAGAGCGTAACCCTTCTCAACAAGGGAATAACTAACCCTTCAACGATTGCAGATTGTGCTTGCTGCAAGTAGGTAAAGTACCGCTTTGGATAGAAATAAAGCTGAGGTGTTCCTCGCTCTAGGCAAACACCACAGGGGCTAAAGTTAACTGGAGTTGTCTCCCCCTGATATTGGTTAGTGCGATTTTGCAGCTTTCATTAGCCCTATGTTGGGTCATGCTCACCGGAGAATGGCTTCATCAATTTAATCCTCTGACGATCAAAAAGCATGGGCGCAGAGCTAAAAGCATTTTTCGCGATGGCTTCGACTATCTCCGCAACATCGTCTTCAATTGACAGCAAAAGATGGAGGAGTTCTTAGAGGTTCTACAACTTTTGTCGTGTACTTAGAGCTAGGACATACAAGTATATGGGGTTGAGGCAATAGCCCCAACCCCATATACTCATCCCGTCTTAACCAAACAGCCCTATAAAAGCATCGAAATCTACGCGACTATAGCGATGTCAGCAGCGGTGATGGCAGTTCTATTGGATAGCGTCGCAATCCGCACTTGGCTTGCACCACCTACACCATCCACATCAAAGAAGAGACCACCCGTTCTCTGGTCATACAAGAAGCGATCGCCCTGATCCTGTGCGCTACTGCCTAAAACGAATTGAGAAGCAGACAAACTTCCAACTCTGAGATTCTGGCTAAATCCCCTTCTGGAAACCAGGATTGTATCGTCAACGCTCCTGAAGTCAGTAATCACGTCGATGCTGCCAGTTCTGACATTGTCAAAGATAAAGCTGTCTCTACCTGCTCCACCTGTAAGCCTGTCTCTACCTGCTCCACTGGTAAGCCGATCACTGCCAAGTCCACCATTTAGGGTGTCTTGTCCACCCCCACCTAGCAGAATATCATTACCCGCATCGCCAAATAGGATGTCGTTTCCATTGTCTCCAAAGAGGCGATCGTTGTTTGCGCCGCCGGAGAGGCGATCGTTCCCGACCCCGCCTCGTAGCAAATCATTGCCCCCGTTACCAAGCAGGCGATCGTTGTTTGCGCCGCCGGAGAGGCGATCGTTCCCGACCCCGCCTCGTAGCAAATCGTTGCCCCCGTTACCAAGCAGGCGATCGTTTCCTGCGTTACCGACCAACGTATTTCTGACATTATTGCCAATAATAACGTTGTTCAAGCTATTTCCAGCTCCGGTCGTTGCTCTTGCACTCAGTGTAAGGTTCTCTAATCCAGTCTGCAAAGTTCGGTTAATGGACGAAACAACTGTGTCGATGCCAGCACTATCAATGATTCTGTCACCTGTACTATCTATAAGATAGCGATCGTTCCCAGCTCCACCATTCATCACATCATTGCCAGTTCCGCCATCCAACACATCGTTGCCAGCATTGCCAGTTAAGGTATCATTGCCAGATCCACCGGTAATAGAGTCATTGCCAGATCCACCGATCAATGTATTCGCCAGATCATTGCCTATCAAAGTGGCACGACCTGCAAAACCGCTGAGGTCGAAGTTCTGGAAGTTCCTAATTACAGTGCCTGCGAGTCCTGTTCCTGCAACAAGGTTATTCGCATCGCTGGCAGTTGTAGACCTTAATGTAATCGAATCAGTCGCAGTTCCTCCTGATAGAACAAAGTTATTGCTACCCACACCCGCATTCAGATCATCGCTTTGTTTGAGGTTGTCAAATGCAGCATTAACAGTATCATCTCCTGCTCCACCAATTAAAGTGTCTTGCAGATTACTTACCGTTAAGGTGGTGCGTCCTGCAAAGCCGCTGAGGTCAAAACGTTGGAAATTCCTGATGGTAGTACCTGCAAGCCCTGTTCCCTCTATTAAGTTATTGGGGTCGCTGACAGTTGCAGATTTGAGCGTAATCGAATCGGTTGCAGTGCCACCTGCCAACACAAATGTGTTAGAACCCGAGCCGCCATTAATGCTGTCCTGTTGTTTGAGGTTTTCAAATGTAGCAATGACAGTATCGTCTCCTCCAGCCATGTCAAATTCATCTTTGACAGACGTTGCAGTGGCAGTATCACTACCATTAGTTCCGGTAAAGACATTAGTGTTGTTGTTAACCAGATTCACAGTCACTGCAACGTTGCCAGTGCTGGTGCCGCCTTTACCATCGCTAACGACATAGGTGAAATTATCAACACCTGAGTAACCTGCATTCGGGGTGTAGCTCAACGTACCGTCTTGGTTCTTAATCACAGAACCATTGGCTGGGTCGGAGAAACTCTCGACTGTGAGAACATCACCGAGGTTGACATCGGTGTCATTGGCTAGAACGTTAATCGTCGTGGCTTGACCTTGATTAGTCGTTGCAACATCGGCAATTGCGACCGGAGCCACATTGACAGGCGGAACAACGACTGGGCTAACAGTGACCGCAACGTTGCCAGTGCTGGTGCCACCTTTACCATCGCTGACCACATAGGTGAAATTATCAACACCTG
>JACJOC010000117.1 GCA_014695345.1 Cyanobacteria bacterium FACHB-471
CAATTACTTTTAGCAAGGCAGTTGAGTATTGCAGAAGTTGCTCAAGTAGTTGGTTTCAGCAGCCAAGGACATCTCAACTATCATTTTAAGCGTGTCATCGGGGTAACTCCTAAGGAACTGTTTGTAAACGTTGATTAAGTTGCTTTAGATTTCCAAGTTCGTTGGTTGTTTGTGAGTCTGCGAAGCATTAATCGAATCATCACGATATAAATCATGCCTTCATGATTTTCAGGCAATCGCTCATAGTCACGAGTCAGGATGCGAGCGTTGTCTAACTATGACCATGTCCGTTCAACAATCCATCGCTTCGGTTCTAATTGAAATCCTTTTGCCTTGTCTGGACGCTGGCTAATTTCCAGTTCAACTTGCCGTCCGGCTTGAGCAAAAAAATGAGTCAGTAGTGTGCCTAAATCTCCTCGATAGCCCTTATCTGCCAGAATTTTGACAATCCGCCCATACATCTGCAGCACCCAAAACAATACACCTGGTGCTGCCTTGACATCAGCGATATTGGCAGCAGTCACATAGCATCCCAGCACTAAGCCCAGCACATCCACAACGATATGACGCTTGCGTCCTTTTACCTGTTTGAACCCATCAACTCCCTGTTCTTCCCCCCTTTTTGTCCCAATTTCACCGACTGGCTATCGATAATCACTAAACTCGGTTGGGCTTGTCGTCCTTCTTGAAGCCGTACCTCTCTCACGAGGGCTAGGTTGATTTGTTCCCACACACCCAATCTGACCCACAAGCGGTAATATCCATAGACTGTTTGCCAGGCTGGAAAATCACGGGGTAAGGCTCGCCATTTGATGCCGTTATCCGCACGGTAAAAGATAGCGTTGAGAACCTCTCGCAAATCCACTTCCCGCCCTTTGCCAACTGGTTTTGCTGCTGGTAATAGCGGTTCTATTTGTTGCCATTCTGGGTCAGTTAAGTCACTGTTGTAAACTGGCTGACTCATGAGTTTGAAGAAATTATTTAGCTCTCTTAGATATCGCTTATTCCTTACCTCATCAACTAATTCCTTAGCACTTGTTTACAAACAGCTTCTTAAATGCCCACAGCTTAAATAAAATTCAGTCCTACCTTCTTTACCCCAATTAAGGACACTCAAACAATCTTCGATCTCAACGTGTTGCCGGGATGTTTTTACCGCCTTGTACCTCCTTAGATAGACAGAGTAAAGTTATACCAGGTGGTATACCTAATAAGTACAATTGAATGGTGGATGTTCTATGCCTGCAATCGAGCAGTCAGACCTGGCAGCCTTGATACGAGAAACACGACAGCGGCTTGACCTCTCACAAGTCAAATTTGCCGAAAAGCTGGGAGTTTCCTTTCAAAGCGTGAATCGTTGGGAAAACGGGCGCACAAAGCCCATGCCAATCGTATTGAAGCAGATCGAATTGCTACTACAGCAGATGGGGGAACAGGGCGCAGATTTGCTTGCTCAATATTTTAGGAAACCACAGCGATGACCGGTTCAGTGCAGGGCAAAGCTGCTACCTCCATTTTTGCGAACGGTGGCGAAATGGGTGGCTTGATGCGGTCGCTCGATTGGTCGCAAACACCCGTTGGGTCAGTGCAGTTTTGGTCACAAAGCCTCAAATCGCTGGTCAAGACATTACTCACCTCGCGCTATCCAATGGTGCTGACTTGGGGAGCCGAGTTCACGCAGTTTTACAACGATGCCTACTCGCAGTTAATTGGGGATAAGCATCCAACCGCCCTGGGAACGGACATCCGGGAAACACTAGCAGAAGCCTGGGATACACTCGGACCGATGATTCAGCGGGTCATGGCAACGGGGGTTGCAAACTGGACTCCGGCACTGCCGCTGGTTCTAGAACGCGCTGGGTATCGAGAAGAGTCTTACTTTAGCGTCTCACATGCTCCAGCCGAAGATGATGCAGGACAGATTGTGGGCATGTTGGCGGTTTGTAGCGAGGTAACGCAGCAAGTTTTAGGAGAACGGCGATTACGACTGCTGCGGGATTTGGCTGCTCAAACAGGTGAAACGCGCAGTGTGCAGGATACCTGCCAGGATTTGATGAGCGCGATCGCAGCTCATCCCTTAGATGTTCCGTTTGCACTTCTTTATTTACGAGAGCCAAGCGGCAGAACGCTTACTCTGCAAGGAACAGTGGGTTTAACAGTAGACGATCAGCTTTGCCCCCGTTCAGTTGATTTAGCAACAGATCACCCGCTTTGGTCGCTTGCGTCAGCGGCGGCCGGTGAAACCGTTCTAGTGGAAGCATTGGATCACCAAATGACCGTGCCCGGAGGTCCGTGGAATGAGCTAGTTCACACGGCTGTGATGATGCCGATCGCCTCTGGTCAAACGACACCGTTGGGCGTGTTGATGGCTGGCGTGAATCCCAATCGGGCACTTGATGAAGGCTATCGCTCGTTTTACGAGTTGTTAGTCGGACAGGTTTCCGTATCGATTCGCAATGCCCAGGCATATGAGGAAGAGCGCCATCGTGCCGAAACGTTAGCCGAACTCGATCGGGCTAAGACCGCCTTTTTTTCTAATGTCAGCCACGAGTTTCGCACTCCTTTAACGTTGATGCTTAATCCTCTAGAAGAGGTATTACAAAGTAACCAGTTGCCACCCACGGAACGAGAGCAAATCACGCTCGCCCAGCGCAATGCCCAGCGGCTACTCAAGCTCGTCAATACCCTGCTTGACTTTTCGCGGATCGAAGCTGGACGCGCACAGGCACATTTTGAACCCACAGATCTTGCTACCTATACCGTTGAATTAACCAGTTTATTTCAGTCTGCGATTGAGCAAGCAGGACTGCGATTGATTGTGGATTGCCCCGCTTTGCTACAACCCGTGTCTGTGGATCGCGATATGTGGGGAAAGATTGTGCTGAATCTACTCTCGAATGCGTTTAAGTTCACCTTTGAGGGAGAAATCGCTGTTTCACTGCATTCAGTGGGCGATCAGGTGGAACTGATAGTGCGCGACACAGGCACGGGCATTCCTGAGTCCGATGTGCCCCGATTATTTGAGCGATTTCATCGAGTTGAAGGTGCACAGGGACGCACGTTTGAAGGCACTGGGATTGGGCTATCGCTGGTGCAAGAACTGGTGCATTTGCACAATGGCACGATCGCCGTTGAGAGCATCCTGGGTCAGGGCAGCACGTTTCGAGTCCAGTTGCCGATAGATCCAACGAATCCTGTTTCCCTGCAGAGCGTTGGCTCAGCCTCAGCTTTAGAGATTCACTATCTCGACAATCAGACTCAACCTAGGGATAGTGCAACCCCTTATGTGCAAGAAGCATCCAGCTGGTTACGCGAAGACGATAGCGTAGATGCGCCTTCCTCTCCCCTCTCCCGCTCGCCCTCGGCTTCCTCTCCCGCTCACATCTTCCTCGTAGATGACAATGCTGATATGCGGAACTATCTGCACCGCATCTTGAGCGAGTTTTATCAGGTCGAGGTGTTTACCGAAGGAGCAGCCGCACTCAACGCCGCCCGCGCTTCAACGCCCGATTTAGTCCTCAGCGATGTGATGATGCCGGGAATGGATGGGTTCGAGTTGCTCAAGCAATTGCGACACGACCCACAAACCCGCGAGATTCCCATTCTGCTGCTGTCTGCCCGCGCCGGAGAAGAAGCGGCAGTAGAAGGGCTAAGTGCTGGAGCCGATGATTATCTGGTCAAACCCTTTAGTATTCGTGAGCTGCTAGCACGAGTCGCTGTGAATGTGGAGCTGGGGCGATCGCGTCAAGCTGCTGCTCATCGTCGCCTCGATCGAGTACTGTCTTCTGTCTCTGATCTGATTTACACCTTTGATTTGGCAGGGCGGCTTACTTACGCCAACCAACCGCTGCTTGACCTCTGGCAAAATACACTGGCAGACATTGTTGGTAAGAACTTTTTTGACCTCGATTACCCACCCGAATTAGCCGCTCGCCTTCAGCAGCAAATTCAACAGGTCATCACCACGCGCCAACCGCTCAAAGCCGAAAAATCTTACACCAGTGCTTCGGGGGCAAGGGTCTATGAATACATTTTCGTGCCGCTGTTAGATGGCGATGGCGCAGTTGAAGCTGTGGCAGGTACGGGACGTGACATCAGCGATCGCAAACAGGCGGAGATTGCCCTGCGCGAAAGTGAGCAGCGGTTTCGCACCCTGACCGCCACAATTCCGCAGTTGATTTGGACGGCAACGCCCGACGGCAGTGTAGACTATCTGAGCCAACAATGGGCAGATTATATTGGTTTATTGCCAGAACAGCTTTATGACTGGCATTGGCAAGATGTTGTTCATCCAGAGGATCTGCCAAACACTGCGCGTGATTGGAGACATAGCCTGGAAACGGGTGAACCCGTGGAAATTAAACATCGTTTCCGCTTCCGTACGGGTGAATGGCGCTGGCAATTGGTACGCGGCACTCCTATCAAAGATGAGGCGGGACAGGTAACGAAGTGGGTGGGAACCTGCACTGACATCCAAAGTGAAATCAATGCTCAGGCAGCGTTGCATCAACGAGAACAACGCCTGACCCTTGCCACCGAAGCTGCCCAACTCGGTGTGTTTGAGTGGGTAGTGCCAGAGGATGTTGCCTTCTGGGAAAACGATCGGATGTACGAAATTTTTGGACATACCCGCGCTGATGGCACAGTCTCTCGGCAAGACTTTTTTGAGAACTATCTGCACTCAGATGATGCCGAAGCCTTTGCCGCAAAACTTTCGGAGGGAATGCAGACGGGCAAATTACAGCAAGCGATTTGCCGGATACGTCGTAAAGACGGGGAAATGAGATGGCTCGAATCGAACGGACAGTTTGAATTTGCCACGGATGGCTCACCGCTGAGACTTGTGGGCGTGATTGCTGATATTACGGAACGCAAACTCGCCGAGCAAGCCGCCGCCGCAGATCTCACCGACATGCAAAGGCTGCATGACTTGAGTACGCGGCTGATCTTCGAGAGCGATACTCAGGTGCTATACGACGAAATTTTGGCTGCCGCGATCGCCATCGTGCAAGCGGATGCTGGGTCGATTCAACTGCTCAATACCCAGGCTAATGAACTGACCTTCCTTGCCACAAAGGGTTTAGAACCAACGCTGATAGAGTATTTCCAGTCCGTGAGTGCAAGTTCTAACACCTCCTGTGGCATTACCCTTGCCAATGGCGTGCGAACCTTTGTTGATTTTGATGTACCCGGCGTTCCTGATTCAGACGGCTCCTTCAAACAGCACCTTGATGCCGGGTTGCGCTCGGCGCAGTCTACTCCTCTCACCACTCGTTCCGGCAGAGCGATCGGGATGCTATCAACGCACTGGCGCGGTCGCCACCGACCCACTGAGCGCGAACTGCGATTTCTGGACCTCCTCACTCGCCAAGCCGCTGACCTGATGGAACGACGGGAAACCGAAGCTGCCTTGCGAAACAGTGAGGAGCTAAAACAACGCATTTTAGAGAGCAGCAAGGACTGCATCAAACTGTTAACGCTCAACAGCGAAATTGCCTATATCAATACAGGCGGGTTAGGCCTCT
This sequence comes from Cyanobacteria bacterium FACHB-471, assembly GCA_014695345.1. Lineage (GTDB taxonomy): Bacteria > Cyanobacteriota > Cyanobacteriia > Elainellales > Elainellaceae > JAAUTN01. The sequence continues at coordinate 5,526 of JACJOC010000117.1, forward strand.
TGGAAGTCGATGATCCGGCCCTTGTTCTCAATGCCTGCTGGCTTGATTTCTGGCAAGGCGATGATTATGAGAATGCCAAACAGGCGATCGCGGCTGCCAAGGCAGGCAACACCGGTCAGTTTCAAGGCTATGTTGCCACCCACAGGGGCACACCGAAATGGTGGGATTGTATCATTACACCCGTGCGGAATAGTGCGGGTCAGATCACTCAACTGGTTGTCGTCTCACGCGATATTACCAAGCAAAAGCAAGAGGAAGATATATTGCGGGAGAGCGAGGATCGGTTCCGTAACATGGCAGACAACGCTCCTGTCATGGTTTGGGTCACCGATCCTACAGGTTACTGCACTTACCTCAGCCAAAGCTGGTATGACTTTTCGGGTCAAACAGAGGAAACAGGTCTAGGATTTGGATGGCTGAATGTAGTCCATCCAGAGGACCTTGAACATTCCAAAAACACATTTTTGACCGCAAACGCTCATCATGAAACCTTTCAGTTGGAATACCGCTTGCGACGTGAGGATGGTGAGTATCGCTGGATGATCGATGCAGCAAGCCCTTGGTTTGGTGTGGATGGTCAATTCAAGGGATACATTGGTTCTGTGATTGATATAAGCGATCGTAAGCAAGCGGAAGCTGAACGGGAACAACTCCTGAAACGAGAACAAGTGGCACGAGAACAAGCCGAACAAGCCAACCGGGTCAAAGATGAGTTTTTGGCAGTGCTGTCGCACGAGTTGCGATCGCCCCTCAATCCCATTCTGGGTTGGACTCGCTTACTCCAAAACGGCAAACTCGATGCTGCCCGTCAACGAGAAGCCTTGAGCACGATCGAACGGAATGCCAAACTCCAAACACAGCTCATCGAAGATTTGCTTGACATCTCCCGCATCATGCAAGGCAAGCTGTCGCTAACAGCGGCTCCCGTTAGTTTGACATTTGTCATTTCTGCGGCGATTGAAACCGTGCATTTGGCAGCAGAGGCGAAACATATTCGGCTACAGCTTGATCTTGACCATACCGTTGCGCCGATTTCTGGTGATGCTGCCCGTTTACAGCAGGTCGTCTGGAATTTGCTGAGTAATGCAGTCAAGTTCACCCCGACTGGTGGACAAGTAACGGTTGAACTGAGGCAACTGAATCAACTGGCTCAAATTCGAGTCATCGACACGGGTAAAGGGATTAATCCGCAATTCTTGCCCTACATGTTTGAGTATTTTCGACAGGAGGATGGTTCCACTACGCGGCAGTTTGGCGGGTTGGGATTAGGGCTAGCGATCGCACGTCAAATTGTAGAACTGCATGGAGGAACCGTGCGAGCCGAGAGCCAAGGGGAAGGTCAGGGCGCAACTTTCACTGTGCAATTGCCAGTGATGCAACAGACAACATTGATCGTATCTGAACCCAGCGAACCGCAAACAGATGCAGGACTACCGCTAGCAGGCATTCAAATTCTGCTAGTTGATGATGAACCTGATACCCGTGAGTTTCAAGCTTTTTTGTTGGAACAAAGTGGGGCAATCGTGACAGCCGTTGCTTCTGGCTTAAAAGCATTGCAAGTACTGGAACAATCGATTCCCGATGTACTTGTGAGTGACATTGGGATGGCAGGAATGGACGGCTATATGCTACTCCAGCAAATTCGGTCGCGTCCTTCTGAACAAGGTGGAATGATTCCAGCCATTGCCCTGACTGCCTATGCCGCTGAGATCGATCAGCAGCGGGCCCTTCAAGTCGGATTCCAAAGGCACATTACAAAACCTGTCGAGCCAGAGGAGTTAGTGAAGGCGATCGCAGGATTACTCGATCGCTCCTAGTGCTCGGCAGGAGACCTTTTACTTTAGCAACTATTCCATTTGATCTAGACTTCTGGGGAACTTGATGATAAAGCTTGTTCCCTTGCTTTCGGTGCTTTCAACCGTGATCGTCCCTTCATGTGCTTCAACAATGCTCTTTGCCAGAAATAGTCCTAAACCCCATCCCTTTTGTCCCTGGGCAGAGGTGGCTCGACGAAATTGTTGAAATAGAATCGACTGGGCATCAGGAGGAATTGGATTACCCTGATTGTGGATAGTCAGGTTGACGTGGGTTTCCGTTTGCTCAAGCGTGAGTGTAATCGGTGTGTTAGGAGCACCATATTTCACAGCGTTGATTGCCAAGTTCTCAATGACTCGCCG
>JACJOC010000118.1:0-2500 GCA_014695345.1 Cyanobacteria bacterium FACHB-471
GCTATATTAATAAAGCGGTCGGGAGAGACGAGCGAAAGCGACACTCAACCGAGCGACGAGAACCTAGAAAAAATAATAGTTTGAAAGCCAGAGTAACACAATAACCTCGTCAAAAAAAATCGGAATAGGGGAGAAAAACCCCGAAGCCAAAAAAAGAGGGAAACGAAAAGTTTCCAGAGCAACAAACTCAACAAAATGGAGAGTTTGATCCTGGCTCAGGATGAACGCTGGCGGTCTGCTTAACACATGCAAGTCGAACGGGAATCTTAGGATTCTAGTGGCGGACGGGTGAGTAACGCGTGAGAATCTGCCTTCAGGACGGGGATAACAGGAGGAAACTGCTGCTAAAACCGGATATGCCGAGAGGTGAAAGTATTAATAGCCTGAAGAGGAGCTCGCGTCTGATTAGCTAGTTGGTAGGGTAAAAGCTTACCAAGGCGACAATCAGTAGCTGGTCTGAGAGGACGATCAGCCACACTGGGACTGAGACACGGCCCAGACTCCTACGGGAGGCAGCAGTGGGGAATTTTCCGCAATGGGCGAAAGCCTGACGGAGCAAGACCGCGTGGGGGAGGAAGGTTCTTGGATTGTAAACCCCTTTTCTCAGGGAAGAACAAAATGACGGTACCTGAGGAATAAGCATCGGCTAACTCCGTGCCAGCAGCCGCGGTAATACGGAGGATGCAAGCGTTATCCGGAATAATTGGGCGTAAAGCGTCCGTAGGTGGTCATTCAAGTCTGCCGTTAAAGAGTGGGGCTTAACCCCACAAAGGCGGTGGAAACTGAAAGACTAGAGTGCAGTAGGGGTAGAGGGAATTCCCGGTGTAGCGGTGAAATGCGTAGAGATCGGGAAGAACACCGGTGGCGAAAGCGCTCTGCTGGACTGCAACTGACACTGAGGGACGAAAGCTAGGGGAGCGAATGGGATTAGATACCCCAGTAGTCCTAGCCGTAAACGATGGATACTAGGTGTGGCCTGTATCGACCCGGGCCGCGCCGGAGCTAACGCGTTAAGTATCCCGCCTGGGGAGTACGCACGCAAGTGTGAAACTCAAAGGAATTGACGGGGGCCCGCACAAGCGGTGGAGTATGTGGTTTAATTCGATGCAACGCGAAGAACCTTACCAGGACTTGACATGTCGCGAATCCGCTTGAAAGAGAGGAGTGCCTTAGGGAGCGCGAACACAGGTGGTGCATGGCTGTCGTCAGCTCGTGTCGTGAGATGTTGGGTTAAGTCCCGCAACGAGCGCAACCCTCGTTTTTAGTTGCCATCATTAAGTTGGGCACTCTAGAGAGACTGCCGGTGACAAACCGGAGGAAGGTGGGGATGACGTCAAGTCAGCATGCCCCTTACGTCCTGGGCTACACACGTACTACAATGCTACGGACAAAGGGCAGCAAGTTAGCAATGACAAGCAAATCCCATAAACCGTGGCTCAGTTCAGATCGCAGGCTGCAACTCGCCTGCGTGAAGGCGGAATCGCTAGTAATCGCCGGTCAGCATACGGCGGTGAATCCGTTCCCGGGCCTTGTACACACCGCCCGTCACACCATGGGAGTTGGCCACGCCCGAAGTCGTTACCCTAACCTGTTAAAGGAGGGGGATGCCGAAGGCAGGGCTGATGACTGGGGTGAAGTCGTAACAAGGTAGCCGTACCGGAAGGTGTGGCTGGATCACCTCCTTTTAAGGGAGACCAAACCCCACTCAACCGAAAAAATCGCCAAGATTTGGGGAAGTGGAGGTCAACCTAGGTCATCGAGGAAAAGTGAATACATCAGCTTTCAAACTATTAACAGGTTCAAAAAATGCGGGCTATTAGCTCAGGTGGTTAGAGCGCACCCCTGATAAGGGTGAGGTCCCTGGTTCGAGTCCAGGATGGCCCACCTAAAGAGAAAAAACGAACCTAAGCACTCAAAGAAAAAAAGGCAACTTTTCCCAGCAACGAATCTTATCTTAGTGTAAGAGAGTCTGCTGGAAAAAAAGCCAGCAAAAGAACCTTGAAAACTGCATAGCAACGTAAAAAGCAGGAAAAACGAGACATCAAATCAAAAAAGGTGTCCGTAAAACTTCAAGCTGAAGAGATTGTGGTCAAGCTACAAACAGCTGACGGTGAATCCCTCGGCACACAGAGGCGAAGAAGGACGTGGCGACCGACGAAACACTCCGGGGAGCTGGAAGCAAGCATCGAGCCGGAGATATCCGAATGGGGCAACCCCAAGTACAGCCTGTTGAATCCATAGACAGGCATGAGCCAACCGGGCGAACTGAAACATCTTAGTAGCCCGAGGAAAAGAAATCAAAAGAGATTCCCCCAGTAGTGGTGAGCGAAAAGGGAACAGCCTAAACCATAAAGCATGCTTTATGGGGTAGTGGGACAGCAACAAAGAGACTAAAGGTACTAGACGAAGCAGCTGAAAACTGCACCAGAGCAGGTAAAAGTCCTGTAGTCGAAAGCGCCAATAGCTCAAGCTGAATCCCGAGTAGCATGGGGCACGAGAA
>JACJOC010000012.1 GCA_014695345.1 Cyanobacteria bacterium FACHB-471
TGTGTGGTTCCCGTTTCGTTCCTCATGTACATCAATGTATTCGCTAACCTCGGCGCTGACGATGCCTAAAAGTTAGGAAAAGTTATGCTGTTTCTTAAGTCGCTGCTGCAGCGTTGGAAATTAGGGCAAGAAGCAGCTTTTCAAGGTTACAGAACGCTATTGCTCGATCGCCCCTAACGCATACAGAGCCAACTTTTGAGCGGCTGTGATACCCGTCACTCCTTTGATGTTAGTGCCGTCATAGGGGCGATTGGGAGTTAACGTATTCAGGCATTCTCCAGTTGGAATATTCCAGATTTGAATGGTGCCGCTGTGACTGCCGATCGTCAATTTGTTTTGAGTGGCAAGGTTCTTTGGAGTAGGGGATGAAACTGGGCAAAAGGCGATCGCTGACCTAACAGAGCGAGAAGGTACAGACAAAGTTTTACGGCAAACGCCCGTGCTGACCTCCCATAGTTTCACGGTTTGGTCGAGGCTGCGGCTGGCAAGGGTTTGACCATCAGGACTAAAAGCAACTGACCAAACGTCGTTGTCGTGTCCGCGCAGAGTGTAGAGACATTCACCTGTATGGACTGACCAGAGCCGTACCGTTTCATCGCTGCTGCCGCTAGCCAGGAGTTGCCCATCGGGGCTGAAAGCGATCGCCTTCACTCGTCCGCTATGGTCTTGCAGCCTGTGAACACACTGAAGCCCTGTAGTTGACCAGAGGCAAATCGTCTGGTCCTCACTGCTGCTGGCTAACAGTTCCCCCATGGGGCTAAAGGCGACTGACCAAACCCAACCGGAATGGGCTGCTAAAGTGTGAAGGCATTCCCCAGATTGAACTGACCAGAGACGCAAAGTACAATCATCGCCCCCGCTAGCTAACACTTCTCCATCGGGGCTAAAGCTGACCGACTGCACCCAATGGGAATGCCCCTGCAAGGTTCTAAGACACTGTCCGCTGCTAGCTTCCCAGAGCTTAATCGTTTCGTCGGCGCTACTGCTGGCGATCAGGTGAGCTTGGGGGTGAAAGGCTGCTGAGGTCACCCAGCCCGTATGTCCCTCAAAGGTTTTGAGGCATTGTCCGGTGTTCGTGTCCCACAGTTTAATCGTCTGGTCAGTACTGCTACTAATTAACTTTTCACCATTCGCACTGTAGGCAACGGAAAAGATGGAATTGGTGTAGCCACGTAGGGTTTTAAGGCACTGTCCGGTTTGGCTATGCCAAATTCTCACGGTTTGGTCGGCACTGCCGCTCACCACCATTTGACTCTCAGAATGGCAGGCAACGGAGAAGATGGAGTTGGTATGTCCCCACAGGGTATGCAGACATTGTCCGGTGTCAACGGACCAGATTCGCACGGTGAGATCGTCGCTGCTGCTGATTAGGGTTTGCCCATCAGCACTGAAGCTGACAGAACGAACGCGATCGCCATGTTCTGAAAATGTTTTGAGGCATTTCCCCGTCTTCACCTGCCAAAGTTTGAGGGTGCGATCGGCGCTGCCGCTGGCGAGCAATTCACCATTAGGACTAAAGGCAACTGACCACACTCGGTCGGCGTGTCCCTGATAAACCTGGTGGCATTTCCCTGACTGGACATTCCATAGGCGAATACTGCTGTCTTCACTGCCACTTGCCAGCAGGAGCGCTGAGCTTTTCTCAATAGCAGCATGACAAAACGCAACCGAGAGAATGCGTCCCGTATGTCCAGCCAGTTGCTTAATACAGGTTCCCTTAGAGGCATCCCACAGCATTACACTGGGTTCGTCTCCACCGCTGGCGAGGAGTTGACCATCAGGGCTAAACGATACCGACCAGATCGAACCGCTATGACCTCGAAGCGTGCTTAGACATTCACCTGTTTGGGTGTTCCAAAGCCGAATCGTTTTGTCACTACTGCAACTGGCGAGAGTTTGCCCATCGGCACTGAAGCTGACTGACCAAACCCAGCCCTGGTGACCCTCTAATGCCAGTAATAGGCTTCCCTGATTGACCTGCCAGAGACGTAGACCGCCTTCAGCGTCTCCGGTTGCGAGAACATCACCCGTCGGACTGAGAGCGACTGCAAACACAATACCGAGGATTTCTGCAAACATGGAGCGAGACAAATCAGCATAGGCAAAATTGATCTGGTGCAGCTGCATCTGGCGCAAGTCGGCTTGCCAGAGCGTTAAGTGTGAAAAGTCATAACTACTTAAGTGAGTTTTTCGCTGACCCAAAAGATTGAGTAGATTGCCCCCCGCATACCCACTTTCTGAAGTGGATTTGCCGCGCAAGCAGGTTAACTGTTGAATCAAGTCATCTTCCAACGCATCATGAAGCGCATCCAACCGTTCGAGGATTGGAGTGAGAATCAGTCGAATTTGAGTTTCTCGAATGTAGTCTTTAGATTGAGCTTTGAGCAGGGCGTGATGTTTGAGCAGCGCGTCTTTTACGGCAATTCCCTGCACTCCTTGCTGAATTTCGGTGCAGATTTGGGTAATCAGGCGATCGCTCACATATTCCATCACCACAGGCTGAAGCGAGAATAGAGCGGATTGCTTTTCAATCAGCGATCGCTGCTCCAGCAGTTCCAGAACTTCGATTAACCGTTGCGGTGCAATAGATGGAAAGATATCCATTCTCAACTCAGCAAAAGTAGCTGGTTCACGATAAATTGCCAGCCAATACATCACCGATTTTTCAAGCACTGACAACCGTTCAAACTGCTGGTCGATCAGCGTGCGAATTCCGCCAAATACAAATGTGTCTTGTTGCAGAAACTCCGTTAGGTTGCCGTCAAATAGAGTTTGAATCGTGGTGGAGATAATTTTGAGCGCTAGCGGATTGCCAGAGTAGCCTGCGATTAAACGGTTCCAATCGGTGTCCGTGCCTTGGAAGCATCCCTTTAAACTCATTAATTCCTGGGCTTCTGAAAGCTGAAGTCCAGTAAGCGTGAGCGATCGCACTGGCAAAGTTTCCCCTTCTAGCAGAGCGACTTCTGGCGGCTTTTCACGGCTGGTCAACACCAAACAGCTTTGATGGCGCGTTTCGCCAATTTGCCGAAACAGTTCTCGATAAACTCCATAGCCCTGACTACTGACAGCGCTGAGTTCTGGTTCTTGAGCATAATGCAGAACCGTTTCAATGTTGTCGAGAATGATCAGACAACGACGCGATCGCAACTGATGTAAAAGTTGGGCAATTTGTCTTTCGATCGGCTGTTCAACCTGCTGCTGGTTAGTGAGCAATTGCAACAGGTCAGACAGCAGTTCAGTAGGGGGTAGGGCATTCCGTAGCGATCGCCAAATTACCCACTCAAACTCAGATTGGAGCCGCTGGGACAGCCGAATCACCAGCGAGGTTTTGCCCATGCCGCCCATACCCAACACTGCTACCAGTCGGCAGGGCTGTTGGGATTGACTACCCAAAATCCACTGTTCTAGACGAGTTAGCTCTGCTGCCCGTCCATAGAAGAAACTCACATCTGCGGCATCACCCCAATCCTGCCGAGGGGCAGAAGCAACCTGGGTCAGTACAGCGCTCGGTTCGACCGCAGCGTCACTCACTCGACTTGCAGGTACCGCTTCAGCCGTAGGTTGAGAAATATGTAATTGATCCGGTTTAGCGGCTTGAGTTTGTGTAGAGATCCCATCGGTGTGAGATTTACGTTCGATCGCTGCTCGAAAGCTGGTTTTGTTAACTTTTTCACCGATGACTTCAGATAGCAACCTCCAAAGTTTAGGACCGACATCGTGCTTCAAGTAGGTGGGTGAATACCCATAGGTTTCTGCAATCTGGTCATAACTTTGACGTTGCCACGACCAGGATTCACGCAGCATTGCCTGTTGCAAATCGCTTAGATGAATGCCCGCCTTGGTAAAGACGAGCGCATCCGTAAAGGCAAGGGCTTGTTCGACATCCATCGCTAACTCGTATCAGGTGAAGAAAATGGTCTATCTGCGCTCTTGCTTCCAAAAGCGTGTTTTAGTAGATTATCAGACTAGAAATGGCATGTACTAAGTTTTACTTCGAGGGGCGATCGCAATCAGACCCAAGCTTGGAAGGTGATCTCGTTCAATGATGACTCGACTTTGGAATGGGTTTATGCATCTGCTGCTAAAGCAGATTGTCCTGGTGCTAACGGTGATGTTTTGCATCGGGGTAGGAGTTGCCCTATCAAATATGTTTCAACTCTCGTCAAACCTGATCCGATCGCAGGCTGTGTTAAACGCCACCCTCTACATTCAAGCGTTTAACCAGGCGATCACGCTGTATAGCGATGCAGCCGCTGACCCAGCCAAAGAGAGTGGGCTGACGGTGACTCACGCCTATGTGACTGAAGAGCAGGCAATTCCCCTACCTTCTACGTTTGCGATCGAGTTGAGCGACATGATTAGCGATCGCAACCCCGATCTATCTGTGCGCTTCTTCAGCGATTATCCATTCCCCTGGCGACAGTCGGAAGGGGGGATTAGAGATGAATTTGAGCAAGCTTCCCTCGATTTTCTGCGGCAAAGCCCTAGAGAAAAGTTTGTGCGATTTGAGGAGCGTGACGGACATACGACGATGCGCTATGGCGAAGCCAGCATCATGAAAGCAACCTGCGTCGCCTGCCACAACACTCATCCTCAAAGCCCTAAAACCGATTGGGAGTTAGGAGACGTAGCGGGCGTTTGGGAAATTAAGCAGCCATTGGATACGTTCGTCCAAAAAGTAAATACCGATCTGCGGGAAACCTTTTTTATGCTGGGCGGCATTTCCGTCTTAGGACTGTCTGGGCTAACCCTGGTGGTTGGAAAACTGCGCGACACCGCCAAAGGGCTGGAAGGACGGGTAAAAGAACGGACGGCTGACCTAGCACAAGCTAATGACGACCTGGAAAAGCGCAATCAGCTGATTCGTCAGGTGTTTGGGCGCTATTTGAGCGATGAAGTGGTAGTGAATCTGTTGGAAAGCCCAGGAGGGTTAAAACTGGGAGGCGATCGCCGCAAGATTACCATTCTCACCTCTGACCTGCGCGGCTTCACGTCCCTGTCAGAACGGTTATCACCAGAGGAAGTGATTAATATCCTCAATCTCTACCTGGAATACATGGCAGACGTGATCAACCAGTATCACGGCACGATTGATGAGTTTATGGGAGATGGCATTCTGGTCCTGTTTGGTGCGCCCAAGGCGAGAGAAGACGATGCGATTCGGGCGATCGCCTGTGCTTGTGCCATGCAGCTTGCAATGGGAGCCGTCAACGAACACATGAAAGTACTCGGCTTACCCCGACTGGAAATGGGAATCGGTATCAACACCGGAGAAGTCGTTGTCGGCAACATTGGCTCTGAAAAGCGCACCAAGTATGGCATCGTTGGCAGCCAAGTCAATCTCACCTATCGGATTGAATCTTACACGCGAGGCGGACAAATTCTGATCTCAGAGCAAACCTTCAAAGAAGCTGGTCCAAACGTGCGAATCAGCGGTCAACAGCAAGTCCAGCCGAAGGGCGTAAAGCAACCGATTACCATTTACGAGGTATATGGAATCAGCGGCTTTCACAACTTGTATTTACCCAAAGAAGAAGAGGTCTTTTTGCCACTGCCTAAACCCGTTCCTCTCCAGTTCTCACTGTTGGAAGGCAAAGAGGTTAGCAAAACTCACCTTCAGGGAAACTTAGTGCAGCTTTCAGCAACCGGAGCACAAATTCGGGTAACAACACCCAATGGCATTTCTTCAATTAATGAGTTTGCCAACCTGAAACTCACTCTGTTAGCCTCAAATCCAGCACAGAACCTCAACGATATTTACGCTAAAGTTACAAAAACTCAAGCAAGCCAAGACGCATTTTCCATCTATTTCACCTCAATGCCACCCCATGTAGAAACTTGGCTGACTAACCTTTATCAATCCTGTACTAGATAGGAAGTAAGGGATTGCATCAACAGCGCTGTGATGCTTTACTCAGGGCAGTACTCCAGCGATCGCTCCTAACACCATGCGCTACCGTTTTTACACCGCTGATGTGTTCACTGATCAGATTTTTGGCGGCAACCCGCTAGCCGTGTTTCCAGACGCTCGAGGATTATCCACTGAGCAAATGCAGCGGGTTGCTAAAGAACTTAACCTCTCAGAAACCGTTTTTGTATTTCCTCCCCAACAACCAGGAAGCGATCGTCAGCTTCGCATTTTTACCCCTGCAAGGGAGTTACCCTTTGCCGGACATCCCACCGTTGGCACCGCCTATGTTCTCGCTACACTGGGAGAAATCACCGCTCCCAAAGATACAACAGTAGTGTTTGAAGAAGGAGTCGGTCCCGTCTCAGTAGATATTCGAGTAGAGTCCGGCAAGCCCACGTTTGCGGACTTGACCGCCGCCAAACTGCCCGAATTCAGATCAGATCTTCCTTCTGTAGAAAAGCTAGCGGCTGTTCTCTCTCTGGACCCTGCCGATTTGCTTAATGGAGAAGACAAACCCCAAGCAATCTCCTGTGGTGTACCATTTTTGTTTGTGCCGTTGAGCGATCGCGCCGCTCTCAGCCGCATTCAACTAAACCGCCAGGAGTGGCAGCAGTGCCTTGCTTCTGCCTGGGCACCCGACCTTTATGTGTTTGCCTACGACCCTCAAGATCCGTCTCATCTGTGGGCACGAATGTTTGCCCCCACAATGAACATTGACGAAGACCCGGCGACAGGCGCCGCCGCAACGGCGATCGCAGGTTATTTGTGTAACCGCAACAGCCTTACTGATGGCACATTGCGCTGGTCGATTGAACAAGGCGTTGAAATGGGTCGCCCCAGCTTGCTGCAAGTCGAAGCTGACCTGAAGAATGGTGAAATCCAAGCCATCCGCGTTGGTGGCTCCTCTATCCTGGTGAGTGAAGGCACAATGGAAATTCCCGATAGCCCTTAGAAAGAGGTAAGGATGCAAGTTGGCGATCGCCCAATTAAACAAACTTTCTATTACCACAGCACAAATTACGCAACGGACAACGTCGCGTAATCGCTCCTTCAAGCAAAGTCACTTTCTAGTTTGAATTGCCTGTCGAAACTCTCGAATTGCTTGCAGTCTTGAAGTTTCACCTAGCAACACGCAGCGAGTAAGCAGGTCAAAGTCGAGCATTGCTAGTTCAGGAATTTCGCTCTGAGTAATTTGCTCATATCTGTCCTGGCGCAATCGATACAGTGTAAACAAGCCATCCTGCCAGAACCAGACTTCGGGAACTTCTAACACCTGATATCGCTGTAGCTTCGCCGATCCGCCGCTAGTAAACACAACTTCAATCACCAGATCAGGAGTTAGCTTGGAAGTGCCGATGCAGTAAGACTCATCTGCTTGAGCCGATACGACTTTTTCCCGTTCCTGAGTCATAGCTCCAGTTGGCTCAAACTCAATGTCATTCTCTTCAAAAAAGATGCCTAACAGAAGAGCAATAATTCCTTTGAAAACCTCATGTTCACGACCGGGCATAAGAATTTCGACAGTACCGTCGTAGTAGAACAGATGAACACCGGGTGAAGCTTCAAAACCTTGCTGTATCAGCTTGAACTGTTTCCAGGTACGCTCCGGTAAGACAATACGCTGATCGGTAGTTTGAGGTATTGTTGCGGGAGTCATAGTTTACCTCGTGATAGCCGTGATCGCTCTAAAAATTCCGCGTTTTCGGGCGATCGCACTACACTTGCACAACTAACAAAACCACTTGCATATTTCCTGCTAGTAATTTGGCGATCACCATTTTCTAAAAGCAGAACTGTAAAATGAGAGAACAGTGGTTTGACCCTAACTGGCGTTTAGAACTTTCACTTATTCTAACGGACTAGAGAGAATCGTAGAATGGAAGCACTCTGACAAGTAACAACAGGGTTGATTTCATTAGGAGGTCTTTTGTGGCGATCGCCGCAAAGGATTCATTTCAGCCATTTTCTCTTCCGTTTTGGCGAGGATCGCCGATCATTCCTAATCCCTGTAAAGTTCTCAAACCAACCCTTGCGCCAAAAGAAAATAATCATACCAACTGCAATAACTGCCATTACGGCTAGCGTCGCAACATATCCCCAGTACCAGTTGAGTTCAGGCATATTAAAGGGAGAAGTTTCAGTATTAAAGTTCATGCCATAGATCCCGGCAATGAACGTTAAAGGAATAAAGATACTGGAAATGATAGTCAGAAGCTTCATCACCTCGTTCATGCGATTACTAACAGAGGATAAGTACACATCCGTTAAGCTTGCAGCAAGTTCTCGGTAAGTTTCAACAATATCTAAAACTTGAACGGCATGGTCATAGCAATCCCTCAGAAACGTCCGCACATCCTGGCTGATTAAGTCACTACTGTCACGGATGAGTGCATTGATCGCATCTCGTTGCGGCCAAATAGCACGCCGAAGCTCCAAGAGTTCTCGCTTAATTTGATAAATTTCTTCCAGGGTTTGGGGTGTTGGAACAGATACAACTTCGGCTTCCAAATCCTCAATTAATTCTCCATACATTTCTAGGATTGGATAAAAGCCATCAATGATGGCATCGATTAAGGTGTACAACAGATAATCCGCCCCTGCCTTACGAATGAGCGATCGCCCCAATTGAATCTGTTCTCGAACGAATCCCAGGCAATCATAGTAAGGTTCCTCTTGAACCGTGAGCAGATAATGTTTACCCAACACCAGGCTAATTTGTTCAGTCATAACGCTGCGGCCGTCTTCCCGCAGTGAGACCATCCGCGCGATCAAAACCAATTGTTCCTCGTATTCCTGCATATGAGGACGTTGAGGAACATGGATAATGTCTTCCAGTGCCAACGGATGCAGGTTGAACACTTGCTTGATTTGTTGCCAAGTCTGTTCATCCCCCAGCCCACTCACATCAACCCAGGAAACTGATTCACTGTCTAAATAGGGAATACACTCTTCAGGTTTGTTGATGTCAACTTTCTTGACTTCCGATCGACTGTAGTCAATCAGGGTAATTTTGGGCGGAGGTGCATCAGGATGAAAGTGAACGGCTCCAGGAACACCTCTCCGTTCATTAAAGAATCGGGGTCGATTAGAAGAGGAGGAACGAGGGGGCTGAGCTTGCATTAGCGATTTTCTCCAAGTTGCTCACAGGCACCAATACTGACCCAACTGTAGAACCGTTTGCTGACGTTCGTTTTTCCGGCAAGGTGTAAGACTCCATGCTATATAAATGCTTTATATCAAGCAAACTGATGAACTTACTAGAAATCAGAGTTCCATTATCCTTTGCTTTCCGTCCACTGCTTTCTGTCCACTCCCTAAGTTGATACTTTAACGCGATCGCCGAATTGAAGTAATGAATATATTTGCAAAGAACGAATGAATGAAATTTTGTGAGAAGCAACACGAAGCTCTGCTGCTTACAAAAAGTCTCCGGTTATGATCAGGGATGAGGGAACTCAATTTAGTGGAATATCGAGGAATCTGTAGATGGCGACTGAAATTCAAGACTTTGACGCTCAGTACTGGGTCAAGACGCGCTCATCCCTCGATTCAAACCAATCAACCTTCTTAATTTGGTCAGGAGCAATCTACGCGTTGGTTCCTGGTGAAAAGAGAAATCGCCTCTTTAAGATGGTAGGCGTGAGTGTCAGCAGATGCATTCCTACAGAAGAGGGAAGTTGGGATTTTACCTCTCGGGAATTGACGTACTACCTTCACCCAGAAACGGGTGAAATTTTGCGACAGTGGGAAAATCCCTGGACGGGAGAGTTACTTCCTGTAATGCATGTCGCCAACAATCCAGTGCAGGGTCACTTTAAGGGCAAATTTCCGGCACGCACACACGCAGATAGTACAACCTTCGTGTTTGATATATTTATGGCTTACCCCAATCCTCTCGCTACAGAGCCAAAATTTGCTGATTACAGCCCCAACCTAACCTATCAGGCAGCCGAGTTATTTAAGTTAACTGTTCCAACTGAAGACCTATTGAACCCTGAAATTCTCTCGGTTTCTAAACTACAGCTTTACTGGGATCGGATAGGTCCGTGGGTTCCCTGGATGAAAATGGGCGATCGCCCAGGTCAACTCGTCTACAGTGCTTATGGTGGCAAAGTCAATGGTTTCGATGAATTACCACAACTGCTACAGGACGAAATTAATACTCGCGTCCCTCTCTATAAAAATGCGCCCCCATCTTACTTAGATACAGAAGACAGCACCTCCTGGCTATATTTTCAAAAGTACTTTGATGCTTATTTAGCGGGAGAGATCTTTCCTTTGCCACAATCAGAGGAGGTTTAACTTGAGATGACCGCTAAACTCAGTTAAATCAATTCGATTGACCATCGCTGCCTAAGTACTCTCGGTATCCACAAATTTTGTCGTCACGGATATCAAACGAAACAGCAACTCGGTTTTTGTAAGGTTTTCCTCGCATGAGTCCTTCATCGCGAAACTCAAAAACAACTGTTGTTTCGTTGCTGGTTATCTGATCGAGCGTTAAGGTTAACCCTTCACTATAGACCTCGGAGACATAGTGGAAAAATGCGATCGCCCGTGCTTTTCCGACATTTAAGCCTTGAAACTGACCCAGCGGGAACCAGAATGAAAAATCGTCAGTGAGCATATCGAAAAACGCTTGCCAGTCTCCGGTCGCAAGTCCATGCTCAAAGTGGGCAAAGGCTTGCTGAGCAACCGCTAATGTATTGGCTGATTCTGTCGTCATATCAGCGCACGCTCTCAACTATCACCCCATCATGGTAGAGGCTAGGTTATCATGCTTCGTGTTCAATAATGACCCAGGTCATTTCGTCAGGTGCCACCAAACCAAACGAGCGTTCATTAAACTCATTCGATAAAATTGGTGTTACTGAGCGGGCATTGCTGCGGCTGACGCGATCGCGAAACGTTTGGATATCTTCAACCTGATAGGTAAAAAGAGATGCCCCCAAGGCTCCAGGTTGAGCAAACTCAAGCTTATTAGGAGTTGAGTACAGTGGCGTATAAACCTGCAATACGCCTACGTCCGTTTTGGGTGACGAGAATGAAGATAGAAGAAATTCATTTCCTTCTTCTAACATTAAAATTTGCCGAGTTGCAGGATTTTGATAGCCCGATCGCTTCCGGGTATTGTTAGCAGGAACTAAACCAAAAACATCTGTGTAGAATGCAACGGTATCATGATCAGCCGTAACAATACTGGAGTGAGTTCCCTCACTGACACCCAGGGGAGAAGTCGGGTCAATCACACCATAACCTGGACGAGTATAGTTGTAGCGTTGAAAGAAAGCTTGTCGCGTTTCTGATCCAACCACAAAAAACTCGCGCACACCCGTAAATCGCTGATAGAAGTTGGTGCCTGGTTGACCGATAAATTCGATCCCTCGAATCGGTTCAGTGACAATCCAATCTCCGCCATGAGCGTTGTCGTCGTTAAAGGCATCAGCAACGGCATAGATATCTTGCACCAAAGAAGCAAACCAGCGGCTACCGATCACGAACGGATGAGATTTTTGTAGACCTGCGTTGCGAGGTTGCTCCCACACCATGATGCGAACCAAGCCATGATCAGCTGAGTTTCCGTTTTGCAGGCGGATTGATGTCAGGTTAGAAGCGTGTCCATAGAGCGCGTGAGCCGTTTCCGCTGACAACTGTCCTCTCTGGATTTCTCGATATCCTAACTCAGCCCAATATTGAAGCGCAGGCTCGGCTTGCCCGGAACCAATACAATTCTCGAAGATGCCACTGATCATGATTTGCAGAATATATTAGTACTCGTCTACAAAATTTGAATGAACCCAAAGGAACTCACGCCGCTTGTTCTGCACTCGCACCAACCCACCAAATCCTGGATCTTTTTCCTTCAACATTGTATGCAATTCTCGTAGCATGGAGCCTTGAGCACGAATAGCTTCACCCTGTTCAAACTCAGAGGAATCGCGTTTGGTTTGCCAATCGATCGCCATATCACTGCCTTTAATACCAAATTCAAGACTTTTTTGACCCAGATCTAATTCCTCTTGAATACTTTTTAAGGTGATATCATCAAGCATGAATTGAGTCATTGAAGCAGCAACGGGTAGAACTAAGCTTAGGGTTCCAGTCAGCAGTTTGAAGTAGGGAACAGCTTTTGTAAACCATTCGCGATTGAGTTCCAATTCATAAACTCCCTGCTTGCTACCCGGAGGATTCAAAGAGGGAAGCGGTTTGCACGAATGTTCGCACCAGAGGGTGAGTTGAAACTTTTCGCTGATCCATTTGGGGCGATCGAAGAATTCTGGATCAATGGGCTTAAAGCTGAACAATCGAGGTCCGTCTTTGACCTCATCGGTAAGCATTTGCATCAGGTAGGCAAACTGCTGATCGATCTGACTCATGATGGCACGCTGTTCCTGTGACAACGCCTGAAATCGCTGTTGGTCTCGGCGATCGAGTGTCAGCAAATCTTTGCGAATCACCTTCAGTTCATCTTTAACAACGTCTCGGAATTGTTCAATACCAATGTCTTGAGATAGAGGAGGCGCGATTGGTGCGTTACTCAGCAATTGATCAATGTTTTGCCATTCACCACGTCGTTCACAAGGGTATTCATCTCTACTCTTCTTTTTACTTTTAATCAAGTTTTGAGCCTCGAATAGCCAGCTTCCAGGAGCATTAATCCCGCAAGGGTCAATGCAAGGCGCCATGACCTTGCATTGCAGTCCTTTCCAACCAAAGGGATTATTGGGACTTTCAACCAGCCATTTAATTTCTTCTGTAAGATAAGCCAAAAAACGCTCTGGATAAGCAGCTCGGACGGTAATTTTGACATCATTGCCGATGTGTTCTAGCAAGGCGCGACCATTGTAGTCATTGTCGAGCATCAAACCTCGCTGCCAGTGAACGCTGTTTTCGTAGTTGGTGCGCCCTAACGAGTATTTATGTAGACGAACAATAAGCTGATAAAATAGCCCTTCTGCATTCGCACTCTGACCGCGATCGTCCACAATACGGCAGATTTGCACCTGTTGTCTGTCTCCCTCTTCTGGTTGTTCGCCCCAATTAGGTAATTTCTCTGGGCGATTGTCGGGAACCAGTTGAGCGGTCAAACTGGTGGTGCTTTCCTCTCTCGAAGCTGGATCGAGGACGACTTTGTAAGACAGATCGAAGCGTTCCATCAGCCGCAGAAATACTGGATGGAGAACTTTGGGATAACCTGTTTCACCTTTAAACGGAGGATCACTCCAAATCTGGCTGAGATAATCAAACTCCACCAGACCGTTACGATGACGAATATTTTTATCATCCATAACAAAGCTGATGGCTTTAGCTAACCAATCGGGCTTGAGGATAACAATATCTCGCAGGATGGGGTCGTAATGGTAGTGAATCAAATATCCCAAGGTGTGAGATACACGAACAAACAGTTCGGCTGCAAAACCTTCCAGTCCTTGTTCTTCACAAAGGGCGATCGCATCCTTATAAGGCAAATGGGTTCTGCCAAATGACTCCAATAATTTCCGAATGCGCTGCCATTTGGCAGGAACAGAACGACCCATGCCGGGTAGAGTGGCGGCAATTTTGGCAACCGCTTCTCTCAACTCGGTAATACCAGTACCCAACTGACTATCAACGTGAAAGAAATCAACAACGGTATCGTTGCCAAACAGGTCAATCAATTCCTGGCGATCGATATCAGGTTGTCGCTGTCTGGGACCGCCGTGGGTTGCCACCACCAGCACTTTTGCATCGGGTTCTCGATGTTTGATCAGCGTAATCCACTCTTTGACAAACCCCTGCTGTGGACCTTCTCGTGGCTTCCAAACCACTAGATAAACCGCAGAGGAACTAAAAAATAGCTGATGGGTTGGACGATAAACTCGCTGTCCTCCAAAATCCCAACCATTTAGCGTAATCTCCGTCTCACTATTAGGAGCAGTGACAATCACAGGCTTGATTTCAATTCCATGCGTTGTGGAGCGATTGTCTACCCATGCATCTCCCCGCAATGCTCCCAGCAAACAACTCTTGCCTACTTCCCCTTCACCCACCAAAATCAGCTTTGCTTCGTTCAGCATCATCTCACCCTCTGCTCTTGATCGCAGGTATTGCATTACAGCTTCAATACCTTGTTCATTAGCAGCAGCAAGGTCAGGGTTAAGTGGATTACCTACAAGGTCAGGACCGTTTGGAGAAGTTGTAAGGTCTAGTGTTTGAAGATTCTCTAATTTTGCAAGTGTTAATGGTAAATCTGTAAGTTGATTACCTGTCCTAAAATACAATCCATATTTGCCAATTTCTTCCAATAAACCTAAATACAGATGCTGAAGTTTTGATAGACTTCCGAACCATTCTGGCAATTTTACTAAATTATTACTAGCTAGACTAACAGTCCGTAATCTGGTCAGATGAACTAGTGATTCTGATAATGATGTTAGTTGATTTCCACCAAGACCAAGTGCCTCTAACTGAGTTAGTTGAACCAGTGATTTCGGTAATGATGCTAGTTGATTTCTACCAAGATCAAGTACTTTCAATTGTGTCAGAAAGCCTATTTTCTCTGAAAGAACTGTTAATTGATTTTCATGCAAATAAAGCTCTTGTAGTTGAATGAGTAGATTTAGGTACGCTGGCAACTCCATTAATAGGTTGCGGGACAGGTCAAGCGATTGCAACTGGGTGAGAGAAGCGATCGCCACTGGCAGTTCCGTTAATTGGTTGCGGGAGAGGTTAAGTGTTTGTAACTGGGTGAGAGAGGTGATTACCTCTGATAGTTCCACCAATTGGTTGCCAGACAGGTTAAGTGTTTGTAACTGGGTGAGAGAAGTGATCGCTTCTGGTAGTTCCGCCAAGCGGTTGTCAGACAGGTTAAGTGTTTGTAACTGGGTGAGAGAAGCGATCGCTTCTGGTAGTTCCGTCAGTTGGTTGCTGGATAGGTCAAGTGATTGCAACTGGGTGAGAGAGGTGATTACCTCTGGTAGTTCCACCAGTTGGTTGTCGGAGAGGTGAAGCTTTTGCAACTGAGTGAGAGAGGTGATCATCTCCGGTAGTTCGGTCAGTTGGTTTCTGGAGAGGCGAAGCTTTTGCAACTGGGTGAGAGCGGCGATCGCTTCCGGTAGTTCGGTCAATTGGTTTCTGTAGAGGTCAAGCTTTTGTAATTGGGTGAGAGCGGCGATCGCCTCTGGCAACTCCGTCAATCCCATTCCACTGAGATCGAGTTCTGTAGTTCCTTCCTGTCGTGCGGCTTCAATGCGCTGCTCTGCTTCTTGACACGCTTTGTCTCGCGCCATTTTCTCTCACCCAGTTTTCTCCGATTCTGTTATAGCCTTTTGTACTGAAAAATCTGCGGCTTCTTCAGTACATTGCAAATTTGTAGGGATGCGCGATCGCCCCCAACAGATAGCGATGTTGAAATCGGGTGAGTGTAGAGAGTAAGAAATTGTGGAATGTTTAAGGTTGTAATTGTTCTCCTGCAAGTTGCAGGGCTTCCCTGTATAGCTGAGGATTAATCGGAAAATTTGCTTGCTGAATTAATGCATCCATCACTGGATGAACTTCTGAAAGTAAAGCTTTATTCTTAGCAGCGAGTAAAACACCTAATATTCCGGTGATTCGTAAGCCTCGGCGTTTCGCTTCGAGTCGCCCAAGACGGTCATCGATGAGGAGTTGAGTTGCCTGAAGTTCCAGTGCCAAGACGATTGTATTGGCTTCTCCAGAATCAAAGTTGCGATCGCGCTCTAAAGCTTCAACCTGTTGTTAATTAGTAACGGAGCGAACTTCTAGCCAGTCAACGGCTTGTATCGTTTCAGTAATGGAGTAGTTGCTGCCGTTGGCGAGTAGTTCTTGATAAACTGCTTCGGGAATAATGATGGTGCCGAAAAGCTGAGGAAGCAGGTGGATGTGATCCACCAAAATTAGGTTGGAAACTGGGGACGTATCACTGACAACAATCACAGCAAGCCTAGCTCTTGCAGTTTTCTGACATCTTCATAGAGATCTTCAACATCATAGTGAATGTAGAGGTCGCGGCTAGCAAGGAGTGTCTGAAATTCGAGTTGAGTCATGCCGAGAAGACGACTCGCTTTACCAAGGGTCAGTTTCTCGCGCTGAAATAGCAGCAGCACTAGCTCTTGTAGCAATTCTGCTTCGGAAAGCCCAGAAGCTTGAACTAATTCATCGGAGATTAGCAGACTCATAATGGAAGGTAGTAGGAAAGCCTGTTTTGAGTATAGCGATCGCGATCGTGTTGCAAAACTCAGCAACCTTGTGGCAACTGTTCACAAGCTCCAATGCTAACCCAACTAGTAGAGCCATCTGCCCAATGTTCTTTCTTCCAAATAGGGGCATTATGCTTTAAGGTATCGATCGCATATTTGCATGCAGCAAACGCTTCTGAACGGTGTGGACAACCAACCGCAACTAACACACTAATTTCACCAACGCTCAACTTACCCGTGCGATGGTGAATCACAACTCGTGTGACATCTGTCCAGGTTTGACGAATCTCTGCGGCAATCTGTTTGAATACTTGAATTGCCATTGGTTCATAAGCCTGATATTCCAGGGCTACGACGGGTTGCCCATCAGTCTGATTCCGCACCATGCCGCTCATCACGACGATCGCCCCATTTGCCGAATCGTCTGCCCGCGCATACACTTCTTCCAGGGAAAGGGGTGCAAAGGTGATAGCGAAGTGATCGAGAGTTTGGGGTTGAGTCGAATTCGATGAAAGGATGGGGGTAACTGAGTTCATAACAGTCTGTCACACCAGGTAAGAGGCATTCCCCTATTGTGACTCAGGCTGAACGAAATAATAGAGAGGGTAGTCAAATTGATTAAGCGAGAGGCGATCGCCACTCCATTACGACTAAAGCAGAGTAGCTACTCCTCTAACCCCCTCACCCCCAATACCCCCACTCTCTTACTCTTACGCCAGAACAACCACCTGCTTACTTCAAATCAAGCTTGACATTATCAGCCGGATTTGCTCTTTCACCTGTAGCGATCGATTTTGCTAAACCGATGGTTTTTGCAACCCATCCAGCAGGAGCATCCCAATATTCTGCCTTGTTTACATTTACCTTTATTAAAGCAATTCCCGGTTCCTCTAGTCCTTTGGGAAACCAGGCTTTCAGGTCAGGCTGCCACATTAGCTCTAGTCGTTTGCGATCGCGCACTAGTTCAGCTACGCCTGACATCGAAACATACTGTTGTCTATCAGGTGCCGAGAAACTCACATTCACCTGCTGGTGTTGCTGCACTTCAAGCACTTTATGAGAATCCGCATAAGTAAAAAACCACAGATCACCGTCAAACTCAATCTGCTTATTAACTGCCATTGGACGGCTGTGCAGACTGCCATCTGTATCAATCGTGGTTAACATACCATAATCAATGTCTTTAACCATGTCGCGCAACTTGCGAATTTGGTCACTGCGATCGCTAGAAGTTGTCATATTTCACCCATGTTTACTTACATCTTCCTGCCAGTGTTAAAGGTTATTTCCCGGATTACCTGAGTCTAGGGACAGAAACTCGTTTACTCAGGTGTAAGAAAGGAGTTCATTCTAAATTTGTTGTTATTTTGGGTCGTCCTATCCACCGCTAGACAGGCGAGTTCGCACATTGCTAGAAAACTCCTCTTGTCCAGACGTGAGTTCAGCCGGAATCCCGTTTGGATAAGTTTCTGCAACCAGTGCCTCTAATCGTTCAATTCGGTTGCTGGGGTTTGGATGGGTGCTAAAAAACTCTGGCGATCCACCGCCTCCGCCTGCTCGACCCAACACTTCCATCAGCTCCACAATGCCTGTGGGGTCATATCCAGCTTCGGTCATAAAGCGAAAACCAAGGCGATCGCTTTCCAACTCATCTTCCCGCCCATACTGTAAATTGACTACCTGATTTACAGCCTGAGCGATTACCGCTGCCTGCCGACCGCCATCCTGACCATCGCTAGCCGCAACCCCCACCGCTGTTGCCAAAGACTGTCCTAACTGTTGCTTTGCTAACTGCTCTGCCGCGTGTCGCCCTACCACATGCCCTACCTCGTGCCCCAACACTCCAGCCAATTGAGCTTCTGAGGAAAGCTGACTGAGCAACGCCGCTGTAATAAAAATCGGGCCACCGGGCAGCGCAAAGGCGTTTACAGTTTGTGGATCGCTCAGCAAATAAAACTCAAACGGATAGGGCGCTTGAGCTGCCGCAGACTGCTGCACGACTCGCTCCCCGACCTGATCAATGTATTGTTGCAGAGCTTCATCCGGAAACAGCCCCCCATGCTGAGCCCCAATTTCCTGGATTGCCTGCTGTCCCAATGTAATCTCTTGCTGTGGTGAAAGTGAGACTCGCTGACTCTCTCCTGTAATCGGATTTTCTACAGCGCTGCTGCAATAGCCAATGAAACCAAACAGAGCAAACAGCAGTGCGATAATCAGTCTGATGGGGAATGCCACAACAGTTTCTCCCTCATTTACATGGGATGATTTTTGCAGGAGCCTACCACTTTATCGACCGATGAAGTATCTATCTGAAGAGTAGCGTCCAGGATGAAATTTTTGGGAATTGACTTTGGTTGGCGATCGCAGCCCAGCGGACTATGCTGTCTAACTTTGCAGAATAAAATCCTACATTTGCTAGACCTAACTCGTTTAGATGAAGTTGAAGCAGTGTTGTCCTGGGTTGATGCTCAGGTTTCAGCTCAAGAGCCCGCACTCATTGCCGTTGATGCTCCCACCCTAATTCCCAACGATAGCGGCATGAGACTACCTGATCGCCTTGCCCACAAATATTTTGGTCGCTATCACGCAGGCTGCTACCCCGCCAACCTAGGCAGTCCCTTTGCCACACGGACCCTAGAACTAGGCTTGAGCCTAGAGGCACGCGGCTTTGCCCACGCTCCGACATTAACCGCTCAACAGCCTGGACGCTATCAGATTGAAGTATTTCCCCATCCGGCAATGGTGCATCTCTTTAAGCTAGAACGCATTCTGAAATACAAAAAAGGCAAGCTGGCAGAGCGACGGGTAGAATTACTCAAACTGCGTCAATACATCCTTGACACCCTACCGACCCTGGAACCTGCGCTGAATTTATCTACACTCCAAGGGAACAACTCATTACCCGAAGTTCCCCAAACTGGCAGAGACTTAAAGGAACTCGAAGATAAATTAGACAGCTTAGTCTGTGCCTATGTTGCAGCCCACTGGTGGTATTGGGGAATAGAGCGAAATTTGGTGCTAGGCGACCGCACCGCAGGCTACATCGTCGTACCTGACCCATTTAACCGTACTCGACCCATTTAACAAAGTAGGGGCGAATCGCGATTCGCCCCCACCTTAAAGTAAGCAGTTATAAATTCGGTCTAGTGGGTCACTGCTTCAGTCATAACGGCTTCTGGCTCCAGCACATGACCATTTCCGTTAGACTGCAAATTGATCGACACCTTCTCAGGTTCAGCCCACAACACCAAACCAGGTTCATAAGGGCTGCTGAGATAATCATGGCTAGGCAGCACTCGCAGTGACAAACCTTGTAAGCCACTGTTGGTATAGCTGATGTTGACGGTATAGAGACTATTACCCTGGCTGTCCTGACCCTGGTAAACCATTGTCACCGGGACACCATTAGTAATTTCTCCTGTTGCGCTCACCGAACCCTGGTACAGCTCTACCCGGACATCCTCATCCGTCAAAGCTCCTAGACTGATTTTGGCCTTCACCGCGATCTCCTGATTCACCTTGATCTCAGCAGGCTCTGAGATTTTGATGTCTTCAATTCTGATGTCATACCAGTGGTCAAATAAGTGAGTTTCCCAGTGTGCCAGTGACTTCGCTGGACTGTATTGATCTTGAATCATGTTGAAGTAGCGATCGCTTGCTGGGAAATACCCCCGCAGCGCATATTCACCCACCATACGAGCCGTGTTAAACAAAGGGCAATTCAGCCGAATCGCATCCTTCATCTTAGACACCCACCCTCTCGGCAGATCCTCATCATCGCGGGTGTAAAACAGCGGCATGACTTCCTGCTCAATTAGGTCATACAGTGCATTTGCCTCAACCTCGTCCTGATATTCCAGGTCATCGTAGTCTTCACCATGACCAATTGGCCAACCTGTGCGAACATAGTCTGCTTCATCCCACCAGCCGTCCAGCACGCTCAGGTTAGGCAGTCCGTTCATTGCTGCCTTCATACCGCTGGTTCCAGACGCTTCACGGGGACGGCGCGGTGTATTCAGCCAGATATCACAACCCGCTACCATCAACCGAGATACATGGATGTCATAGTTTGGAATGAATACAACGGAGCGGCTCAGCGCTTCATCTCGCGTAAAGTGAATGATCTGACGAATCAGTTCCTTTCCAGGAATATCCTTTGGATGAGCCTTACCCGCTATAACGAACTGAACCCGACGCTTGCCGCCAGCCTGAGAAGAATCATGCAAAATCTGCTTAATTCGCTCCAGGTCACGCAAAAACAGAGTGGCTCGTTTGTAGGTCGCAAAGCGACGGGCAAAACCGATCGTTAGCACTGAAGGATCTAAAACCTCCTGCGCTTCCGCAATCTCAGTGACAGATGCACCGCGATCGCGCAAACTCCTTTGCAGTCGGTCCCGCACAAACACCACCAGTTCCGATCGCTGCCGTTCATGGTTGCGCCACAACTCCTCATCAGGAATTGAGTTAACTCGCTCCCACAGCGGACTGTCTGTAGTCGCTTGTGACCAGCTCGGGCCAAGATAACGGTCATAGAGTTCCTGGGTAGGCTTCGCCACACAGCTACGCGCATGAACTCCATTTGTGATGGACGTAATCGGCACCTCTATCACGGGCAAATTTGGCCACAAATTCTGGAACATAGAACGAGAAACGGCTCCGTGCAAACGGCTTACCCCATTCACAAAAGAAGCCATCTTAAGCGCCAGAATCGCCATACTGAACGGGGCTGCCAAATCTCCGGAGTTTTCCCGTCCGAGCGACAAAAACTCCTCTTTAGACAAGCCAAACGTGTTGGCATAGCGTCCTAAATAATAGGTAATCTTTTCTGGGGGAAACAAATCAATCCCAGCCGGAACGGGTGTATGAGTGGTAAACACCTGGCTCGACTGGGCAACTTGTTTTGCCTCTGCAAAGGTCAACCCACTCTCCTGGATCATCATGCGAATCCGCTCTAATGCTAGAAACGCAGAATGTCCTTCATTCATGTGGTAAGCCGTAGGATGTAGCCCCAGCGCCTTCAACATTCGCACGCCGCCAATTCCCAGCATAATTTCCTGGTGAATCCGGACATCAATGTCGCCCCCATAGAGCTGATCGGTGATGTCCTGGTCGTACTGATTGTTTGGCTCAATGTTGGTGTCGAGCAAATACAGCGGCACAGTACCGATCTGGACGCGCCATACCCTGGCAAACACCTCACGTCCTGGGTAGTCTACGCTGATCCTCAATTCTGAGCCATCTGGATTGCGCTCCAGATGCAGTGGCATGTTGTAAAAGTCGTTGATAGGATAGCGCTCTTGCTGCCAACCATCAGCGTTTAAGTACTGAGCAAAGTAGCCCTCCTGGTAGAGTAAGCCAACCCCGACCAGCGGCAGTCCTAAATCACTAGCAGACTTTAAATGGTCTCCCGCCAACACCCCCAAACCACCAGAGTAGATCGGCAAGCAGGAAGTTAGTCCAAATTCGGCTGAGAAGTAGGCATAGCAATCTTTAGAGGGAGGCGGGGTGGAGGGGGAAGCAGGGATTTCTTTGGGTTTTTCGCTGGTAAGTTTGCGATCGCGGTGTTTGCGATACCAGGTGCGCTCTGTAAGATAACCTTCTAGCTGTTGTGCAGCACGATCCATCTGAGCCAAAAAGCCCTCGTCTTCAGCCACTTCTCTCAGGCGCTCCTGGCTAATCGTGCCTAACATCAGCACTGGGTTATAGCGACTCGACTCCCACAGGTCGCGATCTAGGCGACGAAATAGATCTGTTGTGTCGAAGTTCCAGTCCCAATGTAGGTTGTAAGCTAACTTACGGAGCGGTTCTAGCCGCTTAGGCAGGGAGGGGGAGACATTGAATGTACGAATTGGCTTCATGCTCGACAGACTCTCCGTGTCTACATCTTCATGCAGGGTATTGTGTACTCAACTTAGTTCAAAAGTCGTTTCTCTTAACACTATTTTCTAGGGGTTGCTGTCCTGCCTTAGCTTCAGACTAAGCTGCTGTGCTGAGATTCAGCTTGCATAAGAGTATTTACTCATTAAACGTTAAGAAAATTAAAAATTCCTGCTGTCAGGGAGGTGTTACGCAAACCTAAAATTTGCTGAAATTTGTTCCCCAGGATGCATTCAGAAGCGGGTTTACTGGGTACGCTAGAGCTATGAGTTCGATGCACGAGGGACAAACTCTAGTACTAGAGAGGTATACGAAATCCTTTCATAAATGTTACAGTTTTTAATATATTCACACACTTAAGGAGTGAGAGGAACGTGAGGCAACCGGAACATTGCTAGCCCCAAAATAGGTCTAGGAATAGTTCAAGGGAGTACTCAAGGATCTACCAGACAATGTTCAGGTATGGAAAGTCTAATCTTTCCTACGCGAGGTATCTCAAACTTCCTTAGAACCCTAAGTGTTGATTAAATATAGTCTTTAGGTTTGGAATCGAGCTGTAAGCTGTACTCCAGTTCGGCCATTCTAGGTCGGGTTTAGATTTAATCCGGTCTTAACTCGATTTATTTGAGCCGCTTTCGAATTTTGCGTACTTGCTACGTTAATTAGATTCCCTTTTATCCCTGCCATCTGACATTCTCTGACATTCAGTGATATGAAAACTGCTCAAACTTCCACAGATTTAGTTCGTGCTTACTTGCGAGAGATTGGTCGTGTACCTCTCCTGACCCATGAGCAGGAAATTCTCTATGGTAAGCAGGTACAGCGCTCTACAGCCCTTCAGGAAACCAGGGAGGCACTTGTCGATCGCCTTGGCTGTGAACCCAGTGATATGGAGTGGGCAGAGCACGCTGGGGTGTCGGTGGATGAGTTGCAGCAAACAATTGCCGACGGAGAAATTGCTAAGCGCAAGATGGTCGAGGCAAACCTGCGTTTGGTTGTCTCGGTTGCCAAGAAATACATCAAGCGCAACGTAGACTTGTTGGATTTGATCCAGGAAGGCACGATTGGGATGCAGCGTGGCGTCGAGAAGTTTGACCCGACGAAAGGCTATCGCTTTTCAACCTATGCCTACTGGTGGATTCGTCAGGCAATTACACGGGCGATCGCAGAGAAAGGTCGCACAATTCGCCTTCCGATTCACATCACTGAGAAACTGAACAAAATTAAGAAAGCCCAGCGTCAACTGGCTCAGCAGTTGGGACGGGCTGCAACTGCGGCAGAACTTGCTCAAGAGCTAGATCTAACTTCCAAGCAAGTGCGGGAATATCTGGAGCGGGCAAGACAACCTTTGTCTCTAGACCTGCGAGTTGGCGATAACCAAGACACGGAACTGGGTGAGCTACTAGAAGATACTGGCCCTTCCCCCGAAGACTTTGCCATGCAGTCTTCGCTCAAGACTGAGTTAGAGCAACTCATGGCTGATTTGACCCCGCAGCAGCGAGAGGTGTTGTCTCTACGATTTGGCTTGGAAGACGGACAAGCGTTGACTCTGGCTAAAATCGGCGATCGCCTCAACATCAGCCGTGAGCGGGTACGCCAAATTGAGCGGGAAGCGCTAACCAAGCTCCGCAAACGCAGAGCCGACATTCGTGAATACCTCGCTAGCTAACAAATACTAGATATCAATCTAAGACAGGCGTGTAGGCAACTGCGCGCCTGTTGGCTTTTGGGTTCTTAAGCTGATGGACGGGTGGTGTGGCGGATAATCCAATAACTGACGGAAAGGGCAAACACGGAGACTGCTAAACCAATCAATTGCAGCCCTGTGGTTTTATCCAGGTCAAGAATGATAATTTTGCGGGCGACAGCGACCAGCGATGTAGCAACTACAAGCTCTACTTGAACGACGTGCTTTCTTAAATAGGCAGTGATATTCTCCAGGATTTCTAGAGCGATCAGAATATTGAGGAACAGCCCAAAGATTTCAATGAGAGAGGTTGTAAAAAATCCGTAAGGTTCAGAAAATAGCTCCTGAGATAGAAATAGAGCTAGATCAAAGAGCGAAACTAAAATCACAACGACCATTGCCACAGATAAAACCTTGGCAACAAACCCCTCTAGTCGATGCAAAGAAGTTAAGAAGTTTTCATTGCTGCCTGCGTCCTTGGTCTGTTTGAACAGCCTTTGCAACCGCCTCATCTCGTCTGCTCCCCAATGGCTCGGCAATCCACGCCCAAGCATAGCGGATGGTAGCTACAGACGTAAACTATCCAGCAAACTTTAGAAGTTTCGGTGAACGGGAATGGGTTAAGGGTCAATTTGCCCCTGACCGTAAACTTGTGCCGCTACCCCGCTGTGTGCGATCGCTTCTGGCTCATCCTCATGGGAACCGACAGGTTCTCGAAGGCAAAATGCACAGAGGCTAGCTGAAATCAAAGCCACAACTCCCAGCATTTGAAAGAAGATGCGATCGCCTACTTCTCCCGCCGGTAGCAAGCTGTAAATTGTGAGAAAAGCAACCGCCCCTACATTTCCGTAAGCACCTACATTGCCAGCAATTTGCCCCGTTACTCGACGCTTGATCAGCGGCACAATCGCAAACGTTGCCCCCTCAGAAGCCATGACAAAGAATCCGGCCGCCATTGCTACCCCGATCGCAAACATCAAACTCCAGTCTTCGTTTGCGCCACTCATGAGCAAGTAACCCAAACCCATAAGTGCCGTCACAACGGTCATTGTCCATTTGCGACTGCCAATCTTGTCAGAAATCAAACCGCCACCCGGACGAGCAATCAGGTTCATAAAGGAGTAGCTAGCCGCGATTCCACCCGCTAAAGCCGCACTCAGGCTAAACGTCCGCTCAAAGAATGCAGGCAGCATCGATACAATTGCTAGCTCTGAGCCAAAACAGGCAAGATAGCCAATCTCCAACACAGACACCTGAGAAAACTTGTAGCGTTCTTCGGCTGGGTAACGCTTTTGCCCAGTCATCAGCAGCTTATTTGCCCGCCAGATATTGTAAGCCTGAAACAAATACAGCGCCACCAAAAGCAGCCAGGTGACGTAAAGCCCAGTTTGGCTGAGAAAACCAACTTTGGTTAAACGCCAGGCGATTACCCCCAGGATTCCAACTAGGGGAATGTTCATCGCGAGCAACGCCCAGAAAGATTTTTGGGAGGTAACTTCCATCCCGGCACTGCTGGCTGGACGTTCATATACTTTGCCGGGTGGCGTGTCGGAAACGTTGAGGTAGTAAATCACGCCATAGATAGCAGAAACAATGCCTGTGAGGGCGATCGCCAATCGCCAGTTGACCTGCCCCGCAGCCAAAAAAGACCCAGCCATCGCGATCGTCGGAACGGTGAAGGCAGCTCCAGCCGAACCAAAATTTCCCCAGCCGCCGTAGATGCCTTCTGCTAAACCAATCTCTTTAGCTGAAAACCACTCGGCGATCATGCGAATGCCAATCACAAATCCGCAGCCAACAATGCTTAGAGCTAAACGACTGATCACCAATTGCCCAAAGTCTTGAGCTAGCGCAAAGGCAAAGCAGGGAATCGCTGTATAGATTAGCAAACAGGAATAAGTTAGCCGTGGACCATAGCGGTCTAACAGCATTCCAATGATGATTCGGGCTGGAACGGTGAGCGCCACGTTACAAATAGCCAGTGTTCTAAGCTGTGCTTCAGTTAGCCCTAAATCTGCCTGCACTGCAGTAGCCAAAGGAGCAAAGTTAAACCAAACTACAAACGTTAGAAAAAAGGCAAACCAGGTTAAGTGTAAGATGCGGTGTCGTCCGCTAAAAGACCATAATCCAGCCACAGTAGATTTCCCCTCCTTAAATAAAAGCGAAAATTAACGGCTAAAACTCTAGAGTAGAAAGGTGGAATATCCAGAAATCAAGATATTTCTGTATCCAAAGCTACAGAATCTTAGGTAATCTAGTAGATGAGAATATTTAGCCATTCAGTCATCTGAAGAGTTTCAAATGAATACACAGGATCGGATTCACTGGAGTAAACCTGAGCAGCACCACAATTCCATCCTCTTAGTGCTGTTAATTGCTTTAGGATCTTTTGTGGTTGGGGTTATGCCGATTGTTTATAGCTCCTTATCGGCTGATACAGCAGCGCAGACTTCAGCAATCGCAGGTGAAACAAGCCTTTGGGGGGCATTCAGCGAAAAAGAGTAGCCACTGCCGCCGGAGTGACTTAATGCAGACTATTGAGCGATCGCCGTTGGAACCGCTCGTAGCGCTCCAAAATCTGCGGCAATTGGTACCAGTTGAACAGCACAAGCTTTCAGTTCGGGCTGCAAGGAGTCAGGACACGCTTCAGGATGAGTCAAGGCATTTGCTTCAGCCTGTTCTGCCCACAGTTCACCCCAGTGCATGGGCACGAAAACGGTATTGGGGGCGATCGCTTGCGTGACTTTGGCAGGAAAGCGAGCTGTACCTCGGCGCGATCGCACCTCTAACCAATCCCCTTCTTTTACGCCCAACGCTTTGGCGTCACGCGGATGAATTTCCAAAAATGGGTTGGGATGCATTTGCTGAGTTTTGTCAGTGCGTCCGGTCCGGGTCAGCGTATGCCAGTGTCCATAGAGTCGGCCCGTTGTCAGCACGTAAGGATACTGGGCATCCGGTGGTTCTGCCAATCCTTTGGAGTGGTATGCCCCAAATCGAGCGCGTCCGTCAGCAGTGGGAAAGCGCAGGTCGGTGTAAAGGCGTTTGGAGGGGATAGGGGCTGAGGGCTGGGGGTTAGGAGCTGGCGGGTTGGCAGTATTACGCTCTATGGCTGGGCAGGGCCACTGGAGCGGTCCTTCTTGTCTCAATCGTTCGTGGCTAATGCCAGTCATGTCGCAGGGGCGATCGCGCGTCAGTTGGACAAATTCTGCGTGAACTTCGGCGGAACTGGTAAAAGGGAATTGAGCCGCGAATCCGAGACGGCGACCCACTTCGGCAAAAACAGCCCAGTCTTCTCTGGCTTCACCCCGAGGACGTTGAAAAGCAGGGCATAGAGTGACGCGGCGTTCGGAGTTAGTCATGGTGCCTGATTTTTCGCTCCACTGAGTGGCAGGCAGCAGCAAGTGGGCGTAGGCAGTTGTCTCAGTCGGGGAGTAGGCTTCCTGGTAGACGGTGAAGGGCGATCGCCGCAAAGCTGCTTTTACTCGCTCTAAGTCGGGCAAGCTGACCACCGGGTTAGTTGCAGCAATCCACAGGAAATGAACCTCGCCGCTTTCCAAGCCCGTGATCATATCCCAGACGGTGCGTCCGGGTTGGGCAGCAATTTGTCCGGGGGACAATCCCCAGAACTGCTCAACCTCGGCTCGATGCTGCGGATTTTTGACGGAACGATAACCCGGTAACAGATGCGAAAGTCCACCCACTTCGCGTCCACCCATCGCGTTGGGTTGTCCGGTTAAGGAGAATGGCCCCGTACCAGGCGTGCCAATTTGTCCGGTCATCAGGTGCAGGTTGATCAGTGTGCGCACTTTGGCAGTGCCTTCGCTAGACTGATTCATGCCCATTGACCACATCGACAAAACCCGCTTAGCATCTCCCCAATAGCGGGCGGCTGTTTCCAATGCTTTCACCTCAATGCCGCAGCGCTGAGCGACGACCTCTGGTGGGTAGTGCTGGATCACTTGAGCAAAAGCTGAGAAATCTTTGGTGCAGTCCTCAATAAACAGAGAATCGTAATCACCCCATCGCAGCAGTAAATGAGCAATGCCGTTCAGCAGGTCAATGTCAGTGCCAGGTCGAATTGCCAGATGTAAATCGGCCGCTTCCGCCGTTGGGGTGCAGCGCGGATCAACCACAATCATTTTGACGTGGTTGTTTTGCTTGTGATGTTTGCGCAGGCGGTTAAAGGCGATCGGGTGGCACTCGGCGGCATTGGTGCCAATCAGAAAGGCACAGTCGGTGAGTTCTAAATCTTCATAGCAACAGGGCGGCCCGTCAGAGCCGAGACTTTGAATGTAGCCACTCACAGCGGAAGACATGCACAGCCGTGAGTTGGCATCAAAGTTGTTGGTACCTAAGCAACCCTTAAATAACTTTTGAGCGGTGTAGTAATCCTCTGTGACAAATTGACCAGAGCCATACATGCACAGCGCATCTGCTCCATGCGTGTGGCGTACTGTCTGGATGCGTTCGACTAAGGTGTTGAGTGCCTCATCCCAACTGACTCGCCGAAAGGGTTCGTCTAGCGAGTCGCGCAGCATCGGGTAGAGCAAACGATCTTTGTGGATGGACTCAGCAATCGTTGCGCCTTTCACACAGACCATTCCCTGACTGGAAGGATGAGTGCGATCGCCCTTCACCTTCCAGATGGGAGTTCCCTGACTATCTCGATTAACTGGCTTTCCTGGCTGAGCTGGGGGTGAGACTTCAAGCCCACACCCTACGCCACAGTAAGGACACAGTGTTTTGATGCTGTCTGTCACGGTGTTAAAAGGTAGCTTTTGCAAGAGGGGCTAGGGGCTAGGGTATAAGAACCAAAAGCCAAAAGCCTTGCTTCATCCTTCATCCCTCATCCCTCATTCTTTCTTAAGCGTCATCATGAGCAAATCGACGGTAGAGGAAGTCGAGTGCGTGGTTCCGTAGGTCGTAGTAGTGGGGGTCTTCCATCAAGCGGGTGCGGTTGCGAGGACGGGGGAAGGGAATGTCGAGAATTTCACCAATTTGGGCAGCGGGGCCATTGGTCATCATCACCAGGCGATCGCCCAAAAACAGCGCTTCGTCAATGTCGTGGGTAATCATTAGCACGGTGACACGATGATCTGTCCAAATCTTCAGCAGCTCTTCCTGTAACTCTTCGCGGGTAATCGGATCGAGTGCCCCAAAGGGTTCATCTAGAATCAGCACTTGTGGACGTAGTGCCAGGGCACGAGCAATGCAAACGCGCTGCTTCATGCCGCCAGAGAGTTCTTTTGGTTTCTTGTCGGCTGCGTCGGAGAGCCCAACCAGTGCCAGGTGATCGCGCACGATCGCCCGCTTTTCTGCCTCTGGTTTGTCTGGAAAGACCGATTTCACGCCTAAGTAAATGTTCTCGAAGGCAGTCATCCAGGGGAGCAGTGAGTAGTTTTGAAACACCACCATGCGATCGGGTCCGGGTTCGGTGATGCGCTTGGTCTGGAGGCGGACTTCGCCTTCGGTGGGTTTGCGGAAACCAGATACCATATCCAACAAAGTGGATTTGCCGCAGCCGGAATGTCCAATCAGGCAAATAAATTCACCCTCATAGACGGTCAGGTTAATGCCATCCAGCACTACGTATGCTCCATCCGGTGAGGGATAGGCTTTAGAAACGTTGTCGATCACCAGGTAGGGATCGCGGTTCAAAGGCGGGTTGACGTTGAAGTCGGTAGGTTTAAGGGTTTGCATGGGGTTGGGGGATGGAGGACGAAGAATAGAGGACGAAAGACGAAATTGAAGATTTGAAGTTTTGGAGTTTGAGGGTAGAGTTTCGAGTTCTGAGGTCGAAGTTTCGAGTTCTGAGCTTGGGATTTCAGGTTCTCAGCTTGAAGCTTCGAGTTCTAACGTCGGAGCTTTGAGTTTTGAGCTTGAAGCTTGAAGTCTGGGAGTCAAACTTTTGAGCTGTAAGGTCGGAGTTTTGGATTCTGAGGTCGGAGCTTTGAGTTCTAAGCTTGAAATTTGGGGTCTGAAGATTAAAGCATTAGGTTCTGAGGTCGAAATATGAATTTATCAAGTCGCAGACTGGGTTGAAGTATGGAACCTAACAAACGCAAACCTTTGTGGTTGTTTGTTTCGTGGGCTTAACCCAACCTACGGCTCTAACCCAGCTTTTAGCTCCTAGCCCCCACTAGCTCATCCAGACTAATTTCCTCAATGCGAGTCTCACGTTTGATTGGCAGGTCTTTGAGATATTGGATAGGGTCGTCAGGGTTGAAGACGGTGCCATCGAATAAGTAAATGGGATGGCGATCGCGCCCCATATCTTGCAGTCCCAGTTCTCTAGCAGCCTGACCAAATACGTCAATTCGGCGAACTCGCTCCAGAATTTCAATCCAGTTGCGGGGGAAGGAGGTAATGCCCCAACGTGCCATTTGGGTCAGGATCCACAGCCCTTCAACGTGGTCGGGGCAGTTGGTTTTGTTGACGTAAAACTGGTTATAGTGCAAGTCCATCTGGGGAGCAGTGCCATCGCCGCGATTATAGGAATCGATGAAGCCAGGACGGGTGTAGACGGCTTCTGAACCGACGTATTCGGGCTGGCAAAGTAGATCTAAAATTTCCTGGCGATTGCGGCGATCATCGCAATATTCGCAAGCTTCTAATAATGCTTTGACCAGTGCCAGGTGGGTTTGTGGGTACTGGTTTGCCCAGTCTTCACGTACACCCAAAACTTTTTCGCAGTGACCTTGCCAGATATCCAGATCGGTAGCAATGACAAAACCTAACCCTTCATGGACAGCACGAGAATTCCAGGGTTCTCCAGCGCAGTAGCCGTCGATGTTGCCTGCTTTCAGGTTGGACACCATCTGGGCAGGCGGAATTACGGTCAGGCTGACATCACGGTCGGGGTCAATGCCGCCTGCCGCTAACCAGTAGCGCAACATCAGGTTGTGCATGGAAGAGGGATGCACAACGCCAAGGGTAGGAACTTTGTCAGGCGTTCGGGCGATCGCCGCCTTAAAATCTGCCAGCGTTCGCACGCCCTGGTCGAATAATCTTTTGCTCAACGTAATCGCGTTGCCGTTGCGCGATAGGGTCAGGGCTGTGATCACTGGGGTAGGGGGTTTGCCGTTCATGCCGAGAGTCATACCCAGGGGCATTCCAGCAACCATTGCCGCTGCATCAAGCCGCTTTGTCGCTACGCCTTCTGCGATCGCCTTCCAACTTGGCTCACGGCTGAGGGTGACTTCCTCTAAGCCATGCTTTTGAAAGAAGCCTTTTTCTTTGGCAACGATCATGGGCGCGCAGTCGGTCAGTGGAATGAAGCCAAGCTCCAGGTTGACTTTCTCTAAACCGTTGCGGGCGATCGCCGTGGCATGTTGCACCTTCAGTTTCTTTGCTCGTTTCTGCTGGTTGAGGAAATAAACAATCTCGCTCCGCAGGCTGTAATAGTTGGGATGGTTGACCACATCCATACGGCTGCGGGGACGCGGAAACGGCACGTCAATGATTTGACCAACATGGGCTTCAGGTCCGTTTGTCAGCATCACGATCCGGTCGGATAGCAGCAGCGCTTCGTCTACGTCGTGCGTCACCATGATGCAGGTAACGTGACTTTCTTCGCAGATTTTCATTAACTGTTCCTGCAAGCCGCCTCGGGTCAATGCATCGAGTGCACCGAAGGGTTCGTCTAACAGCAGCAGTTTTGGACGAATAGCCAGGGCGCGGGCGATCGCCACCCGCTGTTTCATGCCGCCAGACAGTTGCCCCGGTCGCTTATCAGCAGCATGGCGCAACCCCACCATATCGATGTGATGTTCGACAATGCTGCGCCGCTCACCTTGGGGCAATTTGTTCATCACTCGGTTGACTGCCAGAGAAATATTCTCCCGCACCGACAGCCAGGGCAGCAGCGAGTAGTTTTGGAAGACCACCATGCGATCAGGTCCAGGTTCCTTAACCTGCCGCCCTTCCAAAATTACGCCGCCGTGAGTGGGCTGATCTAGCCCTGCCACAATGTTGAGCAGCGTAGACTTGCCGCAGCCAGAGTGTCCAATCAGAGTAACGAATTCACCCTTGCGAATCTTGAGTTCAATGTTTCTCAACGCAACATAGCTATTGCCGTTGGGCATTGAGAAAATGCGATCGACGTGATCAACTTCGACGAAGACTGACATGGTTGTGGAGGGGGTTGGGGATTAGGGATGGGGAATTGGAGTTAGCCTTGCTTTTGTTCTTCGGGAACGACAAACCTGGCGATCTGGCTGACCAGCCAGTCGAGCAGTAAGCCGACTAAGCCGACATAGATGATGGCAATGATAATGTCGCTGATACGAGAGCTATTCCAGGCATCCCAGATGAAGAAGCCAATGCCAACGCCGCCAATCAGCATCTCGGCTGCAACGATCGCCAACCAGGAGAGTCCAATGCCGATCTTCAGTCCTGTGAAGATGTAGGGCACAGTAGCAGGCATGAGAATTTTGAAGAAGTACTCGGTGCGAGACAGGCGCAGCACTTTAGCCACGTTGTTGTAGTCTTGGGGAATTTGGCGCACCCCTTCAGCCGTGTTGATGATGATTGGCCAAATTGCCGTAATGAAAATCACGAAGATGGCAGACGGATTTGCTTGTTGAAAAGCAGCCAGGGAAATCGGCAACCAGGCTAGCGGCGGCACGGTTCGCAGAACCTGAAAGATAGGGTCGAGAGCCCGAAACATGAAGGTGCTGGTGCCAATCAAAATGCCCAACCCAATTCCAGCGATGGCGGCTAGAGTGTAACCCAGGGCGACTCGTTGCAAACTGGTTAAGACTTGCCAAAACAGTCCTTTGTCATTACCACCGTTATCAAAGAAGGGGTTGATGATTAGTTCCCAGGTTTCCTCAACGGTCTGGATTGGGCTGGGTAGGGTTGCTGATGGCAGGGAGGTGAGAGCTTGCCAGATGACCAGGAAAATGAGCAGGGCGATCGCTGGAGGATACAGCACTTTAGCCTGTTTCCCCAGCATCGAAACCAAGTTTTCGCTGCTAAAACGTTTCGGTCTTGCGTCCAGTCTTGCGGTCATCTCAATG
The DNA here is from genome assembly GCA_014695345.1 of Cyanobacteria bacterium FACHB-471. GTDB lineage: Bacteria > Cyanobacteriota > Cyanobacteriia > Elainellales > Elainellaceae > JAAUTN01. The sequence continues at coordinate 32,692 of JACJOC010000012.1, forward strand.
ATCTCCTGGTGGCGGGGTAATAGATTGGGATCGTGAACTCAATCATCTGCGGGGTGGGTTTCTCCCCCGTCTGGGTAGGCACAATGCCCATCCTCGAAGCGTGCAGTCTATTTGATTTCCATTCCTTAACCTTCCTGGCTTGTAGAGACGAGATTCATTGCGTCTCTGCTAACCACGTCTCTACCAAGTGAGAAATTAAATTTTCTTGATTTCCAGGCTGTCCAGGTAAGCCGTTGGATTTTCAGGGTCAAACTGCTTGCCGTCAAAGAAGGTTTCAACGCCGCGAGAGGTGCTAGCTGGAATCGCTGCCTCCTGACCGATCGCCTTTGCCGCTTCCTGCCACAGGTCTTCCCGGTTGACGCTATCGACGAGTGCCTGGAGGTCGGTGTCAGGTGGCAGATAGCCCCAACGCACTTCTTCGGTCAAGAACCAGAGATCATGACTCTTAAAGGGATAGGACGCATCCTCACTCCAGTACTTCATCATGTGTTCACTCTCACCCTCAACGCGACCATCGCCGAAGTCGTAGTTGCCCTTAGTCCGCTCTATGATGTCCTTTGCAGGGACGTTAAACCAGGCACGCTTGGAAATGATGTCTACCATTTCCTCTTTGTTTTCTGCCTGGTCACACCAGATCTGCGCCTCCAGCACCCCTTTCAGCAGTGCCTGCGTTGCTTTCGGGTTTTGGTCTACCCAATCCGCCCGCATTGCAAATGCTTTTTCAGGGTGATTATTCCAGAACTGTCCTGTTGTGAGAGCAGAGTAACCAATGTTTTGGTTGATCAACTGCGCGTTCCAGGGTTCACCCACGCAGAAAGCATCCATCGTCCCAGTTTTCATGTTGGCGACCATCTGGGGCGGGGGTACCACAATCGTTGAAGCGTCGTTGTCTGGGTCGATTCCACCTGCAGCTAACCAGTAGCGCATCCACAGGTCATGGTTACCACCCGGGAAAGTAACGGCAAATTTCAGTGGATTGCCAGCCGCCTTTGCCTCATCAATACTAGATCTGAGTAAAGAACTGTCTAGTTGAACATTTAGCTCTTTATACTTATTCGCAACCGAGATAGACTGACCATTCACATTCAGTCGCGCCAGGATGTACATGGGAATCTTTCTGCCATCCGTAACCGTGCCCTCAGAGATCAGGTAAGGCATGGGAGTGAGAATGTGAGCGCCGTCAATGCCGTCTCCTCCAGAACCCAGAACCAGGTTGTCGCGGGTGGTTCCCCAGGAGGCTTGCTTGATGACCTCTACCTCGGTCATACCGTACTTGGCAAAGAAACCTTTTTCCTGAGCAATGATTAGCGGTGCGGAGTCGGTTAAGGCAATGAAGCCTAGCCTTGCGGCTGTAACCTCTGGAGCATCTTCTGGGGCAATTTCGGCAGCAGGAACGGGATCAGAACTGGCTGTTTCGTTGCTGCTACAGCCATGCAGCCAGAGACTACCTGCTGCGGTTGCGCCTGCGGTGATGATGAATTGCCGTCTAGAAAATCTTGCCATTTACGTTCACCAAGTCCTTTCGGTAAGTAGTCGTTGAGGGTTAAAAGATTTAGGGTTTGTGGAGCAATTGGGCTGCACAGACAGTCCTCCATTCCAAAAGGAGTGCAGCTTTGAGGAGGCTGACGATAGAAGGTAGCCCGTACCAGGAGAAAACACCCAACCACATCTAAGTTGAAGTCACGGCTTCCTCCTTCAGTTGTGCGCCGAAGTGTTCAACCAGTAAATTCCGCAGCACGGGTTTGAGGTCATCACAGGGCACAGATTTCATCACACAGGTACCCAAGTGAGCATCTTTGCCCACCTTGCCCCCCATGTAGATGTCAACGGCTTCCACCGTTTTGCCATCCTTGCGAGCTTTAGTGCCCATCAGACCGATATCGGCAACCTGCGGCTGTCCGCAGGAATTGGGGCAACCCGTCCAGTGAACTCGCACGGGCTGTGAGCAAGAGACCTCTGCTTCCAGTTCCCGAATTAGCCCCAGGGCACGATTTTTGGTTTCAATCAGGGCAAAGTTGCAGAACTGGCTGCCTGTGCAGGAAACGAGCGATCGCTCTAACATTGCCGGACTGACCGAAAACCGTTCCAGTAGTGGCTCCTTCAGCAGCAATTCCAGCCGTGAGTCCGACACGTTAGGAATGATCACGTTTTGCTCGACGGTCAGCCGCAGTTCGCCACTGCCATAGACCTCGGCAATTCGCGCCAGTTCAACCATGTCTTGGGCAAACAACCGACCGACGGGCACATGTAGACCGACATAGTTCAAGCCAGATTGCTTTTGAGCATAAACCCCGATGTGATCCCGCTTGTCCCAAGCAATCTCGTCTTTTTCTGCCGCCGTTTGTAGGGAGGTCCCTAATTGCTGCTCGACTGCTGCGCGGAATTTTTCAACACCCCACTCGTCAATCAGCCACATTAGTCGTGCTTTTTGCCGATTTGCCCGCAGCCCGTGATCGCGGTAAACGATCAAAATCGCCTCGCACAGCGCCACCACTTGGCTGGGATCAACCCAGATATCCATCGGGATCGCCGCTTCGCAACGCTTGGCAGAAAAGAAGCCACCGACCAAAACGTTGAAACCTAACGCGCCGTCCTTAAAGGCTGGAACAAAGGCAATGTCGTTAATTTCAGCATGGACGGAGTTGTCGCGGCATCCGGCGATCGCAATGTTAAACTTGCGCGGCAAGTTGGTAAATGCTGGATTTCCCTCGCCACTGTTCGTGATCATGTCCTGCACCTGCTGCACCAGGTCGCGGGTGTCGATCAGTTCGTCGGCATCAATTCCAGCAACGGGGGAACCTGTGATATTGCGAACGTTGTCCATGCCCGACTGAACGCTGGTTAAGCCTACCTGCTCGAATCGTTGAAAAATATCGGGAATGTCCTCAAGCCGAATGCCACGAAGCTGAAGGTTTTGGCGAGTCGTGATGTCGGCGTTGCCGTCCTCGCCATAGCGCTGCACGACTTCCGCTAGCGTTCGCATTTGCCCACTGGTGAGAATTCCACTAGGAATTCGCATCCGCAGCATAAACTTACCTGGAGTGACCGGGCGAAAGAAAACTCCCAGCCATTTCAGCCGATGATCCCGGTCCGTTTCATCCATTGCCTCCCAACCAATTTGGGCAAAGCGATCAATTTCCTGCTTAACCGCCAAGCCATCTTTCTCAGCTTTAAATTTTTCAAATTTATTCAGTGTTGCAGTAGGGTTTGTTGCTGCTTGAGTCACGGAACTGTCCTCTTGATGCTTGTGCCTGAAATGTAGTCCTGCATGAGTAATGAGGAACTATCAAATGGTTCTAGTTAAATCTGAAGAAACCTAGTTGTGAGAAGTTGAGTACTTTGAAATGACCTGTATAAGGACAAACCTAAAATGAATTCACCGTGAGAATTCTCAATAAGCCTTCAGGAGAATCTGAAAAGTCAAGTTGACGACTAGATTTGAAAAAGAAAATTTTTAACAGCACACAGAAGGTAAAAGTAGCGATCGCCAAGCTCATTCAACTTTATTAAAGAATGTACAATTCAAATGCAGCTTAGCTAACACTTTAAGCTCCTAAACTCAAACTTTATTGCGCCCGTCTATGCCCGATTTCTCAATAATTTATTCGGATTCAAGCAGAGTTTTCGTATCTTTAGTTACAAAATATTTTCTAAGATGAAGTTTTTGCATAATGCTCATGCATGTCTTACATCAACGGCTGAAAACCCTCTCAAATCAAGCTTTTTCCGACCTGTTTAACTAACATTGATCTGATTCCAAGGGATAGAGAGCAAAATTTTCGCTGTTCTTTTGCTTAATTCTGTAGTTTGCTTTACCAAAACTACACAAAATGCACAGATCAGTCAGATGTGCGTTTGCTTCTTTCAATATCAATTTGGCTGCATTGTAGGAAAAGTGTTCAAGGTCTGAATCAACCTTTAGTAAGGTCACACACCACAGCAAGCCAAGATATTCTTAAATAGGGGTGTTACGTAAGTAACAACTAGAACGCTTGAAGAACAAATTAGTATTAAAAGCAACCAAATTTTCTCAAAAGGGTTCCTACTTTAATGCGGGGAGCAATTCAAACCACAATGTGCGAAAGTTAACTAAAAGCAAAAAATCGAGTGTGAATACTAGACTTCTAATTCTTTGAGTGACAGGGTATTTAGATTGGCACGGTAGAACCGTATACTCAGTTACAAAACCTATTTCAATATGTAGTGACTACATTAGCCTGATGCTCGATTGACAGGATGGTCTTGTAGATTTTAAGGAATACTAAGTTTGCTAGATACAGCTGAAAACGACACGCAGTTTAGTCACTCTTGGAGCAACTGTTCTCCGCCTTTGTCTGCTCTGGCAAACCAGTATGGCTGGGCAACTCCAGAAGACGGCATCAATCCAGAGCTATGGCTTGATCTGGCGTTAGACCTATTTATAGAAGGGGATTTTCAGACGCGATGGGATGTTGCGAAACTCTTGCCTCGCTTTGGGACAAAGGCGATCGCTCCCCTGATTGCGATTCTTGAGCACGAGGACACTGACTGGGAATTGCTCTGGTTTACTGTGCGAACCCTAGGCGAGTTTGACCATCCTGTCGTAGTTGAGGTTTTAATCAGTTTGCTAAAAACCGCTGAAGGAGAACTCAGTGCGGTTGCTGCAGAAGCTCTAGCAAATTTGGGCAATCAGGCGATTGCTCCGCTAACAGAACTGCTGTCGATGGAGCAGTTTCGGCTTTTGGCAGTGCGATCGCTCTCCCGCATTCGCCATTCTCAAACGATCGCCCCTTTGCTCAGCATTACAAACGATGCGCAGCCCGAAATTCGTGCAGCAGCAATTGAGGCATTGAGCAGCTTTCACGACCCGCGTGTCTTTCCGGTGTTGGTCAATGCGCTTCAAGATCCGGCAGCGGCAGTTCGGCGAGAGGCAGTAATTGCTGTGGGTTTGAGAGCCAACCTGCAAGCCGAGATCGACCTGGTCAATCTGCTGATTCCTCATTTAACAGACTTAAATTTGCAGGTTTGTCAGCAAGCGGCGATTGCCCTAGGGCGACTGAGCAACCCTGCCGCAGCCCAAGCTCTCGCTGACATGCTGCACTCCCCTCATACCCCTTCAGCTTTTCAGATCGAAATTGTTCGATCGCTAAGCTGGGGCATGACCGCAACCGTTCTCAAAAAAATTCAGTCCATTCTGCCTTGCGTTTCGGCAGAGGTCTATCGTGAAATGATTGCCGCTCTCGGAAAAGTGGAAGATCCAGCGCTAAAGCCTCAAGCAGCGGAAATTTTGATCACTTTGCTTGATTCTGAGTCCTCGCCGCAGTCACCAGGAAAACAAGCGATCGCCCTTAGCTTAGGACATTTAGGCGAAATTAAGGCTCTAGACCCATTGATCGGGCTGCTGTCAGAGTCAGATCCAGGAGTACAGCTACACGCGATCGCCGCCCTCAAGCAACTTGCCCCAGATGCTGCTCATGAGCAGCTAAAGATGATGGCGAAAGACACAAATTTGCCAGAAGCGCTACAGTGCGGAGTAGCAAACGCTCTCAGGGAATGGTAAGTCTTGTGTGATTGGATTAAGTTATTTGTCAGTAAATAACTTCAAATCAACAAATTAGATTGAATTATTAAATTATTACGAAAACTTTCATAGAATAACTTCAGGCCAAGTCAGTGGGATCTTTGCGATCGCAGTGCAGCTTTGCCGCCAATAAAAGCGTTAAAAGGTTTAAATCGGTAGAAATACGTTCCAAAAAGTCTAATCAAGCAGCTATGCAACGGGCGATCGCCCGTTGAAATAAGGCACCCAAGGATTTGATTGATGAGTATTACTGAAACCGATACAAAAAATGGACACGGTGGGGAACTAAAGGAGGGAGCGATGAGCAGCGAAAACGAATCTCAAACTACGGCGGTTGAATCTAACAATGATTCACAGGGGGCTGACCATGCTACTAAATCTGGACAGTCTGAATCAAACAAATCTTCAAGTCAGATCCAGTTTCGTCCATCGGGTGAGTTGGCTAACCGCCCTATTGGTCCCAGTGACATCGAAGTTGAAAATGCCCTTAGCATGTCAGGCTATCGCCCGATCGCTGCTAGCAAGCTGGAGATTTCAGGGTATCTGCTAGGCAACCGCCCAATTTCTGCTAGCCACCTGCGGGTTGTGGACGTTGACAGCCTTCCGGGTCATCGCCCCGTTTTCGCCAATGACTTTGAAGTACTGGATGTCGATACGCTGCCTGGACATCGCCCCATTGTCGCCAGCAGCGCCGATCTGATGAGAGGTAGCCACCTCCCCGGCAATCGCCCGGTCGCCTCTAACGAGATCGACCAGCCCGAAGGACTCATGGGCTTCCTCGACTAGAGATCACAGATCATTGCGATTCAAACTTCAAGCGGGAGTAAGGTTCAACCCTTCTTCCGCTTTTTTAAGTGTTGGGTTAACGGCAAGAATCCAAAAGAGCGTTCAACTGAGAGATTCCCTTCCAAGGATTTCTGCCCATTAGCGTTCCAGCGATCGCCGCTTCGTAGGGATTGCGCCCGGTTCTTTTGACAGCAGCGATCGCATCCTTATTTAATAATCCTCGTCTAAACACTAACCAGGCTGCGAGAATGTGCCCCGTGCGTCCCACTCCACCAGAGCAGTGAACGACCACCTTTTCACGCTGCCAATCAGCTTCAGCTAAAAACGGCAGAATTCTCTGGGTGAGCATTTCTGGTTCGACCAGATGAAAATCCTTCACAGGTGCCCACAGGATTTTACCGTCCCCAAATGCTTGTCGGTAGGTGTCTAGCAAGTCTGGATACGGAGTGAGTTGCTTTTGTGGAAGTAAACAGCAAACTCGTTGAATCCCTTGCTGCTGCATAAACTGAACCCATTGCAAGACCTGCTGTTCAGAAGCTCCGGGTTTCGCTGCGCCAAACACAATCAGTTCAGATTCAGAAGCTGCTGCAAATCTGTACATCGGATCTGGGTGGAAACCATCCAATTAATTAAAGCAAATTAATTAAAGACATTTGTACTAATTTAATTCAAGTTGGGCTACGATTCTACCCAGACAGGGCGATCGCCATTCTCCAGCGTTTTCAGTGATCCCCAAATAATGCTCATTGCCCTTCAACTGATCCCTTCATGCTCGACTTGATCAAACTAGCGCGACAGATGCAGGACATTAGCCAGCATCTCTCCCATGAAGCGGCTGCAACACGACAGCGGTTAGAGTTGGCGCAGCAGTTGCTAGAGCAGGCGCGAAGTCACCAGGCAGAACTAGTGACGCTACAAGAAACCTGGGGCGATCGCCTTGGTTTTGCAGCTGCGGAACCGATTGAACCCCTCGACACGCGAATTGATCTAACCGCTGCACCTAATATCCACACCGTTTTAGCGACTGACGGGTCGCAGATTGCCCCCAGCCACCATGAAATTGCCTACTGCTATCTGATCAACGTCGGTCGGGTTGTGCTGCGCTATGCCCAAAATCGCCATCCGCTGCTAGACAGTTTGCCGGAAGTGTTTTACCGTCCTGAAGACCTGTACATTTCCCGCCAATGGGGAATTCGGACTGAGGAATGGATGGGCTATCGGCGAACCGTCTCAGAAGCCACAGTGCTGGCAGAATTGGCTACTGGAACAGAAATTCAAAGTCGGGAATTAGTCAGCAAAGTTGCTTCGCCACACCTGCAACTGTCAATGCTGTCAAATGAACCTCCACCGACTCTGGCAATGGTAGACGGTTCGCTGATTCACTGGTTTCTGGAGCCGCTGCCTGCGGATGCCCGCGCGCGCATCCTACCGCCCATTCTTCACGCCTGGGATCAGTTAAAGGCTGCAAAGATTCCCCTGGTTGGCTATCTCAGCGCCTCTCGCAGCGGTGAGGCACTCAACTTTTTGCGGCTGCACACCTGCCCCTACGACATACCCGACTGTGCTACCCACTGCCCCGGACAAACAGAACAGGCTCCCTGCCAAGTGTTTGCACCGTTGCGCGACACTGCGCTGTGGTCACTGTTACTCAGCCCCGGTCAGCGCAGTCCTCTCTGGCGCAGCTCTGCTAAAATCCTGGATCTCTACGGAGATCACGCTATCTACTTCTGCTACGCCCACGTTGGCTCAGAAGTCGCCCGAATAGAATTTCCTGCCTGGGTTGCAGAAGATGCAGAACTGCTCAACATTGCCCTCAGCCTGACGCTGACTCAAGTACAAAAAGGGTACGGTTATCCTGTAGCACTAGCTGAAGCACATAATCAAGCTGTAGTTAGGGGAGGCGATCGCGCCCGTTTCTTTGCCCTACTCGAACAGCAAATGATCCGTGCCGGACTGCGCGGCATCGGCACTTCCTATAAAGAAGCCAGGAAGCGAGGCAGCATTGCCTAGAACCCTTCTGGCTCGTCCATCAACGTTTCGACCAACACATCCATCTGCCGCTGCTGATGAGAGAGGAAGATTTCGCACTCGCGCAGATGCTCAACGGCGGTGGCAAACTGCTCAAATACGTCGGCCAACTCCAGGTCACCTAACTCAATCCGCGTGATGATTGCTTCAATTTGAGCGACCGTTTGCTCGTAACTCCAGCTTTGAGCAGTCTGAGAATCGGAGGCGATCGCTTTAGAACTTAGGCTGGATTTGGAATAGGCAGTTCCAGGGGAAGTTGAATCGCTCATAGAGAGTCCTGATGCTGTGGGTCATGGGTTGAACTCGGAATTTCTGAAACTTTAACTTTAATCTGCCCCTGAGCAAGCTGTACCGCCAGGTCTTGTCCCGGAGTGAGCTCAGCGGAGGACCGTACGACGCTCCCATTTGTCTCTCGCACAACAGCATAACCGCGCCGCAAGACCGCCTTAGGATCTAGGGTAATCAGCTTTTGGCGCAAAAGCTGGCAATGCTGGTTTGCCTGCTGAAGCTGTTGGGCCGTTCCGTGCAGCAAGCGTTGACGCATCCAGGCAATAGCCTGGGTTTCCCGCTGAATCTGGCGATCGGGCTGAAGTCGTCGTAACCGTTCTCGCAGCCGATGCAGATGGTCATAGCTGGCAGTGAGCCGATGCTCAATTGCCTGAGCGAGTGCATTGACCCGCTCTTGATGCTCACTCAGCAAATCTGCTAGCTCCGGCACAGCCTGCTCTGCGGCCGCAGTCGGCGTATGGGCGCAGACATCTGCAACCAGGTCAGCCAGAGATTCATCTCGCTGATGCCCAATCCCGGCAACAACAGGAATCGGACAGGTGGCGATCGCCCGCACCACTCGCTCATCGTTAAAGCAAGCCATATCCTCAATTGCTCCACCGCCTCGCGATAGAATCAGCACCTCTGCTCGCCCATCCTGCTCAACTCGTTGAATCGCATTCACAATCGAAGCTGGAGCTTGATCCCCCTGAACCAATGCTGGAGAAAATAACACACACAGTCCTGGATAGCGACGCTTCAAAGTCCGTTTAATGTCGCCCCAAGCAGCCGCTTGCGGTGAAGTGACGACGGCGATCGTTTGCGGATGAGCCGGCAAAGGACGTTTCCGCTCAGCGTCAAATAGCCCTTCCGCTTCCAACCGCAGCCGCAGTTGCCGATAGCGCAATGCCCGCAACCCCTCACCCGCTGGAAGCGCTTGCCAAACAATGAGCTGATAGTTGCCCCGTTGGGGATGCACATGAATGCGACCCAAAATGATGAACTGCTCCCCCTGAACAGGCACAGTTGCTAACTTGGTTAGCTGACTATTCCATATCACACAGCTAATCGCTGCTTTTGCATCCGGGTCTTGCAGCGTAAAAAACAACCCGCTGCGATAGCGACTGGCACTCGATACCTCCCCAGTGACCCAAACCTGACGCAACTGGTTATCCTGTTCCAGCAATTCCTGAATGTAGGCAGTCAGCCCTGCCACTGACAGGGCTGTATCAGGAACAAGCAGATTGGGAAGATTAGTTGTCATTCTGTGTAAAAGATTGAAATCTGCAATGGGTGAAGTCTGGATCTTGAGGGAACAATCCTTCTAACGCATGTGGTTCTGAAAAATCTAAGACAACTCAATACTAAATTTTTGCTGAACTTTTTACCCGAAATCAGGCACTAGAAATAAAAAGGTAGCTAGTGGGGTCTCTCCGCCTTGCAGAACCCAGAAATATCTAGACATTGGTTTGAGTTGGGCACCCGTTTAACGGCAATGCAGCCCTTTTCACTGCATTTCACTCTGGACATTGGTTAGTACATTTGTATGCAATTAAAGCTCAAATGCCTTACAATGGACAAGATGCAACTGTTTACAGCGTAACCAGATTCAGACAGATCAGACAGTAAGCTGGATTGCATAGTGCAACTCTAAGCCGTTACATTGCTGCTCCAACCTCACACCCCAACGCATTCAACTTTATATCCAACTTCAATTTACATCCGCTTATTGCATCTTGCTGGCGGAACGGAAGCCTAGAATATAAATCTGCTTCCCTGTAAATTTTATTGACCCCTGTACTCTCCACACATCCGTTTTGAGGCGCTAATGGCTAAAACCAGCAGTGAAGATTCTGAAAAAACTAAAGCTCTAAATCTGGTACTTAACCAGATCGACCGCACCTTTGGCAAGGGAACTATTGTGCGGTTGGGTGACGCTACCCGTATGAAGGTAGAAACAATTCCTAGTGGTGCCTTGACGCTCGATTTGGCGTTGGGTGGTGGGCTGCCGAAGGGACGAGTGATCGAAATCTATGGTCCAGAAAGCTCGGGTAAGACGACTTTGGCACTTCATGCGATCGCCGAAGTCCAAAAAGCAGGAGGCATCGCTGCTTTCGTCGATGCAGAACACGCCCTCGACCCTACCTATTCCAAGGCGCTAGGAGTAGACATTGAGAACTTGCTGGTATCTCAGCCTGACACAGGTGAAGCTGCCCTAGAAATCGTTGATCAGCTCGTGCGCTCTACTGCTGTCGATGTGGTCGTAGTAGACTCTGTTGCGGCGCTCGTACCCAGAGCTGAGATTGAAGGGGAAATGGGTGACGCTCACGTAGGCTTGCAGGCCAGGCTGATGAGCCAAGCGCTCCGCAAGATCACAGGCAACATCGGCAAGACTGGCTGTAGCGTCATCTTTTTGAACCAGTTGCGCCAGAAAATCGGCATTTCTTACGGCAACCCCGAAACCACAACGGGGGGGAATGCGCTCAAATTCTACGCCTCGGTCAGGCTAGACATCCGCCGCATTCAAACTCTGAAGAAAGGGACGGAAGAATTTGGTATTCGTGCCAAAGTCAAAGTTGCCAAAAACAAGGTTGCTCCCCCCTTCCGCATTGCGGAGTTTGACATCATCTTTGGTGAAGGCATTTCTACTTACGGTTGCTTAGTTGACCTGGCAGAAGAAACTGGAGTCATTGCACGTCGGGGAGCCTGGTATAGCTATAACGGCGAAAATATTAGCCAGGGTCGCGACAACGCAATTAAGTACACGAAGGAAAAACCTGAATTTGCTAAAGAAATTGAGCAAAAGGTGCGTGAAAAGCTAGAGATGGGCGTTGCAGTTTCGGCAACTTCTGTGGCTCCGATGAGTGAAGACGAGGAAGAGGAAGAATACGTCGAAGAAGAATAAAAATATAGGGGCTTGGCAATGCCAAGCCCCTATATTTTTTAAGCTCACCTACTAAAGTTTTCTAAAGCTTGCGCTGATACTCTTCTAGAAGCTCGACTAAGTTGCTTTGAACCGAGGAAGGCAGCAGATCAGATAAGGGAAGTTCACGCTTACCGCCGCCTAACTTTACGGGGATATTTCTCAGCGTTTCTGTCACCTTGCTTTCATCAATTTTGCTGTCTGTCAGCATCGGATAAAACCGCTCTGCCAGAAGTGTGTGTAAATGGGCATCTCTGAGATAGAGGTGCCATTTTGCAACATCAATGTAGATATTTTCACCAATTTCTGCTGCTAGCGATTCGATCGCCTCTGTTGTGCCGGAGTAAGCCATTGCAGTTTACCTAATTCGTCTGCCTGGGCAGAGACAATACTCTACTCAGTCATAGCTTTAACCTAACGCACTCTAGAAGGGCGATCGCCTTGCTCTAGGAGGATTTGGGTAGTTTGTCTGAGGCAGTTGAGTTGGAATAGTCGGCGATCGCAAAAATGTACACCGCATGGACGACTAACAGCAACAGCCACCCACCCGTCACCCAAACCGTCCAAGGCCAGTTTTGAGATTGGAGCGTACGAACGAACCAAAGTCCAGAATTTGTGGCGGCAAAGATTGCAACGTGGATTGCAAAGTTCATCCGATCATCGAGCTTACGGTAGGCAGGATCGTTGCGATCGGGTTCACGGGGCCAACGAGGAGGCATGAGCTAAATCAGGTATAGAAAGGACTAAACAGTCGAGGTCTTAGACAAACTCGCCTCTTCATTGTAGTAGTACAAGCTGTTTACCCAGAAATCAATCAGCACATGCTTGCAGCTAGTGCGATCGCTCCTCCAACCAAGCCTGCAGCTCAGCCACACTCGTGAAATCTAGTAGTGCTTCGCTTAACATTTCCAGGGTTGGTAGCGGCAAATTAATAACAAGGGAACGCAATCCATCAGGGAGTTCTCCAAACCGCCTGGTTAGCTAGCGGTTAACAAGGCTGACAGCTTCTTCCTGTCGTCCTTCTTCCCTGATTTCTCGGTAAACTCTGGTTTCCTTTAGCGTGATGTCCAGCATTGCTTCTATTTCTACTCGACTCAGATGTTCAAACCGATAGGACATGACGGTTGTGACCATCTCAATTATCGCATGGCTGCTTAACGGAGATGATTCAGCACGGGTCCGGCTCAGCAGATACCGGGCTTCTGCCGGAGCTTTGGCTTCCTCCACGGTTGTTAATACCATCACGGACACCCGGCGTTGGCAGGAGGGTGAGACAAAAGCTCAAATAGAAGGGTGGGGGATTGCTGGAACAGCTTGTAGAAGATTGAATCGCGTCTCATGAAGCAGTTCTTTGAGTGTCGCGGTTAGCCCTGTTCTAATCTTGAAGCACATTCAGTTTGGCTTCTAATTGACTGACAAATCTTTGAATTGTAGGTTGAGTTGAGACCGTTTACCTTTACCATTCAAGGCTGCTGTTACAACTAATCGATGACCAGTGACACATGACAGATGACAATTCCATCCAGGGAATCAAGGGCAGGCGAATTCTAATCGGGGTAGGCGGCGGCATTGCTGCATACAAAATTTGTGAAATAATCTCGACGCTGGCAAAAGCTGGGGCTGACGTTAGAGCAATTTTGACTAATTCGGCACAGGAATTTATTACACCGTTGACGATCGCCACCCTTTGCCGCCACCCAGCCTATACGGATCAAAGCTTTTGGCAGCCTACTCACCACCGTCCCCTACACATTGAACTGGGCGAGTGGGCAGAGATATTTGCGATCGCCCCCCTCACTGCAAACACCCTGGCAAAGCTCACCTATGGTCTGGCAGACAATCTGTTGACCAATACTGTCCTGGCTTCTGCCTGTCCGGTGCTGCTGGCTCCAGCCATGAATACGGAGATGTGGCAGCAGCAGTCTGTTCAGCGAAATTGGCAGCAAGTGCAGACGGACAAACGTTATCACACGGTTGGTCCGTCTGCAGGAATTTTAGCGTGCGATCGCATCGGCAACGGTCGCATGGCAGAACCCAGTGAAATTTTGGCGCAGTTGCGATCGCTCCTACACACTGGCGGCAAACGAGATTTGGCTGGAAAGCAAATTTTGATTAACGCGGGCGGCACCCGTGAACATTTCGACCCTGTGCGGTTTATTGGCAATCCCTCAACCGGAAAGATGGGAGTGGCTCTGGCACAAGCTGCACTGCATCGAGGTGCAGCAGTGACATTAGTTCACGCGCCAATGGAGGCTGAGTTGCTGGCTGATCTGTCAGGGGTGCGGCTGATTCCGGTTACCAGTGCCGCAGAGATGCACCAAATGATGCTGAATTACTTTACGGCTGCTGACTGGACGATTTTGGCGGCAGCAGTGGCAGATGTGAAGCCAACCGACTATAGCTCTATGAAATTGCCGAAGCGATCGCTCCCTACTGCTTTGCCGCTATCACCCGTGTCTGATATTGCAGCAGACTTAGGCGATCGCAAACGTCCTCATCAGCGCTTGATTGGCTTCGCGGCTCAGACGGGCGACATTCTTCCCCCCGCTCTAGAGAAGTTGCAGCGCAAGAAGTTAGATGCGATCGCTGCCAATCCAGTTGATCAACCTGATAGCGGATTTGGCAGCAACCAAAATCAGGCAATCTTTTTGGACAAATCAGGCAATAAGCAGGCGATCGCTCCGTGCAGCAAGCTAGAAATGGCGCACCACCTGCTAGATTTTGTGCAGAGGATATCTTGATAGGCTATTGGTCATAGTGCCAGTTGCTCAATCAAAGCAAAAATTTGGGAGGCGTGAGCCAAAAGAGCTGACTTTGTCCCACTGGAGGTTTTGCTTGGGGTAGAAGCAAGCCAATCACTCCTGCTTTTTTGAGAACAATTTGCTGTTTGGACTCACCCCAAATCAAAGTTTCTGCCCAATCCCCTAAATCAGGCTGATGGCCAACTAATGCCAACTGCGTCCCGCCTGCTTGCCATTGGTTGAGCCAAGTTAACCAGTGATCGAAGTCTCCTTCCGGGGCGAGATCATCTGATTCTTTTAGGCGGTCGCTCAATCCCACAGACTGCAAAATTTTGGCAGTTTGCTTTGCCCGTACCAGCGGACTGGTCAAAATCAGGTCGAAGCGCACGCCTAATTCGTACAGTCGTTCTGCGACCTTTGTGGTTTTGTGTTGCCCCACTTCAGTCAGGGGGCGATCGCCATCTTCCTGATAGGTGCCTCGCTCTGCCGCAATGCCGTGGCGAATCAGGTAAAGTTCGGTCAGCTCAGTTGATTCAGTCACGCTCATCAAACCGCCTAAACATTAAGCCGTACGGATTACGCCCTCTTCTGGGTCAACCAGCCTCAGCAGTTTTTGCTTGACCTGAGCATCAAACACTTCCCACTTGATTCGGGTGTATTCAGAATTTTCGTTGAAGCCCGAAAGAAAGCCCATCGGAATCTCAAAGCCACCCGCCATCGCTCGTCCACCACCAAAAAAGCGACCCTGCGTGTCTTGTCCAAACGCTTCTTTAATGAATTCGTCAGGGTCAAGGGTAATCTTGCTGGTGCGGAGAGAGCCAATCACAACTTCCAGATCTTCATCTTCATCATGGACAATGCCATAGACGACAGCCGTATGCACGTTTTCTTCTGTCACCAAGAAGTCTGCTGCCTGCGGAATCGCGTCTCGGTCGTCGTAGCGCAAATAGCCAACCCCAGCAATTGAAAAGCTGTTTTGCAAAATGCGGTTTCTGAGCGATCGCTCAATTACATCCATCACTCGCTTGGAGCGAGAAGCCTGCAGCACAGAGTTGAGCAACTGGCTGTCATAAAATCGACTGAGATAACCTGCTGCCAGAAAATCTTCTTCCTGAGCCTGCATCAACCGATTTGTATCAGACCGCAAACCGTGCATCAGGGCAGTTGCACACTTGATGTGTTCCCCGTTGTTGTTGTCTAACTTAAGTAGACCAGCTTGCAGATATTGGGTCAGGATTGTTGCGGTAGCGCGAGTTTGAGAACGAATATCCGAAAACTCCGCCTCCAAATCTCCCTGGGAACTGTGGTGATCAATCACAACGGTCACAGGAATATGAGCTTGCTGCACCAGAGGCATCAATTGAGTCGTGGTGCCCTGGTTGTCGATAAAAACAGATCCCTGGTAAACCGAAAAGTCTTTCTCGCGAGCAGCTTGCACTGACCAACGCTGTACAGGTAAGGCCGTGAGCTTGACCAGGGCAATATTTTCCTGATGGCTCAAAGTACCTGCGTAGACGATATCGCAGCGAATGCCAAATTGCTGTGCAATCAGCTTGTATGCCCAAGCACAGGAAAGCGCATCAGGATCTGGAAAGTCTTGCAGAATTACCAAATGGCGGTCGCCCCGACGCTTTTCCAAGACTTGTCGTAATGCTTCTACTTTCTGTTCAGAGAACCGTCGTCCTGGAGAGTTTAGAGGTGCCTGACTGATCTCTACTCCCGAATATTCTACGTCTTCATAATCAACTACCCGGCTCACTGACTTAGAACCTTTCAAGTTAGGTTCTGTCACTGTGGATAATCCATCACTAGAGATGAGCGAGTTGGATTGCATAAGTACAGGTGTAAAAAAAGCGGGCTGGCGCTTTCAGCAAGGTGATGTTTCAGCTTAGCAACAGCCCAGTTAATATTTTTAGTTGCATTTACGATCTTCGCAAAAAAAAAGAAATCTGACACCTCATCTTTAGGAGCATATCAATGGCAGCTTTTGTGAATAAATCCCGTATCCTATGACTGAAACCGCATCTATCGCAGGTTTGAAACTATCCTTTTCTGCCGCCTTGCAACTTAACCACAACTTAATCTCCAATTTGATTGAGTGTTCCGGCATTTAAAGGGGTGCAAGAGCAACTTAATCAACCCTGATGCGGCTAAAGTAGCGCTGTGTACCTATGCTGTAGACTAGCCTGAGTAAATTCCTGTTAAATGCCGATGACGTACTTCTGCCATTCCTGGTGTACGCCACTCTTGATGTGCTTGGTGACTTCAAAGTAAAGTCCGCTGTAGGGCTTGTGTGGAGGGTGCCGCAGCGGCATATTCGCTTCTTTGGGGGTGCGACTGCCCTTCTTGACATTGCAACGCACACAAGCAGTGACAATGTTTTCCCAGGAATCCCCCCCGCCTCGCGACCGCGGGATCACATGATCTAGCGTCAGGTCGTCTCCGGTGTACCCACAATATTGACAGGAATGACTGTCTCGGTGGAGGAGATTTCGGCGGGTTAAAGGAATTTCCTTGTAGGGTACCCGCACATAGTGACGAAGCCGGATCACCGTTGGCAGAGGCAACTCAGCATAAACTATCTTGCCATTATGCTCGACCTGCTCTGCTTTTCCCTTAATCAACAGCACAACCGCCCGTCGCCAGCTCGTGATGTTGAGCGGCTCATAGGAGGCATTCAGCACCAATACCTTGCCCATTATGGCTCAGTGAGAAGAGGGTTTCACAGATGGTAACACGGACGGCCAAATTCTGGGGGGATGCTGGGATCATCTCAACCGAAGGAAATACGAAATTTCCAGGTGTTTACAATCTTTGACATTCGTAGGTAAATATAGCAACCCTGTCCGGGTTGTAGAAGAAATTCTTTAGACCTCTTACATTTTGTGTGAGTGGTGATTGGTGTGAGTGACAGAGGAGGAAATTGAGATGTTGAGTTGGGAGCAATCTTCGAGTGTTGCTTCGATGAAGCGAGAGCGAGCCTGGGTAGAAATTGACTTGGCTGCGCTGGCTCATAATGTGCAGCAGTTAAAGCGGCTGCTATCACCTGGAACCGAGCTAATGACGGTAGTGAAGGCTGATGCCTATGGACATGGAGCCATAACGATCGCCCAAACCGCTTTACAACATGGCGCAACCTGGCTGGGCGTGGCGACGATTCCAGAAGGAATTGAACTGCGAGAGGCTGGGATCACGGCTCCAATTTTGCTATTAGGGGCAACAAATACGCCAGAACAGGTACGGGCGATCGCTCGCTGGCAGCTTCAGCCCACCCTCGCTACGCTCAAACAAGCTTTGGTTTGTGCTGAAACCTTAAGTCGTTCTCAGAACCAATCTGCTCAACGCTCTCCACTTCCAGTTCACTTGAAGCTAGATACAGGGATGTCTCGGCTGGGCGCACCCTGGCAGCAAGCGGCCGAGTTTGTGCAGTTGGTACAGCGGTTGCCCCAGTTGCAGATTGCCAGCGTTTACTCCCACCTGGCAACGGCAGATGATCCTGATGAAACAGTGATGCGGCAGCAGCAAGCTCGATATGAGCAGGCGATCGCCCAAATTCGTGCCACTGGCATTTCCTTACCCCGGCTGCACTTGGCAAACTCTGCTGCGACTCTAGCTGACACGAACTTACACTACGATTTAGTGCGGGTTGGACTGGCGACCTACGGACTTCACCCAGCCCCTCACCTTCAGCCTAAAGTTGACCTGAAACCTGTACTGCAAGTGAAGGCGCGGGTGACGCAAGTAAAAGCGCTTCAACCTGGAACAGGCGTTAGTTATGGACATCAGTTCATTACCGATCGCCAGATGCCACTCGCAGTCATTGGGATTGGGTATGCCGATGGTATTCCTCGCAACCTGTCTAACCGCATGGACGTACTGATTCGAGGACAGCGGGTGCAGCAGGTGGGAGCGATTACGATGGATCAACTCATGCTGGACGTAACGAACCTGCCCGATTTACAGGAAGGGGAAATCGTCACCCTATTAGGGCAAGATGGCAAAGAACACATTTCAGCAGACGACTGGGCGACCCTACTGAATACGATTTCCTGGGAAATCCTGTGCAGCTTTAAGCATCGCCTCCCTCGACTAACGGTAAATCAGCCTGCTTTGCCTCAAATCGAGGAGCGGGAAGGTTTTGAGGCTCACTTTGAACCGGAAACTGTGGCCCGATCTAACTCTTTAGATAGCTGATTGGCAACCGAATTAGCAGATGAGCTGGTTTTCTCGCCAGCCATTTGATTGATCAGTAAGTGACTGTATAAACCACTCAGTTGGGAGGCAACCCCATCCCAACTGAAGTATTGCTCGACGCGAGTACGGGCAGCTCGACCCAGGCGATCGCCCAGTCCAGGTTCGGTCAGAACGCGATCGATTGCTGCTGCAAACGCTGCGTCATCTTTCACCGGAACCAACAGCCCCGTTTCTTCTGGGATCACTGTGAACTGAAACCCGCCCACATCGCTAGCTACTACCGGAATACCGGAAGCCATCGCCTCAATCGCCACTAGCCCAAACGGTTCGTAGTGGCTTGGCGTGACGCAAACATCCGATGCAGCGTAGTAGATCGGTAGTTCAACCTCACCGACTCGACCAGGAAAATGGGTGAATTCAGTCATGCCCAACTCGGCGACGATTCCTTCAATGCGATCGCGCTCAATGCCATCGCTGTGTCCAGGACGACTGCCGCCACCGATAATGAGCTTTAGTTTTTCCTTGCCGCGCAGTTGAGAACGTCCGACTGCCCGCACAAGTGTCTCAATTCCCTTGCGGCGATCAAACCGTCCTACGTAGAAAATGACCTTCGTATCAGGATCGATGCCTAATTGCTGCCGAACTTCAGCACGAGAAACGGAGCCAAATTTGCAAATATCCGTGCCACAGGGAATGATCTCGATGTTGCCCTCGATGGAAACGAGCGATCGCAAATGCTCTTGTTCCTGAGGGCTAGTTGACACGACACGCTCCACTGTTTCCAGGCAGGCTTTCTCGGTAGCTAAGCGAGTAGAGGCGATCGGCGGAATCTGGTCAACTGCCTGATACTTTACCGCTCCAACTGAGTGGTAAGTATGCACCTGCTGAATTGGCTGAAACTTCTTCAGCTCCATTCCAACCCAGGATGACAGCCAATAGTTGGTGTGAACAAGGGGATAGTAGGTCTTCGCCTGCTGCTGAAAGTTGAGAAACTCCTGCACAAAGGCTGGCAGATATTCAAACAGTTCGTCTCTAGGAACAAACTCAGCCGCTCCAGCAGTCAGGCGAATCGTGCGGCAGTTGGGAGTGTGTTCAACAATTGCAGGCTGATCGGGGCTAACCCGACGGGTAAACATATCAACCTGCCACCCCAATCGCGATAGAGCTTCGCCAACCTGACGAACGTAAACGTTCTGCCCTCCAGCCTCTTCCCGGCCAATATCAATCGCGGGGTCACCATGAACCGAGATCAGGGCGATGCATTGCTTGTTTGGAGAAAACATGATTCGTTTTGTTGAATTCTACGATCGCCCTGAAGCGGCTAAGTACCTAGCTTCCACGACTTAGAAACTAAAGTTTGAAACCCAGCTTAGAAGCTGATGAAAGCCGCAAATTCAAAGTCTGAATCTGAGTTAAAAACACACTTTGAAAGGAAGTACGTCTCTGCTTCGGAGATTACCTTAACATTGCTTAGTACCTTTGTATAGCAGGGGATTAGCTAAATTCCTCTGACAAAACCAAAACCCAAAACCGAAAAACTTTCCGTAAATGTGATTCACCTAAAGCGCGACGAGAATCGGTCTGATAGGCTGGGATGAGGTTTAAGAGAGATTGATAGCTGTGACTAACCCCCGTGTCCTCTGTCTCGGCGAAATTCTATTTGACTTATTGTCTGATCAACCTGGACGACCGCTCGAACAAGTTACCTCCTGGACTCCCTATCCCGGCGGCGCACCTGCAAACGTTGCTTGCTCACTGGTGAAACTAGGCACCAGTGCTGGATTTATTGGCTGTGTAGGTGAAGATGAGCCAGGGCAAACGCTGGTCGATTTGCTCAAAGAGATTGGCGTAGACGGAACTGGCATTCAGCGCCACCCGACCGCCCCAACTCGTGAGATCTATGTAGTTCGGACTGACACCAACGATCGCATCTTTGCTGGGTTTGGCGATCGCGACACGGCTGAGTTTGCAGATACTCGCCTCCAGGCAAATTCCTTGCCCGTTTCCTTATTTGATGCTGCCGATTTTTTGGTGTTAGGGACACTAGAGCTTGCCTATCCTGAAACGCGGCAGGCGATCGAGCAGGCGTTAGAGTTGGCAGAGCAGCATTACGTCAAGATCATAGTCGATGTAAACTGGCGACCAATGTTTTGGCAAGACCCAGAAGCCGCCCGATCAACCATTCAAGACCTGATCAAGCGGGTTGACTTCCTCAAACTCTCTGACGAGGAAGCCGAATGGCTGTTTGATACGCAAGATCCAGGCATCATCGCTCACAGACTAGATGATGTGGAAGGCGTGTTAGTGACGGCAGGTAGCCAAGGCAGCGCCTATTGCCTGAGTGAAAACGAGGGGAAATTGCCCGCTTTCTCAATCGAGGCAGAAGACACCACCGGAGCCGGAGACAGCTTTGTAGCGGGTTTCTTGCATCAGGTTTGTCAAAACGGAGTTCAGTCGCTCAGTGACCCTGGTGAGGCAAAGCGAACTGTCACCTATGCTAGTGCGGTAGGGGCATTGACCACAGTGCGGGCGGGGGCGATCGCCGCTCAACCCACGGCTGCCGAGGTGGAAGCTTTTCTCTATCTAAATCAGCAATAACTCAACAGGTTTATCCTTATGGCTTCTATCCAGACTGCTCCATCCGTCTCAGCCGATTTTCCAGAGCTGATTGAGGGCTTGCCCAACATCTGCGGCTGGGAGTCACAGGTGCAGGAGGTGGCCCAGCAAAATCAGCCTGTTTTCCTGCCCCGTACCAATATTCGGCTAGAGGATGTCTCAGCGGCGTTTGCGATCGCCCTGCACATGCATCAGCCCACTGTTCCCGCTGGCGCAAATGGTGAGCTGATCGGGCATCTGCAATACATGTTTGAACACACCCACGAAGGCGACAACCACAATGCTGGTCCGTTTTCCTGGTGTTATTCCCGCATTGCCGACTTTATTCCCGAACTGGTGTCTCAGGGCTGCAACCCTCGCGTCATGCTCGACTACTCCGGCAACTTACTGTGGGGGTTACGGCAGATGGGCAGGGGCGACATTTTAGAGAACCTGAAGCGTGTTGCCTGTGACCCAACCTATCAACCCTACGTGGAATGGCTGGGAACCATGTGGAGCCACGCCGTTGCGCCATCTACCCCGATTCCTGACCTGAAGCTGCATATCCAGGCGTGGCAGCATCACTTTGCCGCAATTTTTGGCTGGGATGCACTAGCTCGTGTGAAGGGCTTCTCACCGCCAGAGATGCACCTACCCAACCATCCCGACACGCTGTATGAGTTTGTCAAAGCGTTAAAGGAATGTGGCTACCGCTGGCTGCTGGTGCAGGAACACGCCGTAGAAACGCTAGAGGGGCAACCGCTGTCTAACAAACACTTGCCTCACCGTTTGGCTGCCCGTAACTCTCATGGCGAGACAATCAGTATCACTGCTCTGATTAAGACCCAGGGTTCGGACACCAAGCTGGTGGCGCAGATGCAGCCATACTATGAGGCAAAAACGCTATCTCGGCAGCAGTTGGGTGGGGTGACGATTCCGCCACTGGTGTCGCAGATTGGCGATGGCGAGAATGGCGGCGTGATGATGAATGAGTTTCCCTCCGGGTTTAAGAATGCCTGGTATGACATGAGGCAGTCAGGCGGCGGCAAAACGGGCGTAGTGGGGCTAAACGGGACTGAATATCTGGAGCTAATTGAGGCGGCAGGGGTTCAACCAGCAGACTATCCTACCTGTCAGGCAGTGGGGCAGCACCAGATCTGGCAGCAGATTGGAGACGCGGTTAGTCCAGAGGCAGTGAGTGGGGCGATCGCCCGCCTCAAGCAAGCTAACCCCAACTTTCACATGGATGGTAGCTCCTGGACAAACGACCTGAGCTGGGTGAAAGGCTACGAAAACGTCCTCACGCCAATGAATCAACTCAGTGCCCTATTTCACCAGACGATTGATCCGTTGCTGGCAGACGATCCGTCGCTCACCCGGCAACCCCGCTACCGTAACGCGCTGCTGCACAATCTGCTGTTGCAGACTAGTTGCTTTCGCTATTGGGGTCAGGGCACCTGGACGGAGTATGCGCGAGAACTGTATCGGCGCGGAGAAGCTATTTTGCAAGCCGATTTTTGAATCGCACCAGACCTTTGGCGGTTGGAACTGCCGCTGTTGAAACAAAACCAACCTGCTTCGGTTCGTTACAGCACCACTTGGATAGACCACAAATCCCTGTAGGGCAGTTCGCGAACTACCCCTACGCTAGGGCTCACCCATCCGAAAGTGGCTGTAAGACCAAATACCATCTGTAGAGTAGCGGTAGCGGTAGGGGCAAAGCGTTCGGCAAAAGAATTGTGCTTCAGTGGCAAGGATTATGACCGAATGCTTCGCCCGTACACCCAATAGTGCTTCTTTACGAAACGGATTCCGTATAAGTTCTGGGCTTTCAGTAGCCTGCAAGGCAGGTTGATTCCTGCGGCTACGAATTAGATTCGTTAGACGCTTGATCTCTAACTGCTGTGAACTTGATTCAACATGTCAGGTGAGCCAGCTTCGTGGTCGTCTAAGCGAACTTCACGTCTGGCTAGGCTAACTTCCCGGTAAGTGAAGCTGGCTTTATGGCTAACTGGGCCGGCTTCGTAGCTGACGAAGCTAGCTTCGTGGCTGACTAAGCTGGCTTCCCAGCAGGTGAAGCTGACTTCATGGCTAACTAGGCTGGCTTAGGGGGTGGCTAAGCTGGCTTCGTAGTTAGGTAGGCTGGCTTCATAGCTAGCTAGGCTGACCTCCTATTCAGCGAGGTCAGCTTTGATTGGAGCCTGGAGGCACATCATTTTGTAGAGAGAGTCAGTTTAGTTTTAGATGCAGGTGAGTTGAGGGCGTGAGGACTAGTCGCAGTCAGACCCGTCGCATTCAAGGGACTGTTGGGTTCCGCTTTGCTTCACCCAACCTACGAATTTAGGACCAAAGGTTTGGGACAATGCACGACTATGGAAGTAGGCTTACACAGCTATGCTCAATTTCCATAGAATGAGGCTCGTTTTGACGAAAGTTGCTGTAATAGGAAAGAGTGGAAAAGGCGATCGCTAAGCCAGTCATACTAAAATCAAGACATTGCTTGCAGCAGTAAGACAGGGCTGTTGCTCGAAAGGGGCATAATCCTGTCTGACTTCTAAAGGAAGTATTCTATTTAACTCATGTTTGGCTACTTCGGATTAATGTAAGTCCAATGGCTTGCCGAAAGGTGGTGATATCTTGTTAAGAAAGAACGACTTGGAGCGTTACTATCGAGTGCTAGACCTGGAGCCTGGAGCATCACTGGAAGAAGTGAACCAGGCTTACAAGGATTTGGTTTTCATCTGGCATCCCGATCGTATTCCGCAAGACAACCCACGTTTGCTGCAAAAGGCCCAGGAGAAACTGAAGGAGATTAACCAGGCGCGAGATCGGTTGCGATCGCACCACAGTACCCAATCCAGCCAATCCAAATCGTCCAGCTCGTCCAATTCATCTCAAACCACCCAGACGCAAGCTCGACGCGAACCCATCCATCCTCGCTATTACTACCAACCACCGCCCCGACCCTACTATCAGCCGCCCCAAACCAGTTCCCAATCCAACAACCAGGCTGCTTCTAACAACCAGACTGCTTCTACTTATAGACAAGATGCTTACCAGCAGCCTCGCGACCAGCAGCCCGTTTCTGAGTCGCAGCAGTCTCGTCACAGTCCATCCCGAACTAATCAGTCAACCTATCGTCAGTCTCAGTCATCCCCAACTCACTCCCAAGCTCAGCCTCCTAGCTCGGCGCAAGCTCATTCGTCTTCGGCTCACCACACCTATCAGCCCGCTCCACGTCAGCCCAAACCACAGGCTCCTGACCTAAGTGGGTCAAACCTGAGTGGGTCAGACCTGCGAGAAAAAGACCTATCTGGTAGAAACTTGAGCAACTCCGACCTGAGCGGGGCTAACCTGACCGACGCATTTCTACACAATGTCAACTTAAACGGTGCGAATCTCCAGAAAGCAAACCTGTTTCGAGCGAATTTGCTTCAGGCTGATTTGAGTAACGCTGATTTGAGAGAGGCGAATTTGATTGGGGCTGATTTGAGCGGCGCTGACTTGAGTGGCGCTGATTTGAGTGGTGCTCGAATTGGATTTAGCGATCGCATCATGGTCAAAATGACAGGGGCAATCTTGACTGGAACTCGGATGCCCGATGGCAGTTTGTATGGCACGAAGAACGGGGGATGAAGGGAAGACAACGTGCTAAGTTTGTATGCATAACTATATACAACTTAGAACTGTTTTAAGTTAACCCGATGACTGCTCAAGCTTCGAATCTACCGCTCGCCCACATCAGCGTTGAGGAATTAGCTGAGCGTTTGGCTGCTGGCGATCGCCTGCAACTGATTGACGTCAGAGAGCCTGAAGAACTGGCGATCGCTAGTCTAGACTCGTTTCACAGCCTGCCGCTGAGCCAGTTTGCTCAGTGGTCAGGGCAGGTTCAGACGCAACTTGACCCTCACGCAGAAACCGTCGTCATGTGTCACCACGGGGTGCGCTCTGCCCAGATGTGTCACTGGTTGCTCAATCAAGGCTTTACCCATGTCAAAAACTTGACGGGTGGCATTGATGCCTACTCAACCGCTGTTGATCCAACTGTTCCTCGTTATTAACCTTACGGTTTAACCCGATTTAACCCTGTTCTCCCTGCGCTGCTCGGCTCGGTATTAGCCCCTACCAACTAGGCAACGACAGGTCAGCTAAATTACGATCAGTAAACAGCACTTTAGCTCTGGCTCAAATGTCAATACAACTCAAGCTTAGCGATCGCCAGCAGCAAGTTCTCTGGGCAACGGTGCGTCACTACATCGCTACTGCTAAGCCCGTCGGCTCTGAAGCGCTGGTGGAAGGATTTAATCCCAGGGTCAGCCCCGCTACGATTCGCAATGCGATGGGCTACCTGGAAAAGGCAGGCTTGCTCTATCAGCCTCACACCTCAGCAGGACGAGTTCCCTCTGACTCTGGCTATCGCATCTATGTCGATCAGCTAATTACGCCCTCAGAAGCGCTGGCTCGTCGAGCCGACCAAATGCTCTCAGACCAGTTGAACTGGGACAATTGCAGCTTTGAGGCACTGATGCGCGGTGCGGCTCAAATTCTCTCAACCTTGAGTGGCTACATTGCGCTAATCACTATGCCCCAAGCCAGCACGGTGCAACTGCGTCACCTGCAACTGGTGCAAATTGACCCCGGACGGGTGATGCTGATTGTGGTGCTAGATTCATACGAAACTCAATCCACCCTGGTCAACTTGCCCAAACTGAGCAGCGATACGCAACCCGATGCCGAACTGCTCGACCGGGAGCTGCAAATTCTCTCCAATTTCCTCAATAGCCATCTACGGGGGCGATCGCTCAGTGAGATCTCCACACTCGACTGGAGCGACCTTGGACGAGAATTCGAGCGCTACGCAGACCTGTTGCGCGTATCTCTCCAAGAATTAGCAAGCCGCAGTCAGGTGCCCGTTTCTACCCAAATTTTGATTAGCGGCGTTGCTGAAGTGTTGCGCCGTCAGCCAGAGTTTTCAGAGTTACAGCAGGTTCAAACGATCATTCAACTTCTAGAAGAAGAGCAAGACCAGCTTTGGTCGCTAATCTGCGAGTCTACTGAACCTGAAAACCCTGGCAAGCGAGTCACCGTTAGAATCGGCTCTGAAAATCCGCTGGAGCCGATTCGCACATGCACCCTGGTTTCTGCAACCTATCAACGGGGAAATACCCAGGTTGGCAGTGTGGGAATGCTAGGGCCAACGCGAATGGTGTACGAAAATGCGATCGCCCTCGTCGAGGCTACCGCCGATTACCTCTCGGAAGCTCTTAGCCAGTCTGGACAATAAAGTCTAGACAATGAAAACAACTGCCTCACTATTAAGTATCCGTACCGCCAAAAGTAATCAAGCGGCTATCTCCCGCAAATCGATGCGCCCCATGTTCGCCAACAACGGCAGGAAACCGTCCTGCCCGCAGAATCACCTGGATTGATTCCAAATCCCAGTTGTCTGCTGTTTCTGTGCCTTTCTCCTGAGAAACATGCTGCAATTGGAAAAACTCCACCTGATTAGGGTCTGTCAATTCAGGAACCTCCACTTGAGTAATGGTCTCCGAACCTCCCCCCAATCCTCCAACCAGTCTCATAAACTCTTTGACCGGCGAATTTTGCAGTTTGACGTAAAAGTTTGCGTGGCTGCCGCTGCGTAGATCATCCCCACCTGTCTTAATAGTGACATCCAAAGTTGCCATAGCTTTACTTCTCCTGTTCTACGTTTTGTTGTTGCAAGTGTATTGAACAGGTCATAAAAAGCTGCCTCTATGAATAGGAATTGCAACTTTTTTTACCTGTCAAATTCACGTTTTTATCCTAAGCAAGCAAGCTAAATGGCAGCATTACCCTAGAGGGTACTGATAGCGTTTTAGTGGCGATGTTCTAGCGACAGTGTTCTAGCCCGTTTCAACCTGATGATTCGTGGTTTCCGTTAATGCAAAGTTAGCCTTTGTATCCCGTCAATATCACTGGTCTAATCTTTCAGGGAGGCATTGTCGATGGCGTGGAAATCCGACCACATTCTGGCAGAACCGGGACTGCGGCTGACATCTGAAGAGAAGGCAGACATCTTAAGTCGAATGCCTCCTCCTGCTTCGATAGATGGTCAAATTTACATAGACGGCGTGTTTGAAGGAGGCGGTGTACGGGGAATCGCTTTTCTAGGTGCGTTGCGCTGCTGCGATGACTTGGGCTTTCGCTGGCGCAAACTGGCAGGCACTTCGGCTGGAGCAATTACAGCGGTACTGGTAGCGGCTAATTTTCAGATTGATGAGTTGGAACAAATTGTAGGCGGACTGAATTACATGGAGTTCCTAACTCAAAAGACAAGTTGGCTGATTCGGAATGGCAACCCGGCTGATGATTTGCGATCGCCCGTCCGTCTCATTCTTAACTTATTAATAGCCCGTCGCCTGGGAGAGTACAATTTCTTTAGCAATGAGAATTCTCTTAACCAAACTAATCACTCAAGCCAAAACAGAAAATGGGGCAAGGTCTAGCCTTGCCCCATTTTCTATCTCAACTAATATGACTCTACTCTTCCCTCCAGGAAGAGCTTTCAAACGTATCCCTGCTGGAAGGAGGTAGGAAGCAGGTTCAAGTCCAATAATCCAGTTTAGAAGTAGATATTATCTGCTCTATTGCACAGGATTAGCAGCAGGAGGTACCGGCTCAGATACTTGTGGTTGTGCTGGCTCGGGCTGCACGGCTTCTGGTTGTGTTGCCTCTGGTTGTGCTGTTTCTGGTTGTGCTGTTTCTGGCTGCACGGCTTCTGGCTGCGTCGTGCTGGCTGGAGGAACAGCGGGTGCAGGTTCAGCAGCAGGTTGCTGAGGTGCAGGAGCTTGAGGCTGCGGTACAGGTACTATTTCACGAGTCCGCTCAATAATTCGCTCACGAACTTCTGTGTTGTTTGTCTCGGTTTCCTCTTGGGGTTCTACAGGGACGGGTACGGGCACAACCGGAGTTTGGCTCTGCTGATTGACAAAATACAGAGCACCTACGGTTAAGCCCAGAAGAGAAGTCAGCAGAATGCCAAGCAATAAACCTCGTGAAGCGCTATTGTCGTCTCTAACTCGCAAGTTCTCTTCGTATGCCTGACGCTCGACAACACGTCCCTGCGTATATCCATTCTGATAGGAGGCGGGAGAAGCAGTTCGGTTACCGTTGCCGATGGATGGGTTGGGGTTTACTAAATCCTGATTTACTAGCTCTACCTCGCGGTCGTTCAAGATGCGGCGACGGTCAGAGACTTGATTACCAGAATTAGGATAAACCTGATGATGATCGTTTTGGATAGAGGTAGGGCGATCGCTCTGAATGCGAGTTCGATCGTTATTATTTGAGTGAGTCATATTACACCAACAGAATTCAATCAAAAAGACATTTATATTAATCTGACCGTTCTCAATAGCCTTTAATTTACTATTGTTAAATCAAGGTCAAAGCTTCTTCTGGCAGAGCTTTAGAGCTATGAGAACTACATCAGGAGATGCACTTTTAACTGAGCAATGCAGACATCTATGAAAGGAGCGAACAAATACAAGTTAACAAGAACCATCCAGAAAGAACTCCTTCTGAGGAAATGGATGTTGTGATCTATCTTTGGACTGAATTCACCTCAAAAAGCAGCAAAAAATTATCCCATTTGAAAGAATGGCTTCCGTAAGATGGAGCGGTCTGCAATAGGGTATAAACATCAAGACCTCCAATTTCTTGAAGAAGTTGGAGGTCACAATAGGACTGCTACAAATAGGTTGAATTGAATGCCCTTTAACGCAGCAAAGCGTCCCAAGTTGCGGGTCCAACTACTCCGTCTGACTCAAGCCCAGAATTACGCTGAGCAGCTCTGACTGCGTTCTGAGTTTCTGTGCCAAAAACGCCATCTACGGGGCCATTAAAAAATCCTGTGGCTCGTAGCCGTTCTTGTAGTTGAGTGACGGCTGGTCCGCGCATTCCCACTCTAAGGATAGGCAGATCTACGCTGGACTGAGCCGTTGCTTGAGTGCTGGAGTTGGCTGCTTGGGCAGATGTTCCGCCTTCCGTATTGCCTGCACTAGCAGCAGGTGTAGGGTTGGGCGCTGTATTGGCTGTCTCACTTGCATTAGCCGTAGCAGCCGATGGAGTCGCAGTCGACTCAACGGAAGAAGGCGTTGGGAAAGCAAGGGTCGCAGCCGTTGTTTCAGCGGTATCGGGTGTAGCCGAACTACTTGCAGAGGGAGCGATCGCCCCAGTCGCAGAGGACACTCCGTTTACTGAAGGAGACGCAGGTAGCAATCGTTCCCATGTTCCAGGTCCAACAACTCCATCTGCGGTCAACCCTGCTGCTTGTTGAAAGGCGGTAACGGCGATCGCAGTACTCTCCTGATACACACCGTCCACTACGCCGCTGTAGTAGCCCAAAAGCTTGAGCATTGCCTGCAACTCTGCAACCTGTGTGCCCTGACTACCCACTCGCAACGTGATGCGGCTACTTTCCAGTGGCAAAATCTCAGCATTCGGTGCAGGCGCTTGAGCTTCCTGGCTACTGCCGGGTGAAGCGCTTAAGCCAAGCAGCATAAAGCAGCCAATCAGTGCTACCTGCCCAATTTGCAGGCATCGAGGGAATGGGGTGGCGGTCCCCGGATTTTGCATCAAGTGAGTGCGGCTGGGCTGGAGTCCTGTTTGCATTGAGAGACCACGACTGCGGATCAAAATCCTTCTGAGTTTATCCCAAATTCTTGTCATGATGAATGAGGCGATCGCCAGAAATCCACAGATACAGTCAATGCGCTATTCACTTTCCAGCCGATTTCAAGCTGTTTTACTGGGAGCCGCCCTGGGAGAAATTTTAGGCACTCAGTGTCAGGTTATGCAAAGCCAACAGCCGCAAGTCAAACAGCCCTCTCAGTGGACGAGTCTAAGCCGTTGGGGGTTTAGCGACTCAACGCTTGCAAACAGGATTGCGATCGCACCAGCTTGGGGTCGCGTAGCTGTCCAGCTGATAAAAGGACTGATTCGAGGCGGCGGTGGCGAAACAAGCTGGATTAATGAGGTATTGGATGTCTTAGAAATTCCGTTTGAACAGTCGAACAGAGAACCGAATTCTGAACGAAATTCATCTGAACAAGATGAGGGCAGCCCCCTTCCAGACTTTCCACAGATTGACGCGGGGTTGGCGATCGCTGCCCTTCCGATTACTCTGTTTTTTCATGCTGACCCTCATCAGCTAGAACAGGAGCTTCAACAGGCAGACAAAGTTTGGCGACATCGACCAGAGTTGAGTGATGGAGTTCTTGCCATCAGTTATGCCCTTTCCCTAGCGCTGAGAGAACAGCTTGACCCAACCCAACTCATTGCTGAAATCGTTGAAGAACTGGAGCTGAACCGCGATCGTCCCACAACGACAGACCCATCCGCTCCATCTAATTCTGCTAATTTTGTTGAGCAGCTTCGATTCGCGCAATCCTTAAACCAGACTAGCCTTGATAGAGCGACAGCTCAGATTCGCGACCAGCTTAGCAAATCACAAACTGGATTAGATGCGCTGACCATTGCGATCGCCTTTCACTGTTTTCTAAACACACCAGAAGACTTTTGCCTTTCCGTTACTCGTGCTGCCCAGCTTCACCGAAACCCGCAAACCACCTGCCTTACAGCAGCCCTATCTGGAGCTTACAACGGGATTAGCAGCATTCCCTTAAACTGGCGGAGTGCTCTGAGTCGCGGCAGTTCTGAACACTCACCCCTAAACCACCTGTGGGGCGTCGCTACCGAAGCGGAACTGCAACAGCTGTCTGATCAACTTTTAGCCGCTTGGTCTGGAGCCTATGACCTGGTTCACCTACTCAATTACCCCGGGCAGACTTTTGCGATCGCGGCCCCAAAGGTCATTCGTCCCCACTAAACCCCACTCAGCAGCCCTATAGCGTTTAGCGTTAATTGTAAGTAGATGGAAGGGCTCCCCGCTCCCCGGGGTGCCCTTCCATCTGTAGCCTCGTGCACCAACCTGTTTAGCTACAGCAATGAGTTCATACTTTCAACTACAAATACTCGGCACTCTTTACTGTATCTTTCGCCTGGCTTTACAAATTTACATGCCTAAAATCTGGCTTGGATATACTATTACTCAGGGTTAGCTTTTTTGCTGCAAATCAGACAACGTGAAGTCGCCACTGTTCATGTCCATCTACCAAAACTCCCGCCTTTAGTGTGGCGTTGGTATCTCCAAAAGTTCCATTGTTTTTGCTAACACAGCTTGAGTTAGCACAGCTTGATCTAGCAAATCGATTCGGTGGTGGTAGATGCATCTCTTAGATATTTCTCAAAGGCGCTTTAACCGGCTTGTAAGGCGGCTGTTTGGGAAAGCAAAGCGCTATACCGAGGCTGATCAAACTCGCCGATTTCTGTCCAAGGTTTCAAAACTCAAGTCCAAACAGATTGCAGCGATCGCTCTCCGCCCTAATCCTCTGCGGCGAAAGTCGTCTGAGCGGGGTGGCTCCCCTTCACCTGTCGCTTTGATTTTGGTGGTTGTTTCTCTCACCAGTGCAATTGGGCATCGTTTTTATAACGAACCCAAGCTTGACGTAAACACAATTGCCCCTCAAACCATTCGAGCGCCCGAGTCGGCCAGCGTTGTAGATAGCGAAACAACTGAAACCAAGCGGCAAGATGCTCGTACCGGAGCAGTTCCCGTTCTAATGGTTAACCAGGCAGTCAACCAAGAAATTTATCAGACATTACAGCGCTTGTTTGCTAGAGGCGATGAGTTGCGTCAGCAAGCAGGACCCCTGCCCTATATTGAAACTTCAGTATTATCTACCGGGACTCAACGCCATCTGCGACAGGCACAAGAATGGGAATGGAGGACGATCCTGGCATCGGTGAATTCAAGAGCTCAAGCAACAGATCCTCGCACTCGTCCAGATTCGCCATCTCAACCGCCAGGTGTGCAGGCAAGTTCTTCTCAGCAGCTTGCGATCATCGAGTTACAGGCTTATCAACAAAATGCTTCAGCGGAAGATTTCTCAGCTTTGAGAGAAGTCATCGTCCGTGCTCGCCAACGCTATACCACCACGGCAGAAACACTGGAGTCTTCTCTCAAAGACGAGCAAAGCAAGTTTTATGACCCCAGTTTCTTTAACTTGACGGATGCTGAGTGGAGCAGCACCAAAGCCGGAGTTCGCCAAGCTCTGGAACGCATTCTACTTCAAGGAATTCCGCCAGGGCTACCTGATTCGCTACTAGAAAATGCAGTTCGGGCACAGCTTGATTTGACAATTCCAGCTGCATCAAAACCGCTGGCAAGCAAAGTTTTGATGAACGCCGTGCGCCCTAACCTGGTTCAAGATCCGGAGCAAACCCGTTTACTTGCCGAGCGGGCAGCCGAGGCAGTTGAGCCTGAAGTTGTGGAGATTAGGCGGGGTGAGGTGATTACTCAGGCAGGTGAGCCGATCAGCCAGTCCGATTTTGTCTTGCTTGACCATTTTGGCTTGAGCCGCCGAGGAGTCAACTGGCTGGGTGTGATCGGCTTTGGCGGTTTGGTGGCGGGTGGGATAACTATTTTTCTGTTGGTTGAGCGGCGGTTTCATCCAGGCTTGCGACGACGCGATCACTTCCTGGTGGTTTTGCTGACGCTGACGACTCCCCTGCTCATCGCGCTGGGCGTTCCGGCAACCAATTTGCCTGCGTTAGGACTGCTGATCGGCAGTTTCTACGGTTCTGCTTTGGGCATTACGGTAGTGGGTTTATTAAGCATCGCCCTGCCAATTGGCATGGAGATTTCCTGGGTCACGCTGACTGCCTGTGCGATCGGTAGTATTTTGGGTGCGGGCATGGCAGGGCGACTGCGATCGCGCGAAGAGCTGGCGCTATTGGGTGGCGGAGTAGGTTTAGCCCAAGGGATTATTTACCTGCTGCTGAGCCTGATTTTGACGACGCCTGCTAACCCCGTTTGGTATGCAGTTTTAACCCAATCGGTGCTGCAAGGGTTGATGGGGCTTGCTTGGAGCATTGTCGCACTGGGTATCAGTCCTTATCTAGAACAACTTTTTGACCTGGTTACCCCGATTCGTCTTGCCGAATTGTCCAATCCCAATCGCCCGTTGTTGAAAAAGTTAGCTTCTGATGCTCCGGGCACATTTCAGCACACCCTATTTGTCGCAACCCTGGCTGAAGCTGCGGCCCGTGCATTGGGCTGTAACGTAGAACTGGTGAGAGCGGGAACGCTCTACCACGATGTTGGCAAAATGCATGATGCGCTGGGCTTTATTGAGAATCAGATGGGCGGGCCGAATAAGCACGACCTGATCGATGACCCCTGGAAGAGCGCAACCATTATCAAAAAGCACGTCAGTGAAGGGGTCGTAATGGCGCGAAAATATCGCTTGCCCAAGGCAATTCAAGCCTTTATCCCGGAACATCAGGGCAGTATGCTAATCACTTATTTCTACTATCAAGCGCAACAGCGAGCGAAAGAAAACCCCGACCTGGTGATTAACGAAGCCGATTTCCGCTATGACGGACCCATTCCTCAGTCTCGCGAAACGGGGATTGTGATGCTGGCAGATTCATGCGAGGCGGCACTGCGATCGCTCAAAGATGCTAGCCGCGATGAAGCTTTAGCAATGGTTAACCGCATTCTACGGGCCCGCTGGCAAGATAACCAGATGGTGGATTGTGGGTTAACCCGAGCAGACATGACTAAAATTGCCGAAATTTTTGTGCGCGTCTGGCAACAGTTCAACCACCAGCGCATCCCCTACCCCAAAGCAGCCTTCGGTACACAGCCTGCTCCTGCTGCGAAGTAAGCAGCAAACGCCAAGCAAATATCAAGCAAACATCAGGCGTTAGTGACCTGTTCAAATCGAGTTGCTAAATCTTCAATTGCTGCTTTTCGAGCAATCTGATTTATCCACTCCACAGGAATGTTGTCTAACCCATAGTAGATTCCGGCTAGACCTCCTGTGACAGCAGCAGTTGTATCGGTATCGTCGCCCAAATTAACTGCTTTCAACACCGCTTCAGCATAAGAATGGGTGTTGAGTAAACACCAGAGCGCAGCTTCTAACGTATGAATCACATAGCCACTCGATTGAATCGCATCAACAGGTAGGCTAGCGATCGCCCCATTCGTGATCCGTTCAAAGTGCGGCAGTTCCAAACTGTAGGGTGATTTCTGATAAATTTGCTGAACTCGTTCCCACCCCTGCCGATAGGCCGTTTCCAGGTCAGACCCTTGCAGCAGATCAATGGCAACACTGATGTAAATGCCACACGCGATCTGAGAACGAGGATGAGCATGGGTAATGCTGGCAACTTGATGGACGCGATCGATTAACTCTGGGAAGTCTAGCCGCTTGTGCCAGTACGCCATCGGCAAAATTCGCATTAGAGAACCGTTGCCATTGCTGCGATCGCTGCTCTCACCCGACTCCAAAGGAGAAATGCCGCGCTGTAATTTGGCGATCGCCACTTGAGTCGTGTTTCCCACATCAAATGTTTCACCATGTGCCGTCCAGTACGCTTCACTGTACCAGCAGCAAAATTTTTCAGCGATATCCTTCGGCGAATATCCGCTACAGAGGCTTTCTGCCAAACAAAAGGTTAGCGAACTGTCATCAGACCAGGTACCGGGCGGTTGGTTCCAGGTGCCATAGCCCTGCATTCCTGCAACTGGAGCTATTGTCCGTTGAGCCCGACTTGTAAACTCGACTGGAACGCCCAGCGCATCTCCAACACACAAACCCACAAACCCAGATAAACAGCTAGACATAGTTTTTATTGAGGACTCTGAATGTTCCCTCTAGGCTATTGCGAACGCAATCAAAGATCATCAACAGCCAGAAGCCAGGCATGAGGAAGACAAGAAATGGAATGATGAGAAAGAATGCTTCCGGTCGAGTAGAAGCAAATTAAACTGCAAAACTGCTGCTGCTCACTAGATCTGAAACATTCACAGGAATCTTCACAAAATAAATTAACCCAGCCCTTAGAAGATATCCTTCCAAGAACTGGGTTTATAACATTGCACTATCTTGCGCTTGCAGTCTGAATCAGTGCTACTTAACGGGCTCGCGAACTACCCCATCGGGCATGGTTGCCCCCTCTAGAGATGCGTCCTTGAGATTAGACTGCTCCAGTTTAACTCCGGTCAAATTTGCGCCTGTGAAATTTGTCCCGGTCAAATTTGCACCTGTGAGGTTTGCACCTGACAAGTTCGCACCTGTGAGGTTTGTATTCCACAAGTTAGCGTTACGCAAATCTGCTCCGCTAAGACAGGAATAGCTCAGGTTGACTTGAGTCAAATCTGCTTCACTAAAGTTAACACGCCTTAGATTTACACTTCTTAGTTTCGCTGCAATCAAATTGATGCCGCTAAAGTTTCTCTGTCCGGCAGCATACCGGCTCAGAAGTTCAGGAGTTTTCATGGTTTATTTCTTCTAGTAGCGACGACGGTTATTATTGCCCCAACCGCCGCCACCCGAAGAGCCTCTATCTTCGCGAGGTTTTGCTTTGTTAACTCTCAAATCACGCCCCATCCACTCGGCTCCATCCAATGCTTCGATGGCTGCTGCCTCTTCTGCATCTGTCCCCATTTCAACAAAACCAAAGCCTCTCATACGACCCGTTTCCCGGTCAGTTGGTAACTGAACTCGCTTAACCGTACCGTATTCAGCAAAAACGGTGTTGACATCAGCTTCGGTGACTTCGTAGGACAGATTACCTACATAGATTGACATAAGCTACTCCGGTTAGAAAAATATCTGAGATCCAAATTTCGGATAGCCGTCTGCCGATGATATACAAACTAAACTTACACCGAATTAAAGCCTCACATTTACTATATCCTGAATCTTTGCTGGAGCAAGCGTTTTTTACCGCTCGTTCAAATTTTGTAGGTTAGGAAGGTTAGGAAAGAGAGAATGTAGACCAATTGTAATGATTGAAATTCAGTTTCTACAGCCATCTGGCTTTAATCATCAGGCTTCTTAAGAGATGATTTTAAAACTGAGAGTGTTTATATTTAAACATTTACATTCGGTCAAGCAGATTTGATTTGCGATCGCTCAAACCCTTCTCTGAAGCAAGATCGAACAGGATTTCTATAACTTAATGAAGGTTAAGATTCAATTGTTCAGATAACTTAACGACCAATTCACAATTTTAGAGATAAGGTTAAGTTAACTGATGGGGAAGACAAACCCATATTTTATAAATTTTGGCAGTTCGTTTTTGAAACCAGAGGATAAAGACATGTTGAGCACAGATACATATAACTTTGAAGTTCAGCCCGGGACTCGTAATCACAAAGGATATTTTGTTCAAGAAACTGCTTACAAGCTAGTTGGAATTGATCAGGCGGGTTGGGCACTGATTTGTCTTGACAACACGACTTGCCACTATGTTGATCCTGATAGTCTTCAGGAGTTACTAGGTTAAAATGTCGTGTAGCGGGGAACACAATTTCCTTTGGTTTGAGGACTGACGTTGCAGATTGTGAACGAAAATTGGGGCGTAGGGGCGTAGTTCCCGCGCCCCAATTTGTTTCTTTTGATGGTTCTTACAATCGCCAATTTCACAAATTATTTAGCCCTGCTATATGCTGGGAAAATATTCTGGGTCAATATTCATAGTGTGAGGCACGACTTAATGCGGGTTTTACTGCTTTATCCCCTTTTCCCAAAGTCATTCTGGTCTTTTGATAAAGCTTTGGAGCTGGTTGGTCGTAAGGTTTCTCTCCCTCCATTGAGCCTAACTACGGTCGCTGCGATCTTGCCTCAAACCTGGGAGTTTCGTCTAGCTGACCGCAACGTCCGACTAGAGAGCGAAGCTGACTGGTATTGGGCAGATTTAGTCATCATTTCAGGCATGATTGTGCAGAAGCCTGACATGCTGCACCTGATTAGCGAAGCAAAACGGCGCGGCAAGCGGGTTGCTGTTGGTGGTCCTTACGTTACCTCTGTGCCCGAAGCGGCGCAAGAAGCGGGCGCAGATTTCTTGGTGTTAGACGAAGGCGAAATCACCCTGCCGATGCTGGTGGAAGCGCTGGAGCGAGGAGAAACTTCAGGCGTATTCCGTGCTAATGGGGAGAAACCTGATGTCACGACGACCCCTGTTCCCCGATTTGACTTACTGGATTTGCGGGCATACAACGATATGTCAGTTCAGTTTTCGCGGGGTTGTCCGTTTCAATGTGAGTTTTGCGACATTATCGTACTGTACGGTCGTAAGCCTCGAACGAAGGCTCCTGCTCAACTTTTGGCAGAGTTGCAGGCGCTGTATGACTTAGGCTGGCGGCGATCGATTTTTATCGTAGATGACAACTTCATTGGCAATAAGCGCAATGTGAAGCTGCTACTGCGAGAACTAGCGCCTTGGATGAAGGAACACGGTTATCCATTCCGCCTGACTACAGAGGCTTCTGTAGATTTGGCTCAAGATCAGGAATTATTGGATTTAATGATTGCAGCTAATTTTACAGCTGTGTTTTTAGGCATCGAAACCCCCGATACAGAAAGCCTTTCTTTAACTCAAAAGTTTCAAAATACGCGCAACTCGTTAATAGAATCTGTGCAAAAGATTAACGAAGTAGGTCTGCGAGTCATGGCGGGTTTCATCATCGGGTTTGATGATGAGAAGCCAGGAGCAGGCGATCGCATCGTTGAATTTGTTGAAGCGACCGCAATTCCACAAGCGCTCTTTAGTATGCTTCAGGCCTTGCCCAACACGGCTCTGTGGCATCGACTTGAAAAAGAAGGGCGATTGCTTGATGGCGACGATGAAGCTAACATTCACCAGACGACATTAACCAACTTTATTCCGACTCGCCCCCTAGAAGAAATTGCACGGGAATATGTCCGTTGTTTCTGGGATTTGTATGAGCCTAGCCGCTATTTAGCGCGAGTTCATCGTCACTTTCTGGCTATGAAACCAAACCCTAATAAGAAGAAGTTTAAAGTGCCAGAATTTTCTGACATTCGGGCGCTTTTTACCATTTGTTGGCGGCAAGGGATCAAGCGAGATACACGCTTTCAGTTTTGGCGGCAGCTTTTCTCAATCATTCGGCACAACCCAGGTGTGTTTGAAACCTATCTAGTTAATTGTGCTTTGAATGAACATTTTGCTGAATATCGTCAAATTGTGCGAAATGAAATTGAAGCGCAGTTGACGGAGTATCTAGCAGCGAAAGCAGAGTCCAATTTGAAAACTGCCGAACTGCAAGAACCCGCCGTTCTGTAGTATAGGCGCTTTTATAGTGCTAGTCGCTTAAGTTAGAACAAAGAAGGGAGGCAGGGTGAAGACCTGCCTCCCTTCTTTGTTCTAGCCTGTATGACTATAGCGATACCTTAACGCCCCAACTCACTCATACCTGTGGAAGACCATGCTACACGGAGCTTCTAGACAAAAAAAGTTTTGATTACAATAGGTAGTGTCGTATTAACTCAGTCGTTCAGGATCAATCCCTAGCTCTCGTAGCTTTGCTGCTAACGCCTCAGCACGTTGACGTTCTTGCTCAGTCTGTTCTGAACTCCACAAAAGCAGATTTCCAGACGCATCCCACCAGCGCAACCAGTTGATTGTATGTCCTAACCGTTCTCCTCTCCAAATTCCTAGCCACAGGTCTAACTCAGGAATATGAATTCGCCCTTCCAAGTTGACGGGTTGCAGCACATAGCGCCCTGCTTGAAGACAGCGCACCTCTAGTTCGGGTTCATAAGGATCGTAAGTAACATAGGTCGGAACTTGTAAGATGTGTTCGTAAAAGTAAAGCTTGCCGTAGGGTGGCGTAGAGCGAACCGACAGTTCACCACCATCTTCTTCGGATAAAAACTCCATCACAACTGCCACGCGATCGCCTTCTCGATTTGGGGTATAGCTTAGCTGCGGCGAATTACCCCCTCAGCTACAGGATTTACACGGGGCACGTAGAGCCAATCAGGGGCTTTAACAACAATTTTTTTATTAACAGTGGCAACTAGCCCAAAATTGGAGACGATCAGCATTTCAGGCAAAACTCGCTGGTTTGCTCCTAATGCATCCGTGAGAGCAGCAGCAAGGAGCGGTTGTTGAACATTTTCTACCGGGTCATCAGGTAGTTTGTAGCCGGCAGGCAAAACGTTCCAGTTAACAGTTGGGGCTGACTGAGCGGATGGGTGATGTGAAGTGTGTAAAACCATCAGATTCCCTCAATCTGTAAGTCATTACAAAGTCATTACAAAAGACGATTCAGGAATAAATAGAACTAGTACACTTGTTTCCGCATCAAGTATATCAATCTAACTACCTGCTTCTTGAAGCTGGGTAGCGATGCGTTCGCCAAACTCCGGATCGGTATTTGCTAACCCTAGAAGCTGGAGGTATTCTTGCCAGGTTAAGCCTGTGGAAGCGATCGCCTCAAACGCTTCTGCCTCAATCTCTTGCTGAACTTGTAGTGATTCAGATTCGGTTTCTGCACTTTGGAGCTCACCTTCTCGTTGCTCAACCAACTTGATCACCTGTACATAAGCTTGAACAAACTGGCTCACCTTTTCTGAAGAAATATCATTAACGTCTGGGCTGGAGCGGTTAGGCGTTGTTTCCTCCAAAGTAGGAGTCGTCTCCTGGTTGGTGTTTGGTTGTGCAGCCCAACTTACTGGAGCAATAGCCAACAGTCCCCATGCCCAAGCTGACACCACCAAAACAATCCGTTTTAACCAAATCCAGAGAGTTGAACACATCGATATTCTGAGCTGTTGATTTTGAGATGTTGTAAATTCAATTCTTTTATCGTCTGAAACCCGTTTGGGCAGGATTCTCCACCGGGCAACATTTCAAAAGTTGAACAGGATTTTGAGATAAAAGCGGTTTTTGCAGTGAAGCCCTTAGAATTGAGGGAGGCGATGAGTAAATATACACGGTGAGAAGCATTATGGCGGGCGGCGATCAGACCTCTGGGACACTCTCAGATCGAGAATTGCAAATCCTGGAACTGGTGGCTGGTGGCTTGACCAACCAGGAGATTGCAGAAAAGTTAGAAATTAGCAAGCGCACTGTTGACAACCATATCAGCAATATCCTGACCAAAACTTCAACCGGCAATCGAGTTGCTCTGGTCAGGTGGGCCTTGCAGTGGGGGAAAGTTTGTATTGATGAAGTTAACTGCTGTACTTTGCCCATTTCTAGTGATGAAATTATTTCTTAATGAGTGCGTTTAGCTGAGATGATGAATCAACCGATCGCCCAAACTGGTGCCCAAACTGGAGATGTAGAGCAGCCTTACCAAATCCAATGTGATCGGTTGCCGTTGGCAATCTATCGCGAAGTAGTAGCCCATTTACGTCAAGTTGCGGGGGTCGAGGCGGGGCTGTTGCCTCAGACATCTCAAAAGTTTGACTATTTACAGAGTCAGGTGGGTGGGCTGTGGATTCAATATACGGCAGCGGCTGAACAGGCTTCGCATCTACGGGTGGAGCAGATTTTGGCGTACTATGGCGATCGCTACGGCAACTGGGAAGTGGTTAAACCGACTGAGAAGTAATCTGAGAAGTAATTCATGGGCGCGATTCAGGCTTTGAGAGGAACCCGCGATATTTTGCCAGAGGAGGTCAGCTACTGGCAGCGGGTAGAGACGGCTGCAAGAGATATTCTGGGCAGGTCGGCTTATCGAGAAATTCGGACTCCTATTTTTGAGCAGACTGACCTGTTCGAGCGAGGCATTGGTGAAGCAACCGATGTCGTAGGCAAGGAGATGTACACCTTCAAGGATCGGGGCGATCGCTCCCTTACCCTGCGTCCTGAAAATACTGCTGGCGTAATTCGCGCCTTTATTGAGCATCACCTCCACGCTCAGGGTGGGGTGATGCGGCTCTGGTATACCGGACCCATGTTTCGCTACGAGCGTCCCCAAGCGGGGCGGCAGCGGCAATTTCACCAGTTAGGCGCTGAGTTGGTCGGCAGTCCCGATCCGCGTGCTGATGCAGAAGTCATTGCGATCGCCACCGACCTACTGCAATCGCTGGGCTTAAAGGCACTGCG
Source organism: Cyanobacteria bacterium FACHB-471 (assembly GCA_014695345.1). Taxonomy (GTDB): domain Bacteria; phylum Cyanobacteriota; class Cyanobacteriia; order Elainellales; family Elainellaceae; genus JAAUTN01. The sequence goes on from JACJOC010000012.1 coordinate 73,766, forward strand.
AATGGACTTGAATTCAGTAGGAACTATCGCTGATCGGCAAACCTACCGAGAAGCGCTGGTTGCTTACTTCACGCCTCACCAAGCGGAACTAGATGCTGACTCTCAGGATCGGCTGACTCGCAATCCGCTACGAATTCTGGATAGCAAAGATGAGCGGACAAAAGCAATCGCTCAAGACGCACCGAGCATTTTGGACTATCTCAGCCCTGATTCTCAAAAGCACTTTGACCGAGTACGGCAGCTTTTGGAAGATTTAGGCATTTCCTATCAGCTAAATCCTCGTCTAGTGCGAGGGCTAGACTACTACACACACACTGCATTTGAGATTATTTCTGATGACCTGGGTGCCCAGTCCACCGTTTGTGGTGGCGGTCGCTATGACGGTCTGGTTGCAGAATTAGGCGGACCAGAGACTCCCGCTGTGGGTTGGGCAATCGGTCTGGAGCGGCTAATTTTGCTGCTACAACAGCAATCCCTTGCAGCAGCAGCCGTTGATTTTTACCTCGTGTCGCGGGGCGATCGCGCTGAGGCCCAAGCCTTAAAACTTGCCCAAACCCTCCGTCAGCTTGGATTTGCTGCCGAACTCGATCTCAGCGGCAGTGCCTTTGGCAAACAGTTCAAGCGGGCAGATCGCAGTGGTGCAGTCGCTTGCCTGATCCTAGGTGATGCCGAAGCAGACAGCGAAACGGTTCAGATCAAGTGGTTGAAATCAGGAGAACAGGAGGCAATCGCCCAATCTGATCTACTAGACAAAGCCGATGACCTACGCCGCCGAATTACAGATTTCAGAGAGGGCGCATAGAACGTGTAGGGGCGCAGCATTCGGGCAACAAAAGCGTTAGAGGCAAAGACTTGAATCCGAATGCTACGCCCGGTTCGGATTCAACCCCAGTTCGAGTTCAGTTCAAGGGTATGCCAAATCCGACATGACGTTTGGATGAAAATCAAGGGTGAATCACAAATGGTTTGTCATGTCGAACTGGGCGTGGCATTCGGACGAAAATCATCGGTATATCGCGAGAAGGGTTTGCCGAATGCCGCGCCCCTACGTCATCCTTCCTCATTCCCCCCTTTCATCAACGCGACTCCGATCGCATCCACAACTCTTGCCACTGGAATGATTTCTAAACCAGAGTCAGAATTGGCTTGAGTATGAGGCACGATCGCCCGCTTAAATCCTAATTTGGCGGCTTCTTTGAGCCGTAGCTCCATTTGTGAGACGGGACGCACCTGTCCACCTAAGCCAACTTCGCCGATCAGCACCGTACCCGGATCAACGATGCGATCGCGGAAACTGGCAGCAACAGCGATCGCCACCCCCAAATCCGCTGCGGGTTCTCCTACACTCAGTCCCCCCGATGAAGCAACATAGGCATCCAGCTTAGACAGCGGAATTCCCACCCGCTTTTCTAGCACTGCCAGGATTTGCAGCAGACGGTTGTACTCAATTCCCGTTGTGGAACGGCGCGGGGAAGCGTAGCTAGTTGGACTGACCAATGCCTGCAACTCCACGACTAAGGGACGGGTACCTTCACAAGCGACGATTGTGGCTGTTCCTGAAGAGGCTTCATCCCGGTTACCCAAAAATAGCTCTGAGGGATTTGTCACCTCTTCTAAACCGCGATCGACCATTTCAAACACGCCTAGCTCATGGGTTGCACCAAAGCGGTTTTTCACCGATCGCAGCAAACGATGACTGGCAAAGCGATCGCCTTCAAAGTACAGCACCGTATCGACCAAGTGTTCCAACACTTTAGGACCAGCGATCGCCCCTTCCTTCGTCACGTGCCCCACAATAAACAGCGTGATATGCTCCCGTTTGGCAAGCTGCATCAGCGCCGATGTACATTCCCGCACCTGAGAGACTGAACCGGGAGCCGAATTGAGGGTGGCAAAGTAGAGCGCCTGAATACTGTCGATAATCGCCACCTGCGGTCGCAACGATTCTAGTTCCAGCAAAACTGTTTCTAAATCCGTTTCCGGCAACAGATAAAGATTGGACTCTGAGGGCGCAATTACAGCAGCTCCAGTTGCTCCATTCCTATCGCCTGCATCCTCTGCCACAGCTTGTCGAATATTTGGGGGCTTACGAGAACTTCCATTTACATCTCCCTCTTTGCCCTTCTCTGCTCCACACAAACGCTGCCAACGCAGTTTTACCTGCTGCCCCGACTCTTCTGCACAGACATAAAGCATTCGGTATTGCGCCGATAGCCGATTGGTCACTTGCAGCAGCAGCGTTGATTTGCCGATACCCGGATCACCCCCAATCAGCACCAGGGAACCTGGAACAATGCCGCCGCCTAAGACCCGGTCTAACTCCGTATAGCCAGAGGACAATCGCGATTGAGGATAGTCGGAAATCTGCGGTAAAGTCAGCGACACAATTGCTTGAGGCGCAGTTGACTCACCCGAGCGCCTAGATTTTGTGCTGGTTTTAGCGGCGATCGCCCCCACCCTTGAAGAACTTGCACTAGCAGGTACAACCTGCTCTACCATTGAGTTCCAACTGCTACAAAAGGGACACTTACCAAAATATTGAGGAGACTCTGCTCCACATTCGTTACAAACGTATTGCGATCGCGACTTTGCCATTTTTATTAATGTTAGATTTATTCAGCCCTGTTTAATTTTCAGCAAGAATCTTAAGAAACCGTGAAATGTAGCTCTAGCGCGATTTTCAGCGATCTCAGAGGGATCTTAATGAGGTAATATCTTAATGATAAAGTGATGAAAAATTAATTATCGAAAAGGTCACTTAAGGAGCGTTGAGTAAGTTGGAAAATCATAAAGAAAAAATACTGGTTGTGGATGACGAAGCCAGCATTCGTCGTATCTTGGAAACTCGTTTGTCGATGATTGGTTACGACGTAGTAACAGCTGCGGACGGTGAAGAAGCTCTCGACACATTTCGCAATGCTGACCCCGATCTAGTCGTGCTGGACGTAATGATGCCCAAGCTAGATGGCTACGGAGTTTGTCAAGAGCTACGCAAAGAGTCAGACGTACCCATCATCATGCTAACTGCCTTGGGTGATGTGGCTGATCGCATCACGGGCTTAGAGCTGGGCGCTGATGACTACGTTGTCAAACCCTTTTCCCCCAAAGAGCTAGAAGCTCGAATTCGCTCTGTGTTGCGTCGAGTCGAAAAAGTTGGCACCACTGGAATTCCTAGCTCCGGCGTGATCCACATCAACAATATTCGGATCGACACCAACAAGCGACAAGTTTACAAAGGCGACGAGCGAATTCGGCTGACAGGCATGGAGTTCAGCCTGCTAGAACTGCTCGTGGGGCGATCGGGAGAACCCTTTTCTCGCTCCGAAATTTTACAAGAAGTGTGGGGCTACACACCAGAACGCCACGTTGATACACGGGTTGTAGATGTCCACATTTCACGCCTACGCGCCAAGCTAGAGGACGATCCTAGCAACCCAGAATTAATTTTGACCGCACGGGGCACAGGCTACTTGTTCCAAAGAATTATTGAGCCTGGAGAAAATGAGTAGTTCGTTCTATCCGTCCGAGGAGAGAGTCCATCTGATAGAATTTTTTAGGTTTCTATAACTTTGGTCAATGGGATCAACTCGGGCACGGATTGCAATTGACGCGATGGGCGGAGATCATGCGCCCGCCGAAATCGTCGCTGGGGCGTTAAGGGCACGCGAAGAACTGGACGTAGAAGTTTTGCTGGTGGGCGATCCGCAGCAAATTGAAACGTCTATGAAACATCACAACGCTTCTCAGGTAGAGGTCGTTCCGGCAGAAGGCACGATTGAAATGCATGAAGAGCCGCTTAGTGGCTTGAAACGCAAGCCTAAAGCTTCTATCAATGTCGCGATGGAATTGGTAAAGCAGGGGCGGGCCGATGGAGTGGTTTCAGCCGGACACTCTGGGGCTGCAATGGCAGCGGCACTGTTGCGTTTAGGACGGTTGAAAGGCATCGATCGCCCTGCAATTGGTGCGGTACTGCCCACTCTAATCGCCAGTAAGCCAGTGCTGATCCTGGATGTTGGGGCGAATGTAGACTGTCGCCCTAAATTCTTGGAACAGTTTGCGATGATGGGCACGATTTATTCTCACTCGGTGCTAGGCATTGAGGAACCCAAAGTCGGACTACTGAACATCGGCGAAGAGTCTTCTAAGGGAAATGATCTGGCCGTTCGGACGCACCAAATGCTGCACGACAACCCTAAGATTCCGTTTATTGGTAATGCCGAAGGACGAGATGTGCTGTCGGGTAACTTTGACGTGGTTGTCTGTGACGGATTTGTGGGCAATGTGCTGCTGAAGTTTGCCGAAGCGGTCGGTGAAGTAGCGCTGCACATTTTGCGTGAAGAATTACCTCAGGGTCTACATGGTCAGGTGGGTACAGCTTTGCTGAAGCCCAATTTGCGGCGGATCAAGCAACGAATGGATCATGCTGAGCATGGTGGCGGTCTGTTACTGGGCGTTGCTGGAATTTGCATCATCAGTCATGGCAGTTCTCAGGCTCCTTCAATCTTTAATGCCATTCGTCTGGCTAAAGAGGCGGTCGATCACAACGTCCTTGATCAGATTCAATCCCAATACCAGAAGACCGAGGCGATCGCCCCGGACGGAGAGTAACTGTGCATCAATCAGGAATCGGCATTGCGATTACAGGAAGTGGTTCAGCCGCACCTCCTGTTGTTCTCGATAACGCTGGCATGAGCCAGTTTGTGGAGACTTCAGATGAATGGATTTCGTCTCGCACCGGAATTCGGCAGCGTCACCTGTCTGATGCCCAAGGTTCAGTGACAGATATTGCAACCCAAGCAGCTCAGGCGGCGATCGCTATGTCAGGCATCACTGCCGCCGATCTAGATCTGATCATCCTGGCAACCTCCACCTCTGACGATTTGTTTGGCAGCGCCAGCAAAATTCAGTCAGAACTGGGTGCGATCAAAGCGGCTGCCTTTGATATCACTGCCGCCTGCTCTGGTTTTGTGTTTGGCATGGTGACAGCGGCTCAATTTATCCGCACCGGTACCTATCGCAATGTCTTGCTGATTGGAGCCGATCTGCTTTCTCGCTGGACAGACTGGACCGATCGCCGTACCTGTGTCCTGTTTGGTGATGGAGCGGGTGCAGTCGTGATGCAGGCTCATGAGGGAGGCGATCGCCTCTTGGGATTTGAGCTACACAGTGACGGCAGCCAAAACCATTGCCTCAACCTTTCCTATCAGGCAGAGTCTAAAGAACTGATTGAGGGAGTTAGTGTCGGTAAAGGCACCTACCAACCCATTACGATGGACGGTCGGGAAGTGTACCGCTTTGCCGTCAAGCGAGTTCCCGAAGTTTTGGAAAAGGCTCTATTCCATGCCAGCCTCACGGTTGAGGATGTCGATTGGCTGCTGTTGCACCAGGCCAACCAGCGAATTCTCGACGCAGTTGCCGAACGGCTCAACATTCCCAGCCAGAAAGTCCTCAGCAACATGGGCGAATATGGCAATACCTCCGCCGCGTCGATTCCAATTGCGCTGGATGAAGCTGTGCGAGATGGCAGAATTCAACCCGGCGACGTGATTGCCGCCTCTGGTTTTGGAGCCGGACTGACCTGGGGTGCAGCTATTTTTCGTTGGGGCAAATGAATATGACTAAAACCGCGTGGGTGTTTCCTGGGCAAGGGTCACAGGCGATCGGCATGGGAGCTGACTTACTCGATCTGCCTCTCGCTCAAGCAAAATTTGCTCAGGCTGAGCAAATTCTCGGCTGGTCCATCCCTGAGATTTGCCAGAGCGAAGACGACAAAGTATCTAAAACGCTTTACACTCAGCCCTGCCTCTACGTCATCGAAAGCATTTTGGCGGAGCTTTTGCTCGAAAAGGGTCAACAGCCCGATCTGGTTGCAGGTCACAGTTTGGGCGAATACGTTGCGCTTTGCGTGGCAGGCGTATTTGACTTTGAAACAGGATTGCGTCTAGTCAAGCGACGAGCAGAGCTGATGGATAGCGCTTCAGACGGGATGATGGCTGCGCTGATTGGCTTTGATCGGGAGCAGCTAGAGCAGCAGATTCAGCAAACCGAAAATGTGGTGCTAGCAAACGACAATAATTCGGGACAGGTGGTCATTTCCGGCACACCCGAAGCAGTAGAAAAGATTCTTTCCCAAGTCAAGGCAAAGCGGGCGGTTAAGCTTAATGTCAGCGGTGCGTTTCACTCTCCGCTGATGGCAGAAGCCGCTGCTGAGTTTAAGTTAGTCCTAGACATCGTCGCCTTTCAAACCGCCCGTGTACCTGTCTTGTCTAATGTTGAGCCAACGCCTGCTACAGATGGGGAGGTACTGAAGGATCGGCTGGTGCGCCAAATGACTGGCTCAGTTCGCTGGCGAGAAATTTCTCTACGCTTGCCTCAGGAAGGGATGGAGCGGGTTGTTGAGATTGGCCCAGGCAAGGTGCTGACCGGATTAATTAAGCGGACTAGCCCTGAATTAAAGCTGCAGAATATTAGCACGATTGAGGAACTTAGCGCTGCAAACTAAGTAGTAACTAAAGCCGTAGGATGGGTGGAGCATCGCGGAACCCATGCTATTAGAGAATTTCAGCCTTTGAAGCTAACCAATCAAATGAGACTAGACACGCTGTGGATCGGGTGAAACAACGTGAGATTTAAGGTCTACTTAGTTTTTGTTGGGTTACGATTTGCTTCACCCAACCTACTGATGCAGCTGTTTGAATTGGCTAACAAGAAGAAACTTGATATAGGCTTCAACTAACTGATTGTGTAGGCTTAGCGAATAGCTTACAAGCATGAGCCGAGGGGCTCAGTAGACTGCTCGTCGAGTAATGTTTGTGGCTTGAACGTGTGTTAGTTTGTGTACTAGACATCTATCTTTGTACACAAACTTGCCAGTGGCACCGTAAAAACTCCTGAATTACTGTAGGGAGTTTCTTTGCGATCGCTTCCAACCATAGCAACCGAGTGAGAAGCTATGTCCTCACTGAACATTTTGGCGCAAATCTCTTTGGCTCAGGTGATTCAGTGTCATCCTCCGATTTTTGCCCCTGGTGCTCCGATTCAGCAAGTAATCAGCCGCAAGTCACTGGACTAATCACACTGCAAAATATTGCTGAATCTTTGGAGCAGCTTGTTGTTGAATACACCGATCGCATTGAGCAAGAAACGAGCGATCGCCAGAGCGACTGAGCAAGCCAATTTGCATCGCTGTCTGCACAAACCCTAGCAGGCTGAAGAACTGATTGAAACCATCAAATCAGGTTTAATGAAACTATGAATAAACCCGTTGTTATTTGTGTTGATGATGAGCCTGCGGTATTAGACAGCCTTAAAATTGAGCTTAAAAAAGCATTAGGAGATGAATGCATTATTGAAACGGCTGAAGGTAGTGAAGATGTACTAGAGCTGTTCCAGGAACTGTTAGATGAACAAGCCGAAGTCGCCTTAATTTCAGCTGATTACGTGGTGCCTGGGATCAAGAGCAATGAATTGTTGGGGTGTATTCATGAGCGATCGCCCAACATGCTCAAAATCACACTAACTGGGCAAGCAACCTTAGAGGCAGTAGGCAATACACTTAGACAAGCTAGATTGCATCGCTACATTTCTAAACCCTGGCAGCCTGAGGATCTGATAGCCGTTGTGGACGCAGTTCATAGCTATCTGCAAGACCGAAAACTGTCTAAACAAACCCATACATTACAGGAAGTCAATCAGCAGCTAAAACAACTGAATGCTTCGGTGGATCAAAGGATTCAGGAACGAACTGGGATTTTGGAGCAAGAAGCTTCCGAACGACAACAAATGGAGTCTGAACTGCGCCGACGAGAGCAAGAATTTAGAGCGCTAGTTGAGAATTCACCAGACGCAATCATGCGGGTTGATCGGCAGGTTCGATATTTGTATGTCAATCCAAAGGTGGAGCAAGAAACAGGAATTCCTGCCTCAGCGTTTATTGGTAAAACCAATCAGGAATTAGGGTTTCCTGAGCCATTAGCAACCCTTTGGCAGGATGCAGTTCAGCGAGTTTTAGAATCTGGGCAAGAACAAAGCTTGGAGTATGAAATCTCGCTGCCGGATAAGACTGCTTATTATTTTTCTCGCATTGTTCCTGAGATTGCACGAGATGGCTCAATTCAGTCTGTTTTGATTGTTGCGCGCGATATTACCGATCGCAAACAAGCCGAAGAAGAACTGTTTCAAAGTAAACGGTTTATTGAACGAGTAACTGACGATTCACCACAGCTTTTATATATTTTTGACCTGACAACGCAGGGAAGCATTTACGTTAATCATCAAATTTATGAAACGTTAGGCTATCACCCAGAAGAAGTTTTGCAAGCAGGTTCACAATTTCTTTTAGATAAATTTCACCCTGAAGATCAAGAAGTTTTAGCGGAATACGTCAATGCTTGGGCAGAGGTTGCAGATGGTCAGGTTGTAGAGCGGGAATATCGGCTCAAGTGTGCCAATGGCGAATGGCGCTGGTTGCGATCGCGCGATGTCGTCTTTACCCGAGATGAGAACGGGGTTCCAACTCAAATTCTCGGTACTGCTGTTGATGTGACCACCCGTAAGCAAACTGAAGCCACATTGCAACAACAAGAACAGTTCCTCCGCAGCATTTATGAGGGGGTTGAAGAGTCCATTTTTGTGATTGACGTTTTAGAAGATGGCGAATTTTGCTATGCCGGGTTGAATCCTTCTCATGAACGCTTTACGGGCATTTCGTCTGCCGATTTGTGTGGCAAAACGCCTGAGCAAGTGTTTCCACTAGAATCCGCAACAGCAGTACGGCGACACTATCAGGACTGTGTGGATCTGGGCAAAGCCATCGGCTATGAGGAATGTTTGCCTTTTAATGGACAGGAGGTGTGGTGGTTTACCAACCTGGTGCCGATCTGGAATGGCTCTCGGATTCATCGCATCATTGGCACCTCAATTAACATCACCGATCGCAAACAGGCAGAGCAAGCGCTCCAAGCCAGTCTAGAACGTGAACGAGCTGTCGCCCGCGTGATTGAGCAAATGCGCCAAAGTCTGGACGTAGAGACAATCTTCAAAGCGACAACTCAGGAGCTACGGCAATTATTGAAGTGCGATCGCGTCGTTGTTTATCGCTTTAACCCGGACTGGAGCGGCAACTTTGTCTCTGAGTCGGTTGCCAACGGTTGGATTTCTCTAATTCAAAAACAGGAACTTGAACCTGATCTGACGCAAAATTTCACTAGCAGCAAAGACTGCAGGGTGAAGCGACTAGAGCCACCCACAGATTTTGTCCAAGATACCCACCTGCAAAATACTCAAGGAGGTATCTACAGTCGAGGCAATCGGGGAATCTGGGTCGAAGACATCTATCAGGCTGGGTTTAGTACTTGCTACATCGAGTTGCTTGAGCGGTTGCAAGCTAGAGCCTGCATGACGGTTCCGATCTGGCAGAGCAACAAACTGTGGGGACTGCTCTCTGCTAACCAAAACTCAGGACCACGCTGTTGGGAAGAGACCGAAATAGGCATCGTCACTCACGTTGCAGCACAAATGGGAGTTTCCCTTCAACAAGCAGAACTGTTTGCTCAGGTGCAGCACCAGGCAGCAGAGTTGCGAGAAGCCAAAGAGCGGGCAGATGCCGCCAACAAAGCGAAAGGCGAGTTTTTGGCAAACATGAGCCATGAATTGCGAACGCCCCTTAATGCAATTTTGGGATTCACTCAACTTTTAGGGCGAACTCCTGCCAGTGCGCTAGAAGCTCAAGAATATTTAGACATTATTCTGCACAGCGGTGAGCATTTGCTGGAACTGATCAACGACGTTTTGGAAATGTCCAAGATTGATGAGGGTCGGGTCACGCTCAATCAAACCTGCTTTGACCTTTATCAACTGTTGAACAACCTGGAGGAAATGTTTCGGCTCAAGGCGAAGTCTAAGGGACTGGAATTGCGATTCCACCGCACCGCTCAGGTTCCCCAGTTTATTCAAGCAGATGAGGGAAAACTTCGACAGATTCTCATCAACCTGCTGAGTAACGCAATTAAGTTTACTCAAACTGGAAGTGTTCTGCTTGGCGTTGCGACGAGGATTGAGGAATCTGTGGGGAGGGACTACGAAAGCAGACCGATGACCAGCCCAGCAGGGCAGGTAACGCTTTGTTTTGAAATTGAAGATACCGGACAGGGAATTTCGGCAGAAGAGCTTGACACCGTGTTTGATGCTTTCGTGCAGGCAAAAGCCGGACAACAAGCTCAACAGGGAACCGGTCTAGGGCTGTCGATTAGCCGCCGCTTTGTGCAACTGATGGGAGGCGACATCACGGTTAGCAGCACTGTGGGACAAGGCTCGACGTTTAAGTTTGAGCTTCGAGTTGACTCAGTTGTTTCTGCCAATCGACAAGGAAATACTCCTACACTCAGGAGGGCTGTCCGCCTGGAGCCGCATCAGCCAACTCGCCGGGTGCTGATCGTCGAAGATCAGATTACGAATCGGATGATTATCGTGAAGCTACTGACTAAGATGGGGTTTGAGGTGCGAGAGGCGGGGAATGGCGAAGAGGCGATCGCCCTTTGGCAAAGCTGGTTGCCTGATCTGATCCTGATGGACATGCAAATGCCTGTAATGGATGGCTATGAGGCAGCTCAGCAAATCCGAAAACGGGAGCGAGAAGCACAACTATCGTCCGATTATCATTCCCACACTGCAATTATTACCCTAACGGCCAGTGCCTTCGATGAACAGCGACAGCGGATGCTAGAAGCTGGCTGCGACGATTGCCTCTATAAACCGATTGGAGCAGATGAACTGTTGACGGCGATCGCCCAACGTTTGGGCGTGCGCTATGCCTATACTGAAACCCCTGAACGAGCTAATGAACTTCAGCAAAACACAGATACACCTGCCACAGAACGACCTTTACAGGCTTCAGATTTGAAGGTGATGCCACTATCCTGGCGCACGGAGCTACAGCACGCCGCTGCTCAACTCAACCCTAGCCTTTGCACAAAGCTGATTAAGCAAATTCCTGCAGAACATGCGGAACTTGCCCGCGCACTGAAGAAGGTAGTCTATAATTTTCAGTTTGCGACCCTGATTGAGCTAGCTCAACCTACTCAAAGTCAGGAGTAGCGATCGCCACAAAAATGGTTTCCCAGGACGGACAAAGACTAGAGCTGGAGCCTATATGTCAAATCCCGATTCTAAATCAGCTGTTGATCTGTCCGAGGGGGAAAGGCTGTCTCTACCACCAGCGATCGCTTACTACATTCGTAGACTGCTGCGCCGCAACCTGGATCGGCTCCAGTCTAACCTGGCTCCAGAATCTGCAATTACCGTTAACGCTTTGAGCGATTTTGACGCAGTAATTGCAGACCTTTATGTGGAAACGGAAAGAATCAACGCAGCCGTTTTAGAACTCAAGGCTCTGACGGTATCTCACCAAACGTTTAGCTTGCAAAAGTCAAAGCACCGTCAGGAATTGCTGGACTTAGAGCAACAAATCTTTGAGTTGCTAGGCTTTGAATGGCAAGAAACAGATTACCAAAAAGTAATTTTGGTCGTAGATGATACACCCGAAAACTTGCATTTGTTATCTTCTACGTTGAGTCAGCAAGGCTACGACATTCGGGGGGCGATTAGCGGCTCAATTGCCCTGACTGGAATTCGCAACATCATGCCCGATTTGATTTTGCTGGATATTATGATGCCGGGAATCAACGGCTACGAAGTTTGCGAACAGATCAAAGCTGATACGCTGCTGCAAGATATTCCAATCATCTTTATCAGCGCCGTTGACGATGCCTTAGATAAAGTTAAAGCGTTTGAAGTCGGCGCAGTCGATTACATTACAAAACCCTTTCAAATTGAAGAGGTGCTAGCCCGCGTTGAGCTGCAACTTAACACCCGCAGTTTGCAAAAGCGGTTAGAAGAGCAAAACGTTCGCTTACAGCAAGAAATTGGCGATCGCCAGGACGCCGAGGACAAATATCGCAGCATCGTTGAAAACGCCATCGACGGTATCTTTCAAACCTCTCCTGATGGGCGTTATCTCAGCGCCAACCCTGCTCTAGCTAAAATCTACGGTTACGAATCACCTGACGAACTAGTTGCCCAGATCAGCAATATTGGCCGTCAGCTTTACGTCCTCCCGACCCGTCGAGCCGAGTTCATCGCCTACATGCAGCAATACGGCATAGTTTCAGATTTTGAGTCTCAGGTCTACTGCAAAGATGGCAGTGTTATCTGGATTTCTGAAGATGCTCGGGCCGTCAAAGACGCAAATAACACGTTGCTGTACTACGAAGGCAGCGTCAAAGATGTTACTGAGCGCAGACAAGCCGAAGAAGAATTACGTCAAGCCCGTCGAGCTACAGAGCAGCTGTTGCTCAACATTCTGCCCCAAAAAATTGCTGAGCGACTAAAGCGAGGACAGGCACAGGTAATTGCTGATAATTTTGCTGAAGTCACCATTTTGTTTGCAGATATCGTTAACTTCACGCCCTATTCAGCCCAGGTACCACCTGTTCAACTGGTGAGACTACTGAATCAAATTTTCTCGACTTTTGATCAGCTCGTTGAACAGTATCGCCTGGAAAAAGTCAAAACTGTAGGAGATGCTTACATCGCGGTGGGTGGCTTGCCTCAGGTTAAACCCGACCACGCTGAAGCGATCGCAGACCTGGCTCTAGCCATGCAGCAAGCGATCGCCCAATTTCACCGCGATACGGGGGACTCCTTTTGCCTCCGTATTGGCATCAATACCGGTCCTGTCGTAGCGGGCGTAATTGGCACCAAAAAATTTAGCTACGACCTTTGGGGGGACACAGTTAACGTCGCTAGTCGTATGGAGTCTGAAGGCGTAGCCGATAAAATTCAGGTAACAGAAGTAACCTACAACGCTTTGCGAGAGAAATACATCCTCAAGCCCAGAGGCAGTATCCGGATCAAAGGGCGGGGCGAAATGATGACCTACTGGTTACTTGGCAAGAAAGGGGAAAGCGCTCAGAGCTAGCAACTGAAAATAATGGCAACCGAAATCGAACGAAAATTCCTGGTAGTTGGAGACGAATGGCGGAAATCTGCTATTGGAACAAGCTACCGTCAGGGTTACATCTTCTCAGACGTGCGGCGGACTGTGCGGGTGCGGATTGCAGGCGAAAAAGGATTTTTGACGATCAAGGGTACGGCGGTTGGGCTGGTGCGTCCAGAGTTTGAGTACGCAATTCCAACCGAAGACGCAACGCTAATGCTAGACACGTTGTGCGATCGCCCCCTAATCGAGAAAACCCGACATGTCCTCCAACAAGGCGATTTAACCTGGGAAATCGACGAATTTGCTGGAGAAAATCAAGGGCTGATCGTGGCAGAAGTTGAACTATCTGACGAAAATCAGCCCGTCGAATTGCCCTCCTGGATTGGTCCAGAAGTTTCTCACGATCCGCGCTATTTCAACGCCGCGTTGGCCAAAAATCCTTTCAGCCATTGGAAGGAAGAGGCTAGGGGCTAGGAACTGGTTTATTTCCTGGTGCTTCCTGGTTCCTAATCTCCAGTTCGGGAACCAGGAAGCCCTAGCCCCTAGCCCCCAGCCCCTAACCCCTCTTCAAACAGCCGCTAACTCCTTTCCTTCTGCTACACCTTCTGACATTTCAGCGGGTACTCCATCCTGTACGAGAGAAGGCTGCTGTCCATTTCGCTGGATCAAATTTCCCACCATTGCTAGCAGCGCATTAACTTTGCGAGTCCGCCATTCATCTACCAGGGCTATCACCTGATTGTGAGGCAGACGACGCTCCATTGCTTCTAGCAAGTAGGCGGCATGTCCCTTCTCATCTTGGGCAATGCTGAGAAGGCTCTTTTTCAAATTGACACTCTGAGGATCGTCGGGCAGAGCGTTTGCCATTCGCGCAAAATCTTTACAGGCATCTAGCTCCAAAATATGAGTGCTGCCCAAAAATACAAGCCAGTCAATTTTTTCGGGACTCATATTTTCCCTAGAATAGCCCTCAAAGTAAGCATCAAAGAAAGGACTGCGCCGCCGCTCATCGGGTTTACCTTCTGCTGTAGTTTGGGGCACCTGCTTAAAGTCAATCACTTGTTTGTTGAGTTGCTTTAAGGCGTGGGCAAAAATCTGTCCGTGTTTGCGCTCGTCTTGAGCGTGGCGGCTAAGCTTTTCGGCTAACCAGTCATCCCCCTCCGCAGCGGCTCTCTGGCTGAGCGCTTCTAAAAAAGGAACTGAGCCTGATTCTGCAAGTTGAAAACCTGCTAGCAAGTTCGGGCGAGTCTGCAAATCCCGCATATTGCGCGCCGTGATGTAGGCGACTGCGCCAGAACCAACAAGATGAAAAATTTGGGTGAACAAGTTCATAGCACCATCAAAGAGGAGAGTGTCTATGGTTCATCCTAATGAGTTTTATAAATTTGGGGGTTGAGGGCTAAGGATAAGACAGGCAGTCACTCACACCGTCTGGAACTTGCCGATATCTATAAGGCACAATAATTTATAGGGCACAATAATAAGAAGTCTTGGCTTAGCCTACCTGCATTCAAGCAATGCTGAGGCTTGTGCTATGGTTGTTCGCTACCATTGAAGCTGAAATGTGACCCAATGTGACGGGCTTGCACTTGCCTCTACGAGCTGATGTGCTTCTTTGACGATCTACCGATTTGGCAGATGATCTAACAGATTTCATTCTCTGGCTCTCGATTGGTTTTGAATTGGTACTCCCAGTAAGGCAGCGATGAAAGAATTATTCTTGGCTCAAGGACGGTTTTGGATGGCAGTGGCGATCGCCACCAGCGTTAGCTTCATTCCTATTGCCGCTCAAGCTCAGTCCATAAAAGATCCAGGGCAATCGGGTATAGAATCTGCTCAACCTCGATTTACTAGCCCCACTGCTCCTGCGGTAGCGCAGAGTAGTCCAACTCGCGCAACAATCAGCCGCGATCAGGCTCCGTTGCCTCTGAGTACGGTGCTAGAAACACCGATTGAGCAGTTTGAGCCAGCTTTTGCAGATGTGTCTACTGACCACTGGGCATACGAAGCTGTAACCCGCTTTTTTTACAGTGGCATTGTTTCAGGCTATGCGACTGAGTAAAATCTAGAAACTTAGCCTGAGTCCAAAACCTCATCCTCCTAGACGAATGCGGCTTGGATTTAGGCACTGTAGTCTACTGTAGTCTACTGCTGCTTCATGGTAAAAAGTTGATGAACTCATCTATGGCTTCGGATTCCCCACCAGATTCGCTTCCCAGTGTTTGGCACAATCTTGAAACTGAGAAGGCGCTGCGGTTGCTTCAGAGCGATCGCCAGACAGGTCTAACCGCTCAGCAAGTTCAAGAACGGTTACAGCGTTACGGTCTGAATGAGCTAGAAGAGCGCGGCGGACGCAGCAACTGGGCCATTCTGGTCGATCAGTTCAAGAACATCATGCTGCTGATGCTGATCGCAGTTGCGATTATCTCAGCCATTATAGACATTCGCAGCGCATTGGCAGAGGGAGTCACACCTGTTCCCAAAGACGCGATCTCCATTTTTGCGATTGTGATTCTCAATGGAGCGTTGGGTTATATCCAGGAAAGCCGCGCTGAGAAAGCCTTGGCAGCGTTGAAACAGCTTGCTTCGCCTAAAGTTCGGGTAATCCGAGACAGCAGAACCATGGATATTGACTCTAAAGAGTTGGTACCCGGTGACTTGATGCTGTTAGAGGCAGGAGTACAGGTTTCAGCGGATGGTCGTCTATTAGAGGCTTCAAATCTGCAGGTGCGAGAAGCTGCCCTCACCGGAGAGGCGCACGCCGCCAACAAACGGGCTGAAATTGAGTTGCCTGATGATACACAGTTAGGCGATCGCATCAACCTGGTCTATCAAGGAACTGAAATCGTGCAGGGGCGCGGCACCGTGTTAGTCACGGGCACGGGCATGAAAACAGAGCTGGGCCGCATTGCCGAATTGCTCCAGTCCGTTGAAACCGAGCCAACCCCGCTACAGCAGAGAATGACGCAACTGGGCAACGTCTTAGTTTCAGGTTCGCTTGCCTTGGTTGCGCTGGTCGTGATTGGCGGCTTGCTCCGAGCCGGAAACTGGGGACCTTTAGAAGATTTACTAGAAGTTTCACTCAGCATGGCGGTGGCAGTTGTGCCGGAGGGCTTGCCTGCCGTTATTACTGTCACCCTGGCATTAGGAACGCAACGGATGGTGCGCCGTCACGCGCTGATTCGCCGACTGCCTGCGGTGGAGACGCTCGGTTCTGTCACCAACATCTGCTCTGACAAAACGGGTACCCTCACCCAAAATAAGATGGTGGTGCAGTCGCTCCATACGGTAGATGCTTCCCTGCGCGTCACTGGAGAGGGCTATGACCCGACGGGTGAGTTTTACCATGACAACGAAGTTGCGTCTCCCCAAGACAGACCGGACTTAAAGGCGCTGTTGCTAGCGTGCATAATCTGCAACGATTCGATTTTGCAGAAAGAGAATGGAAGCTGGACAATTCTAGGTGACCCGACTGAAGGTGCCTTGCTAGTCGTTGCTAGTAAAGCTGGACTCGACCGTCACTATTGGACAGAACATTTGCCTCGCGCAGCTGAGTTTCCCTTCTCGTCTGAGCGCAAACGCATGAGCGTAATCGTGAAGGATGAAGGAAGAGGGGCAAAGGATGAACTGGCTAGCTTTATTCCTGGGGCAGAGTCGCTCGTTTTATTCTGTAAAGGATCGCCTGAACTGGTGCTGGAGCGGTGTCAACAGATTCGCGTGGGCGGGCAGGTACAGCCCCTGACAGAGGCGCATCGCAACCAGGTTTTACAGACAAACAATGATTTGGCATCGCGCGGTTTGCGGGTATTGGGCTTTGCCTACAAGCTGCTCAATCAAGTACCAGCAGAAGGTTCCGATGAAACGACGGAGCAAGAATTGGTTTGGCTGGGCTTGGTGGACATGCTGGACGCACCCCGACCCGAAGTGCGTGATGCGGTTGCCAAATGCCGCACCGCTGGAATTCGTCCAATTATGATCACGGGTGACCACCAGTTGACCGCACAGGCGATCGCCGAAGACTTGGGCATTGCTAAACCGGGCGATCGCGTCCTCACTGGCCGCGAGTTAGAAAGACTAGACGCAGCAGGCTTAGAGCAAGAAATCGATCACGTCAGCGTGTATGCGCGGGTTGCTCCAGAACACAAACTGCGAATCGTGCAGGCCCTCCAGCGTCAGGGCAAAGTCGTAGCGATGACCGGCGATGGCGTGAACGATGCGCCTGCTTTGAAACAAGCAGACATCGGTATCGCGATGGGCATAACGGGCACAGACGTGAGCAAAGAGGCGAGCGATATGGTGCTGTTAGATGACAACTTTGCCACGATTGTCGCCGCTACGGAAGAAGGACGAGTCGTCTACACCAACATTCGTCGCTTCATCAAATACATCCTCGGCTCAAATATTGGCGAAGTGTTGACGATTGCAGCTTCCCCAATTTTGTTGCCGATGGGGGGCGTACCGCTCACTCCACTGCAAATTCTATGGATGAACCTGGTGACAGACGGCTTACCCGCCCTAGCGCTAGCTGTAGAACCAGCAGAACCCAACGTGATGAACCGTCCACCCCACGACCCAGAGGAAAATATCTTTGCGCGGGGCTTGGGACTTTACATGGTGCGAATTGGTATTATTTTGGCAATCCTGGCGATCGCCCTGATGGTGTGGTCATACAACTACAGCCAGCAGTCTGGTGACCCTGAGCGGTGGAAAACAATGGTCTTCACGACCCTTTGTTTAGCGCAGATGGGACACGCGATGGCCATTCGCTCAAACAGCCGTCTCACCATAGAGCTAAATCCCTTCTCAAATCCCTTTATCTTAATGGCGGTTGGCTTAACGACGATCCTGCAACTGCTGCTAGTCTATGTTGAGCCATTGCGGAACTTCTTTGGAACGCACTACCTCAGCCCGTTTGAACTTGCAGTTTGCATCGGCTTTAGCTCACTCATGTTTGTTTGGGTTGAGCTAGAAAAGCTGTTCATTCGCCTATTCTTAAGCAGACGCATGGGCTAAACGCACCGTACACCTTGTAAAAATGTATTTGAAAACTCTCCACCTGCGCCAATTTCGCAACTACCGAGATCAGCAGGTGGAGTTTTTTGCACCTAAAACCATCCTGTTAGGAGACAATGCTCAAGGTAAATCCAATCTTTTGGAAGCTGCCGAACTGCTGGCAACCTTGCGATCGCACCGGGCAACACGCGATCGCGAACTCGTGCAAGAAGGGGAAGCAATTGGTCAAATTACTGCCACGCTTGAAAAAGACACAGGCTTAACCGACTTGGCGATCGCCCTCCGCGCTAACGGTCGCCGCACCGTTGCTCTAAACGGTGAAACGCTGCGAAGACAGCTCGACTTTTTGGGCGTAATGAATGCCGTCCAGTTTTCTAGCTTGGATTTGGATCTGGTGCGGGGTGGTCCTGGACAACGACGCAGTTGGCTAGATGCTCTGCTAACCCAACTGGAACCCGTCTATGCCTACATCTTGCAGCAGTACAATCACGTTTTACGCCAGCGCAATGCGTTTCTCAAACAGCAGCGGAAGGATGGCGATCGCCCAGTTCCAGTTAGCTTTGTAGATGAGGCAGTCCCAGCAGTTGAATTGTTGGCTGAATCGGCTGGTAGCGAGGCAATACCACCCGATGCAACCCAGCTTGCCATCTGGGATGCTCAACTTGCGGCAATTGGCTCTCGCGTGATTCGTCGTCGTGCCAGAGTGATAGAACGGCTGGCTCCGATCGCGCAATTCTGGCATCAAGCGATCAGCGACAACAAGGAACTGCTCGAAGTGAACTACGCTCCCAATGTTGGATTGGAGCAGGATGATCCCGCTGTGGTGCAGCAGGCGTTTCTGGCAAAAATTCAGCAGCGGGCGATCGCCGAACACTATCAGGGCACCAGCTTAGTCGGTCCGCACCGCGACGAAGTAGAATTCACCATCAACCAAACTCCTGCACGGCAGTACGGCTCCCAGGGACAGCAGCGAACCCTGGTACTGTCGCTGAAGCTAGCAGAATTAAAACTGATCGAATCCGTCGTTGGTGAAGCACCCTTGTTGCTGTTAGACGACGTACTCGCAGAGCTAGACCTGAACCGTCAAAACAAACTTTTAGAAACTATCCAGGATCGCTTTCAAACCCTAATTACCACCACGCATCTCGGTTCCTTTGATGCCCAGTGGCTCAAATCTTCCCAAATTCTCACGGTTGAGGCAGGAAAAATTCGCCCATCGTGAAACCAGTGATTTCAAGCACTGGATGATTAGACATCCTACATAAGTTACTTTTTGAGGCGTGAATGGTAATGTGGCTGCGCTGCGCTAACATTCACGCGGGAGGTCTATTGATAAAACGAGTAGTCATACCAATCACACACCGGTTGATAGCCGATCGCCTGATAAACGTGATTGGATGTAGAATTCGTCTGATCCGTAAACAACATGCAGTAATCACAGCCCTGGTTCAGCAACCTCTGGCTGAGTGCCGCTACGCAAGAACTGGCATAGCCCTTGCGGCGATATTCAGGCGGTGTGTAGACAGGTGAAATCCAACCGCCAGTGTGAAGAGACTTTCTGCCGCCAGCCATTGAGACGGGCACTCCATCGTGCCAAAGATACAGCATCTTTTGGGCTAAAGCACGATCAACTGAAGCTTCAGCATTATTTTCAACTTGACCTAATGCTTCAATGTCGAACGCTTTCAACCAGTTGATTAGGAGGGAGCGATCGCCTTCCTCAGCAAGCCGCAAGTATCCACTCGCTTGAGAAATGGACTGTACCTGCACAAGCTGATTTGCCCACAGTTTCAGGCTCAGCTTATAAGAGTTCTGCGTCAAGGCTTGCCACTTCTGGGCAAAGTCCGTGGCAATATCTGGCAAACTGCTGACACCCGGTAGCGGTTCCTGATAGGTACTTAGGTCTTGAGCAATCAAATCTAATGCTGCAAAATCCCGCACTTGGGACAAAATTAAATAGCGGGGCGAAATCCACATTGCAACAGCAAGAATATCCTCTGCTTCTACAGTTGCCAGGTAAGGGAGGCGATCGCGAGGTTGAGGATTGTGCAACAGGGCATAGCAGGCTCTCAGCAGCATACAGTGCTGCGCTGTGTGTTGCTCCAGGTAATCTTTTACTCTTTCATAGAAGCGATCGGCAGCCTGAAAGTGGTTAAGCTTCATACAGCTTTAGGCGATCGCCCTCGACACTTTCTGTCGTCGTTCAGAGCTAATCGGCGTAGCTTGCAGTTCAGGCGGATAGAGTTCCTTTAGCGTATCCAGGAAAGCGTACACAGCAGGCGAATGCAGGGCATCTGCCAGCATTACCACCTGGATATGGCGATAGAGCGGCACGGGCAAGGAACAAACTTGAATTTCTGGAGGCAGCGGTTCGGTCGCCAGACGAGGCAGCACCGTTACCCCCAAACCGCGCTCAACCATGCCAACGCTAGTTGAATCTTCCTGAATGTCATAGGCGATGTTGATCGGCTGCCCCAATTCAGCAAAGTGTTGACGAGTCAAAACGGAACAGTAATCTAACTTGGACTGCCCAGAAGTCATGATCATCGGGTAAGTTGCCAGTTCCTCCCAAGTCAGAGGGGTCTCGGGACGCTGCAATTTGGGCGGCAGCAGCACGACGTATTCATCGCGCATTAGCTCCCAACCCTCAAACCCGTCAGTGATTGGCATACAGGTAAAGCCGACATCTACCCGTCCTTCGCGCAGGGCTTGCTCGACCCGATCGTCATCGCGATATTCAATCGGGGTAGTGGTGATGTCAGGAAAGTAGTGCTTTAACCGCACAATTACTTCTGGCAGGAGACGAGTTGCGACGCTGCGAAACACACCAACGCGCACCTGTCCGCCTTTCAACCCTTTGGTCAGGTTGACTTCCTTGCCGATGACATCCAGCAGCTTCAGCATGTTTTCAGCGTGATCTTTGACCCGTTCGCCAATCGGGGTGAGTCGTGCGCCATGTCGTCCGCGTGAAAATAGGACGACACCTAATGATTCTTCTAGAGCGGCGATCGCATGACTGATTGCTGACTGAGAAACCTCCAGACGCAGGGCAGCTTCGCTAAAATTGCTGACTTCTGCGACTGCAACCAGCGCCCGCAACTGGGAAAGCTTAATTCCGTCCAGGTTACCTGTTCTCATAAAACATCCCCAATTCTGGTTTGATTTTCGCGCAACTGCCCCGATCAATCCAGTCTTTTCCATGAATTTTATTAATGGAAGCTATGCACCTCTTTGTTAGATCACCTCTTTAAGATGAAAGGGCACCCCGCTGAGCGGGGTGCCCTTTCATCTATGGCTCTAATTCGACTATTCAGTCGGAAAATCTCCGGGCTGAACGGTCAGGTTGACCGTTTCTCCATTGCGAAGCACCTGCATCGAGAGGTCTTCACCCACGCTGCTGTCTGACACAATGCGCTGCACTTCCTCAGAAGTGGGTACAGCCTGTCCACCAACCTGCTGAATTACATCGCCAGCTTGCAGTCCCGAACTAGCAGCGGGGGAGTTGGGTTCAACTGCAATAATTACAACCCCTTCCTCTACTGGAATCTGCACATCAATGTTGGGATCCTGGCTAAGGCGCTCTTTTAACTCTGGAGTAATGGTCGCCATCTGAATGCCTAGATAAGCGTGTTCAGCTCGACCCGTTTCAATGAGCTGGTTGGCAATGTCTTGAGCCGTGTTGATGGGAATGGCAAAGCCTAAACCCTGTGCACCACCGATGATGGCGGTGTTCATCCCGATCACTTCACCCCGCTCATTCAGCAATGGACCACCAGAGTTACCAGGATTGATGGCAGCATCCGTTTGAATGAAGTCTACTCGTTTGTCGGGTACACGCACGTCTGCGCTGCTGCGTCCTGTGGCACTGATGATCCCGGCAGTGACAGTGTTGTCGAGTCCAAGGGGGTTGCCAATGGCGATCGCCCATTCTCCCGGTCGAATTTGCTCCGAATTGCCCACTTTAACGGTGGGTAGCCCGTTCGCCTCAATTCTGATGACTGCAACGTCTGTGACGGGATCAGTTCCCAATACTTCACCGCTAAACTCGCGCCCGTCTTTAAGCGTTACTGTTACCTGGTCAGCACCATCTACAACATGGGCATTCGTTAAAATCAGTCCGTCTGCATCAATTACAAATCCTGACCCTGTTCCCTCTTCGACCCGAGTTGGAGGTGAATTGGGATCGCCCGATTCACCAAAGAACCTGCGTCCGAAAATTTCAGGTATACGAGTACTGACGGTACGTGAAGAATCGATTCTAACCACAGCGGGACCAACTTGCTCAACCGCTGCTGCGATGAAGTTTTGGTTGACTGGGATTAGCGATGCACTGGGAGCCGCCGAGTTGATGGGTAGTTCGCTTGTTTGAGTCTCAAGGGGTGGCTGAGCCGGAATGGGCAGCTCAGACCCCACCAAACGATTGCCGATGATGCCAACTCCTGTACCTGCTAAGATCAGCGCCAAGTAGACGGGTGCCTGTCTGAAGGGATTGCGTCTCTTGCGATCGCTAGGTGCATCCGTTGCAACAAAGTCAGAAGCAGGAATTGAATCTTGCAGATCAGTGTTTTGATGGTCAGAGTCGTTGCGACGGCTTATTTTCATAGTCCTCCGGAGTGTGAGATGCTAGCGTGAATAATTGGATTTTGAATGTCTCGTTCAGTTTGTTGCGCTTGCTGAACCGAGATGTAGGGCAGGTCATGCCGTGGGCTGATTTAGATATCTCTGCTACTAGTATCTAAATCTTAGATAGCCTTTGTGACATTGACATGGCGACCTTACCGCAAGTGAGTGAAGATTTGGAGTAAAGCGTTAGGGCTACCGATGGGACTTTAAGCCGTCTAAGAGATATAAAGGAATCTTGAAGTTTGTCATCTCAACTTCATCTCTGCAACATCTCGATGACAAGTCTGCCTGGTAGTTTTTAATCACAGGTGAATGAATGCTAGGGAGGGAGGCGACCGCTGCTGGCTCTCAAGAAGCCTAGTCTTGATAGCAATACCTTCAGCGATCGCCCACTCCTTTTTTTCCCGATCGAAGGAAGCTCATCCTAGCGTCACATCTAGAAACATCATGATTACGAATCCGACCATTACTCCGGCAGTTGCAGACTTTTCACAGCCGAGGCGATGGGATTCAGGAATAATTTCATCGCTGATCACAAACAGCATTGCTCCAGCCGCAAAACCCATCGCTACAGGCAGGAAAGGTTGAGCAATTGAAACTGCACCAGCGCCAATAACGCCACCCACAGGTTCAACTAAGCCCGTTATTAAACTAATCAAAATTGCGTCTCGTTTGGAATAGGCTTCGCCCAGAAGCGAGATTGCTACGACTAAACCTTCTGGAATGTTTTGTAGACCGATGCCCACAGTCAGGGCGATCGCATTGGAAATGTCATCTCCACCAAAGCCAACCCCAACTGCCAACCCTTCTGGGAAGTTGTGAATGGCGATCGCAATCACAAACAACCAGGCTCGCTTCAGGTTTGCTTGTTTGCTACCCTCTTGTCCCTTAAAGAAGTGTTCATGCGGGAAATAGCGGTTGCTCAACCACAGAAACACGCCACCTAAGACAATGCCAAAAGCCACAATCGTTGCGGCATAAACGGAGCTGTTAATCTGAACAGTGGCAGCTTCTAACCCTGGAACCACTAGCGAAAAGGCTGTCGCTGCTAACATCACGCCCGCACCAAATCCCAGCAGGACACCCTGAGCATTTTGGGTGATTCGGGTGAAAAACAGGATGGGAAGTGCTCCTACGCCTGTTGCCAGACCTGCGATCGCACTGCCCAACAATCCAAGATAGAGGGTGGGAAGTTCTAGCATGAGTTTTATAGCTAAGAATAGCTCCGACCGCGCCACTGAGTTGGAGTGCGGAGGGAAGAAAGCAAAATCCGCAGAACTGCCGCCGGATCAGCTAAAGGAGACAACCAGAAAGCCCACTTTCCTTTGTCTGAGGTGCGGGCATAGGAAGGCGCGATCGCCCAAAGCAAAGCAACTCGCATGATTACCAGAGCCGCGTTTAGCGTCAACGCCACCAACACGGGCAAGGAATGAAAGCCTGCCGCTACGAGTGCGGCAAGTCCCAGCAGGTTAATCAGGGGCAAACCTTGGACAGCCAGTAGAAATGCTAAGTCACCCCATTTTTGGGCAACGGAGGAGGCATCTTTGAGATCGAGCGATCGCCCCCATTCACGCCAGGTTTCCGCCACCCCTTCATACATCCGCACCTGCAACAGCTTTGCGCCGTCGAGAAAGCCAACCTTTGCGCCCCGCCTGGCAGCATATCGCGCCAGGGTGACATCATCGCAAAATGAACTGCGGGCGCTGGTGTAACCGCCCAGATCAGCAAGGAGCGATCGCCGACAGAGAAAACATTGCCCATTTGCCATGACTCGCTCTGAACTGTCTGTCGCTGCTCCCGCCGGTCCGAAGCGGTAAACCAGCGTCATCAGCAAAGCAGGCTGAAGCCAAAATTCACCCGAACTTTTGAGAATAAACTGAGGCGATAGCGAAACCAGGTCATAGCCTTGCTCGGTTGCCGTTGAAACTAGACTGGCAACCAAACCTTTTTGCGGGCGCGTGTCTGCATCAATTCCCAAAATCCACTCGCTGCCCTCGGAGCTAGACAAGAATCCGTTGTGCAGCGCCCAAGGACGACCCACCCAGCCAGACGGCAGAGGATCATCGGTCATTAACCGAAAACGGGGATCGTGCTGCTGTGCTGCCTTCACCAGATCGACCGTACCGTCCTGGGAGCAGCTATCAACAATAATTATTTCCCGCACTTCGTATCCTTGGTGGCTAAGCCCGTCAAGACAGGGACCAATTCGCTCAGCTTCATTCAAAGTTGGAACCACAACGCTCACCTGACCCAGCAAATCGGGCGTAGGTTGGCAAGGGGAAAGAGGCGGCTGCCGCCCTGGACCTTGAAGTAAGCGAGAAAGTAGAATGGCGATCGCCGGAAACTGCACCAAAACCAAAAAAAAGGCTACGGCCCCAACCCA
The DNA here is from genome assembly GCA_014695345.1 of Cyanobacteria bacterium FACHB-471. GTDB lineage: Bacteria > Cyanobacteriota > Cyanobacteriia > Elainellales > Elainellaceae > JAAUTN01. Next base: position 98,782 of record JACJOC010000012.1, read on the forward strand.
AAGGTCAGCAGCAGTAGCCCACACGTTTCCAACAATCATCACTTAGCACTAACTCCAACAGCAGCGGGAGGCTGCTTGGGCTTCAGCGATTCCGTCTCACTAACAAATCCGGTAACAGAAATTGCTTCAAGGTCGGCAGTTTGTGATGTGCGCCAGCAGATCACAGCAGGAACCACCCCTAAAACAACTCCCAGAACAACCGGAATCCAGATTCCAGCAGCCAAACTCATCACCGTGGCGAAAACAAAATTGCCCAGGTAGATGACGATCGGCAGATTCAGTTGAGAACGCTGCAAGACGGGCTGTCGCGTGCGCCAAAATAGAGCCGCTACCGTCATAAACACTGCACCTGTACCCATCCATCCAGCAAAGTTTTGGTAGGGCATTCCAAAGAAAGCTCCGGGCTGATGCCAGTACCAGAAGGGCATTGCCGTTTGGCTCATAGCTGGATCAAGCACAAAATCCCAAGAGGTGAGTAGCAAAGCGCCCAGGGCGATCGCCACAATTTGTCTCAACCAGCCAAACTTGGGCAGATCACCTGCCACATTCACCTGACCAATTCCCAACCCGGCACGAGCTAGGAGGTAAGAGGCTAAACCCAGGTAGAACCAGGACAGAGGGATAGTAAATGGCACCAGACCTGCAATTTTGTACCCCAAGCCACTCAAGTAGCTGTAGTCGCTAAAAGGAAAGCCAGTGCTAGTTCCCAGTAGCTCACTGCTTAAAGAAATTAGAATTGCTGGCAGCATAAAGACTAGCCAGTTGCGTAGACCCAGCGTGCGATAGGCATAAACCGCAACGGCAATCGCCCCCAGTAAAATATAAACCACACCACCGCCAGCCATACTCCACCGAAAGAGAGTTTGTCCCGCAGGCAGCAGTGAGAGAAATTCAGGATGCGGCATCACCAGCAGCAACCCTGCCAACCCGAAAGCCATTGCTCCGAGGTGACCAATCAGACAGAAGCGTTCAGCAGTAACCAGTTGCTTCATTACAAACTCTCCAAAGTAGGATGCTTAACGAGAGCTTCCCATTAGTTTACAAATGTTTAAGAAAAATCTGGTGACAGAATAGTACCGCAAAATCAGCAGATTTGTAAATTTCACTTCCTATATTAGGTTGAATATTTTGGAGCAGGCTCCGCTTCAAGATACTCTGCCTTAGTTGGTATAAGTATCCCTGGATTCTATAGACTTGCTAGAGAAACATGATGTGCAATTGGGTACATCTTTGCAAGTACAGTTTCTTCTTATTGCATTTAGCTAGGGATTACGGTGTTTTTAGAAACTATCTTGATTGGGTTAGGAATTGTTGCGCTGCTGCTGGTACTGGGTGCCTTGGCGCTAGAAATTCGGTATCGCCGCCATCCCGGAAACGATCTGGTGATGACATCGGGCGACTGGAATTTGGAGGTATACGAACCTCATCGCTACCTGCTGGTAGGCGAACCGGAACTGCCCAGCCGTAGCCCCAGAGTCGAAATCATGGTGTTGGAAGTTGAAGCCGATGTGACGCTGCTCTCCAAGGGAAGCTTGGACGAGATTACGCACACGATTAAAGTCACACCACGCCATCCCGATACGCCAGCCCGACCGGATGGTTACTGGTTTGGCTACATCATTAAGCGCCACAAGACCACCCGTCTAGAAGTGTCGCTCGACATTCGTGGAAAAGAGCTAAACCAGCTTCAGGCAGCCTGGGTACGAATTCGTTACTTGACCTACGGTCCACGCGGCAGAATTCCCAAAGTTTGCCATGTGATCGTGCCCCTCAAGTTTCCGGCAACGGAAGATTCACAACGTTGGCGGCCTACGCTTCATGCCGATGTTCTGCCGGTTAAAACTCACCTGCTGACTCAGCTGGACAATCCAGTTGAAATTGTTAAGCGGTATGTGATGCCCCATGCTCAACCCGGAGATATTGTCACGATTGGCGAAACGCCTGTAGCCGTGATGCAGGGACGGTTTCACCATCCTAGTGAAGTGCGTCCGGGATGGGTGGCGAAGCGGCTGTGTTTCTACTTCATGACGACTTCCACGCTGTCTTCTGCCTGCGGAATGCAGACGCTGGTGGATATTGTTGGTCCAGTGCGGGTGGTGTTTGCGTTTGTAGCGGGGGCGATCGCCAAAAAATTCCTTAACCAACCGGGGATGTTCTACCAGCTTGCAGGCGAACAGGCCCGACTAATTGACGACGTAACGGGCACTTTGCCTCCCTACGATCAGTTCATTGTGTTGGGTCCGGAAAACCCGCAGCAAGTGGTGGATCAGATCAAAGCCGAGACAGGTCTGTCTGCCGCGATCGTCGATGTGAATGATCTCAAAGCAGTTAATATAGTGGCATCCACTTCTGGTATTCCAAAAGGTTTACTAGAGCAAGCTTTGGTCAGTAACCCGGCTGGCAACGACGACCAACAAACGCCAGTGGTGTTAATTCGCCCAACTGAAACAGCCGTTAACCCAAAGTCTGCCCAACATTCAAAGCCAACGACTTGAGCAAGATCAATTCTGGGGCTGATAGATTTTGGAATTGCTGTCAAGATAGTAATGACGACTGAATAGTTAACCCTGGCTAAAGGCGATCGCTCACCGATCGTTTTATTAGCGATAGACGGCGTAGACGCAAGTTGGACCTTATATCCCATGACTTCAGCGCTTCCTCAAACCACAAACATTACCGTTCGCCCATTCCAATTCCGGGATTTGGAGGCGATCGCGCATTTCTCGTTGGAAGGGGCCGAGGTCGAGCAGCAAAGCGTCTCCCTCAAGCTGGGGCAACGCCTCCAGCACCTTCGTCGCTGGTATGGACTACTCAAGTTTCTCAGCCTATTTCCCAACCCACTTCAGCATCTCTTCTCAGCCTACGTTGCTGAGCAAGGGAACCGAATCCAGGGAATTATTCAAGTTTCTCCGTTTAACCGCACGCGCAGCACCTGGAAAGTTGATCAGGTCGCGGTTGAGGCGATCGCTCCCGCCAAGGGCGACCAACCGCTTTCCTCAGACATTGGCTCACAGCTATTGCGCTACTGCTTCCAGGCAATTTGGGAAGCGCGAACCTGGCTGATTGAGGTAGATGTGAATGACAAGTCTGCCCTGGCACTCTATCGCCAAAACGGATTTCAGTCTTTGGCAGAGATGACCTATTGGGCGATCGCCCCAGAGCTACTTGAAGCTCTGGCAGAGCGCGAACCTGACCTGCCCAACTTGCTGCCTGTCAGCAATGCGGATGCGTCTCTGTTGCACCAGCTTGATACGGCCTCCATGCCGCCTCTGGTGCGTCAGGTATTCGACCGCCAAATTTCAGACTTCAAGACGAGTCTACTGGGTTCCTTCTACTACGGCATGACCAACTGGGTTAGCCACACCGAAGTGATTAGCAGCTATGTGTTTGAGCCGCAGCGCAAGGCCGCTATTGGCTACTTCCAGATTAAGCTTTGCCGTGATGGAAGCCGTCCTCACGTGGCGCAGCTTACGGTTCACCCGGCTTACACCTGGCTCTACCCAGAGCTGCTGTCACAGATGGCGCGAATTGCTCAGGAATTCCCAGCTCAAACGTTGCGGCTAGCTTCAGCGGACTACCAGCCAGAACGGGAAGAATATCTGCAGCAAATTGGAGCCAGCCGCACTGAGCACACCTTGATGATGTCGCGCTCCGTCTGGCATAAACTGCGCGAGGCAAAGCCTGTCTCTCTCGAAGGGCTACACCTCTCCGAGGTACTGCAAGGCTTCCAGCCCGCCCGCAAGCCTGTTCCCAGTCGTATTTCTTTGATTAAGTCAATTCCGCCGTTGCCGCAGCCTGGATCTGGGCAAGCTCCATCGGTCCCACAGGCTGATTCCCAGCCTCCCAACTCCGCAGACAATACTCTGCCCGACTTACCCGATAGTCCCAATCTAGGATGATCTCAGCGCTGGGATTAGATGTCGGTAAAAAGCGAATTGGAGTCGCAGGCTGCGATCGCACAGGATTAATCGCAACCGGACTAACTACCATCGAGCGCCGTTCTTTCCTGCAAGACGTAGAAGAGTTTCGCTGCATCGTTGAGGAACGTGAGGTGCAAATTCTCGTTGTTGGCTTGCCCTACACGATGGATGGCTCTATAGGGTTTCAGGCAAAACAGGTGCAGAAATTTGCTAGTCGGCTGAGTACAGCGCTTCAGCTTCCAGTGGAATACGTAGACGAGCGGCTGACTTCCTTCGAGGCAGAACAGGCTTTGCTGGCAGAAAATCGCTCCCCTTCGCGCAACAAAGCTTTAATCGACCGTAAAGCCGCCGCCATTATTTTGCAGCAATGGCTTGATGCGAGACGCAATTCTCAATAGGGCCGTTTCGGTATAGTTAGGGTACAAACAAAATTCAATCAGGTTAGTTATGGTTCAAGTACAAATCATTGTCTTTGATGGATTTGATGAGCTTGATGCGATCGCTCCCTTTGAAGTTTTGCAGACTGCGGCAGCGATGGGGGCTGACGTCCAGGCAGAACTGGTCACTCTAGACGGCTCCACAGAGATTATTGCAGCCCACGGCTTACGGATTCAGCCGTGGGCAAAGCTCAGGGATCAACTAGACATTTTGATTGTGCCAGGTGGAGGTTGGGGAGATCGGGCCAAGCAAGGAGCATGGGCAGAAGCCCAGAGAGGCAAAATACCCGCAGCAATTTCTCGGTTGCACCAGAGTGGCACAACAATTGCTTCAGTGTGTACAGGTGGGATGTTAGTTGCTAGCGCAGGACTGCTAAAAGGTCGTCCAGCCGTCACTCACCATGTGGCGATAGAAGAGTTGAAAGCCATGGGTGCAGAAATCGTCAATGCTCGTGTTGTAGATGATGGCGACATCGTCACAGCCGGAGGCGTCACTTCTGGTATAGACCTGTCGCTGTGGTTATTGGAACGATATCTTAGCCCTCAAGTCGCTTATGAGGTAGAGCAAGAACTAGAGTACGAGCGTCGGGGTGTCGTATGGCAAACAGTTAAAAACGCCCTCTAAAGGGAAACTGGAGCTGCCGAACTAGCCTTCCTATGCTAGAGCCTAGTCACCCAGCAAATCACCCAAAATCACGACAAACTTGTTTTAACCTTCTTGCTGAAACGCATGAGTGGAGATAACTTCTGGGAGAGGGCGAGTCAAATCAACCCAATTAGAATTATTCAGGGAGTGAAACGGATCTAGTCATGCTGTAAAGTTTTTTGTGGCGGGGCTGTAGTAATACTCCTTGCCGATCGCTCTCATCCTGAAATTCAGGGAGCAGCATACAGCAAGACGCAAGTTGTGATCAGAGGAATAGCATGACCGATTCAGATATGAGCAGAGAGAATCCGGGAATGGATGCAGACGAGGCAGACATCGACGCACCAACCGTCAGCTTGACCGATGAACAGGGGCGATCGCTGCTTTGCTATGTCGAACGTTCTTTGGAAGTTGAGGGTAAAGAGTACGTGCTGCTGATGCCCGTTGACAACCCCATTGAGATTTTTGCTTGGGAAGCAGATGAAGAAGATGAGGATGAAGAAACTCTGATCGACATCGAAGATGAGGAAATTGATGACATTTTCCCAACTGCCCGTGCAGTTTTGGCGGAGCAAGACCTCACCCTCAATCGCTCAGCGCTGACTCTGACTGCTAGCGGAGATCTGCCAGCAGCAACCGAAGATGACATCATCACCTTAGACATTGGCGAAGATGAAGCCAACCTGGACTCTGAGCAGTTTCAGCTTTTGACAAACTTTTATTACGAAGAGCAAGAATACGCTGTTTGTACGCCGCTCGATCCTCTTTTATTTTTCGCTCGGATGAATTCGGAAGGCAACCCTGAACTGCTTTCGCCAGAAGAATTTCAACTGATGCGATCGCAGTTAGAAGATCAGCTATTTGACGATCTGGAGTAGATCTCTCTTTTAGACCTAGAACGGGTGGCGATCGCCACTCCCGCTATTTTCCATATCCTATTTCCCAAATTGGGGTAAGCGCTCTTTTGGGGTGATGGCTTATGGCAACTTCACCCCCCCTCACTCACATCACTCTTCACTAGGCTTCACGATGAACGATTGATCTACCCATTCTCAAACCACAAGATCTCATGACAGTCACCCAGCGCATCTCCAAGTGGTTCTTTTACCTGATTGTTTTTCCTGCGACGCTCGGTCTGTGTGGATGGCAAGGTTGGGTTTGGTGGAGTTGGGCAAACGCGCCCGCAGATGCTGCAACCGAACAGCTTGCTACAGCTGAACAACCGACTACAACTGAACAGCCTGCTACAGCCGAACAGCCTGCCCCAACTGAAGCCAAAACAGTTCAGTTTCAAATTTCAGAAGGCACGTCAGCCCAACAGATTGGGCAAGACCTTGAAGCTGCAGGTTTGATTCGTTCTACAACGGCCTGGAATTTGTGGACTCGCTGGCAAACGTTGCAAAATCGTGAGGGTGGCTTTTTAGCTGGCACTTACGCACTGTCACCGAGTGAACCGATGGAGGCGATCGCCAACAAAATTTGGCGGGGAGAAGTCGTCCAGCTCAGCTTCACCATTCCTGAGGGATGGTCGACTAAGGAAATGGCGGAATACTTTGAAGAGCAAGGCTTTTTCACTGCTCAGGAGTTTCTAGCTGCGACTCGGCAAGTTCCGCGTGACCAATATCCCTGGATACCCCGGCAGCTTCCCCTTCTAGAAGGGTTCCTTTATCCCGACACCTACCAGGTTGAGGATGAGGTAACACCTGAATCTGTAATTAACCAGATGCTAGATCGTTTTGAGCAGGTTGCCCTACCGGTTTATCAGCAGGGACAAACGCAATTTTCCTTGCTGGAATGGGTGACACTCGCTAGCATCGTCGAACGAGAAGCAGTAATCAGCGAAGAGCGTCCTCAGATTGCTAGCGTGTTTGCCCGTCGCTTGCGGGAGAACATTCCCCTAGGAGCTGACCCCACGGTTGAATATGCCCTTGGCATTCGCCAAACTCCAGAGCAACCTTTAACCTTGGACGAGGTCAACACGCCATCTCCTTACAACACCTATGTCAACACAGGGTTGCCCCCTACGCCGATCGCCAGTCCAGGTGTGTCTAGCTTGGAAGCTTCTCTAAACCCAGCCTATACGGAATATCTCTTTTTTGTCGCCCGCTATGATGGGACTCACGTCTTTAGTCGTACTCTGGCAGAACATGAAGCTGCCCAAGCTGCCATTCAAGACGATATAGCAGCTCAGCAACAAGGCAGTGAAAACTAGCTACCGCAGGAATCTGTGGGGGTCAACTGTAGGGATCAACAACCAAGTGTATCCAAACCCATCTAAGATTGAGACGGAGTAGCCCTGGTATCGCTTAGGGCATCTTCAACCAAGAGGGCAAACGTTATCTGAACTTCAATCCTTTTATGTCCTGGGGCAAACTGTTACAACCTGATCTAATTTTGGGAGACTCGATTTTAAGTTTGTCTCCTAAGCTGTTACAGCATTACAACCTGAAGGGGTTGGTGTTGGACGTAGACGAAACCCTGGTACCCATGAGTGCTGCCGAAGTTTCAGAAGAACTACGGCAGTGGGTCGAGGAAATTCGCCCATCGGTAGCGCTGTGGCTGGTCAGCAATAACCTGAGTCAAAACCGGATTAGCCGCATTGCTCAGTCGCTTAACCTGCCCTACATTTTGGGCGCACGTAAGCCTTCTCGTCGCAAGCTGAGGCAAGCCGTCGAGGCAATGGGTATTCCAGTCGAGCATGTGGCAATGGTGGGCGATCGCCTCTTCACCGATGTTCTAGCAGGAAATCGGCTAGGCATGTTTACAGTTTTGGTCGAGCCGATGGTCAATCCCGCTAAAGTTGCCCGGCGACACCCAGTGCGAACTGTGGAAGTTTGGCTTTCGCAAATCTTAGGAGCTTCCCTGACCCAGCAACATAACTTTACAAAACCTGATGAATTCTAAAGAATGTAAATATAAAGAAAACCTTAAAGCAGCCAGGACAATCCAATTTTTCTGGCATTCTACTAATAGATTAAATGGGGTCAGCAAATATAAAGACCCTAGCCCATAAATCCCTATGAATACTCTGTAGAGCGCCAGTCCGGCTTTTGTAGGGCTGGCGCTTTGCACATTGGGAGACTTAACGCTGTACTAAGGGACTAGGACCGGAGCAGAGGGCTAAATTCCCAAAGTGTCAGAGGTTAGTGAAAAATGAATAGCAGATCGTTGAGTGTTCGTTACAAAAGTTTTACTCCACTCTCATGAAGGCAGCCCAGACTTTAGTCATCAAAATCGGTACTTCTAGCTTGACTCAAGCGGATAGCGGCTATCTCGCACTCTCCACGATTGCGGCTTTAGTAGAAATGCTCAGCCAACTGCGTCGCCAGGGGCATCAGGTGATTTTGGTATCATCGGGTGCCGTTGGCATTGGCTGTGCTCGACTCGGCATGAGCGAACGCCCCCGCACCATAGCAATGAAGCAAGCCGTCGCCGCTGTCGGACAGGGAAGACTGATGCGGGTCTATGACGATTTATTTACCTCGCTCCAGCAGCCGATCGCCCAGGTGTTGTTAACTCGCAGCGACCTGGTGCAGCGCAGCCGCTATGTCAACGCCTATCGCACGTTCCGCCAATTGCTGAAGTTGGGAGTGGTACCAATTGTCAATGAGAACGATACGCTAGCCGTCGATGAGCTAAAGTTTGGCGACAACGATACGCTTTCAGCGATGGTGGCGAGTTTAGTGGAGGCAGATTGGCTGTTTCTGCTCACGGATGTCGATCGCCTCTATTCTGCTGATCCTCGCTCCAATCCTGACGCTAAACCGATTAGTCTGATAGACAAATTTGACCAACTGGAAGCACTCAATGTGGAAGTGGGCGATCGCGGCTCTGCGTGGGGCACAGGTGGCATGGTGACAAAAATTGCAGCCGCCCGAATTGCCGCAAATGCTGGAGTTCGCACGGTGATTACAGAAGGGCGATCGCCCCATAACATTGAGAAAATCCTTCAAGGAGAAGCCTTGGGAACCCAGTTTCAGCCACAGCCACAGCCATTCAACGCTCGAAAGCGCTGGATTGCTCACGGACTGGTGCCTGCCGGAAAGCTGTATCTCGATCCGGGTGCGGTCACTGCCATTTCTCAGGCAGGCAAATCACTCTTGGCAGCCGGGATTGCTGAAGTCGAGGGAGAGTTTCAAAGCCAGGATGCTGTGCAATTGTGCGATCGCAGCGGACAGGAGGTCGCTAGAGGCATCGTTAACTACAGCAGCAGTGAGCTACAAAAAATTAGAGGAGTTCACTCCGATAAAATTTCAGGGATTTTGGGCTATTCAGGCGCAGAAACAGTAGTTCATCGTGACAACTTAGTTTTGAATACCTGATGCAGCTTCAATCCGGTTACCTTCTCAACAGAAACGGAGGGAGGGCTAAGCCCTCCCTCCGTTTCTGTTACTGAATTAAGTGCCTACCGATCTTTAGAACGCGCCAAAGTTGTAGCCAACACCTAGCATCAAGCCTACAGCCGGATTGTCAAACACAGTTGCATTCACAGCAGCCGTTGCAGTAATCCGGGATGTGATAGGCACATCTACCCCGCCTGAAAGCAGGAAGTCAACGCTACCATCATCTCCGGTAGAGATTGCAACGCCACCTCCAACATAAGGAGAAACTCGAAGACCTAGTTCTCCTGATACATCCTCTGTTACGTCGGTTACACCAGGGATAAAGTCAAACGTGACGGGAACCAAAATAGTTGGATCATCGGAGAACAGGACAGCCGGACGTACAGACAAAAAGCTGGTTAAACCAATTTTGCTGAAGACGGCAAAACTACCTTCACCGAGAGCTGTGTCTCCATCACCGAGCCCGATGTTACCACCAACACCAAGGTAGCTAGGACCAGACCGAGTTGAGCGACCGGGTGTAACCGTCTGAGCAACCTGCTCAGCAGTAGGTTCGACGCTGAGCTCTTGTCCTTCAACAGTCTGACCGTTAACCATCTCAGGCTGTTCGGTTAAAGCTGCCGCAGAAGTTGAAGCTGTACTGTCTTCTACATACTCTTCAGCTACAGTCACAGATTCAGCCGGAGCTGCAGTGGAATTAGCTTGCTCCGTTTCAGGAGTCGCCGTGATTGCTGGCAGTTCTTGAATGTCTGCCAGTTGAACTTGCGCTTCAGTCGTTACATCTAGTGCAGTTACATCTGGTGCAGTCAGACTTGCGCTGTCAGCAGTCACAGTCTGCTCAGGTTGAACGGGGGCGATCGCCAACCCAGGTTGAGTTTCTACTGCCTCTACTTCGCTTGCAGGCTGCTCACTCACAACATCAACCGATGCAGATTCTACAGTGTTAGCCTGAGCAACCAGTGCATTGGAAACAAGGGCTAAAGCAGCAAGACTCAGCGAGACAGAAACATATCTAAATAGCATGATGTTTACACTCACTCCTCAATGGTTCTTAGAAATTAAATGTTGATGCAGTCCAATCTCAGGTGGGTTGCCGTCTTCGACTTACACAAGTGCCTTTGAAACAGAGTAGTCAAGATCAAAAAATACTCAGGTAAACCAATCGGTGAACCACCTGGTAGTTTGGACGTAAAAAGCCAGTTTTTGAGCCTTTACGTCCAAATTTGATATTATTCAGACACTCAGTAGCGAACAATAAGCACTGGTATAGCCTGGGGCAAATGCCAGAGAATGGAACAGCCTCTATTCGCCAATTTAGGAAATTATGGCGGTATATGCCACCAGTCTTGAGGCATATATGCAAATTTCGGTCGCAAAAGTCCAATTCTTTGCAAATTACTCTGGATTTTTAAGACTTACTAAAAATCCGATCGCTTTTTGATCACTTTTCTGTACAGTACTTTTTTTACACAGTACTTTTGGAGTTGCCAACGGGTTCAATGACTTCTCTGACTCGATAAATTGGGCGACCCTGAGACTCATGGTAGGTTCGCATAGACAACTCCGCCAACAGCCCAAAGCTAAATAGCTGAACTCCAGTGAGGAACAGCACAACCGCCAGAATCAGGAGGGGGCGATCGCCAATGCTTTGATCTAGCCCCAGCTTGAGAAAACTGAGGTACACGCCCAACAGAATTCCCAACGCCATCGAAACTAAACCAAACCAGCCAAACACATGCATGGGGCGGGTGAGGAATTTTTTCATGAAGAAGATCGTAAACAGATCCATCAACACGCGAAACGTTCTCCCCAAGCCATATTTACTCTGTCCAAAGCGACGAGCATGATGGCGCACAGGCATTTCTGTGATCCTGGCTCCTTCGATAAAAGCCAGCGCGGGCAAAAAGCGATGCAGTTCCCCATACAGGTTCAAATCGGCGACCAATTCTGAGCGGTAGGCTTTGAGCGAGCAGCCATAGTCATGCAGCTTTACGCCAGTCACTTGCCCAATCAACCAATTTGCTATTTTGGAGGGCAGCAAGCGAGTTAAGGCTGCATCCTGCCTGTTTTTGCGCCAACCGCTAACCAGGTCATAGCCTTCCTCTAATTTCGCCACCAGTTGCGGAATGTCTGCTGGATCATTCTGCAAATCTCCATCCAGCGTAATTAACACGGCACCCCTAGCGTAATTAAAGCCAGCCGCCATAGCTGCGGTTTGTCCATAATTTCGCCGCAGAACCACCACGCGCAAATCTTTTCGCAACTTTGCCTGCTGGTGAAGCAACTCCGTCGTGCCGTCGGTAGAGCCATCGTCTACACAGATAATCTCATAGGAAAAATGATGGTCTTTGAGAATTTGCGAGACCTGATCCAGCAAATGGGGAACACACTCTACCTCGTTGTAAATTGGCACGATGATAGACAGGTCAAGCTGTAGCGCTGACGCAGATCGGTCGCTATGGTAGTCGGGATGCAGCACTGTTTTCATGGACACTCACTCACACTCAAACTGAATACTCACACTTGATCGCTTGCAATCGCTCTCTAGAAGTGTCGCCGTATGGCTAAGCTATATTCTACGGCTGTAGAGCCAGGCTATTCCTGCACCTGCTAGTTCTGCTAAAAGGCTCACTAAGCGGTAGACTGCGACTGCACTGACGACCATTGCAGGTGGAAAGTGGTTATCCAGAAGGGCGATCGCCGTTGCCTCAAAAACGCCAATGCCACCGGGTGCGCCAGGAATTATCAATCCTAGCAGCCATGCAACGCTAAAAGCACCTAGCAATAACGGAACTTGCTCCCAAGCGATCGCAGTCAGCGCCATCACCGTGAAACAAAAGCCTGCGCCTCGAATCCCTAGAAATATTAACTCTCCCAGGAGCGGCAAGAAAGGATAATGCTGAATCGGAGGAATAGCCGGAGCAGGATTTTCAGTGCTATCAGCATCAACCCTTGTCTTGGGCTTTTTCAACCGACCGACTAACCGAATTGCCGGATTCAAGCTACGGGGATGCACCGCAACTAGCACCACGCCTAAACCAAGCAATTGCAAACCTTTGTAAGCTGCCGAACTGCTGACCAGTGCAACAATCAGTGCCGCTGCCGCCATCAGCAGCGGTTCTAGCAAGACGCTCAAGCTAGCAATTTCTAAAGGAATGCCTGCGGCTTTGGCAGCCCAGGCGCGTCCATAAAAGTGCCAGACGTTCCCCGGCAAATATTTGGCAACGTTCGTTTGCAGGTAAACTCGGCTGCTCCAAAAGCCAGACACTGGATGATTTAACCCTGCTAAAATCCATCCCCATACCCAACCCGTCCAAACATGCGCTAGCAGCGTGATAGTGAGAGCGATCGCCAAATATCCCCAAGCTTCTGCTCCTACCCGAATGGATGCAACTTCCTGCCAATGATCCCTCAAGGTTTTAGCAATGAAAAATAGCGTCCCACCCAGGATGAACCAGCGGAGGTAAGGTTTTAGTTTTTGCATGAGGGGAGGGAGAAAGAGGGAGGTTAGGGATTAGGGGTGCGGAGTACTTTATACAGAATCCGTTTCGTAAAGAAGAACTATTGAGTGTACGGGCGAAGCATTCGGCAGAAGAATTGTGCTTCAGTGGCAGAGATTGTGACCGAATGCTTCGCCCCTATAGATGCCGCTATCCTACAGACAAATTTGGTACCACCTATTTAGGAAGAGATGGGGGATGCCTTTAAAAACTTGTGCAATTAGAGTTTTAGGTGTCAGGACTTTTATAGCTGGCGATCACGCGACCTGCACCCCGTAGCTGATGATAGTAGGCTTTGGCGATCGCTCCCCCCTCAGCAGACAGCGGATCGATACCAATACCATTGCGCCCGATCGCCTTGCCAGAGCTGTGGGTGTAGCCTTCTTCGCCCAGATAAAGTCCAACGTGAGTACAGCGATCGCGACTGCCAAAGAAAACTAAATCTCCTGGCTGCAACTCCTCTACCGCAATCGGTTGAACAAATGCCTCCTGCTGATAGGCATCCCTGGGTAGCCAGATGCCAACCGCAGCAAAAGCCGTTTGAACTAATCCAGAACAGTCATAGTTTGGCCCAACCGTGCCGCCCCAGAGATAATGGTTAGGTTGGGTCATCGCTTTACGGGCAAAAGTAATCACCCTGGGTAAACGGGCTTGAATTTCGGATGGGGAGAGGGCGATTGCCCGATAATTTTCTTCTGCTACGCTCAGCAAATCCAGGTCTTCTAAGGGCAGCCAGCCTGAATAGTCATCTTCACAGAGGCAAACTTTGAGCGCGCCTGTACTGTTTTGAACTGCTCCTAGACTGTCTTGAGGCTCTAAAGCGGCTTGATCTGAGAGTGATACAATACGCAACTGACGACCCGCTACTGCTTGAGTTGCCAGGTCTTTGAGTTCAGGCGAATCATACAAGTTGAGGTTTGTTTGACACTGATATTCAACTGGTCGTCCCGCAATCAGAGCCGACTGCAATTCTGAGAAAGAAACCATATCTAAAACTCAAAATTCAAAACTATTTCTCAACTGGGTATGACATTTTTTCGTCGAGATGAATCGTTAGAACAGTGGGGCGATCGCATTCTCGCTGCGACCCGGGCAGAATTTCCGGGCTTAGCCCAAAACCAAATTGCCCTGACTTGGATCGTCTACGATGATCCGGTTCCTGTAAATACCGGAGGAGCGCTGAGCCCTGCCGAATTTTGGCAGCACTCGGTACGCGGCTTTGCCTATCGTGGGGTTGAGCGAATTTATCCAGCCAGCGTCGTAAAGCTGTTTTACCTGGTTGCCGTCTATGAATGGCTGGAGCGCGGCATGATAGCCCCATCTGGCGAATTAGACCGGGCGATTCGCGACATGATCGTAGATTCAAGCAACGACGCAACTAGCCTGATAGTAGATATATTGACAGGCACAACCAGCGGACCAGAACTCCCTGCCGCTCCGTTTGAAACCTGGAAAAATCAGCGCAACCTGATCAACCGTTATTTTCAGTCACTCAACTGGACTGAATTGGAAACAGTCAATATTAATCAAAAAACCTGGTGTGACGGCGCTTACGGGCGTGAACGAGCATTTCTGGGAGAGCTAATGGAAAACCGCAATATGCTGACAACAAACGCCGTAGCGCGATTGCTGCACAGCATTATAGGCGGTGTGGCAGTGTCATCGGGGCGATCGCAAACGATGATGGCGCTGATGCAGCGTCGTCTTGACCCGGAAGCTCTGGCTGCCGATCCTGAAAATCAGGTGACGGGCTTTTTGGGTGCAGGACTGCCTCAGACTGCCAGGGTATGGTCTAAGGCAGGGCTGACCAGCAAAGTTCGCCACGATGCTGCCTATGTAGAATTGCCGGAGCGATCGCCCTTTTTGCTGGTCGTTTTCACTGAAGGCGAAGCGCATAGCAAAAATGAAGCCATCCTTCCATTCGTGGCTCAACAGGTAACCGCCGCGATTGACTCAATAAGCGCCTCGACCTAGCCGAACCGTTTTCTGAGAATCGATGCTCCAATCAGGTCTAAGGCTTTTTGCCTGGCGCAAATAGGGATGATGAATCTCAGCTAACGGGTCTAGCATATTGACGTGGATCAGCAGACGAATACAGCGCTCTAGACTGCCCTCGACATGCATTTGCTGGACATCCAGCAGCGGTACATTTTGCCAGTGAACCCGTTCACGGGCGATCGCCGCTGGAAAAATCGCATCCAAATCACGAGTCACCGAAAACGTAGCGCTGACAATATCGTCCGGGTCAATTGGGTTTAGGCTTTCCAATTCATCTAGCAGTTCCCTCACCGCATCGCGAATTGCCTCAACCGAATTTTCTGAGACTGTCGTTGCCCCTCGAATTGCCCGAACTTTCCAGCCCACGTTAAAGCCCTCCCATTAAATGACTAGAAGCTATATTTAGTTTGCGCCCCCAAGCGGACGTTTGAGAAGTCTAGCCTATAGCCTGAATCAATGCAGGATTAACTCTGAGGGAAGAAATTGAGTTTAATTCAGTTTAGGTCACTTCCAGCGCCTATTTGCCAAACGACCTAGAATCAATGCCCCTAGGGACGGTATAGCCACAGGGGTAAACCGCTTGTAGCTAATTCAAACTCTACCCAGTCAACTCCGGTTGACAGTCCCGTATGCAACTGAACACTACCCGACAGGACCCGATTTAGCAGGCTTTTTCGCTCCTCCAGGGTATAGCACTGTGTTTTGTCGGGGTCAAGTCCAGCCAACTCTGCGGCCCAGCGGCGAGCATCTTCTTCGGTCCCCAAGCGATCGACTACGCCTAACGCTAGTGCCTGCTGTCCGGTAAAGATACGTCCATCTGCAAAGCTCTTAACCGTATCTACAGCAAGATTTCTAGCTTCGGCAACTGTTTGTACAAATTGCTGGTAGCTGACATCGATCAATTCCTGCAAAATGTGCTGCTCCGGCTCAGTCAACTCTCGATCAAAAGCGAGGATGTCTTTGTAGGGTCCAGACTTGATCACCTTAAAGGAAACGCCAATTTTATCAAGCAGGCGTTCCAAGTTGTTACCCCGCAGGATCACACCAATGCTGCCGGTAATCGTCCCGGGATTGGCAACAATGTGGTCAGCTCCCATGCCGATGTAAACCCCTCCCGAAGCTGATATGTTGCCAAAGCTAGCAACGATCTTGACCTTTTCTCGCAGCTTTCTGAGAGCGCTGTAAATTTCCTGAGAATCGCCAACTGTTCCACCGGGGCTGTCAATTCTCAGCAGCAGCACCGGAAATTTTCTTTCTTCAACTGTTTTGAGAGCTTCTAAAACTCGTTTGCGGGTTGATCCAGCGATCGCTCCGGTAATTTCAATGCGGGCAATTTGTTTCCGAGAACTCGGCTTAAAGGGCCAGATCATAATGTAGTGAAGCGATTAGACAGTTAAGTTTATTAAGCAAGGCTAAATTATAGTGTGCCTTATCTAGAGAAATTTGGCGGAGCGATCCAGCACCACCGCCACAGCAATTCTTAATATAAGTACATATTCAGTTAATATATGTAAAAGCCTGAGCCAGAATCATGCATCTAAAACTAACCGAGTCCCGACTACCCTTTGCATCACTTCTGCTGATTGCCCCCTTCTTCCTTTGGGGCACTGCAATGGTGGCGATGAAAGGGGTGATGCCTCACACAACTCCGCTGTTTTTGGCAGGCATTCGGCTAGTGCCCGCAGGCGTGTTAATTCTGATTGTTGCTGCACTCATGGGCAGGTCCCAACCCAAAGGTTGGCTTGCCTGGCTCTGGATCGGCTTATTTGGGCTTGTAGATGCGACCTTATTTCAGGGTTTTCTGGCAGAAGGGTTAGCTAGAACCGGGGCTGGTTTGGGTTCAGTCATGATTGACTCACAGCCACTCGCAGTCGCGGTGATGGCACGGTTTTTGTTTGCGGAACAGGTGGGACTGTGGGGTTGGCTGGGGTTGGCGTTTGGTGTATTTGGAATTAGTCTGCTGGGCTTACCGGATGCCTGGATTTTGGCTTTTTTACACGGTGAGGTATCTGTCAGCGGGCAAATCGGGGTAGAGGCAGTGCAGCGGCTTTTTCAGAGTGGCGAATGGCTGATGCTGCTGGCAGCACTATCGATGGCGGCAGGTACGGTAATGGTGCGGTTTGTTTGCCGCTATGTCGATCCGGTTGTGGCAACGGGCTGGCACATGATCTTGGGGGGAATGCCCTTGTTTGCACTCTCTGCAACGGCAGAGGCGCAGCAGTGGGTACAGCTTCAACTTCCTGACTGGATGGCTTTGAGCTATTCAACGATTTTTGGCAGTGCGATCGCCTACGGCTTGTTTTTCTACTTTGCTTCTAGCGGCAACTTGACCAGCCTCAGTTCATTGACCTTTCTCACGCCTGTCTTTGCGCTACTGTTTGGCAATCTATTTCTAGCGGAGGTGCTTAGCCCAATTCAATGGATTGGGGTCGGCTTTACCCTGGTCAGTATCTATTTGATCAATCAGCGGGAGAATTTGGCTGAGAGGCTTCAAGGTTTGATGCAGCGGCAGAGGGAGCGATCGCTCACATATCAGGCAGCAAGTAGCACTGAAGGCAAATCTGCCTTTTCAAATTCGCTACCTTTACCGAACAGTGATCCTACTGAGGTATCATCGGTAAACATAGGGATGCGTGACTCAGAATCAGAATAGCTTTAACAGGAAATATAGACAGACAAAAAGAAACTCGGTCCGGCTGTCAATTTTGTATTGAGAATTAGCAATATCTAAAATTGAGAGAGCGATCGCCCTATTGCGGCGTTTGGGATGATTGATTTCTATAATTGAGTCTGTCTACACAAGCTAAGAATTGGACTAGCATCAAGTCTTGTTAGTTATAGCTGCTTATCTAACTATGTCCGAGTTTGACAAGCTGAATATGAATATTATGTCTTGACTTAATATTCCTGTGTTTTTTCTGTGTTGGTTGCCAAAATCTAACTCTGATGTTTCGTTTTATGAGTAACATCTATTCTCAACTCATGTCTTTAGCATTTACCCTGGCAAAAGCCGCACTCCTGTAGCCCAGCTAGATTTTTACTCCTAAATAATCGGGAATCGTTTTGTGGAATAACCATCAGGATTGAGTTAGCTTGAGTTGACATCTGCTCGAATACCCGGACTAGATCTTCGATCCCAAACTCGAACTACCATGTCCTATCGTTTAAGTTTATTGTTAGTTACCTGCCTTACGGGCCTTGGTGTAATCCCCGTCTTACCTCTGGGATTGCGAGTCGATGCAGCTGTAACGCTTCAAGAAATCACAAACTCCACGGATGCTTTTGCTCCGGGTCAACGGTCTGGCACTAACGCTTTCATGATGGAGCTAGCCCAGTCCGAGTCTTCGCCTTCTCCATCTGCTACGCCAGAATTACCGAATCTCTTGCCTGGTAGCCAGGGGCAAGCTGTGACTCAACTGCAAACCATTTTGCAGGAGCTAGGTCACTACACCGCAGCAGTTGATGGAAAGTATGGAGACAGCACCGCTGAGGCAGTCTCCAAATTTCAGCAAGCAGCAGGTCTAACGGCAGATGGTCGAGTTAACACTGAAACTTGGGAAAAACTGATAGCAGCCCAAGCAACAGAGGCAATAGAAGCAACAAATACTTCAACCGATGCTTCAGGAGCTACAGAATCAACCGCCGAAACTGAATCTGCTGAGGCAACCAATGCATCCAGCAGTGGTCTAACCTGGTGGATCTTGAGCTTTTTGGTAGTCCTGGGGGTTGCAGGTGGACTGTTTTACTTCCTACGGATGGAAAAGCTTGATGCAAAGCGTCCTAGTTCCTCATTAAAAGGTGGATTAGCTGACCAGTCGCCGACGCTGGAAACCCCCACCCGCCCCTATTTCCCAAATGGCAGCAGCAAGCGTGATTTGGTTCGTTCTGAGGTAGTTTCTGGGCACATGGAAGATGCTTCAGATATGGAGGGGACTTCTCGACTCTCCAAGATAGACATCGTTCAGGAGCTAGTCAGAGATTTGCACAGCCCTGACCCCAGTAAGCGACGCAAAGCAATTTGGGAATTGGGACAGCGGGGAGATTCGCAATCGCTTCAGCCGCTAGTGGATATGATGATTGATGCGGATTCCAGCCAACGAAACTTGATCTTGGCGGCTATCTCAGAAATTGGCGTGCGATCGCTCAAACCCGTTAACCGTGCCCTGCTGATATCGCTACAAGACAATAGCCCTGACGTTCGTAAAAACGCGATTCGAGATTTGACCCGGATCTACGATCAGGTCGCGCAAGTCAGTCATCTGCTGCGCCATGCGGCTGAAGATGGCGACGACGAGGTGCGGGAAACAGCCCGTTGGGCCTTGGGTCAGCTTAATCGCATTAAGACTTTGACCGACTCTTTGCCAGAGTCAGGGGCAAATTCAACGGCTCTCCCGAATTCTGTGAAACAAGAGCAACTGCCGCAAGATTCCTCGACTAGCTCCGATCGCCATACAGAGGAATCCGATTCGCCTAGCTCAAATTATTACTCAGAAAATTCTGGCTCGAATTACTACTCAGAGGATGCTCCCGTTTCAGGGACAAGCGATTCGAACTCAAATTCGAACTCAAATTCAACTAACGAAACTTTCTGGTAGCGCTGCGCTTGTTAGGTGTAGGTTGAGTTCCGCTTTGCTTCACCCAACCTACTGGTCCAGGCAAGGTGTTTCTGGTGCAAAAAACTTATAGCAATTTTTGCCTAGCTCTTTGGCACTGTACATGGCTCGGTCTGCTTTGACCATCAAATTATCCATGTCCGTTCCATCAAGGGGATAGATGCTGATGCCAAGGCTGGTCGTGATCAGAATGGGCTGTTCTTCCAGGACAAACTTTTTCGCGAGCGTCTCCAAAATCTTTTCAGCCACTCTGGCAACATCTTGAACACCAGGAATTGCTGGAAGCAACACAACAAATTCATCCCCACCCAAACGCGCTACCAGGTCACTGCCTCTGAGGCATCCTGTTAACCGTTGGGCGACTGCCTTGAGCATCAGGTCACCGACCTGATGCCCAAGCGTGTCATTGATGGCTTTAAACCCATCCAGATCAAGAAACAGCAATGCGGCTAGCTGTCCGTGGTCACTAGCCCAAACTAAAGCCTCCTGCAAACGGTCTTGCAGCAGTTTTCGATTAGGTAACCCGGTCAGCGGATCGTGATAGGCCATTTGCCGCAGGTGGGTTTCAGCTTGCATTAGCTCAGCGTTAGAGCGCACCAATTCGGCAGCGGTGCGTCTCAATTCTTCTTCTACTTTTTTGCGCTGAGTGATATCGCGAATGATGCCGACCAGAAACTGGTTGCCCGCTGCATCTCGGTGGAGCGATCGCTTGGTTGCAATCAGGTGAGTGATTCCGTGAGCATCGGTGAATTCTTCCTCACTTTCTTGATCGGTTCCCGTTGCGAAAGTTAGTTCGTCTTGCTGCCGAAACGCGATCGCTTGTTTCTCTGAGAAAAAGTCGCTGTCTGATCGTTCTAAAAGTGCTTGCAGCGGTTGCCCAATTAAGCGACAGTAAGCCTCGTTGAGTACGATCCAGCGATGGTGATTGTCCTTCACAAATATCGGGTCGGGAATGGTGTTAATGACGGATTGCAGAAATTCTTTTGACTTTTTCAACTCTTCCTGGAGGTGAGCAATGTAACCTGTAACGGCAACCGCAGAACCGACCAAAGCCATCGCAGCAGGAACCAGCGGAATCCACCATCCTTGAAGTAAGGCAAGGTAGCAAATTCCGGTTAGGCTGGCGCTGGCAACCAGAACGCTAAGAGCAGATTTGCGCGGAGATCGGAGCTTCCAAACTACGCTAGCCCCAACCCAAGACCAAACCAAGATCCAACCGAGTTCCAGTGGATCGGACCACACTCTAAGGAGCGATCGCCCCTCTAGCGCTGCCCCTAAAATTTGATGAATAAAATTGGCATGAAGCTCAACCCCTGACATCTGACGGATTTCTTTCCCCAAGCCGCTACTGTTGGAGGTATAGAAAAAATCCTTGAGGCTGACTGCCGTAGAGCCAATTAAAACAATGCGATCGCGCAGCAAATCGGGCGGCACATTTCCGGTCATCACGTCGCTCAGGGAGATCATCTCAAACCCAGACAGAGCATTGTAAAAGTTGACCAACACCTGATACCCGCCGCTATTTCTCATTCGTATATAGCCACCATCACTGGGCTGAAACGGATGAAAGACTGCCTGCCCTAACTGGAGATACTTAGGATTGACATTGGCTGGTTTTGGCTCAACGTTTTCTGCCTTCAAATAGATTAGGGCGAGCTTTAGCGCAAAACTGGTATGACTTTGCCCATCTACTGTCCAATACAGCAAAGAGCGACGGATCCTGCCATCGTCATCTACAACAACGTTGTTGAAACCGATTTGATTTCTGTTGCTTAGCGCGGCAGGTGGAGCAACTGCAAAACTGTTTTCGTCCTCAATTTTTTCAATTCCGACCAGGTTAGGGGTTGTCTCAAAGACTTGCTCTAGCTCAGTCTGCCCTGCCCCAACCGAAAAGTCTCGGTAAATGTCCAGCCCAATTGCACGAGGCTGATAGGAGGCTAGCTTTTGCAGCAGTTCTGCCATTCTTTGGTCGGGCAGCGGCCATTGCTGAATTTGCCGCAAATCTTGCTCATCAATGCCAACAATTACGATGCGATTGTCAATCGCTTCTGCGGGACGCAAACACGAAAGCTGATCAAGGGCTGAAAGTTCTGCTGACTGCAATAGCCCAAACATTCGCAGTAAAACGACGCATCCTGCAACACTTGTAGCAGTTAGCCAAACTCGGCGATCGCCCTTCAGCCATTGCTTAAAACTTGCTCGCGGACGGGTTGCTTCTTCGTCTGGCTGTGTGGGTGGGTTCAAGTCTATGCCCTCTATTTCAGCTACAGCTCATGCAGCAACGTAAACAAGATGGAAAGAAATGGTTTGGAGGAATGCAGTCCCTCAAGCTCATCCTTTCTTCTGACGCTAACTGAGCTGCCCCTGTAACTTTTTTGCCTAGAGTGCCCGGTGGAAGCTGAATAATATCTCCCTCAGTTGAACTTTTTTATCTTTTCTAGAGAGTAAAATTTGTCACCTCCCTTTAGAAAAGTCCTGGGGTTGCCAACTCCTTACAGAAATCCATCGCACCTTCAAGCCTCATCTTTCCAAACCCAGTCAACATTGGGTTTGATTTTGGCTAAGTTCTAACCTTTATTTAGAAGGGGAATCTGGATACGAAAGGATGAATTGGACAAAACTTCGTTAATGCCTGCAAAGTCAAGCTGAATCTGCCCTGAGATCACTGCGATCGCCGCGGTGATGGCGATCGCCTGAATAACGGAGACAGCTTTGTAGCTAAGGGAGCGTGCCATGACGGATTCTCTGATCAGGATATTATTCGTTATCGTGCCTATTTAGAGAAATAGAAGTGACTTCAACGCCCTTCTTGGTGAGATCTTCATCACAACTAACACCAATTCCTAAAATTAGGGCTATAGGTGGAGGGGCATCCCACAGAGCGGGATGCCCCTCCACCTATAGCCTCTTTTGAGAGAAACGTTATAACAAGTCACCTTCCTGAAATTTTTGGGAAAGCCAAAATTTTTTAGTTGCTTGAGAGAGCCGTCCCACCTTTGCAGTAAAATGACCTTCTGTGGAAAATCTGAATTGATGGCTAGGGTGCAAGCAACGGTGTTGACTTCCCCATACCAATTTTCCAGCTCATTGCTCAGACACTCTTGTTGAACTCGCCTGCCGATCATGCCAAAGGTTCTCGTCTCAGATCCAATTGACCAAGTTGGAATCGATATTCTCTCTCAAGTTGCCCAGGTCGATGTCAAAACAGGTCTACCAGTAGAAGAGCTGGTTCAGATCATTCCAGACTATGACGCACTCATGATCCGCTCTGGCACCCGTGTGACTCAAGAGGTGATTGAGGCTGGGACTCAGCTCAAAATTATCGGACGTGCGGGCGTTGGGGTTGACAATGTTGACGTGCCTGCGGCGACCCGTCGCGGTATTGTTGTCGTCAACTCGCCCGAAGGAAACACGGTTGCCGCAGCCGAACATGCGGTGGCAATGATGCTGTCGATGTCGCGGCATATTCCTGATGCTAACCAGTCCGTTAAAAGCGGCAAGTGGGATCGCAAAAGCTTCACAGGGGTAGAAGTTTATAAGAAAACATTGGGGATCGTAGGGCTAGGCAAAATTGGTTCTCATGTGGCGGCGATCGCCCGTTCAATGGGAATGCGCCTGCTGGCCTTCGATCCGTTTCTCTCTACCGAACGCGCCGACCAAATTGGCTGCCAGTTAGTTGAGCTAGACTTGCTGTTCCAAGAATCGGACTACATCACGCTGCACTTGCCTAAAACGCCAGAAACCTATCACTTGATTAACAGTGAGTCTTTGGCAAAAATGAAGCCTACCGCTCGAATCATCAACTGTGCCAGAGGCGGCATTATTGACGAGCAGGCATTAGCAGAGGCAATCGAGCAGGGCAAAATTGCTGGGGCTGCGCTGGATGTGTACGAGACAGAGCCGCTGGGTGATTCTCCTTTGCGATCGCTGGGTAAAGAGGTCATCCTGACTCCGCACTTGGGTGCATCCACCGAAGAAGCTCAGGTCAACGTCGCCATTGATGTCGCCGAGCAAATCCGCGATGTGCTGCTAGGATTGCCCGCTCGTTCTGCGGTTAACATTCCTGGTCTACGACCCGACTTGTTGGAAAAACTGCGTCCCTACCTGCAGCTGGCAGAAACCTTGGGCAACCTGGTTAGCCAACTGACAGGAGGACGGGTCGAGTCATTCAACGTCAGGCTGCAAGGCGAGTTAGCCAACAGTGAAAGTCAACCTGTTGTAGTCGCTGCGCTGAAAGGACTGCTCTCTCACGCCCTGCAAGAGCGAGTCAATTACGTCAACGCCAGCATTGAGGCAAAAGAACGGGGAATTCGGGTGATCGAAACTCGGGATGCTGCGGTCAAAGACTATACAGGATCGCTGCACCTGATGGCTAAAGGCTCTCTCGGCGAACATTCAGTGACGGGAGCGCTGTTGGGCGATAGCGAAATTCGGATCACCAGCATTGACGAATTTCCGATCAACGTTCCGCCTAACCGCTATATGCTGTTTACGCTGCACCGTGACATGCCAGGAATCATCGGTAAAATCGGTTCTCTGCTAGGCAGCTTCAATGTCAACATTGCCAGTATGCAGGTTGGACGCAAGATTGTCAGAGGTGATGCAGTCATGGTGCTAAGCATCGATGACCCACTGCCCGAAGGCATTTTGGCAGAAATCGTCAAAGTTCCAGGCATTCGCGATGCTTATACCGTAACGCTTTAGCCACGATCAAAAAATTCTATCTTGATCCATCTGTTCGCTTAGCCAAGCCCGAATGGTTTGGTGCACTTCTCCAGCAACCTCATCTAATCCATGACCTGCGTTGGGGTAAAGCACCAGCCGTTTAGGTTCAAATGCCCTGTTGTAGACGTAGCGTGAGCAGAGTGACGACAAAACGGAATCGTGTGTACCATGCAGCAGCAATAGCGAGCAGTGGCTTGCCAATGCTGAAACAGAATCTGTGCCGTAGGATTGTGTTGCTAGAGTCACCACCGTGCGAACCACCTCTGCTTGAGCTGCTGCCTGAATCACAACCGCACCGCCAAAAGAATGACCAATCAGGGCGATCGCCTCAATTCCTTCATTCTCTAGATAATTGATGCCCGCTAACACGTCTAGAACGGACTCTTGCAGGTGCGTGGAGTTGCGAAACTGAAGGCGTAGTGCAGCAATGCCGTCACTCATTAAATCCTGACAAAGCCGAGGATAAAGCCCTTGCGCGGGGGTATCCCAATTTCCACCAATTCCACCAACCCAAATCGCAGCTTGTTTAGTTGCTTCTATTCGGTAATACTGGCAATGAACAACTCCTTGGGGTGTTGCCAGTTCAATTGGATAGTAGCTGTGCTGACGGGGTTCGCCCCCAAAATCTTGAAACATCGTTCTGAAAGGCTTACTGTTGCTAGATAGCACACGCTTTCTCCTATCTTGTATAGATTCAGTTTCAACGTGGCGGGGATAAATATCCTCTACCTGAAGCCCAAGATAGGTCTGCAATTCCATTAAGATGAAAAGTTACCTCAAACACGGTTAGGCAGTAGAAACAGTTACTTATTAAATACTTATTAAATAGGTGAACAGGGACAGACATTCTCATCAAAAACGTAGCATCCGTTCATGTCCAAGCTGTTCTCTAAGTTAATGACATCCTGGCTGCTAGAACTCACGGTAACATCTGGAGTTGCCCTCTGGTTTTGACTACTGCTGCGACTGTTGGGATGGGTAGCACAGATTCGGGTTAAATTCATTACTCTGCCATCTTCGGTTCATATGTAGCAAAAGAAAGTATCGTTCAAGTTAGATTCGCTCAACAGCGGAGAGATCGATGGAAAAATAAGAGTGTCGCCAGCAGCAATCTAGGTAAGAGGGCGATCGCCAACCATAAGAAAGTAACCGTCAAAACACCTGTCAAACTCAAAAACTTCAGCATAGGATTACTTCGATACAATTGGAGAACTCACTTGCAACTCAAAACTCAAAATCTATCACTTGCATAAATGCTTGTGTGGAAATGCCAACGCTAGTTAGCACAATGCTTAACGCACTTACGACGGGTAATATTTTCAGCAATCGCCGTTGACTGAGAACTTGTTTTAACAGTCGCTTAGTGTAAACGAGCAATCACTCCAATCCAGTCAGCACGATCGCTAAACCTGTACTAAACGCCAGCACCAACACCAGTCCAACAGCCACATTACCTAAAGCGATCGCGCTAAGCAACAACTAAATCATGTACCTAATCGTGAGCATGAGTATGGCTATGGATAGGGAAACCCTCACACTCACTATGTCTTTGAATCGGGATAAGCCGCTTATGTTATGGAAAAAGTTCTTTCAATAATCGGCTTATGTTAAAGCGCTGCATGAGTAGGTTCAAATCGCCAGCAGTACTCCACCAACTGTATATCCTACAAACCCTGACGTGGTGAGAGCGATCGCTGAGTTGGGGTCAATACAAGTAGACTTCATCCATTTGGATTGCAGACGAAGCAATTTTTTTGGTGCTGTGAACAAAAGCCTCAGCCAAAGTCTCAATATCCACCCAATCTGCCTCTGCGTTTGGTCTCGCGTTCGGCTTGACGAAAGAGGAACAGTCCCAAAGAAAAATAGACGACTCCATTGGCGAGGGCGATCGCCCACTGTCCCCAGTTCAGCCCCAATTCCCGCGCCATCAGATCTCGCAGTAGTCCTGCTCCGGGTGTCATCGGCAGCAGCAGCGCAAATATTCTGCCTGACCCAACCCAGGTCTCAGTAGGAACGGATAGTAAAAATAGCAAAGCAAATTGAAAAATACCGAGTAATTGTTGGACTCGTTTCAACAACAGGGCTAGGGACCCCATTGCAAACGCTAGCCCGTAGGCTCCTAGCAGCACGGTGATAAAGGGCAATAGCAGACTGGGCGGAAAGGAAAGCTGACTGCCCGTGATCGCAATGATGATGAGTAAAATGCTGATATTAAGTGTGATTTGAATGGTGAGACTGGCGATCGCTCTCACCAAAAAAACCTTTGATGCATTAAAAGGTGAGAGAAAAAGCTGCTCCAAAGTTCCGGTTTGCGCCTCATTTTGCAAACCTCCAGCAATGTCACTCATGATAAACAATACTAGTGTCCACAGGACATAGCCAATTACAACGGCGTCCAGGCGATCGCCAAACTGAAGCCCTGGTCCTGCAATATATTGGGCACTGAGAAAGAGTCCATAAAAAATGGAGGTTGTGATAATGATGCCGCCAATTGCCTCTGTAGAATAGCGAATCAGTTGAATCCAACTGCGCCTGAGTTCTGCCAAAAATAGCTCAACCAAGGGTTTTCTCCCGCACCAGTTTTAGAAAAATATCTGTTAAGTTCGCTTGATCTCGGTAGACTCTGACCAGTGGTAGAGGCTTCAGCACATCAAGGATTTGATATAGCTCGTCTGACTCACGCACATAAATCAACTGTCCTTGAAAGGTGCCACCTAACTCTTTCACTTTACTCACTTTTTCTGAGTCTAAAGGATGCTCTAGCTCAATCGTGTAAGCGGTTCCTGAGAACTGGCGAATCAGTTCTGAAGTAGGTTCTTCAATTGCAATTTTGCCCTGTTGGATAATTGCGACCCGATCTGAAAGTTCTTCTGCAATGTCGAGTTGATGTGTAGTGAGTAAGATGGCTCGCCCCTCAGCAGCAATTTCACGAATCAACTGTTTTACGGTTTGGGTAGCTTCTACATCCAGTCCTAAAGTGGGCTCATCCAACAACAACAGTTGCGGATCGTGAATTAGGGAAACGGCGATCGCCAGTTTTTGCTGCATCCCGCGTGAAAGCGTTTGTACGGTCGTACTTCTTTTGTCGGCTAGCCCAAATCGTTCCAATAATTCTTGCCCACGCTGCCGAGCAGTACGACGAGTTAGTCCGCGCAGCACGCCAAAATATTCCAAATTTTCCTGGGGCGTGAGTCGCCAGTAGAGGTTGCGGTTGCCCTCCAAAACAGCACCAAGCGATCGCAAAGCACGCGAGTCGCGATGAGGATTGCGTCCAGCAATGCTGACCCACCCCTGATCAGGCAAAATCAACCCTGCAATCATCTTGATCGTGGTTGTTTTTCCGGCTCCATTTGGCCCTAAAAATGCCAGAACCTCACCCACCGACAATTCCAGGGAAACATCCTGAACTGCTTCTAGCACCTTGCCCTGAGATCGATAAGTTTTTCGCAGACGTTGAGCTTCGAGGACTCTCATAGTATTTCTAAGATTGACTGAAGTAGAGAGCCAGGAGAAGCACCTCTTAACCTGTATTCTCACAAATTTGAAAGGGGTAAGGTAAGCTGCAAAATGGTAGATGTGCTTTTATCTAACTCACGCTAGCCTGATCGGTTGATCCGTGTGAATGAGGTGTACGTATGTTTATTCCACCGGGATTTTATCAACACTCTGTCATGACCTCACTGGGAAAGATGGTCTACTACACGGCTGAGGGTCAGCCTTGGGTGACTCAAGAAGTGCCCCATGCCGATGTCCCTACACTCGTCTTCTTTCACGGCTTTGGTGGCGGCTCTTCTTCCTATGAGTGGTCTAAGGTTTATCCTGCCTTTGCCGCCCAATATCGCATCCTGGCACCTGACCTGATCGGCTGGGGGCAGTCTGACCATCCCGCCCGCGACTATAAAGTTGAGGACTATGTAAACACGCTGATTGAATTCATGGAAAAGACGTGCAGTGGACCGACAACGGTGATTGCGTCGTCTTTGACGGCTGCTTTTGTGATCCGAGCGGCGATCGCCCGTCCCGAATTGTTCAAATCCCTCATCCTCACTACCGCCGCAGGGCTATCTGACTTTGGTGAAAACTACACTCGCAGCTTCTTCACTCAATTAGTGAATATTCCTGTAGTCGATCGCCTGTTTTACACTGCTGGAGTCGCTACCAGCTTTGGCATTCGCAGCTTTTTGGAACAGCGCCAATTTGCCCGTCCAGAGCGAATTTCTGACGAAATTGTTGAGGCATACCTGGAGTCGGCGACCCAGCCCAATGCTGAATATGCAGCCCTTTCGTTTGTGCGGGGCGACCTGTGCTTTGACCTATCGGAATACATGACCCAGCTCACCGTGCCAAGCGTAATCCTCTGGGGTGAAAAATCTCAATTTACGGGTCCAGAAATTGGTCGCCGTCTAGCTGAAATGAATCCTACTGTGGTTCAATTTCATCAGCTGACTGATGTTGGGCTAACTCCCCAACTCGAAATTCCTGCTGTCACTATTGGCTTGATTCAAAAGTTTCTACCCCCGCTAGAGCCAGCAGAATAGAGCATCAGCATAGCGAGCAACTACAGAGGACAACAAACTACGGCTATGACCTATTGCCTGGGCATTATTACTCAACATGGACTCGTGATTGCTGCTGACTCTCGCACTAATGCGGGCGTAGACTACATCTCTACCTATCAAAAGCTATTTGACTTTTCCTTACCTGACCAGCGGGTGATTTTGCTCTGCACGTCTGGCAATCTGTCGATGACTCAGGCTGTTCTCCATGCCCTGCGGCGTGACCTTAAACTAGGGGAAGGGGACACCCTGCACAGTTTGCCTACCCTATTTGACACGGCTCGTTACGTAGGCGCTAAAATTCGTCAAGTGCAAGAGCAAGACCGCTCGTGGCTAGAGCGCGACAAGATTGACTATCACTGTAGCTGCCTCCTGGGCGGACAACTTCCAGGGGAAGAGCCAGCACTCTATTTAATCTATAGCCAGGGCAATTTTGTTCAGGCGACTCGAGAAACACCTTTTCTGCAAATCGGTGAAACTAAGTATGGAAAGCCGATTCTCGATCGCACCTTAACTTTTGAAACGCCCCTAGAAGCCGCCACAAAATGTGCGCTTTTATCAATCGACTCAACCATGAAATCCAATATCTCGGTTGGGCCACCGATTAATCTCATTAGCTATGCTGCTAACAGCTTTAATGTTAAGCATCAGCTGCGGCTCCGAATTGGAGATCCGTACTTAGCCAAAATTCGCAAGCTTTGGGAAACGTCGCTTCGTCAAGCGTTTGACCAAATGCCCAATATCGAGTGGGATCACGATCTAGGAAACTTACAGGAAGATATTTTCACAGATTAGTGGCTAATGTGAAGAGATTTGCCTGATTTCAAGCTGCCCTAAAAGCTGGATTTACGACTATATAGACTGACCAATAAGCTTCTGTGAACTTCAAGTTATGCGCTTGACAGGACTGCATCTGCAAGACAATCATGGATCATTACAGTGAAAATACCTAAGGTCACTAACTCGTCGAGGCTCTGAGGTGCTAGCTACAGTAAAAACACGTACTAGCAAACGACGCACAAGCTCTAAGGGGTGCAGAAAATTAAAGCTGTGTTGCAGAAAGTCAGAGTTGTGTTGCAGAAAGTCAAGGTTGTGTTGCATATTAGAGTAGGTTGTTGCATGGACTGTTTCTATAGATTGTTCAGAGCTGTCCTTCCGAACTGATTTTCATCTACCAGGTTCATTTCAGTTCGTTCTACCTACAGATTTATCTACCGCAGTTTTAGCTGCACCGTTTTTTAGTCTCAAGCGGTGTCCTAGTTGGCATAGTTTTTACCAATACCAGTAGAAGTTTATTTGCGTGTAAGAAGGGAACCCAGTGTTAGCCTGACAACATCTAATTTGACGCTCCAAACGACTCTCCTCCCTTACTCTCTTTTGACACAGGCTAGGGTAGACACAGTCTTGCCTGAACTCAAAATGCTGCTTTTAGCCCTCAAGTGGGATCTTGAGGAATTGCGCTAAAAGCAAAAGCTTACATTCTCAGATTGAGAGATCAGGATCATTTCTTAAACCAGCCTCTGACACTTCAACTCAATAGAAGTGAAGGGATTTGCTTCGACTACCAATTTTTAAGTTAAACCTCTTCAAAATCTGCCTAAAGACGCGCAGCACACCAATCGGATCGGATATCTCATTCCCATGCTTACTCCAACATCTATTAGCTCATTGGAACCTCCTGTAAAGACTTGTGAGATAGAAAACCTCAGCGAATTGATTAAACATATTCAATCCTGTGAACTGCAACAGTTTACAGGACGACTAGATTTAGATATTAAAGAAGCCTCAAACTCACTGTGGAGTTTGTTCTTTTATGCAGGAAAGTTGGTTGGGGCCGCTAGCGAGATGCATTCAGTTCGATGCTGGTATCGCCAAATGGCTCAAGCTTGTCCCCAATTCAAGCAGGCTACCTATGAGCGCAAGCTAGACCAACCGCAATGGAGTTATTTCTCCATCCAAAATTTGTTGAAGCAGGGAAAAATTCCACAGAAGCAGTTAGAGAGTGCGATTGAGGGCTGTGTCACTGAGATTTTGTTTGATATTTTTCAGCAAGATCAGCAACAGGTTGAGCGCTTGCCGATCCAGTTAAGTTATCGTCGGGTTCCTCCTAAATTTCAAGATTTGCTGCAAATTCCCATTTCAGCTCAGCAGGTTTGGCTCAAGGCTTCACACGACTGGAAACTGTGGCAGCAGGCGGGTTTTGATCAATATTCTCCAAATCTAGCTCCTGTTATTTGGAGTAAAGAGGAATTACGCAAACATACTTCACCTGCGGCATATCAGAATGTGACTGCGTTAGTGGATGGCGATCGCACTCTACGAGATTTGGCAATTCGACTAAAACAGCCCTTGGTATCTTTAACCCGTTCCATCATGCCCTACGTTAACCGAGGCATCATGGGGCTAATTGAAGTTGAGGACTTTAACACTTCAGCCTTACCTAACTCTAGTGCTGCTCCCTCTACATCGACAGCTAATCAGCAAGAGCCAGCAAAACCTCTAGTGGTTTACATTGATGACAGCCGCTTTGACCGAATCACAATGGGACAGATTTTGCTCAAAGCAGGCTACCGATTCATCAATATTCAAGACCCATTACAGGCATTGCCAACGCTGATTGAGCAGAAACCTGATCTCATTTTTTTAGACTTACTTATGCCAGTCACCAATGGATATGAGGTATGTGCCCAGATTCGCCGTGTCTCGGCACTTAAAAATACCCCAATCATCATGGTGACTAGCCGAGATGGAATCGTTGATCGAGTACGCGCCAAGCTGGTGGACGCAACTGGCTTTATTGCTAAGCCGATTGAATCAGAAAAAGTACTCACAACTTTGCTGGAGCATCTACCAACGGTTCAGGCTGATCATCCTTCTCCTCAGCCTCAAACGTTAAACAGAAACCTGATTGATTGGCAAAAAAAATTGGGAAGCCCTGTAAAGCAACTCTAACTTCCCTAAAAAGACTCTGCTGGGTCAATGGCAAGAAGAGTTTTACAGCCCAATAGCCGGAATCAGGAAAGTATCCGGAGAAGCAAGCAAATTCAAGGGTAAAAGCAGATACCACTTATAAGTTCTATTTTGTAAACACGGCACATGAGTACAGTTCTTTTAGTTGAAGATAGTCGCACAGAAACCGAGGTGCTTACTCGATTTCTTAAACAAGCAGGGTTAGAGGTAATCAGCGTTGCGTCTAGTGAAGATGCTCGGCTTAAGCTTCAGTTGTATAAGCCTGATCTGGTGTTAATTGATGTAATTTTGCCAGGACAAAGCGGATTTGAATTCTGTCGCGAGTTAAAAACCAATGCCAACACGCAAGGAATTCCAGTTGTAATTTGTTCAACCAAAGGAACTGAAGTCGATAAACTTTGGGGCTTGCTGCTTGGGGCAGATGCCTATATGCCTAAACCTGTTGAGCAAGATGAATTAATCCATACCGTAAAGCGGTTAATGACAGTGTGACGTAGAACAAAATTTTATGGCAACTTCACTTGATCCAAAGCTGCCAGTGAGTTCAATGCTGGCAGCGGCGAGTCTTGATTTTCTATCGCCCGAATTGCCGCCACCGGACAACCGGGAGCGGTTACTCCGCGTACATTTGAGTTTACAAGATAGCGCCTTATTACCGCTGAAACACACAACAGAAGTAATCAGGGTAAATGGAGAGGATATTTTGCCCATTCCTGAAATGCCTGATTGTGTCTTAGGCATTTGTAACTGGCGAGGAGAAATGCTTTGGCTAATTGACGTGAGTCATTTGGTGGGGCTTTCTCCCCTATCCTGGCGAAAACAAGGGACGGCAACACCCTTTGTAGTTGTAACTGAAAGTGATGAACAGGCATTAGGACTGCTAGTGATGCAGGTTGAAGAGGTTGAGTTCCATTCCTTAGAAAACCTCCAGGCACCCACATTAGGCTTGCTTTCGCCGGGGTTAATGCCATTTGTGTTAGGGGTTTTGCCAAATAGTGGCACTCCTGTTTTAGATGTTTTGGCGATCGCTCAGCATCACTTTGAATAACTCACTGAGTAACTCATTGAATAACTCAATGAGTTATTCGTTAAAAGCTAGCAGCTCAATCTTAGATCATCCGCACCAGTCAGCAAGGAGAACCAGTCGTGCAAAAACTTGATCAATTTCAACAATTTCTAGATGCTCACCCTTCAAATGGGCTACCCCCCAACTCAGCATCTGGTTCTACTTCTAACTCTGTTGTGAATGGCACCATGACTAACACGACTGAAGAAGATGTACTTCAATGGCTGCTCAACCTGTCCAATCAGATGAGCCAAACAGAAACCATTGATCTTCTGTTAATGACCGTGGTGACAGAAGTTCAACGATACTTCCAGCTAGATCGGGTTTTGGTTTACCAGTTTCACAATGAGAACAATGGTGCTGTTTTGGCGGAAGCCATTGTCTCAGGATTTACTCCCACTATTAATGAAGCGTTGCCAGCGATCGCCTTTGGAGCAGCTCACTCAACCCTTTATCAGCAGCAGCAGATGATTGCGATCGAAAACGGCGCAAAATATCTCACGCCTCATCAGCGCCAACTGTTAGATCGGTTTCAGGTCGCGAGCAGCCTCAGCCTTCCTGTTTTGCTACGGGGCGGCGTATGGGGTCTGCTGGTCGCCCAACGATGTGCGATTCTGCGCCCCTGGAGTGAAACCGAAAAGCTGGTGTTGCATCAAGTCAGGACTGAACTTCAATTACACCTTCAGCCTTTAGCGCTACACGCACAGCAACGGCGACAAGTTAAGGTAGAGGATGCTTTCGCCCAAATTCTAGAGAGAACGCAGCCCTCCTCAGATACCAACACAGCACTTGCAAACTTGTGCCAGGAGTTAAGACTGTTTTACCGAGCCGATCGAGCAGTCGTTTACCGATTTCATTCTGACTGGAGCGGTGAGTTTGTGGCTGAGTCAGTTGCGGCCGGCTGGATTTCGGTGATTCAAGAACAGGAAATAGATCCTAGTCTCAGATCAGCCGATATCATCAACCACGATCGCTGCACTACAAAGCGGATGGGTTCTCCCCCCCAGCCCAATGACAATATCAAAATCCTCAAAGATACTCAGGGTGGCAGCTATGTAAAACGGATGGATGTGAAGCAAGTCAACGATATCTCCAAGGCTGGTTTCTCCGCTTGCTACCTAGACACGCTGGAAAAATATCAGGCTAAAGCCTATCTTATTGCTCCTATCTATGAAGGCAACGAACTTTGGGGACTACTCGCCATCTATCAAAACACTGCACCTCGGCAATGGCAGGAGCAGGAAGCTGCACTGTTGTTAGTCTTAGGTGAGCGGCTGAGCATGATGTTGACGCAGTTGAAATATCTAGCGCGACTGCAAGAAAAAACAGACCAGCTCCAAATCCAATCTCAACAGCTTACAGAATCGGTAGAGCAAGGAGTAGCCCACAACAAACTCATTTCCAGAATTGGACTGGCTCTAGTTCAAGAAAAATACTCGCCTGACAGTCTTTTAGACTTTGTGGTGAGAGAGCTTCGCAAACAGTTAAAGAGCGATCGCGTTGCTGTTTATCGCTTCTACCCAGATTGGGGCGGTGAGTTTGTGGCGGAATCGGTTGCTGAAGGCTGGGTAAGATTGGTAACTCCAGAAATGAATACCATTTGGGAAGATAGTTACCTTCAAGAAACCCAGGGGGGACGATATCGCAACAATGAAACCTTTGCGGTAGATGACATTTATCAAGCGGGACACGCAGAATGCCACATCGAGGTGCTGGAGCAATTTGAGGTGAAAGCTTATGCGATCGCTCCCATCTTCCAGGGTAAAAAACTGTGGGGGCTGATCGGAGCCTATCAAAACAGCCACTCTCGGCATTGGAATGAACTGGACGTAAATCTTTTATCTCAAGTAGGTGTACAGATTGGGCTAGCACTCCAACAGGGAGAATATTTGGAGCAGTTACAGCAGCGATCAGAGCAATTAAGCAAGGTTGCAGAGCAGGAGCGGTTGATTACAGAAGTTGTTAACCGCATCCGGCGATCGCTTGACATGCAGCAAGCCTTTAAAACAACCACCCGAGAAATCCGCAATTTCTTAAAGGCTGATCGGGTTGCCATCTTCAAGTTTGACCCAGATGGTCGAGATGGCAGGACCGTTGCAGAAGATGTTAATTCTGCCTACACGGCTGCGCTTTCTGTTAAAGTCACCGATCATTGTTTTAGCGAAAACTTTGGCCGAAAGTATAAACAGGGCTGGGTGAGCACCATTCCAGATATCTATCAAGCAGGTCTGGCAGACTGTTACATTGAAGTCCTTTCCCAATTTCAGGTCAGAGCAAATCTAGTCGTGCCCTTACTCAAAGGAGAGGAACTATGGGGATTGTTCTCCATTCACCAGTGCAGCGGTCCGCGAGAGTGGCAAGACTCTGAAATTGAATTTGCCAAGCGAATCGCAGCTCAGCTAAACGTGGCGATTCAGCAAGGGGAATACCTGGAGCAAGTACAGCAAAAGTCTGAGCAATTAGCAAAGGTTGCCGAACAAGAGCAGCTAGTCACCAAAATTGTGGATCGCATTCGGCAATCACTCGACACTCAGCAAGCCTTTAAAACAACCGCTAGAGAAATCCGCAATTTCTTAAACGCTGATCGAGTCGCTATTTTCAAATTTGACCCAGGCGGCCGGGATGGCAAAACCGTTGCAGAAGACGTTCGTTCTGCTTACACCGCTGCACTCTCTGTTAAAGTTACCGATCATTGTTTTACCGAAAACTTTGGTCGGAAGTATAAGCAGGGTTGGGTAAGCAAAGTTTCAGATATTTACGAGGCGGGACTGGCAGACTGTTACATTGAAGTCCTTTCTCAATTTCAGGTCAGGGCAAATTTAGTGGTACCTTTGCTCAAAGGAGAAGAACTGTGGGGTCTATTTTGCATTCACCAGTGCAGCGGACCACGAGAATGGCAAGACTCTGAAATCGACTTTGCTAAACGAATTGCGGCTCAGCTCAACGTCGCCATTCAGCAAGGGGAGTACCTGGAACAATTGCAGCAAAAGACAGAACAGCTTGCCACTGCTGCCCAGCGAGAAAAGATGGCAAAGGAGCAGCTTCAGCAGGAAGTAATGCAACTGTTGTCGGCAGTTCGTCCGGCACTGGATGGCGATCTAACGGTTCGGGCTCCCATGACCGATGACGAGGTGGGCACGATCGCCGACGCTTACAACAACACGCTGGGCAGTCTGCGACAGATTGTGACTCAGATGCAGATTGCCTCTCAACAGGTTGCCCAAACTTCTCAGATCAGTGAGTCTTCGATCGCCAGTCTGACTAACCAGGCAAAACACCAGTTTCAAACGCTGAGTCAAACTTTGGAGCGGGTACAGCTTGTGGCCAGTTCCACAGAAGCAGTGGAGGCAAGCGCTCAACAGGTAGAGGTCGCTGTACAGCAGGCGAATCAAATTGTTCTCGCAGGTGATGCCGCAATGGATCGCACCGTAGATGAGATGCAAAACATCCGTGAAACGGTGGCAGAAACGAATAAGCGACTGAAGCGACTGAGCGAATCTTCACAGAAGATTTCTAAAGTGGTGAGTCTAATTAGCAATTTCACCACTCAAACTCAACTGTTAGCGCTGAATGCTTCGATTGAAGCGACGAGAGCCGGGGAATATGGACGCGGCTTTGTGGTGGTCGCCGATGAGGTGCGATCGCTGGCTCGTCAGTCTGCGAATGCGGCAACCGAAATCGAGCAACTGGTGCAGGAAATTCAGGCAAACACCGCCGAAGTGTCTACTGCAATGGAGACTGGCATCCAACAAGTTGCATCAGGAACCACCGTGGTCAGCGAGGCCCGTCAAAACCTGAATGCGATCGTTGCAGCCACCGACCAAATCAGTCAGCTTGTGGCTAGCATCACTGGTGCAACACAAGAACAAACGCAGCAGTTCAAATCGATGAAGCTAACCGTTGCTGAGGTCGCAGAGATTGCTCAGAAAACCTCGAAAGATTCTGTCGAAATCTCGCAATCATTTAAGGAGCTGTTGGCGATGTCTCAAGACCTGCAAGTTCAAGCCAATCAGTTCAAAGTCAAGTAAGCTTCACTCATTTTTCTGTTAGGGGCGAACGGATGTTTGCCCCTACCTCATGTTTACTTCGTAGCATTCACACCCACCCACCATGCCCTTAGATCCGGACATTCGCGAGGAAACCTATCCCTACTTTTTGCAAGAGGCACCAGAACTGTTGCAAGCTCTGGAACAAGGTTTGCTGGATTTGCAAGACGGTTGCAGCATCAATCAAATTAATGCTTTGATGCGAACGACCCACACGCTCAAAGGGGCAGCAGCAAGTGTGGGGCTAGAAACGATCGCCAACATTGCCCACTCTTTAGAAGATATCTTTAAGGTGCTTTGCAGACCTGAAGTCATCATCGATCCAGATGTAGCGGCTTTGTTGTTTGAAGGATACGACTGTCTGGCACGACCGCTAAGGGCTGAAATTACAGGTAGCTCGATCAATACTGCCGAAATTCTTGACCGCTCGGCTGCCATTTTTGCTCAGCTTGAGGCCCGGTTAGGAGACTGTTTTAACCAAGAGGATTACCTGCCTACCTCAGAGGAGCTAGGGTTTGATATCACACAGTCCATGTTTGAAGTGGGCGTTACCCAACGGTTAAATGACCTGGCTCAAACAGTTGCCCAGGCTCCTCCTCATAAAGTTGCGGCGACTCTCCAAATTCATGCCGAAGTGTTTTTTGGTTTGGCTGAATCCTTGGGCTTGCACGGATTTGGAGCGATCGCCGCAATCACACTTGCAGCCCTAGACCAACATCCTGATCAGGCTGTCACCATCGCGCAATTAGCTTTAGCTGATTTTCAGGCAGGATGCGCGGCCGTGCTAGCAGGCGATCGCACTCAAGGAGGACACCCCTCCCTTGCCCTGCAACAGCTTGTAGAGCCCGTTCCAGCTAACGTGACGGAGACGTCGCAACCGGACTGGTTAAGCGAATTTGACGCTGCCTTCGAGCAGGAAATTCAGCAGCAGGAGCAGAGCGATGAACTCAATTTAGAAACTACATCTGATGCAGCCTTAACAGATGTAGTTTTGGGAAATTTGGAAGACTTGGAAGATCCTACTATCCGCTCTTTTGAATTAGAAGCAAGTTTAAAGGATAAATTTACCTCAGTTGACCTAGAACTTCCCCTAGAAGCCTCAATCTACCCAATCGGCTTCCCAGAAGACTCGGCAGTCATTCTTCCGGATACTGAAACCGAGCTTGAAGCGGATACTGAGGCAACGATTGAAGCCGCTACAGAAACTATTACAGATGACATTACAAATAACTTTATAGAAGACATTACAACAGGAGACATTACAAATGACATTGATATTGCCCCTATTAACTACCATGAAATAGAAACCAACCATTCTACAGCGACCCAGACCTCGCCTGATTCCATCACGGATACAACGGACACGTTAGAGGAGCCTGTTGTTTCAATTTCTTCGTCAGATTCTCTATTAGAAGACACGAGTGGCGATCGCGATACAACCCATGAGGTTATTCATGCTTCCGAGCAATTCACTGTTGAAGCGATCGTCGACACAACAGAAACTAAAGCCACTAATGATATTGAGCACTCTACTCCTTCCCTAAAAACTCACCATCAAAAACATCGAGGATTGTGTAGGGTATTTCAATGGATTCGAGATTCCTTCCTGATTCAAGCTGGACTGCACC
Source organism: Cyanobacteria bacterium FACHB-471 (assembly GCA_014695345.1). Classification (GTDB taxonomy): domain Bacteria; phylum Cyanobacteriota; class Cyanobacteriia; order Elainellales; family Elainellaceae; genus JAAUTN01. Next base: position 137,230 of record JACJOC010000012.1, read on the forward strand.
CCGACAACCAGTATTCTGAGCCAATCGCATCAGCAGAGATTCCTGCAACTGCGGCTTTAATGCAAACTTCTGCTGAGCAGCCATTAGAGAAGGCAGATCTAGAAGAGGTAAGCTCCAAAGAAGTAATCCCAAAAAAGGTAAATCCAAAAGCGGCAGATCAAGCAGGAGATCAACAGGTTGCTCCAGCCGAAACGCAACATGAACAATCTGCCGACTCATTGCTAGAAACATTTTGGGCATCCGTTGTCCTGGATGAACTCATCGTCCAGCCAGAAGGGGAGATCGCCGATTCACCTTCTACACTCTCCCAATCACTCGCTCCCAGCTCTTCGATAACCACCACTAGGGAACCATTTCAGTTATGGCCCCTGCAAGAAGATTCGCCTTCCCTGCAATCCCAATCTCAAACTACGTCTAAAGTAGCCGACTCGATCGCTTCCAAAAAACATTTTCGATCTAATCAGGTGCGGGTCAATGTAGAACATCTCGACCAGCTAAATTATTCAATTGGGGAATTGCTGACTCAGCAAAATCGTCAGTCGCTCCAAAATGAACGCCTGCAAGCGGAAGTAAAACTGCTATTAAAGCGGCTAAACCAGCACCAGCAAGTGCTGAGCCAGCTTCAAGATCAGGTCGATCGCCAGCCTTCGCAATCGTTATCTGTTGAGCAAAAACTGGTAGCCGCCAAGCGCACAATGTCTCCCCTTCAGGCTTTGCCTTCAACGTTTGGCGATCGCTTCGATACTTTAGAACTGTCTCGCTATAGTGATTCTCATTTGCTAGTTCAATCTCTGCTAGATGACACGATGCAAATTGCTGAAGCGGCTGAAGCGATTGACCTATTCTCTCAAGAGTCTAATCAAATTTTCGAGAAACAGCAGCGACTGTTAGCCGGAACTCGTGATGCATTGATGCAGGCTAGAATGCTGCCCTTGAGTGAGGTATTCAACCGTATTCCACGTGTTTTGCAAAAGTTAAAAACCTCAAGCGACAAGCAAGCTCACCTGGAACTGCACGGAACGGAAGTATTGGTTGATAAGGCGATCGCCGAGAAACTCTACGAGCCGTTGCTGCACCTAATTCGCAATGCGTTTGATCATGCCATTGAGCCAGTTGTGATTCGCCGCCAACAGGGCAAACCAGATGTCGGGCAAATTGGAATTAGCGCCTATCACCAAGGCAAATATTTGATTATTGCAGTGCAAGATGATGGTAAAGGATTGGACTATGAGCGAATTCGGCAGCGACTGGTGGAGCGTCAATTGGTTTCATCCAACCAGGCAAGTACTCTTACTCAGTCTCAGCTAATCGATTTCCTGTTTGAACCAGGCTTTTCCACGGTTACCCAGGTCAACACTACTTCAGGACGAGGAGTGGGTCTAGATGTTGTGCGAGAGCAAATTCTGGGATTGCAGGGGGCAGTCAGCGTGCAATCGGCGATCAATCAGGGAACTACTTTTACACTTCAGATTCCGCTGAGTTTGGCGATCGCCAAGCTGCTGATTTGTCAGGCGGGTACTGGAACCTACGCACTCACCACCGACGCGATCGAGCAGATTCTAATTCCCACATCTCAACAGATTCAAGAGCGGCAAGGTCGTAAAATCTTGCACTGGCAGAAAGCAGGCACCTCACAGCTAATCCGGATTCATTCCATTGCAAAACTGCTAAACTACCGTTCATCCATTACGTCTTTATCACCTCAACCCGCATCTGCCACTTCAACTCTAGACAAACACGTCCTTCTGGTTCGCCATCAGGGAGAACTAATCGGCTTGGAAGTTGATCAGCTGATTGGAGAGCAAGAACTGGTGATTCGTCCGTTGGGAACCAGACTGGACTCGCCCAATTATGTCCAGGGGGCAAGTGTTTTAGCCGATGGACGACTCACTTTAGTCGTGGATGGAGGTGCATTATTACGGCAAGTCCTCAATCAACCGCTAGCCCCTCGTTCTTCAAGTGTTGCTCCCATCAATTCTCCAATCATGGAGCAACCTCCACTACAAACAACGGCTACTCTCATTCCCACCTCTAACTCTAAGGAATGGGAGGATGATAAAACAATTTTGATTGCAGAAGACTCGATCACAGTGCGGCAAACACTCACCTTGACGCTACAAAAAGCAGGCTATCAAGTGTTACAAGCCAAAGATGGACAAGAAGCGATCGAGCAACTGCAACAACCAAATAATGTTCGGTTAATGTTTTGCGATCTGGAAATGCCTCGAATGAATGGCTTTGAATTTCTTAAACAGCGACAGCAGTTTCCGGCGATGGCAAAAATTCCCGTGATTGTTTTAACCTCGCGCAGTGGCGAAAAGCATCGTCTGTTGGCAATGGAACTGGGTGCAACGGCTTACATCACAAAACCCTACATCGAGCACAAGCTGCTAGGAATGGTGGCAGACCTGTTTGAACCAAAAGAGATAGAAGTGTCCGCGGACTGAGTTCATTACTGAGCAGAACTATGCATGACGATTCAAAATTAGAGAAGCTGATTGTTTTTGCGATCGCCAACTATGATCTAGCGCTGCCCATTGATCAAGTGCTGCGGGTAATCAACTATCCCCTTGATACAAGCAAATCACTCGAAAAAATCGGGTTGATTCAATGCGGTCGCCACACGATTAGAGCAGTGAATTTATCTCAGCAGCTTCAGCTCGAAACCCCTGATGCCCAGCCTTTGCCATTTCTGATGTTAGTTCGAGGGATAGATCAAGAACTGTGTGGCATTCCAGTCTCCGCTCCACCCGATGTGATTGAAATTTCTATTGAGGCACTACAGCCGCTCGAATGGACTTCTACCACATCCCCGTTGCTCAAAGTAGTCAGCCATACTGCTGTCGTCAAGCAAACGGACGAAACCCTATCTATCCTTTTGCTTGATCTGTATCAAGTGCTAGCTGACTCAACACAAAAACTACTAGGTGCATCTATAGCTTGAGCTAGCCTTCCCTTGTCATCTCTATCATAAAGGCTACTTTGCTTGCTTTTGCTTCTGTTCAAGCTTCTGCATGGCAAACAGAGCGACCCCAATCAAGACAAAGGAGAAAATTGTTGTTAGAGTTCCTAGCGCGTACAGGGCTGGGGATGTAACGTTGGTGGTCATTCCAAAGATCTCTAGAGGCAGCGTATTGGTTTCCCCAGAGATGAGGGAGGTGCGGGTAAATTCGTCGTAGGAAAGGGTAAAGCCAAGTAATCCAACGCCAATCACACTGGAGGCAATCAGCGGAAAAACAACTCGCCAAAAGGTTGTGCGATCGCTTGCTCCCAAGTCTCGTGCAGCTTCTTCATAGGCAGGGTTAAAGCGTCCAAAGATACCCAACATGATCAGGAAGGCGAAAGGCAATGTCCAGGTCAGATGTCCGACCAGAGCCGAGGAATACCATTGAATCGGCAGATTCAATAAGTTGAATACAATTCCTAAACCGAGGGAAACCAAAATGCTGGGAACGATTAGACTCGATATGGTGAGATAAAAAATCAGATTTGATCCTCTAAATCGGTAGCGAAATGCTAGTCCTGCCATGACGCTTAACACAACTGTGATTACCATGATGGATAACCCCAGCAGAAGCGATCGCTGAAAAGCGGTGACAAAATCACCCACTCGCTGCGGACCAAACACCGCCATAATCCAGTGAAAGCTAAATCCACGCATAGGGAAGAAAAGCTGTCCCTCTGGACCCTGAAACGATAGTAGAAATACTGCAAACATTGGTCCGTAGAGAAACAAAACAAACAGTCCAAAGAAGCCTGGAAGTAAGTAATCAGAGAGCGATCGCTTCTTCTTTTCTGAGCTTGAAGAGAGGGATTGAGTTGCTTGTGCCATAGGAAGGATGAGGGGTGAAGGATGAGGGATAAAGTGGCTACTTAAAGCTGCTTACGAATATCTACAACTCGCAAAATTGCAAACACGATGAGCAGGGTGAGCGTTAATAGCACGATCGCATTGGCGGCAGCAGCAGGATACTGCAAGCTATCAATTTGGTTTTTAATCAAGTAACCCACTGAGGAAGATTTGCCGCCACTCATGAGCCGCATCGTGGCAAACTCTCCCATCACTAGCGTCACCACAAAGATGGTACCGATCGCAATTCCGGGAGCTGATAAAGGTAAAATAATTCGCTTTTGGATATTAAAAGCAGAGGCACCTAAATCTTCTGCGGCTGAAATCAGAGCGCGATCGATCTTCATCATGCTGTTGAAAATGGGAGCGATCATAAACAAACAATAGAGATGCACCATCGCCAAAATCACTGCAAAATCAGAGAAAAGGAACATCTCAACAGGGCGATCGACAATCTGTAAACCCATGAGTGCTTTGTTGATCAAGCCTTCTCTTCCTAGAAAAGGAATCCAGGAGATCATGCGAATGATGTTGGAAGTGAGAAACGGAACTGTACAAATCAGAAACAAGATCGTTTGCCACTTTGTACTCTTGATCCGAAATGCCAGGTAATAGGCAACCGGATAACTAATTAAAACGCAGACCAGCCACACCAGAAACGCAAACTTGAGAGTGTTAATGTAGGTCGATAAATACGCTGGAGAGGTAAAAATTCCGATGTAATGCCTCAGTGTGAAACCGGGAGTAGTGGCAATGCCGTTAAAGTTCCAGAAACTCACGATCAAAATAACGGCAATGGGTAGCACCAATCCAAACAAAAAGACCAGGGTTTGGGGTGCCGCCAGGAGGTAGGGGCGTAAGGCTTTTGATTGAGTCATGGGAAGGATGAAGGGATGAGGGATGAGGGATGAGGAGTAGGCGATGAGGATTAGGCGACGATGAATTCTGTCCACTTGTAGACGAGATATTCCTGTTGCTGCATAAATGAGTTCCAGCAGACGACGTTGCCCATTCGTTCGGTGAAGGAACCGCCATCACGCACGGCACCCGCTGATTCAATCTTTTTACCGAAGGGATCAATCATGTCGATCGCCGCTGGTTTTCCTTCATACCAGAAATCCCATTCTTCAGGTTGCATAAAGTTGCGAGCCTTTTCAGGCGCAGCACTGTAATAACCCTGGCGACTCAAGAATCCGCCTACCCAACCATCTAGCATCCAGTTGAGGTAGTCGTAAGCTGCATCTAAGGCAATGCCAGAGAGATTTTTGGATAATCCTAAACCACCCCCCCAACCGCGATAGCCCTCCTTCAAAGGAGCATAGATGCATTCAAATCCTCTCGCTTTCACAGCCGTGACTGCAGGTGACCACATCGATTGCAGCACGACTTCACCAGAGGTCATGAAGTTAACCGACTCATCAAAACTCTTCCAGAAAGCACGGAATTGCCCTGCTCGCTTTTGCTCAATCAAGAGTTTGGTGACTTGATTCAATTCTTCTGGAGTCATGTTGCCTTTATCTTCAAAGGTCATCAACCCCTGTGCCTCAAGCACCATTGCCGCATCCATAATGCCAATGGAGGGAATATCCAACAGTGATGTTTTCCCTCTAAATTCTGGGTTAAACAGCTCTGCCCAGGACTCAATTTTTCGACCTACCAGATCAGGACGATAGCCCAGCGTGTCAGCGTTGTACTGAAAGGGAATCATCGTTGCCCAGTTGGTAGGCTCTGGAGCAAATTCTGTAGAATCTTGTCCGGTGACATACATCACCTTACGGGGAGCTGTGCCTTGAGAGGTGTTTACTCTCGCACCAGAATACAGTTCTCCAGTGGTAAAAATTGGGGTAATTGCATCAAATTCTTGAATGCGGCTTACCTCAATCGGCTGAAGGTTTCCAGACGGCACCACCAGCGGCAAACTAAAATACTCACCATCATAAATGTCGTACTGTTTTGGTTGAGTCACGGCAATTTGTACATTTTCTGCCGTACTCAGCGCCCGCATTTGAATCTTAAATCCTAAGTCTTCTTCGGCTTTGACCCGGATATCATTGATTTGTGCGGCTCCTGTACCAATCAAACGCAAGGTGACATCTTTGATCTGATTGGTATTGATGGTCGGGCCTTGCGCTGGGTTGTTAGGTGTGCCGCTGGGAGCCTGAGCTTGGGGAGACGAACAGCGTGCAGCTGCTAATGCGGCTCCCGTCGCTAATCCTCCTTGAATGAAGGTGCGTCGATTAATCTTAGACATGGAGTGGGTGCTTGATAATGGGTGGTTGGGGATTGACCGATATGACAAGCAAATGACGAGTTCATAACAAATTAGTGGGGAAGAAATACACAATTTCCTTCTGACCAACGCAATGTCACCAGTTGTCCTTCAGCGTAGGAACCTGTTTCCCAAGCTGTGGTAGGAGATTTGTAGAGCAGTTCTTTGCCTGTCTTTTCTTCCATCAGAACAACCCGTGTAACGTAGCCTGTCATCTCAATGGAGACAATTCGAGCAGTAATGTGATTTGCACGAGGAGTGGGTTTTTCACTGGCTGCATTAGGGTAAGGTTCGATTTGCATCAAATCAGGACGAATCGAGCAAGCTGCCATTGAACCCACTGGAACCGCATATCCACGAGAATAAAGTGAGCCAATGCCTTCTACGCCTAGCTCAATCACATCCATACCGGTACCTGGATCGGGAGCGCAGTGAAGGACTTTGCCCTGAAAGATGTTGTTGTCGCCCATAAATTTTGCGACAAACTGAGAGGCAGGCAATCTAAACATTTCTGCTGGAGTTGCCACTTGATCTAACCGTCCCTGACTCATGACCACGACCCTATCTGAGAGGGAGAATGCTTCTTCAGTATGGTGTGTGACTTGCACAAAGGTCATGCCAAATTGCTTTTGAATCCGGCGCAGTTCGGTTCGCATTTGGACTCGCAGGTTCTCATCTAATGCGCTCAGGGGTTCGTCTAGCATCAACACTTGTGGACGAGTGACTAGCGATCGCGCCAAAGCAATTCGCTGTTGTTGCCCACCACTCAGTTGACTAGATTTGCGATCGCCCAAATGACTCAATCCCACCAATTCCAGCATTTCGCCGACACGAGCTTTGCGCTCCTGGGCTGAAATGTTTTGCATCTCTAAGCCAAACTCAATGTTCTGCCAAACCGTCATGTGGGGAAACAGCGCATAGCTTTGAAACATCATGGATGTGTTGCGCTTAGCGGCAGGGATGTTGTTGACTCGGCGATCGCCAATTAAAACATCTCCACTGGTAATCTCCTCATGTCCGGCGATCATCCGCAATACCGTTGTTTTGCCACAGCCGCTTGGACCTAGCAAACAACAGTAAGAGCCTGCCGGAATGTCTAGCGTGACGTTTTCAACTGCCGTTACAGGGCCGTATTTTTTAGTTACCTGTCGAAGTGACACCCATGCAGCCGCATTAGCTAAAGCGTGTTGAATATCAGTTGCCTGTACTGCGGTGGCTCCATTAACCAGGGTCTTTCGTGCGTCGATCGTCATAGCCTTCTCCTACAAAACAATAAGATAGACACAAGAAGCTGCCGCATTAACCTGCTGGAGGATTAACCCGTTCATGCTTTAATTGTGAGAACCTCAGGGCAACACTTTAAGTGCGAGGAAAGCAAACAGTTCCTATCTTTTTTCAAAAAATTCACCAATAGCAACAGCGGTTTAGCTGCTGCTAAGAAAAAACAATTGAGTTTAGTTAATCGTTTCATCTCAAGCAAATTTGTATTACTGAAAACAGTTTTGTTTAGATACCTCTAGGGTATTAGGGGTAGCAGGGTGGGAGCGATCGCATACTTGTTGATCAAAGAGATGATTTTAGATAAGTCGAGCAGTAGATTGTTATCTAGAGAAGTAGAGGAAAAATTCTTACACCTGACCTGAAATATATTCATCCCAACATTACACAAAATGAATTGTGCTAGTTCACAAAATAAATGTAAGGATTTGTAAAATTGTAAGATTGCGTGTTGAACCGCCTCGATGTATGGAATTAACAGGCAACATCATTTAATCCCATTAATTTAGGGAAAGGGCGATCGCTACACAAACGCACCAAGCTTGTATACAATACCTGTATACATAAATCTCGGAGCATTATCCAGAAAACATTGCACGAGAAATATTGCTCCTCCCTGACCGATTAAACTCTACTGGTAAATTGTCCTACAATCACCCAGTATTCTCACAAATGCTTTCATAGCCAAAGATTTCTGACTATGGTTCGTACCTCCAAAGCGGCTCAAACATCCCAGTCAAAAGCAATTGAGAAGCCAACCGAAGAGTTTATTTACACCGAACTTTACAACACTATCTGTGAACGACAGTTGCTTCCCAAAACTAAGTTAGGAGAAGCGATGTTGGCAGAACATTATGGCGTGAGCCGCACCATTATTCGACAGGTGTTACAAAGATTGGCGGGCGATCGCCTGGTCAAGCTAGAACCCAATCGAGGGGCATTCGTAGCCCATCTCACGTTGAAAGAAGCACAGCAAATTTATGAAGCGTGGCGATTAGTAGAAGCAGCCATTATTCGTGAAGTCGTTAAAACCATCACGCCAGAGCAGATCGCATCTCTACGAAAACTCATTACAGCCGAGCGAAAAGCCTGCGACGCAGAAGATTATCCTTTGCTAACCCGCTTGTCGATGCAGTTTCACACGCAACTGGCTAACTTATGTAGTAATCAATTCCTTAGTCGTTTCCTCAAAGAGGTAATTCCTCAGACCGCACTGGCTTACTTCTATGAAGTGAAAAAGATGCCAGTCTGCATGAAGGATGAACATGGTGAAATTCTTGATCTAATCGAGTCCGGTGATGAGGAAGCTGCCGTTGCTGCGGCTAAACGACATCTGGATGGCATTGAAGCGGCACTGAATGCCCAAGCCTCTCTCGATCAGCAAGCATCTCTCGTGGACAAGCTGAAGTTGAGAGTGTCCTCACTATCCTGAATCTGAATCGTCAGAAGTGAGATTTTCTTTGGGCACGTTGGGTAAAAGTCCTTCCTGTTTTGCCCAGTTATAGATTGTGCTGTGACTAATTCCCGTTAGTCCCTCAATTTCACGCAGAGTTAACCCAGAGTGATACATGCGAGTACAAATTTGCCTGGTGTCGTTAGAGTAGCCCCGATGCACATAAGTCTCGATAAATTGGCGACTACAATTCTTGCATCGATAGTTTTGTTTACCCCGTCGATGTCCATTTTTTTGAGATTGCTCTGACCCACAGTGAGGGCATTTCATTGAAATTGGCTTTGATTCAAGGATGCACTGAGATAAAACCATTAGTTGTACAATTCCGTGAATACAGTAAACCTTTAACTCCTGCATTTACAGCCAAGAGTTAAACAGTTGTTGAATTAGGGCTTCAAGCTAAATTTGGGAAAAAAGTTAAATTCAGCTCAAGACTTTTATGAGTTGAGACTACCTCAATTTGCATACGTTTTTTGTCTACTAGGATTGTATACAAAATTTGTACGCAGAATCTGTGTTAAGTGTTACGTTTTGCTTCATCAAGGGAGTGAGCGACTTTTGATTCGTCTTCATTCCCCAATTGCTACCCCAATTGCTACTTTGAGAGTGTTTAGGTGGCGCTCGCCCAAAAACTTGTACTTACGGACACTACGGAGGCAGTAGTGTAAAACAAAGGTAGTTATTCCTCACCCATCACCATCTCAATGTCTAGCCCCGCGCAAGTGTTTATCTGCTACGCGCGCAAAGTCAGCTATTCCTCGATCGCCTGCTGATGCACCTGGCACCGCTGGAGGAGGAGATTAGCGTTTGGTCAGATCAGAGATTGGAGATTTTTCAAGAGGGAGGGGACAAGCTCTACTTCAACACCTCGCTCTGCGAGTCTTTAACTCAGTAGCGATCGCATTCCCCATACACAGATCACTCCAGTTGCCATTGCCAAGAGCGAAACGCGGGTTTTCCAGGCAACGAGAATGGTGGCGATCGCTGCCACTACTTCTGGCAGTCCACCTCCGACAATATTGGGCGCAACGATAGAAACCAGTACCGTTCCAGGAATGTATTCTGACCAGATTTTTACTTTTTCGGATAGGGTAAAACGCTGCACAATCCACAGTCCGCCTGCTCTGGTGGCATAGGTGACGACTGCCATTCCCAAAATCACCCAAAACGCTTCAGGACTAATCTGCATGGCGTAAAGCTCCTACAAAACTGCCGATGATTCCGCCGATGAGGATGTACCAGTTGCCCGGAAGCCAATGAGAAGTGGCGATCGCGGCGATCGCAGCAACCAACCACGGCAAAAAGTCAGACTTGCCCCGCCACAGTGTCACCAACAGTGCAATAAATACAGCCGTGAACGCAAAATCCAAACCCCATTGGGCAGGATCATCCAGGGCTGCACCGACGGTTTGTCCTAACAGCGTTGAACCTGTCCACGCAATGAAAGCAACAATTCCGCTGCCGATCAGAAATGCACCGTTGAGATTTCCCTTAGAAAACTCACCCATCGTCAATGCCCAGCTCTCATCAGATAAGAAAAACAGCGCTCCATAGGCTTGCCAGGGACGAAGGCGCAAGAACCAGGGACTTAGCGCCGCGCCCATCAGGATGTGTCGCAGGTTAATCACCAAAGTGGTGAAAATGATAGTGATAGCAGGCAATGGAGTTTGCCAAAGCTCAACGGCAATAAATTGAGACGCTCCAGCAAAAACAAAGCTACTCATAAATAGCGCTTCAGCTAAACTCATGCCTGCCTGACGCGATAAAGCGCCAAACACTAAACCATAGGCAAAGATGCCAATGGCGATCGGAATGGTTTGCTTGATGCCAGCCACCAATCCTGCTCGATCGAATGTGACAGATGCTTCCATAAGCTGCAAACCGCTAGAGCAATGATGAACTCTAGCTTACAGACATCCGCAATATGATTCTTGAAGAATATTGCCCTCTTTGGCGTAAAACATGTGGCAGGGAATACGCCTTGTAGCGACTTACTTAAAAAGCGGAATTATCCAAGCAGCCGTAATGCTAACCAAAATTGCTAATTCTAGAACGGGCATCGCTTGAACTGCCTGAAACCAGGCTGTCCCTGAACTTTGTCGCAGGTTTGACCACCAGCTAGAGAGATGGGTAGACCACAGTTTAGGACTATCCTGCTCACGAAATCGCCAGTTCAGCATGGACAGCAATAGAGGCACCCCACCCACTTTTGCATTCATCAGAAGGTGAAGAGCGATCGCCACCACCACAATCACCCAAGAAATTAAGTGTGCGTAATACCAGGCGTGGTTGAGTTCTCCTCGTGGCAACCATTTCTCACTCATCATCTTGCCGCTAAACAGAGCAAAGGTGAGTGCAATTAGTGTAAAGGTGTTAGTGAACCGATTGAGTGTATACCACCAAATGGGTTTACCCACTTTAGACAGTTGAGGAAAAGAATCAGGTTGAACCAGTCGCCTTTGTCCTCGATGAAATGCATAAACCACAAAGGCAGGAAAAATCAATAAAGTCCACAGTCCAAAAGTTCCATGTATTCCTTCAATTTCCCGATAGTCAGGAAGTGGAATTTTTCCCCAACGCCCGTCATAGGTGTTGTAAGTCCAAAAAGCGGTGAGAACTGCACAAATGAGAAAAAGCCCAGTGAGTCCATGCAAAGTCCGCAGGAGGAATGGTTGATATGGCTGACTTGGTTTCATAGAACAAAGCTGTCTGTCATGCTGTAGTGGAGGCTAACTTCTTGCAGAACACCCAGATTATCTATATGACTAGTCATATACTAATATGAAAATATATCGGCTTCGAGGGTGTTACTCATCTTCCCCTTTCGTTTAGTGAATTGCTTATGTCTCTTGCCCATGTCATTCTCGGTTTGCTCCAACAGCAAGAGCGGACGGGCTATGACCTCAAAACTGAGTGCTTTGATGATTGCATTGCCCATTTGTGGCCGGCTGACCAGGCGCAGATTTATCGCACTCTAGATAAGCTAGAGGCGCACGGCTGGATTAGCTGCACAGTTGAGATCCAGCACGATCGCCCCAATCGCAAAGTCTATCGCATTACCCAGTTTGGGAAGGAGGAGCTAACCCAATGGCTTCAGACCCATCAGCCTCTACCAATTTTGCGAGAACCGCTGCTTGCTCAACTTTACTTTGCGGCTCAGCTACCCGATCAGGCGATTGTGGAGCTATTGGAGCAAGAATATGCAGCACGGCGCGAAAAGCTAGCTGAGTGTGAAGCTATTCAAATTCCATCCGTGGATGATCCAGCTGCGTCTCGCGACCCCAAAATGCATCAGTTGGTATTAGATTTAGTGACCCGACGAGAACAGACCTATTTAGATTGGCTGAGGGATGCGATCGCAACAATTCGTACTGAGTCAGCCTAATTCCATTGACGCTGTTGTTTGAGTGGTTAACCATATGAATGAGGCATTTGCATCTAATGATATGCAAAGCAGCATTCATTCACCGCTGGTTTCAAATATGTCACTACTTACAACGGGTGATCCGGCTCCCTGGTTTGTCCTTCCTTCAACCTCAAATCCAAACTACATCTTTGATACGGTTGGTGGACATCGTGTCATTCTTTGCTTTCTAGGTAGCTCAAAGCTAAAAGTATCAGCAGCTGTATTAGAAAAATTTTGTAAATTACAGCAGCAGTTTGAACAGTCTGAGACTCCATTTTTTGGAGTTTTCATTGATCCGGACGATGCTTCCCTGGCTCATCTGGTCCAAAATCCTACCTACTTTAAGCTGCTTTGGGATTTTGAGCAGAAAGTGAGTCTGCAATATGGAGTCTGCGGAGTGAGCAATGAGGAAGGGGGCGATCGCCTCCACTACGCTCCGACTACCTTTGTCTTAGACGAAAATCTTCGCGTTCTCCAGACTTTTCCCATTCAAGACCCGACTCATCACGTCGCACAAGTGCTTGACTTTGTTCAGGCACTACCTGTGGAGGCACCTCGGTTTGCCAGCAGACAGGCTCCGGTTTTGCTCATTCCTAATGTGTTTGACCGTGACTTTTGCCAGCATCTAATTCATCTTTATGAAACCAAAGGCAGCAGAGACTCTGGCTTCATGCGTCAGGTTGATGGTAAAACGGTCGAGGTAATGGATTATGAGTTCAAACAGCGACGCGATTTTCTAGTAGAAGACCCACCTCTACTAGAACAGGTCAATCATCTGATTCTGCGGCGAGTCAAACCCGAAATTGAAAAAGCCTTCCAATTTAGCATCAGTCGATTTGAACGGTATCTGGTCGCCTGCTACGAATCGACCAACCAAGGATTTTTTAATCGCCACCGCGACAACACTACGAAAGGAACTGCCCACCGTCGATTTGCCATGTCGCTTAACCTCAACACAGGTGACTATGAAGGAGGCTGTTTGAGCTTTCCAGAATATGGAAATCAGCTTTACCAACCCGGCGTAGGGGAAGCGATTATTTTTTCTTGTTCCTTACTGCATGAAGCAACGCCCGTAACTAGCGGTCGGCGGTTTGTGCTGCTGTCCTTCTTTTATAACGATGAGGATGCCAAGCTGCGCGAACAAAACCGCAGGTACGTTGTCCTCAACTCAGAAACGAACCCTACTCCCAAGGCAAGCAGTACTCAGCCCCAAAAGTCATCGTTAGGATTCCAACCTAAAAATCGTAAAAAGCGCTAATAACTACTAGTTTTCTATAGTTTCCTATTTTTGACGCTTTATTGCTTGCCTGTCTCTCGGCTAGGAGTCAGGCACCTAACCGATTAAATCATCGTCTCTTAAGCAATGCTGTAGACTTTCAAAATTTTCTAAATTGTGTCACAAAAGCACTTAATACTGAACCGAGAAAGCTCTAAATTAAGAACTAAGGGTGTTAAGCACGATAGGGGTGTCGAGGAAAAGAAATTATGCGTCAAGTTTTATTTGTAATTGCTGGCTGTCTAGCTTATTTAGCTTTCAAAAGTTTTGCAGATGCGTCTGTGCTGGTTGTCACCTCTGACCCTTCGCTTAGCGGTCTTTTGGCTTCGTCACCGCTCGAAGCGTTTGTAAATCAGGCTGATTTTGGCAGTAGCCCTGCCCCTGCACCAGATCTCTTATCTTTTGTCATGTATGAGGCAGATCCGGTCGAGTCTTCGGTCAACCTGCGTGACTGGATGCGACTGTTGAATCTGAGCGAACCAAATTCGCCTGAAAATACGCTGGCTCACATCGTTGCCTGCTTATTTACCCGCGACCTCGGTGTTAGCGGCAACCTTGAGGCTTCTGTAGATCGCTGGTTGAGTGAGCAGGGGCAAGCAAACAAATCTGCCTTGCTGCCCTTTGATATGTCTTCTCCTTGGGTGAATACGCTGAGCTTGGCAGGAGTAGACGAGTCACCAGAAGGCGATCGCATCACTTATCACCTGCAAGGCACCATGCGAACCTCCGTCCCCAACGAATTCTTCCCGGTTGAGCTATCGATCGAGATGGTTAACGATGGAGAAGGAGGCTGGCTAGCTGAAGACTTTGAAGTCTCCCCCAATGGTGAATTTGAAGCACTTCCCAATGCTGGATAAAGGGATCAGGGACTAGGGATTGGGGTCAGTCGCACTCTCGCTAATCACCAGGAAACGAGGGAAACTTACTGACTCCATTCATCCCAAGCTGCGCGGGTCACCTTGGCGATAACTTCTTCGCGAGTTGCATCATCAGCTCTAGAATCTGAGACAAAAGCTGCTACTGCCAAATGTCTACCATCGGGCAGCGTCACCAGTCCGACATCATTGGTTGCTGCGGTTATACCGTCTACGGTACCCGATGAACCTGTCTTGTGAGCTACAACCGTTCCTTCAGGCAACAGTCCTTTAATCCGCTGTAAGCCTGTTGGGGTCTCTGTCATCAGTTGCAACAGCAATGCTTGACTAGAGTCTGAAAGTCCTTGACCTTCGTGCAGTGCGTGCAACAAAGCGACTGCTGCATCAGGTGTTGCGTAGTTGCGATACTGCAATGCGCTGTCTTGCCCTAGCTCCTTTTCTGTATCAGCTACAACAATGTCATTGATGCCCAAATCGCGCAAATATTCAGTTACAACTTCCGGCCCGCCAACCAAACGTAACAGCACGTCGCAAGCTGTACCATCACTTTCAGACACCATGTACTTCAGCAATTCCGCCACACTTAGCTCTACCCCTTGCGGATTTGCGTCTCGAATGGGGCTGTGCTGAAAGTCCGAGACAAAATCGTCAGGTTGAACCTGAACTCTCTGCTCCAGGTCTAGCTTGCCTTGATCGACTTGAGCCAGTACAGCCATCCCAATGGGAAACTTGTAAACGCTTTGCATCGGGAATTGCTGGTCGCCGTTGAGCGTAACCGTCTCTCCAGTTTCTAGCACCGTGGCTGTAACTCCAACCCGTCCTTGAGCAGTATTGGATATTTGCTCAATCTGGTTATAAAGTTCGTTCTCGCTGTTCTCGCTGGGTGTGGTAACTTCTCCCGATATACCTGTTCTACCGTCCTGGTTAACCGCTCTACTGCTGGAGTCAGTGTTTGTACAGCTAGCGGCTAACAAGGATAGACAAAAGCCGCAAAGCCACAGCTTTTTCAGCATCATTGAATTCATAAACTTCTGGGGAACCAAAACAAACAGCTTGAAGATACATCTACAAAATGCTGGGTTCCAGAATTTATGAAATTATTAGTAGGTTGTAATAACGGGAATCTCAAAATAGATGAGGATGTTCACCTTCTAAGATGGTAAGTAGGTGGACATAAATAAATGGTGCCGTAGGGTGCTGTTAGACGTAAGCCGTAACGCACCGCATCGCAAGGCTTTGATGCGTTACGCGATCGCTAACACATCCTACAAATAATTGGGGCTTTCTACTTATCGAAAACGCTCTCAATTTAAGTCAAGCAAGACACGGTCTAGGTTACATAGTCCGGGCTATGAGGTTGCGAAGCCTTTACTCGCTGTTTTGGTTGATTTCGATGCAGCCGAAGTGAACTTGACGATCTTAGTGTTTGGTTTGGAGCGGTGCTGTTGCTTAGCCAGATAGCGTTCGTTAATTTCAACCAGGCTGCGACAACGTTCATATTCATTCTGAAAAAGCTGATAAACATCTTTGTAAGACAGATGAATATTAAATTCCAATTCTTCAATTTCGAGTAAGTTTAGCGTTATTTCCAGAAGTTTTGTCCTGGTTTTGGTGTCATCGAGTTTAGGTTCTCTACATGTCTGCAACAGTTCAAAGTGTGTCTCGACCGGTACATATGGCTTTATGTCAATCGCAAAGTCTTTTGTACCATTACTCCTTGTATAGCTGACAACTCGCCCAACGGCCTCGTACCCGCCAAACCGTTCAAGTTTGTCTGCTGCATGGATATCTTTATCCAAATAAAGCCAAACATGATCCAGTACTCTTATCTGCTCCTGACAACCTTTGTAGGGAACAACCTTGACGTTTCGCAGCAGAAAAGCAGTATCTCCAGTTTTGTTAGCCGTTTCCCAATGGTTTAAACATCCCTGAAAACGAACGGTCTGGCCCAGCCAGTCAGCAAGAGGTCTACAAGCTATCGATGACTTCTGCATCTTGATACTCCCATAACTCTTCTTCTACTTTTGAAAGCAACGTACCCTGCTACTGAACTGAACCTGGCTGAATATAGCTGGATTCCCAAGCGATTCGATCGTCGGAAATCTAGACATCAAAATTACGTAAGAACTAGGCTGATTTCTTCTGCCGCACGGGACGCTTGTAAGCAGACTTCTTCTTGAGTCCGACGATTTGAGCTTCGCTGCTATCAGCTCCAAATTGGGCAACCACAGCATTTTTAGCTTCAAGAATCGTGTTGTGAAACATCCACTCAGATTGGCGGGCAGCATCCAAAGCAGCGCGATATTGAGCTTTGAGTTGGGCTTCAAGCTTCTGTGATTTCAACATCTCAACTTGTGCTTGCTCGATCTGGGAAATTGAGGCTTCTTTGCGGTAAGGGGCATAGTCAGTGATGGTTTGCAATCCTTCAAAAATGTCTTGATCTGCGTTCAGGACACTCGGAGCTAAGCGATTGTTTGTGTTTTGGGTCGTCATTGTTCGGTTCCTTTAGAATTGACTGGATGATGTGAAGGTGCCCGATCGCAGCTAAGGACTAATGAACAAGCGATTGTTTTTAAAGAATCTTAAACAAGAGTGAGCAATGAATTTCGAGGGTTTACTTCGTCTCGACCCATCAATTCGTTCAATTGATGGGTCAATTCGTAGATTCGACTAGTCAATTCGTTCAATCGATGGGTCAATTCATTTACTCGACCAGTCAATTCGTTCAATCGATAGGTCAATTGGTTTACTTGACGAGTCAATTCGTTCAATCGATGAGTCAATTGGTTTGCTCAACAGTTTGCTTGACGAATCAATGTAGAGTTACAGCACTTTGCATTAACTGCACAAGAGGTGAGCAGAGAGGATGTACTGCATATCCCACAATACATTTCCCATTCCGTAAGGAATCTGAGAATATGCGGAAAGATTCGGGCTATCCAGCCGAAGCGACGCATTATGTGGAAAGATTCGAGCTGAGCACTGAATTTCCGGTGTTATGCTGAATCATTCTGCCTAAGATCCAACTGTGGGATCTTAGGCAGAAACGTTCTGTCTAATAAGTTGTTAGCAGCTTAGTAAGCCTAAACGGGATGTATACCGCAAAAGATGCTGACGGAAGCTTCCCTTCAATCATGAATAGCAGTTCAGTCGGCAAAAATAGAGACTTAATGTAGGAGTGGACAATGAAACACTACACCGTGGTCATAGATACCCGCACTGGGGAAGTTGTTAGTAAAAATCCTGTTCCTGATTTCAACAACTTCATAAAATCTAAGCAAGTTGAATATCCTGAGCCACAGTACAGTCTGTCTCTTGTCGAAGAATGTCCCTCCAAAGAATCGCGTACGTTTATTGTTGTCAAGCAGCTTGGAGAAGTAATTTACCGAGCTTGGTACTGTCCACAAAATTGGACTTATGTACAAAGCAGCTATCCAACTTCCATCTACAACGTTCAGGTCATTGAGGAGCCAGCAGAAACTAAATGTACTTATCTGCTAGTTACAGACGCACAAACTCAAGAGGTCGTGAAACAATGCTTGGCTGACAGTTGGACACTAGATGGTCAACCCAAACTTGAACATTTGGCAAAACGTTATCCACCTCTGCACTATAAAGTCAGAGTTTTTGAGGAAGAACCTACGGGTTCCCGCTCCTACGTTGTGATCGCTGATACTCAAACAGGCTCCATTGTTCAAAAAATTGATATCACAAATGGAGATCCTCGATTTCTTGGTGAGGAAGTGAGTGCGTTAAAAGCACAGTATCGAGAGCCTCGATACTGTGTGGATCGAGTGGTTGATGTTAAGTAGTGCGATCGCTCACCCGTGGGTTGGGTTGATGAAGGAAACCTAACAACTCCTTAGCCAC
Source organism: Cyanobacteria bacterium FACHB-471 (assembly GCA_014695345.1). GTDB lineage: Bacteria > Cyanobacteriota > Cyanobacteriia > Elainellales > Elainellaceae > JAAUTN01. The sequence goes on from JACJOC010000012.1 coordinate 155,507, forward strand.
CTACTTCACGCGCTTCAAAGATCGCCAGCTAACCCTCGCGTGCACCGGACAGGATGGCAACTCCTGGCTTCGTTTCAATGTGATCTGCCGCCGGTGACGCTCGCCGTTGTACTGCCAAGTCCTCGATGAAGGCGCAGCTTGGAGGTTGCCCATCGGTATCCAGCGCGATCGCTCATCTTGTAGGGGTCGTCGTGACGCACCTCTTTGCATTCAATTGCGTAATTTCTGATGATATTTACCCGCTTTTGAGTGGGTGTTGAAGTTAAGTTTGGGTTAGAGGATAGAGATATTGAGAGTTTAGATTCTCAAAGGTGAGTGGTTACTTGACGTGCTGTGATAAAAAGTTGAGCGATCGCTCCCATGCCAGCTTTGTAGCCTCTGGATCGTAGCTATCGTTATTCTCGTTACCAAAGGCGTGCTGCGCCTGATAGCGATAGAGCTCGTGATTGACGTTGCCTTCCTTTAATCGTGCCTCTAGGTCGTCAACCTGTTCGGTTGGGAAGAAGCTATCCTGCTGAGCAAAATGTCCTTGAAAAGGAATGCCAATCGTGCGGGTATCAGCCGCTTCAGCGGGTGGGACACCATACCAAGAGATGACAACATCAGCTTCTGGAACGTGAACCGCCGCTAGCACGGTTAAGGCACCCCCCATGCAAAACCCCAGGACTGCTACTTTGGAACTGCCTTGGTGGAGATACTGTACGGCACCGCGAATGTCCTGAGTTGCCGCATCACCAAAATCAAGTTCGTTCATGAGATGGGCTGCTTCTGCCTCTTCGAGAGTGACCTTTCCCCGATAGAGATCAGGCACCAAAACCCGATATCCCTGCTCGACGAGCTGATTGGCTACGCCTTTGATTTGGTCGTTCAATCCCCACCATTCTTGAATGACGACAACTCCAGGAGCATTACTTTGATCGGCAGGCTCAGCATAGTAGCCAGAGCAGGTTTGTCGATCTGGACGCTGAAAGGTGATAATTTCTCCCATGAAATTTCTCCTAAAAATTAGATCTCCTGCAGTCCGTTTTTTTGGGTCGCTTATCGAAACAGCTTAGTCTGCCGAACGATTAGCCCAAGTCCTCCTAACAGCAAGGCTACTACCAGAATGATGATAGGCAACCGTGATGAGTTTTGGTTGGCAGGAATAGTCTGACCATCACCAGAGACAGTATTTTCAGTAGATTGATTATCTGCCGTTTGAGTTGCTTCCGTTGAAGTGATTGTTTGAGTCGAAGGGCTAGTTGCTGGTGTAGTTCCCCTACCCACGATCGCCACATAGCTTAATTCAAAAGGCTGAAAGTCTGCTCCGGCTTGAGGCGCACCATTGAGCCGTAGCTCATACTCACCAGCTTCTGGAAAGACTACTTCAGCGCCAGGAATACCCTGATATTGTTCAGCAGAGATTGCTTCAAGGGTTGGCTCTAACACCGGAGTTTCCCCTTCAGTGTAAGGAGCAGAATAGACCGTTAGCTTACAGTCACATTGCTCTAGGGGCACGATCGCCCCTCCTTCCTGAGTGAGTGCAACCCAAACCTGGGCAGGTTCCCCCGATTTAGGATTGTGGTTTGGTTCGACGTGCCAGAGTCCAGCGACGTTATCAGAGACTTCAACTTTGTGGGCAAGGGTGGGCATTTCTGCCCACAACAAAAGTGGAGCTGTGAGTAAAACAGGAGTTAATCTACTGATTTTTGCTGGGGAAAACATAAAGTTTTTCTAATGCAAGGAATGACCAGAAATGGCGCGATCGCACCAACACCACTAAGAGGGCAATCGCTCCTAACACCACTGCTGCAATCTGATTCACCAGGGATTGCTCAAATCCACCCAGATAGTGAGAGCCCAGTAGAATCGTATGAATAGCAGCCAGAATAAACGCTGGAACGCTGAGCAGATGGAGCGATCGCCAGTGTTTTCCTAATCGTTTCACCATGCGATCGAAACTGGTGAGGGCTAGTGGCGCAAGCAATGCTAACGATACAATGCCTGCCCAACTGCCGATTTGATGAGTGGGTAGCAAAAAGGGAATGGCTTGAACGTTCCAGCCCATCGTGAGTGTGTGACCGATGTGAGCCAGCGCCAAAATGAATGCTCCTACACCCAGGGCACGACGATAGCGGAGAGGTTGCCCCCAAAGCCGACTAATCGGACGGGCAATCAACGCTAGCATCAGGCAAACCAGAGAAGCGTGCCCGGTGTAATCGATCATGTCCCCTGTTCGCAGCAGGGTGAGAATGCCAATGGTGAGCGTGAGCCAACCACCCATGCGAAAAAGTTGACTGCGGCGATCGCCACTCACGAGTGACCCGACCAGTCCTACACCCAGCATCAGCGGCAACGTTCCTAGCCCAAACGCCAGCATGGTGACACTGCCAATCCAGGGATCGCCTGTCTCTGCTGCCTTAATCTGTGCCGCGTAGAGGAAACCGCAGGGAATCAGCCCCCAAACGATACCCAACAGTGCCGGAGTCCACCAGTGAGACGAAAGTGATAGTTTCACCATGCCGCTGCTGAGGCGGTTGTGCCAATTCTTTTGAGTAAGCGGATGTAAAAGTGGCAGACGTGGGACAGACTCCGGGTTGATTTGCGATAGTCCAAACCAGATTAGCAAGATGCCCGTCAGAATAGCCATACCTTGACGCAAAGCACTATCAACTCCAGCAAACTGCCCACTTGCAATAAGTACGGAACTCAACGCACCAATGCCTGCTCCCACGAGGGCATAGCTGAGCAACCGACCTAGATTGAGCAATCCATGAAAGCAAATCTGCTGCTGCCAGGATGGTTTTTCCTGTTGTTGTGACAGGGAAAAGGCGACAGTGATTGGGCCACACATACCTGCACAGTGTCCAAAGCTTCCCAAAAATCCTAGAGTGGCAATTAGCAGCAAATCCAGCATGGTCAATCTAAAGCAACCGTCGATAACTGAAGTCTCTGGATCAAGCTTAGAGTTTGTTGAGCAGCGATCGCCCCTCTCTGAGTAGAGAAGTACCGGGCGGGCTGCTAAAGATAGTAAGCGTCAACAGGATCGCAGATGACTGTTTCAACACGAACTCCTTGGACTGGAGCGGACGCTTATCATCCTCACCAACTCTTTGGTGTTCGTCAAAAGACAGGCTGTAAAACTTCCAGGAAACTTGCAGAAGTGGGCGATCGCACAACCAGTTTGCATCTATTCCACCTGATCGGGATCAAGCCCCATTTCTCTCAGACGTTCTGCTAAACGGTTCGCTCGCTGCCGTTCTTGCTCTGCCCTCTGCCGTTCTTGTTCTGCAACTTCCTGAGCGGTTGGCAAGAGAGTCCCCTCTGGGGTTGTCCAGCGTAACCAACGGGTGGTGATGCTCTGATAGGTTCCCTCCCACAGGGTGAGGGTGAGTTTAAGCTGTTCGCTAGTTAATCGCCCCCAATCATCTGGCTCCATCGATTCGTAGAAGCCGTTGTGAGCCGTGAAGCCAGCCAATTCGGTGGTGAAAGGGTCAAACCAGATATATTCTGGGACGCGCAGTTGATCCTGATAAATTTGCTTCTTCTCGACTTTGTCGCGGATGGCAGTGCTTTCTGAGATCAGTTCTATAACTAAATTGGGTGATTTTTCTTCTTCCCAAACGACCCAGCTTTTGCGCTCTTTTCTGGGAACGCCCAAAACGACAAAGAAATCTGGCCCACGGAAATCTTGATTTCGTGCTTGTTGAAGGCTGAAGTAGACAAACATATTGCCGCCGACGAAGAAATCTTGGCGGTCAGCCCAATGTAACTCCAGGGATTCGATCAGCAGGCGCATTTGAGCGGCATGGCGAGGTGTTTCCATTGGAATGCCATCGTCGTAAGGAAGTTCATCTTGGGTCGGAGGGATGGTAACTCCGTAATATTCCAGCTCGCGCCGTCGGGATGATTCGATGTCGATGGACATGGTAGCAACTCCGTGTCTGTAGTCTGCGATCTACCTGTGAACCAGGGGCTGAACGGCTAATGATGTAGATCCTAACTACATTGTCCCTCGTTCTGCCTGGTGTTTGATCAAGCGTTGCACACTGGCGAGAGTTGGGTTGAGTTCGTAGCTGCGGCGTTCGGGGTGATTGAGGTAGGCAACTTGTTCTTGCTCGATCATCAGCACATCCTGACGCACTAGTCCGTCTAGCAGTTTTTGAGCCGAGCCAAACATCTTGTTTTTGACAAAGCGGCGAAAGCGTTCGGGGAGTTTGTGCAGACGATGGAAGGCGTTGAGCGAGGTGAAGTGAATCAGGTAAGCCTTGGTGCGGGTTTCGTGGATGGGGCAAAACAGGCAGTAGATTTTGAAATCGTTGCCTAGCGCCGATGCCCAATGGGGGTAAACGTAGCTGACGTCGAGCGGTTCGGGGTGGAGCCGCCGCAGTGCCGGAAAAATGAGTTGCGAGACTGACCAGATTTTGTCGATTTTGTAGTAACTCTGTGCCTGATAGTGAGCATCGACGCGATCGCCCCCTTCCTCTAACCCCTCCAGCTTTGCCTCAGCCCAAGCCTGATAGTCGTCGTGCAGATGCCCGTGATACATATCCATCAGGTTTTCGATCAGAAAAGAGAAGTGAGCGTTGCACTCAATGATCGAAACGGTGGCAATGTAGTTGAGGTGATCCCATTCGGGCAAGCCCATTGGCTGCACAGTAGGCTGCATTTCTCCACTGATAGATTCCTGCAATCCTTGGGTGCTGGGATAGAGCCAGATGAAACCATCTTGATCCCGCACAGGATAGCGGCGAATTTGGCAGGTAGGTAGCTTCTGGTTGTCTGCCAGGTAAGGGACAGCGGCGCACTGTCCTGCTGAGTTGAACTGCCAGCCGTGATAGGCGCACTCCAGCCAATCACCAATCACCTTGCCTTCGCTCAGCTTGACGTGACGATGGGGGCAGCGGTCTTCTAAGGCATGAATCTGACCTGTGCGATCGCGATACAGCACGATATCCTGATGCCAGAGTGTGATCCCCACGGGCTGCGTCTGCACTTCGCTGCTGCGGGCGACGACATACCAATGATTGGGGTTGATGCCCAGCCGCCGCACATCTCGATGGGTAGAAGAAACGTCCGTGATCATATCTGCAACATTCCTTGGGGATTTACCGAGAGCAGCGATCGCCGCTGAAGCCCTTCCCGGTGAAGGATCTCGTTTGCTGCCAGTAGGCCGCTGCTGATTGCCCGTTCCATTAAGCCGCAGGGGAAGGGCATCTTGACCCAGTCTCCCGCAAATAGCAGGTTAGCGGCAGAGGTGCTGGTTTCGGGGCGATCGGCGTAGCTGTTGGGCGGGAATCCGGCGAAGTTTTTCTGATTCACCAGTTCCCGATGCAAAACCGTTGCCTGTTGCAGTTCCGGCACGATTTCGTACAGTTCTTGCTCAAAGGTGGTCAGCAAAGCCTGTTGCGTTGGGAACTTGGCTTCTTTGTAGCAATAAGCGTGAAGCTCGACAACGCTACCCCCCGTACGTTCTGCCCAATCGATGTAATCTTCCTGGATGCGGTGATAGAGGGTGATGCTGTCGGTGAGGCTATAGCCCGACAGGGAAGCAAAGTTGCTGTGCTGCCAGGGAAAGTCACGGTCAAACCAGAACCGAGCCACTGCAAATGGGTCAGCCACCGCTAACTGTTTGACCTGCTGTGCCACCTGAGGATGGGCTTCACCTTCAGAGAGAGAAAACAGATGTTGAACGCCCGGTACGTCTGCCGCAAATACATAAAAGTCTGCTTCTACAGTTTCGCTCGGCATTGCTTCAGCGGCGATCGCCACCAACTGCACCTGTTCTTCTTGCCGCTGGATCACCTGAAAGCGGGGCAAATCGCGCTGGGCGGGACCACGCTGAACTCGTCCCTGTGAGTTATACATTGCGCCATGACAGGGACAGTGAAACGCACCGTCCTCCTCTTCGTGCACGGTGCAGCCCTGGTGAGTGCAGCTGAGGGAAACGGCTTCGTTGCTGTTGGCAGCGACCGCATAGACCGCATCGCCCGCGCCAAAGTATTCCAACTGATCTGTGCTAAGCAGCGGATTGCGCTTTACCCAGAACGGCACCCGACTGCTGCTATTTCCTTGCTGATAGCTGAGGGCTTTTACCTGCCCCTGATCCCAGCGCACACCGCTGACGGTGACATCCGTGAGAATGGTGCCGCCACTTTGCTGAATCGACTGGGCGATCGGATCTACCAGGCTTCTGCCCATATCCTGACGAGTGCCGTTAAATGCCAGCCCTTCTGGATTGCCAAAGAAGTAAAAGTGAAAGAACTGCATTAGCTCTCCCGCACTCATGACATCGGGTGCATTCAGGCTGGACTTGGCGAAGGGCAGAAAGTAAAGGTCGTACAGCCCTTGAGGAAAGCCTTCTTTCGTCCATTCCGCCACGGACAGATGGTCGAGCCGCTGGAAACTCTTTTGAGCATTGAATCCAGTAATTTCACGAAACACCTGCCAGTGTTCATACTTGGTTAGGTTTAACCCCCAACTCAGGCGATTGGAAGAAGACACCGCCAGATCAACAATATTCCAGGGGAAGGCAGAGTGGCTGGGGCGGAAAACTTCGGGGCGATACTGGCGATCGCGATAAACCACCGAGTAATATTCCAGCGACTTGAAGTTATCCGTTGCACCGATCTCCTGAACTAACCCCTTCAAGTTGTAATACTGCGGGAAAAAGCCGTGGAACCCATGCTCCATCATGAGCGTTTGGTCGCCCACCTGGATTTCCCAACTGGCAACTTTGCCGCCCAGTTGAGCCGATCGCTCTAAGAGCGTGACGGCAAATCCACGCTGGCTAAGTTCATAGGCACAAGCCAAACCCGCCAAACCACCCCCCACTACAGCAACACTTTTGGGCTGGTTGAGATAGCGGGGTAAGTCAAGCGTGTCTTGCTGAAAGACGGAAGGCTGGGGTTTGGCGAGGCGAGAGTAGCCGACCAGTCCTCCTACGGTACCGATTCCGAAAAGCTTGAGTAATGTTCGTCGAGAGACGGATTTCAACAGGGCAGAACCTAACGCTTCACTCATTATTTACGAAAACTAAGGCAGGAATGGATGTTTGATGCACTGAGCACTTTAAGACATGAATCATACCAACCCTGGGCGATCGCCCTCTGCTCTATCCAAACCCTAATAAAAGCCTTATGAAATGAAGGATTCAGCCCTTTCTAGTGAAATCGTTAGCCGATAAAGCTCTTTATCATGTCTCTACATTCGAGAGAATGCCCGATTTCTTGATCCCCACTGTTCAAGCCTGTTTCTAGCGAGAACGGGACGATCAAGCCCCACCTAAAATTCGTAGGATGCGTTAGCGTCAGCGTAACGCATCAAAGCTTTGACAGACGTGCGTTACAGCTCTGCCCAACGAACCCTACAGCGTTGCGTAATGCTCCTGTGTCTTTCCGCGATGCTCCTGCGTCTTTGCGCAATGCTCCTGTGTCTTCCCGCATTCCTGCAATGCTGCTGAAACGTGCAGCGCCTTAAATGTAGGTTGTCTCGGAGGCACGTCAAACACAAGTTGAGGGCACGAGACCCAACACAGTCCTTGCTGCTCTGGATTTCGTGCCCTCAACCTAGCCTACAAGTCAACTAACTTGCGTAGTTCCTCTGCTGTAGGGGCGTGGCAGTGCCAAGCCCCTAACCGGAATACCGCACTTTATTAAATTCAGGCTCCTTACTGTTTCGGTTTTGCTGCCTGCGTATCAAAAACCGCGCCAGCGCCATAGGAATCAATATCCATTGCTTCAGAACCACCTCTGACCAGCAAACTCAGCATTGAGCCAAGCTGAAACCAGATGAGTAGCGCAGTCGGCACCACGACGATCGTTGCCAATCCAGCGGCAAACCACCAAACCAGGCTAAATACTGAAAAGCTAGCTGCCATGAAAACCACCAGGCAGACCGTCAAGCCGAAATAAGCGGCGATCGCATGGGGCGTTGCATAGTTGATTTTGGATTGAGACTGACGGTTTGTATCCCACTGAGCGACCTGATATTCCAGGATGTCTTTGAAAATGAACCCAAAGGCGATCGCAAAGAAATTGCTCACCATAATCAGCGTAAACACAGGAGGATTAGTAAAAGGTTCAGGGTTCATGATTAGATGCTCCGCAGGAGTGCTCGTCAGTTAACAAATGTAAAGATAAGTATATAGCAAGTCGTTTGATGCTGAGGTCTTATGACAGTCTGCTCTCTGGCGTGGCGATCGTATAAACCCGTAGGGGCGCGGCATTCGACCCCTATCTCTTGGTTCTGAACCGGACCCCACTCGAATGCAACGCCCGGTTCGGCACAACCATTCCCTTAACGCGTCCAGTTCGGCACAACCATTCCCTTAATCCGAACCGGGCGTGGCATTCGGGCGAAAAAAGAGGATGGGTGGCGAATAAAGTTTGCCGAATGCTGCGCCCCTACGGTCTAATTCAGATTAGGCATAGATTTTAGGAACTGGAATTGTGACCAATCACTCTGAAGGGATGCAGCCCATTGCCTCTCTGTTTCGCACTCCGCTTTACGAGCTGTATCGCGAAGCTCAAGCCCGCATTGTCCCTTTCTCTGGATGGGAAATGCCTGTGCAGTACAGCGGCATCTTGCCCGAACATCGGGCTGTGCGTGAGGCAGCGGGGATGTTTGACATCTCCCACATGGGAAAGTTTGCACTAAACGGCGCAGATGTGATCGACGCGCTTCAGCTACTTGTTCCTTCTGATTTGAGTCGTTTGCAGCCCGGTGAAGCACAGTACACGGTTTTGCTGAATGCTCAGGCAGGGATTATTGACGATCTGATCGTTTACTACCAGGGAGTAGACGCGAAGGGCGATCAGCGGGTGATGCTGATCGCCAACGCAGCTACAACAGTGAAAGACCGTGATTGGCTGCTGGCAAATCTGAGTTCAGACCTCAACTTTCAAGACTTGTCGCCTACAAAAGTTTTGTTAGCGGTGCAAGGACCAAAGGCAGTTAGCTTACTTCAGACCTGTGTGCAGGAAGATTTATCTCAGGTCAAACGGTTTGGACATCGGGAAGGCAGTGTTTTGGGACAGCCCGGTTTTTTGGCACGGACGGGCTATACGGGCGAGGATGGCTTTGAGGTGATGGTCGATCCGCAGACGGGGATTGATCTGTGGCGATCGCTCCTCAAATCTGGCATCACCCCCTGCGGCTTGGGCGCACGCGACACCCTGAGGCTCGAAGCGGCAATGGCACTCTACGGGCAGGACATTGACGAAACCACCACACCGCTCGAAGCGGGTTTGGGATGGCTGGTTCACCTTGACCGCAAAGGGGACTTCATTGGTCGCAAGGTGCTTGAGGAGCAGAAGCAATTTGGCGTAGCGCGAAAGCTAGTCGGGCTACAGATGGAAGGGCGAAACATCGCCCGTCACGATTATCCAGTGCTGTTTAACCAGGAAAAGGTTGGGGTTGTTACCAGCGGTACCGTGTCTCCAACTTTGGGGAAGGCGATCGCCCTTGCCTACGTTCCCACTCACTTAGCTAAGACGGGGCAAGAATTAGACATTGAGATTCGCCAGAAAGCATATCGGGCGATCGTTGTGAAACGTCCGTTTTATAAGTCGGCAGCAATTCCTACGCTTTGAGGGGCGATCGCACCCATTGCTCTCACCTCTGCTGAAGTTTTTGCTTAGGACACTTGCTTGAGTCACTACAGTTTCAGCAAATCTGAAATCTATGAGCATTTTTGTCAGGCTACTGTAGCTTTTTCGGCTTTTACGGAATAATTTTGTTTGAGGTATTCCCCTCAAATCTTTATTGGCAACCTGCTATGGCGCTCGAATATCCCGAAGACCTAAAGTATCTCGACTCCCATGAGTACGCTCGGCTAAATGGCGACATTGCCACCATTGGCATTACTGCTTTTGCGGTTGATCAGCTTGGCGACATCGTTTTCCTGGAGTTGCCCGACGTTGGCTCAGCCCTGACCAAAGGAGAAACCTTTGGCACTGTCGAATCTGTGAAAGCGGTAGAAGATTTGAACGTTCCGATCTCAGGCACTGTAATCGAACGAAATGACCCAATGGTCGAAGCGCCTGAGCAAGTGGCAAAAGATCCTTATGGTGAGGGCTGGCTGCTCAAGGTGAAATTTGAAGATGCCAGTGAGCTAGACAGCGCTTTGTCTGCCAGCGAATATCAGGCGCAGGTCGAAGGGGAATAGTCTGTTTAGCCTGACCAGACCCAGGCAGCTAAGGCAATTATTCTGCTATTTATTGCAAAGTATTGCAGAATAGTCAGAAATCTGATCAATTCAGATCCGTTCTGAGCTGTCTTTGTTGTCGTTCCCCCTGCACTGCCTCCATGTCTTCAGATTCTCTTGATCTGCATCCCTCGTCCGATTTGAGCCAGTCCGATTCTGATGCGTCATACGCTCAGGTTGACTCGTCTGCCGTCTTCCAAAATGGGAATGGCTCCGCTGCTAATGGGTCAACCAAACAGGCATTTGGTGAGGCGCAAGGGGAGTTTGAGCGCAGGCATATTGGACCCAGTCCAGCGGACGTAGAGGAAATGCTGGAAGCTTTGGGCTTTTCGACACTGGAGGCACTGATCGATCAAACGATTCCGCCTGCAATTCGTCTGCAAAAGCCGCTGGAGCTATCGGTTGGGTCGAGTGAATATGAGGTGTTGCAAGAGTTGAGGGCGATCGCCACTCAAAACCAGATCTTCCACTCTTTCATCGGCATGGGCTACTCGAACTGCATCACGCCCCCGGTGATTCAGCGCAACATTCTCGAAAATCCGGGTTGGTACACCCAATACACGCCCTACCAGCCAGAAATTGCTCAGGGGCGACTGGAGGCAATGATCAACTTTCAGACAATGGTGATCGACCTGACCGGACTGGAGATCGCCAACGCTTCTTTGCTTGATGAAGCAACCGCTGCTGCCGAAGCGATGACGATGAGCTACGGCTTACACAAAGGGAGTGCCAAAGCCTTCTGGGTTTCCGCAGCCTGCCATCCTCAAACGATTGACGTGATTCAAACCCGTGCCCAGCCGCAGGGGATTGAGGTGATCGTGGGCGATCACCAGACCTTTGAGTTTGATCAGCCTATTTTTGGCGCACTGCTGCAATATCCGGCAACAGACGGCACGATTTACGATTATCAAGAGTTTATCCAACGGACGCATGAGGCAGGCGCACTGGTAACAATGGCAGCAGATTTGCTCAGCCTCACCTTGCTGAAGCCACCAGGGGAACTCGGTGCAGACATTGCCGTGGGCAATACCCAGCGGTTTGGCGTTCCCATGGGCTATGGTGGTCCCCATGCGGCCTACTTTGCCACGAAGGAAGCGTACAAGCGGCAAATTCCGGGGCGATTGGTGGGCGTTTCCAAAGATGTATCGGGACGACCCGCGCTACGATTGGCGCTGCAAACCCGCGAACAGCACATTCGTCGGGACAAGGCGACCAGCAATATTTGTACAGCACAGGTGCTACTGGCGGTGATGGCGAGCATGTATGCGGTCTATCACGGGCCGGAAGGACTGCACCAGATTGCCCGTCGCATTCATCAGCGCACTGCAACTCTGGCAGAGGGTTTGCAGCAATTGGGCTATGAGGTGGGTACGCCATTTTTTGACACGCTGCGAGTAGAGGTAGGCGACCGGGCTGAGGAAATTTTGGAACGGGCGATCGCCCACCGCATCAACTTGCGTCGGTTGGGCGATCGCGCCATTGGTATTTCCTTGGACGAAACTACGTCTGAGCCGGACCTGCTGCACCTCTTTAAGGTTTTCCTAAAAGGAGAAACGCCCCACTTTACCCCATCGACTCTTTCTCCCCGGAGCAATTTTCAAATTCCAGTCGTCCATCAGCGAACGAGTGCTTACCTGACCCATCCCGTTTTCCACCGCTACCGCTCTGAGACGGAACTGCTGCGCTACATTCATCGGCTTCAGGCAAAGGATTTGTCGTTGACAACGGCAATGATTCCGCTTGGCTCTTGCACGATGAAGCTAAACGCGACGGCTGAAATGATTCCAATTAGCTGGCCTGAGTTTGCTCAGATTCATCCCTTTGCGCCGCTGGCACAAACTCAGGGCTATCAAACCCTGTTTCAGCAGCTAGAGCAAATGCTGTCAGAAATCACCGGATTTGCCGGGATCTCGCTTCAGCCTAATGCCGGATCGCAGGGCGAATATGCTGGACTGCTGGTCATTCGGCAATATCACGAGCAGCGTGGCGAAGGGCACCGTAACATTTGCCTGATCCCAGAATCGGCGCATGGTACTAACCCCGCCAGTGCAGTCATGGCTGGGATGAAGGTTGTCCCGGTTGTTTGTGATGCAGACGGCAACATTGATGTAGCTGACCTAAAAGCAAAAGCCGAGAAGCATCGCGATCATCTGGCAGCGCTGATGGTGACATATCCTTCGACTCACGGTGTGTTTGAGGAGGCGATTCAAGAGATTTGTGCGATCGTCCACCAGCACGGCGGTCAAGTCTATATGGATGGCGCAAACATGAACGCCCAGGTTGGGCTTTGCCGTCCGGCAGATTTTGGCGCAGATGTCTGTCACCTCAATTTGCACAAAACTTTCTGCATTCCTCATGGCGGCGGCGGACCAGGTATCGGACCAATTGGCGTAAAACCCCACTTGAAACCCCTCCTGCCAGGTCACTCTGTCGTTGACATTGAAGAAGTCTACTCAGAAGGTGACGTTCAAAGTTCAAAATCCAAAGCTCAACCTGCTCGAATCGGTGCAGTTGCTTCGGCTCCCTGGGGCAGCAGCAGCATTCTGCCAATTTCCTGGATGTACATCGCCCTAATGGGATCGACTGGACTAACTAGAGCCACACAAGTCGCGATTCTGAATGCTAACTACATCGCTAAACGATTGGAGAATGATTACCCCATTCTCTACAAAGGCAAAAATGGACTGGTTGCCCACGAGTGCATTTTGGATTTGCGCCAGTTTAAGAAAACCGCTGGGATCGAAGTTGATGATATCGCCAAACGGTTGATTGACTACGGTTTCCATCCACCAACGGTATCCTGGCCGGTTGCCGGCACGGTGATGGTGGAGCCCACCGAGAGTGAGTCCAAGCAAGAGCTAGACCGCTTCTGTGATGCCATGATCGCAATTCGCGAGGAGATTCGCGAAATTGAGCAGGGGAAAGCCGATCGCCAAAACAACCTGCTTAAAAATGCACCCCACACCGCCGAAATTCTCATCAGCGATGAATGGGAACGTCCTTACTCCCGTAAGCGCGCTGCTTACCCAACTTCCTGGACGCAAGAAAACAAATTCTGGGCTTCAACCGGACGAATCGATAATGCCTATGGCGATCGCAACCTAATTTGTGCCTGCCTACCTATGGAAGCTTACGCAGAATAGGATAGAGAAACGCAGGTTGGGCTGAAGCATGAAACCCAACAGGTCTAAAACTCTAAGATTGTCGGGTTTCGCTAGCTCAACCCAACCTCTAGGTCAGGAGCGTATCCTATGGTTCAAAGCCTACCGATTAGCAATTTAAGTTTGTACGATATCAAAGCCAAGTTTGATTTGAGGGAAGCGCAGGACGAATCCTTCTTCCCGGAATGGTATCAGGAACTACCAGAGCTAACCGAATCGGAACAGCAAGCTTTGGATCAGATTAAGCGCAACTTCCTATATCTAAATGAATCTCCCCTAGCGGAAGTTGCTGTGAAAATGGTTGTTTTGTCGCCCTTACTGTCAATGGCAGGCTTTTATCAGCCACCGTTTCGCTTTTCTACGGAAGCATCGGTTCAAATCACCGCTGAGGATGACGGGCAATTGTTTCGTGGAAGGATTGATGTGCTGGTGCTGCAAGAGCGCTTCTGGATTCTCACTGTTGAATCAAAAGAAGCTGGTTTTTCACTCAAGCAGGCGATCGCCCAAGCACTCGCCTACATGACGGGTAATCCTTACCCTGAACGCCCCGTTTTTGGTCTCGTAACTAACGGTAGCCACTTCATTTTTCTGAAGTTGACTCAACGCGAAATACCCCAATATGCTTTGTCAGATGAATTCTCTTTAATGAAGCGCAGTAACGATCTATATCATGTCCTTAAGATCTTGAAGCACCTGGGAAAATCGCTAGTCTTTTAGGAGAATCTTGACGGAGAAGGACGCATGACAGACTGGTGGCAAATCTTCCCACAGGGGCGGCAAACGCTGACGATTGAAGATGCTGAAGGTGAAAAGGTGGCGATCGCCTACGGGGAAGCCGGAACCAGACAACCCCTGTTTTTACTACATGGCATTGGCAGTTGGAGCTATAGCTGGCGGCACAACGTCAAACCTCTGTCGCAGCACTTTCGAGTCATTTGTCCAGATGCAAAAGGTCATGGCTTCTCGCCTGCCTCCACTGCACCGGAAACAGTTGGGCATCAAATTGTCGAACTAACCCGGATCATCCAGGCATTGACCGATCAGCCTGCCATTTTGGTGGGAGAATCTCTGGGCGCGTTAACGGCTTTGGCGGTAGCACAGGCTCATCCAGAGTTGGTCGAACGGCTGGTGCTGATCAACGTGCCGATCTTTCCGCGACAGTTGCCGAGTTTGGGAATGCGATCGCTTGCTGACATTCCTCTAGATCTGGTGCGCTGGTTTGATCAGTCACGCCTGATTCGTTCCTTTGCGCCTGTTGTCCGTTCCATTACCTGGCTGATGCGGCAGGAAGTTGTCGCTGACCCAAACTCCATTACAGATGAGGAAATTTACTGGCTCACCTATCCCTATGTTGAGTTCCCCGGCACAATTACTCAGTTTGCGACGGATTTACAGCAATCGGCGCGAGAAATTCGCAATTTGCAAACCGGACAACCGAGTATCATTCGCACCATCCAGCAAGATCTAGCCAAGGTGGTTTGTCCGACGTTAATTCTGTGGGGAGAGTGCGATCGCTGGTTTCCCGTTGCGGATGGCGAAAAACTTCACGCTCACCTGCCCAATTCGCAGTTTCAGGTTATTCCCAACTGCGGACACAATTCCTCTAGCAGTGCGGCTCCAGTGAATGAAGCGATTCTGTCCTTTATGCAAACAGAGGCGGCTACTCGGTAAGGAGCGATCGCAAGACACAGCCTGTCTGAGGAGGAAATATCCCTACGCTCAAGTTTGTAGCGGATTTGAGAAAAATTTGCTGCTGGCTGACTCGATTCAGACCATAGCCCCAGATTGATCCCAATCTCCAATTTCTATCGCTTTAAGCAAACGCTGAACCTAAATCGGGAGGAACATCCTGCCAGCGACCGGGACCGATCGCCCGTAATGCTTCCTTCAACACAACATCTCCGGTGTACAGCGCCCGACCTACAATCACTCCCGTTACACCCGTTGGCTCTAGCGCCAGCAGACTGAGCAAATCAGTTGTGGAGCTAATGCCGCCGGACGCAATGACGGGAACCGAAACGGCTTCTGCTAGCTCTCTCAATGCCTGCTGATTGGGTCCTTGCAGGGTGCCGTCTCGGTGAATGTCAGTGTAGATAATCGCAGCAACGCCTGATTGAGCCATTTGCTGAGCCAAGGCGATCGCCTCTACCTCAGAAGTCTCTAGCCAGCCGCGAGTCGCGACTTTGCCATTTCGCGCATCGATGCCAACGATGATTTGTTGGGGAAATTCCTGACAAAGTTGATTCACTAAATCGGGCTGCTCGACTGCAACCGTTCCTAGAATGGCGTAGCGGACTCCCATCTTGAATAGGTTAGCGACACTTTGGCGATCGCGCAGTCCACCGCCCACCTGAACGGGCACATTCACGGCTTGGGCGATCGCCTCAATAGCCTGCCAGTTAACCGGATGCCCTGCCTTTGCTCCATCCAGGTCAACCAGGTGCAGCCGAGTTGCGCCCTGCTCAACCCACTGCTGCGCTACAGCTACCGGATTTTCGTCAAACACCTGAGA
This sequence comes from Cyanobacteria bacterium FACHB-471, assembly GCA_014695345.1. GTDB lineage: Bacteria > Cyanobacteriota > Cyanobacteriia > Elainellales > Elainellaceae > JAAUTN01. The sequence continues at coordinate 171,366 of JACJOC010000012.1, forward strand.
CTGCTCATAATCTCCCTGATAAAGCCGGACACAGCGTCCTTTGAGCAAATCGATCGCTGGAATCACATCCACAGCTGCTAATCCTCTCTATATCTATCAACCACAACGCGTTAGACCCACTCTTATCTAAGGCAGGGTGTTTCAAGGCGTACCCCGCTCCAAAATACCCAGCTTGATGTAGAAACGGTGTTAGGACTCTGCTTACATTAAAGAAAGCCAGAATCATAAAATTGTGCACCGTTCCGCGCCCATAGTGTATGGTATCCCCTAAACGTATTGAGAGGCTCAGATGTACAGTCAAGAAGGTTATACCCAACTGACGTTTCACTACATTGACGGTCGTAGTGAGTCTTTTACGGTTTACGAACCGATTGAAGACGCTGCCAACCCTCCAGGACTGAATTTGGAGGTGCGCCACCTGTTAGAAAAAGACTGGTGGATCGTCAACCTAGAGGAACAAACGGTGTTTATCAACATTGATAATGTCATCAAAGTTGAAGTGAAGCCTGCTATTCCTGACCTCAGAGGGGAAGGCGTTTTTTCTAATGCGGACCAGGTGACTACCATTAATCGGATGCGATAAGGATAACCATGCAGCCAAGCGTAAGTCTAATTCGGGCTGAAAGTTACGAAATTCAGCAGCTACGGGCTCATTTAGAGCGGTTGCTAGAGCCTCTGGGCGGAATGGCGGCGTTTGTGAAAGCGGGCGATCGCGTCTTACTCAAGCCGAATCTGCTGACAGGGGCACGTCCCACAAAGGAATGCACGACTCGTCCAGAGGTGATCTACTGTGTTGCCCAAATGGTGCAGGAAGTAGGTGGAAAGCCGTTTTTGGGAGACAGTCCCGCCTTTGGCAGTGCCGCAGGAGTAGCTAAGGCAAATGGCTATTTGCCCTGGTTAGACAAATTGGGTGTCCCTATTGTGGAACTGCAAGGCAAGCGCTATGAAACGGTTAGTGCAGACTTTAACCATCTGCTGCTTTGCAAGGAAGCGATGGAAGCCGATGTGGTGATCAACTTGCCTAAAGTGAAATCTCATGTGCAGTTGACGCTAACTCTGGGTGTGAAAAATCTGTTTGGCTGTGTTCCTGGCAAGATGAAGGCTTGGTGGCACATGGAAGCTGGGAAGGACAGCGATCGCTTTGGCAACATGCTGGTCGAGACGGCTCGGGCGATCGCCCCTAACCTGACCATTATGGATGGCATCATCGGTCATGAAGGCCAAGGTCCCAGCGGTGGTGAACCTCGTCTCTTGGGTGTTTTGGGCGCTTCGGCTGATGTGTTCGCGCTTGATCGAGCGATGGTAGAAATCCTCAATGCTGACCCCGCTGCGATCCCCACAGTGGCTGCTTCTCAACGCTTAGGAGTTTGCCCTGAGTTGGAATCTATCCATTTCCCTCATCTCATGCCCCAAGAGCTAAAAATTCTCGACTGGAAGCTACCCGAACAGCTGATGCCGATTGACTTTGGTGCACCTCGCGTGATCAAATCGACCTTCAAGCATCTCTACATTCGGTTCATTAAAGAACCCATTGCAGCTTATGCTTCCCAGGCGCATTTGTAGTTTGAGAGAAGTTATACCAAACGTCTATAAAGTAGCAGTATCGGTAGGGGCGAAGCATTCGGTTACAATCCTTGCAACTAAAGCACAATTCCTTGACCGAATGCTTCGCCCGTACACCCAATAGTGCTTCTTCCCAAAGCGGATTCCGTATTAGATGATGTTCTGGGAAAAGATTTAACCCTCGGGTAGGGGCGGATTTTGACAGAGCCTTTGCCCATAACCGATAGCTTAGTTGCTAGACCTGCCCTTAGGCGGTGTTAGCTACAAACTAGACTCTTCAAGAATTTCCTCAGATTGACCCGGTAGCTCTATCGAAGAGATGATTCTGGGAACAGGCAAGAGATACCGGGTTTTTCCTAGTTCTTCCTGCAATTTTTCTGTTTGGGCTGCGATCGCATTATATTGATTGACCAACTTAGAATACTCAGCGTAAAGCGAATCATACTTGGCGACGGCAGCATTATGGTCACTTGCCATTTGGTTATGCTGCTCAACTGCTTTGGTATATTCTGCCTGCAAAGAAGCCGGGATTCCGTCTGGATAATCCTGATTAAATGTGGTGATTTTTGACTGCAAGGTCTGAATTTCAAAGCTAGATGAACTTAGCTCCAGCGTCATCTCTTTTAGCCAAGATTCCATCTCTTGCATTGCAGAATGCTTTGCACCAAGTTCTACCTCAAAATTGCTGAGTTTAATCCGGTCGTCCCGCTTATCAAAGTTTTGGACGCTGACAAAAACCAGATTCACGCCGAAAAGAAATGCGATCGCTGTAACCAGTCCAAGTAGCCGAATTCTAAACATCGTTTGCACTCTCTGATGCTCTAACCAATCTTTTAAGCTAGCTGCTAGCAAGCCGCCCACTGGCGATCGCTAACAATAGGGATAAGCCAAATGCCAGCCGATACCAAACAAAAACCCAGGTACTTTGGCGCTGCAAGAAACGAATCAACCAGGCGATCGACAGATAGGAAAAGATGAAAGTTGAGATAATTCCCACAATCAGGGCAGGCAAAACATCCAGGTGATTTCTGATCTCGGTCGACTGGTAAAGGGTGGCGATCGCCAAAGTTGGCAAACCTAGCAGGAAAGAAAACTTGGCTGCTGCCTGTCGCTCTAGTCCCAAGAACAAAGCCATAGTCATTGTTGAACCGGAGCGAGAAGTTCCTGGAATAATTGCCAGCATCTGCCCCAACCCCACCAAAATTCCGTCCTTGATTTCAAGCAGGTTGAACCCTCGCTTGCGACTGCCAATTTTCTCAGCCAGACCCATCAAAAGCGACATTATAATGGACATGCAAGCAATGACCAACGCCCCCTCTAGTACGGATTGAGTTGCCTCTGGCAAAAGCTTTTTGTAAAGCAACCCTCCTGCCAATGCGGGCACCGTACCAATAGCAATGCCAACAAAAATTTTCCACTCCTCTTGTTCCCAGTTCTTTTTGCGAAAAGCCGTCCAGCTTCCCGTCAAAGTCTGGTAGATGTCTGACCAGAAGTAGATTAGTACTGCAATGACGCTGCCAAACTGAATTGCGTCTACAAAATACTTCTCTCCCAAAACATCCCAGCCAAACACTCGGGTAAACACGAGCAAATGCGCTGTGCTGCTAATGGGTAAAAACTCGGTTATTCCCTGGACAAGCCCCAAAATAACGGCTTGCAGCAGGTTTACTTCCCCAGCAGCGACAGCCTCGGTTTGAGCAATCAATGAGGGCAGGAAGGATGCGGGTATTAGATCATGAGGCAAGGCAAGTATGCATTCCACAGACTGAGACCAACTTGTTAAGTTGGTCATTAGAGTTAAACCTGCATTGATTTCGGCCAAACCCATGCTCACTCCTCAATAAAGTCCAAGTTTCAACAAAATTGCTGCCCTAATTTAAGCTTGAATTGCTGAATGTGTCTGCCTTAAAGCCTCAGCTATACAAAATCTTTTCACCCCGGCACTATTCAAGCGACAGGCTAAAAGATGCCAAATCCCTACGCAAATCTTACGCAGCAATCTGCCTCTATCCCGGAATGTTTAGAGAATCAGAAGCTTGGAAGGTTTTGAGAAGGCGCGTTTTCGGACTTAAAAAACTGCGCTATTGTTGTTAAATATGCCCCCCAGGGGGATAATTTTGTGATATGTTAAAAAAAGTAAATTAATACTCATAATACTTTGTCTTCTTTTACTCCGTCATCGACAGCCCTCTACCAGGCTCGTCTAAAAGAACCCTCTTTAACTGAAGCGCCTTCCGAGAGTTGGGTGGGCGATCGCATCTCACCAAGTCGCATCTCGCAGTCCTGGCGGTTTTTCGCAGCTTCTGTATTTTTAGTATCGGTACCTGTTTTTTTTCAAGCCCCGTTAGTTAGATGGTCGCCTTGGCTTAGCTTAACTCTAACTTTGGCTTGGCTGGGGTTGGGCCAGTGGCTTCAATCTCGCCCTTCAAGTAATCCCTCTAGTAAGCTCTGGGGCGATTTGCTATTGGGGTTCGCTTGGACGTGGCTAGCAGGTTCGATTTACTGGGGTTGGTTTAGATGGGAGCCACTCCTGCATTTGCCGATTGAAGCGGTCGGACTGCCGTTCACCCTTTTGTGTCTAGCCAAACAGCGCGGAAAGGTAGGTAACTGGTTCTATCTGGGTTCCTTATTCGGCACAGTCATGACGGATCTGTATTTCTACATAGCGAACCTGATTCCTCACTGGAGACAGCTAATGCAGGTGGAACCGAGCCAAGCGGAGGCTATTTTGCAGGATGCAGTTGCTCAAATTCAAACTCCCTGGGGAGTTTGTTGGGCTATCTTTTTGATCATCATTCTTCTGGTGGTGGGTTGTTTACCCATCCGCTCTCGACAGCTACACTGGAGAGCGTTTAGTGGAGCCGTGTTGAGCACTTTGCTAGTCGATGGTTTGTTTTGGCTAGCTGCTTCCTCAGTCTGACTCAGGATATGATTGGAGGTATCCTGAGTCGATACGGAAACATAGTTCGCTGAACACACAGGTCTTTGGCACTGTTGCGCTAGTATAGAATCTCCTGCTAAGGAGCGTTGCGCTATGGCACCGTGCTGAAGTTGGGTCTACAGAGAATTATTGAGGTTAAGGTTTCCAATATTTGTATTTTGGGAACCTTCGTGAGTTATGGATAGATGCTTCAGGATGCATCATAGGGAAAGATCAGCGGTTCTTAGCCTGTGGTGACTTCACAACCCGTTCCCCATCTGATACTTCGTAACGAGTCAGGTAATCGTTATCTCTCCTTAGCAGGCAGCAATTGCTGGACTGTCGGGCGAGGTGATGATAACAACTTTGTGCTGCCTGATCGCTGGATTTCCCGTAACCATGCCATGCTTCAACGGATGGAGACGGGAGAGTTTTACTTGATCGATTTAGGTAGCCGCAATGGTTCGTTTGTCAACGGACGGCGAGTCAGTGTGCCTGTAACGCTACAAAATGGCGATCGCCTTACCTTTGGGCAGACCGAGCTAGAGTTTTACTGCCCTCCCATCGAGCACATGACTGACGCTTCGATGGGGGGAGTGCCAGATTCAGAAGAATTTACCGCTACAGCAACCCTGCATGTGCGACGGTTGATCTCGGTGCTGGTGGTTGATATTCGTGACTTTACGGTGATGACCCGACAGCTTGACGAGAAAGTGCTGTCTGAGGTGATTGGCACCTGGTTCCGCTGTGCAGGAGACATCATCCGCGAATACGGAAGCTGGGTTGATAAGTACATTGGCGACGCGATCATGGCGGTCTGGATTCATGGCGCTCAGGGCGTTAGCCATGATGAAATGATCCGCATTGCTCATGCCCTCAGCGCTCTACACAAGATGACTAGTCAGCTGCATGAGCGCTATCCTTTGCCATTTCCGCTACGGGTTGGGGCAGGACTAAATACGGGCTACGCGATGGTTGGCAATACGGGAACAGGCGATCGCCCTGACTACACGGCTTTGGGTGATACAGTCAATGCGGCCTTCCGATTAGAATCGTCAACTAAGCAAATCGGTATGGATGTTGCCTTGGGCGAAACAACCTACAAATATTTAGCAGCCTCTGGTGCTAACCCCAAACTATTTAATCAATACACCGTCAGTATGAAGGGTTACGACTCGCCGACCTTGACCTATGCAGGCTCTTTTGCTGATCTGAATACTTTTCTGCAGATAACCGGGAAGGTGTAGGGATCAAAGGCTACCGTTTGGGGATCGATTGAAAAATTGGACGGGAAGATTCTCAAGGGTGGCGATCGATTGACCAGCGGAAGTGGTAGTCTCTAAGTAAGCGCTGTGTATAGCTTGCATAGGTTTGAGTTCAATCGATTTAGATTAATTTGGAGCGGGAGGGATCTTACTAATGAGACGACTGGTTGGCGTAGTGCTGGTTTTAGGTTTACTGGTCGGTTGTTTAGGATGGCTAGGGTTGCCTCAACCAGCCATTGCAGCTAATTTGAGTAGCCTGACCTTCAATTCATCCCCAGTCTTGGCAGCAGATATCCGAAACAGTGTGGATGACAAGATGCTTGAACTGGGTAGAAAGTTGGACTTAAACAACACAAATGTCCGTGCTTTCACCCAATATCCCGGACTGTACCCCACCTTGGCTCGGATGATTGTTAAGAATGCACCTTTTGATGAAGTTGAAGATGTCCTGAACATGCCCAACTTGACCGATCGCCAGAAGGAAATTTTGCAGGCAAATCTGGATAAGTTTACCGTGACCCAGCCAGATGATGCTTTTGTTGAGGGAGGCGATCGCTTTAACAACGGCATTTATCGATAGGACTGGTCAAAACCAAGTCAAATTTAATTCTTTCATTTCTGTCGAATTCGACTCGCTCTCTGTACAGTAGGTTTAATCCAAAAGTTATTTCAGGTCATCCTGCATTGCTTTTGCTACTGTTCTCAGGGAGCGATTTTTAATTGCCACATTCGTTAGATTCTGATGTGCTTGATTTAGCCCTCTCTCAGCCATTTGATGTTTTAGTGGTAGGCGGTGGGGCAGCGGGGCTATATGCAGCACTTTGTTTGCCGGAGCATTTTCGCGTCGGACTGATTACCAAAGATACGCTCTCGCTTTCTGCCAGTGATTGGGCTCAGGGCGGCATTGCAGCGGCGATCGCTCCCGAAGACTCTCCTATCCTACATATCGAAGATACGCTTAAAGCTGGAGCCGGACTGTGTGACCCTGCTGCGGTAAAGCTGCTAGTTGAGCAAGCCCCCCGCTGTATTCAATCTTTAGTCGAGATGGGTGTTGGGTTCGATCGCCACAACGGAGAACTGGCGCTCACTCTAGAAGCTGCTCATTCGCGGCGGCGTGTGCTTCATGCCGCAGACACAACGGGACGGGCAGTCATCACTACGCTGACGGCACAAGTGCTGAGCCGCAAAAATATTCAGGTGTTCTCGCAAGCGTTTGCCGTAGATCTCTGGTTAGCTGCCGATCGCTGCAAAGGCGTTAGCCTTGGCTACCAGGGAAAAGTAATCTGGCTACAAGCTGGAGCCGTTGTGTTAGCCACTGGCGGCGGCGGACAAGTTTTCGCTCAAACGACTAATCCTGCTTTAAGTACCGGAGATGGTGTGGCAATGGCGTGGCGAGCAGGCGCACAGTTGCGCGACCTGGAGTTTGTCCAATTCCATCCCACCGCATTGACTAAAGCGGGCGCACCCCGATTCTTGATTAGTGAAGCCGTTCGGGGAGAGGGCGCACATCTGGTTGATGAGCAGGGGCAGCGATTTGCTTTTGACTACCATCCTGACGGAGAGCTTGCTCCCAGAGACGTGGTTAGTCGGGCAATCTTCAGCCACCTGCAAAAAACGGCGACTGATTTGGCGACAGCCCATGTTTGGCTTGATCTGCGTCCCATTCCAACTGAAACGATCCGGCATCGCTTTCCCAACATTATTCAGGTGTGTCAGCAGTGGGGCGTAGACGTGTTCCATGAACCGATCCCGGTTGCTCCTGCTGCCCATTACTGGATGGGCGGTATCACGACCGACTTGATGAGCCGCACTTCGATTCCAGGACTGTATGCGGTGGGAGAAACAGCTAGCACGGGCGTACACGGAGCCAATCGACTGGCTAGCAACTCTCTGTTGGAATGTTTGGTTCTTGGCGCGCAGCTTGCCCATCTGGAGTTTCAACCCGCTTCAGAATTAGAGAGCGGAAGAGCGGAAGAGCAGGAGAGTGGGGAAGTCTCGCTGGCTTACACTCCAGATGCGGCGGAGGTTGCTCAGGTTGAAATGCTGAGGCAGGAAATTCCTAAGCTGGTTTGGCAGAGTGCTGGAATCTGCCGAGAACAGCGATCGCTTGAAGAGGCGATCGTCCAAGTCGAAACCTGGCAACAAAAATTTGCTGCGCTCTCGCTCACTCAAACTTTGGTAGACCTGCAAGTAGATCACTTCTTGCAGCTAGACGTTCCTAACCCTGACTTGCTGCTGCGAACCTGGGGCGAAACGCGCAATCTTTTAGATACCGCCTATCTGATCCTGAAGAGCGCTGCCTTTCGCACTGAGAGTAGGGGCGGACACTACCGGCTGGATTATCCTCACACAGAACCTGACTGGCAAGTCCACACATTGGTTTGCCATCAAACCTGGCAAACCTCGACCGCTTCTCCCCAACCCTCAAACTTTAACCCCTAACCCCTTTATCTTCCAGAAAAGGCTTTGCCAACAGCAGGCTACAGATCGTCTTCGCGTCTACCGCTTCACCTGATTGGATGGCTTGCTCTAGCTCTTGAGGAGTCATGAGAATAGTTTCCATATCCTCATCTTCGTCTTGGCTGGGTGGAAGCTCAAGCTTCTCCAAGTCCTGGGCTAGAAACGCGTAAATAATTTCATCAGAGTAGCCGGGAGCCAAGAAAAACTCTCCCAACTTTTGCCAGCGATGAGCCCGATATCCAGTTTCTTCCTCAATTTCTCGCTGCACGGTTGCTGCCGGATCTTCGTTCGGTTCGACAGTTCCCGCCGGAAACTCTAGCAGACGACCCTGTGCTGCAAAGCGATATTGCCGCACCAGCACCAGCTTTCCATCGGGAGTGACTGGAACTGCCAGCGCCCCTCCCGGATGGCGAACACATTCCCAATCGCCTTCGACCTGATTGGGCAGGCGCAAACGAGTGACTTCAAAGTTAAACTTTCGTCCCTGGTAGAACAGCCGTTTGCTGAGAAGTTGGGAAGGCTCTTGACCGGGTGGCATGAAGGGGGATGGGGATTAGGGATCGGGGGCTAGGGATTGGATACTGCTCCAAAAGCTTCGTCGCTATTGGACGAAGTTAGCGGCAGCCTGACTGGTGGAGGTGAGGTAGAAGGTGCTGGCGGGTTTCATGGCTAGACCAACGTCCCGAAGTCCTTTGATTGCTAGCATCTCCTCACTGTCGGGCTTAGCGGGAACTTGAGCGTTCCGGAAGCCGTTGGTTAGCTGGGCTAGAGCTTCCTGCAAAAGCTGACCTGCATCCATTGCCAGCCAGCCCTGATCAGTTTTTTGACGAAACTCAAAGTGCAGGTGGGGCCCAGTCGAATTGCCCGTACTGCCGACGCGACCAATCACTTCACCTTGCTCGACCCATTCTCCTGGCTCGACAAACAGTTCAGACATGTGGGCGTAGAGCGTTTCAATGGTTTCGTCGCCGTGGGACATGACGACCGTTAAGCCATAACCGCCCATGAAGTTAGCGATCGCCACTTTTCCGGTGTAAGCCGCGACGACAGGGGTGCCCATAGGTGCGCCAATGTCGGTGCCCTGGTGCAAGCGATAACCACCAGAAATGGGGTGCAGCCGCCAGCCAAAGGCAGACGTGATTACAGAGGGAATCGAGAGCGGAAACATCAGGCTGACGTTGCCATTTCCAGGGAGAGCGGAAGGGCGAATGGTGCGGCTAAAGTATTCTCTGCCTGAAGGGGTGGTGCCGCCGATGGTCACGCCGCTAGGTCCAATGCTGACTGGACCTAACCGCAGAGTACGATCGCCACTTTGCGAGGCGGCTACGGTTTGAGAATTGCAGATGCTAGCGGGTACATTTTGACCGCTCGCTACCGTTGCCTGACAGCCTGTTGAGCGCTCAGAGAAGACTACCGCAGGCTGTTCATAGCCTTGGGTTGCGCCGATGCTGTACTCGGTCGAGTCAATGTAGCTGTTTTGCTCGACTGCCGGAGCAGAGTTGGATGGACTTAAATTGGATGGACTTAAACTGTCTGCTGTAATGGGTGTGTCGCTAGACAGCCCAGGCACCACAATCGTCGAAGCATCGGGTGCAGGTTGGCTGGAGGCTTGACTGGGAGAAGAACTAGGGGCAGGGCTTGCTGCTGGAGGTTGCGTCACAACAGGAGCCGGAGCAGGTTCAGGTTCAACCACGACTGGAGCGGGAGGTACAGACTGCGGGCTGCTTTCAGCAGGCATTAGCAGGTCTTGAGCGCTGGGAACAATCACTTCCGAAGCATCAGGGGTTTGGGCAAAGGTGACCATACTGCTGCTGAGGATGCCTAAGCCACCTAGCCAGCCAATTCCCCGAACTAGTAGCGATCGCTGAACGGAAGATTGGGTTGAAATTCGAGTATTACGTCGTTGAGTCATCACTGCGTCCGCTACGTTAAAAACTTGCCCTGAGCGATTTAGGCTAACTGTTTAAGTCTTATTTATATTGCACTCAACCTATGATGATGCAACAAACCGGGTGAGACTTCCTCCAGGTGGTCATCATTCTAGTCGTCTACTTGGGGCATTCGGTTCCATCAGCATGGAATTACGATGACTTGCCAGCAGACTAGACTGATGCACTATTGCCCAGATTGCCATACCCCAGACTGATTGTACCGGGCTTGAGGCTAATTTCGGTTGAAGTAGCGGGATTTTCCTGGTTCAAGCAAACTTGCAGGTCGCCTGTTGCAGAAACACCCGTGACCTGTGCGGTCTGCTCTGCCCCAGGCTGATCGATTGTAACAAGGTGCCCGATGCTGGTTAGGAGTGCCTGATAGCGCGGCAAGATTGCTTCGATGCCGTGCTGCTGCCAGAGTTGATAGCCAGCCATCATGCCTTGCAAGGCGATCGCCGCCAGCATTTCTAATGAAGAAATCGCCGGATCGGGCTGCTTCAGAATTTCCTGCAAGCTAATTCCTGTGGGTGGAACGGGATTCTGCCAATTGATCCCCACGCCTACGATCGCTTGTGTGATTTGCCCCTGCTGCATTCGCGTCTCAGTCAGAATGCCACCCAGCTTGCGTTTCTGCACAACCAGGTCGTTCAGCCATTTCAGCCCGACTGGAATACCGTAGTTTCGCAATGCTGCTGCAATGCCCCAAGCGCTACAGAGTGTCAGTTGAGCGCTATTTTCTACAGGAAGATTGGGGGTAAGCGCCAGGGATAAGTACAAGCCGCCTGGAGAAGACTGCCACTGTCGCCCCCATTGCCCTCGCCCAGACTGTTGCTGAAGGGCGATCGCCACGGTGCCTTCGGTTGCGCCCTGGTCTAGCAAATTCCAGAGCACACGATTGGTTGAATCAACGGTTTCAAATAGGTGAACTGTAAACGACGGCTCATTGGCTTGGGACAATTCTTGCCCTGATCGAATCTGATCGCGGCAATGCGATAAGGCGGTTTTGAGCTGATCTGGATCGAATCTCAAGGGTGAAGTCAGCCTGAATCAATGCGGGTTAGACTAGCATAGATTTTGCCCCCTTCACCCATGACAACTTCTGTAGCAACCTGGCAGTGGCAAACTTGGCAAGGGCTGCCATACCTGACCTGTAGCCTCCTGGAACCCTGGTCGCACGGTTTTTTTACCCAGCAGTTTTCGCCGCGATCGCCCGCTGAATTGGTGAAAGTGCTTGATCCGGCAGTTCCGGCTTATCGCATCCGCCAAGTTCACGGAAACAGGGTGCTAAGTCCCTCGGAAGTCGAGCAGTTTCAGCAGGAGCAAATGTCCTCTGAATCAGGCGATGAAATTGAAGTTATCTTTCCCCCTGCGGATGGCTTGCTGACGGAGCAAGCAGGCCAGGCAATATGGGTCTGTAGTGCAGACTGTGTGCCTGTGCTGATTGCAGATGTTGAAACTGGGCAAACAGCAGTAGTTCATGCAGGTTGGCGCGGTACAGCGGGCGCGATTGTGCCAGAAGCGATCGCTCGCCTGTGGACACAGGGCAGCAAACTGCACAATTTAAGAGTCGCAATGGGGCCTGCGATCGCTGGAGAAGTTTACCAAGTGTCCACCACGGTTGCGGCTGAGGTTGGGGCAACCGTGGTGCAAGATGTGGTTAAAACAGAACCTACTCCAGAGCCAGAGGTGATTTTGGCAGCACTGAGAGAATTGCCAGAGTCTCCTTTGTTAAGTGACCCCCAGCCAGGACGGGTACGGCTAGATGTGCGACGAGTCAACGAGCTTCAGCTTGAGCAGGCGGGCATTCCCCCAGAACACATTGCGATCGCCCCCTACTGTACCTATCAGCACGCTGAGCATTTCTTTTCCTATCGTCGCGATCGGCTCAAAAAAGTGCAGTGGTCAGGAATTGTGAGTCGGAGACTGCCCTAGCCCCTAGCCCCTCTTCTAGTCACGCCAAAGAGCAATCCCACCCAGTAAACCCATGATGTTTTCCACGATGGTGACGTTGGCGGGTAAGTTGAGCGTGACTTGTCGGGCTTCGCCGCCCCCGATGTAGAGACGCTCGTAATTAAATAGATGCTCTAGAGTGGCGATCGCTTTTTCTAGACGACGATTCCAGCGCTTTTTGCCAATCGATTCTAAGGCTGTCCGTCCAAGCTGCTCTTCGTAGGTTTGATCTTTGCGAAACGGGTGATGTCCCATTTCTAAGTTGGGTACCAGTTTCCCATCGACAAATAGAGCAGAGCCAAAACCCGTACCCAGCGTGATCACTAGTTCCACACCTTTTCCGGAGACGGCTCCTAAACCCTGAATATCAGCATCGTTCGCGACACGGGTAGGTTTGCCCAGTTTTTCAGTCAGGGTTTTCTCCAGGTCAAAGCCGACCCAGGAAGTATCAAGATTTACGGCAGTGTCAATGATGCCCTGCCGCACCACGCCTGGGAAACCGACAGAAACCCGATCGAAAGCTTGAGCAGATGCAAGCTCGGCGATCGCCCCGACAATTTTTTCTGGCGTAGCAGGCTGAGGTGTATCTACCCGCGATCGCTTGTTCTGAGGCTCGCCTGTCTCGTCTAAAACCAGCGCTTTGACTCCGCTCCCACCAATATCAACCGCTAAAGTTTTCATTCCAAAGTTTATAAACTGTGAGGATACCCTATAGCCGTTCAAAATGGGTAGGATTTGCCCTAAAGGAGGTACTTCTCACAACTACCCATCTTCAACTGATTTAAGCAATCAGTTTCAGAACAGCCATATCGATCCTAGATCATTTTCCTAGATCATTTATTAAAATGAACGAATTGGGAAAGACCAATCCCTGTGGGGATTTGCCTCTCGCAACTCGTTTCACAATTGATTTGAGATTGCTACAGTTTAGCGATAATAAAAGTCGTAGTCACTGAGAGAAATGATTCTGGAACGGACTGCGTGATAGTAGAATCTGGCTTTTTCAGTGACAACTCGAAGAGTTTTAAGTACCGCTTTTTCTAATAGCGATTGTTGTGGATGTTCAATTTTGTATTGGGTGTCAAAATATTCCTGCTTGTCTTTTGGTTCGGCTTCTCCGTTAGAGATTTTTGCCTTCTCAATTTTGTCATCAAAGAATTCAACCCCTTCCATTGAATCGTGCCTGACTGGCAGACCCACTTTGGCTGCAGCTAACCCCATTGCTGTGCCGCATCCACGATAAGTGCCGTGTAGCTCAAAGTAACGGGCGATCAATTCAAACTGCTCTAGAAATTCAATTTCTTTTCCTGCATCTTTCTTCAACACAAACAGGAATTCGTAGACCCATTTAACGTTTTTGTCCTCTAGATTGATGTCTAATTTTTGAGACAAATATCTCAATCGTTCCAGCCATTGAAGCCTGATTTTTCTGAGGCGATCGCTTTTCACGTCTACACGCAGCTTTTCCTGTTTAATAATGCTGGAGCAACTTCTAGCTGTAATTCCTGGAAGCCACTCATGGTCCTGAGGAAAAGGTGCCAAGATGCGAACATCTGAGTCAATATTGACACAGTAATCAAACATGGATAACGCCTTCTCTAACAAGCATTTTCTGTCATTGCTGTGGTAAAAAAAGTGTCTTCGATGCTGAATGGGAATAACATTACAGCAGTCCGCAAAGGCTTTCGGCTTATCTGTAAAAATGAGAAAAGGAGTACCAGAGGAATACTTCTCTAAATCCTTTGCTAGCTCCCTTGCCAAAGCTCGATAAGTTGAGCCATAGGCCAGAGTGCAAAAGCAAAAAGTTTCTTGCTTCTGAGTCATTTCTCTTATTTACAACCTATTAAAATTACTGATAGAGAGTGGTAAAACAATCTAAATTTAATTTTAGTTGCTTCAATAGACCGCACCCTAATTGACCATATCCAAATTAGATTATTTGAACCTGCTCAAGATAGAAGTCTACCAAAAGATAGAATTTGTCTTCTAATCAAGTCTATGGGTTGAATTTTATAGAAATAATCAATGCGCTGTGGCTTACTACATCTCATCCTGTTTCGATTGGAATCGATAAAAGACGTATCCATCCCGAAACGGATAGTCATCTGAGACGTGCTGAATAATTCCCTGGTCGAGCAGGATTTGCCCTAGATGGATAGCTTCTTCACGAGTACAGTTTTGGGTTTGCACTAACCATGCCACAGCTTCTGAACCAATAAAGCAAGCCGGATAAAGGTTTTGGCGATACCAGCGATCGCTCACCTCCACACCAGCCGATCCTTGTATAGCTGTAGCGATCGCCTGAATCTTTTCATCGGTCAACAGTTCCGCAGGGGCAATGGTGGCCGATCGCTCACTCGCTTCAGCGGTGTTTGTTGCACTGCCGATGAGGGACAAAGTGGGTTTGTCAGTGTCGCCATTGGAGAGTTGGGGAGAATTTTTGGCATTCGCGGCAGGAAGCTGTCGCCACAATGCAACGAATTCTTCGAGGTGGGGCGATCGCAAGTGCAAATCCCGTTGGGGAAAAGGAACCGTGATGCCGTATCGCCTTAAGCTTGTCTCAATCCGATAGTACAAATCGCTTTTGACGCGAAACTGCTTTTTGGGTTCGCCCGTCCAGACCATTAGCTCAAAGTTCAGCGCACTATCTCCAAGCCCCTGAAACCAAACCTCAGGAGCGGGTCTAACTAAAACATCGGGGTGACTGCGGGCAGCTTCTAGCAATGCAGCCTGGACTCGATTTGTATCAGAATCGTAGGCGATGCCCACGGGAATCCGAATTCGCGAAACCGGATCGCCATGACTCCAATTGACCACTTCGGTTTCCAAAAATCGGGAATTGGGCACGATGATTGTCACCTGATCGAGCGTGCGAATTTCGGTACTGCGCGCCCCAATGCGTTCGACGGTGCCCATCAGCTCTGCGACTTTGACAAAATCTCCGACCTGAATTGGGCGTTCCAGGGTAATAATCAAGCCGCTGATGAAGTTGTTGGTGATGTTCTGAATACCAAAGCCAATTCCCACACCCAGGACGCTAGCAATGATGGCGAGAGAACTAACATCTAAGCCCCAGATCTGCAGCAGGACGATGAGCCCTAAAAAAGCTAGCGTGTACTGGGTCAAGATAGCAATGACATCCTGAATCCGGAGTTCTGCACCCGTTCTGCTGAGGATGTAAAACCGAAATAGCCGAGTAACGGCACTGACTGCAAACCAGAGCCCGATGGTGAGCGCTAACAGCAGCAGCAGTTGCAGCGCTGAGTAATTGCCTTCTCCTAAACCCACGATGGGAGTGTTGAGGAAGTTAAGCAGGGAGTAGCGTAACCCCCTCATCTCCGGAAACAAATCGGTGATATAGAAAGCGACAGCGGACCAGAGCCCGATTTGAATGCCTAACAGAGCAAGCTGCAAAAATAGTCGAGCAGATCGTTCTCTCGGATGAAATAGAGCATCTGGATCGCCTAGCCAGTCGCTCAGACGGTGAGACAGCCATTTCCCTAGAAACCGCAGCCCCAGATGAAAGGCGATCGCTACTACTAACACGACCGCACTAAATATTGCTGCCTGTTGAAAGTAAGCGGGCGATCGCTCTAACTGTCCCCGACGCAAAGCTGCCTCAATGTCACTTCGCCAGAGAGTCGCCTGACTCAAAGGATTGATACCTGTGGTGACATCACCGTCAGTGACCGTGATCAGGTTGCGGTTGCTGGCTTCACTCCGAATGATCGTCAGCTTGTCATCACGCTCTACCCGAATGTCAGTAGGCTCAGCCGATCGCACTTCCTGCCGCAGCGCTTCGTTAATAATTTCAGCCCGCTCAACGGCCGTTAGATTTCCCGATCTGCCGATTTGAAATAGCTCAACTCCATCCACTACCACGGGTGCTTTAACCGTCTGAGTCGCTAACGGAACTTGAGCTATTCCTGGAAAAGTCAAACTCAACAGCAGCGTTAGCGCTCCCAGCAACAGCCACAACCAACGACGGTTCCGATGCAGGAGTTTGGGAAGGGGTGATGGCAGCATAGAGAGAAATTAGTTGAAGGCGGGGAGAGCATTATGGGTTATTGGTCGTCTGTCAAGAGACGGCTTTGCTCCGCCGCTGCATTTGGAACGCGGGGGCGCAGTTGTTCTAGTAAAGTGGTTGCCACAAACCAAACGCCTAACCCCATCAGCAGCAAAACACCCAACCCCACCAGCCACATTAGCAGCGTATTCTTCTGCAATGGGTTTCCTTGAGCATAATGAGTGTGTTCTCGGACATTCAGTTCCGTTGAGTTGCTATCATCAAATTGGGTCAGGGCTGCAATGATTTTATAGGGACCGATTCGCAAGGTGTCCTTGCTAGACAAAGGCTGGCTGCCCTTTTCAATCAGGCGACCGTTAAGGTAGGTGCCATTGGCGCTGCGGTCGGTGATGTAAAGCTGGCGCTCGGCAAGGGTGATTAGGGCATGAAAGCGAGAAACCTGTTTGTGAGGTAGCTCTAACCGTGAAACGGCTTTTTCGCCCAGATTTTCGGGCATCTGATCCATTTCTCGCCCCAGTGCGATCGGCGGAACTAAAACTGGCTGCTGTAGCTCACCCGTCACTGGGTCTTCCCACGTCAGTTGCACGTAAAGAGATGCGTCGTCAGACATAGCAAGGTTTCCAGCGATTATTTGCAAGTTGGACTCACTTCTGAAAGTAACCTATATAGTGCCAATCATCTAATGATTAGGACGAAAAGAGGTGGAGTCTTGCGCCGTCTCTTTTCGCCCTAATTTGATAACTTTTTGATGACTTACGGCTATAACTGAGACTGAAACTCAGCTCAATATTCTGCGTCTTAAGTCAGAGAGGATGCTTTTAGGAAGTGCCTGTCTCCGAACTGCACTAGAAAATTCTCCGGATTTGACCAGAATCATCGGCTAAATTTGAGCGAAGGCTGCGATCGCCCTGCTATTTCCAACCCAGCAAGTGAACATTTTACGGCTGTTTCAACCTATCGATCCCGACCGACCTCTGGGGGGACGCTACAAAGTCATTAGCCAGCTCGCAGCAGGTGGCTTTGGTCAAACCTTTTTGGCAGAAGACCTGCATTTGCCTGGAAACCCTCGCTGCGTGGTCAAGCAGCTTCAACCTCAAGTCAAAGATCCAACCAGCCTGCAAATTGCGAGACGGCTATTTGACACCGAAGCTCAGGCTCTCTATAAACTAGGTAACCATGACCAGGTTCCGCGACTGCTGGCTCACTTTGAGCAAGACCAGGAATTTTATCTAGCTCAAGAGCTGATCGAGGGAGAGCCGCTAAGCGAGGAAATGAATGGGCAACCCTGGCGTGAAAGTCAGGTGATTGCTTTGCTGCAAGATACTCTGACAGCACTTGCCTTTGTGCATCAGCAAAACGTCATTCATCGCGACATTAAGCCGTCTAACCTGATTCGACGCAAGTCAGATGGCAAGATCGTGCTGATCGATTTTGGAGCCGTGAAGCAAGCTAGCACAGTGCTGGTGAACCCGGAGACTGGACCCACCCAAACCATTTCGATTGGCACGCATGGCTACATGCCCAACGAGCAGTTGGGTGGAAATCCTCGTTTTTGCAGTGATGTTTATGCTTTAGGGAAACTGGCAGTTCAGGCGCTGACTGGGGTGCCACCGAGGATGCTGCATGAAGATCCCCACACTGGCGAAATTTTGTGGCGTGATCGCGCCCCTCACGTCAGCCCACAACTGGCTGACATTATCGACAAAATGGTGCGCTATGACTTTCGCGCCCGTTACCCGACGGCAGCGCAAGCTCTAGCAGATGTGCAACAGTTGCCCATTCCTGCTGATGAGTCAGTTGTGCTGCCAGTCAAGCAAGTGGTTGTCGAAACTCCTATCGGAACGCAGTCAGCTCAGGAAGCAGATATTCCCACGGCAACAGCTCCTACGCTAGCCGCTAGTGAGCTACTGGGTAAACCTTCCGCTCAGCCAACCGAATCGCTGCTGCCCTCTCCCCCCTCCCGTCCTACTCCATCGCCCGCTCCCTTGCCTGCTGTTGCCTTGGCGACTCCTACACCTCAGCGGTCAGGCACTTCTTCAACCGGGCTTCAGTCAATCCTGACGCAAATTCAAACCTTAAAACCCATTCCCGTACTGGCAGGAGCGGGTGCTGTAATCTTAATTTTTTTGCTTGGCAGAACAGTTACAGCCCCTCGTGCTGAGCAAACGGCTTCTAACAACTCCGTTCCTAGCGCTGTAGCTGAAAGTCCAGAGAACTCAGAGTCTGACGCGGAAGCACAAGTTACGGCTCTGCTGACGGAGGGCGATCGCCTGCGACAGGCAAACCAATACCAGCCCGCCCTAGACCAATATGACCAGGCGATCGCTCTTAACCCCGACAATTCTGAAGCTCACTGGGGACGCTGCTATAGTCTGGTTTACATGCAGCAGATTGACTCCGGCATTACAGCCTGCAATCGGGCCCTAGAAATTCAGCCTGAGTATCCAGAAGCACTGTGGCTCAAAGGATATGCTCTAGATCAAAAGCAACAACACGCAGAGTCCTTGAAGCTGTATGACCAGGCGATCGCGCTCAAACCTGACTTTGCTCAAGCCTGGAGCAACAAAGGAACGGCACTGCTGCTGTTAGAACGTCCCCAGGAAGCGATCGCTGCTTTCGACCGCGCCACCGAACTCGACCCCAACCTGGCAGAAGCCTGGAACAATCGAGGAGCGGCCCTTTGGAGCCAACGCCGGTTTGACGAAGCAATCAGCTCTGTTAATAAGGCGATCGAGGTCAGGCCCGATTACCAGGATGCGATTAATCTGCGAGAGCAGATGCGGCAGCAGTTAGGGAGATAAGAGGCTAGGAACTCTCAGTCCCCAACTGCAAACCTTAACCTAAACGCAATCTTCAAATTACCTTGTCTTTAGTTGAGCAGCCTAATGTAGTGTACAGAACATAGGCTAGCAACTCACATGCTCCATTCTTTTGCTCTAGAGGCTTCTCCTCAGCCCGACCTGCGCCAGCTTCTAGAAGACCTTTACCGAGGAAGAAGTTTGCACCCCTACTGTAGCGGTCAGGCAATACCCATGCTGCCTCATGAGATTTGGGTAGTTTGCCGGGGTGTGGTACAGCTTGGAACGCTCTATGACACAGGCGACGAAGCTTTGATCGGTTTAGCCTGTCCCTCAATGCCATTTGGATTGTCACTCGCTCTAATTCGCCCCTATCATGCAATTGCGCTGTGTGATGTTGACCTGATGCGCTTGACGCTGAATGAGGTTGAGCAATCACCCATGCTAGCTCAGGGAATCTTTCGTCACGTCACTCGACGGCTTCGCCAAACAGAAGCGATTTTGGCAATGGTAGGCTATCGTCGCGTTGAAGATCGGTTACGTCATCTATTGCTACTGTTGAAGCAAGAGGTGGGTCAGCCTATAGCAGGAGGAACTCGACTGACAGTCAGGCTAACGCATCAGCAGCTTGCAAATACGATTGGGACTACTCGCGTCACAGTCACTCGTCTATTAAGTCAGTTAAGGGAAGAAGGCTGGTTGATCATTGACAAGCATCGACACATTGTCCTTTTGCCTCATGCAAAGGTATAGCAATGGGTCATAGGTCAGTGATTTAGGGATTAGGTAACGGATGAGAAAATCAAATAACAGTCGAACAACAGTCAAATAAGAACAACAGAAGCAGGGAACACTAGACTGACAGCACACTTCTAGCAACTCTATCTTACGAACGAGCAAGCTCACTGGATGCTGAAGTGGTTGAGGCTTCAGCAGGGGGTTCAGATGGAATCGGCTTTAAGATGACTGCCTCGTAGGGAACCACACCTGATGATTCGCTTTGGATGCAGCGAGCAGCCTGCATCGATAAGTCAAGCGATCGCCCCTCGATATAAGGGCCACGGTCATTAATTCGCACGACGACCGACTTGCCGTTTCTCAAGTTTGTCACTTTAACAAAGGTGTCAAAGGGCAGAGTGCGATGGGCAGCCGTCAAATCATGTTGATTAAACACTTCGCCCGTTGCAGTAATTCGACCATGAAAATAAGGTCCATACCAGGATGCAAGTCCCCCGAAGGTTTGCTCCGTCTCGACTAGCCCCATCAGGTAATCGCGGGTTTCTGTCACTGAGAGCGTTTCTCCTCCTAATGCCGTGCGGAGGTTGTTGACCCAGGAGATTGCTAGTTGTTTGCTGTCGTGGTTGATGTCGTCTGCCAGTTGATCATTCACCACAAACAATACTTCCCCTTCTGCCTTGGCGCCGGGTTGACTATCTATGACCGCAGGACGTACCGCAGATGGGGACAAGTCACGGTCTTGCAAAGCTTGTCTGATCTGATTTGCAATTTGACTGGCGTGGGTCTGACTGGGAACTTCTGCAACCAGATGCCCTTTTACCCGAATCTGAAATACAGTCTCGCTGTTGGGTTGATTGGATGCTGCACTAGATTGAGACGCATCGCACTGACTCCCCGATTGAGCCGCTGCACTAGCAGTATTAGCAGAACTGTAGCGGCCAGCCCGCATCACTGTAACTGAAGGAATACCCGCCCACAGATTTTGGCGCACGACTTGGGGCAAGTTGGGCAAGTTGTTTAACACTTGCAGAATTTTGCGAGAAGAATCACTCTCTGCACGATCTGACTTGGTGCGATCCTGCATGGCAATGCGGGAAGCCCCTCGCGAGCCTTGAGCAATCACCCAATTTGAGGTATGGCTTGGGGCAGCCATTGCGATCGCCGATTGACTATCTCCGCCAGGACGAACCAGAGAGTAGCCTGCTACATTCCACCACGAAGAATGCGAGCCTGGACGAGGCGAATTTAAGCGTAAAGATTCTATCCCCCCATTCAAATTTGTCTTCAAATTTAGCAAGGCTGACCAGGGACGGGCAGCATCAGGAGATGAAACGGTTCGATTAGGGGTTTGATTAATTGAAGGATATGAGATGGAGTTACTTACCACAGCAAAGGCTTTGTCAGAAAGCACCCTGAATAACTCGTCCGGAGCTTTAAAAAAGCTATGGGGCGAGAAAAAACTGCCGATGTAAGAAGCAATCCAAAGAAATCCAAGAAAGTTCATGAATCAAGAATGTTACGGTAGATTGCGTTAAATTGGCACAGTATTCGATTATACGGTTTTAGAGACAAGACAAATCCTCCCCAGGAAGAATTGACGATCCCCGTCGATTTTTCCCAAAGGCAACTAATTACTCTCAGTTTGAAGATAATTTTGGCTAAATCTGCTGATTTGCTCACTCAGGAAAGCTGGGACTCAAGTTTGAAGCAGCGCTTGCAAACGCACCTGCATCAACTGGTTCGCGATCGCCACCCCTACCTAGCAAGTGCGGGGCATTTTTTTGTGAAGCAATACATTCGTCAGCAGTTGGCTCAGTGGGGAGAGGTAGAAATTTACGAGTTTGAGTTTCAGCAAAAATGTCACCAAAACTTAATTTTGAATCTGCCGGGTCAATCGGTTAGACAAAGGGCTCCGATTCTGATTGGCGCACATTTTGACGCGGTTCCTGGCTCTCCTGGTGCAGATGATAATGCAACTGGGGTAGCAGTTTTGCTAGAGTTAGCGCGATTGTTTGCGGCTAAGCCAACCCCCTGCCCGATTCGCTTAGTTGCGTTTGACCTGGAAGAAATAGGGCTTGCTGGCAGCGATCGCTATGCTGCACATCTGCACCAGCAAAACCAACCCTTACGTCTGATGCTGTCGTTGGAAATGTTGGGCTATTGCGATCGCACCCCCAACTCCCAACGCTACCCTGCCGGACTTGCACGATTTTATCCAAATCAGGGCGATTTTATTGGGCTAATTGGCAATCTCAAAACGATCCCTGATTTGATTCGGCTGAGCCGTAGCATTCGTCAGGTCGGCGTACCGTGTGAATGGCTCCCTGCCGGAAATCGAGGCATGATGGTGCCCGATACGCGTCGCAGCGACCATGCCCCCTTTTGGGATCGGGGCTACCGGGCACTCATGGTCACTGACACCGCAAACTTGCGAAATCCGCACTATCACAAAGAGAGCGATCGCCTCGAAACCCTTGACCTCGATTTTCTTACAGGGGTTTGCCAAGGACTCAACTATGGACTTCGCCAACTGTAAGGTCGCAAGCAAAAATTTCAACAAAGAAAGACAATCTGATCAAAACAGATATCCCCAGATAGGCAACCTATATTGATTAATTTGAGGGCTAAGTCATACCCTCTCGATTCACCTGCCAAAAACAGTCAGGTTTCAATCCATCCACAATTCTATGGAGTTGGTATGTCCTACGTTAATGGCACGATGATGCAATTCTTCCATTGGTACATTCCCCCGGATGGAAGCTTATGGAATGAACTCAAACACAATGCAGCAGATCTAGCCAAAGCAGGTTTCACCGCTCTCTGGTTGCCTCCTTCTTATAAAGGAAGTGGGGGTGGCTATGACGTTGGCTATAGCGTTTACGATATGTTTGACCTGGGCGAGTTCGACCAAAAAGGTTCGGTTGGCACCAAGTATGGCACCCGTGACGAATACCTCGCCGCAATCAAAGCAGCCCAAGCCGCAGGTATTGAAATTTACGCTGACGGTGTATTCAACCACAAGAACGGTGGCGATGAAATCGAAGAAGTTACAGCTATCCCGGTTGCCTTTGACAATCGCAACTGTGAAGTAAGTGGCTCCCAGCAAATTAAAGTTTGGACACATTTCAAATTTTCGGGACGGAGCGACAAATATTCCAGCCTCAAGTGGCACTGGTGGCACTTTGACTCGGTAAACCACAACGCAGATCGCCCCGGTGACAGCACAATTTACCGATTTAAAGACAAACAGTTTGAAACTGGGGTAGACCCTCGACTGGGTAACTACGACTTTCTAATGGCTTGCGACCTGGATATGGGAGTCGATGAAGTACGAGGTGAACTTAAGTATTGGGGTGAGTGGTTCCTTGACACGACCGGAGTGGATGGGTTTCGCCTTGATGCCGTAAAGCACGTTCGCGCCTGGTTCTTTAATGAATGGCTCGACCACGTCCGGCAGCACACGGGACGCAATCTCTTTGCAGTAGGTGAATATTGGGCAGACGATGCAGAAGCGCTACATTGGTTTCTTAAAGAAACTGGTGGGCGGATGTCGCTGTTTGACGTGCCGCTACACTACAACTTCAGCCAAGCCAGTAAGTGTGGCGGCAGCTATGACATGCGGCAAATTTTGGATGGCACGCTAGTACAGCAACAGCCTGCCCTGGCAGTCACTTTTGTAGAAAATCACGATTCTCAACCGCTCCAGGCACTCGAATCGGTGGTTGAAAGTTGGTTTAAGCCGCTTGCCTACGCAATCATTCTTTTGCGATGTGAAGGATACCCGTGTGTATTTTACGCCGATTACTATGGTGCACATTACACCGATAGGGGTTACGAGATCTGGCTAGACAAGCACGGTTGGCTGATCGACAAATTTCTCTATGCGCGCAAGCACTTTGCCTATGGTGACCAGTACACCTATTTTGACCACCCTGATGTAATCGGCTGGACTCGTCTAGGCGACGAGGAGCATCCCAAAGCAATGGCTGTGTTGATGAGTGATGCTGCAGGCGGTAGCAAATGGATGGAAGTCGGCAAGCCCAATACCACCTTTTATGACTTGACCGAACACGTTGACAAACTGATTCAAACCAATGAGCATGGCTGGGCAGAATTTTGCTGCAACGGCGCGTCTGTTTCGGTTTGGGTAGAGAAGTGAGGGTGTTTGGGGTTTAGAGCTTCTAAACCCCAAACTTCAAGTTTCTAAAAATGTAACCAATTTAACTCCTGCCCTGCTGAGATGTCACATTAGGAGAGTGAGCGTTTAAGCGCTGAACCAATTCCGATTTAGCGCCATCTTAGTGAGGAGAATGATTATGAAGTCTGCATTTATGCCGCTGTTATCGCTACGCAAAGTTCGCTACGTTTTGCCTGTGGCGATCGCCACCACTCTACTCAGCTTACCGATGGTTTCGCCTGCTTTAGCTCAGGAACAGCTAACCAGAACAGTCACGGTAACGGGACGTGGTATTGAAAACATTCCAACTACGATTAGTCAGGTACGTTTGGGCGTTGAGGTTCAGGGCAGAACGGCTGAGGAGGTGCAGCAGGAGGCGGCACAACGCACAAATGCAGTTGTGGAATTGCTGCGATCGCGCAATGTCGATAAACTCACCACCACCGGGATTTACCTCAGCCCTCAATACAACTTTGAAAATGGCACGCAAGAGTTAGTTGGCTATACGGCTTCTAATACTGTGAGCTTTGAAATTTCGACTGAGCAAGCGGGAGACATTTTAGATGCCTCAGTCAATGCGGGTGCGACTCGGATTGATGGCATTAGCTTTACGGCTGAGGAGGAGGCAATCGCCACTGCCCAAAATCAGGCTTTGCGAGAGGCAACCCAGGAAGCTCAAGAACAGGCGGATGTAGTGCTTGGTGCACTGGGACTAACCCGTGATGAAGTAGTGAATATTCAAGTGAATGGTGCAGTGCCCCCCATGCCTCCGATTCCATATGGCAGAGCGGCAAGTGAAGCAGTAGCTTTATCTGATGCACCAACCCCTGTTGTCGGTGGCGAACAGCAGGTCGAGGCCTCTGTAACGCTTCAGATTAGCTACTAGGAGAATCAGGGGCTAGGGCTAGGGGTTGAGGGCTAACTCTCTAGCCCTCAACTCCAATTAGAAGGCAATAAACTTCTCAGAGCGTACCTGGTTTGGGTTTGCTCCCATAGAGAGAATAAATTCGTAGATTTCGGAAACGCGATCGCCCACTCCGCAGATGTCAATTTCAAACTGAGAGAGGTCTAGGTCTTGAGCAACTAGTGCTGATTCTGGGCTGCAGTGAATTGCTTCTACGTAGTGGAACGGTCGCCATGTTTGTTGGAGCGATCGCCAGTAGTCGTGATACGGCAAACAGTCTACTGTCTCCGGGTTCGCCAAGACTAACCACACAGGTTGACTGTGACCGCAGTCTCGCAACCAATCAATTTGGCTCTTTAACGGTGCAATTCCTGACCCTTCAGCAACGTAGAGGCGAGGACGTTTTGGCAGTTGATTGAGCGTCATTAACCCGTAAGGACCTCGCACTGGAATTGTTGCCCCAATTTCTAGATCTTGTATGTAAGCAGAACTCCAGCCCACCCGAGATACGCAGAGCTCAACTGTTGGGCAGCGCTCCGGAGAAGAGGCGATCGAGTAGATTTTGCTAAACTTGCGTCCGTCTCGTTCAAACTTGGGCCAAACGGATTGCCCAGGCAAAAACTTAAACTCTGGATTGCTTAGATGTACCCAAATAGATTTGATCGTCGGGGTAATGTAGCTAGAATCCAATATCGTAGCGAGACAGTCCATCGGTGCCGATGGACGTAAACATTCCAAACTTTGCATTCGCTTAACCCGTGCATCGCGGGTTTGACACAGAACAAATGCTTCAGATAGGCATCCTGACTTAAAAGGAGCAATTAGACCGACTTGGGCTAATCCCTTTTTCACAGTTGCGGCACAGTGCCGGATTTTCACCGAACTTTCCCCAAGTTGAACTTCACGTTCAACTCTGGTTGGGCTGATTCCCCAACCAATCTAGAAGCCATTGGGGCATTCTAGCTCAAGTGGTTACCCCATGAAGTAGAGTGATCAATCTTTACTTGTAGCTGTCTATAGCAGTTCTTGCTTGAGTGGAAGACAAAGCACGGGATACAGCAATGGCGTGGTGCACTACTGCTGTATCCCGTGTAATTGAGAATTGCTTATAGATGAAGGAGATTGAGCTTCGCTCCAATCTCCTTCGTTATCTAGACAGCAGGTTGCTTAAGAAATTCCGATTTCAAGATGGACTCAAGGCACCTGGATTAGAATCAGTCCAGTTACAGCAAACGAAACGTGTCTTAGATTTTCAACATGAGCAACTCAGAAGCGTGGTACATCGTTAAGCAAAGCAGTGGACAGTGCGAAATTTTGCCGCACCCACCCACTGAGAAAGATTTAATAGGAGCCGAAAAGTGGGGACCGTTTGCTTCAGAGACAGAGGCGATCGCCCGTCGAGTCGGCTTGATTCGCGCCGGTAAGTGCCAGCCCGCTTAGATAGTGCTGCTGGTTAAAGCTTAAAAGGTTAGGACCGAAAGATTACTGCGGCTGCGGAACCGTCTCTGCCCTTTGGTTTTGCCTTTCGGCAGTGATGCGTTCATTCAGCACTTGCAATGCTCTAGCGTATTGAGGATCGGCTGTAGTGCCAATTTGGGTGCGATCGTCTAGAAGCTGCTCCTGCTGCTCTTCGGTTAGCTCAATCTCCACATCGGGTGCGATGCCGGAGTGGTTGATGTCTCGACCGCTAGGAGTTAAATATTTTGCAACCGTGACCGCAATTCCTGAACCATCGCCCAGTCCTCGCACAGACTGCACTAACCCTTTACCAAAGGTTTGAGTTCCGACTAGTACGGCGCGATCGTTATCTTGCAGCGCACCTGACAAAATTTCGCTGGCGCTAGCTGATCCGCCATCTACTAGCACCACTAGAGGCTTATCGGTCAATGCCTGACCATTTGCACTCTCTTGATCAGATATGCCTTGGCGATCGACTGTCGAGACAATTACCCCGCCATCTAACCACATCCGGGCAATATCAATGCTGGAATAGAGCAATCCACCTGGGTTGGAACGCAAGTCTAGAATGTACCCCGTCACATTTTGTGACTCCAGGTCTTGAATCGCTGCCTGCATTTCCTCAGCCGCATTAGCGCTAAACTGCGTCAGACGAATATAGCCAACTCCGCCGGTTGAGCCTTCTTGATAGCTGTAGCGAACTGGATGTAGCTCAATCTGCGCCCGCTGCAGCGGAAACTCAAGCTGCTCTTCACCTCGACGAATAGTTAGTGTAACCTCCGAGCCAGCCGGTCCGCGAATGAGATTAACAGCCTGGTTGACATCCATTCCTTCAGTGCTTTGACCATCGATCTGGACGATGACGTCTTGCGCCAAGATACCCGCTTCAAAGGCAGGCGTATCTTCGATGGGGGAAACGACGATTAGCTCGTCCGTTTCTTCGTCTTGAGCAAGCTGAATTCCAACTCCTGTCAGCTCTCCAGACGTATCGATCTGCATGTTCCGGAACTCTTCCGGGTCCATGAAGCGAGTGTAGGGGTCTTCAAGCTGCTCCAGCATGTCTCGAATGGCATCGTATGCTTCTTCGCGGGTGCCATAAGAACGCTCCAGATAGTCCTGGCGAACAGCCCTCCAATCGACTTGATTGAAGGTAGCATCAACGTAGTTGCGATCAATTAATTGCCAGACTTCATCAATCAGCTCTTTGGGACTCTCCTGCAGGAAGGCTTGCCCACCCGACATGTGTACACCTGCGCCAGTAACGACCACAGCAGTAACTGCTACTGCTGTTGCACCGAGGACAAGCCCACGCTTTGTGATCACCATAGTCTGAAATTGAGGAGAGACTGCAATTGGAGTACGCTCAATCTAACACAGGCAAGGCTGGACGGCAGGTGCGATGTGCCAACAATCAACAAATCTGGGGATGATCTGAACTAATTTAAAGACTCAGTTAAGGTTCGACCCAACGCCCATCTGCCTTGATTAAGCCAATCAACTCCTCGACCCCTCGATCCTCCGGAACCTTCTTGATCTCTTCGCGCCCACGATAGAGCGAGATGTAGCCTGGTTGCTTGCCGACATAACCATAGTCAGCGTCCGCCATCTCGCCAGGACCATTGACGATACAGCCCATTACTGCGATGTCTAGACCTGTCAAGTGTTTGGTCGCTTCACGAACTTGATGTAGCACTTCTTCCAGGTTAAACAAGGTGCGGCCACAAGAAGGGCAGGCGACATATTCCACCATTGTTTTCCGTAGTCCCAAAGCTTGCAAGATGCTGTAGCAAACTGGGATTTCTTTTTCTGGAGCTTCTGTTAGAGAAACGCGAATCGTGTCGCCAATGCCGTCTGCCAGCAAAGTTGCGATTCCTGCGGTAGATTTGATCCGCCCATATTCGCCGTCTCCAGCCTCAGTCACGCCCAGGTGTAGAGGGTAGTCCATATTCGCCTCATTCATTCGCTTGACCATGAGACGATAGGCTGCGACCATCACGGGCACTCGTGACGCTTTGAGGGAAATGACCAGATTACGGAAGTCTAATGATTCACAGATGCGAATGAATTCCAGAGCAGACTGCACCATGCCTTCGGGTGTGTCGCCATAGGTAAACAGCATTCGTTCTGCTAGGGAACCGTGGTTGACTCCGATTCGCATTGCCTTTCCCTGATCTCGTAGGGAAATGACTAAGGGTTCCAGGGTTTCGCGAATTTTTTCGCCAATTTCGTCAAATTCGGTTTGGCTGTATTCAGTGCGATCGCCCGATGGCTTTTCAAATACATAAAGCCCTGGATTGATTCGCACTTTATCAACATGTTTAGCCACTTCCAGCGCGATTTTCATGCCGTTATGGTGAACATCGGCAACCAATGGTACAGGCTGGTAGGTTTGAATCAGCTTCTGTCTAATTTCTCCGACTGCTTTAGCATGAGCCAAACTGGGCACCGTTACCCGCACAATTTCACACCCTAGCTCATGCAGACGGCGGATCGCTGCAACAGATCCATCTACATCCAGTGTGTCCTCGTTGATCATCGACTGCACGACGACAGGATGATTCCCTCCAATGGTGACGCTACCCACTGCGACAGGACGAGTTTTGCGGCGATGAATCGTGGTATCGAAAGCGGCTGAAGTGCTGGAAGCACCGGGAACAACTGAATTTTGCAGAGTCTGCATATACGATTGGGCTAATTGTGGTGGTTAAGACTATCGAAATAACAAGCCTCTGCTTTCCAGATTGCCACAGATGGTGTGCGTTTGGCTCTTACTCTTTTCTGGGTAAAAGATTGGTCTACAAAGGGATTGATTAAAGTAATTTTACTGCTGTAGCAATTCAAAAGTGGGGTGTGAAAGGTGCATCTCGACGGTGGACGCCTTTCACAATCTACTTTTGCTCTATCTTAAATTGCGATAAGTCGATTGAGATGAGCTAACATAATCGCAAGCAAAATTAAAAACAATTCTTGAGGTAATGGTATGGGTGTGAGGTTCAAGAGTTTACTTGGTACGTTAGCACTAGTTGCCTCCTTTACGGCGATCGCTGACGTGGCTAGTGCCCAAGAAGTCAGAGGTGATGTACAGACACTTCCAGAGGCTTTCGAGCGGGCTTTCTTCCGCAACGATCGCAGCTACTACGAAAATCGATCGCTGTTTCGGCAAGCCAACTATATTTTGGGGCAGGGTTCCATTATTCAAAATGGTTTCCCCGAAAACGAAATTACTAGAGACGCTAATTTGGTTAACCGGGTTTATGACGAGGCACTAGCCATTCAGAGCACGAGCGATCCCCTAATTCGCACGGCTGACCTGCCTACCCCTTACACCACATCGCTGCAACTCCTTCCAGTTCAGGCTCCCCAAACAACACCGTCCACGTCATTCTCGACGCCTCCTGTGCAGAGTGCTCCCTTTAGCACACCCGTTGCTGTACCTGCTGCTCCTGGACCTGTTCCAGCACTCTGGTAGTTAAGGCATTCCTGAATTTGAGTTTGAAATAGAGCGTTGGACAAAGCTTCCACGCTCTATTTTTTATGGCAACACTGTCGTGCATCCAGTCAAGAGCAGGACAACTGGGAAAAGGGTACGCCAGAATTGAGAAGCGAATTCAACTGGAATATGCTGCTCGAAATCGCTGCGACTTTACTGTTGGGAACCTGGCTCTTCTGGTTGGGAATGCGCTTGGGAAAAGTGCTGCTTCGGCAGGGCGTTACTGCTAACGACCTGTTCAAAGGAAAAGCTCTCCTCTCTTTTATATTTCTTGGTGTCTATGTTGGACTGTTGGTGCTAGCGCTGAATCTCCCTCAGTGGCAGCTTTTGCCCCTGGACTGGCGAGTACATGGAATGCGAATTAGCTGGACTGCGATGCGGATACTGCTGCTGGGGTTTTGCGGTACAGCTTTTGTTGTCAGTTGGCAAACCGCAAAAACGCAAGTTTTGGCAGTGATTTTGATTGGTTTGCTGGGTGTCGGTGGGTTTAGCGGAGTAGAAGCTTATGTATTGGCTCCAATTCACGCCTCTTTAGGAAATAACCTGCAAGCCAACGGAGTGTACAAGCAAACGTCTGCTAGCAGTTGCGCCCCAGCTGCCCTGGCAACGGTGCTGCGTCTATGGGGAATTGATGCTACTGAATCAAGCGTTGCCCGTCTAGCGGGAACTAGTCGTCTGGGAACCTCGATGCCACAGTTGATCATGGCAGCTCGTGCTCTGAACATGGATGGACTGGAGCTAAGTCCAACCTGGGAGCAAATGCAGCAGATTAACCGACCCGGAATTTTGGGAGTTTGGCTATTTGATGGAATGCGTAAAGCCCCTCATGCGGTAGCGCTTCTGGCGCTGGATACTGATACGGCCACGATCGCTGACCCTGCTAGAGGCAGAATTTATCACTTGAACCGAACTCAGTTCAATCAGGTTTGGCGGCAGCAATATGTGCCAATTTTTTCGCCAACTGAAACCCTTTTAACTCCTGAACAAGCGGCTGAGCAGCTTGCTCGATTGGGCTATTTCAGTCAGGTGTCAGGTGAGCTGAGTCAGGCTATTCGCAGTTTTCAGACCGCAGTGGGAGTGAAAGTGACGGGAGAGCTAGATCCTGAAACTGTCTTGTTAATCAGCGGTTCTAGTCTGAGTAGCGTACCAACTCTCACCAAACCCTCTTTAGAAATCGTCCAAATCGTCTCTTGAGTATCGGCTTGATGGGACGGGAGAACGCCAGAGGGGAAGGACGATTGCCACTCCAACCATGCCCAGGGCTACGCAAGAGGCGAGCACCAACCCCAAGGGAATCTCGACCGATTGCACAAACAGAAATTGGATGGTGACAGGTCTGGCATTTTGAACTGAGATCAGGGCGATCGCACACACCCAACCTGCAACAATCAGTGAGGTCAAAAAATTCGCCATGAACTGAAGGGGGAGAGAAGTACGTGTTTACAAGGCTTCATCTCAAAGTTTTGAGCAAGCTCTCCGTGGTTTTAGGGATGAAATTAGCCTCAAAGTGATCGCGATCGCCTACCCTAAGGGTAATTTAAGTCTAAATACCTCATCAGGGCGATCGAACTTCACTTACATCCCATCGTAGAGTAAAGCCTATGAACCCGACCTACTCCATCCATCGCAGTATCCGCGTTTTGAGTATTACTGCCATCCTAGTCAGTATTTCTGCCCTAGCACCATTCTCTAGAGCGCTAGCGCAGCCAGATGCAGGAGAGTTGTTTGAGAATGGCGTGGAGGATGTCAACGACGGCGACTATGAAGAGGCAATTGAAGAATTTAATCAGGCGATTCAGCTTGACCCTGGATATGCCGCAGCCTATGTCTATCGCGGTTTTGCCCGTGAAGCTTTAGGCGACCAGGAAGGCGCATTTGCAGACTATAATCAGGCGGTTCAGCTTGACCCAGCCTATGCAAATGCCTATTTCAACCGGGGCAGAATTTTTTATAGTCAGGGAGAAGAACAGCAGGCACTAGCTGACTTTGATCAGGCGATTCAAAATGATCGGCGCTATGCCGCGGCTTACCTCTATCGAGGCATTATTCAAGCCGATGCAGAAGACTATCAAGGCGCACTGCAAGACTACGAACGAGCGATCGAGCTACGTCCCGACTATGCTGAGGCTTATGTGAGACGCGGCTCAGTTCATCTGGCTCAAGACCAGGTACGAGCAGCGATCGACGACTTTGACCGAGCGATCGCAATTAACCCCAGCTATGCAGAAGCCTATCTTAATCGCGGCAGTGCTTACTACCGCATTAGCAATCAGCAGACGGCGATCGCTGATTTTGACCGGGCGATTGCCCTTGATGATACTTCCGCCACGGCTTACTACAATCGCGGCATTGCCCTTTCTAATGCGAACGACCCGGAAGGCGCACTGGCAGACTTTGACCGAGCCGCTCAGCTTGACCCAGAATATACGCAGGCTTACTTTAGTCGAGGTGTAATGCGGGCGGCGTTGGGAGAATCTCAGGCAGCGCTAGAAGATTTCAACAGAGTTTTATTGGTTGACACTGACTATGCTCCTGCTTACAAGGAGCGCGGCGACTTGCGGTTAGCACTGGGTGATGCTGAAGGGGCGATCGCAGACTATACAGAGGCGCTAGCGATTCAGCCCGATTATGCCGAAGCTTACAGCGGTCGGGCTAACGCTCGGGTAGCATTGGGCGATGATGGGGGCGCAACTCAGGATTACAGCCGAGTGATTTCACTCAACCCTACCAGTGCCCAAGCTTTTGAGAACCGAGCAGAAATCCGCTCTAGCCAGGGGGATATACAGGGTGCAGTGGAGGACTACACCCAGGCAATTCGCTCAAATC
The DNA here is from genome assembly GCA_014695345.1 of Cyanobacteria bacterium FACHB-471. GTDB lineage: Bacteria > Cyanobacteriota > Cyanobacteriia > Elainellales > Elainellaceae > JAAUTN01. Next base: position 203,873 of record JACJOC010000012.1, read on the forward strand.
CTCAAGATGCTGATTCTTATTACAGTCGAGGACAGATTAAGCTAAGACAGGGCGATCGCCAGGGAGCGCTCTATGACTTCCAGCAAGCCGCTGACCTCTATCTAGAACAGGGTCGTGCAGAAGGCTATCGTAGCGTTCTTAGTGAACTTAACCGACTGCAATAGAGGCGATCGGTTGCCTAAAATGCGACAAAGCGCACTCTGTAGTACAGGGTGCGCTTTTGGTAGAGTCAATTCTTCTGGGGAACCAGACAAAAGCTTTTTACTGTCGATCCTGTAGCGATGACTCTATATCCTCTGCTTCTGCAATGCTTTGTTGAGCAGTAAATGGTTTCCCATTTGCGCCTTCTAGAGCGGAAGCAGGAGTTTCAGCCTCAATTCCAGTTGCCGATTCATCCGAATCCTGAAACACGATTCGCAGGAAGGCTGGAGCCAGGAAGGTTGTTAGAATCACCATCACGATGATGGCAGCTTCTAAAGACTTGGAAAGCGTGCCTGTTGCCGAACCAACTCCGACAAACACCAAGCCTACCTCTCCTCTGGGAATCATGCCCACGCCGATCGCCAGTCGATTAATGTTGGGTTTTCCAAATACCGCTAGTCCTGTGACCAGCTTGCCGAGGATGGCAACCACGACCAGAAAGGCAGCAATGACCAAACCCTCACGATTTTCAGGAATTGTCGGATTCAGAACGCTCAGATCTGTGCGCGCTCCAACCACCACAAAGAAAATCGGAGTGAGAAAGTCAGCCAGGGGAATTATCTGTTCTTCTAACTCCTGCTGCTTGTCAGTTTCTGCCAGAATTAGCCCTGCAGCAAAAGCGCCCAAGATTGCCTCTAGCTGAATTGCCGCGCCGATGTAAGACAGGATGAAGGCAAAAATTAGAGCTGATAGCAGCAGTTGCCCTCGTGTTTTGAGTTTGTTAACCAATGCCACAAAATAGGGGCTGAGCAAACGACCCACCAGAATTGAGCCAACTAGAAAAACGCCTGCCCCAACAATCAGGTAAATTACATTGCTAATTTCGATTTCACCGGTCTTTGCCAGACTTGCAACAACTGCCAGTACGACAATTCCCAGTACATCATCCAGTACGGCTGCGCCAATGATGATTTGCCCCTCCTCAGAACTGAGGCGCTGGAGTTCAGCTAGCACTTTAGCTGTTATGCCGATGCTGGTTGCGGTAAGGGCAGCCCCAGCAAACACCGCCGGAATCGTAGGTAAACCAAAAAACACAATCAGCCCAGCCGTACCTGCCGCAAAGGGAACTACGACACCCACGACCGCTACCACAGCTGCCTGTGGTCCAACTCGAATCAGTTCTTTTAGGTCTGACTCTAAGCCAATTTCAAATAGCAGGATGATTACCCCTAGCTCTGATAGGACTGAAATCACCTCACTCTCAGTCTCAAAAACGCCCAGGGCTGCATCAGGAGACAAACCCGCTGTCGCTTCTAGCAGAGCAACAATCAGTGAATTTGTTCCCTCGATCGCACCGTTTGGAAAAACTATCAGGTGCAGCGCAGAGATGCCTACCACTACCCCGCCCACCAACTCTCCTAAAACAGCGGGCAAGTTAATTCGGGCGCAAAGTTCTCCGCCAACTTTGGCTGCCAAATAAATGACGACTAAACTCATCAAGACTCCAGCTAGCACCAGAGGCGCATTTTCGGCTTCTGGTGTGGCGGCTAGCAGAGGAGCAACGTCACTGTGAAGTTGAATTAAAGGATTTTGCAGGGATGCAACTGCCCAAGAAGTCAGATCTACCATGCGTTCGACAGAACTCATCCTGTCTACTGTACAAGTTTCTTCACAGGATCAGAAACATCTAATAACGTTTCTCTCAAAAGAGGACATAGATGGAAGGGCACCCGCGACGCAGAGTGCCCTTCCATCTGTACTTCCCTACCCCGTTGCCTGAAAACAGAACTTAAACCTAAACAAACACGCGATGCTGAAGTGAGGGCATTTGACGGCGAACTTGCTCTAAACGAGAAGGTTCGATTGCGGCGATCGCTGCACCCGGTTTGTCGCCTGCGTCTGACAAAATCACGCCCCAAGGGTCAATGATTACTGCATGTCCGTGAGATTGCCGCATAGAGTTGTGTTTTCCGGTTTGGGCTGGTGCAATTACATAGCAGGTGTTTTCGATCGCTCGGGCTTGCAAAAGTACTTGCCAATGGTCTTTGCCCGTGTAGGCCGTGAAAGCAGCCGGAACGAACAGCACTTCTGCCCCCATTTGAGCTAGGTGGCGATAAAGCTCAGGAAAGCGCACGTCGTAGCAAACTGACAGCCCCAGATTGCCCAGCTCTTTAGAGGGATAAACGGGTGGTAGCTTCAGCCCAGCTAGTACGGTATGCGACTCCTGGTAGGTGTTGCCATCGGGAAGGTTTACGTCAAACAGATGCACCTTTTCATAGCGCGATAGTTCTTCCCCATTCGCACCGATTAACAATGCCGTGTTGTGAACCTTGCCATTTCCGCTTGGTACTGGAAAGCCGCCGCCTAGCAGCATCACCTGATAGCGCTGCGCCATTGTTTTGAGAAACTTTTCGCTGCCTTGAGCGATCGCCTCTGCTTGAGAAATCTTGGCTTCCTCATCTCCTAAAAAAGAAAAATTTTCGGGCAGACAAACAAGCTCTGCCCCTTGACGCACGGACAAATCAATCAGGTCTTCTGCCTGCGCCAGATTTTTTTCCAGATCGGGCAGGCTATTCATTTGGATTGCAGCAGCAAGATAAGACTTCATACGCTTCATCAACACAGCGGAAAAACTACGGCAGTCGGTGCCTAACCTTAAATTCTCCGTTAAAAGGACACCATTTACTTAAAGTTTATCTAAATTGGCTGGCTAAGTTTTTTAGAGATGAGATGAAGTAACTTCTTGCCTTTGGGGGCGATCGCTATTAAGTAACAGACCTAGCCAGTTGACAGTTACGTTTAATGCTTTAGCAAAGACGATAGTCTTTCTCAACACGGAGAGAAAGACTATCGTCTTATGGAGCCATTAAAAAGAATAGATTTTCGAGAGAGAAGCCGAAACGGAAAACAATCCGACTGTTCTTGCAGAAGTAGAGGAAGCGAGGCAAGCTCACAAGTCAGAAACTTATTATCCTAATTCAAAGGTATGTGACCTTTGAATTAGGATAATCTGATGAAATATAAAGACACGAGTTCAGGTAGAAAACTTTTAGGCGATCGCCTGTTTAGATCCAGAGCTAAACTCCAAAATAGGTAGCCGCGATCGTACAAAAATCCCCTGCATTAGCAGGGGATTTCTTTGACATCCGATTCACACTTTGAAGCTAGCTTTTTGGCAGGTCAACCCTGATCTCTTTTGCCTTCTTTCGCCTTAGTAAACGCGACGAGCAGTGAACTGGTAGTACAAGAAGATTGCTAGCATTGCGCCCAGAACGGCAATTAGCAGACCAGGAAGTGTGAAGCCGACGGAGGCAAGAGCAAATTGACCCGTGGTTAACAGGGTGTAGAGCGTTCCACCCAAGAATGCACCGATGATACCGAGCAGCATTGTGCCGAGGATGCCACCGCTTTGGCGACCGGGGTAGAGTGCTTTAGCGATCGCACCTGCAATCAAACCCAACACGATCCATGCAAGAATTCCCATTTTTTCTCTCCTTCACTTAATTGTTAGCTTTTGTTCAGTTGCTTTTACAGGGGTTTTGAATCAAACCGTTTTGCAAACTTGCAAATACTCTATTCTCAAACTACGAACTTACCGAATCAAATTGACCCTAGATGCCTACCGCTTTTAATTTATTGAGAAGTTGCAATCTTTCAACTTTTAAAGCAAGGTAGAGAGAGCAATAAGCGCTTCGTTTACATCTGTGTCAGTGAATTATATGCACCGATTTGTAACGCTCATGTTTATCACATTTAAGTCACAGTTGAAGAATCACTAGTGTGAGATTTCGTTCGGTGCCGTTTCTATGTTTTAAAGATATCAATTCACAAATTTAAGAGACACTATCGGACGGATGAAGTTTAAGTCATAGAACTAGTCGCCTCTCCCTACCCTGATGTATAGCAACTTGAAAAAGCTAGAGCTTAAACCCTCTGTCAAAGGAGCGATCAAGCCTGAAGGATGGTTCCTCCAAAAGTGAGAGCGAACCCAGAACGACCGGACTCCAGAAATCTATTGACACCCCCGCTACACTTGAGGTTACGGGTCACTTCCTCTTTGTGTGTATCAATGATTTCTGAACTCTTAAGGGCGATTGAGTCGCTGGACGTTCCTGCGGATTGGGTTGGGTTACGAGCCGTTAAAGAATCGGTTGGGGTACGAGCGGTACGAGATGGTTTGCCTCGCAGCAACGGCAAGTCAGTTAACCAGGGCGTGATGGTAGAAGTCCTGGTGAATGGACAGATTGGCTATGGTGCGACAAACTCACTAGATCTAGATAGCCTGCGGGCAGCAGCAAAACTCGCCTATGAGCAGGCGATCGCCGCTAGCCCGTGGACAATTCATCCGCTGACTCCAGCGGCACGCCCCAAGGTAGTGGGTGAGTATATTTCTCCATTTGTGAAACCGCTGGATGCACTTACACCAGGGGAAATCAATGATTTGCTGGTACGACTGTGCCAAACATTGAAAGTTTCTGACCAGATTGTGCAGGCGGTGGCAACGGCGATCGCCAACGAAACCGAAACCTGGTTTGTCAGCAGCAACGGCTCTGAGGTGTACCAAAAGCTGGTGATGTTAGAAACCCACTTTGGCGCAACTGCTCAAGAGGGGGCGATCGTGCAGCAGCGCAGCAACAATGGCTATCTGGCGCACTGCTACCAAGGTGGTTGGGAATTGTTTCCAGAGCCGAACCTGTGGGAACGAGCCACTCAAGTTGGCGAACAGGCAGTAGAACTGTTGACGGCAGAAGATTGCCCCAGCGAAACCACGACGCTAGTGCTAGCTCCTGACCAGATGATGCTGCAAATTCATGAGAGCGTTGGGCATCCGTTGGAGCTAGACCGCATTTTAGGCGACGAACGCAACTATGCAGGCGGCAGTTTTGTCAAACCGCAGGACTTTGGACAGCTTTCCTACGGCTCCGAGCTGATGAACATTACTTTTAACCCCAGCGTGCCGGGAGAGTTTGCCAGCTATAGCTTTGACGACACGGGCGCACCCGCCACGCGAGAATATCTGATTCAAGAAGGCGTATTGCAGCGGGGCTTGGGCAGCCTTGAAAGTCAGGCAAGAACGGGCATTCCGGGTGTTGCCTGCGCCCGTGCTTCCTCCTGGAATCGACCCCCGATCGATCGCATGGCAAACCTCAACCTGGAGCCAGGAAGCGATTCCTTTGAAGCCCTGACGGGTGATATCGAGCGGGGCGTTTACATGGAGTCCAACCGTTCCTGGTCAATTGACGATCAGCGCTACAAGTTTCAGTTTGGCTGCGAATACGCCAAATTAATCGAAAACGGGAAGCTGACCAAAACACTGCGAAATCCAAACTATCGGGCAACTACGCCAGAGTTTTGGCATAGCTTAAAGCGGATTGGCAACGACACCACCTGGCAAATGTACGGCACTCCATTTTGCGGCAAAGGTGAACCCAATCAGGTGATTCGTGTGGGTCACGGTTCCCCAGTTTGCGTGTTTGAAAATGTGGAAGTGTTTGGAGGGGGAGAGTAATGCTGGAAACGCTGACAGAAAGTACAACCAACAGCCCAATGGAAACGACCTTTGACCAGATTGTTGCAGCCGTTTTGTCGGAATTAGGGACAGACGAACAGTTGACCCTGCAACTCACTGGAGAGCAAAGTCAATTTGTCCGATTCAACGGGGCAAAGGTGCGGCAGACAGGCAGCGTCGCCGATGGTGAGCTGCATTTAAACCTAATGAAGGGCGATCGCAACAGCTACCGCGAATTTCCCTTCACCGGAAAGCTCGAAACCGATTTGCTCCAGGCACAGGCAGCCCTAAAAGAACTGCGCGAAGAAGTACCGCAACTCCCGGATGATCCGTATCTGGTATGGCCAAAAGGAAATGCCACTAGCCACGAAGTGAACAAGGGAAAGCTGTTAGCGGCGGGGGCGATCGCCTCCTCCATCCTGCCCGAAGTCACGGGTTTAGACTTTACCGGCATCTACGCAGGCGGTTCGTTGATTCGTGCCTACGCCGACTCCGCCGGACAAAAACACTGGTTTGCCACTGAAACCTTCTCGCTTGACTATTCCCTCTTTACCGAAGACGGGCAAGCCGTCAAAGGCACCTTTGCTGGCAGCGAATGGAGCCAGGAAGCCTACGCCGCCAAACTTGCCGAATCCAAACTCCAGCTCGAAAGACTAGCCCAAACGCCAAAACCCGTTCCCAAAGGACAATATCGCACCTACCTTGCCCCCGCCGCCGTCGCCGAGCTAATGGGAATGCTCTCCTGGGGTGCAGTCAGCGAATCCTCCATGCAGCGAGGCGGTAGCGCCTTAGGACTGCTGCAACGCGGCGAAAAGCAACTTTCCCCCCAATTCACCCTCAAGGAAAACTTTAGTCGTGGCTTAGTTCCCCGATTCAACAACTGGGGTGAAATCGCGCCCGTCGAGCTACCGCTTGTTGAAAACGGCAAGCTGGCTAACACTCTAATCAACTCTCGCACCGCTAAAGAATATGGCAAAACCGCCAACGGTGCCGACGAAGGAGAATCGTTGCGATCGCCCGAAGTTTCCCCCGGTAACCTTGCCACCGCCAACATTCTCAGCAAGTTAGATACCGGACTGTACCTGTCCAACTTGCATTACTTGAACTGGAGCGATCGCCCCACCGGACGGATCACCGGCATGACCCGCTACGCCTGCTTCTGGGTAGAAAACGGTGAAATCGTCGCCCCCATCGAAAACCTACGCTTCGACGAAAGCCTCTACCGCTGCTTCGGCGAAAACCTGATCGCCCTCACCGACTTCCAGGAATTCATCCCCGAAGTCGGCACCTACGGCAACCGCAGCCTAGGAGGAATTTGGGTGCCAGGAGTCTTGAGTGAGGAGTTCACTTATACGTTGTAGGGACTAGGGGCTAGGAGCTAGGAACCAGGGAGTGAATGCAGGCAAAGCCTGCAACTAAACAAACCCTTGAGACACCACAGATGCGAAGCGCGTCATGCCACCTATCCCAGACTGATCGGAGGGGGTTTTGGGGACGCGTCCGTCCCCCAACGGGGGTTTGGGGGAGACCCCCAAGGCTCGGATTCTTTTAACCAAAAAACAGCCTACAAAGAGGACCGCTTATCGTGAACCTGCCGCCTGAAAATCCCCCAGGTTAAACAAAAACGGTACCCCTCCCGACTCACCATTCGTCACCAACACATTCGGCATCTGAGCGCCACCCTCTCGCCAAGCCTCGATCGCCTCCTTCAACAGCACCAACTCACCCCCCTCAGCCTTCAGCGTCTCCGCCAACAGCCGCTGAGCTTCCGCTCGCCCCTGAGCCCGGTTGATATCCGCCTGAGCTGCCTGAGAAGCTTCCTGAGCCACATAAACCGCCCGTTGAGCCCGCTGTTCCGCAATCTGCTTTTCCTCTACCGCATTAGAAAACTCTCGGGAAAAGCTAAGGTCAATCACGCTGGTGTCTAATACGATTACTGCGTATTTTTCCAGGCGATCGCTCAACGCATTATCAAAATCCTGCTTCAGTTCATCCCGCTTAGTGATTGCCTCCTCCACCGTTCTGCGGGCAGCCGCGATCTTAAAAGACTCCTGGGTTTGCGGCGCAATGATCTTAGAAACCAAATTTTGCAACGTTCCCTGACTCCGTCTGACTTGCACCACCTGAGTGGGGTCAAGCCTAAAGTTAATGGCAAAGCTAGCCGTCAAGTCCTGAAGATCCTTCGTCGAGCTTTGAGCCGGAACCTCAAACTTTTGCACCGTCACGTCATACACATCGACCGCCGAAACCAGCGGTGGCTTAAAGTGCAGCCCTTCTAGTAAAGCGCCATCCCTCGCTTTACCCAGAATGCTAATCACACCCGCCTGACCTGGGTTAATGATGACGAAAGAATTGAGTCCGATGAATAGAATTGCTGTAACCACAATCCCTAAGATTAAGCCAGACAAATTCTGTGTGTACTGGTTCTTCAAGTCTGCTATCTCCTTGTTGAGCACTGATTAAGCACTGAGCCAATCTGCTTAAAGGCTAGCAGGGGAGTGAGAGGAATTGGAGGTTAGGGTCAGGAACCGCCTTGAATCCAAGACGATTAGTCGAGTTTGAGGGCGTTGACGGGTACATCTTCCCAGGATGTAACAGTTCTGAGGCGAGCAACCCAACCTGCGGCTTTTTGCTCGTCTGTGAGATTTTCCTCATACGAGTCGTGACACGCTTCTGCGTGTTCCTGGTTGCAGCAAGCAATGCAGGAGGAAATGATGCCTGACGGATCGACTTGTTCATTCACCCAAATAGTCATGATGTTTTGCTCCAAGAGTGGGTAGTTGGGGCAATTGATTGTGCCACCAATTTGGTTTTATCGAAGAAAGTCTGGCAAAGCAAGGAGTTTCAACAGTTTTCAATGTTATTCAGCAGTTTTTGGGAAGTGGATGAGGGATGCTGGAGGTAACCGAGGTTTCGTGAAGGAATCCGAGCCTTGGGGGTCTCCCCCAAACCCCCATTGGGGGACGAACGCGTTCCCCAAACCCCCTCCGATCAGTCTGGGGTAGGTGGCATAACGCGCTTCGCATCTGTGGTGTCTCAGAAGTCTGCACCGCAGACTTCGCCTGCTGGTTCCCCTAGCCTCCTCATTCCTAACTCTTAGCTCCGCTCTCAGCAAGACTAGCGATCGCCTCTCCCGCCACGCGACAAATTCTCCAGTCTGGCAGGATGGTTGCACCCATGTATTGATAGAAGGCGATCGCCCGTTCGTTCCAGGTTGCGACTAGCCATTCCAAACGTCCACAGTGGCGATCGAGAGCAATCTGGGCCAATTTTGCCAACAGCGTCTTACCGATTCCCTGGTCCCGATATTCGGGTAAGACGAATAGATCTTCTAGATAAATTCCGGGTTGCGTCAGGAAAGTGGAATAGTTGGGCGAGAAAGTAGCAAACCCAACTGGTTGGTCCGCTTGCTCTACGACCAATGCTTCTAGGTAGCGGGGAGAACCAAATAGGTGCTGATTCAAGGCATCTGGATCGCTGTTGAACTGGTGAAGCTGCCGGTCAAACTCGGCTTTAGCTTGAATCAGTTGAAGCAGCCCAGACCTATCGTCTGGCATAACTGGACGAATCTGCGCCGCAATCTCAGAGTCGCCTAAAGCGGCAGTGTGGGACAGACAATCATGGGTAACGCGACAAATGCGGGTATCTTCGCCAATGATGGCTCCAATTCGGCGATAGAAGGCGATCGCAGGCTCATTCCAGTCCAGCACCGACCATTCCAACCGTCCACCATCGCGCTCTAGTACCCGTTGCGCCAAGTGTGATAGCAGCATCTTACCGATTCCCTGGCCCCGGCATTCCGGCAGCACAAACAGGTCTTCCAGATAAATTCCCGGTTTCGCCAAAAACGTGGAATAGCTGCTAAAAAATAGAGCAAACCCTACAGGCTTGCCGTCCTGCTCTGCCAGGATTGCTTCAACGCAGGGGCGACCAAACAAATGTTCTCTCAGTGCCTCAGTGCTTCCCACCACAGCATCCGAAAGCTTTTCGTACTCCGCTAACCCCTGAATTAGCGCGAACAGAGTCGGGACATCATCAGCCGTAGCTGAACGAATCGATACAGCCGAAATGGCAGAAGGATTGAGCATAGGGGATTACGGCAAAATTTTCCCTATCACCCTAGCGCGATCGCCTACCACCGACGCAATCGACCCGCAGCATTGCTGCTATCGAAATCTTTCATAGTCCGCCTCCCAGATTAGCGCAGCCAACCCTTTAGCCGCGCTGCGACCTGAGGACGACGCAGCTTTCGCATCGCCTTCGTTTGAATTTGGCGTACCCGTTCCCGCGATAGGTTAAACAAGCCACCCACTTCTTCGAGCGTATGCGCTTCCCCTGTAGTCAGTCCGTAACGCAGGGAAATAATATCCTTCTCGCGTTCTGTCAGCACGTCGCCCAAAACGCTGTAAATTTCCTGGCGCATCATTGTCTCGCTCATCTGCGCCTCTGGCGATTGGGTATTGCTGTCCTCGAGCAATTCCATCAGTTCGGTATCTTCGCCCTTACCGACGCGATGGTTGAGCGAGAGCGATCGCCGTCGCACCTGTTGCAGGTTCCGCAGTTGCTCAGGGGTTAGCTCCAGAGCTTCTGCTAATTCATTCTCAGTCGGGTTACGGTTTAGCTCTTTCCGCAGATCCCGGTGCGCCTTTTTCAGCTTGTTCAGCTTCTCGACAATATGAATCGGCAGACGGATTGTGCGGGCATCATTGGCGATCGTGCGCGTGATCCCCTGCCGAATCCACCAGTACGCATAGGTGGAAAATTTATAGCCCTTATCGGGATCAAACTTTTCGGTGGCGCGATTCAGACCTAACGCCCCCTCTTGAATCAAATCCAGGAAAGGTACGCCCCGGTTGAGGTAGCGTTTGGCGATCGACACAACCAAACGCAGGTTTGAACGAATCATTTTGCGCTTGGCGGTGCGGCTGCGGTAAAGCTGATGCTCAAGCTGCCGTTCGGTTAGGCCTAAGTGGTTAGCGATGTCTACCTTAGTCGGATTGCGACCCAGTTCGCTGCGGAGGCGATCGCGCAACTCCTCAATTTCTGCAAAAAACTGAACACGCCGCGCCAACTCTACCTCTTCATTCGGTTTGAGCAAGGGGTAGCGTGCCATCTCCTTAAAGAAAGCACCCACGGCATCATCCGAAACCGTTTTACGATATCCGGGCGAATAGACCGCTGCTAAAGCATCCGGCTCATCGTCAGGGGTATCGAACGGTTCCAATTCCTCGCCTAATCCCTGAACCTGCAACCCTTCAAACAGCTCTGTGTGAGCAGAGGTGTCTAATGCTCCGCTGTCCTCAGCAAAAGCACCTTTCATTTTTGTATCTTCTGTTGCTAGAGTGCTGCTTTTATCGGAGAGAGAACTACTCATTGTCTGTCCCGAATTGCGATTAAATATTGCTGTCATATTAAGACGGTCATCCTACTTATCATTTTGTTTGCAGATGTTGATGAAATACCAAATGTGACTGAGCTAACTATCTTGAAAATTTCTGCCTAATCTATCGATCAAGAAAAACTTTTTGTATTTTGTAGAGGATTAGCTGCTGTACTGGGCCAAAGCAACAATTATGGCTTAAAGGATTAGTTTGAAAACTGATTGAATAGATCATACTCAAACACTAAATCAGGATCAGGTGTCACAATGTCTTCTGCTAAACCTACCTGAAACTACAGTCTTAGCTGTTTTCCTGGCTACAAAACTGCGTCACAATCTGCATCAATGTTTTAAGCTCACTCTGTTAAAACTTATCAGCAACAGCAGCACTATCCAGTGTAAACAGATCCTATAAGCCGTTATGTAATGTAAATACCCGATATGGGTGATACAGATATCGGCTGATAATCCTAATGCTATCAAGCTGGAATTAGACAGTCGTTCATAGCAGGTATCCTTAAACTCAGCAAAGCACTGTTCCGATAGATTGAATGTACTTAAATGGGAACAACTATAGCAACCTCTATAGGTGCCCCTGAACCACTAGATTCTCATGGGCTTGATGTGAACCTATCTATCAATGGAGATAAAACGGTCACGACTGATCTACCTGATTGGGGTGAACCTATTACTCATCCTCAAAAGCGTAATTTTTTGATTCTGTGAATAGATTATTCTCGATGGTTTTTTTGCAGAAACGCTTAGGTTTCTTAGAACCGTTAGAGCATTCCTATACTTTTGTTTACTTTTCTCATACAGTTTTTAATCTCACCTCCTATAAGAATCCTGCTTGATCTGGGAAAGGGCTGCTATTAATGCTTTTAGCTTGTGTTTTAACAGAGGCTTTTGAAAGCGATCGCTCTCCCACAAAAGCTTTCACAACCCCTCAAGATTGCTACAGAAATGAGTGTTAATTCAGACAGGAGTTTGTAAGAAGGTTTGCAAACCAACGGTGTGTATGAATTTGAAGTAACAAAACTGGTGAACCGCGAGGAGCTTTAGCAACAATTTTCACAAACCTTTGGGTCTGCTCTAAACTAAATGAGAGCGATTCAGGCTGCCGCAGTTTAGTTGAGAATGCCTGAGTCCTATTTTTTCTTTCTCACTTGTGTTCATGCCTCAAAATTTGCTTGCGTCGGTGATGCCCAATAACGATGCGCCGTTCAACTTTGCCCGCAGCACCACCGCAGAAGCTAGAGGCACCTATGCAGATCCAGAGTGGGTTGAAGTTTTAGTTGATTGCCCCGGTGTACAGGGGCTATTTACCTATCGAACGGGTTCTGTGCAGGTGCAGCCGGGCGATATTTTGAGTGTGCCGTTTGGCGCACAGCAGGTGGGGGCGATCGCGATTCGTCTTATCCCCCAACCGCCCCCTGATTTAGACCTATCCAGCATTCGTCAGGTCGAGGAAGTCGTCAGCCCAGGCTTCTTTCCACCAACCTACTGGACTCTGCTGCATCAAGTCGCAGACTACTACTGTGCCACCCTGATGCAGGTGGTGCGGGTGGCGTTGCCGCCGGGGCTGTTGGGGCGATCGCAGCGACGCATTCGATTAACAGATTTAGCTAAATCTTTGTTTAGTTCAACTGCGGACCCTACTGCGGTACTTGATCCCGCAGCAATGCAAGTTTTGGGCAAGCTGCAGGCGCAAAAAGACGGAGACTATACCTGGCAATACTTGCAGCGACAGATCCGTGGGGCAAGTCGGGGACTACAACAACTGTTACAGCTAGGCTGGGTAGAGAGCTATTTAGAACCTCCTACTGGCGTGCGCCCAAAACGGCAGCAGGCAGTTGTGCTGACCGCTAACCCACCAGACGTTTCGCTCAGTCCCAGGCAACAGGAGATTGTAGACGTACTGAAGCGGCGCGGCGGCGACCTGTGGCTCCAGGAACTGTTGCAGCTTTGCCACACTAGCTCATCGGTGCTAAAAGCGCTGGAGCAAAAGGGGTTTGTAGTGATTCAACCCCGAGAAGTACTGCGTAGCGAAACGGGGCAGTCGCTACAGTCCGACTTACCCAAGCTATTAACGACGGCTCAGGCAGAGGCACTTGCGGCGATCGCTTCCCTCCAGGGCTATGTCCAGGTCTTGCTGCATGGCGTTACCGGGTCGGGCAAAACTGAGGTGTATTTGCAGGCGATCGCCCCCATTTTGCAGCAAGGAAAGTCAGCCCTGGTGCTGGTTCCAGAAATTGGCTTGACGCCACAGCTCACCGATCGGTTTCGGGCCCGCTTTGGGGCAAAGGTAAGGGTCTACCACAGCGCTCTATCTGATGGCGAACGCTACGACACCTGGCGACAAATGCTCAGCGGCGCTCCCCAAGTCGTTATTGGTACGCGCTCTGCCGTTTTTGCACCACTGCCTAATTTGGGTCTAATTCTGCTGGATGAAGAACACGACGGCAGCTTCAAGCAAGACCAGCCTGCCCCCTGCTACCATGCCCGCACCGTTGCCCAGTGGCGAGCCAAACTGGAAGATTGCCCGTTAATCTTAGGGTCAGCTACGCCCTCACTGGAAACTTGGGTATCTAGTCGAGTGAACCCTGAAAAGCCCATTTCCTCCTCCCTCGACCCCCTTCCCCTCTACCTTTCCCTACCCAACCGCATCCAGGCACGACCTATGCCACCCATTGAAGTGGTGGATATGCGACGAGAACTAAAACAGGGAAATCGCTCAATTTTTAGCCAGTCGCTCCAGGATGCGCTGCAACAGTTACAGGCTCAGGGGCGACAGGGTTTGCTGTTTATCCATCGACGTGGACACAGCACTTTTGTCTCTTGTCGGAGCTGTGGTTACGTATTGGAATGTCCGCATTGTGATGTCTCGCTGGCATATCATCAAACCCAGGCTGATGCTACATCTTGGCTGCGCTGTCACTACTGTGGCTATGGGCGATCGCAACCTTCTCACTGCCCAGAATGTGACTCTCCTTACCTGAAGCATTTTGGCAGCGGCACCCAGCGGGTGATGCAAGAACTGTCTCGGCAGTTTCCTCAACTCCGCTGTATCCGGTTTGATAGCGACACCACCCGCACCAAAGGCGCACACCGAACCCTGCTGACCCAGTTTGCTCAGGGGGAAGCCGATCTGCTGGTGGGGACGCAGATGTTAACCAAGGGGATTGACTTACCCCAGGTGACCCTAGTGGGCGTGATCGCAGCGGATGGACTGCTGCATTTAGCGGACTATCGGGCTGGTGAACGCGCTTTTCAAACGCTCATCCAGGTAGCCGGACGGGCCGGACGGGGAAACGAACCGGGAAAGGTCATTTTGCAAACCTACTCACCTCAGCACCCGGTCATCGAAGCGGTGCGGCGACACGACTATGAGCCGTTTGTTGCCACTGAGCTGCAACAGCGGCGATCGCTCAACTATCCGCCCTACGGACAACTGCTGCTGTTGAGGCTAAGCAGCCCCGATGCAACAGCGGTGCGTCAGACCGCAGAAAAACTGGCGAGTCAGCTTCGTCCCCTTTGCGATCGCACTCACTGCGAACTGCTAGGCCCTGCACCTGCCGCCATTCCTCGCATTGCCCGCCGTTATCGCTGGCAAATTCTGATAAAGTGTCCGCCTGGCTCTAGTCTGGATCGCCCAGCGCTGATCGAGTTGCGATCGCACTGCCCCGCCCAAGTCAGCCTTACGCTTGATGTAGATCCGCTAAGTCTGCTCTAGTGTCGAGGGTTAAATTTTTGTGCGTACCACACACAAAAATTTAACCCTTTCAATCAGCTTTGAAACATGCTCTATTCCTGCTGCCGCTTGGCTTGCTGCTTTTGGCGACGACGGTGAGAGGCGATGATCGCCTTGTCGACCGGAAAACCTGCGACTGGAATCACCTGAAATTTACGCTCTGCTTCAAGCTGCTTTAGCTCGGCATAATTGATCCAATGAATGCAATCAACCGGACAGGTATCGATCGCCTCTTGAATCAACTCTTCTGAGTCGCCATCTTGCCGAATGACGCGCGATCGTCCGTAGTCAGATTCGATGTAAAACGTATTGCGAGCAACATGGGCACAGTGTTTGCAGCCAATACAGGTAATCTCGTCTACATAGACACCCTTTTGGCGCACCGTACCGCCGAGTTCAGGCTCTAACCCAGTACGCTCAGCCTGGTTCCGCAATTGACCACCAAGTTCGGGCTCAAACCCCGTTTGGGCAGAATTGTCAGGCTGATCGGCTGAGGTAAAGGAAAAATCGCTCATGAGATTAGCATCCTTACAATTCAAACAATCTGCCGATATACGGCTGATACAAGACAAGGGGCTTAAGCCCCTTGTTCTACACAAAATTCAGTTTGGATTAGGGCAGTCATTAAGCGCTCCAGCGCTGAAGTACCAGGCGGATAGAGCCGTCCTTATTTTGCTCTTGCTCGGCTACCTGAAATCCTTGACGTGAAGTTTCTTCGACTACGGTGTGGTAGGCATAACGCTGAGTTACACGACTCAAAAAGCCTTCGACGGTAAGCGGCTGTTGCCAATACTGAAGGTCGGCAATCAGCTCATATTCCTGACCGTTCCAGGTAAAGCCGATATCGTAGCCGTTGTCCTGCTCAATGGCGATCGCCGCATTGCGAGTTTGCCCCCGATATCCTCTGACCTCTTTAGGACCAGCCTGCCAGTCAACCCCAACATCGGTCAACGCAGCTTGCAGAGAAGAAAGGTCACGAATTTGAGTCTTGATTTGGCTAAAGTGTGACATGGGAATTTTGAATAAATTTGAAATGGTGAAATGGACAATTTGAAAAAACAAAACTAGGGAGAAAACTTACCACTCGCTAAAGCTGGCTCTCGTTTCGACAGAGGCAGACTGTTGCACGGGTTGGGCAAAATATTCGGAAGTTTGATCTTGAGTTAGCACAATACCTAGACGGGCCTCGATTGCAGCAGTAACTTCAGCGCAGGATGAACCTACAATCCCAGTCACCTTTTCCTGGACTCGACCGTCAGGATAAATTACAAACTCAAGTGTTTCCATTCGCCCGTACTACCCTTAACATTTTTTGAACTTTGACTAACAGCGTAGCCACTAAATATTGACTAACAATGTAGCTTCAGGTAGAAATCTGACTACTGCACTACGAGATGATTCTATTAAATTAGGCAGAAGAATTTGAATCAGTCTGAGTCAAAACGTAAGAAAGCTTAATGTAGCCAAGAGTCTGTGCTATCGCTAGTAGTCAGTTTCGCTTAACTTTCCAGTGCAGTCAAGAAACACGGGATAATGAGAGCTTGTTCAAGTTGAGTGAGACGCTATGAGTGGACAAGTCGCAAGGCAGGCACGTTCAGCAACGCAGCCACCGATGCAGGTAGGAGTACTGGGCTTTGGCGGGTTAGGGCAAGCCGCCGCCCGAATACTTGTGCCAAAGCAAGAAATGATGTGGGTTGCTGCTGCCGATCAAAAAGGCTATGCCTACGCCGGGTCAGGGTTGAACTGGGATGAGTGCGTTGCTGCTTATCAAAAAGGGTCGCTGGGCTATCTAGAGCCAAGCGGAACGTTGAGCAATTCCAGCATTCAAGACCTGATTCAGCAGGCGGGTCAGGTGGAAGGCTATTTTCTGGCACTGCCAAATCTGCCAAATACCTTTATGGCAGAGGTAGCGCGTCAGTTCATTCAGTCAGGTTGGCGCGGCGTGCTGGTCGATGCGATTAAACGCACCAGTGCGGTTGAACAACTGCTGCACTTGAGTGACGACCTGCAAGCAGCCGGAATTACTTACCTGACCGGATGTGGTGCAACGCCAGGGCTGTTGACGGCAGCAGCAGCGATCGCCGCCCAAAGCTACGCCGAAATTCACCAGGTAAAAATCACTTTTGGGGTCGGTATTGCCAACTGGGAAGCTTATCGCGCTACCATCCGCGAAGATATTGCTCACCTGCCGGGTTATGACACCGAATCTGCCCGCCAGATGACCGACGCCGAAGTTGAAGCACTGCTCGACCAGACCCACGGGCTGCTCACCTTGGAAAATATGGAACACGCTGACGACATCATGCTAGAGCTAGCTGGCATTTGCAGTCGCGATCGCGTCACCGTCGGCGGAGTTGTCGATACGCGCAACCCCAAAAAGCCACTCAGTACCAACGTCAAAATCACCGGACGCACTTTCGAGGGCAAAATCTCTACCCACACGTTCACGCTGGGTGACGAAACCAGTATGGCAGCAAACGTCTGTGGCCCTGCCTTTGGCTACCTCAAAGCCGGAATCAGCTTGCATCGGCGGGGCATCCACGGGCTATTTACTGCCGCTGAGGTCATGCCCCAGTTTGTCCGCTAAATAGCATGAATCCGATTGCGCCATTCTAAACGCACGTCGTGCGGCTAAATGGTGCAGAGCCGTATCACCTGCAATGTGGGTGATACGGTTCTGCGCGTCTATAGAACTGCACTAAATCTAGTGCATTTGGCTGTTGACATCCTTTTGGTGTTGTGGGGTTTAACACCTTAAGGGTCGACCACCATTTGAACTTGGGACAAGACGGGTAAGAATGATGAAGTTTACATTCCCTAACGTTCGGGTTGAGCTGCTGTAAGCGTACTTTCTTCTAAGCCAAAAATGTTCGATTTATCCAAAAGCAACCTCTCACCGCTGTTGATTGAAGATCAGAACACCCCTGAAACTCAGGACTCGTGGAAACATTCATTCCCTAGCAAAAATATTAGGAAGCTACCAGATCGGCTAGCCCGTCCCTGGATCAAGGTTGGACTTGGCTGTGGGGCGATCGCCCTTCTAGGAGCAGCAGGACTATTCTGGCGCTTTGCCCAATCCCAAAAGCCTCCCAGCGTTTGGATTTCTGGCATAGAAGTGTCTCAATCAGAGGCATCAAAAATCATTTCGTCGCCGCGTCCGACCCTCAACTCATTGTCCAGCCCGATTCCCCTCGCGGTTAATCAGACCAAATCCAAGCCAGACTCAGCCATCTCTAAGGTTTTTCCCCGAGAGATTGACTTGAAGATTGGGGAAACTGTCTCCATTCAAGGAGATCTAGAAGCCAGCACCCAGCCCTATATGCTGCAAGCCAAGCAGGGGCAAATTTTGACTGTGAGGCTACAAGGGGAAAATGTAGAAATGCAGGTACTGCAAGCCAACCAGCAACCCGTTGCTACTAACACTAGCCAAACTGCCACTTGGAGCGGTCAATTACCCACCGATGATCACTACTTCATCCAGGTTTCTGGTGCTGGCTCCTATGCTCTCAGCGTCACTTTGTTACCGTCGCCTTAATTCTTTGAGCGGCATTTGAGTGGCGTTTATTGCTTCAAAATCTATTGCTTGCCTCCGAGCATCATCCGGGTGACTAAAGAACGCCATAGCCAATCAGGCAGAATAGCGTGCATCAATAGGAAGGCTTCGCCATGTGGAGAATAGCGCAACCTTTGTGAGCGATCGCTTGCAGCCCGATAAATCGCTTTAGCAACCCCTTCTGGTCCAGGCAACGAGTCATTTATCCCTTCGCTGAACTGCTTCATGCGCTCAATTAAATCAACATAGTCGGGATGTTTTGCCCAAATTGAACCCTGATTGATGAAGTTTGTTTTAATTCCACCTGGTTCAATGATCTTGACCTGAATGTTGAAACGCCGCAGTTCATATCGTAAAGCCTCAGAAAGCCCCTCCACAGCCCATTTCGTCGCGTGGTAACAGGAAGTCAGTGGAAAAGCAAGGCGACCTCCGATGGAAGCAACATTGACAATAGTGCCGCCTCCTTGCCGTTTCAGAATTGGCAGAACGATTTGCATCGTAGACATCAACCCAAACACGTTGGTTTGAAACTGTCGCTCTAATTGCTCAGGTGTAACCCCTTCGAGTGGACCTATGAGCGCATATCCAGCATTATTCACCAGTACATCAATTTGCCCAAAAGACTCTACTGTCTCACGCACTGCACTCTCAATCGTTTCAGGAGATGTGAGATCAAGACGGGGACAGATAATTTTTTCTGATTTTGTCCAGCTTTTTGGGGTGGGTGATCGCATTGTTGCTGCCACATTCCAGCCCTTTTGAAGAAAATACTTGGCAGTTGCTTCACCAATTCCACCTGAAGCACCTGTAATCAAAACTGTTTTACTCATGCTTGATATCGCTTCCAAAGTACTAGCTGATATCAGGCAGCGTAAACTATGGAGTATACTCCACAGTCAAATCAATCTTGTAAGGTTTAAGTTGCTGCAATGCTAATTGGTGAACTGTCTAAGAAAACAGGATTATCGAAAGATACAATTCGGTTTTACGAAAAGATAGGACTAATTGTGGCAAGCGATCGCTGTGCAGGAACAAGACTCTACAAGGAATACAGCTCAGAAACGATAGAGCGCCTGCTAATGATTAATCAAGGCAAAAGACTGGGATTTACGCTGAACGAAATGAAACAATTGCTCGATGAGTGGAGCGGCGGCACGATTCCCAAGCAAGAGCAAATCAAAATCATTGAACGCAAAATTGAAGAAATCACTGAAAAAACACAACAGTTAAACACAATCGAAACTTACCTCGTCAACAAACTGAACAAGCTAAACGAAGAAGTAATACCGTAGGTTGGGTGACAGGTTTGACTTGGTGAGAACAGCGACGACAACGCTAGCCACACTACCAAATCTTTGCTATCTGCAAAACGAATCCAGGTAGTTCTGGGTCAGCGCTAACCGATGCAGGGTCGTTTAAGATTTCGGGTCTTTGGTTGGGTCGATAGAGATGAACGGTGCGGTTCTTGCGGTCAATCAGGAAACCTAGCAACGTGCCATTGTCAATGTACTCCTGCATTTTGGCTTGGAGTCCGGTGAGCGTGTCACTAGAAGACCGTAGCTCTATGACAAAATCTGGACAGATGGGCGCAAATGAAGCTTTTTGTTCTTCCGTTAGTGCATTCCAGCGATCGCACTTAATCCATGAAGCATCGGGCGATCGCGTTGCTCCATTCGGGAGAGTAAAGCCAGTGCTGGAATCAAAGCCAACTCCTGTACCATCCTGCTCTGCCCAACTTCCAAGCTGAACAGCAAGGTTGAAATTGCGGTTGCCCGTGTCAGAAAAGGCAGGTGGCATGATAATCACTTCCCCGGTCGCAGTTCGCTCAATCCGAAGATCTTGATTAGCCTGACAAAATTCGTAGAACTGTTCATGGTTCATGGTGGCGATCGAGGGGAGATTCACCGTCAGGGGAATGCTTTCGGTTTGGATGAGTAATGTTGTCATAGCCGATCTTCCTGATTGACTGATGTCATAGAGTTACCCCAGATCACGCTCGAGAGCTTCGCTGCTGATAGACATAGCAACGAAACAAAATGACTGTGAACCACTGCCTCATTGTAGCTTGGGTGAAGCAGGGCAGAACCCAACAATTGCGGAGTCTCAGTCCGTTGGGTTTCATGCTTCAACCTAACCTACGCCGTTAAATCTTTGCAAACCAATCTGTATTAACTTCAACAGATTCGATCATTGTTATTTTGACTCCAAGCCCCAACTCTTTTAATCGCTGAACTAGTTGCTCACCATCTATTAGATCAATTGGCGGTGCCCCATCTCGCGTTGCCTCTTTGATTGCATCTCTAGTGAACGTACCCGTTGTAACAAATAATCCTTTATCAGTACGTCCTTGCATTGCCCCCCTAAAATCTCGAATTTGACCTGCTGTAACTGATCCCTGATAGCGCTTGCACTGAAAAAGCACGTGAAAGCTCAAAAAACCATTAATGCGGGCAATACCAACACCATCAATCCCACCGTCACCCGACTTCCCTGTAACTTGCACTTGAATAAATCCGGACTCACGTAGCAGACGTTGCACTAACCGCTCAAATGCGGATGGTTCCAACGACATTAACATCTTGTGGAGTTGTTGATGCCATGAAAGCTCTTCCAACATCTCGATAGAATCAGTTGCTTCATTAGATAAATCAGGTGGCTTAGCTTTATTTTTTTCAGCACCTCGAACAGTCTTAACAATTTCTTTGGCATCAAGATTATCGAGATTGATCGAGGTTGAAGCTAAAGACCATACACCACGTGATGAATTCTGTAAGAGTCCATACTTCTTCAGATAAGTACGACTCCACGCGAGCCTATACTCCACCTCGCTTTGCGATGTATTGCCATGTAGAATCTCAAGCACCTCATCAGGCAAATTAAGAAGTTGCGCTACCTTTTCATAAATTTCCTCGGTCGTTCCAGATCCACCCAGAATTTGTAGAGCTTGAATCGTGGGTAAAAGCATTGAATCAAATGTCGGAACTGACGAAACCGATCGCTTCATATAGAAATTGCCAGAAATCAAGATTGAGCAACTAACGAAATTAAAAACATCTTTGGAAGAACAAGCTGTGACGCTGCACTAGTAACAAAATAAGGGGAAAACGCAACAAGTTTACGCTTCCCCCTTATTTTGAGTAGTTGATTAAGTTTAACTTTTGCCCTTAACCCTCGATCGCCTCCTTAGTCTCCGATTCCAAATCAGCATAACCGGGAGTTGCGGGATTGGGTGCTGGCTGAATCGTGGTGATGGTTGGCTGAAGCATGGGAGTCAACAGCACCGCGTTATTCGCTAGGGTGAACAGCGGATTCGAGAGAATGCCTGCGAGTGAAGTGGTCACCAGGGCAAATACCACGCCAACTTGAAGAGGACGCATCCCTGGCAAATTCCAATTTACAGCAGGGTAGTTCTTCACTGCTTCGGACATTTCTTCTGGCTCTTTCACCACCATCATCTTGACGACGCGGATGTAGTAGTAAATCGAGATCACGCTGGTGATTAGTCCTAGCAGCACTAGCCAGTAAGCTCCAGCTTGCCAACCTGCCCAGAACAGATAGAGTTTGCCAAAGAAGCCTGCCAGTGGCGGAATTCCCCCCAAGGAGAGCAAGCAAACGCTGAGGCAGAGGGTGAGCAGTGGGTCTTTTTGGTACAGTCCACTGTACTCGCTGATTTCGTCGGTGCCCGTTCGCAGGGTGAACAGGATGATGCAGGCAAAGCCGCCCAGGTTCATGAACAGGTAGATCAGCAGGTAAAAGATCATGCTGGCGTAACCTGCCTCGGTACCCAGGACTAACCCGATCATGACGAAGCCTGCTTGACCAATGGAGGAATAAGCCAGCAGTCGCTTCATACTGGTTTGAGCCAGAGCGACCACATTTCCCAAGAGCATACTGAGAATTGCCAAAGCCGCCAGGACAAAGTGCCACTGCTCGGAAACGGCAGGGAAAGCGCTGACTAGCAGGCGAATTGCCAGAGCAAATCCAGCAGATTTGGAGCCAACGGAAAGGAATGCGACAACGGGAGTTGGGGAGCCTTCGTACACGTCGGGAGTCCACTGGTGGAAGGGGACGGCAGCGATTTTGAAGGCGATTCCAGCGATCACAAAGACCAGGGCAATCAGCAGTCCGATGGATTGGTCAACGTTGTTGGCAAGAATGTTAGCGGTGATGGCGGTGAGGCGAGTTTCACCACCAGACAGACCATAGAGTAAAGAAATTCCGTAAAGGAAAATTGCCGAACTGGAAGCGCCGATCAGCAGATATTTGAGTGCTGCTTCGTTGGAGCGGGGATCGCGCTTCATGTAGCCCGTCAGCAGGTAGGAGGAGATGCCCAGCGTTTCAAAGGACACGTAGGTCATGACTAGCTCGTCTGCCCCTGCCATGAACATGCCGCCCAAGGTCGCAGTCAGCAGAATCACGAGAAATTCTGCCAGGGAGGTGCCTGACTGCTCAACATAGCGAACGGACATGAGGATGGTCAGTGCCGCCGAGAGGGCAATGATCACTCGGAAGATAACGCTAAGAGAATCGCTGTTAAACCCTCCTAAAAAGGAAATGGAGTTGGGGTTATTCCACTGGAAGTAGAGGGCGACGACTGCGGCTAGCAATCCGGCGATCGCCACATAGGGTGTCCAGCGTGAAGACGTTCGTCCCACAATCAGATCACCGACCAAAACCAGAAGCAGAGTGGCAATAATGATCCCCTCTGGCAGGATGGTTCCGGCGTTGAGTTGGGCTACGAGGTTGGCAAAATCCATAAATTTTGACTGGGTTAAACGAGATCGGCAGGTTAAAGGATGAACGAGATTAAATAATTTGGAACAGGGCAAAGCAGCAATCGGTCAAGAGTTACCCGTGATTCCAACCGTTAGTGACCTTTTGCGCAGTCTGATCGCGGTCCTTCCATAGTGGATCATACCTTGCAAACCTGGTTAATCTAGGGCGATCGCATAATCTCACCCTTGATTTCTACTGATATCCGCTATAAGTAGAGATCAGAGTATCGACTCACACTGTTGCATCAAACCCTTAACCCTGGTTAGGTTGAAAGTTAATCTTTTGCATTTGCATCTCGTTACGCCAGTACAGTGAAGGCTAGAGTGAAGTTCAGAATCTGAATAATCTCGTGACCATCACCTGCTGCTCGTCATCGTTGCAGTCTACAGGTCAACTCTTGGTTTCCTTTTGAAGCGCGATTGAGCCTTATGTCAACTCTCGTCATCGTCGAATCTCCCACCAAAGCTCGGACTATTCGCAACTACCTGCCTTCGGGCTATCAGGTAGAAGCGTCGATGGGGCATGTCCGCGACCTGCCGCAATCCGCCAGCGAAATCCCGCCCCAGGTGAAGGGAGAAGAGTGGGCAAAAATTGGAGTCAACGTTGACGCTAATTTTGAGCCGCTGTATGTCATTCCGAAAGACAAAAAGAAGGTTGTCAAAGCGCTCAAGGACGCACTTAAAAACGCTCAAGAGCTAGTGCTGGCAACCGACGAAGACCGTGAGGGCGAGAGCATTAGCTGGCACCTGCTGCAAGTGTTGAAGCCGAAAATTCCGGTCAAGCGGATGGTGTTTCACGAAATCACCGAAGACGCAATTCAAGAAGCTTTAACAAATTGCCGCGATGTCGATGAGCAGTTAGTTCATGCCCAGGAGACCCGACGAATTTTGGATCGACTGGTAGGCTACACGCTGTCGCCGCTGCTATGGAAGAAAATCGCCTTTGGATTGTCGGCCGGTCGGGTTCAGTCGGTATCCGTGAGACTGTTAGTCAGCCGTGAACGCCAGCGACGCGCCTTCCGCAAAGGTTCCTACTGGGATCTGAAGGCGATGCTGACGAAGGACGAAACGCCGTTTGAAGCTCGTCTGGTAACGCTGGGTGGCACTCGGTTGGCAACGGGCAGCGACTTTGACGAATCGACTGGACAAATCGTCTCGGGTCGAGAGGTACTGCTGCTGAATGAGGCAGAGGCAAGAGCACTTCAGGAACGGCTCCAGGAAAGCGAATGGACGGTTTCTAACCTGGAAGAGCGGTCTTCTACCCGCAAACCCTCTGCCCCCTTTACCACCTCGACACTTCAGCAGGAAGCAAACCGCAAACTGCGGCTGAGCGCACGGGAAACCATGCGAACGGCACAAAACCTGTATGAGCAGGGCTACATCACCTATATGCGGACGGACTCGGTGAATCTGTCACAGCAGGCGATCGCCGCTGCCCGCAGTTGCGTCGAGCAGATGTACGGCACCAACTATCTCAGCCCCGAACCTCGCCGCTATTCCACCAAAAGCAAAGGTGCACAGGAAGCCCACGAAGCCATTCGTCCGGCAGGTAGCACCTTTCGCACGCCTCAAGAAACGGGGTTAGATGGTCGGGAACTGCGGCTCTATGACCTGATCTGGAAGCGCACTGTCGCAACTCAAATGGCAGAGGTGCGTCAGACCCACATCACCGCTCAAATTCAAGTCGCAGATGCTAGCTTCCGCGCCACGGGCAAGCGAATTGATTTTCCGGGCTTCTTTCGGGCGTATGTGGAAGGTTCCGACGATCCCAATGCGGCGATCGAAGACCAGGAAGTGATTTTGCCGACGCTGCAAGTTGGGGATCATCCGGGTTGCACGGAATTAGAGGCGATCGGACATGAAACCCAACCGCCTGCCCGTTACACCGAAGCTTCTCTAGTGAAAATGCTGGAAAGTGAAGGCATCGGTCGCCCCAGCACCTATGCCAGCATTATTGGCACGATCATTGACCGGGGCTATGCTCAAATGGTCAACAACAGCCTGGTTCCTACCTTTACAGCCTTTGCAGTCACAGCGCTCTTAGAAAAACACTTCCCTGACCTGGTCGATACCAGCTTCACGGCTCGCATGGAGCAAACTCTGGACGAAATTTCCACAGGCGAGGCGGACTGGCTGCCCTACCTGAAAGAGTTTTACCTGGGCGAGGCTGGGCTTGAAACGCAGGTCAAAGAGCGAGAAAGCCAGATTGACCCGAATGAAGCACGGGCAGTCGAGCTAGAAGGGCTAGCGGCAAAAGTGCGAATTGGTCGCTATGGCCCATACATCGAGGTCGAAAACGGCGGTGGACCAGTTAAAGCCTCAATTCCACAAGACCTGACCCCAGCTGACCTTGACCCAGATCAGGTAGAAGTACTGCTGCGCCAAAAAACTGAAGGGCCAGACAAGGTCGGATTCCACCCTGAAATAGGCGAACCGATTTACATGCTGATTGGTGCCTATGGTCCTTACGTGCAGTTAGGCGATGTCACGGAGGAGAACCCCAAACCCAAACGTGCCTCTTTGCCCAAAGGCGTGAAGATGGAAGATGTCACGCTGGAAATGGCGATAGGGCTGCTGGCTTTGCCTCGTCTACTAGGCGCTCACCCCGAAACGGGCGCTAAAGTTCAGGCAAACCTGGGACGGTTTGGCCCGTATGTGGTTCACGATCAGGGTAAGGAAGGCAAAGACTATCGATCTTTAAAGAAAGACGATGATGTGCTGACGGTCACGCTAGAGCGGGCATTAGCGCTACTTGCAGAACCAAAGAGCGGACGCGGTAAGCGCAAAGCAGCAGCTAAGCCGCTGCGTGAACTGGGTGCCCATCCCGCCGATAATGAGCCAGTCAACATTTACGACGGGCCTTATGGTCCTTACATTAAGCATGGCAAGGTGAATGCTTCACTGCCAGAAGGCGCAACTGTTGAGTCTGTAACGCTAGAAGTAGCAGTAAAGCTCTTGGCTGAAAAGGCTGGCACCAAGACCAAGGCGAAGTCTACTCGCGGACGTAAGGCAGCTAAAGCGGCTGAGGTTGAGGTAGACGATATCGACACAGATGATGAGACAGACGAGGTCAATGAGGTAGAAGAGTCAGCCAACGGTAAAAGCAAAACGACTAAGTCCGCTGCTAGCCGCAAAACGACAAAAACCAGTTCAACCTCATCGAAGTCGACGCGATCGCGCACAACCAAAGCGAGCTCTAGCCGCAAGACCAGTAAATCGAGTAAATCTAGCTAGTCCTTGCTAGTACAGCGTTGATGTAGTGTCTCACGAGGCACTGCTGTTGCTCAGCGGTAAATTCTTCTGGGTTAATTACTACCCCTGCTCCAATGCCGTCAACGAGTGCAATTAGGGCATTTGCTTCTTGGAGATTCTGCTGAGGATTTGAACACAGCGTCTAGATCTTCGACTCCTCCCAAGAAGTCGAAGATCTCAATCCCTTAAAATGCTGTTTTTACAAATCAGGAAAAACTTCCTTCACCGCCGGATGCACCAGTTGATGATTGTGGACGTTTAGCCCTTTGCTCAATGCCGGATCGACATCCAATGCTTTGATGCCATAGTTAGCTAGCTTTAGCACGTAGGGGAAAGTGCTGTTGTTAAGTGCCTGAGTTGCAGTCCAGGGAACGGCTCCTGGCATATTAGGCACACCATAATGCACAACTCCTGACTCAACATAGGTGGGATGGCTATGAGAAGTGGGGTGCAGCGTTTCAATGCAGCCACCCTGGTCAACCGCAACGTCTACAATGACTGAACCGGGACGCATCTTTTCAACGATGGCGCGAGTTACTAACACAGGTGCTTTGCGACCTGGCACCAACACCGCCCCCACCAACAGATCGGCATCAGGAACAACAGCTTCAACTTGGGGAGCAGTGCTGTAAAGTAGCTCGACCCTGGAGCTAAAGAGCGTTTCTAAATAAGCCAGGCGTTCTACGCTGATATCGAGAATTTGCACCTGAGCGCCCAGCCCGATCGCCATCTTAGCGGCTTCAGTTCCAACGACACCACCGCCCAAAATTACAACTTTTCCAGGACGCACACCCGGTACGCCGCCCAAAAGAACACCTCGTCCACCCTGCTGCTTTTCGAGAAAGCGTGCTCCAAACTGCACTGAGAGTCGTCCGGCAATGATACTCATTGGAGTTAGCAGAGGCAGCGTCCGATTAACCTCGACCGTTTCATAGGCGATCGCCGTCACCCCCGACTCAATCAGTCGCTCGGTCAGAGGCCGACCTGCTGCCAAATGCAGATAGGTAAACAAAAGTTGCCCCTGCTGAATCAGCGGATACTCAGGAGCCAGTGGTTCTTTCACCTTAACTACCAGTTCATGGTTCCAGGCATCTTCAGGCTGCAACACAATCTTTGCTCCTGCCTGAACATAATCCTCATCGGTAAAGCCTGCCCCAATTCCTGCCTCGGTTTCGACAAAAACCGTATGACCGCTATCACACAAAACTCTCACGCTGTTTGGACTCAACCCCACCCGAAACTCTAGATCCTTCGTTTCCTTGGGCACACCAATTTCCATTGCTACCTCGTTGATAACCCATCTTTCTAGCTTAGGTGGGATTTGAGGGGGTTGGGGTTTATTAGACCTTCTGCGTGAATGGTAGCGGGGCTGAGCAGTACTACCATTCACGCTTCAAGTGATTTATGCAGGAGGTTTTTGATCGGGACAGTCTCTATTTTCTAAAGAACCATCGGGGAAGGTAGTGCCGCACAGAAATGCAGCTTTGAGGTTGTTGGGGTCAACGACAGTTTTCCAGAGGTTTGCCTGACTCAGATTAGTTCGACTAAAGTTGGCATCAATTAAGACGGCACCAATCAGATTTACCTCGTTTAGATCTGCACCGTTTAGCTCCACCCCATACAAATCAGCTCCATCCAAAGTTGCGCCGTCCAAGATTGCCCCTGTTAGAACAGCTTGGTTAAGCTTGGCGCGGTGTAGCCTGGTGCGACGGAGATTTGCCCCGATCAAGCGTGTGGCTCTCAGGCTGGTTTCAGAAAGATTGCCCTGACTAAAATCAACGCGATTGAGAATTGCACCATCTAGAGTTGAGCCACTTAAGTTAACTTGATTGAGGTTTGCCCCCTCAAACACCGCATTAATTAACAGGCTATTTGTTAGAATTGCTTGACTCAAATCAACTCGGCTGAGATTGGCTTGGCTCAAATTGGTTCGGTTTAAGTTTGCCTGGTTTAAGTTCGCGGCGCTGAGATTGGCATAGCTGAGATTGGCAGTGTCCAGGTTGGCATTGCTCAAGTTTGCGCAATTCAAGTTTGCTTGGCTGAGGTTCGCATGGTTGAGGTTTGCACCACTCAAGTTTGCGCCGCTCAAGTCTGCACTATTCAAATCACAATGACTCAGGTTTGCTTGGGTTAGGTTTGCGCCTCTCAGACATAGCCCATTTAAGTTCAGTCCATTCAGATTTTTGGTACGACTCAACTGCCGTAGGGCGATCGCTGCCTCTAATCGCGTCAATTCGTCCTGGCTTACCAGTCGCAGCAAAATAGACTGCACATCAGGATCTTGAGAAATATCTACATCTTCAGAAACCTCTACATCTGCATCTATCTCTGCATCTGTAGCGACATCATCTGTAGTGATACTACTTGTGCTGACATCATCTCTGGTGACATCATCTGTGGTGATACTGCTAACCGCTAGCTCCACTCCAGTCCCATCAGGTATTGACTCAGAGGTACTGAATTCGGCAAGGGTGGTTTCTATAGCACCCGTTTCTCCGGTATCAGCAAAATCTACTAGGTGATTCGACTCTACGGACGGTTCATGGCGGATCAGCTTGTAACCCATTGAGATTGCCGCGAAGGTACCGACCCCAGCACAAAAAAGCGAAATTTGTCTAACCGTTTTTGCTTCTCGCAGTTTTTCTTCTAGTAGCTGCTCAGGCAAAAACGCCATGCCTAAGGAAAGGACTGTTAATCCAACAGGCAAACCTAACCAAAACAAGTTTGCAGGCGATCGCTCAAGATTACTCAATTCACTCATACCGTCCCATCTTGCTTCACCAAGCTCTGTTTCCTCAGAAGAAGTTTGAGAAGTCTAATTTGTTGCGTTTGTTGCGTCATTCGGTGTAGACGTTTAAGCAAAAGTTCACAGTTTATTTTGAAATCTGTGTGCCAAATGCTACGTCCTTACAAGAGACATTTGCTACTTCTTAAACATTCTCTTAGGCTTTCCTATTTTTCTTTAGAAAAAGATTGATTTTACTAGTTTACACAAGCTATTTTCTAGGAATTTTTGCTAATTCAGGGCGAATAAAAATATCTTTTGCGAGAAATTATTTTTATTTGGCGATTATTCCTGATTCGCCAGGAAAAGCCTGAAAGTCCTATACAGATAGACTACCTATTTCTATCTCTTCAAGCATTTAGCGCATTGAGGAGATAGCAAAAGCCCTTTTTAAAAGAGTTAGTTTTCGGAAAAAAGTAAAGAAATAAACTTTCAAAAAAGCGAGATATGAAGGGCGATCGCCCTTCATATTTTTGCCGCAGAAATAAAACCTAATTGAATCAAAAATCTTCTTAAGATCTAACCATTTGCAACCGAAGAAACAACGTATTTAAAGATTTCAAAAAGTTAGAAGAAAATACTAACCATTTCTAACCAAACTGCATAAGATGTGGCTGTAGCGTTTTCTTCAGTACCCATGACTCAGGCAAGCTCAAGCAGTTCCACCATTTACTTAGCAGGTGACATTGGCACGTCTGGTTCCAAGTTTTTTTACCGGGTTCGCGATGACCAAAAAGAAGCCCTCTGGATGGGGGCAGGCGTAGCTGATGGCTTGACCACTCTGGCGCTCTCAATTTTGAATGCGGGCGGACGTCCTCAAGACCATGCCTGGTTACAAGTCGGCAATGAGGTCATCCTGGTTGGCGATGCCGCAAAAACCTTCGTTGAAGGCAACAGCTTGGTTGAAAATAAGGCAAACCAGGCCGTCTACAAAATTATTGCGGCGCTCGGCGTAATTGCTGAAAAGGAGCGGATGCCCAGCCAATACGAAGCCATCATCTGGCTACCGCTGCCCCTAACCGAGATGAATACCAAAGACGAAATTGCTGCCAAGCTCACCCAAACCGCCCAAAACTTCCGCTTCCGGGGTATGGCTCAGCAGGTTCGCGTTAGCCTAAAGTTCTGCCCAGAAGGGTTTGGGCTTTACCTCAACCGCAAAGCACAGCTTGACGCGACAGGCATTCCAATTGATCAGCGACGCACCTTCATCTTGATGATGGGCCACAGAAATCTGTCGGTTCTCTGCTTTGAGCAAGGCAGTCTCAAGAGCGCCAAATCTAATTCTGATGGTCCTGGATTCTGGCCTGTGTTTGAGCGGGTTGCCCGTAGCTGTGGTGTGACTCCCGCTGACTATCCCGCCCTGATGGCTGCCCTCTCAACCGGAAAAACCACTCAGGTTTCTCAGGCAAAGGGCGAACTCTATGATTTCGCTGCTGCTGTTGAGGCCGTCAGACAAGCCTACTGGAAAGCCGCTCGGATTTATTTGCAAGACAACCTATTAGGACAGCTTTCTGATGGTACAGCCGACATCATCATCAGTGGTGGTGCCGCCTTCGTCATGCGTCAAACCATTAAAACCTACTTTGATGGGCTACGGATGGCAGACCAGGTGATCTTTGCAGACGGCAAACAAGAAAAGCTAGACGAACTGGTGAATGAACTGCCCGAAGCAACTGATATGCCCTCAATGGTGACGCGGATGTCTGATTGCTATGGCTTGTTCCAGGGGTTAGTGAGCAAGTATAGTGAGGTTCTAGCTTAGCTTGGGCGGGTGCAATGGCTACCAAAACAAAGACCGTTCGCCAGCGAGTTCAGTTTGCCTTCAATGCTGATACAGACTCGGTGGTGGGAGCCGTCTTCCAATATCTGATCAAAAACCATCGCTTCAGCAGTCGGGAGGGGAAACGCAAAGGAGTAGACGCAATCGTCGCCTTTTACAAACCCTTTGCCTACCAGGGCACCGCAATGAGTGAAGGGGAACTTCAGGCGATCGCCCGAGATGCAGTAGAACTCCTCTCCCGACAGATTGAGCTACTTTGCAGCAGCTTTAACATCGAACGTCCCGGCACATTGACCCAACCTTTTTCCTGGAACGACCTCAAAGTTGAGCTAAGGCAAATGCTGAGCGAATCACTCACAGCCGAATTGCTCAGAGTGCATCCAGAACTAGAATCAGCGATCGCCATTCCTGACTCTCTGTTTGCAAACCCAATCACAGATGAAGGGTTTGACTTTGACGAAGAAAACCTGCTGGGCGATTTATGTAGCAACGCTGAAGCAGCAGCATAGCCGTGTGCCACGATCATGCTTCAACCCAAGGAGCCAGCCAAAGAGTTGGGACAACAGGCACGACAACAGTACCTATTGCAATCCAGACAAATCATCGGACAACCCGACTTAGACTATTCCACGCTTTATCAGCGCTTTGCTGAGAACGATTGGGCAGCCATCAAGCTCGATGAAGCAGTTGTAATGGCTGCTCTCAAAGCTGGCATCACTCCCAAAACAACAGTCAACATGCTGCACCAAGGTCCTTATGTGCAGTATCAAGTCCACGTCAGACAAGTACCCGTTCTGGCCATGAGCCAGTATGCCAGAGGTACGGTGATTCAGGTGATGCATCAACTGCTGAAAGACCGACGGCGCGGCTCAGGGTGCAACTCCTCCGTAGATCAGTATGACCACCAGTCCAGCATGAAACTTTCGTAAACCTTTCACAATCAAGCCAAGGTTAGCGTGAGTTAATGCCTGAATGGAGAAGTGCATCCTCAGCAAGACCAAAAGTAAATCTCTTGCATTAGACTCCTATACGGTTTAAGTCACGATTCGCTGTCATCCCTCCAATCCGACACAGCAGTTTGCAAGAAGTTCAGTTTCTATGAAAAAGAATAACGCTGACAGGCTAAAGCAATGATCAACGAGGAATATCTAGCGCTGCTCAAAGAAGGCGTAGAAGCTTGGAATGAGTGGAGGCGAAAGAATCCGATAATTCCTGACCTAACGCGGGCCGGACTGCATCAGGCAACCCTCAGTGAGGCAAACTTTCGTTGGGCAGATTTAACTCAGGCAAATCTCAACCAGGCTGATCTAACTCAAGCCACTTTTCGCTGGGCAGACCTGACCCAGGCAAATCTCAGCGAAGCTAATCTCACCGAAGCTAATCTTAGTGCAGCGAACCTCAGCCAAACTAATCTCAGTGCAGCGAACCTGGCAGGTGCCAATCTGCGAGATGCAAACCTAACCTCGGCAAATCTAAGTCGGGCAGATTTAAGCAAAGCAGATCTGAGCGGACAGGATCGCAGTGGCGTAATTTTGGTGGGGGCAGACCTAAAGGATGCCAACCTAAGTGGAGCCAACCTGAGCGGTGCCGATTTGACCAGAGCTGACTTGAGTCGGGTAAATTTGAGCGAGGCAGACCTGAGTAATACTGACCTCAGCCGAGCCAATTTAAGTCGCGTAGACTTGAGCAAAACTGACCTGCGTGGAACAAATCTCAGCGGTACAGATTTGAGACGCGCTAATTTAACCGGAGCAGACCTGAGCGGCACAGACCTGCATGGGACTGATCTACGTGAAGCAACCCTGATTAGAGCTAACTTGAATGGGGCAAACCTAACGGGAGCAAACCTGACTGGCGCAAATCTATTTAAGGCTCAGGCTTTGGGAACCAATTTTACACAAGCGATTCTTGAAGAAACTTGTGTAGAGGATTGGAGTATTGATCGCGAAACGAATTTTAGTGGCGCAATTTTTGCTGCAGTGGGGTTGGATAGCAGTCAATCGATATCCCTGCCTCCCCAATCTTCACGGGCAGTTAGTTTGCAGTCTACCCCTCAGTCAAACCAGGACATTGACTCTGCCTCAGTAGACACAACTCACTCAGCTGATATCGCACTAGAGACGGTTGAGTTAGCGTTTGATGACGGGATTGACTGGCAGGCTTTTCTCCTGGCATTTCAAGATCTGCAGGTGAAGTATGGTGAGCAAAACTTGACGATTCAGGCGATCGCTAATCCTAACGAACTCACCTGCATTATTCAACTCAGCCTCCCTCTAGGAGAAAACAAAGCAGAAATTGAGAGTCAAGCCAGAAACTTATACGAAGTGCAGTTAAAGGCGCTAGAACTCAGCTATCAGACTGAGTTGCAGGCAACAGATGAGCAAATTGCGACTTACCGGCGACAAAGTGCCGATTTGCTAGAAGTAGTGAAATTACAAGCCATCAGGGCCACTCAAACAGAAACACAGTTTGAGGAAGAACACAGTTCATCTGATGGAACTCATCAAGATCTGTCTAGACGTATCAAAATCACACCTGAAGTCAAAAAGGCGATCGTTAAAGGACTGGACGCTTATGCCCCTCCAGCGCTTAAGCAACCTGTATTTGAACTAGATGCCTTTGAATCTCCGCGGTTTGACAACAACTCAGAATCTTGAGGTATGTGCCTGGTTGTAATGGTGATTATGGCAACGGGTAAAACAAATTGACCGTTGCCTACATCAACAACAGTTAGACTCAACAGTTAACCTCAAACAAGTTTGAGAGATTTAGTAGTTAAAACTGCAACTACAAGTAAAACCGCGACTACAAGAACAGAGCCCGTGCGAACGGACTTCAGCTCATTTAGACTTTGTCACCTGCGTAGGCAGGTTTTGTTCATATAGTCGCGACTTCTTATCAAAGCGACCTTGAGATCTGCCTCTAAGAGGAAATGCTAGCTGCCGCTGCTGCTTTAGAAGCACTGTAACAACCCTTCTTGCCGCGATACCACTTATTATCTTTCAAGCCAACCGAGAGTACGTTAGAAACGCGATCGCGAGCCTGATTGCGAAGTTCTGAAGGCATCTTATCTGTAAAGATGGCACTCACAATGGCCGGAGTTTCCAGCGCTTCATTCGAGTAGGTTTGTAAGACCGTAGAGACCGCATCGGGTAAAGACGCTTGCCCAAACTCTTTCTTCATGTATTGCTGCCAGTTCTCCGTTTTTCGAGAACCTTTAGTGCGAGTTGGGGTTGTTTTCTTTTGGGTGTTATTAGAAGGAGAGGCTTTCCTACCTCTTTTAGGCTTTGTCTCTGGCGCTTCGGTTGCTTCAACAGGCTTAGCTGCTGCAGAACCATTCAGACTCTCAATTTTAGGAAGAGCTTCATTAAAACCTCCTTCGCTGCCTGGAGCAAAAATTCCAATCACGGTCTGAAGACCTTTACGCTTTTGTTGAAGTGCTTCCAGTTGAGCAGCTAATTCTGTTTCTTGAGTTGCCAGATCAGAGTCAACTTCTAGCAACTTAGTTAAGGTGGGGTCGGAAGCTGGAGCAATTTGAGTACTTGGCACAGTTAGGAGTTCCTCTCTTTTTTAGAAAACTTTGGAGCTTTTGCAAAAAATAGCAATACTCCGGTGTAAGTGAATGTATTTTGAATAATAATTCACAATCTGCTGATTAGAAACAGTTTTTCTACAAGACCCAGCGCAGTTTCAAACAGGGTTGGGTTAGCCCCAAATGAGAGATGTTTTGGGATAAAGACGACACTGCTCAAAATTACTGCCTCAACACAGCTAACCTGGCTCCCAGGAGAACAGTTGTGAGAAACGCATTCCTAGGAGAACTGCCTTTTATAATTTATTTGGGATCGCTACAAGGCTATTACAAGGGATTAGGAAGAATAGCTGTTTTGTTGACTGATGTAGCCAAAAGAGATTTAGAAATCGACTTGAAGCATGTTACGAACTGCGAAGGTGCTCCAAATTAGCCACGTTTGGCAAATTGATTTTGCGAATGAACTGTAAGATTATTTTCATTGCATCCCGTTCAATTTCCAGCCTTGAAGTAAATTTCAGGTTCAAGGCTGGAAATTCGGACACGGAATGGTCTTTCCGTTAACCCTTTTGGTGAACTGAAACGAACTTTAGCAAGCAATTTAAATTCGATTTAACGGGGTGTTTGAAACGGAGTGGCTCATCTTAACAACTGATTTAGGACTGCTATGTAAAGGAATGTAATTGATTGGTGCGCTGGAGATAAACCTAGACTTTTTGCTTGAATGAGACATTTCTACAAGTCTGCTATAGGAATGACTCATTGCTGGGGATATTGTCTTAATCTGTAAGGCAGGAGTGAGCGATCGCCCTCCTGGTTTTTGCAGGTAATACAGCATGTAAAGTCATGACTGAACTCAATCACACTGACCCATCTTCCGTTCAACCCCAACAAGGGATTGAACCCACTGGTAAGGTGAAGGTTACAGATAAGCTAGTAGAAGATTTGAAGGTGGCACTCAGCAGTCAACCTTTATCTCGTACTTTGACTACGTGGAATAGTGCTACTGCAAACCTCGTGAAACTGTTGCCTGTAGACCAGATTGCTCAAACTGTGGTGAAGTGGTTTAGCGTCAGCGAAGACCAGGTTGCAGAAATTTTAGAAACTGTCCGGGCAGAACTCCCCACCACTGAAGCACTGTTGATTGGTAAACCCCAGGCTGGCAAAAGCTCTATTGTGCGTGGTCTAACAGGCGTTTCGGCAGAAATCGTCGGGCAAGGTTTTCGTCCCCACACTCAACACACAGAACGCTACGCTTATCCTTCTAATGACCTGCCGTTATTGATTTTCACAGACACCGTAGGGCTGGGTGATGTCAATCAAAGTACTGACGCAATCATTCAAGAACTGGTAGGCGACTTACAAGAGAGCGATCGCCGTGCCAGGGTTCTGATCCTTACCATCAAAATTAATGACTTTGCCACTGACACTTTGCGACAGATCGCTCAACAGTTGCGCCAAAAGTATCCAGAGATTCCCTGTTTGCTAGCTGTGACCTGTCTGCATGAGGTGTATCCTCCCAGCACCGCTGACCATCCCCCTTATCCACCCGATTTTGCGGAAGTCAATCGTGCCTTCACGACTATTCAACAAATCTTTGAGGATGTGTGCGATCGCTCCGTCCTAATCGACTTCACTTTAGAAGAAGATGGCTACACCCCAGTTTTCTATGGCTTAGAAGCATTCCGCGACACGCTAGCCGATCTGTTACCTGAAGCCGAAGCTCGGGCAATTTACCAGCTGCTCGACAAAGGCGCGGGCGACCAAATTGGCAACCTTTATCGAGATACGGCCCGTCGCTATATGCTAGCGTTTGCAACCATGGCAGCGGCGATCGCCGCGATTCCGCTTCCCTTTGCCACTATGCCGGTGCTGACTGCCCTCCAGGTGTCTATGGTGGGCTTGTTAGGGAAACACTATGGACAGACGCTTACGCCCTCGCAGGCGGGCGGCGTGGTGAGTGCGATCGCAGGTGGATTTTTGGCCCAGGCAATCGGACGAGAATTAATCAAATTCATCCCCGGCTTTGGCAGCGTCATCGCTGCATCCTGGGCAGCTGCCTACACCTGGTCGTTGGGGGAAGGAGCCTGCGTTTACTTTGGAGACCTGATGGGCGGCAAGAAACCCGACCCACAAAAAATTCAGGCAGTGATGCAAGAGGCTTTCCAAGTCGCAAAGGAACGCTTTAAGGGCATCAAAACCTGATGGAACTCAGGTACTTGAAAGAGCGTCTTACATTGTTTTAGCCCGATCGTAGGAGTTGTCATTTAAGGGCTATCACGGTAAATGTAAGAAAACTTCAAGAAAGCAGACATTTAAGGCATGGAAGCACGGTTCGTTAGAACGCTGGTTTTGTTTTTGGTTCTTACCCTGGTCTTTGGGGTTCTGGAGCGCCTTTTCCCAAGCATTCCTGACCAGCCCAAGTGGCGGAGAGGAGTTTGGCTGGATACTTTTTATTGGTTTTTCACCCCAATGGTGATCCAGATCATCAGCATGGCGACGATCGCCCTTGTCCTGATCCCGCTTTACCTACTACTAGGGCGAATCACTATTCAGAATGGAGGATTGTCGTTTGATATCAATCAGGTTTTAGCGGGCTACGGGCCGATTTCTCACCTGCCGCTATGGGTGCAAGGGCTAATTGCAATCTTCATTGGTGACTTTGTCGGCTACTGGACGCATCGTTGGCACCATACCCGCCAGCTTTGGGATTTTCATGCCGTTCACCACAGTGCTGAGGTAATGGACTGGCTCACAGCAGTGCGGCTGCATCCAGTAAATGATATTATCTCGCGGGTGTGTCAGGCGACTCCGGTGCTGCTACTGGGCTTTTCCCCGATCGCCGTTGAAGCTTATGTGCCGCTGCTGTCAAGCTATGTTGCTTTCATTCATGCGAATGTGTCCTGGACCTATGGACCGTTTCGCTACGTAATTTCTAGCCCTGCTTTCCACCGTTGGCACCACACGACAGAAGAAGAGGGAGCAGGCAAGAATTTTGCTGGACTTTTCCCAATTTTCGATCTAATTTTCGGTACGTTTTATATGCCTCAAGGCGAACAACCCAGGAACTTTGGGTTAATTGGTGAAACGATTAAGGAAACATTTTTTGACCAGTTACTTTTCCCCTATCGAGACTGGAAGATTGTCAAAGCCTGGTTTAACTCCAATCAACCTGTAGTTGAGTTTGCAGAAAAGGAACCTGTCAAAGTTTCGAGTAGCTGACACCACAAATCCTTGTATAGGGGCAAGGCATTCGGTCGCAAACCTGCTGATGTAAGTTGGGTAAAACAACGTAAAACCCAACACCCACCTAAATTCTGTTGGGTTACGCATTCGCTTCACCCAACCTACGATACACCCGTAGTTTTGGGAGTTTTGTCAGTCAACCAGCACAATTCCTCTAGCGAATGTTTCACCCTTACACAAAAATAATGTTTCGTTACGAAAAAGGTAGGAGAAAGGTAAAGCTTTTCTCCTACCTTTTTTTAATGGCTCATCATCACTTTTGACTGAGGTTTTGCAGATTGTAGAGTAGCCTTAGTGTGGGGTGATAGTTGCTGCAAGATTGGAGCGATCGCTGCCAACATTGCACCGCTCCTACTGGATCTTTGGCGACCAAGTGACCAATTCCTTCGTTCATCAACAAGCCTGGATGTTCTAGATAGTTCTGGGAAAGCTGGCTGTAGATGGGTGCAGCTTTGTCGTATTGCCCTTTCTTAGCCAATGCATTAGCCCGTGCCAATTCTTTTAGAGCAGGATCGCGACCCGACATCGACTTGATTTTGATGTAAATCGAAGCAGGTATTCCCAGGATAAAGATTAGGTTTGTTAGAAACGTTTTCCAGAACAAACCGTTTGCACAGTGGTCACACACATAGCGGCGTTTGTAGGAGAAAGCGTAAGCGATGACGAAAAAGAAAAAGTAGAATTCTGTATAGCTCCTGATCCGATCGAACAAATCACATTCATCACACACTCGGTAGGTTGAACCTTGGGCGAGCGGCGGCTGATTCTCCTTAAAGATACTTTCGCAAAAACGGCAGTAGATATGAGAACTTCGCTCGTAGTCAGTTAGATCAAGGGTCGCTTCACAATCCGAGCAGGAAACGACTCGCAGCAAATGTCCTTCAATTTCTAATAGGTGCTGTTTGCGTTTATCAATTGCTTTTTGGGAAGCAATTCGGTCAACTTGTTTTTCTAAATCTTGAGCTTTGACTCCACTCACCTCAAGTACGATTGCAGAGCCTCCAGCTAAGGACTTTTGTAGGCTTGAACTCAAGTTGTTAGTTGAGGATAGGGCAAGAACGATGCGTTGATCGCGAGTAGTCGTATCCACAATGTCGTCATAGCTCAAAACATCTTTTCCTAAAACAATGCTGTCTTGAGTTGCAGTTCCTTTTTTGGGAAATAAGCTCTGAGTCCGTCCGTTTTTAACAAACTTAAACTTGAAAGGAAGATCAGCGGTTGCTGTCATGAAGAACTCCTAAAACGGTGTAACGTGATGATCTGAAAAGCGATCGCCATCCTGCATAGTTCCCACCACTAATGGCAGGATGTGTATGGCTGCACCCGTCACGCTCCGTTACTACAGTTTCTGAGTTCTCTTTACCGGACAGAACTGAATTGAAAAAGTTAAGGGAGTGCCCCGACGGGGCACTCCCTTAACTTTAATTACTGGTTTAATTACTGACCCAGGTAGTGTTCAAACCGCTGTTGGGCTTGTTCAATCGATAGGCTTTGTGTCCAGTATTCGATCAATGTATGACCAAATGCCCATGCGTTGCGGTCGGGGGAAGTCGGATTTTCTAGCAGCAGTGGCCAGAGCGATCGCAAGTCAAACTCTAACGCCTTTGCGCCACCCGGATTTAGTAGTGAGAACAGGTCATACGCCATCTGAAGTTTGCCAATGACAATAGGCAGTTGCTCAACCGGAATTTGTTCTGCTAGAGCAAAAGCTAGAGCAGGCGATCCGGTAGACAGGGTTGAGAGAAATTGCAGAATTGGACTTTTGAGGAATGCGGCTAGTCCTTGCGTAGTCGTCATTTGGAAGGTGTAGCGATCGATGATTTTGGCAGCGGCAACGGTGCGAGCATCCAGGTTCTGCAGAAAGCGGGCGAGCCGAAGCTGCTTGGCTGGGGCGATCGCTTCCACCAGTGAAACGGATAGCGCATCAGCATTCCAGGCAGCTCGACCTGTTTTAGAATCTGCGGTGACGATGGGCAATACCTGATTGCAAAACTCACCTAAAAGCTGAGCACGATATTCGGTTGCTTCTCGAATTGCTTTTTCTTTAGGGCGATCGCCCCATTGCCAGTCGTAGGGTGGTTCCCACTCGCGCAAAGGACGCAGTCGATCGACTTGAGTGACGATGGCGATCGCCGGTAAATCACTCACTTCTGCCTGCATATCTTTGAGAAAGTCCACATCCATTTGCAGGGCTGGGTCAAGGGCAGGCGTGACCAGCAGCAG
The DNA here is from genome assembly GCA_014695345.1 of Cyanobacteria bacterium FACHB-471. Lineage (GTDB taxonomy): Bacteria > Cyanobacteriota > Cyanobacteriia > Elainellales > Elainellaceae > JAAUTN01. The sequence goes on from JACJOC010000012.1 coordinate 243,800, forward strand.
CAGATCGGCATCGTTAGCATAGTCCAGCACCAACTCGCGAAACTCCGCTCGATCAGCCTGTTCATAGCCTGGGGTATCCCAGAGAGAAAGCGTTTCCCCGAATTCCGTTTTCCACTGATAGTTCTGAATCTGGTCGGTGCTGGGCAACATATCCACCACAGCCAGGTCAGCCTGAAACAGGGTGTTGATCAAACTGCTCTTTCCCGCTCCGGTGCGCCCAACTAGCAGAATGCTGACGGGTTTTTGCTCGACCGTTTCAATCGATTCTGACTGGGTCAGGATTTCTCGCAGCGTTTGAGTTTTTGCTTTAGGAAGCGCAGGTTCTGGTGCGGGTGCCACTCCTGGTAAGGTGCCTGTAGAACCACTGTAAAGGGCGATCGCCTGCTGACACAGATTCCGCAATGCCGCCTCGCGTAAAAGCTGGCTCAAATTCACCAATAGCTGCTGGGTGGCGCGATTGTTGTAAGGCTCCGTCGCCTGCCTTGCTGCCGCCGCGACCGGATTAAGCAACCACTGCGCCCAGTTCCAGGCTCGCAACAGTTTGCGGGCGGATGGCTCCAGCTTGCGATACACCTCAAATGCCTGGTATGCCTGCCCAACGGTAAGTTGATTGAGCGCTGGAGAGAGCTTTTGCATCCACCCGTCCAGGTCGTCCACCGTGCCGCGAATTAGCCCGTATGCCTGGGGAACGTAGATGTTGAGCAAAGGATACCGCACTTCGGGATGGTAGATGTGGGCGATCGCCACCACCACATCCTGACAGCGCCGCCAAAACGTTGCCCAATCTTCCCACACAGGCAAGTCGGTCTGCGTTTCCTGAAGAATCTTTTGAAGTGCTGCTTCTGCCTTGCGGGTTGCCTCATTCGCTGACAGGGCGGGAGACGGCTCAGGAGCAGATTCCAGCTCTTCGCTTACTTCTGCCAGTACTGCTTCGACCTGTTTTAGAGCAGGCTGCGTCCAGCGCACTAGCAGCCATCGCCAACCGACAAACAGCAAGATAAACACGCTCCAAATCCAGTTAATGCCCCAAGCGTGAATCTGCCATCCCGCTGCTGTCAGTAAAAAAGTCGCAATTATGGCGATCGGAAGTGCCAACACCGCCCACTGCCACCGCTTTAGTCGCACCATTGCCCTATGCCAAGAAACTTGTCTCCAGTGTATGGAAGTTTTGAGGGATTGATATGCAACATTCAATTAATCGCAGCAATGCGTTATTCCATGCAGCAAAGTGTTGAGCGATCGCAGCAACGCATTAAGCCATTGCAGCTAAGCATTAAGGCGATTTCTGGGAAAGAAATTACTGTATGAGTAGCAATGCCTTGGTAGGGGCGAACGGCCGTTCGCCCCTACAGGAAGTCCAATTTTCCTCAGAAATCTCCTAGGTTGTTGTAATCAGGCATTGAGTATTAAGGCCCAGCAATAAGCGATCGCAGTCAAGCACGAGTACAAAACCCCTACGAAATGATTCTCATTCCAGACATATGAATAACTGTTCATACATTTTAGAATTGTGTTAGAGTTCGTAAAATTTTCCCTCCAGCACTTCATGCAGCGGCTATGACTCAAACTCCATCGCTCAAAACTCAGCAGATGCAGATAGGCGGCATGGACTGTGCAAGCTGCGCCGCAAAGATTGAGACAGCCTTGCAAAAAGTAGCAGGTGTGGTTGAGGTGTCAGTCAGTTCTGCGACTGAGCGCTTGATCGTCTCTTACGATTCACAGCAGGTGAATGAGTCAACGCTTCGCGATCGCATCAATGCTTTGGGCTACACCATCGTCACTCCTACAGCACACTCTCACGCTAAAACTCATTACTCCAAAGATCACGAGCATAGCCACGACCATCATCACGGGCATGACGATGAACATCATCACGACCACGATCACCACCACGGTCATGGAACCGGCGAGTTTGCGCTCAAGACAGAACTCCTTCCAGTGCTCATAGTCGTGGCTCTTTTAGTCGGAGGCATGATTTTTGAGGAGGTTCTGCACAACACCCCCTACAGCTTTGGAGAATACGCAGTCTTCATTCCTGCTTATCTAATTGCGGGTTGGACGGTGTTAAAGATTGCTGGACGCAACATTCTCAGAGGGCAGGTGTTTGATGAGAACTTCTTGATGACCATCGCCACGGTTGGAGCGATCGCTATTCACCAATTGCCTGAAGCTGTTGCTGTGATGCTGTTCTATCGGGTTGGAGAGTTATTTCAGGAATACTCGGTGGGGCGATCGCGCCGTTCGATTAAAGCCTTGCTAGAAGTTCGCCCTGACACTGCCAATGTGAAAGTAAATGGTTTGATCAAAGCTGTCTCACCAGAAACGGTGAGCGTTGGTGAACTCATTTTAGTTAAGCCAGGTGAGAAAATTCCGCTGGATGGTGAGATTTTAGAGGGCAGTTCTCAGGTTGACACTTCAGCACTAACGGGAGAATCTATTCCATGCACGGTCAAAGTTGGAGAATCTGTTTTGGCAGGCATAATTAATCAGACTGGAGTATTAACCCTGCGAGTCACAAAGCCATTTGAAGAATCTTCGATCGCCAAAATTTTAGATCTAGTCCAGAATGCCACTGCTAAAAAAGCACAGACTGAGAAGTTTATTACTCGGTTTGCCCGATATTACACGCCTGTGGTTGTGATTTTGTCGTTGGCGATCGCCCTCTTTCCTCCCTTGCTAATCCCCGGTACAACTCATGCAGAGTGGATTTATCGTGCTCTAGTATTGCTCGTCATTTCTTGTCCTTGTGGACTGGTGATCAGCATTCCGTTGGGCTACTTTGGAGGCGTAGGAGGAGCCGCGAAACGCGGAATTCTTGTCAAAGGTTCGGTATTTCTTGATGCCCTCACCGCTGTCAAAACTGTTGTTTTTGATAAAACTGGAACGTTAACTCAAGGAGTTTTTAAAGTCACTCAGGTTGTGACAAAAAATGGGTTTTCAGAGTTAGAATTGCTCACCCTAGCAGCAAAAGCTGAATCTCACTCTAACCACTCTATTGCTCAATCAATTCGAGCGGCGTATGGTCAACCAATTAACGATGCGGATATAACCGATTACAAGGAAATAGCAGGCTGTGGTATTCGGGCTAAGGTGAACAATCAGATCGTGTTAGCAGGAAGCGATCGCCTCCTCCACCAAGAAAACATTGATCACGATACCTGCCAGGTAGAAGGAACGGTGGTTCATCTAGCAGTAAATCATCGCTACGCGGGTTACATTCTCATTGCAGATGAAATTCGAGAAGATGCAGCACAAGCCATCCGAGACCTCAAGCGAGTTGGCATCAAGCAAACCGTGATGCTGACAGGTGACAACAAACAGGTTGCTCAAACTGTAGCCAGACAATTGGGTTTAGATTCCTATATTGCTGAGTTATTACCCGAAGGCAAAGTTGAGGTAATTGAAAGGTTACTGAGTCAATCTGGTAAAGACAAAGTTGTCTTTGTCGGAGATGGCATCAACGATGCACCCGTGATTGCAAGAGCCGATGTTGGAATGGCCATGGGTGGGCTAGGTTCCGATGCTGCAATAGAGACAGCAGACGTAGTGATTATGACCGATGCGCCATCCAAAGTGGTAGAAGCGATTCAGATAGCCAGAAAGACACGCAAAATCGTAGTGCAAAACATTGTGCTGGCAATGGCGATTAAGGGGCTATTTATCATTTTGGGAGTATTTGGCGTGGCAACACTCTGGGAAGCTGTTTTTGCTGATGTGGGTGTTGCACTGCTGGCAATTCTCAATGCCAGTCGAGCGTTAAAGCTGAACGAGAACGCTTAATCTTGCACAGCCGACATTTATCTGACCTTTGCTCTGACTCTTTGTCAATATTCGAGTGGCGCAAGATCTGGTTCGGGATAGTGAGGTTGATGGAAGAAAAATTGCCGTTAGGGGAACTTATTCCCCTAACGGCAACATCGACAAAATATCGGGACTCGACGCTATAGGGAGTTACACCGTCGAACTGGGTGCCCTGAATACAAAACTCGCTGGTCTGCTCCATCACAGTCAGATTGGTGAAGTCCAAACACTAGTTCTGGGGGACTGGTGTTTGGTCGTGCGCTTAGAAGAGCGCCTTCCTGCTCAGTTAGATGAACCGATGCAAAAACGACTGCTACAAGAGCGATTTGAAGAATGGCTGCGATCGCAAGTTCAAACACTCAACGAATTTGACCAGCGCTGGTTTGGCATAACTCCAGAGCAGCAGACTTCTTTGTAGAGAAGGACTGACTTACATCAGGTTCCGATTAAGTGTAGAGGTCAAACATCACCTTCCGGTTTAGGAAGAAACGCTATCCAAATCCAACTTCCATTCGTGCTTCAAAAGATTCTGATACATCGTCTTTTGAGACATCATAAGTCTGTGTTGTTCAACCAAAAATTCTTGCGCCTGCTCATGAGACATCTGTTTTACCTGATCTGCAAAGATCCGGAGGCTAAATTCTTGATCTAAAGTGAGTTCAATTGATTGGTTCATAACTGCCTTCTAATAAAAAACAAAAGCTTTGAATCTAGTAACGCACTAACGGTTTTAAAACTTGAGCCGAAACTGACTGATCACACTCAGCATTTGAGAGAGGTGAATTAATCTATGTGAGCGTGAGCATTAGGTTTTTGCCAATCAGGAACAAAATTTTGACTTATTTATTGCGCTATGTAAACTAGTATAACAAATTATTTACATAGTTTCACAATCTAAATCAAAAGATGCAACCTCATAAAAACGGGATTAGGGTGATTGAGCTGATAAAAAAATCCACCTGCTTATCTTGAATAAGCGGTGGAAGTTAAAGCAATCAAGCGATCGCACTTTACAGAATAAGAGCAAAATCAAAAGGCATTAGTGAAAGTCTATTTTGAAGAGCCAAATAGCCCTGATGTTCTTCCATCATGCTTTTTGAGGTCTTTCTTCTGTTTTCGGGTTTCATCAGAAACGGCTTTTGGTTTTTTAGGTTCTTTATTGCTTTTTCTTTGCTTTGACATAAGATCTCCTCAATCAAAATTTTCAACATACCTTAGACAATGATTAGCAGTACTACTTAGCTAACTGCGCCTCTAACCAGCGGCAGATTGTTGATCAATCACCTAGACAATTGGCAGATTCTAAATAATCCTTCAAAACTTCATTGGCATCCATTTTGGCTGCCTCGCAACGTGTAGCGTTGTCGCTGTTTATATCTCTATTCTAGTTTGCAATGACTTGCTTAAACGCCCGTCTGAGTGATTAGTTATGTGTAGTTCCATTCGGCATTTTAGTTTTGCTCAACCTTGCTCTATCCATATTTACTCCTTGAATATTTGCCCCCGTTAAATCTGCTTCACCCAGATATGCCCCATCTAAATTTGTGTGGCTAAGATTTGTCTGCCGTAAATCCGCACCCGTCAAATCTGCACACCGCAAATCTCCCCCGCTCAAATCTGCTCTACCCAGGTTGGCTTGCCGCAAATCTGCCCCCCCTAGATTGGCTCCGCTGAGGTCTGCCCCACTCAGATCAGCGTGAGTCAAATCTGCTCCACTGAGGTCTGCCCCACTCAAATCAGCGTGAGTTAAGCAAACTTGAATCATTTCTGCATTAGCTAGGTTGGCTTGATTCAGCTTTGCTTGGTTGAGATGAGCCTCAGTCAGATCTGCTCCACGTAAATCAGCCCCAATCAACTCGGCTCCAATCAGCGTTGCCCCAATTAACTTTGCATTGGTTAGGCAGACTTGAACCAGGTTTACATGACTAAAATCTCGTTGTCCTGTGGAGTAGAGTCTCAAAATCTCTTGAGCATCCATAATTTTGTCCTTCGATCGAGTTGGTTTTATTAAGGTGAATATCGAGTTGAAATAGCATCTTCGAGCTATCTAAGCGCTTCACGAAATGTAGAGATAAAAATATTGAGTTGGAAGCGATCGCACACAAATCCTATGAAACGCATGGATCGTGAGAACCGAACTTCAGCAGAGCGCTTGCACTTCTCACAACCCAGCCACAATCAATTGACCCAAAACTAGGAAATTAGCGACGTACTAAGGTCAACAGTTCCCTGGGTGAAGCCAGCAGATCAATCACGACAAAGAAGATTTTGCCTTCCGGATCAAGCAAAAACCGCCATGCAATATTCATGCCCACGCTACTACCAAACCAGGGAGTTTGAACCTTGCCAGTCACTTTGATTGGGGTATACCCCTCTTCCACACTTTCCACAACGCCCTGCTCGGGCATCAGCTTCAGCCCCTGGCATTCCTCTCGCATATACGCAAGAATCAAGTCGCGACCCAAGATTGGTTTTTGAAAGGGAGGCTGTAGGGCACCATTGGGCGCAAATAGGTCAACAGCGACCTCAAAGTCATTAGCGTTCATATTGTCGATGTAGCTCAAAACTGTTGGATGAGTTACACCTTCAATTTGGATTTGGGTTCGGTTTGCCATCTCCGTGGGTATCACAACCGGATCAGCAACCTTTTTAGGACTGTCTAAATCCTGCGAGTCAAACCCCATATTGACTACGGTGCTGCGGAGAATAGTGATTTGCTGTCCCGGATCAGCATTCTTAATCGACTTCAACACCGCATTTGCCTGAGAAGAAAGCTGATAGCCCTGAGGAATCGGAGCGACAAGTCCTTTTTCCATCCATTCTCCCAACTGATTCCAGAAGCCGAGTTTGATATTCATGGTGAAAGAACCATAGGTCCGGCAAATGGGTGTATCCGCATGGTTGGTTAAATCACACATCACCTGCGTTTGCTCAGCAGGTGACATTTGCTTAATCTGGTCAAGAGTGCTCTGAGCAAACATCATGTTGGCGGCACCCGGAGCCGCAATAGTGATCGTTTTACCCATCTCAGTGAAGGCAAACCAAATCAATGCCAGTTGGTCTTCTGCTTTGAGTTTGTCAAATTGCTCAATTGTTTTTGGAACAACAGCAGAAACCTTGGTATCAGGAAAAATAGAGCGAGCAGATTCGGTTGTAAAAGTCATAGAAAACTCCAAAATTTGGACTACATTGAATCTGTCAAAAGTGATAGATGGATGTAACTGTTCTATGCAAGGTAGAACAGTTTCAGGAAAAGGAATACAGCTATATCCGTAAAAGCTTAAAGGTTGACAGTTAGATTGTATTGAGTGAATGATGACAGCAAGCTGTTTAAGTTCAGTAGAACAACTTGCTGCAATCTACCCAGGCTATAAATTCCTAGCTAGCAGCCAATGCAACGAACCTTTTTGAAGCGACAGAGAGTACAGTTCCCGTTCTTAGAGAAGCATAGTGTCGCTGTTGTTGTCGTAAAGAATATGCTGAAACAGAAATGATAGGCTCAATTGCGTAGTTATTGATGAGACCTTCATCGTCTGAGATGTAACCAACCATAAAATGAGTAGCAATCAGTCGAGCGCCATCAGAGCGAATATTAGCTTGGACTTCAGCCGAAATTTGTTCACTGCCATCGCTGCGATGCTTTTCAGGAAGGAAGGTTTTCCCTCGGCTTTTGGTGTAGCTCGTGGGTGTCCTTTTTGCAAGCCTTACAACATCATCATAGTCTATTTCAATGATGATTGAATTACGCTAACAGAGTGCCGACCACGGCATCAACTGTGCAAAATCATACACTCTATAGGTTGTGGTTATTAAAAACAAAATTAATCCATTAGTTGAAGCTGCTGAAATCGCAAAGCATCTGCAAGGCTTTTCCTAGGCTGATCGAGGTGCTATCAACTCAGTGGCTTTCGATTCGATGGGTGAATCATCAATTAGTTGAGCTTCAATTTCATCTCGCACAATTTGGCGGTAGTCGATGAAGTGTTCTAGATGCGCGCAATTAGTCAGGTAGTGTTTGAATACGCCTGGATTATGCTGAATGATTGAAAACAACTGCTGCCAAAACTGCCAGCGGGTGTTGCGTTTTAACCCTTGTCGCCAGCAAATAATGAACAGGGCTCGCAGGTCTATGAGTGCTGGCAGCTTGAATTTTTTCTTATGAGGTTTGGGTTTCATGTCAATGAAATGGCGATAGACCCGTGCCAGGTAGCGATCGGGTTCATATAAATCCCAAAAGCAGCGGACATATTCGTGAGCAATCTCTACTAGGGGACGGGTAGGAACAAAATTAATTAACGTGGTTTGATGAATATTAGCCTCCCCCGTTTCGAGTAATCTTCCTTCTTTTTGCAAGCGCTGCGATAGAGCAGTATTGGGTAAGGCTTGCAGCATACTGAAATGAGCCTGGGGAATAGCCGTAGCTTCCACAAAGTCAATGATGCGATCGCCCGCTCCTGATTTCTCGCCATCAAACCCAATGATGAATCCTGCCATCACTCGCAGCCCTGATCGGTTAATAGTTTGAACGGATTCTATGAGCGAGTTGCGCGTATTTTGAAATTTTTGAGTCAGAGATAGGCTATCAGTATCTGGAGTCTCTATCCCTAAAAAGACGGCACCAAAATTTGCAGCAATCATCAAATCTAGCAATTCCTGATCTTGCGCCAAATCGACAGAAGCTTCGGTTGAAAAACTAAAGGGATAGCCTCGTTCTGCCATCCAAGGAGCCAGTTCTCGCAGCATTAGCTTGGCATTCCGTTTGTTGCCGATGAAATTATCATCTACAACGAAGATCGATCGCCGCCATCCCAAATCGTAGAGCTTTTGCAACTCTGCTAATAATTGAGCAGGTGTTTTGGTGCGAGGTTTTCGTCCGTACAGCACAATAATGTCGCAGAATTCGCATTGATAGGGACACCCCCGCGAAAACTGAACTGACATATCGCTGTAAGCGTTTAGATTAAGCAGATCAAATCGTGGAAGAGGGGTAGTTGTGACATCTGGTTTTTCACCGTTAGAGCGGAAAACTCCTGTAGTCTCTCCTCGTTCCAGCGCTTCGACTAACAAGGGTAAGGTGATTTCACCTTCATCTAACACCAAAAAATCAGCTCCAGCCACTTGTGCAGCATCAGGAACAGAAGTAACGTAAGGGCCTCCGACCGCAACTCGCTTGCCCCGTCGCTTTGCCGCTTCAATCAGATGCAGCATGTCTTCCTTCTGCACAATCATGCCAGAGATGATCACCAGATCTGCCCAGTACCAATCTGCTTCACTCTCATAACCCACATTTCGGTCTACCAAACGAAACTCCCAGGTTTGAGGCAGAATAGCAGCAACAGTGGTCAAACTCAACGGCGGCAGAGAAACTTTACGCCCGATCAATTCAAGAGCTTTGTCGAAAGACCAGAATGATTTTGGGAAGAGAGGATAAAGTAATAAAACTCGCATAATACTGCTTTTATTGATTGCCATAGTGTTGTTAATCCATAAGAATTTAGCCTAAGAAATCTAGTCTACAAACTCTAATTACAAAGTTTTGCGAAGACCGAATCCTTCGCTAACTTGCAGTGTTTTACAATCAATTTTTCTTGATTTTGTCTTATTGATTAGAAACGAATAGACTTCTAAATAGGATTCTGACAACGCTTCAAATAAAATACGTTCTTCTGAGAAAACGACCCGCTCAAAATTACACCTTGCTCCACTCATCGCCCGAATGACTTGAATACTGCTTGTGTCATTCATGTAATAGCAAAGAATCTGAGGGTGTTCTTGAGAAGATTCAGTTGTTAAAAGGGAAAGTAAGTAAGTCATAATCTTTTGAAATTAAATTTAGATGAAACATCATTTTTATGCTGTCAAGCAACATCCCATAAGAACGATTGAAATAATGTTGATGCAGGTGTTTGAATTGTATAAGTTGCATCAAAACGTATTAAAATTTTGCAATCAAAATCGGTGCTACTCAGGAGATGGACGACTATAAAAGCTGGGAAAGCAGCCAGGAGAGGCACTTCCCTGGTTGAAACAGTATTTAGTACTGCTTACCTGCTTAGTAGTCTGTCAACAGCAGAGTTAACAATAGTAAGGTTGCCTGAGACGAAGAATTGAGGGTTTGTTTGTACCCATTGCTCTGGATGACTATGATGATCGATGCGATTAGAAGAGCGATCGAGGACAAGGATCTTAGGCATCGATTCAACTCACCCTAACACTCGAACACAATGTGCCCCAGCGTTGAAGGTTAAGCGGATAGGCAACACTTGATAGGAGTGTCAGTCGCCAGATCTCATGGACAAAACGATTGAGTTCAATAGGCTTGAGCAAATATGCTTCAACCTCCAATCCCCACTGTTGAGCAAAGCTTGTTGAAGAACTGGTCGAAGTAACTATGACAGGGAGCATTCTGCCCGTGGTGAGCGTAAGATGCTTGACGTGTTGAATGAGTGGATAGATACCTTCACCCAGGAATCTTGTCTCACAAATCAAAATGGTGGGGATGCGCCACTCTAGAAAGTCTAATGCGTCTTTGATTGAGCTAATTGTGGTCACTCTTGCTCCATAGCTTTCCAGTAGACAAGCGTACAAATCTCTGCTGTCGCGATCGTTGTCTACTACAAAGATTTCCACATTTTTGAGTAAACCAGGATTAAGCAAGAGTTCATTCGTTATCAACATGTTGATTCCTCGCTTGTAGTGATGATGACTGGAGCGAATGAACTGACCCGACAAGCTTGCTTAAGTGGCAAATGTAATTTTGCCTTTTATGGCTGGCATTAGCTGGTGACAATGCCTACAACGCCAGTAAAACCTACCAAAACAAACATGACGGAGCAAAACATTTGAGCAACACGGGCATAGTCGTCTACTACTCATAAACTGATCAAGATTAATAGGATCAGCTTGCCAATCCCCCCTTAGAAAGGTTTGTTTGGACAACTGTTTCAGTAGCCTTGTGTGAGAGGTCATTGAATCATCCGTATTCTGAAACTTTGCATTCTAAACCTTGGGTAAAGCGGGTTTAGCTGGCTTTTCTAGTACTTTGAAGCGGTGCTGTTTGATTTACTGTAAGACTTGATTGACTACAGCTCGATTCGGGATGGAATAACGCAATAAGAGAAGTTTGTCAGCGCTTCAAGTCTTGCACTGAACCCCTGAGGAAATGAAATTAGATACAGCTATTGAAGTGCGTTAATCAAGTAGTCAAAGTAAGAACCAACTTCAGTGGACTCTTCTGGCGACAATATTGTGGTTGTGGCACCTTTCATTGCCCGCACGCCTTCAGCTACAGCATCAATGGGAGTGCCGAGAGAATGATACATTTGGCGGACTCCGATTACCCCAATTTCCTCAAGAGGAGTTGTTTCTCCAGCCGCCACGCTGTAGGTAATTAAGCGCAGGTAGTAGTCTAAATCTCGCAGGCAAGTCGCAGTCATAGCTTCACCATAAGCGTTACCACCGGGTGAGACGAGGCTGGGACGACGCTGGAATAATTGGTTGGCGGCTTGCTTAATAATGCGATCGCGACTTTCCGTTAAAACTCTGACCAGTCTCAGGCGGCGATCGCCACTCACCACGAAACGCTTGATTTGGTCCGTCTCTCCGGGAGTTAGATAGCGGCATTCAGCATCAGCATCCACAATTAATTTTTTGATAATACTCATGAGTCAGCTCCTTAAGGATGGGAATGAATGTTCAAGTTAGTTCGCTATTTTTTGATTAGTCTCAGCGGCTAGCTGATTCACCCTTTAGGCCTATAACTATGACCGATCAGCGTTTGATTTCGTGAATGAGTTGATTGACTCCAACACAATGTGCAAAAAATATTTTTCAAATCGAGCTATTAAGGGCTGAATTGGCGATGGCTAATCTTTTTATAGCTGGGATCATCAGTGCCAAGTAAGGTGTCCCAAAAAGTAAAATACAGCCCGTAGTGGGTGGTGTACTTAAGATGATGAATGGAATGATGGGCAGGTCCAATAAACCACCGGCCGAGCCAATGGTGAGGAAATGAAGCAGGTAAGCGATCGATCCCAAGATGGTTTAACGCTGCCCATACCGTCATCGTTGTAAGAACCGCAATCAGCGTAACGAAATGCAGCGGCATAACAAAGATGATGCCGACCAGGAAAAGCGACTGAACAACTGCCTCTAAAGGATCAAAAGCAAACGAAGTCCACGGGGTAGGATAGCGCGATCGGTGATGCCCCTGGTGCAGCCAGGGAAAGAGTGCTGGGTGGTGAAATAAGCGATGGGTAAAGTAAAAGTAGGCATCCTGGAGAACTAACACCGCGACATAACTCGCTCCCAAATACCACAGCCCATACTGTTGAGGATAGCTGTACAAGCGGGTAATGCCCCAACCGTAAGCTGACAGGGTAAACGCTGCCGCTAGCGCAAAAACGCCTGCCGAAAGAACAGAGAGTTGAATATCACGTTGAATCGATCGCCAGGAAGGAGATCGATGCTGCGGGATACGATCAACAAAGGATTGACTGAATCGCGAGTAGAACAATAAGTAAGTTCCTCCCGCTACCAGAAAATATCGCAACAAAATAATTCCAAAAAAAGCAATGCCGTAAAACCCAAACGATTGACTAATCAATTTACTCTCCTTGCCACTCCCGATCTTCTAGTTCCTTTTGAGGCAACAGCAATGTAGTTTCAATCTCTTGCCGGATCGCTGCCGTGACTTCACAGTTACTATTCAAACAATCGACTAGAAGTTGATTAGCATCGTAGTAGCTTTGCAGAACTTGCTTTTGCTCCGAGCTAAACTGCCAGGAATGGTGAATACTTCGGTAATTGGCGGTTGTGTCCCGCAATTGTTTTATCCAGGCAGAATAGTGAGTTTGCCACCAAGTCTGAAACCGTTCTTGATTTTGATTAGGAGAGGGTAGCTGATCTCTCAACTGTTGAAGAGACTTATAAAACCCCGCATCTAAAACCATCACCATAATGTTGTTGAGTGCTTCGCCACACGCATTGGCATGGGCAAAATCCTGACTGTGACTAATGGCGCACTCTAGCAACAAATTGTCCAGCGCCGCATCTAAAAACATTCCTTGATCCAGGGTGCTAGCTAGGGTGAAGTGAGTTGCCGTGTGAGGGGTTTGGGCAAGCGCAAGGTAAAACGCCCGTGAAGTTGCAACTTTGGGTTGGGATGAGAGGGTTTGAGATTTTTGGCTAGCCCACATCAAAAATTCTTGCAAATAGGGATCTTGGGCAACCAATCCATCAATCTGTTGCTTCATCAACTGCACCAACGAATCGGCGCTCCGCAACATAGCAGCTGTTAACAAGAAAACTTCGCGCCAATGCTGATCGGTGATGTGGCTGACCAGTCCTCCTAGGGTTTGCTCTAATGCCCGCAAATTATGACTAGCAACGATTTTTCGTGCTGTAAAGTATTCTTGAAATGCCAGATAGGAAAACGAAAAAATTCCTCTTGCCCGCTCGGTCAGCAAGCCGTGTTGTGCCTCGATCGCATTCAACATAGCCTCGCTTTCGAGTTGCAGTTCCTCTGGCTCTAGGGGCACCCCCGGCAAGTTTCGCAAGTAGTCGCTGATGTACTGCTCGATTGTGCGCTGTTCAAAGAAGTATTGACCCTGTTCAAAAGTTACTGCTGCTAACTGACTCAGCAGTCTCAACTTTTGGGGCAACAAAAAACCCCGATACACATCATCACGTTCAACTCCTTTCGCTTCATCCCATTGACCTAGCAGCAGATCTAGCCCTTGCTTATAAAACTCACTTCGCTTAGTTGGAAACTTTTCTTGACCGTGAAACACCCAGCAAGCGAGATGCAAAAACAAAGGTGTAACCACTAGTTGCCGAAACTGCCAGTTTTCTGGCAAATCCAGCTTCTGAATAAACTGAGCAGCCTGCTCCTGTCCAGATCGAGCCGTCGTTTGAGTGAGTGCCAAAAACCACTTTTGCGCGAAAATAGTAATTTGTGCTTGAGTAAAGGGGGCAATTTCTACATCCGTAAACCCTTGCAGTTGCAGCCTTTGGGCAGCAGTGCGACAGGACACAACAAATCGATTGCGGTGATACTGGTTAGAGAATTTGCGAATTTCTCTTAGAACGGCTGTTGCATCTTGGCTTAGCACCTCATCCATGCCGTCCAATAACAGCAAAACTCGCCCTGCTTGCAGTAAGGTTTCCAGCACAGAGGAGTTAGAAATTCCAGCGGTGAGAAAGGACTGACGAATGTAGCTTAAGAGGCTGAACTTGCCTGTATCTCTGGATTCTTCAGCAAAATCTCTCAAAGCGATGAAGATCGGCACTTGATGGGCAGCAAACTCACCTCGGTTGCACCGAATTGCTAAGTGCTGCAAAAAAGTAGTTTTGCCCACGCCTGGTTTGCCCAACACCCGAAGCTTTGAGTAGGTTTCAACCGCCTGTATTCCCGGTATTTGCTTTTGCTCAACTGCTCCCAAACCTACGCGATCAAATTCAGAGGGTTTCAAGTTTTGCAAGTCAGCAATTTCAAGCCACTGTTGACTGGCAATTTCCTCCAAAATATTCAGATCTACATAAATGTCATCCAGGCTAATAGGGCGACTGACATCGAGCAACTGCAAAATTCCGCACTGATATTGAATGGTATCTCGACGTTGCGATCGCACCTGTTGCACCAGCGCATCGATATTTTGAGAATCTAGAGAAACAGACCCAACCGTCTCTCCGAGTCCCGGAAAATCCGCCGGCGGATTTTCCGAAATTTCTCGCCAATCCAGGTCGAGGATCGAGCAAATAGATAGAAAAACTTGGCGATCGACAGGTTGTCCCGTAAAGAATCGCCAGATTGGTTGGCGGGTCTTTAGGTTTATTTCCCCTGCTAGATTTTCTTGAGTCCATTCTTTGATAGCAAATGCTCGTTTAGCCTGTTGAATGCCAGAAGGGGATGCTCGGAGCGATCGCTTGACCATAAAATAAATAGCTCATATCTTAGGCGGAGAAATTTAAACTTTTATAAAAAATATACATTTCATCGGTTCTTTTATGTTAACTGCCTTTCAAGGTAGTGAAATAATACATATCCTAAAGACACTGCGCTAATCTTCGTTGGGTTGAAATTAAATCAAACACTTCTGCTGCAAAAAATAATCCCTGTTTTCCTAGGAAGTTTCCTTAAAGTTCTCCTTTAACTCTTCGTTTCAGTACTTTCAGGCTGATTCGCCTTTCGCCTTATCAGAATATTGGCTAACATCAAATTTCAATGTTTTGTAACGAACTAAAACATGACGATCGCAATCTTATACCCCTAATTTTTTTGCCGAATAGATCTGAGAACTACACTAGAGAAAGGAAATCCCGATAAATCACGATCAGGAAGCAATTTTGAACACTCTGAGGAAGACATGCAGGTTGGCGTAATCTCTGACACACACGGGCTGTTGCGCCCTGAAGCAGTAGCGGCTCTGGCAAATTCTGAGCTAATTCTTCATGCGGGGGATATTGGTAACCCGGAAGTTTTGGCAGAGTTGGAAGCGATCGCCCCTGTAGTTGCAGTGCGTGGCAACAATGATACGGATGAATGGGCAAAGGCGATCGCTGAACGTCAAACTCTCAAAATTGAAGATGTATCCGTTCATATCCTGCACATCGGACGAGAGTTCAATCTGTTTGAAACCACCGGTGTACAGGTTGTGATTAGCGGACATTCCCACAAGCCGTCGATTGTAGAAAACAATGGAATTCTTTTTCTCAACCCAGGAAGTGCTGGGCCAAGACGATTTAAGTTACCGATCTCAGTGGCTCACCTGCGCGTAGAGGGAAAAGCTGTCCACGCAGAAATTGTGGAACTGGCCGTATAAAGTGAGTTTTTGAGTGACTGATTCAATGTCCGACCTCTCTCCCCAAAGCGTTGCTGAGCAGCTTCTGGCTGATTTTCGCCAAGAGCAACAACTGGTGAATCTAATCATTCAAGGCTGCATTGAACATCGTTGGGCAGTTGGAGAAGCAGAAAAAGAGATATCCAAAGCGATGATTTACAATGCCTTCGAAACCTATGCGGTTGAACGAGGGATTCCCCTAGAGCAAGCAGAACAATTCTGTGAACAGCATCTAGATGAGTTGATTCAACGAGTGCAATCAGCCCTTTGATTTGTTTGGAAATTTAGGAGCGCCCCAGCAACTTAATTCTTAATTGTGCTCCTCATTCAAAACCTCCTGTTGAATTGGCAACTCGATGATAAATTCAGCTCCTTGCCCCAGTGTGGAAATACACTGTAAGTTTCCTCCATGCCTTTCGGTGATAATCCGATAGCTGATGGATAGCCCTAACCCTGTTCCCTTACCGACCGATTTAGTCGTGAAGAAAGGGTCAAACAATTGCCGTTGAGTGGTTTCGGAAATACCTGACCCATTGTCTGCAATCCGAATAGCAATCCGTTGAGAGTTGAGCCTCTGGGTTCTGATCCAGATTGTTGCTGATAGCTCCGGATGTAACTGAAAGTGCTGCTGATATTCCTCTAGTGCATCAATTGCATTGCTCAAAATATTCATAAAGACTTGATTAATTTGCCCGGCATCGCACTCTACCAAAGGCAGTTCATCATACTCTTTGATGATAGTAATGCCCGCAAATCCTAACTTAGCTTTGAGTCGGCTTTGCAGAATTAACAGCGTACTTTCAAGTCCCTCATGTAGGTCGGATGGTTTGAAAGTTGCACCATCGATACGAGAGAAGTTTCGCAATGCCAAAACGATCTCTTGGATGCGATCGACTCCAACCTGCATAGAGGACAGCAGCTTGGGCAGATCATCTATCAAGAAATCCAGGTCGATTGAGTTAGCTTCTGCCTGAATTTCGGGTGCAGGGCAGCAATAGTATTGTTGATAGCGCTCCAGCAACCCCAGTAAATCATGAATGTAACTGTTGGCATAAGTGAGATTGCCCGCAATGAAAGTTAGGGGATTATTAATTTCATGGGCAACGCCTGCAACAAGCTGTCCGAGAGAAGACATCTTCTCACTGTGAATGAGCTGAGTTTGGGTTTCTTTCAGTTGCCATAGAGCTTGTTCTAGCTGTTGAGCGTATGTTCGCAAATAGTTTTCTGAGCTACGCAGTTGCAGTTCCACCTGATGACGTTCTGCCATTTCTGCCAACAGGTCTTCATTGGTTCTTCTTAGGGCGATAGTACGCTGTTCAACTCGTTGCTCTAACTCCTCTTTGGATTGACTCAATGCTTGCTGAGAGTGTTCTAATGTGACTAACAACTGATTGAGCATCCTAATCAAACGGGACAGCTCGTCGCGACCACCCTCCTGTAAGCGCAAGGATAAGTCTTCGGTATCACGAATATTGCTAACTTCCCGGCTCAGCCTGGTTAGTCTGGATAAAACGAGCTTTTCTAGTAGCACTAGGGTGACGATGCCAAACAGCAAACCAGTAGAGAATAGGACTTGAATCAAGTACCTCCAGCTTCTTAGCCCCTTGTGATAAACGTCTCGCTCACTGTCTACCCGTATCAGCAGAGCAGGATTGTTGTAGATGTCGCGGATTTGAGTATAGCCAGCAATGCGATCGCGGCTTAGGGGTTCTACATAAATGGATGAAGAGTCACCTAGAGCCATCTGTGCTGCCCGAAAGTCCTCAGGCAAGGGCTGTTGTGCAGGAAAAGCAGCGATCGATAGGTGAGTTAATGCTTCCAGCTTCTTAAATTTAGATGCATCCAGGCATCGTCCAAAAATTAAAGTGCCTCGTATGGGGCCAGAGCGATCGCTGCGTCGAATCGGTTGTGAGGCAACTAGAAAGGGGACTTCGGGCAGCATCAGAATGCCGCTCAGTTTGCTCTCAAGTTCAGCGTGACGCGCCAAACGGGGATGATTAGTCAGGTGTTCTTGTAAGCCTGAGGGCAAAGGAGTGACTTCATGCTTTTGAAGATCAAAACCTTGAGCAAAAACAATCTTCCCAGCTTGGTTGATGTAAACAACAAGATTTAGTTTGAAATTAGCAATGGAACTGTTATCTAAATTTCCTGCAATGTATGCTGCGTTGCGATCTTCAATGAACTGATAGGTTTCATCCCAAGGCGACCAATCCCCTACCATTGCCTCTAACTCTGCCATATCATTGGCGATCGCATCTGAGACTCGTTGAACATTCTGGTAAGTCTGCTGTATTTCAACCCGTTCAAACCCGGTCAACCAAATCCGGGAGAGAACCAGCGACAGCACCAGCAGCAAACCCAGCAAAGTAGCCGCAATGATCAAGAGCGTCTTGTGGCGAAGCGTCACAGCATTAGTTCCTTACCATTACGGCAATCTCGTTCTGCTTGACTTAACCTTAAGTAGATGAAAAACCCTGCTCAATCAAGCGTTCTATCGCACCCGCTTTCATATAGAACATAACTGAGGTACTTTACCTGAACTGATACCTATATTTGCTCTTTCGCTATGAAAATAGAACCTACTGATATAACCGATATATTAGCTAACCGAAACCAAGCAAGAAGGGATCTATCAAGCTAGTTCTCTAGTAGGTCGCACACTGATCTAGTTTCTAGTTTGAATCTAGCTTGTTGCGGGTGTGAACGGGCTTTCTCCTACAGAAAGCTTCACTTGTTCGTCTAACTTGGACGCAATTTCTTGCAGAGATGTAAGCGGCGTTGGATGATTTGGGTGAATGATAAACACGGTGTTGAGCATTGCACCTCTGCGAAATAGCCCGATGTCTGCTGCACCGATCGCCTCTACTGTTCCTCTAAACCCAACTGCTGAATCACCAATACCTTTTAATTCCAGGAATTCTAAATCTGCCGGTTTTTCTTGCCCCAACAGTTGAGATAATGCATCTGGATTGCTTAACATGGCATCCAAAAATGCCTCACCAAGAGCAGAATTTGACTCACTATCCCCAAAGATATTGCTGATTGGCGATGAGGTCACACAAACCCGTTCAATGATCTCACCGTCTTGCTGCAAGGCAAAGGCATATCCCTGAGCTTCAGCCGCCTCACAGTTGGCGATCGCCCCGGAGGAGCTGTTTTGCATCCCCTCACTCGAATAGTAAGTAAACCCAGGCGGCAAGTCCTCTAGAGTGAGTAGCGGTGTAGATGTGGATGCCCAAGCAGCGTGGTTAGACAGTGAGAAGGTCAAAACACAGGTCAACCAAATCAACAGAACTGCAAAAGTGAGTATTTTAGCTATCGGTTTAACCATTAATTTTTATACACTCACAGGGGAAATTTAGATCTTAGCGTTTGAAGAGAGCATATTAAGTTCTGTGCTTTATGATGAACACCCTCATCCCTCTCAATTTATGGTTATGAATCTATTGAAACCGATTCTTCTGAGAAGTAAAGTTTCACTCCTGACTGTCGCTCTGTGGGGTGTGGTTAGCCCGATCGCCCTTGCTTTTTCTGATACACAAAGCCATTGGGCAAATCCTTGCATCAACCAACTATCGAGTCAGCGTCTCGTCAGTGGCTATCCTGACAACAGTTTTAGACCCCAATCGACGCTCACCCGTGCAGAGTTTGCGATTCTGATGCTCAATGCCTTTCCACGGGTTGAGCCAACTCGACAAGCGCCTGCTTTCAGCGATGTGCCGACTAGCCACTGGGCGTATCGGGCAATTCGAGATGCTTATGCGCGGCAGTTTTTCTCTGGCTATCCAGATGGCAGCTTTCAACCGTCACAGCCAATTCCTCGGACTCAGGCGATCGCCATCCTCGCTAATGCCGCAAACATGAGTAGCTCCGAAGCACCAGAAGCCACTCTACAGCGATATTTTGACGATGCCCAGCAGGTACCAGCTTACGCACGACGGGCGATCGCTGCGGGAACCGTTGGACGCATTGTGGTCAACTATCCTAATGTGCGTCAGCTTCGCCCCAATCAGCCGACAACAAGAGGTGAAGTAGCAGCGCTGCTGTGCCAATCTCTCAATTTGCCGCGTACCGTTCCTTTGGAATATGTGGGGGGCGATCGCAGCCTGTTTGCAATTCCACCCGAGATGGGTGGTGTGTCTCACTTTTCAGCAGGCTTAGCAACTGTTTACGTAAATGGCAAGCTAGGCTACATGGATACGCAAGGAACCATTGTGATTCAACCGCAGTTTGATGAAGCGTTGCCCTTCTCAGAAGAACTGGCGGCTGTTCGGGTAGGAGAGCGTTGGGGCTTCATTGACCGAACTGGGCAACTCGTCATTCAGCCGCAGTTCAACTATGTTCCAGAAGGCTTCTCAGACGGACTGGCGAGAGTTTTTACCAATAATGGTGAAGTTGGCTTTATCAATAAGACAGGGCAGTTTGTGATTCAGCCCCAACTGTATAGCACCACTGCTTTTTCAGAAGGGTTGGCTAGTTTTAGCGTCAATGGCAATTGGGGCTACATGGATAAGACAGGGGCGATCGCCATTGAACCTCAATTTAAGGACGCGAAAACTTTTGCTGACGGATTAGCCCCTGTGCAGATAACCAGCGGCTATTGGGGTTACATCAATCGCAGCGGTGAAATGGTGGTTGAGCCCCAATTTGCTAATGCTGAACCTTTTTCTGAAGGCTTAGCCGCCGTTGAAATGAGCGTAGCTGATGCGTCCAATCGCTGGGGCTACATCGATCGCAACGGCAGTACCGTGATTCCGGCCCAGTTCTATCTTCCCAACTACGAATTCCGGGGCAGCGTATTGACTGCTTTCTCGGGTGGCATCGCAATGGCTCGTATTGGCGATCAGGTTGGTTTTGTCGATCGCTCCGGTCGATGGACCGTAATACCTAATGCAGTGGCTCTACATAGCGTTTCGGCAGGTTTAGCCAAGGTGAACGTCGGTGGAACCTGGGTTAGAGGACAAACGGGTTGCACTCACAGTGACGGCTGTTTTTACAGCATCAATTTGCAGGGAGGCAAGTGGGGGTACATTCGGGTGCCTCGATAAAATTAGCGAATGTCCCTGTAAAGGCTTAGCGTTCGGGCAAAGAATCTTGGTCTATTCCGGAGCTATCCGCCGAATGCCAAGCCCTTACATATCTTGGGTTACGATTCAGCTTTTCAAACATCATCTACCCCAAAAACAGCTTATAAGCCGGATTCTGGCTCTCATCCCAATAGCGATAACCCAGGGTATCCAGGAAGGTTTGCCACTCCTCCATTTCGTGGGGTGGCACCTGCATTCCCACGACAATTCGCCCGTAGTCTGCACCGTTGTTGCGGTAGTGGAACATGCTGATATTCCAGTTGGGGTGCATGGAGCCGACAAATTTCATCAGGGCACCGGGACGCTCAGGAAACTCGAAACGGTAAAGTAACTCGTGGTGAGCTAAGGGCGATCGCCCGCCTACCATGTGCCGCAGATGCAGTTTGGTTAACTCATCATCAGTCAGGTCAAGGGTTTTGAATCCTTTTTCCTCAAAGGTTTCAGCCATCCGAACAGCATCAGCTCGGTTCTCAATTTGTACACCCACAAAGATGTGGGCTTCTTGCTCATCGGCAATCCGATAGTTAAATTCGGTGAGATTGCGTTTGCCAATACACTCACAAAAGTTACGCAGGCTGCCCCGCTCTTCAGGAATCGTGACGGCAAAGATAGCTTCGCGGCGCTCGCCCAGTTCTGCCCGTTCTGCCACAAACCGTAAGCGATCGAAGTTCATATTTGCGCCACAGGCAATCGCGATCAGGGTTTGCCCAGTGATTTGCTCTCGCTCAACGTAGGCTTTGGCAGCGGCGATCGCCAGTGCTCCAGCAGGTTCTACGATCGATCGCGTGTCTTCAAACACATCTTTGATTGCAGCGCAAATATCATCGGTTTCTACCAGGATGATGTCATCTACATATTGCTGGCATAGGCGAAAGGTTTCTTCACCCACCTCCCGCACCGCAACTCCATCGGCAAACAAGCCAACCTGAGGCAATCGCACCCGATGTCCGGCTTTGAGCGATTGATACATTGCGTCTGCATCAACGGGTTCAACCCCAATAATTTTAATTTCAGGACGCAAGCGTTTTACGTAGGCGGCAATTCCAGAGATCAAACCGCCACCGCCAATCGCCACAAAGATTGCATGAATGGGTTTCTGACACTGTCGCAACAGCTCCATTCCAATCGTGCCCTGTCCTGCAATCACATCCGGGTCATTAAACGGATGAATGAAAATCAGCCCTTTTTCTGCTTCAAGCTGACGGGCATGGGCATAGGCTTCGTCAAAAGTATCGCCGTACAGCACCACTTCTCCGCCTCTGGCTCTGACCGCATCGACCTTGACCTGAGGAGTGGTGACGGGCATGACGATAATCGCTCGTGTACCCAAGTGTTGAGCGGCAAGGGCAACTCCCTGAGCATGGTTTCCCGCAGAAGCGGCGATCGCTCCCTGCGCCAGCACGTCTGGCGGCAGTTGCGCCATTTTGTTATAGGCACCCCGCAGCTTAAACGAAAACACCGACTGCATATCTTCCCGCTTCAGCAAAAGCCGATTGTTCAACCGAGCAGACAGATTTGGCGCATAGTCGAGCGGCGTTTCCTGAGCCACATCATACACACGAGCAGTCAGGATACGTTCCAGGTAGTCAGGCATGAGGAGATGAGGGTTGGCAAATGCTTAATATAGGCAATTCTACTCTATAGAAGGGGTGCCTTATCCAAAGGTAAACTGCTTTAGACTGAAGCAAGAAATATCAGTCGCTAAAGTGCCGCGATGAGTCAGCTACAGGCAAAGATACCAACTGACACTTGGGTGAATGCGTCCTGGGAAGAGTACCTTCAGGTCATTGATAATCCTGCCCATGCGGAAACCAAAGGCTATTACTACAACGGACGCATGAGGCTCGAAATGTCTCCTCTTGGTAATCCCCATTCACGCGATCATTTCATTGTGATTAGTGCGATCGCCCTGTTCGCTAGTGTGCGAGGAATTGACTTAGACGGACATGACAACTGCACCTATCGCAAAATGGGCTGTGAAGAGGCTCAACCCGACGTTTCTTTTTACCTGGGTGCGAATGCAGAAGTAGTACCCTGGGAAGCAACAATTATCGACCTGGATGTTTACCCGCCGCCTGATCTGGTGGTTGAAGTCGCTTGTTCTTCTTTAGCAGATGACAAAGGTGAAAAACGGCTGTTGTATGAGGCGTTAGGGGTGCGAGAGTACTGGATCATCGACGTGCAGAATGTGCAGATTATCGCCTTTGAGGTGCAAAACGGAGGTAGTCGTAGGATTGCTCAATCCCAAGTTTTTTCAGGGTTAGACATAGGACTACTGGAGGAAGCACTGCGTCGTAGCCGCCAGATGAATCATGGCAAAGTGAGTGCCTGGCTGCTATCTCAGCTTTAAGTTATCTCATACTAATTCTCTTTAAGGCTGCATATTTTGGAGTGTGCTCCACATACGCGGAGCACACTCCAAAATATGCAGCTTCAATGTAGAAACGGTATCAGCTTTATAAATCTGTGGTTAAGCCGAAATTTATTCAGGAGCAACTGTTGTATCCAGTGTGGGTTGTGGGAAGAGTTTGGCTAGACCTTTCATCTTTAACTTAGAAGAGGTTTATGGCTTTTGTTGTTTCTCTCTTGACGACTCTAGTTGCGCTACTGGTTTATTTCTCTAGCAAAAAGATGACGAGTTCTCGCAATCGTTCTGGTGTGCAGGCGATCGCCGCTCTCATCGGGTTAGTTTCAATCCTGGTTTGTTTCTCACGCACGTTAAGAATCATTTCGGCTGGCAATGTTGGAGTAGTAGAGTCCTTTGGCAAGGTTGCGGAGCGTCCTCTCACTCCGGGAATTCATGCGGTTAATCCATTCTCTGATTTAGAAGTTTTCTCAACTCGCCTCAGAGACGTGACCGAAGAGATTGAGGTGACTTCCCAGGAAGGGTTGACCTTCAATCTGCATGTTAGTTTGCAATATCGCTTGGAACCCCAGCAGGTCGTTAATTTCTACCAGTCGATTGGGGATGACGAAACAGAAATTGTTCGCTCTCGGTTTCGCTCTATCGTTCGAGAAATCACGGCAAGTTATCCAGTCGAATCGGTTTACTCTAGCCGACGGCAGGAAGTATCGGAGCAAATGCAAGAACGACTGAGTGAACAACTTGAACCGTTAGGATTTAGCGTAGAAGGCGCTTACCTGCGAGAGGTGATTTTGCCTGAAACACTGCAAGCTGCAATTCAAGAAAAGCTAAGCGCGGAACAGGAAAGTCAGCAAATGGCGTTTACCCTGGAGCGCGAACGCCAAGAGGCAGAACGCAAACGAGTTGAGGCGCAAGGCGTAGCAGATGCTCAGGCAATTGTGGCTGAAAGTTTGACGGCTGAAGCCTTGCAGTTGAGGGCGATCGAGGCAACTGAAAGTTTAGCTACGTCTGACAATGCCAAGGTAGTTGTGATTGGTGGTGGCGAAGGCGGAGCGCCCCTGGTGTTTCAGCTGAATTCAGACTTGGCGGGACAATCTTCAGCCCCACAAGTTTCGACTGCCCCAAACTAGTCCAATGCCCAACCTAGTCGAGTTGGCTGTTCATAAATCCGTTTGAGTGTGTTGACATCCCTGGCTGATATTTGAGGAGGGTTACGAACCTGCGAGAAATAAAGTGCATCGGTTTCTGACAAGCTGTGTCCCCAGATGCCCAGGGCATGACCTAGCTCATGTCTTGCCGCTGCGCGAATGTAGTGGTCGGTTTGGCTGGGGCGCAGCAGAATGTTGAAGCGTTGGGTGAGATAGGCGGGCGCGTTGACTGGACGTACCCGATAAATTTGATAACGGGTCTCCGCAGAGCGGGCACGGAGATTCCCTTCCTGCCAGCCTTCAATGGGTGGGGTCGATCGCCAAATAGAAATATCAGCCGCTTCAAAGGAATCAATCTGCTCTAGCGGCAAATAGGCATTCCACTCCTGAACCGCCTGCGTGACTACCTCAAACCAGGCTTGAGAGCGGTTGCCTCCCACCAAGGCTTCCGTAGGCGGCTGCACATAAACTTTCACTGGAAGCCTTGACCACACCAGATAGCCCAGCTCAGTGGGAGTGATTTCTGAAAAGTAATCACCTTGATTACTGGAATCTGCCCATTGCGCCAATGTCAGCGGTAGCGGATGCACCTGGGGCGCAGGCAAACTTAGCGGCGATGAGGGTTGCGGCTCTACCTGAGCTAGAGCAGGAATGGGAAATTGAAAATGTAGAAAGATCGATAGGAGAACGGCGATCGCCACTCCACTCCAGAACAGACTCACCTGCGGCAAAAATCGCCACCTGCAACTCAGATGGCGATTTAAAGAAGCTGAAGGGCGATCGCCTTTCATTCTTGAGCAATATCCTACTGGGGAGGGTTTAGCCAACCCGCACTCAGTACAATGGTCAACCCCATAAAGATGATAGTGAGCGTCCAGGTGATGCGGTTGAGGGTTGTCTCAGCGCTCTTGGTGCTGGTAAAGAGCTGCGCCTGTCCGCCCAGTCCGCCTAGACCGTCACCTTTGGGACTATGCAACAGCACAAGAACAATCAAACCAACAGCGGACAATAACCACAAGATTTCTATTGCACTGGTCAACGTCATAACGAATACCTGGATAGCTGACTCTATTCTACAGACAACAGGGATGAGTTAGTTTTTTTGGTGCAGAAGCGTCGCTCTTGCACCAAAAACCTGGTGAAGCTCCTATAGAGAAACTCGCACGGGCGTGCGGTTTGCTTTGACTTCAAATCCAACTGGCTCCAAAATAGAGAGCCCAGTCATCTCTGGAGGCTGCGGCAGCTTCAAGATTTCCAGGATCGTCGGGGCAATGTCTGCCAACCGTCCGTCTGAGCGCAAGCTAACCTCTGTGCCGTGTCCGGGAATTTTGCGTCCCTCTCCCTCAACCAGGATGAAGGGTACCAGATTGGTCGTGTGAGCAGTCCAGGGATTGCCCTGCTCATCGTACATGTACTCCGCGTTACCGTGATCAGCAATGATAATGGTTGTGCCGCCAGCCCGAACAATGCTTTCCAACAGCCAACCGACGCAGCGATCAACCGTCTCGATCGCCTTCACAGTTGCTTCCATCTGGCCAGTGTGACCGACCATATCGGGGTTAGCGTAGTTGATCACGATGAGCGAATAAATCTGCTTTTCGACAGCAGCGATCGCCACATCTGTCACCTGCTTAGCGGACATTGCGGGAGCACGATCATACGTTGCCACCATCGGGCTTTGCACCAGTTCCCGGTCTTCTCCCTCAAATGGCTCTTCGATACCGCCATTGAAGAAGTAGGTAACATGGGCATATTTTTCCGTTTCTGCGGTGCGAAACTGACGCAAACCATGCTGGGCAATCACCTGTCCCAGAATGTTATCGAGATTTTGCGGCTCGAACGCAACCAATACTGGCAAATTGGAGTCGTACTGGGTGAAGGTGGCAAAGGTTAGCGGCGTAACTCTTTCTCGCTCAAACCCTTTGAAATTGGGGTCAACAAAAGCCTGGGTTAACTGACGGGCGCGGTCAGGGCGGAAGTTGAAGAAAATCACCCCATCTCCGGGCTGTACCGCTCCGGGTGCAATGCGAGTGGGAATGACAAATTCATCGGTGACTTCTTCCGCATAAGAGGCTTTCAGCACCTCTAATGCAGTGCGACCATCACCTTCGCCATCTTGAGTCATCACCTCATAAACGCGCTGAATTCGATCCCAACGGTGGTCTCGATCCATGCTGTAGTAGCGACCACTCAGGGTCACGATGCGCCCCAAGCCAATTTGAGCAATGTAGTCTTGAATGCGTTGAACCGCGGCTACACCATCGGTCGGTTTTGTGTCCCGCCCATCTGTGGTCAGATGAACGCAGACTTCAGAAATATTTTGAGCCTTTGCTAGGTCTAACAGTCCCAGCAAATGACTGAGGTGAGAATGGACTCCACCGTATGAGCAAAGCCCAACTAGGTGCAGTTTGCCACCGCTTTGCTTAATTTCTTGACAGGCTTTAAGCAGGGCTGGATTGCTTAACAACGACCCGTCTTCGACAGCATCTGAGATGCGAACTAGCTCTTGAGGAACGACTCGACCTGCGCCGATGTTCAAATGCCCCACTTCGGAGTTCCCCATTTGCCCATCGGGAAGCCCCACGTTTTTGCCAGAGGTGTGAATCAGAGTTCGGGGATAAGCAGCCCAAAGGCTATCCATGATTGGAGTACTAGCAGCGGCGATCGCATTGCCATTGGAGTCTTCCCGATGACCCCAACCGTCTAAAATGACTAGCACCACAGGAGAAACCGGCGCTTGTGTCATGCAGATAGCCCTTTTGTTGAATAATTTCTCAGCAATAATATCATTCGAGTTCCTAAGTCTGACTAAGTCAATCTGGGGAAATTGATATTTGTCTGTACTTCCTGTATTTCTGTCTGTGGTTAGAGCTGCACCTAAACCTTTTTGACCTTGGCTTTTTGTTTTTGTTTCTCGCGCTTAGCAGCAGCTTTTGCATCCTTTTCAGCAGCGATCGCTTCTAGTCTAGCTTTCTCTTTTTCCTCGGCTATTTTGTCCAGGTAATAATGATAATCACCCCGATAAAGCCGTAGCTCTCCGTCCCGAATTTCAACGATTTTATTGGCGACCTGAGAGATAAAGTAGCGATCGTGAGAAACAACGATTACAGTACCATCATAATTTTGAATGGACTCTTCTAGCATTTCTTTTGCAGGAATATCTAGATGGTTTGTCGGCTCATCCAGAATCAATAAATTAGCAGGACGTAGCAGCATTTTTGCCAGTGCCAGCCGCGCTTTTTCGCCTCCACTTAAAGCCGAAACTTTCTTAAAAACGGTATCACTACTGAACAAAAATCGACCCAATAGTGTACGAACTTCTTCGTTTTTCCAGTCGGGCACTTCGTCATGAATTGTTTCCATGACGGTTTTATCTAAGTCCAGCGCTTCTGCCTGGTTCTGCTCAAAGTAGCCAGGAATTACGTTATGATCCCCTAACTCAACGGCACCTTCTGTGGGTTGCTCCATGCCCATCATCAGGTGAAGCAGGGTAGACTTACCTGCTCCATTTGGACCAACAAAGGCAACGCGATCGCCCCGTTCAATCAGCAAATCCGCTCCCAAAAATAGAATCTTTTCATCATAGGTATGCACCAGATCTTTGATGATCACCACCTCGCGGCCGCTACGGGGCGCAGGCGGAAAGCGGAAGTGAAGGGTTCTGACGCTGCCAGTGGGAGCTTCGATTCGCTCAATTTTTTCTAACTGTTTCTCACGGCTTTTTGCTTGAGTACTGCGAGTCGCGCTAGCCCGAAACCGATCGACAAAGGTCTGCTGTTTCTCCAGTTCTTTTTGCTGCCGTTCAAAGGCGCTGAGTTGCGCCAGTTGTGCCTCTTCTTTTTGTTGGAGGTAGGCGGTGTAATTGCCAAGATAGGTGGAGGAAACGCCTCGTTCAGTCTCAACGATTTGGGTGCAGAGGCGATCGAGAAATTCGCGGTCGTGGGAGACAATCACCATCGGCGTAGTCAGCCCTCTCAGATAAGTTTCTAACCATTCAATCGTTTCCAGGTCGAGGTGGTTCGTCGGCTCGTCCAGCAGCAGTAGGTCGGGTGCCTGGAGCAAAATTTTGCCCAAACTCATCCGCATCTGCCAGCCGCCGCTGAAAGCACTCACCAGGCGATCGCCATCTTCTGGGTCAAACCCCATCTCTGGCAAAATCTTCTCAATTCGCGCCTCCAAGCCATAACCATCCAGCCCTTCAAACTGCCGCTGTGCTCGGTCTAGTTTATGAATCAGCTTATCCAATTCTTCCATGCTGGCGGTTTCCATCTGCCGCTGAACCAGGGCGATCGCCTGTTGCGCTGCATTGGCTTCAGTAAACACCGTCCAAAATTCTTCCCGCACGGTGCGGCCCGGATCAACCTCAAACTCTTGGGTCAGGTAGGCAATGTGCAGGCTGTTGGGGCGAATGATTTGACCAGAAGTGGGCTCCATCTCACCCGCAATGATCTTGAGCTGCGTTGATTTGCCTGCGCCATTTACCCCGACTAAACCGATGCGATCGCCGGGTTTAACTTCCCAGTTGATATCCTTGAGAACTTCACCCGTCGGATAAATTTTGCTGACATGTTCCAGGCGCAACATCGTAGAGTCTCCAGACTGTGAAGGATAAAAGGAAAAGGCGATCGGTCAATTTAGCAGCCGCAAGAACTTAGTCTGCTCAGGTCAGGCATTGCACAAGTTCCGCTTCATAAATATTAACTGCATTAACATTCTTTCATGGGTTGGCTCTCAATCTTTGCCAGAAGTTTACTCTACTGCCTATAAGTCGCCGTCTATCCTGGAGCTATGGGTACCCTAGGCATCTGCCGGATTTTTTAATCACCGCTTCGGAGATTGCTTTCTCATGGTTACAGCAGATGCTGCAGAAATACAGGATAGTTTGGCACCACAGCCTTTTAATGGCGAAACGTCTAATAGCCCAACGTCCAGTTCAGCATCTAGACGGTTAGAAACCAAGGCAATTCAGCCAAGAGTATCTGCACCGGAAGCAGTGCAAGAATCAGGCATCCAGGAATCAAGCATTCAGGAATCAGGCATCCGGGAAACGGCCGTAGAAAAAGCGCTAAGGGAACGAGAAGCAAATCTTCTAGCTCTGATCGAAAATACGCAGGATGCGGTCTGGTCGGTCGATCGCCAGTATCAGATTGTCACGCTCAACTCCACCTTTAAGCAACAGTTTCAGATCGTTTATGGGGTCGAGTTAGCGCTGGGTATGAATATTATCAGTTGTCTACCCGATGCCGCAAAAGCCATCTGGATAGACTACTATGACCGGGCACTGAGGGGCGATCGCTTTGCTATTGAGCTACATGTTGATTTGCCCGACAGCCCTGCATATATTGAAGTCTCGTTTAACCCCATTATCACGAATATTGAGGAAATTACAGGCGTAGCCGTTTTTGGCAGAAACATCACTGATCGCAAGCGAGCTGAGGCAGACCTGCAACAGGCAAAAGATCAGCTTCAGGCGGTACTGGATGCTGTCCCTGGCTGCGTTTCCTGGTTTAGCTCAGACTGCAAATACTTAGGGATCAATCGTTACCTGGCGGCCACTTTTAACGTTCGCCCAGAAGATTTTGTCGGCAGAGAATTGGGTTTTATGGAATCCAGCCCCGGATTTGCCGAGTTTGTGCAGAAGTTTATCGCCAGTTCAGTGAAGGAAAGCTCGGTAGAAATTGCATCCCGAGTTGGCGACTCGATCCGCAATTACATCGTCGTTGCCCAAAAATATTTTCAGGATCAGGCAGCCGTCTTCGTTGGGCTGGACATTACTGACCGAATGAAGGTTGAAGAAGCGCTGCGGGAAAGCCAGGAACGTTACGCTCTGGCAGTGCGCGGTGCCAACGACGGGCTGTGGGATTGGAATCTGAGAACCAACGAAATTTACTTTTCTCCCCGTTGGCGGGAAATGCTGGGCTACGAGGAGGGAAAGATTGGCAACACTTTAGATGAATGGTTTAGCCGAGTTCACTCAGAAGACCTATATCGCGTTAAAACTCAACTCAATGCTCATCTAGATGGGTCAACGGTTCACTTTGAGAGCGAGTACCGAATGCGGCATCGAGACGGCTCCTACCGCTGGTTGCTGAACCGAGGACTGGCAGTGCGAGATGAGAATGGCAAAGCCTGCCGCATGGCGGGATCGCAGACTGACATCACCAAACGCCGCCAAGCCGAAGAGCAGCTTTTGCATGATGCCCTGCATGACGTGCTCACAGGACTACCTAATCGCGCTTTGTTTATCGATCGCCTCTCTCAAGCAATTGAGCGAACTAGACGCCCCCAGAGCTACCGATTTGCGGTGCTGTTTCTAGATGTCGATCGGTTTAAGGTGATCAATGACAGCCTCGGTCATGTAGTTGGGGATCAGCTTTTGGTGGCGATCGCCCAACGTCTGCAAACTTGCCTTCGCATCGGCGATACAATCGCTCGGCTAGGAGGAGACGAGTTCACAATTTTGATGGAAGACATCAGGAGCCACACCGACAGCACTCAACTGGCAGAGCGAATCCATCAAGAATTCTTGCTGCCATTCAATCTGAATGGGCAAGAGGTCTTTACTACCGTCAGCATTGGCATTGCTCTAAGTGAATCGGGGGGCGATCGCCCTGAAGACTTGCTGCGAAATGCAGACACCGCCATGTACCGCGCCAAAGTTTTAGGGCGGGCTCGCCACGAGATATTTGATGCAGCAATGCACGCCCGCGCTGTTGCTCTATTGCAGCTAGAGACTGACCTGAGACGGGCCGTTTCAACCCTGCAAGTAGGTTTGACCAGTCAAGAATTTCAACTGCGCTATCAGCCCATCGTCTCGCTAGAAACTTCCGAAATCATTGGGTTTGAGGCGTTGGTTCGCTGGCAGCACCCAGAGCGTGGCTGGATTTCTCCCGGTGATTTTATCCCGGTTGCCGAAGATACGGGTTTGGTGCTCCCGCTAGGACAGTGGATTTTGGCGGAGGCGTGTCGTCAGCTTCGGGAATGGCAGCTTCAGTTTCCTCACAGCAGAGCGTTATCCGTTAGCGTGAATCTTTCGACTAAGCAGTTTGCCCAACCCCAACTGATTCAGCAAATCAGCCAGTTACTTCAGCAATATCAGATAGAACCTCATCGCCTGAAAATTGAGATTACCGAAAGCGCCATTATGGAAAATACTGAGTCCGCAACGGCTCTACTAGAGCAGCTTAAGGCGCTGGGGCTGCAACTGATGATTGACGACTTTGGCACAGGCTATTCGTCCCTAAGCTATTTGCATCAGTTCCCGATTGATACGGTCAAAATTGACCAGTCCTTTGTCGGCAGAATGGGAGCCGATGACACAGAAGATGAGGGATCTGAAATTGTGCGAGCGATTGTCACGCTGGCTCACACCCTAAACATGAATGTGGTTGCTGAAGGAATTGAAACCGCTGAACAAGTTTCACAACTTAAAACCCTAAAAGCCGAATATGGGCAAGGCTATTTTTTTGCGAAACCTTTGAGTAGTGAAGAAGCTGGCATTCTGATCAAGACTGATCCCCAACGCTTAAACGAGGACGTCGCCTAGCTATCTCCGGGAGCTGAAGCAAGTTCTCCAGAGGCAGTACTGCTGATATTTGATGTGCCGTGTAAGTTGCGGGGATCAAGCGCGTCTCGCAAACCATCCCCTAGCAGGTTAAACGCCAGCACGGTCAATACAATTAAAATTGCAGGCGACCAGACCAGCCACGGTTGCAGCACCAAAATTGAGGCATTGGTAGCTAGAGACAACATATTTCCCCATGACGGATCAGGCTGCTGAATGCCCAGACCAATCAAGCTAAGAACGGCCTCCGCCACAATGAAACTGGGAATTGCCAGCGTTGCAGAAATGATGATGTAGGTCGCAGTTTGCGGTAGGACGTGCCGAATGATGATGTAGAGCGGTCGCCCGCCCATTGCCTTAGCCGCCTGGACAAATTCTCGCTCCTTAATAGAAAGCACCTGACCGCGAACCACCCGTGCCAACCCGGACCAACTGACAAACGAGGTAATCAGCACAATCAACAAGAATCGCTGGGAACTGGTCAGTCCAGCAGGCAATACAGCAGCTAAGGCAACCAGCAAATAGATCGACGGGATCGTCATCAATACTTCTACGAAACGCATCAGTATGCCATCAGTGGCTCCGCCAAAGTAGCCAGAGATCCCGCCCACCAACATTCCCAAGGGGAAAGAGATAACGATACCAACCAAACCAATGCTGAGGCTAATGCGACCGCCATAAACGAGGCGGCTGAACTGATCCCGCGCCTGTTCATCAGTACCCAGCAGGTTAATTGTGCCTTCCCCCGCTGCGCCAAACAGGTGCAGGTTTCCGGGAATGCCAGGGAAAAGCTGCACTTCCTCGAACCTGGGATTCGTGAGTGAGAAGTGGGTCGGCAGCGGCAGCCGCAATTGCAGCATCCGATATTCTGAACCTTGTACAAACAGGCGTAGGGGAGAAGGGCGCTCAAAGTCTACGAATAGCTGGCGATCGCCCGTCTCCAGATCTACAGGACCCTGCGTTGTGGGGTAAACGTGTGGACCAATAAATTGTCCTTCTTGAGTACGCCAGTAAATTTGAGTCGGTGGCAGGAGGGAGCCGTCAACCTGCGAAGCATAAGGGTCGTAGGGCGCAACAAATTCTGCCGCTATCACAACTACATAAAAAATCAGCAGCACAATCGCGCCGAATTGGGCTAGTGAGTTTTTCCTGAGTTTTTGCAACCAGTTCATACGCTGCCTTCCCGCCACAGTTGATGTTGATTATAGGTTAGACACAGCCAGTCAGAGAGCCGTCGTCCCATTCCAGGGTGTCACCGATCTCGGTGCCATCGTGGTAAGCCGCTAGCAAAACTTCGCTAGTTTTGCCCCAAGCGATCGCCCCACTCTGGTCAATACCAATCGCGCCTAAATCTCGCTGATTTTGCTGAGCCTCTGTAAAGGAGCGATCAAACGCGGCTGGCAGCGTTAGCCCATCGGTGACACGCACTACAATTCGGGCAGCTAAGCATTCATCAATGATGTCTTCGCCAATGCCCGTACAGCTCACCGCTGCATGGGAAGTACCGTAGTTGCCTGCAGGCATGGCAGAGTCGCTAACTCGCCCAATTCGCTCAAACCCCTTACCGCCTGTGGAAGTGCCAACTGCAAGCTGCCCCTGCTGATCTAACACAACCACGCCAATAGTGCCCCGTCCTGCACTGCTTTCAGTAACTAATTCACGTTCGGCAACGACTCCAGCCATTTCTTTGTTAAAGTCACCCCGTCGTTCCTGAATCCATTCCAGCAGACGCAATTCAGTGAGGGGATCGTGGTCAGGGACCTGAAGCTCTCGCAGTAGATTTGCCGCACCATTGTCAGATAGAACGCGATCGGGTGAGCTCTGCAGTGCTAAAGCTAGCTCAATTGGATTTTTGACCCGCGAAACGTTAATTACGCCACTAAACCGCTGGCTAAAGCCGTCCATCAGAGCAGCACTCATACGAATCTGCCCGTCAGATTGCAGCACAGAGCCTGTTCCTGCATTGAAGCGAGGATTGTCTTCTAGCAACTGACAACCCCGCACAACCGCACATGGAGCACTCATGCCCTCTAGTAACAGTCGATGAATTTCTTCAACAATTTTGTGGAGCGACTGGCGCACCGACTCAACGCCTCCCTTGCTTTTGAGAGAGCTTCCGGCTCCACCGTGAATGATGATTTTGGGCTGCACTGCGATTGACATAAAATTCCTTTAGAAGTTTTGAGTTCTGAGTTCTAAGTTTTAAGTTCTGAGCTTTGAGTTGGAACTTGAACTCACAATTCAACTCCCAAAATTCAAAACTTAATTTAGTTCTCTTTGGCGGTTGAGCGGCGACGACGGCAGCGCTCGGAGCAATATTTCACTTCATCCCAGCAATCTTCCCATTTTTTGCGCCAAGTGAAGGGGCGATCGCAAACTGGGCAAATTTTGGTGGGCAGGTCTGATTTGGAGCGGGGCATAGAAGGGGCTAGAGGCTAGGGACTGAGGGCTAGGGTGTAGGGTGAGAGTAGCGACGTGACTTTGAAAATCTAACTTTTATATCCTAGATGGTTGAGCAAGTATTAGTAGGGGTGAGGATTGTGCTGGTGGAGCCAGCCGGGCCGCTGAATGTGGGGGGAATTGCCCGGGTGATGAAGAATATGGGGCTTAGCCAAATGGTTCTGGTAAATCCTCACTGCGACTGGTTGGGGGAAGAAGCACGACTAATGGCAGTCCATGCGGCGAACTTGTTGGAAACGGCGCAGCGAGTGGATAACATACCGGATGCATTGAAAGGATGTCAGCGGGCGATCGCCACTACTTCACGCGATCGCAGCCCTGAAGCCTCCCTCGTTTCACCCAAAGTAGGCTTACCCTGGCTGCTAGAAGCCAACCATCCTAACGCAACCTCAATGGAATCGGCGCTAATTTTTGGCCCCGAAGATCGAGGCTTAAGCAACACCGAATTAAGTTATGCCCAACGCTTCGTCCGCATTCCCTCCAGTCCGA
Organism: Cyanobacteria bacterium FACHB-471; assembly: GCA_014695345.1. GTDB lineage: Bacteria > Cyanobacteriota > Cyanobacteriia > Elainellales > Elainellaceae > JAAUTN01. The sequence continues at coordinate 278,554 of JACJOC010000012.1, forward strand.
CCTACCCCTCACTCAACCTGGCTCAAGCCGTCGCTATCTGCTGCTACGAACTTCATCAAACCGCCCTCACCTTCTCCGAACATCCAGCCCCTAGCCCCCAGCCCTTAACCCCTACCCCCCCTTCCCTCGACCTGCTCGAGGGCTACTACCAACAGCTCGAAACCCTGCTGCTCAAAATCGGCTACCTCTATCCACACACAGCCCCCAGCCGCATGGAAAAATTCCGCCGCCTGTTTAACCGAGCAGACCTCTCAACCGAGGAAGTGACTATGCTCAGAGGAATTCTCAGGCAAATGGAATGGGCATTGGGGCAAAAGGATTCGTAGGTTGAGTGAAGCAAAGCGAAACCCAACAAAGTCAGAACTTACGCAAGCAGAACGAGCATCAAGCGATCGCCAGACAAAAGGCACTTAAGTATCTCATTTTAAGCTCCTTATTTTAGGGAAGAAGAGGTCTTAGAGCGTTCCAACCTGCGTATGCTCATGCAAATAAAATTACATTGACTTTGTCTTAACTTAATATTTCTCTCACGGATATTTGCTAGATTTAGTCCCTATCGTACATTCGTATTCCTCAGTTCCAGAGTGCAGTTGGCGCTAGACAAGTTGATTCAGTATTTACCGAAGAGGCGGGTGTATCGTATGGATTTTGGTGCTGTAGTGGGTTTGTTGTTAGTTGCTTATGTTTGTACATTCTTGTTTCCTCCGAAGGAAGTGACTCCAGAAAAGAAACTGGCGGATGCACTGAGTACGCTCCTAACCAAAGGGATCAAAGTTCGGATTGACAAGCAGGATTAGGTAGTGAGCGTCGAAGCACTCTGAAAAACTTTCAAAGTTCAGGACTTACGCAAGGGGCAAGTAACCGGAACAGTTTCACCTTCTTGTCTTTAGGAAAGCCGCGCACTCTGATGAGCTTGCCTTGTTGCAATTCCTCACTATGCCAAGCCTTATCAAGAGTTGATTGGCGTGTAGAACTGCGACTTCTTTAAGAAGTCGCAGTTCTTTACCCCTACAATTGGCGATCGCCCAACCTGGCAACACCACTAACCTTCAACAAATCAGCAATGGTTGGACAGTAAGTCGGTAAACCGTAGCTAGCAGGACTAACCGGATTCTCATAGGTAAAGTGGCGATAGCTGAGGCAAAACCGATCCCAGGCTTCCATCTGAATCCGAAATAGCACGATGAATAGGTCAGCTAACTGAGTTGAGAGCGGAATTCGCACGGAAATGGGTTTGTTGAGATAATGACAGACTTGCTCTACTGCCTGATTTACCGTAATTGCGGAATTGCCCAAAACTAGCTGGCGCGATTCTCCTGGTGCTGGCGGGTGTTCGGTCAGGTGTAGCACGACCTGAGCAATGTCTTCCCCATGTAAGAAGTGAAAGCTGCCGTCGGCTTTAAAGAAGCGGATTAGATTGATCCACTTTGCCACTTCGGGCAAGCCGGAGGTGAGGTGAGAATAGGGCTTTTGACCATCTCCACCAAAGACGAGCGTAGGAAAAACGGTGGTGATGCGATGGGCGATCGCCAGCCTTGGCAACTGCTGAAAACAATTGTGCTTGGACTTGATGTAGTCTGTGCCTAACTGTCCCGCTTCCTTCAAAAGCTGATTGTGGCGACCCAGAATGCTAGCGGTAGAAAAGTAAATCACCTGCTGGCACACATCCGGGTCAAGCAAATTCATCAGCCGCAGCGTTTTCAAAACGTTGATGTCATACACCTCCTGAGCGCCACCCCAGGCAGTCGCGGTCAGTATTGCGGTATCGATGGTTTTGAGCAAATCGGCAAACTGCTCAATTTCTCGCAGGTCAGCCTGAAGGATAGTGACTCCTGGACGAGCATTGTAGTCAAACTTCAGCTTTTGCGGATTTCTCACCAGCAAAAACAGATCATGAGACGTTTCTCGAATGAGGCGATCGCAAATGTAATGACCAATGCAGCCGCTAGCACCCGTTACCAAAATTCGCTTCGCAGTCATAATCAAGCAACCATCTTGTATCAGCGCACCGCTAATAGGGTGCATTCAATTGAGTAAGGGCGTGGCATTCGGCAACGGTCCTGTAGTTTTGCCCAGGATCTATTCCCGAATGCCGCGCCCTTACAGGGTTGGCATCATTTTAGCGGCGTAGTGCCATTAGGCATGAACCGCCAACAGTTGGTCTGCCTGTTTCGCAGTTTCAAAGAAGAAAGCTGCATTTTCCTCTGGCGTGTCGGGCAAAATGCCGTGTCCCAGATTGAGAATGTGCCCCTGGTTGCCTGCCTTGCGAATCGTGTCGAGAACGCGATCGCGAATGAACTCGCGTGAGCCAAACAGCACACCAGGATCAAGGTTGCCCTGCACCTTCATCTGCCGTCCCAACCGCTGACGAGCCTCTGCCATATCAACCGTCCAATCAAGACTGATGATATCGGCTCCAGAACGACCCATCCGCTCCAAAACGCCCGCACTGCCGCTGACCAAAAGAATTAGAGGTGTATCGGGGTGCGTTTCCTTTACCTGCCGGAAAACGCGCTGCTGATAGGGCAAGGCAAACGTTTCATAATCTTGAGGGCTGAGTTGACCCGCCCAGGAATCGAACATTTGCACGACCTGTGCGCCACTATCGATCTGGTAACGAGCGTAGACGGCGATCGCATCTGCCAATTTAGCCAAAAGCTGATGCAAAATTGCCGAGTCAGAGAAGGCCATTCCCTTAATAACCGAGTAGGTTTTTGAGCCTTTACCTTCTACCGCATAGGCTGCCAATGTCCAAGGCGCGCCCACAAACCCCAACACGGTTGAACGATTGCCCACCTCCTGCCGCAGTGCCTGCAAGATTTCTTGAATAAACGGCATCGACTCGGCTGGGTCAAGCGGCCGCAGCGCATCTACCTGTTCCTGAGTACGAATGGGGCGCTCGATAATCGGGCCTTTTCCTTCTGCAATGTCCATCTCAATTCCCAGACCGGGCAGGGGAGTGACGATGTCAGAGAACAGAATTACTCCGTCTGGTTGGAATGCCCGCCAGGGTTGCAATGAAACCTCGATCGCTACTTCTGGAATCTCAGAGCGCTGTCGAAACGACGGATATTTTTCTCGCAAATCCCGATAGGCTTTCATGTAGCGCCCTGCCTGTCGCATCATCCACACAGGAGGACGGTCTAACGTTTCACCACGAGCAGCCCGCAGCAGATAAGGAACCTGGGTCAGTCCAGCCATCTAAAGTTTCTCTCTTAAAGTTACAGACTTCACAGCAAGGGTTTGGCGATCGCTAACTTCTATAAATCTTTGTGTTCAGACGCTGACGGTTTAGACACAAAAATGCGCTTAGATTCAGCAATTCCAGGATTAAGATTATATAGCGATTCTGCGTGTCGAAGGGTCATTGGTCATGGGCTGTTTGCCGCAATAGCGGTTTACAAATGACAAAGGACAAAAGGCGAGTCACAAATGACTAACGCCAACTCAGCTTAAACTAGTGAGTATTAGAGTGAACGTTAAGAACTGTTAGCAACTGCATCGACTTCATGGATATTACAGAATTTTTTCAGCAAAGTGCTGGCAAATGGTTTTCACAGCGCACCAGTCATCATCTCGCTTTCAAGCAGTCTGAGAGCGGCAAATCTGACATTCGCATTGAAATGCTGCCCCAGGATGCACCTGAAGTAATTGAGCTGTGCCAGCAAAATGAGGTCGAGCCGACTCTGGCGCTCTGCGGTGCGCGAGTCACCTGGGACGGCACGATGGAATGGGACAAGGAAAAGCACGAAGGATCTACCGTTCTAGTTCCTGTTGCCGATCCAGATAAGCCCAACGAAGGGAAATTGCTGAGAGATACAGGTTACGCAGAGAAAGCACCTGTTGCCGGACGGTATGTCATGGGTGACGACGGTTCCCTAACGCTGATTACTGAATACGAATCAATGTACTCTGAAGAGCGCCTCTGGTTCGCTAGCCCTAATCTACGTCTGAGAACCAGCATCCTAAAGCGTTTCGGCGGCTTTAGCATGGCTACATTTTGCTCTGAAATCCGGATGGGCGGGCAGGGCTAAGAATGAAAGATGAGGGACAAGGAGACAAGTTTCGTCCTTAATCCCTCATCCCTACTCCCGCTCCCGCTGTTCCTGCAGGGAAATACTATCTCCAGCTAGAGCAAGGTCGGTGAAGTAGTCATCTCTGCTTTGCACAACAGCTTTGAGCTTGGTGTAAAAGTTGGAAACGCCTGTAGAGGGGACGAACTGGTGAATGGGGTGTTTGCTAACGCGATCGCCTGCCCATTGCACCAATTCTGTTGCGTCTAACCCAGCGTTGACGGGTTTAAACGTTGGAATGGGAGACTCTGTGACTTCTGAGCCAGGTAATTGAGTGGGGGTAGAAGTGGAATGTTCACGGTTGGCTTCTACAGATTCATGGGTTGCAGAAGTTGCTGAGGGTTCAGGGGTAGCTGAGGGCATTCCGACAGTGCCGTCTTCAGGAAGGGAAGTTCGTGATGGCTCTAGGGGGGATTTAGCAGCAGGAAGGAGGGCACGGACGGGGCGATCGCTGGTGTCTGGTCGCAGTATTTCTTGCGCGGGTAGTTGCTTAGATGGCGCGTCGTCTACCCTTGCATCCGATGATTCTTTTTCTACATCAGTAACACTAGCTTCACTCGTTTCACCTACTGCGATCGCATCTTCAAAAAGCTGGAGTTCTGAAACCTCAGCGCTTCTCGGCAAGATTGCGGCAGAATGGCGATCGTTACTCAAGCTCGAAGTTTGGGGGGAGGGGCGAGTTAGAGCAGGCAGTTCAGATGAAGTGATCGAAGATTTTGGAAATCTCCCACAAACCATGCGCTCAAACTCATGGTTGAAGTGATAGAGCGGCTGTCCTCGCCTCTTCCAAAGCGTCAAGATTTGGGTTACAGACACCGCTTTATAGCGTCCCTGATAAAGCGCTTCTACTAGCGCAGACCGCAACCAGTTGGCCGGATATTCTCTCAGCCAATAGTCAATTAGACGCTCAATTGTAAAGCCACCCAGGTCAAAACTGTAATGGGCCAACAACTCAGCAGCATCTATAGCAGCATCTCTCGCCAGTTCTGTCATCGCTAGGGTAGAGTCAAATCAAAACTTTAACAAAATTCTGATCATTCCGCCGAGCCTAAACGTTAGTCTGTTTTTCCACAAACTTAATCGTTCCTGCGGCGTACACCTCCGTCTACTGTGCCTGATTCGTCCCCACCAAAGGGTTCAGGATCAATATTCCAGTTAAAGTCGCTGATGCGCAAGCCGAGAGAGGCTTGTTCTCGTCGGGGGTTTACTCGTAGCGTAATCGCATAGGTTCTTCTGCTGTATTCCAAAATGTATTCCGTTTGGATTTCGCGATCGCGATCTAAACTGAGCGAAGTTTGAAATCCAACCCTGAAGGGCCCATAAAGCTGCTGAATAATGCCGCCCGAAATTACCCGGTCATCGACAACCCGGTCAAATCGGAAGGGCGATTCTCCATCTCGAATATTTTGAGAATAGGTCAAGTTGAACCCGGTGTAGTCAAAGAATGGGCGAGAGAAATGCCCAAATTGTCCACGCACTCCAAGGCTAGCAGTGTAGACCTGCTGAGTATCGCCATTGCTGTAGGCGCTAAACACCCCCCTCAAACCTGCCACCAAGCTCACGTAGGGAACAACGGGGTTGGGGGTATATCTTAACCCCTCTGTTGCAGTGGGGGGAAGCGGCTCGCCTTGCCACAGCAAAAAGCCTCGCCGCAGGGCAACGCCAGCCTGATAGCGAGTTAGCTCAATTGGGTTGCCGCCATCTGAGGCAAGGATCAGGTTACGGCGATCGGTGTTAGCGCTAATGAGTTGTACGCCAGTTTGATAGCTCAGATTAATGCCAGTGTTGCCTAACTCATAAGTAGGTGAAGTAAGCACTAAGCCCAAACTGCGCTGCACAGTCTGGAAACCTAGAGAGCCATTGAAGAGGCGATCGCGATAGCTATATTCTGCGGTCAGGGTATGGTTAAATAGCCGCTGCTGTAGCCGTAAGCTGCCGCGAAACTGAGTCTCCAATTCGTCCAAATCGAGACTGGTAAAAACGGCATTTCCTCGTAAAACCGTAGTTGGGCTGAACTGGACATTTAACTCACCGATCAACCCATAGTTTGCGGGGTCAGTCAGGTTGAAGCCGTTATCGTAGGCTCGCTGAAGCAAAATTTGCGGTCTGAGTGAAAGCTCCACCTGAGGACTAAGGGCATACTCAAAATTGCTTTCAACAAAGAAGCCACCCCGGTCTTCTTCGTCAAAGCCGAACTGAACTAGTCCAGGACGACGTTCTCGGTCATCTAAAATGACTCGATTTTGGAAATAAGGAATCGATAGCCCCTGATCAAACACAATCCGAGGTCGCCTTGCTCGAATTTCACTGCGAGTTGGCGATAGCCGCGTAAAGGTAGCGGTGTCTGCCCTTAGCTCTAGCTCTGGTGGTGAGAATGGGTCGTTGGTGATGCGGACGTTGGTTGCAACCCAACCATTAGGCGTAAACTCCACCTCATCTGCCTCAAATCGAATCCGCCGAACTTCACCGCCTGTGCCGCCTCGCCTAGCATTTCCTGAACCCAAAGTTACCGATAGCCCACCTGGACTGCTAACAGGCGCATCAGAATCTTCATCGGCTTCAGAGTTAATTGCATCTGAGGCATCGGTTGGAATTTCGTCTTCGTCCTCGTCTTCTACAGTGGGTGTGCTATCCAGATCGGGCTGAGTGTCAACATCAGGTAGCGCACCAGAATCATCCACACCCGTGACAGCACTTTCATCAGGTTGAACTTCGGGCTGTTCAGCGCTGATCAGGTCGCCTCTAAGTGGCTCTTGCGCTCCAGCACTGGCGTCAGTAGGCAACGTTGCCGAAAAGTCGTCACCCGCTGAGGGCAGAAATATTTCACCGCTGGCATTGAGGATATCGCCGCGCTCCTGAACAAAGTTGTAGACAAAACGTTCGCCCCTGAACTCCTGCTGTCCGCTAACCAGGGTGACATTTCCTTCGGCGACTGCAATGCGATTGAGCAAATTCACCCGTAGCCGATCTGAGGTTAAAACGGCTCTGCGAAAGCGCATTTCAACGCTGCCTTCGGCGACAAATACCTGCTGAATTTGGTCAAACCGCTGGCGATCGGCAGAAAGTTCGATTACTTCTCCGGTGCCCGATGGGTCGAGCAGAAACGGCTCGCCATCCGTAGGGATTTGATCAGGAGATACCCCATCTACAGGGGGTTCTTGCTCTTCTCCATTCATTTGAGGCGAATCAGACGGCTCACCTTCTTCGGGTTCCGCTTCTTCCGATGGCGATTCTGGAAGGGGAGGCAGTTCATCGGGAATGACTAAAGTTTCCCCTGATGGCTGGGTGTTATCTGAGTCAGGCAAGTGATCGGGTAGTGATTCAGGGTCGATGGGTTCACCCGATTCATCTGGTGGCAACGGAGCTGAATCAAGCGGAGGCAAAGGTTGAGGTTCTAGCTCAGGTAGTTGAGCCAATTCTGATTCCGCTTCTTGAGCAAAGATATTTAGCCGTAGCGACTCGAGAATGGGAGAACGAGTTCTTTGAGGCGATCGCCCCGCCAATTCAGACAAGTAACGGAATGAAATCTGCCGCTGGAAGAGGGACAGGGGAGACTCGGCGGCTGTTGCTCCCGCCACGACCGAATTGCTAATGCTTTCATTCCCAACTGTTTCACTAGCTACTTCCCCGACACCTGCCTGTGAAGCGATTGCAGGCAAAGCGGAAGAGGCTGCATTCGCAACTGCTTCTCTCTCGCTTGCTATAGATGGGGGAACGGTTGCAGGCAAGGCAGAAGGTGCAGCCCTTTCTGTCGCTTCGCGCTCGGTTACTAAGGTTGGCGAAGCAATCGCTGGGGATGAGGACGGGGATACGGCACTCGCAGCCGCTTCTGTTCTAGTTGCAGTCGATGGAGCGATCGCTGCAGGTGAAGCAGAAGGCGAAGCTGTAGAAAATAAGTCTTCGGAAGTAACGCCGTAGGTCATCGCAGCCTCTTGCTGACTTGAGAGGGTTAGCTGCGGTGGGTTGAGTTCAACGGGAGCACCTAACAGAGCCGCATCAGATGCTCCAGTATTGGCAGCATCTGAGACGGTTGACCACTCGACTGAAGCAGGCGATCGCTCTGGCGCAAAGCGTTCGGGTGGGGTTGGAACCGGAGCAACACCGCTGCCCGAAGTGAGTTGGGCAGGCTCCGCAGGCAAAACAGCCGTTGAAGAAGGTAAAGGATGGCTAATTTCCTCTGGTTGCGACAGATCGATAACCGGAGAAGTAGGCGGCAGAACCGGGTAGGGCATACTTTGGCACGACAAATTTATGCGGACAGCCCGGATACATCGCTTTAGCCGTCCTCAGCGCAGACTGATTGCCTGGGGGAGCAAGGAGTGTTTTGGCTGTCTATTCTAAATCCCGACGATTAGGGTTACGAGCGGGATCATTTGACAAAAATCCAAACACAAAAAGCGCAATAAAGAAGCTAACAACGATGTAAACGGCGATTTTAAGAGTCAGCATGTGAAGCATCTCCAGCAATAGGCTTTCTTATAATATCGAAACAGTGTCCTTTTTCTTACACAGCATTTGGATTGCTGTCGGATGACTGAAGATCTTTGACCTAAATGCTTGATGAGAGATAATTCGCTGAAGCATCACTGAGGGGCACAGCGATCGCCATTTAAGGCAGCAACAATACACTCTACCTTAAGTCAGATGGGTTCTGGTAATTGGATGTTCCCCAAGATGACGGTCTAGGGAGATAAGGTAGGATCAGGACACTTCGATCGACAGGATGTTCCGATGACGATCGCCTCATCTCAGCCGGCCCTTACCCTTCCGGACCATACGCAACTGCCGGAAACAGACGGTACATTTGTGAAAAATTTCCAGGAGCATCCGCAGAGTTTGCTGCTGACTGATTCTATCCGCCCGATTCTTGATGCCCTTCACCCAACAGGACAGTACGCTATTGGTCAAGACTGCGGCATCTACTGGCGGCTGACCGAGCCACCAGAGCGAGGCGCTGAGGCTCCTGATTGGTTCTACGTGCCGAACGTACCACCGCTGCTTGATGGAAAAAGGCGGCGCTCCTATGTGATGTGGAAGGAAATAGTCGCGCCCCTGATTGTGATTGAGTTTGTCTCGGGTGATGGCTCCGAGGAAAGAGACACGACCTCGCCCTTCACAGACGATGCCGCGAAGGCTGGAAAATTCTGGGTGTATGAGCAGGCAATTCGAGTGCCGTTTTACGCCATTTATGCAGTAGACAAAGCCTCAGTTGAAGTTTACGAATTAATTGCCAATCACTATCAACGCTGTGATCCCAACGAGCGAGGGCATTTCCCCATTGTACCGATGGGTGTGGAATTGGGAATTTGGCAGGGGCAGTACATTAATCAGACCTTTCCCTGGTTGCGCTGGTGGGATAGCAACGGCAATTTGCTGTTGAACGGAGACGAGCGAGCCGACCAGGAAAAACAACGCGCTGAACAAGAAAAACAACGCGCTGAACAAGAAAAACAGCGCGCTGACCGCTTAGCGAATAGGTTAAGGGAGCTGGGGTTTGACCCAGATGAAATATAAGTCCAGCAAGACGTGATAGTCGGAGGACTCATGCAAACCAATAATCCTTAGCTGCGCCGACCGTGCCGGAGCCAGTTCCAAACTTTAGCAAGGGTTTCTTCTATCCAGACCATGCCTGAATCGATCCATTCCAGGAATTGCTCTAAAGGATGTTTGACGTAGCCGACAAGAGTAGCTTCCGTTTCAATCCAGGTGGTTTGCAGGTCAGATGAGCTTTGAGGATTGGGTTGATCTAGCTGTCCGGCTGCGTCTGGTTGGGAGGGTTGTAGAGCCGAGCCAGTTTCAGGGGAGGGAGGCATTGGGGCGATCGCTACTGTCTTTCCTGAGTCTTCAACCTGGGCTAATCTCTTCTCTGACCAGACCGTTCTCAAGCTTGGCAAGATTCTGCTGAAGCGATTTGCCTGAGGATTGGCTTGAGAATTTGCCTGAGGAGAATCTTGCCGCTTACCCGCAAACGGAAACACACCGCTAAAGCGAGAACTTTTTAGCAGGCGCATAGGTGTTGCGGCTGAGGGATTCAAAGTTGCTCGCTGCCGTCGTTCCCAGGGATTGACCATTGCCGCTGAAAACTCCGTCATCTCAATAAAGCCGCTAGTGTCGTCATCCTCAGTCCAGGGATCGTCAGCCCCAAGCTCAGTAAAGTTGGCAAGGTGGGTGTAGGCGATCGCTTGATCAGCTTGCAGTCTTGCGACCAAAACAGATTCGTGGAATAAGTTGGTGGCGATCGCCACCGAGCCGGTCTGCATCCACGCCATTAGCCGCCGAAACAGTCGCACGGGAGGCAGTGCATTTTGGTGAACTTCGGGTAGCGGCAGGGGAAACGGGACCGGCTGCTGCTCCGCCCACAAGGCTCGTCGGGTTCGCCAGTACTGAGCCACTTCCCAGACAATGCGTCGGTGTAACTGAACCTGCTGCTCAGTCGTCAAAATGTCTAGAATCTGACTCTGGTTGGTAACTAGCACTAAGGAACGGCTGGTCAACAAAGATGCGATACCAATAATTTTGCTGGAGGGGGAAAGCGATCGCGCGGTTCCATTTGCACTGATAGTCTCATTCCCATTAACAGCCCCATTCCCATTAACAGCACTGCTTCCACTGATAGTGCCGTTCTGACTGACAGCAATTCCTGCTTCGGTTGCCTTTCCAAACGCCCTGTGTTCAATCGCACCGTGTTCAGTCGCACTATATTTAGCTGCATCGTGACGGACTGTTAGTCCATCAATCTGAATTGCTTGCACAGTCAGTTCAGCCTGATCCTGAAGCTGAGACAGATCGGATGAGGCGGCTAGCTCCAGCGGCGTTTTCACCGTTGGCAGCAACGCGAACGCTTCTACCGTCTGCAACACTTTATAGATTGGCGTATCAGAACTGAGGGTAGGTTCGGGCCGGGGAGGCGCGTTGACATGTTTCACTTTCTCAATCGCCTTCTCAACTGCCTTGAGCCGAAGTGAAGTCGTTTGCACCGCCTGGCGAAGCTGCTGCGCCGTTACTCGTCCCGTCTGAAATGCCACATAAGCTGGATATAGCAAAATTTGCACACCCCAGGTAGCGGTCGTTTTAACTGAACGAACAGTGCGTCTGATCTGTTCACTCAATTGCAGCGATTGCCGATTGAGAAAGTTAAATACGCTGCTCTGATAGCGACCGGGGGAAGGCATGGGTCGAGGGGGAATGCAATGCTGAGGGGGAGTGAGGGATTCTGTTGTACAGTCGGGGGAAGCCGTACGAATGCCCTGATCTTAGTCGAAAGATGACCGATGTTACCTCAGTTGCCCAAAATCAAATGCCGCAAAATGCTGTCTTAACTGTCGTGGAGCAGATCGATCAGGCGATCGCCCATTTGCGTCAACTGACCCAGCTCGATATTCAGGCAAACTGGCATTATTGCCTTGAGGATTTATCGATTGCGGAAGCAAACCAACCTGAACGGTGGAAAGAGTGGGCGATCGCTTCCCTCAACGCGCGGCATCACGTCGCCTGGGCAAAAGGACAGCAAGTGCTGTGGCTGGGACAAACTCTGACTATTCCGCCAGCTTTGGAAGGATATTTCCTGGAAGGGCTGGCTTTGCGGCTGGCTGTGGTCTGGTGGGCAGAGGACGCGCAAATTTTTGTGAATGGGGAGCTGGTGCAGGAAGGCGATATTTTTGACGCTTCCACCCGAATTTTGCTTAGCCCATCTGCCAAACCGGGAGAGCAAATTCACGTTGCGCTGCGGCTGGTCAGTCCCGGTCATGACGATGGTGCGCTGGTCAAGTCGCTCTGCCTCTACGAAAATTCGTTTCCCAATTCGCCTACTCCTGAACCGGGATTTGTGGCAGATGAGTTGGCTGTTTTGCAGCGATATCTCACCGCCTTTGCACCCGAAAAGCTGGAAACGCTAGCGACTGCCGTTGCTCAACTCGATTGGGCAGCACTGCGGGATCAATCTATAGCGGCTCGTCTTCGCTTTGACCAATCGCTGCAAGCCCTGCGACAAGAACTTCAGCCGTTGGGTGACTGGCTAAAACAGCGGCAAGTTCAGCTTGTGGGACATGCCCACCTGGATCTGGCGTGGCTGTGGACGGTAAGTGACACCTGGGAAGCAGCAGAGCGCACCTTTAAGTCGGTTCTCTCGCTTCAGCAAGATTTTCCTGAATTGACCTTCTGCCACTCGTCACCTGCACTGTTTGCCTGGATCGAACAGCACCGGCCGGAGCTGTTTGCAGCAATTCAAGCCCAGGTTGCAGCGGGTACCTGGGAAATCGCAGCGGGGCTTTGGGTGGAGCCAGAGCTGAATCTAGTTAACGGTGAGTCGATTGTGCGGCAGGTGCTTTACGGTCAGCGCTATGTGCAGGAAAAGTTTGGCAAACTGAGCGCGATCGCCTGGTTGCCCGACAGTTTTGGGTTTTGCTGGCAGCTTCCGCAAATTCTCAAGCAAGGGGGCATTGAATACTTCGTCACCCAAAAACTGCGCTGGAACGACACCACAGAATTTCCCCATGAACTGTTTTGGTGGCGATCGCCCGACGGCAGCGAAATTCTTAGCTTCATGTCACCCCGTATCGGTGAAGGTATCGATCCGCTAAAAATCTCTGAATACGCTTCCACTTGGGAAGCCAAGACTACCGTTCAGCAATCTCTTTGGCTTCCTGGTGTGGGCGATCACGGCGGCGGACCCACTCGCGACATGCTAGAAGTCGGCCACCGCTGGCAGCACTCCCCCTTCTTCCCCCAACTCACCTTCAGCACCGTCCTGGACTACCTGCGATCGCTGCCTCAGATGGGCAATGCCCACCCCCCTTCCCTAGTCCCTAGTCCCCACCAGCCCCCAATCCCTTCCCTCCCCACTCTGAACTCCGAACTCTACCTCGAATTCCATCGCGGCTGCTACACATCTCATGCCGACCAAAAATGGTGGAATCGTCGCTGTGAACGGTTGCTCTATCAGGCTGAATTATTCAGCTCCGTAGCAACCCTGCTTACAGGCGCAAGTTATCCTAAAGCGGCAATTGAAAGTGCCTGGAAACAGGTGCTTTTCAACCAGTTTCACGATATTTTGCCCGGTTCCTCAATCGCAGAAGTCTTTGACGATGCCAATCAAGCCTGGATAAAGGCAGAGCAAATCGGAGAACAGCTTTTGGTGAAGGCACTGGAGGCGATCGCCACTCAAATTCACCTCCCTGCTCCACCACAGCCTGATTGTCAGCCCATTGTGGTCTTCAATTCACTGAACTGGGCGCGATCGGAGGTCGTTGCCGTTCCCATATCTGATCCAGATTTAAACTGGCGAGTGTTTGATTTGGAAGAACGTGAGATTCCTAGTCAGATACAGCAGGATCATGACTCTGCCTTTTTGCTGTTTTATGCAGAGAAGATGCCTGGATTGGGCTATCAGGTGTACTGGTTGAAGGGCGATCGCCTCACAGGGGAAACTGCTTCGCACTCTTCTCAAATTTTGGCTGAATCATCTGCCCCTTCAGAGGTTTGGGTACTGGAAAACGAAATTCTGCGGGTCAGCATCGATCCCGAAACGGGAAACCTGAGCAGCGTGTTTGACAAGGTGCAGCAACGGCAGGTGTTGAGCAATGCGGGCAATCAGCTTCAGTTTTTCAAGGATAGCGGTCAGTATTGGGATGCCTGGAATATCGACCCTGACTACGCCAAACATGCTTTGCCAGCAGCAACACTGAAGCAAATTTGCTGGCTAGAGCGAGGCGAAATTCAGCAGAGGCTCAGAGTAGTACGCCAGTTTGGGCAATCGGAATTTCAGCAAGATTACATTTTGCAGCGGGGATTGCCCGTTCTCAAAATCGCCACTGTTGTGAATTGGCAAGAAAGTCAGGTGTTGGTGAAAGCGGCTTTTCCACTGAATTTGAGAGCTGACTTCGCGACTTATGAAATTCCCTGTGGGGCGATCGCTCGTCCCACGCTTCCTCCCAATGACCAAACCAATGACCAAGCCGATACTGCCTCACTCCCCGATGCGGTTCGAGCTAAGTGGGAGGTTCCAGCCTTACAGTGGGCTGACCTGAGCCAGTCTGACGAAGGCATTCACTACGGCGTGAGTTTGCTCAACGACTGCAAACATGGATATGACAGCCAACCATCTCAGTTGCGGTTGACACTGCTGCGTAGTTCAGAATGGCCCCATGCCGCAGCCGATCGCGGCATTCACCAATTTTGCTATGCGCTTTATCCTCACAGTGGCGATTGGCAAACAGCCGAGACAGTGCATCGCGGCTATGAGCTAAATCAACCGTTGCTGGTAGTCCAACCTAAGCAAGCAGGCACCCGCAAATTGTTGCCATCAACCGGACAATTCCTTCAGCTAGAATCACAAAACCTGGTTCTTACTGCCTTTAAGCAATCGGAACAGGGCGATCGGTGGGTTTTGAGAGTTTATGAATGTGAGGGGCGATCGGCAGAGCTAAAGCTGGCGGATCTAGGAGATCTTCTATCTGAATATCTCGAGCCTGAAACTGCCCAAATCACGACTCTGCTAGAGGAGTCAGATGGTTCTTCTTTAAACCAAGAGACACGAGCTTTTCACATTTCTCCCTGGCGAATTGCAACGTTCACATTCAAATAACAGCGCGATCAATAGCCCGATCGCCTTAAATGAAGGCAGTTTTCTGGAATTAGGTAATCCCAGACCGTAGATCAAAGGGCAGCTTTTGAGGGTGAATGGGTACCCACGTCAAGAGCATTAAAGATTTCCAATTTCAAAATTGGCAACCAACAGCCAACACTTGTGCGATCGCCCGCATAATCTTGAAGTAAGCCTGGTGCTGAAAACCTTTCCTCGTCCTATCGCTAAGTTTGGTGTGACCTGAGTTCCATGTCATCAATTTACTGTAGTCAAAGTCATGAGAACCCACCGGGCAGCCGATTTTGTCGACTGTGTGGCGAAAAACTTGTCAACAGCCAGGTACATCCAGGCTCAGTCGCTCAAGGGATAGACACCACGATTGGTTTGCGCTATCGGATCAAGCGGCAGTTAGGTCATGGTGGCTTTGGTCGCACTTACCTGGCAGAAGATTTAAATCGGTTTAACGAACCGTGCGTGCTGAAAGAGTTTGCTCCCCAGGTTCACGGAACCTACGCCCTCCAGAAAGCAGAGGAATTGTTTGAGCGGGAAGCAGGCGTACTGTACAAGCTTCAACACCCCCAAATTCCCCGCTTTCGAGAACTATTTCGGGCAGATTTTGAGAAACAGGCGCATCTATTTCTAGTTCAGGACTATGTTGAGGGACAAACCTATCGGCAGCTTTTAGATGCGCGTAAGCTTCAGGGAATGAGCTTTACTGAGTCGGAAGTGATGCAGCTTCTGATTCAGCTTTTGCCTGTGTTGCAGTACATCCATAGCGTTGGGGTAATTCACCGGGATATTTCGCCTGACAACTTGATTTTGCGCTACAGCGATCAGCTACCTGTGTTGATTGATTTTGGTGGCGTCAAGCAAGTGGCAGCGGCAGTTTCGCAATACGTGCAGGGAACGATGCAGGCACAGCCGATGTCTGCACCAGAGACTCGACTCGGCAAGGTTGGCTATGCTCCCGAAGAGCAAATGCAGCTTGGCAGGGCTTATCCTCACAGCGATTTGTATGCATTAGCGATGACGGTGTTGGTGCTATTGACGGGCAAAGAGCCGCAGGAGTTTTTGGGTAGCTTGCCGCGCCGCAACTGGAGTCAGGAACTAAACCTCAGTCCAGGGCTGAGTGCCATATTGGAACAGATGCGATCGCCCCGCCCCAACGATCGCTACCAATCCGCTGCGGAAGTCTTGCAAGCCCTGGGAATTACCCCCGTCGATCTTGGCTATGTTCAAACCCAGCCGCCCCCCAGCTACATTCCCCCTGCGCCGCCTAACTTTGAGATCCAGGGAACTGTGGCGATTGCCCCTCCTGTCACACCTCATAGCCCTACACCCTACGCCCCTACACCCCACACCCCCTCTCGCCAAGGTTTTGGCTTTGGCAAACTTCTAGTAGTGCTAGCTCTAATTTCGGGTTCCGCCGGAGCAGGCTGGTGGACAACCACAAACTGGCTCTTGCCAGAACAGGTACCCGGCCCACCTACAGAAGAAGCCGTTGAGCCAGGTTCCGATGAGTCTCCCCGCTTTTCGGAAGCTGAGCAAGCCCGCAAAGCAGAACTTCAGGCACAGCGAGAGGAATTGGGCATTCCCTACGAGTTTTACGTCAACCTGGCAAACTCGACGTTTTACGAACGTCATCCTGACCAGCGAGGCCGCACCCTCACTGATGGACCGGAGGATGAAGAATGGCGATCACGCTGGGACGAGATCGCTGCTGAGTGGCTGGATACTCTAGAAACTAGCCTTAGCTCAGAAGCGCGCAGACAGTTGGGCAGCTATGACGAAGGCGATCGCGAACAGTGGAAACAGCAAGCCAATCAGCTTTATGTTGGCAGTCGATCGCTCTATGACCTGGCAGATGCTCAATTCTTTCATCTGTTTCCTGAGCAGCGAGGCAAAGATTTTCTCGACCAGCCGCTGGGACAGGTATGGCAAGGAATTGTGTTTGACCGCTTGAGAACCTTGCAAGATGGCTCAATGCTGGAACAGATAAAGTTTGACGCTGACTCCTACAGCGAACAGTTAGAGGAAAGTCTAGAGCCAGGAGAAGGTCGAGTCTACACGGCTAACCTCTCAGAAGGGCAAATTCTGCGCCTGGATCTGGATGCTCCTTCTGACGCTACTCAGCTTTCGGTGTATCTACCTCGCCCCACGTCTAACCTGCCCGTTTTGCTGGAAGACTCTACAGACACCCGCTGGTCGAGCAAGCTGCCCCAGTCAGGCTTCTATGAAGTGGTAGTGGTCTCAACTGCCTCGGAGTCGATCGACTATCAGCTTGACCTCACCGTTGATAACGTCACCTCATCGCCTGTGGAGCCGGAAGAACCGGAAGCCCCAGAAGCCAAAAACTAGTGTCTGCATCCCTCACAGCTACTTCCCCATAGCAACCCCACAAGCTACCCATGTCTCTAACCCATGTCTTTACTAGAGCATTCGCTGGAAAATTATGAAGATAGGTTGTTTGAATTAGAAACGGCTGATCCGCTGCCGTCGGTCGAGCAAGTTTTAGATGTGTTGACGGCGCGAGATGTAGTTCATGCATTGTTGTGCGATCGCACCAGAGATGTCATCCGTCGCCCTGCCGTCCTCACGTACCTCGATCGCCGTTTAAGAAAGCAGTCTGACAGAATTACCCGGGTAGCTGACCTAGAAGATCTGCGAACCAGCTTTCACCCTAAAGCTGAAGCTTGGTGGTGGTTCTTTGAAGCTCCCGTCCCAGTTTACTGGTGGGATCGGTTCGATCGCCTGTGGAATGCGCTGGCGATTTTCCTATCGCTGCTCAGTCTGTTTGCGTTGTACAGCATTTCTACCCGGTTTTTGAGTGGCGATCGCGACACTCTCGGCTCAGTTGTGGTTGCCTTACAAACAGCACTCACAGGTTTAGTAATTGGCGGAGTCGTAACCAAAGATGGTCATATGACGATCGATCGCGTTTTGACCACGCTCAAAGTTCCAATCCACTTTAAGCAAGAAGGGCGGCTGATTCTGGTGACGCTGCTGCTGGCATCTCTAATTGGTTTTCGGCTATCTTTTCCGCTAATTGCTAATGCCTACACCTTCAATGGCGCAAAGGATTATGAAGCGGGGCGGCTGGTCGAAGCTCAGTTGAACTATCAGCGCGCAATTAACCTCAACCCAGACAATCTGGAAGCTCGATTTAAGCTGGCACTGGCGTTAGAGGATTTGGGCGAATTGGAAGATGCCAGTCGCGAATATCGCATCGTCAGCAGTAGCCGCAAAACTAATCCAAATGCGCTGAATCTAGAAGGATTGAATAACCTGGCGCGTTTATACATCTTGGCTGAAGACTATGACGAGGCGATTCCTTTACTCCTGCAAGCAAAGGATCAAGTCAAACCTGAAGCAGAATATCTGCGGTATTCCATTCTTAAAAACCTGGGTTGGGCCAGGTTGGGACAGGAGCGCTATGACGAAGCGGAGGTATATCTACAGGAAGCCATTAAAGTCAACAATGCTATGGCACCCGCACACTGCTTGCTGGCACAGGTGTTGGAGAAATTGGATCAGCCACAAGACGCGATCGCCGTATGGGAACGCTGCCTCTCGTCTGCGAAGGTAACTGACCCAGATGAGGATAAGTGGTATGGAATGGCGAGAGAAAGATTAGGAGAAATGGTGCCTCAGACGGTCTTTCAAAGTGAAGATGCCCCAACTGAATAGACTACATTTCTTGTGAAAGGGGCATCTCGCCCCTTAAGTGGACAAGCTATTCGCTCTACGGATCATTTAATTCACAGTTTAAATTCAAGGTTAAGGAGGTTCTTAAGAGATTCAAAGGAATGGAACTTGATAGTTTGCTGCAGCATCTACACAACATGAAGGATGCATTCAGTATGAGAATTGCGCTTTTATATACTCAGGGTCTAATTCTTAAATTAGTTAGTTTAATTGGGTGCTTGAGCGATCGCCTTTAACGCCGCAACGGGTAGTGTTGCCGCGATAAGAACTGTCAGCGATCGCACCAAATTAGGGGTTGCACAGTCTAAATTGGAAGGATATCGATCCCGTACTACACGAGGGTCATTTTTGCATTTTGAAGCAAGTAGCAGTCACCAAGCTAAATTGGAAACTAGGTAAAACAGGTCATGCGGCGTGAAAGTTTCACTTTTGTTATTTTGGGCTTAGCACTGGCGGGGTTAGGCTACGGAATTGCTTATGATCTGGCTACTGCACAGCAATCCACCTCAATCTTCCGATCGTCCGAGCGTTCAGAGGCGATCGCCCGCATTGTTGATGTTAACAACGGTCGAGTGGCTCGCAAAAGAGTTAATGCCCAGGATTACCAACTCGTTGATGTCAACACAGACCTCTTTGCAGGCGACCTGATTTTGCCCGAAGGCAATGCTGTTGTTCTGGTTCAGTGCAACGAGTCTGGAACGGTCTGGCGAGTTCCAACAGGCAGCCCCTCCGGAGTAAGCAGCGGTTGTGCGTCTCCCGATCGCTTCAACTTCGGTCCCAGATAACTCTAAAATAAATTTTTCTTTAGAATAATTTTTCTCAATAGCTCTCCCTTACTAGCCTTTGATGCCCAATCCCTAGTCGCACCTCCTCCTATCTGACCAAATAGGGCGATGAGGAAATCGCTCTAAAGAGTTAGACTCTTGGGTTAGAGGATTCACCTGCCAGAACAGAGCAACACGGGAGATGAGCGATGCAGCAAACGGCTCTGCTTTGCCTGATTTTTGTTAGCCTGATCGTTACTGGATGTAGAGGGACACTACCGCCGATCGCCAGTCCAACCTGCTACGAAACCACCAACCTAGCGGATGAAAGTGGGCTCTATCCCGTTCGCCAAAACAACCAGGTCGGTTTTATCAATCGCAGCGGGTACACCGTCATTGAGCCTCAGTTTGACGAAGCCTGTGGATTTTCTGAAGGGTTATCTCTGGCTGCTGCAAATGGCAAATGGGGCTACATTGACCGCACCGGGGAGTTTGTCATCCAGCCTCAATACGATTACGCAGAGCATTTTGTTGGCGGCATCGCGTTTGTTGAAAAAGACGGTCAGTTTACCTACATTGACGCAGCAGGGCAGCTAGTGGCTGAGGTCGCCGGACAGGTTTCTTACGAGGATGGCAGCCGCAACGCCACCTGGAAAGTACCCAGCACCTTTGTCGATCGCCGTTCTGGTAGAGAAGTTCGCAATCCGCAGCGAGAAGCGGAAGCGCGCGAAAGAGATTTTGTCCCCGCACCGCAGGTTGAGATCGACCAATATGAGGGGCACAGCTACGCCTCTGAAGGGTTTATGGCAGTGCAGGTGAATGGCAAGTGGGGCTATATCGACCAGACCGGAAAATTTATCATCGAGCCACAGTTCAGCAACTTTAGACCTTTTTCTGAGGGGCTGGTGGCCGTGCAGGTCGGCGACAAATGGGGATACATGAATCAGCAGGGAGAATTTGTGATTCAGCCTCAGTTTTCCGGTGTCAAAGATTTTTCTGAAGGGTTAGCAGCGGTGAGCTTGGATCCTAAACAGTCTGAGTGGGGATATATCAACCGTTCAGGAGACTTTGCGATCGCCCCCCAGTTTGACGGCTTTGCAGAAAACTTTGATGGCGGGCTAGCCCTAGTAAACCATGACAGCGTCGATTACTATATCGATCCTCATGGGCGCATCGTTTGGCAATCGACCAAAAGCTGGCTCGTGACCGCAATCCATTTTGTTCAAGATTTTTGGGCAATTCGGGCAGGGTAAGCAGGTGAAGGATAGATGGAATTCCAGGAATCTTTGAAAATTTAACCTCCATTTCTCACTCCCAACCCTCAATTTCCACTCTCCAAACCTTAATCTCTAATCCTCAATTCCTAATACACCATTAAGATTGGAGTATGTGTGATTTAAATGTGAATTATGACTGCCAACGTTGAAATTTACACTTGGGCTTCTTGTCCTTTCTGCATTCGAGCTAAAGCACTGCTGAATAAGAAGGGAATTGAGTTTACCGAATACCCCATTGATGGTGATGAACAGGCGCGAGCAGTAATGGCTGAACGGGCTCACGGTAGACGTTCCTTGCCCCAAATCTTTATCAACGATCAGCACATTGGCGGCTGCGATGACCTGTATACACTCAACTCTCGTGGCAAGCTAGATGATCTGCTAGCCGCATAAGAACTTGGACATGGCTGCTTTGGACATAGCTGCTTTGCGGTTTAATGTAGAGTTGCCCAAGTGCATCGCTGGAGAGTGGCTGCGTGAAATTTGCGTTTATTATTGACCCGATTCAAAAGCTTGATCCTGGTCACGACACCAGCGTGGCGCTCATGGAGGCAGCACAAATGCTGGGTCATGAGGTTTGGGTGACGGAGGCAAGATTGCTCAGCGTGACGGGTGGCAAGGCCTGGGCTGAGCTACAGCAAGTGCAGATCACTCCGGCGCAGTTGGTCGATGGACACTGGGTAGTGGAGTCAAACTGGTATCAGCTTGGCGATCGCACCCTCCTCTGCCTGGAGGAAATGGACGCCGTGTTCATGCGAACTGACCCGCCCGTGAATGTGCCCTACCTCTACGCCACCTACATTCTGGACTATGTGAATCCGGCAAAAACGCTGGTGGTTAATTCGCCTGCTGGACTGCGCCTGGCGAATGAAAAAATGTATGCGCTTCAGTTTGCTGATGTGATCCCGAAGACGATCGTGAGTCAAGATAAGCGGGTGATCCGGCAGTTTATTGAGCAACAGGGTGCGGCGGTAATTAAACCGCTGGGTGGTAAAGGCGGCGAGGGAATTTTGCTGATCGAACCAGGCGATCGCAACTTCAATTCTCTGGTCGAAATCAGCACCCAAAACCAGTACCCGATCATGGTGCAAACGTTTTTGCCAGAAGCCAAAGACGGTGACAAACGGGTAATTCTGCTAAACGGTGAGCCCATTGGTGCCGTGAATCGGATTCCGACGGGCAGTGAGTTTCGCGGCAACATGGCAGTGGGCGGACGGGTGGCTGCGGCAGAGGTTACTGAGCGCGATCGCCAAATTTGTAGCCTCTTAGCCCCTACGTTGCGGCGAGATGGCTTAATCTTTGTGGGAATTGATGTGATTGGGGGCTACCTAACTGAAGTAAATGTCACTAGCCCAACCGGAATCCGCGAAGTGGATCGGCTCAACAATGTGCGACTGGGTGCACAGGTGATTCGTTGGGTGGAACAGCAACCTGCAATCCGTTCAGTCTGAGAAGCGTTTGGGGCGATCGCCCGTATCTGAAAGACCCGTATCTAAAAATACAGTTTCCCTCTGGTCTGTTTGTTTTAGTAGCTTCAGAGCGAGGGATCTCATTTCCAACTCAAAGGAGACTTGCATGAGCCGACTGCGCTATCCAAAGCCTGGAATTTATGGGATCAACCGGGGGATCAACCGGCGTAAATTTATTCAATATGGAGCAATGGCAGTGGGGGCAGGCGTGGTTGCTTCCTGCACTGGCAATCAGCCCGCCGCTGAAGAAGATGAAGCAGCAGAATCTTCCGCCGCTGCCAGCCCTTCTCCTAGCGGTGAATTGACGTCCGTCACCTACGGCACCAACTGGTATGCTCAGGCAGAGCACGGCGGCTTCTATCAGGCGGTTGCTGCGGGCATTTATGAGGAGCATGGTCTGGATGTGACCATTCAAATGGGCGGTCCCCAAGTCAACGGCACGCAGCTATTGATGGGCGGTGCAGTCGATTTCTTCATGGGCTATACGGCAGATGCGATCAAGGCGATCGAGGAAGACATCCCCAAGGTCACGGTAGCGGCGATGTTCCAAAAAGACCCGCAAATCCTGATTGCTCACCCCGACACGGGAGCAGAATCACTGGAAGATTTAAAAGGCAGACCTGTCTTTGTTTCGGCAGCAGCAAACACCACCTACTGGCCGTTCCTGGTTGCACGCTACGGCTTCACCGAAGACCAAAAGCGTCCCTATAACTTCAACCCCGGTCCGTTCTTAGCAGACAAGCAAGCGGCTCAGCAGGGTTACCTCAGTTCTGAACCGCTGGCGATCTCAAAGGAGGGCGGCTTTGAGCCAGTCGTATTCCTACTAGCAGATTACGGCTACGATCCTTATTCCACCACAATCGAAACGCGGCGAGAATTGGTTGAATCTGACCCAGATCTAGTGCAGCGGTTTGTTGATGCGTCGATCAAGGGCTGGTATAGCTACTTTGAAGATCCGGCTCCGGGAAATGAGCTAATCAAGCAAGCTAACCCTGAAATGACCGACGAACAAATTGCCTACGGCATCGAAAAAATGCAGGAATACGGCATTGCCATTTCTGGTGAGGCAGAAATGCAAGGCATTGGCGCAATGACCGATGGGCGCTGGAAGTCTTTCTTTGACACGATGGCAGAGGCAGGCGTGTTTGATCCTAATACGGATTACAAGCAGGCTTACACACTGGAGTTTGTCAACAAAGGCGCAGAAGCTTATCAGGCTTAAGGCTATTTGGGTTGGTACACGCACACTGCACTTTATTTGCACAAACGCTAATGACTCATCCTGCCATTACGCTCAGCGACATCACCAAGGTCTATTCCAATGGCACCGTGGCGCTACAGCACCTCAATTTGGCGATTGAGGAAGGACAGTTTATCAGCCTGGTTGGACCGTCTGGCTGCGGTAAAAGTACTGTACTGCGAATGATTGCAGGTTTAGGCAAGATGAGTTCGGGACAGATCGAATGGAGTAGTGGTCATTCCCAGCGCCAGCTTGCGTTTGTGTTTCAGGAAGCTGCTCTAATGCCCTGGGCAACGGTGCAAGACAATGTGCGATTGCCCTTGAAACTGGCAGGGGTTTCCTATTCTGCATCTAGGACGGCTGTAGCTGAAGCGCTGGAACTGGTTGACCTAACTGGCTTTGAGAAGTGTTACCCGCGTGAACTGTCAGGCGGGATGAAGATGAGGGTATCGATCGCCCGTGCCCTGGTGACAAAGCCAGAAGTATTGCTGATGGATGAGCCGTTTGGGGCGCTGGATGAGATGACTCGCAGCAGGCTCAACAGCGACTTGCTCGCTCTGTGGAGCCAAAAGCAATGGACGGTGATATTTGTCACCCACAACATTTATGAGGCAGTATACCTGTCGAATCGGGTAATCGTGATGGCAGCACGTCCAGGGCGAGTTGTGGCAGATGTGCCGATCGCCGCTCCCTATCCCCGCACCGAAGAGTTTCGCCTCTCCCCCCTCTACGGTGAATACTGCCGCCAGATTTCTTCTGCCCTTTCCCAGGCTGCGAGTGGGCAAGATGTGGCGATCGCCAACCCTGACCGACGAGCTGCAGAATATGTCTAGTGGTAGATAGTAGACCGCAAGCAGGAAGACTGTCTTAACCCCTTACCTGCTAACTATCCTTCATCCTTCTTCCGTCCCCCTTTCTCCTTCCTCCATGCTGCTGCGCCAACTGACTGCCCTAATTCTGGAACTGCAAAATTTGTTGATGGGCCGCATCAACTTCACGGCAGGGAGCGATCGCCCCAATGGATCGATCCCTGCCCTTGCGGCTAAACCGATTGGCAAACTGGGAACTGCGGGGTTGTCAGGGATGCGGCAATTGCTTTCGGCCGATTTGCTGGCTCCGGTAGGGGTGGGCTTTTTGGTGCTGGCATTCTGGGAAATTGCGGTGCGAATGAGTGGCGTTCAGCCTTACCTGCTCCCAGGTCCGCTGTTGGTGCTGCAAACGCTAATTAGCGAATGGGGAACGCTGTTTCCGTCGTTGGTGATCACGTTTCAAATTACCCTGGCTGCTTTCGTTGTAGCGGTGATTTCTGGACTGTTGGTGTCGGTTCTGTTTACCCAGAGCAAGTGGATTGAGCGCAGCTTTTTTCCCTACGCGGTGATCTTGCAAACGACCCCGGTGGTGGCGATCGCCCCACTGATCATTATTTGGGTCAGGCAGGTTGTACCGGGAGACAACAGCACCTTTGTGGCACTGGTAATCTGCGCTTGGATTGTGGCGCTGTTCCCCATCATCGCTAATACGACCTTGGGTTTGAATAGCGCTGACCACAACCTGATCAACCTGTTCCAGCTTTACAAAGCTTCCCGCTGGCAGACGTTGCTGCATCTGCGCTTGCCCAGCGCTATGCCCTACTTTTTGGGTGGATTGCGAATCAGCGGCGGGCTGGCTTTGATCGGCGCAGTGGTGGCAGAATTCGTTGCCGGAACGGGCGGTACCAAATCGGGGATCGCCTACCAAATCCTGATTTCCAGCTACAATCTACAGATTCCCCGGATGTTTGCTGCCCTACTGATGACTACTGGGTTGGGCGTGCTCATCTTTGTGCTGCTGACGCTGCTTTCTGACTTTTTGCTTGGCAAGTGGCACGAAAGCGCTGTTCGACGAGAAAATTGAGCATCTACCTGCGATGAAGATCCCTGGAGCGTCCCATTACTGGCTGAAGAATGCCCATGTCCCATTTACCCTGATTCAGCTAGCCGATGGGGAAACGATTGGCGAATCGGAATTACTGAATCCAATTGAGCCGCTGCTGCTGCTAGACATTGAGATTCGGGATGGAGTGATTCATTCGTTACAACAATCTGCAACCGTTCCAGATGAAATTCCCTCAGTCGATTTGCAGCGAGGAATGGTCTGGCCCTGCTTTGTGGATTTGCACACGCATTTAGATAAAGGGCATACCTGGGGGCGATCGCCCAACCTGGCAGGCACGTTTGATAGCGCCTTAGCTTTAGTAAGTAGCGATCGCGAGAAACACTGGGATGCCGAGGATGTTTATCGCCGTATGGAGTTTGGGCTGAAGTGCAGCTATGCTCACGGCACTCGTGCCCTGCGGACTCACATCGACTCTGCTAACGGACAAGCGAAAATCAGTCTGGAGGTCTTCAAAGCACTAAAAGCGGAATGGCAAGGTCGGCTAGAACTTCAGGCTGTTTCCCTGGTGCCGTTGGACTATTTCATGGGCGCAGAGGGAGAAGTATTGGCTGACCAGATCGCTGAAGCGGGAGGCTGTTTGGGCGGTTTGCCGCTGATGAACGAAGATTTAGAGCGGCAGATCGATCGGGTTTTTGAGTTAGCGGGCGATCGCCAGCTCAACCTCGACTTTCACACCGATGAAAGCGGCAACCCCGCCGACATTACCCTGCGCCACATTGCAGCGGCAACCCTGCGCCACGAATTCACCGGGCGGGTAGTTTGTGGTCACTGTTGTAGCCTCTCGGTACAACCTGCCGAGGAAGTTCAGAAAACGATTGATCTAGTCAAGCAGGCGCGAATCGGAATCGTTAGCTTGCCGATGTGTAACCTTTACCTGCAAGACCGCAACCAGCAAACTTCTCAGCATTTCCTGTATGCCCCGCTAGAGCAGCAGCTTGCATTTAACTCCAAGTTTCCCAGTCGCACTCCGCGCTGGCGAGGGGTAACGCTCCTGCATGAGCTAAAGCACTCTGGCGTACCCACAGCGGTTGCCAGCGATAACTGCCGCGACCCATTTCACGCGTTTGGGGATCACGACGTGCTGGAGGTATTTACCCAGTCTGCCAAGATTGCTCATTTTAATGCAGCCTATGGTGATTGGTGTACAGCGGTAACGACCACCCCTGCAGACCTGATGGGTTTCCCAACCATTGGGCGAATTGGAACTGGACTGCCCGCCGATTTGATTCTCTTTAGAGGGCGTTACTTTAGTGAATTGCTGTCACGATCGCAGCATGATCGAGTCGTGTTACGACAGGGAAAGGCGATCGATACCGCTCTTCCTGACTATGCCGAACTGGATGACTTGCTGGTGAAATGACAGGACACTTAATTTAACTTGACTTTGTATATTAGGAGGCTAGCGAGATGACTGCAACGGCTGCAACAGGGCGATCGCTTGATTGGGATGCGTTAACCAACGCCCTCAGCGGCATTGAAATAATTCGAGAACCGACTCAAGTAGCCAAGCTTTCGCAAGACTACTACAGCTTTAGCCCGCTGTTGCAGGCACAGTTGACCGGCAAAGTTGGCGATCTAGTAGTTCGCCCTGTTAACGAAGCCGAAGTGCTGCGCGTGGCGGAGGTTTGCGTGAAATTCAAACTACCGTTGACGGTTCGTGGAGCAGGCACCGGAAACTATGGGCAGTGCGTCCCCTTAGAAGGCGGCGTAATTCTTGATCTGAGCCGAATGCAGGCGGTTCGCTGGCTAAAACCTGGACTCGCATGCGTTGAACCTGGCGTAAAACTAGCCGCACTTGACAAACAGGCACGGGAAACCGGCTGGGAAATTCGTATGACCCCTTCCACTTATCGGACTGCGACAATTGGGGGCTTTATTGGGGGTGGTAGTGGTGGCATCGGCTCGATCACCTATGGGCAACTGCGCGATCGCGGCAACCTGCACGCCGTTCGGGTCGTAACAATGGAAGACCAGCCTCGTGTGATCGAGCTACGCGGCGACGATGTACAGAAAGTGAACCATGCCTATGGTACCAACGGCATTATTACCGAGCTAGAAATTCCCCTTGGTCCGGCTTATCCCTGGGCAGAATACATCGTCAGCTTCTCCGATTTTATGAGCGCGGCCCGATTCGGTCAGGCGCTAGGCGACTCAGACGGCATCATTAAAAAATTAATCTGCATTTGTGCTGCCCCAATTCCTAACTACTTTGCTGCGCTGCGGAGCCATATTCCCGAAAATAGCCACTGTGCCCTGCTAGTCGTCTCAGAATCCTGCCGGGAACCCCTGACTGGACTAGTGCGGGAGTATGGTGGTGCATTCTGTTATGAGAAAGCCGCCAAGGATGCCAGCAAAGGGGTGACGCTGGTGGAATATTCCTGGAATCACACCACCCTCCACGCTCGTAGCGTTGACCCGTCTCTCACCTATTTGCAAACGCTGTTTCCGCCAGATAAGCAGCTCAAACTGGTAGAGCAGATGTATCACCACTTTGGCGACGAAGCAATGATGCATCTAGAATTCATCCGGGTGAATGGCTCCGTGCTTCCGGCGGCACTGCAAATTATTCGCTATTCCACTGCTGAACGGCTTCAAGAAATTATTCAATATCACGAGGAGCAGGGTGCGTTTATTGCCAATCCGCATACCTACGTTTTGGAAGATGGTGGCAGGAAAACCATTGATCCGGTGCAGCTTAAGTTTAAGGAAATGGTCGATCCTTACGGTTTGCTGAATCCGGGCAAAATGCGGGCATGGTTAGAGCGGTAGGGGTTGTTGGTAATGGGCTTCAATCAAAGGCAGATTGAATGTACTGCTGGAGGATAAGTCGATAGCCTGATACAACCAGGGGTTGTCCCAATTTGACAGGTCTGGAGATGATTGGACTGGTCTGCTGTGGAAGTGTAATAGTTGAATCTTCAGCAGCAGTCGAGTTAGCTTGCTTGAAAATGGGAATGGGCGATCGCCCGTAGCTCACTAGTGCCACATCAAATCGACAGGGCAACTCTGCCAACTCAGGTTGTTCTGCCAGAAATAGCTGAGCAGCCTGCCATAATTTTGCCTGCTTTTTGGGCGTAATTGCTAACAGCCCATTCGCATCCCAATTTCCCCGACCGCGAGCCTTAACTTCAACGAAGGCAAGCACCGGCTGAGATTGGAGAGGAGCGTTCTTAGATATGGTTTTAAGAATTGGGGCGATCGCCCCTTTCGCCACTAGATCCAGCTCACCCCAGCGGCAGTGCCAGCGACGCTGCAAAATTTCCCAGCCTTGACCAATCAGCCATTGCGCTACCAAGTCCTCTGCCAAAAAACCAATGGTTTGTGTAACTTTGCCGGGTTTGGCAGGTTGGGAAGCAGGATTGAGTGAAGAATTCACAAGGCAATTCAAAGAATGTAACGGTGACTGAAGTTTGCCCACTTCTACAACCCTGATCTGCAAATGGCACGACACATTCGGGTAGGATTGGGTTGAAATAAATCGACTTGAATTGTTATTCACGTTACCTTCAATTCGCATGATCAGGCTTTGTGATTTCTCCTGGACGCGATGCTGCCGATTTGCAGCGCGATGGTTTCCCAGTTTAGTAGGGTGGTGGGTACTGGTGGGGGCGATCGCCACCCTAAACCTTATATTTATTCCTCAAGCCCTAGCAGACAACTACAACAAAGAAAGCCTCATCGACGTTGACTTTTCTGGACGAGTCCTGACCGATTCCAGTTTTACCAAAGCCAACCTCCGCAGCAGCAACCTGAGCCACGCCGACCTGCGCGGCGTGAGCTTCTTTGGTGCAAATCTAGAAGACGTGAATCTGGAAGGAGCCAACCTGAGCTTTGCCACCCTCGACTCCGCCCGCCTAGTCGGCGCAAATTTAACAAACGCCATCTTAGAAGGCGCATTTGCCTTCAACGCCAAATTTGAGGGCGCAACCCTGGATGGAGCCGACTTTACCGACGTACTTTTGCGTCAAGACACCCAAGATAAACTCTGTGAAATGGCCACAGGCACTAACCCTGTAACCGGGCGAAATACCCGCGAGACACTGGATTGTTTCTAGGGGACAGGGGCTAGGGGCTGAGGCACAGGCAAGGAGTGCAACAACCCCTTGCTAACCACCGATGCGAAGCGCGTTATACCACTCATTCCCAATTCCTTGCAGAGGGGGTCTGGGGGACGTGCTTCGTCCCCCAGTGGGGGTTTGGGGGCAAAGCCCCCAAGAAGGTCTTGGCTAAAAACCGAAGACCTCGTGCATTGAAAGACATGGTTATAACAAAGGAATTTGGGAGAATCCGAGCCTTGGGGGTTTCCCCCAAACCCCCTCCGATTAGATTGGGATAGGCGGCATAACGCGCTTCGCATCGGTGGTTAGCAAAGGGTTTGTTTGCTTGTGGTGCAAATTTAATTTGCGGCAGATTCCAGGGATTGGTAGAACTCTCCGACCCAGGGCACCTGGGCTAGATCTGCAAAGGTGGTTTGGCGTTCTTGCTGGTCAAGTTCTTCGATGCGCTGCTTTTCGGCGTAGATTTGCTGCTGGTAATACTGGCTGAGTTCACTTGCAACGGCACAGTCAGTTTTTTCCCATAGGCTGAGAAAATGGCGGCAGCGCTTTTCACACATAACCCGCTCCATGCAGGCGGTTGCGGCTCGAACGACTAAAGGCGCACGTACAATGTCTCGCTGAGTTTTTTCATCCAAATGAAACAGCGGATTGACCTGAGCTAAGCGATCGGGAAATTCGGTGAGGCGATCGCGCAATTGTCTAATCAAATCATCTTTTGTAATGTCAGACTGCAACTCCAAAATTTGCTGCCACAGAAACCGATGATGGGAAATGCTGAAATCAATGTCGCGTTCTTCCAGGGCATCAATGATTAGAGCCCGGTAGTCGGGCAGATTCAGGTATAGCCGCAATAACTGCGCTTCTGATTCTTCTAGGAGAGTGCGATCGCCTGGAGTTTGCCACTTTTGCGATCGCCCATGCCACCGCTGCCCCCGCACCTGTGTTCGCAAATCTTCCTCTAGGCGCAGAGTGAGTCGCGCTTCCCCCCGACTCAGTAGTTCTGCGCAGCGATGAATGTAATGGGTTCGCAGGGTGGCATTCGGCAAATTTCCTAGCAGCTTTACGATCGCCTGAGTGCTTTGCTGAAACTGATCTGCCTTACTTAAATCAGCATCCGCCAAGAGCTGCTGAATCTGCCAATCCAGCCATAGGGGCGCCTCTGCCAACAGTGCTCGATAGTCATCGGCAGAATGGCTCTGGAGAAATTCGTCTGGGTCTTTACCCTGAGGAGTGTTCAACACTCGCAGTTGCACTTCCCCTTTATAGGCTAGGTCTGCAACTTCCCCGATCGCCCGCTCAGCCGCCTTCGCCCCCGCTGCATCTGCATCAAAGTTCAGCACCACCTGCTTTGACTCGGTGTAGCGCAACAGTAGCCGCACCTGCACCAAACTTAGAGCTGTTCCCAGAGAGGCCACCACATTGTTGATCCCTGCTGCGTGGAGGGCAATCACATCGAAATAGCCCTCCACCACCACAGCACAATCCTGCTTGGCGATCGCCCCTCGTGCCTTATCCAGCCCAAATAGCGTTTTACCCTTGTCAAATAGCTCCGTTTCAGGAG
This sequence comes from Cyanobacteria bacterium FACHB-471, assembly GCA_014695345.1. Lineage (GTDB taxonomy): Bacteria > Cyanobacteriota > Cyanobacteriia > Elainellales > Elainellaceae > JAAUTN01. The sequence continues at coordinate 309,218 of JACJOC010000012.1, forward strand.
AATTCAAGTATTTGGGCTGCTCATCGCTCAGCGTCCTGCCGCCAAACCCAATCACCCGTCCCTGAAGATCGTGAATCGGAATCATCAGGCGATCGCGAAACCGATCATAATATCCGCCCCCACCCTGCCGGGGAACGATCAGCCCCGCCTGTTCTACCAACTCCACCGGATAGTGCTTCTGCTCCACCAAATAGCCGTATAGCGTTTGCCAACCCGCCGGAGCATAGCCAAGCTGAAACTGTTGAATTGTTTCCTCGCTCAGCCGTCGCGCCTCCCGCAAATAGATTAAGGCTGCTTCACCCTGAGCCTGATGCAGTGCATGTTCATAAAATCGGGCTGTCAGTGCCAAAATCTCGTAAAGCTGATCTCGCAGTGAAAGCTGCCGCTGTAGCTCCTGTCGTTGAGCAGGCTCCAGCGTTTGCACTGATACCTGATAGCGCCGCGCCAGATCCAGCACCACATCACTAAACGAGCGCTTCCCAAACTCCATCAAAAACTTAATCGCATTTCCCCCCGCCCCACAGCTAAAGCAGTAATAAAACTGTTTGCCAGGGCTGACGCTAAAGCTGGGTGACTTATCATCATGAAACGGACATAGTCCCGTAAAGTCCTTCCCCCGCTTTCGTAGCACCACATGCTCTGAGACAACATCGACAATGTCAACTCGTTGCTTGACCTGCTCAACCGTGTCGGGATGTAAACGGGGAACGTCCATTAGCACCAGAGTAAAAATGATTCCCTACATTGTCAGACCTAAAAGCCAAAGGGTAAAGAGCAAAATCAAACTCCTCACCCAACCCTCAATCCCCAACTCCTAATCCCCAATCCCCAGTTTTAACTGGTATCTTGAGCCATTAAGCGCTTAAATAGGCACAGTCAAAGGACACTACTTAGCACATGGGACGAATTTTCATTTCAGCCGCTCACGGTGGGCTAGAAAATGGCTCGACCGACCCCGGCACCGTTGCAGGTGGCACCACAGAAGCCAGAGAAATGATCTTGACTCGCGACCTGATTGCCACTGAGTTGCGATCGCGCAATTTTGAAGTGTTGACCGTTCCTGACAACCTCAGTGCCACAGAAACAATCGCCTGGATCAATGCGCGAGGGCGAAGAGACGATGTCGCCTTGGAAATTGGCATGGACGGTTCTCCAAATCCCTCTTTGCGCGGAGCCAGTGCCTATCACATCGCCAACAACGACCAGCGCAAAGCCCATGCCGAACTGCTGCTGTTAGCGCTATTGCGGCGTGTCCCTCAATTGCCCAGTCGAGGAGCCAGACCCGACACCGCCACAGGATTAGGCAATCTACCCTTCTGTCGCCAGCTTGTTCCTCCTTCGCTGCTGCTAGAAGTCGGCTTCCTCACCAATCCAGACGATCGCCTGCTGTTGCAAAACCGCCGTCGTGACTTCGCCATCGGCATTGCAGACGGTCTTGCTGCCTGGAGTCGTGCAGTGGCAGGTACCTCTCCGTCCCCGTCTCCCTCCCCAACCTACACCTCTACCGATATCAACATCAATGGAGGCATCTATGATGAGCAAGGAGTCATCGTCAGCGGCAATGCCTACATCCCCATTGATCTAGTCGATCGGTTGAATATAGACCTGTCAAACTCACCAGGTATTAACCGTATCAGTTACCGTAATGTCGTATACATCAAGGCAATTGATCTCCGCGAATTTAATATCTCTGTAAGTTGGGATAGTGCCTCTCGCACGGTCATCCTGCGGTCGTCAGCATCGGTTTGCCCAGGACTCGTCGATCGCATCATGGGACGTGGTTCCACGTCTGAAGTGCAACTCATGATGTTTCTTAAGACCAACAACGAGAATGCTTTAACCCAGTTTCCCGACTTACCCAAGCTTTATCGTGAAGAAGCCAGTATTGAAGGCGTTAACTACGATGTAGCCTTCTCACAGATGTGTATTGAAACAGGATTTTTACAGTTTGGTGGCGCTCTAAAACCGTCTCAAAACAACTTTGGTGGCTTAGGCAGTGCAATCGTGGAAGAGGAAACAGCCTCCTTTCCTAGCGCCAGAATTGGAGTTAGGGCCCACATTCAGCACCTCAAAGCCTATGCCAGCACAGAACCACTCGTGCAAGAACTAGTTGACCCAAGGTTTCGTTTTGTTAGGCGCGGCATTGCGCCCCTCGTCAATCAACTCAGCGGGCGCTGGTCAGCGGATGCTCAATATGGGGAGAAGATTGTGGCGATCGTACGACGGCTATACGAGTCAGCAGGTTTACTCTAAAAGCGTAGATTCCTAATTCAACATTAAACAAATTTTGCATAGGAAGGGGTGTGAATCAAGTCCGCACCCCTTCCTATGCAAAATATTTTTTGAGACAAAGCAATCAATTACATTCCGGGCAAGTTTAAGCCACCCGTTAGTTCTTCCATACGTTCGCGCATGGTTGCCGTGGATTTATCGTAAGCATCTTTCATAGCCGCCGCTACAAGGTCAGAGAGCAAATCTGCACCTTCTTCTAGAGCTTGGGGTGAAATTTCGACCCGACGAGGCTCTTGGTTTCCGCTGAGCACAACTTTAACCAGCCCATTGCCAGAGGTGCCTTCAATTTCCATCTCTTCAAGTTCTTCTTGCAGCTTTCTTGCGCCTTCTTGAACCTGCTGAGCCTTCTTAAACGCTTCGGTTAGCTCTTTCATCTTGCCTAAACCGAAGCCAAATCCTTGACCTTTAGACATAACTTTCTAAATCTTGCTGTTGATGAACTCAGTGTAACCCTAACACCTAACCTTAACATTGGTGTTTACAGATGAAGCGTTCCAATTTGATTTTTAAGCCACTGCAGCCCTAAAACTCACCTAACATCTTCACCTCGGGCTCTAACCAGAGTGACCATTGATCCGCAACTTGCTGCTGAACGTAGCGAATCAACCGGAAAACGTCATTTGCCGTTGCGCCACCACAGTTAAGAATGAAATTGGCATGACGTTGAGCGACTTGGGCACCTCCAATTTGATGTCCTTTGAGCCCGGTTTGCTCGATCAGCCAACCAGCAGTGTGTGGCCCAGGGTTACGGAAAACGCTGCCACAGTTAGGGAGGTGATAGGGCTGGGTTGTATGTCGTTGCTTCATGTGAGCGGTGGTGTCTGCAAGCACCTGTTTGGGGTCGGCTCCAGGCTGAAGCTGAAAGGTTGTTCGCGTAACCAGGCGCGTATCTCCCTGCAGTGAAGAGGTGCGATAACGATAGTCGAGATCTGCAGGGGTAAGAATGTTAACGCGGCCATCCCTCGATAGAACCTGCGTATCCACCAAAATGTCAGCAGTACAGGCGGCATGAGCGCCCGCGTTCATTACGACAGCTCCACCTACGGTGCCCGGAATGCCGACTGCCCACTCTAGCCCCTGCCAGCCTCGCTCAGCAGCTTTCCAGGCAAGACGGGCGATTGGCTCACCTGCTCCGGCAGTGACTTGTCCCGTGTTGGAGTCAAATTCTGTATGGCGCAGGTGGCGAGTGCAGATGACTAAGCCTGGTAAGCCGCGATCGCTCACGAGTAAATTGGTCCCTGCCCCTAATAGAGTGACGGGTAGACCTTCTGCTTCTGCCCAAGCAAAGCTAATTTGCAGGTCTTCCAAGGTTTGGGGCGCAATGTAGAGTTCTGCGGGGCCACCCACCCGAAAGGAGGTCAAACTAGACAATGGCACTTGAGGTTTGATCAAACAACTTGTTCCAGGTAAGTGAAACGCTGTTGTAGAACGCGATTTAGCAAGCGAATTTGGACTAGCCGCGGCAGTCGAAACAGATTTAAACTCTTTGTTGAATGTTTCTTTGCTGGCAGGGTAATCGGATTTAGCACTTGCGATCCCTGAAGCGGGTTCACGGGCGCTGGGGGAGTCACAGGAGAGAGTCATAGCTTTTTGGGTTTTGAAGAAGCTTGAGGCTAAAAGGGCGCTCCAAGTTTTGAAAGATGAAGCAAGGTTGGGATGAACTGCGATCGTTGAGGAAACGACGGGCCAACCCGGGATTCGCTTAATGACACTGAGGCTGAACCTTAGGGTCAACCTGCTGATAGTATGCATTGAGCTGAGGAATCACCTGATTTAGGTTCCCTGCTCCCAGAAATAGAACAAGGTCGCCAGGAGCCAGCGTCTCAACCAAATAAGCGTAGACATCTGGCAGGGTTGGCTGATAGACCACCTTAGGATGGTGCATGGCGATCGCCTCTGCCAACTGCTGTCCGCTAACCTGCTCCAACTTTGGTTCACCCGCGCTATAAATTTCCGTGGTGATGACCAAGTCAGCGTTCCCAAAAGAACGGGCAAACTCTGGCAAGAAGGTTAATGTGCGGCTATAGCGATGGGGTTGAAATACGGCTACAACCCTTCGCGGTAGAGGGTTAGAGGCTGCTGCCTGGAGCCGAGCAGCCATTAGCGTCGCTTGGATTTCGCTGGGGTGGTGAGCATAGTCATCAACCAGCAAAATATTATTGAACTCACCCCGTAGCTCAAAGCGTCGGCGTGCACCCGTAAAAGTTGCCAGGATGGAGGCAATTACCTCAAACTTTAATCCTAACAAACGCCCAATGGCTACAGCAGCTAAGGCATTACTGAGATTGTGCTGACCTAACAACTTCAGACTCAACGTGCCTAACAGTTCGCCGCGCTCCCAAACCTTTGCCTCTGTAATACTTGGATGGTAAACAATATCAGTCGCTGTATAATCTGCCTCAAGTTCGGGTTGTAGACTATAGCTGACGGCAGGTTTTAACTGATGCCGTACAGTCTCACAATCTAGACTTCCTACTAGGATTTGACAGTTTTGAGCAAACGTTTGGAACGTTTCAATTACCTCATCCAAACTGTTGTAGTGATCAGGATGGTCAAGCTCAATATTCGTAATTACGCCAATGTAGGCAGAAAACTTTACCAAAGAACCATCTGATTCATCGGATTCTGCAACTAAGTAAGGACCTTTCCCCAACCGAGCGTTTCCTTCCCAAGCAGCTACTTCACCACCCACAATAATGGTCGGATCTAAGCCTGCTTGCAGCAGCAAATAGCTAATCATGCTGCTGGTGGTTGTCTTGCCGTGAGTCCCAGCAACGGCAATGCTTTGATAATCACGCATTAACGCTGCTAATAAGTCAGAGCGGTGAAAAATTGGACAGCCTGATTCCAGCGCTGCTCGATATTCAGAATTATTTTTAGGATCAATCGCTGTTGAACAGATTACTTGAGGAAGGACAGCTTGTAAGTCATTTGAATCCAACGAATTCAACTCTTGTTGCTTTAAGGTGCCATTCGCGCCGTTTCCGTTACCATTACCATTTCTGCCAGCTTCCTGGGGTGATGATTCTGACGAGATCAACCTTTGGCTGGGTTGAAAAAATCTCAAATTCGCAGCGTCTTGACTCCAAAAAATATGGACGTTTTGCTCCTGCAAACGCTGCGTAATGTGGTTGAGACAAATATCTGACCCTGAAACTGGGAGTCCACGCTTAGCTAAAATATAGGCGAGAGCCGACATTCCAATCCCACCGATGCCGATGAAATGGAATGGTCTCCCGCTGAAATCGACAGAATTCAGCATTCTAGCTCCTCAAACACCACACCACACCAATAACACGCGATATCATAGCAAGAATTGCTTTTTCGCGATATAACCTCCTGAAGGATTAGGCTGTCTGCTCTCAGTTAACTTTTTAATTTTTGGCTAGTGCTTACTCAAGCTTTAAACAATTCGCAGGAGCAATGGCTTCACGATTCGCATTTCTGCTTTCTGAATAAGCGTCTTAATTAAAAGCTGTTTTGAGTGCGATCGCGTCCTTTTCAAGAGATTTTGCTCGAAAACTAATGTTTAATCCTACTCGTTGGAGCTGTTGCTAATCCGGAAGTTTCTCAGGGCGATCGCCATTCTTTTGCCATGCCAAAGTTAGCCATCTTGGGTGGCAGTTTTAATCCGATTCATCAAGGGCATTTACTAATGGCAGAGATAGCTCTCAAACAAGTAAATCTGGATCAAGTCATTTGGGTGCCTGCTCAATGCCCTCCTCACAAGCAATCAATTGAGCTAGCAGACTTTCAGCACCGAGTTGAGATGGTCAAGCGGGCGATCGCCTCCTATCCTGTCTTTTGCCTATCTACCGTTGACCAAAACCGTACTGGGACTTCTTACGCCATCAATACCTTGCTTGACCTGCAAACTTGCTATCCAAACAGCCAGTGGTATTGGATCGTCGGTTTAGATGCCTTTGCCTCCCTGTCCCGATGGTATCGTCGCCAAGAATTGGCAGCCAACTGCAGTTGGCTGGTTGCGCCTCGGGCGGAACAGCCCGCAGAGGTCATCGGTCATCAGGTTGTGCAACAACTGGCAGCACAGTCAATCAAAATCGATTGGCAAATTTTACAGATGCCTTTATTCGAAATTTCGTCTACCCTGGTTCGGCAATATTGTCGCGAGCGCCGCTCTCTCCAAGACCTTGTGCCTGAATCGGTAGAAAACTACATTCTTGCTCATAGTTTGTACCGATAACGAAGCATAGCTACAAAAAGCATTGGCTTGAGTCGTCTACCAGACCCAAGCGACCAGATCACAATTTTCTAATAATTAGTGCAAAACCCTTCATCAGTGGCTATTGAGAGGGACACGGCTAACGTGTATGATCTGGTTCATTACTAGCAAGTATTTTAGTAGACAGAGGGCAAGACGCAGTGATTAGAGTAGCGATCAACGGGTTTGGGCGCATCGGGCGCAACTTTATGCGGTGCTGGCTGACTCGACAAGACAGCCAAATGGAAGTCGTTGCCATCAACGACACTTCTGACCCTAGAACCAACGCCCACCTGTTAACATACGACTCAATGTTGGGCAGGTTTAACGCTGACATCAGCGCTGACGACAACACCATCACCGCCAATGGCAAAACCATCAAATGCACCTCTGACCGCAACCCCCTTAACTTGCCCTGGGGAGACTGGGACATTGACCTGATCATCGAATCGACTGGCGTTTTCACTAGCAAAGAAGGGGCTTCTAAGCACCTCAGCGCAGGCGCTAAGAAAGTGCTGATTACAGCTCCTGGCAAAGGCGACGATGGCACTTTTGTCGTAGGGGTAAATGATCAAGACTATGACCATAACCAGCACACCGTCATCAGCAACGCAAGCTGCACTACAAACTGCCTTGCCCCAGTCGCCAAAGTCATTCACGAAAACTTTGGCATCATTAAAGGCACCATGACGACAACCCACAGCTACACAGGCGACCAGCGCTTACTCGACGCAAGCCACCGGGATTTGCGCCGTGCCCGTGCCGCTGCACTCAACATTGTACCTACGACCACAGGAGCTGCAAAAGCAGTTGCGCTAGTATTGCCTGAATTGAAGGGCAAGCTAAACGGTATTGCGCTACGAGTTCCTACGCCAAATGTCTCCGTCGTGGATCTGGTTGTTCAGGTTGAGAAGCCTACCATTGCTGAGCAGGTCAACGATGCCCTTAGAGCTGCTGCAGAGGGTCCACTCAAAGGGATTCTAGCTTACAGCGATTTACCGCTAGTCTCCTGCGATTATCGCGGTACTGACGAGTCCTCGATTGTTGACGCCGCACTAACGATGGTCATGGGTGGCGATATGGTTAAAGTCGTCGCCTGGTATGACAACGAGTGGGGCTACAGCCAGCGGGTTGTGGATCTGGCTGAGCTAGTCGCTCAGAAGTGGACAAAGTAGGCGATCGTCGCTCCCCATCCTAAATCGGTAGCAATATGAAAGAGAAGCGCACCTCCCAGGAGGTGCGCTTCTCTTTGAGGTGCTTTTCTGTTTAACGGGAAAGTCAGGTGCGTGACCTACTGAGCGACAGCACCTTCCTGACCTACCCCAGGAGCCTCAAACTTATAGCCAACCCCGCGCACTGTTTGAATTAATGCGGGCTGAGTTGTATCAATCTCAATCTTCTTGCGAATCTGCCCAATATGAACATCAACAACCCGCTGGTCGCCTACATACTCATAATCCCAAACTTTTTGAATTAGCTCAGCCCGCCGCCAAACTCGTCCAGGATGGCTTGCCAAAAAGTGCAGCAGGTCAAATTCCAGCGCCGTTAGGGGCACAATGTCATTGTTGAGCGTGACTTCTCGCCGTACCGGATCGATCGCCAATCCATTAAAAGTTAGACACTGTTGCTCAGCTGTTGTCACTGGGCGCTGACGTTTTAGAATTGCCCCCACCCGGACTTCTAACTCCCCTAAACTAAAGGGTTTTGTCAAATAGTCGTCTGCACCCTTCTTGAACCCGGTGATCCGGTCAACCTCGTCTGTGCGACTAGTTAGCATCAGCACAAATACCCCAGTTCGGCTTTGCATCTCTTGGCAAAGCGTATAGCCAGTAGAATCTGGCAGGTTGACATCCAGAATCACCAAGTCTGGATTAAATTGCTCGAAGATAGCCAAAGCAGTCTTGCCGTCTTCGGCAGATTCCATCTGATAATTCTGTTTCGACAGAAATCGATGGATCAAAGTGCGAATGGAGGGGTCGTCATCAACTACGAGAATCTTGGCTGGAGCCATGACCATAACCTTACATTGAGGAGTGGATGAGCATCGGTAAACGTAAGCAGAAGCTGATGCAATGGCAGATGAAACAATAGCCTATGCGAGGGTAGCTGCGTCAATAGATTTCACTAGACTTCATTAGAGAATAGGCTGTAGAAATGGATACCTGTTATATTAAGCGCTTAATAAAACAATTATCCGCACTAGAAATCGGCAATGCAAACACCTGCCTGAGCAAATCTAGCTAAATTTAAGCTTATATGCACTACCTGAACTAAACTTTTGCATCCTTAGTTTGCGAAAAGAGGGTAGACAGTTACACTATGGCTAGCAGCAGATGGCTAGCAGTAGACGGTCAGCAGCTTAAGCTGGGCAGAGATGCTAACAGACTGCGGGCTTCCTGATTTTCTTATTGCCAATCATAATCGAATATATTGGGGGTCTTTTGGAGGTTGTAGATGAGTGATCAGAATCACTACTTAAAGCTTGGGGTAGATGAAAACGCTTCGTTTGAAGAAATTCAGGATGCTCGTAATCGTCTCGTGCAGGAACACAGCGGCGATCGCAAGCTGGTAGAGTCCATTGAGGCAGCTTATGACGCAATCCTGATGGACCGGCTACGGCTGCGACAAGAAGGGAAAATTAAAGTGCCCGACCGGATTCGCTTTCCAGAGCGGTTGGTTGAAGCACCCCCTGAATTCACTCCAATCCCAACCAAGCAAACTCCGGATTGGTTACAGCGTTTTATTGACACACCCAGTCGAGCCGACATTCTTTGGCCCGCTGCGCTGTTTGCTGGAACGGCTTTTCTCAGCCTGACCTCGCCTTCTGTGGGGTTAGCTTTGGGAGTCGGCTTTAGCCTCTACTTCTTAAATCGCAAAGAGCATAAGTTTGGTCGAGCTTTTCTGCTGACTCTGCTGGGTCTAATTTTAGGCGTGGTGCTGGGGTTGCAAGCGGCCAGCCTGCTGCAACCCCAACTCAGTGAGCTAGGAATTGCAGCAGAAACTTTTGCAGCCTGGGTGACTTTCCTAGTCCTCTGGTTGATCGACAGCTTTTTGCGATAAAGTCACCGGCGATCAAGCATTCACCCACCTATAATGCTGCCGATCAGCCACTTAGGAGATGGCTGCTCCTACAGCGTTGGCTGGCACAACGTTGGACTCTTTAAAGATCAAATCTACTGCTTCGCCGAAATTGTTCACAATTCGGTCGGGGCGCTGCTGCATCAGTTGGGTGCGATCGCGAATGCCACACAGTACGGCGATCGCTTTGATACCGTGCGTTTTAGCCGACACAATATCAGCCTCCGTATCGCCAACCATCCAAATTTCCTCAGCCGCTGGAAGCTGGGTCAACGCTCGTTGCATTAGCAGAGGCTTGTCTTTCACATCAGCCGTTTTGACGTAGTCATTGCTGAGGCAAAACCGTCTGTCCAGTGGAAAGAATTGAGCGAGGTCATAGCGACCAAAGGCATCATCCAATTCCCGTACCCGTCTCATCGTCATTACAGCTAGATCGACCTTTGCTTGCCGAAGTCGCTTGAGCGTGTCGATCGCCCCTGGCACTGGCGTGTCATAAACTAGATAAGGCATCGAGTGGACGGTGCGTTTCCGCACTTGGTAAAACTTTTCTGCCTGGGTCGCATCTAACCCCGAGAGCCGTGCAATCTGGCGCTCAGGCATTTGCGATCGCTTCAAAGCCCAAAATTCTTCCTTAGAGAGTGGACTAACTGGCTGATCGGGATATCGAACTTCTCTCAAACAAAACAGGTAGGCCCGATAGTACCGTTCAGAAACGTTCATGATAGGGCCATCAAAATCAGTAATAATTCTTAGCATCTCAAAGCACCAACCTAAAAACGAGTATTAACTTTTATTAAAACATACTAACTTTCAAGCGCCAAAATTACACTCTGTTGAAAGTCTTAAAGTTTGAAGCAATTTTGTAGTTAAATCTGCGACTAAAGAAATTTAAAAATGACAGAAAAAAAGTCCGCGTGAGCAGACTTTTCGTGCAGCCTTGGATGAAGTACTCAGGACAAGCTCCCCTCTAGGAAACGCTTACTTCTAGAACAAGAAGCTGCGGAGATTAGCAAGATGATGAATTGCTGTTCAATACTTCTTAAATAAGCAGCGGTTTTAGAGCCTATTAGAAACAGCAATGAAACGGCAATTCATTAGATTTATGCAAAGGCAAACTTTGTAACAGGAAGCGTTCTACCTCGGCCGTTCTAGCCTTCTAATTAGCTTTAGCTCTTTAAACAGACTGTCCTGTCACAATGCCCCAAAGGAAGCGTTCAAACGGACCTTCGTTAACATCGACGTGCATCTTTTTTGCCCAGGTGAATACGTCAAAGCTGACATGTCCGCTGTCGTGTTGACCGAAAGTGCCCTTTTGAATTGCAACATTGCCGACTAACGCAATCCAGTGGTTGGGCAGAGCAACAGGCAGGTCATCCTTGCCGGGTGTAGCTTGCCCCAGCAAGCCATCAGCCGTTACCAGCAGGAACGCTACGCCACTCGCCTCAATCACCCGAGCTGCATTTTGCAGGGCTCCGATGTCGCCCAAGAGGTAGGTGTGGTTGTACTTCACTTGCTCGTAGCCCAAAATTTCTCTAACCCAGCCTTTCATTTCCCAGGATTTAGTCATGCCGCTGAGGTTACGCATCATTTCAGGCGCATCGGGATCAACGGGAAACAGTAAATTTTCTGCATCGCGTAGCGTTGCTAGCACCAACCAGTCTGCCTGCCCCATTTGCAGATCGCCTTTGCTTTCCTGACGCAGCCGAGTAGAGGTATTGATCTGCTTTGTCTTCGCTTGGAAATTGCCCTGTTCAAACAAACTCCTACAAATCTGGACGTAACGCAGCGGCTGCTTACGGATTAGCTCAAACAAGATGGAAGCTGGACCACAAAAAGGTTGCTTACCCTGATTGACTTTAAAGGGGTCATTCACCCGCGATCGCATCTCTGCCATAATCTTTTGCTTATCCAGATGCGGCCACAGGCTGGGTGCAGCAGATTGCTCAAAGTCGGCGATCGCTGCCAGTGCTTCCTGCTTGAGAACCGAATTGGATGGCTGAGTATTTGTAGTCACGTCTTCCTCTGGCTGGCGCTAAACCCCGTATCCAGCTTTGTAGATCAACAGCCGTGAATCGTAGAATTACGCAAATCTGATAGAGCGTTTGCTAATCTGACAGAGGTGTAACCGCTCCCCCTCCCTTTAGAAATTCTTCTTCAAACCCAATTTTCCTGTGACTTCAACCCTGCCCACGATTAAATTCCTTCAGCAACCTACCTCAACTCAATGGGTAGAGCAGGCGATCGCCAATCTTGACACTATTTTGCTTGACCATTCTCACTGTGAACGGAAAGCGGCGGGTGTAGCCCTCAATCTAATTTTTCGTTATCCTTCCAGCGCTAAACTAGTGCGAACCTTGACGGCGATCGCCCAGGAAGAGCTAGAGCATTTCGAGCAGGTGAATCAGTGGCTCGATCGGCGTGACATTCCCCTGGCACCACTGTCTGCACCACCTTATGCTGCTGGACTCAAGGCTGAAATTCGCCGTCATGAACCCGACCGAATGCTCGACCTGCTGCTCGTCTCTGGGCTAATCGAAGCCCGTAGCCACGAACGGTTGGGGCTGTTAGCTGCTCATTGCCCTGAAGTAGAACTAGCGCAGTTTTATCGAGGCTTAATGGCATCGGAAGCGCGTCACTATGGCATTTACTGGACACTAGCAACTACTTATTTTGAGCGCGCAGTTGCAATGGAGCGGCTAGAATCGCTTGCGGCTGTGGAGAGCCAGCTTTTGTCAACCCTTTACCCTGAGCCAAGGATTCATAGTTAGTGAATAGCCATTACCGCGAGTTTTGGATTCGAGATTGGCAACCAGGTGATCGCACAGTCGCAGCAGAGTTGATTCGCTCTGTGCTGAGTGAATATGGGCTTGAGTGTGAACCAGACGGTGCCGACCGAGATGTCTTGTCTGTTGAGGAGTCTTACTGGAACAAAGGTGGCGAATTTTGGGTGGTCGAACGACAGCAGCGCCTAGTAGGCACAGCCGCTTACTATCCGGTTGCGAAAGGGACGAATGCAGTAGAAATTCGCAAGATGTACCTTTTGCCCGAAGCGAGAGGGCAAGGATTGGGGCGCTATTTGTTACAAAACTTAGAAGAGGCGATCGCCAAACGGGGCTATCAACAGATTTGGTTAGAAACGGCGAGCGTGCTTTTTGAAGCGGTCAAGCTTTACGAGAGTAGCGGTTATCAACCAGCAACTGGGGTTGAAACCAAGCGATGCGATCGCCTTTACACCAAGCTTTTAGAACGTTCTTCTAACTTAGAGCAGCAGCTTTTAGAGAAAAGCGAAGGCGTTTAATCACACACCTCTTCTTTGTCCGTAACTTAACCGGGCTGTGTCATAAGCTTCATGTCTCTGACACATCAACTCAACATTGGCTTGTCAGGGTGGCTCCTAAATCCTGCGGACTCTGCCGAGGATTTAAGCAAAAATCCACTCGGACGTAAAACCAGTTTGCATCCGTTGAAAGCAAAGACGGCAGACACTGGATTGCAGTGGAGTAAACACCTTAAGGTTTAAGGAGAAACTTGAAATGCTGAAGCAAATTTTGGCAGGCAGCACCTTTTTGCTGCTGGTAGCCTTTGGGAGCCTACCCGCTCGATCTCAAACATTAGCTCCTCCTACAGCTGAGCCAACTGAGCCTTCAGCCCAACAGCTAGACCCTGCAGCCCAGCCTGCTCCTCCTACTGAAGCTCAGTCCACGCCCCCTACTCAGGCTCAACCCCAGTCCGCTGCTGAGGTAAGTTCAGAGGACATCGAAAAATTTGCTAGGGCGATCGCGCAACTCCAAACGATTCAGCAGGAAACTCAAACCGAGCTACTTCAAATCGTTGAAGGTCAAGGATTAACCCCAGATCGATTCAATGAAATTGCTGAAGCTCAGCAAAACCCTCAAGCAGGAGCCGATGTAGAGATTTCTGATGAGGAATTGCAGAGCTTTGAGCAAGCCGCAAACGAGATCACGACCGTCCGTCAGCAGACCCAAGCTAGATTCCAGGAAGCGGTTCAAGCTGAAGGGTTAGAAGTTGAGCAGTTTAACCAGATTCTTGCTGCTGTGCAGCAAGATCCTGCTTTGCAGCAGGAAGTTGAGCAAATTCTTCGAGCTGAACCTGCCTCAGGTCAAGAATTGCCTCAGTAGGGAAACTCGATTTGCCTTCGTGAGCGCGTCTATACCCTTCTGTTAAGGTACCGATTTGTGGCGTTGCGCATGACGAACAACTCCGTAGGGGCACGGCAATGCTGTGCTCCTATAGTGGGCGATCGCCATATTAGAAACTTCCTCCCATTCTCAAGTTGAGCAATGGCTTTTGTGTTTCTAAGCACTACCTAACGTCGCCTGAAATTAACTCTTAAGTTAGACCGGGATTCAGCAGATCTTCCTACGGGAGGAGGTTTTCGAGAAATCGAATTATTCCTTACGGAGCATAGGCTGGTCTCGCTTTTTCTGACAAATTGAGTGTAGGGACGGATGATAAAAAATCAGGAGATATCGCAATGAAATTAAAGTTTCTCGCTCTACCTTTGTTACTTGGAATGACGCTAGCTGTTGGCGCTTGCGCTCCTGCTGGTACCGATGATGCAGAAACTGCACCCACTGAAGACCCCGCTGTAGCACCTGCTGAAGATCCGGCGGTTGCTCCTACCGAAGAGCCAGCAGAGGCTCCTACCGCTCCTGGAACTGAGGCTCCTCCCCAGTAGACTGCTACGAGCGATCGCTCAATAAACATTCTGATTCCACCTTTAAAACCGCTGTTGAAAGGTTGCACTCTTTAGGTGCAGCCTTTCGATGTTTCTAACGGTAATCAAGATGCGCTAAGGCTGCCCAACTGGCAAATAGCCTTCTATTAAATAATCCGCATCAAGCGATCGCCACTTCACCCGCTCCAGTACTAGCGCCTCTGACATCAACGACAAGCCCAGCTCACCAACTGGGGAAGGAGCCGTTGCCCCACCAATAATTTTGGGGGCAATAAATGCCCAAACTTTTTGAATAGCCCGATCGGCGATCGCCTCAGCTGCCAATCGTCCTCCACATTCCCACAAAACACTCAAGCAGCCTCGTTCATACAAACAGTCCATTGCTTGAGCAGGAGCCAGAAATAACATCTCAACCACTTCAACTCCCCGCTTCCTCAAAGCAGTTTGAAATTCGGGTCTGCTGCCAGCTTCAGTCAAGACTAGCGTTGGAGCTTCCGCGATGTTCCATAATTTGGCATCGTCGGGTAAATCCAAACTGCGGCTCATCACCACCCTGAGCGGGTTATGCTGGGCGACCTGATGGTTGGTCAGCAGCGGATTGTCACGCCGAACCGTGTTTCCACCTACAACCACTGCATCACAGGTAGCGCGTAACTGGTGAACTGCTGCTCGTGCAGTTTTTCCTGTAACCCAGGCACTATGTCCGGTGCTAGCAGCAATTTTGCCATCTAGGGTCATCGCATATTTCAAAATGCCAAACGGTCGGCGATGAAGCACTCGATGCACAAATGCTTCATTCAATTCCTGACAGGCTGCCTCTTCAATACCAACGCTGACCCCTATCCCAGCCGCTTGCAGTCTGGCAACGCCACCCCCAGACACGCGCGGATCGGGATCAACCATTCCTGCAACGACCCTGGCAACCCCCGCCTGGATTAGGGCTTCTGTGCAAGGTGGAGTTCTACCGTGGTGATTGCAAGGCTCCAAATTGACATAAACGGTAGCTCCCTGTGCTTGCTCAGCCGCTGCCCTCAATGCAAAAACCTCAGCATGGGGTTGCCCCGCCTTGGGGTGAAATCCTTCGCCAACGATCTGACCGTTTTGCACCACAACGGCTCCCACTAATGGGTTTGGGGCTGTTTGACCTGCTGCCTGACGCGCTAGCTCCAGACAACGTTGGATCATGGTTCGGTCAAAATCAGCATTCATAAAGAAGAATTGAGTTCATTCAAGGGAGATATGAGCTTGCGATCGCTGCTAGATCTGCTTTTGAGCGATCGCCCTATAGAAATATTGCAGGACTGTCGAGAATTGCAAGTCATTCAGCAATTTCAGTAGAGTTACGGTGTAGTGTGCCCTTCGAGCCAACTCATTCCTCCCCCTAATCCCCAACCCCCGCTTCCTGCAACCTCTTCTCAAGATTCTCTTGCTCAAGCTGTTCCAGTAGCCAATCAATCTCAAACCGCAAGTTGGCTAGATGCCGTCGCCACGCTGTTGACTCATAGCGATCGGTGCTGCTAGTCATATCTTCCCGCTCTAGATCCTGTAGCCGCAGACGGCAAACCAGCAATCGTTGCTCTAGCAGCTTAATTCGCTCTATGGGAAGAAGGTGGCTAAAGAAGAAATATTTGATGATGAAACGGGACCGACTGTTGACCCAGCTTTCATGCGGATATTCCAGCATTTTGCGTCGCCAGCGATCGCGCCCCGCCTCAGTGATGCAATACACTTTGCGGCTCGAACCCGATTCTCCAGCTTCCTCCTCCAGCGTCACGATATCTCCTCTTGCCTCCAGCCGTTTGAGCAAAGGATAAATCGCCCCATAGTTGACGCTGATGCAGCCACTCATAAATAGCTCTAGCTGCTGCTTTAGACGGTAGCCGTGCAAAGGTTGCTTTTGTAAAAATCCAAGTGTTGCTAATTCCAACATTATTTCAACGTATTTCTATATCAGGTTGATATTCCTACTCCAAATTGATATACCTGTTAAGGATACAGCGTTTACAAAATGCAATAAACTCTGTTGCATTTTTAAGCAAGCGCTTGATCAGCTAAGGCAAGAAATTTTCCAAATAATTGGCAAGAAATTTATGTTGCAGGTCGCTCCTTCCGTGCCCCTGGCTGTTGCGCGTAAACCTGTGTCAATCGCCAGCCGCCTAATTTTGACTCTCAGTTTATTATTTGTGTCAGCCGGATGCGAACTGTTTCCTCGTAGCGAGGCTCAACCTGAGCCTCCTGGTGCAGAGCAAGGCGGTCCACCATCTGTTGATGTGATGGTTGCTGAAACTGCCCCTTTGGAGTCAGCAGAGGAATTCACTGGCACAACCCGACCTTTCCGAGAAGTTTCACTGCGATCGCAAGCTGAAGGGCAACTGTTAGATGTAACGGTCGATATGGGCGATCCAGTAGAGCGGGGGCAGGTGTTGGCGCGGCTCGATAATAGATTGCTGACCGCAACTGTGATTGAGGCGCAGGCAGAGGAGGCAGCCCGTCAGTCTGAAGTGGCTAGCCTGCAAGCAGAAGTCAGCGATGCACTGACCCTAGTAGAACAAGCGCGACTAGAGTTGGCTCAGGCGCAGTCAGATGCAGCACGACAACAGCAATTGTTTAACGAGGGGGCGATCGCAGAGCAACAGGTAGAACTTGCACAAACTACCGTTGGCACAGCAGAGCAAGCACTCAGATCGGCGCAAGAGCAGGTTCGCACCCGTCAGCAGGCGGTGAGAGCAGCCGAACGGCGAGTTGTCGCTCAGCAAGCGTTGGTTGCCCAAGAACAAGAGCGGCAATCTTACAGTACGCTCGTTTCTCCGGTATCTGGCGCAGTCTTGTCACGGGCAGCGGAACCCGGTGATCTCGCCCAGCCAGGAAGTGAAGTACTACGCCTGGGAGACTTCAGCCAAATAAAAGTAGAAGTTCAAATTTCAGAACTCGAACTGGCAGGTATTCAAGTAGGTCAACCCGTCCAGGTTCGCCTGGATGCACTTCCTAATCAAACCTTTTCGGGCGAGGTAACGCTCATTTCTCCTGCGGCTGACCCCACTGCTCGTCTAATCCCAATTGAGGTGACAATACCGAACCCAGATGAACGCATCGGCAGTGGACTGCTAGCACGGGTTAGCTTCTCTCAACAGGCTGCTGAACGAGTGGTTGTTCCGTTGACGGCGATCGAAATCGGAGGAGAGGCAGACGCAGGAAGTTCAGACGCAGAATCACCGCAAGCAGAAGCTTCGGCATCAGAGCAATCAGATGAGCAATCCGGCGAAACAGCCACCATTTTCGTCTTAGAAGGTTCTCAAGAGGAGCCGACTGTGGTAGCCCGAACGGTAAGGTTGGGCGATCGCGCTGATGCTCAGGTTGAAATTCTCTCTGGACTGGAGCCAGGGGAGCAGTTTATCGTTCGCAGCAGTGACAGCTTAAAAAATGGTGATGCAGTTCGCCTCAGCTTTATCTCAGAAACGTCCTCCTGAACTTCTCACCTATCAGTGCAATGCAGACCCCAAAATCTTCTGGCTTCAGCCCCAGCGAAATCTCAATTCGCCAGCACATCGGAACGCTGATTCTAACCCTGGCAGTTATTGTCGTTGGCATATTTTATACGTCTAACCTTCAGACTGACCTGCTGCCCTCAATTACCTACCCGCGCATTGGGGTAAGGCTAGATGCACCAGGAATTTCACCTGAGGTAGCGATAGACGAAGTTACCCGTCCCCTCGAAGAAGCGCTTTCTGCAACGGAAGGTGTTGTTCAGGTTTACTCCCAAACTCGGGAAGGGCAAGTCAGCGTAGACCTGTACTTTGAACCGGGTGGAAATATTGATCAAGCGCTCAATGATGCAACTGCTGCTTTCAATCGGGCCCGAGGAAACCTGCCAGACACCATCGAAGAACCTCGGCTGTTCAAAGCTGACCCGTCACAGTTGCCTGTTTATGAATTGGCGTTGACTTCCCCCTCGTTAGAATCTGTTGATTTGCGGGTGTTTGCAGACGAGGAGCTAGCTCGTGAGTTAGGAGTAATCCCTGGGGTCGCAGCGGTAGATGTGTCAGGCGGCGAAGCTGAAGAAGTTCGCGTCAATGTCGATTTAAGTCGAATGCAGTCCCTTGGGATAGCTCTGTCAGACGTGCTGGATGAGCTGGAGCAAACTAACCAGGATGTTTCTGGCGGTCGTATTCTAGGTGAAAACTCTGAACCGCTAACCCGAACTGTTGGACGGTTTCAGGATGCTGAGGAGATTAACAACCTCTCCTTTATTGTTGACGGTAATGAAGAGACAGAGAGTAGCGACGATTCTACCTCTGCATCAACGGGCTCAACTGCCAGTGCTCCTCGTCGCGTTTATCTGCGCGATTTTGCAGAAGTAATCGACAACACAGAAGAGCAACGGGTCTTTGTCTCCCTAAACGGGCAGCCCGCGGTAAAAGTTAGCATTCAGAAACAGCCAGACGCAAACTCAATTGAAGTTGTAGATGGGGTAAAACGCCGCTTAGAAGAACTCAGGCAAGCGGGTGTCATCGCCGAAGACATGGAGTTCATTCCAACACTGGATGAATCTATCTTTATTCGCAACTCTATTTCCAACGTAACGAGTTCAGGTATAACTGGGGCAGGTTTGGCGGCGATCGCCGTCCTCCTCTTCCTGGGCTCTATCCGCCAGACAATCATCATTGTTCTTGCCATTCCTTTGACGACACTGGCAGCCATGATTTTGATGGGGATGTTTGGCTTATCGCTCAACATATTTAGCTTGGGTGGACTAGCGCTAGGCGTAGGTAACGTCATTGACAGCTCTATTGTCATGCTCGAAACCATCGCTGAATCAGCGGGTATGACTCCTGGACAGGATGCTCAATCAAACTTGAGTTCTGAGGAGTTAATTGAAAGCTCAATTCAAAGTAGTCAAACTGTAGAGTCTGCCCTGATTGCCTCTACCACCACAAACATGATCGCAGTGGTACCCTTCCTGTTAATCGGAGGGTTTATCGCACTTCTATTTAACGAATTAATCCTGACCATTATCTTCGCTGTTGCGGCCTCTCTCCTCGTTGCGGTCACTGTGATTCCAGTGCTTGCCTCTCGTTTGTTAGGAATTCAGTGGTCAAGCGGAGTTTCAAGGTTTTGGCTGCTGCGAGAATTCACCCGTCGCTTTGACGCCTCGACTCGCAGCTATGCCTCGCTGTTAGATCGGGTGCTAAAACACCGGGTCATAGTTCTTTTAGTCACGTTTCTCATATTGGGTGGGGGCGGTTTGGCTGTAGCAGGTAGAATTCCTCAAGAAATCCTGCCTCGCATCAGTACTGGGCAGGCTAACTTGAATGCCCAATTTCCACCGGGTACGCCTCTAGAAGTCAATCGCAAAGTGATGACCGCGGTGGATGACATTCTACAGGCACAGCCCGAAACAGAATACGTTTTTACAACTTCGGGTGGTTCTCTATTTGGCAGCTCGACCAACGAAAACCCTCTAAGGGGTACTAGTACAATCACCCTTAAACGGGGGACTGATGTTGAAGCCTTTGTCAGTCGCGTTACTCAAGAAGTCAACAAGCTGAATTTGGTGGATACTCGCATTCGCCTGCGACCAGGGGAAGTCCGGGGTTTGGTCTTAAATAACTCTCCAGTGCGAGGGGCAGAAGTTGACATCGTGCTTCAGGGGACAGATACACAAACGCTAAATGAAGCCGGAAACCAGGTTCTGGATGCGTTGGAACAGCAAGCAACGCTGGCAACTTTCCGCGCCGATGCCGACGAAAGCCAGCCCGAAATTCAAATTCGTCCCGACTTAGAGCGAATTTCTGCTTTAGGGCTGAATACCCAAGACATTGGCGATGTCGTGACAACAGCCGTTGAGGGAACGGTTCCAACCCAACTTCAGCGGGGTAATCGTTTAGTCGATGTACGAGTACAGCTTGATCGCGACTCTATCCGAGAACCTTCGCAGCTAGAAGCGTTGCCTCTATTTACTGAAGATAATCAACTGATTCGTCTGGGAGATGTCGCGCAATTAGAAGAAGGCACGTCTCCAAGTGAAATTCAACGCATTAACCAACGTCAAGTATTTATCGCAGCTGGTAACTTGAATGAGGGCGCTAGCTTGAGTCAAGCTCTGGCTGAGGTCGATGCAATTATCCAAAATTTAGATTTACCTGAAGGGGTTAGTCGGCTTCCCAGTGCGGCGGCTCAAAGTAATCAAGAAATCCAGTCTGCTCTACCTGTGTTGGGTGGACTGGCAGCCTTCCTGGTATTTGTGGTGATGGCAGTGCAATATAACTCGCTCATCGATCCGCTGGTCATCATGTTTACCGTTCCGCTAGCGCTGGTTGGTGGCATGTTGGGGCTATTTATTACCCAAACGGCAATTGGAGCAACGGTAATTATAGGAGCTGTGCTGCTGGTAGGCATCGTCGTCAACAACGCCATCATTATGGTGGAATTAGCAAATCAGATCCGTGAGCAAGAAAAGGTCGATCGCCGCACTGCCATTCTTAAAGCAGCTCCTCAACGGCTTCGTCCTATCTTGATGACTACTATTACGACAGTATTAGGCATGTTTCCCCTAGCCTTAGGATTGGGTGAAGGGGGAGAGTTTTTGCAACCACTCGGAATTGTTGTTTTCTCCGGGTTGTCTCTGGGTACATTGCTGACTTTGTTTATCATTCCCTGCTTTTACCTGCTGCTCCATAATCCCCGTTGGACAGACGGGATGAAGCGAATGTCCCGTCGTGGGCGGGTCGCTCTAGCGTTAGATAGGGTCGATCGCCAGTCTCGACAACCCTCCAAACGAAAAGTAGTCAGGCGATTTCTGAAGGAATAACGTTCTCCTGGTAGAGGACTGGCTCTCCTGGTTTGATTTACGCTATTGTGGCGATCGCGACAGAAGTTGCGATCGCCACAAATGCTTTAGCCCGTTGATTCTGATCTGATGGCGATCGCCCAGCAAAAATTCCTGGCATTATTTGGAGCATCCTAGATGTCACAGCCTCCTCCCAAACGGATCCCATCGGTTGTAAATTCCAGAAACACCTCGCTTCAACGTCTGCGCCAACTTAGCCATGTCTTAGACAACGCCATTCCAATTCCTGGTACAGGTTATCGAATTGGACTTGATCCACTTCTGGGCTTACTGCCCGGTGCTGGAGATACGGTTGCAGGAGCGCTATCCGCTTACATTGTTGTTGAAGCAGCGCGAATGGGCGTGCCTCGTGAAACCCTGTTGCGAATGGCATCCAACATTGTTTTAGAAGTTGTGCTGGGATCGGTGCCAATGCTAGGCGATGTGTTTGACGCGACCTGGAAGGCAAATGCTCGAAATATTGCCTTGCTTGAAACTCACGTCGATATGCCACAATCCAACCGAGGGAGCGATCGCAAATTTCTAATTCTGCTAATTCTCGGCTTAGCAGTGGTTATTATAGGTTTTGCTACTTTTTCTGTACTGCTGGTTCGCCTGCTAATTGGCGCTATCAGTGGCGGCTAACTCAATTCTTAGCGCTACATTTGGCGTGATCTCCAAGGGAGGATTATGCAATAATGATGCACTGTCTTCCAGAGTCTTCTCATGGTTCAAGCGCCTCCACTTCCCACTGATTTGAACAACTTTAGTTTTGAGCAAAACCCTGATCTCAGCCTTCAGCTTCCTGATCCAGAGGATGATCTGATTCCCGAAGCAGAATTTTTGAGTCAGGTCGAGACAGCCTGGCAGGTGTGCGATCGCTTTGACCTGCAAACCGAGATTTGGCGCGGACGAATCCTTCGAGCTGTGCGCGATCGCGAAAAGCGAGGCGGCGACGGTCGAGGCAGCGGATTTCTCAACTGGCTCAAAGACCGGGAAATCAGCAAAACCCAGGCTTACTCGCTAATCGAACTGGCAAATAGTGCCGATGCGCTGCTAGAAGAGGGTTACCTAGAGCCGGAAGATGTTAACCAGTTCAGCAAACGCGCCTTTGTCGAAACGGCTCAGTCATCCCCGGAAGTTCAGCAAATGGTCGGGGATGCAGCGCGAAAGGGCGATCGCATCACTCGCCGAGAAGTCCGCCAGCTTTCCGACGAATGGACAGCGATGACTTCAGACCTGATTCCTGAAGTCGTGAAGGAAAAAGCTGCTAACAGCACAATTCCTACCCGCTATTTGGCTCCACTGGTGCGAGAAATGGAAAAGTTGCCAGAAGCGCATCAGGTTTCCCTCCAGGCAGAGGTGGCAGGAAATCCTGACGTGGATACGCTGAAGCAAGTTACTGCCGAAGCTCGCTATTTGGCGAAGTATCTCAATGCTGCAACCAACGTGCAGGCCTTAGATAACGAAGCGCTTGACCTGGAATCTGCTTTAGAAGAAGCGTTGCGGGTCGGTTGCCTTAGTTCTACGGCTGACTTAGTAAATCAGGCTTCGCAGTTAGAGCAGGCGATCGTCAAACTCTACACCACTTGGAAACGGCTCAACACGCTTTCAGAGCGGGTTTATCTGGACAGCGGCGCGAGTACACCTCACTTGCGATCGCTCCTTGCTCACCTCAGTCCCCTTTCGGGTGAAGTGTTAGAAGTCCAACTGGGTGATCCAGATGGAGGTAGTTTCTCTCGCACTATTCGCCTCAAAATTTTGCCTGAAACTGATGCTTAAGAGGCAAGTATGAAACGAGTCTGCGTATTCTGCGGCTCAAATCAGGGAACAAACCCTGCTTACGGGTTTGCAGCCGAGCAGCTAGGTAAACTGCTAGCACAGCAAAACATTGGGTTGGTGTATGGCGGCGGCAAAGTTGGGCTAATGGGAACCGTCGCCGATGCCGCCCTTGCCGCAGGGGGTGAAGTCATCGGCGTAATCCCCCAAGCGCTAGCCGATCGCGAAATTGCTCACACAGGTCTCTCCAAACTGCATATCGTTGCTTCCATGCACGAACGCAAAGCCCTCATGTCAGACTACGTCGACGCTTTCATCGCGCTCCCCGGCGGCATGGGTACGCTTGAAGAATTTGCTGAAGTTCTCACTTGGGGGCAATTAGGGCTGCACCAAAAGCCCTGTGGTTTGCTTAATATTGAGGGATATTACAACTCTTTGATCGCCTTCTTCAACCAAGCGGTTCAAGCGCAATTTGTCCGTCCCGAACATCGCTCAGCGGTGATCGAAGCGCAAACCTGTGAAGAACTCTTGGAGAAGCTGAACCAATATCAGCCTATCCAAATTCACAAGTGGATCGATCGCGATCAAACCTAATTGACCTGTCCAGGAGTTGATCAAAGCCGTGGCTGAATTACTGCAAATTTCCCAACTGGGTAATCCTGTCCTGCGCCAAACTGCCGAACCCATTACCGAAATTCAAACACAGCCAGTGCAGTCTTTGATCGACGATTTGCTTGCAACCCTCCGGCATTCCAATGGAGTTGGAATTGCAGCGCCTCAAGTAGGTGTTTCTCAGCGTTTGCTGATCGTCGCATCTCGTCCCAATCCCAGATATCCTCATGCTCCCGAGATGGAGCCGACTCCGATGATTAATCCTCGGTTGGTGAGCCATTCTGATGAAGTGGTAAAAGATTGGGAAGGCTGCCTGAGCATTCCTGGAATTCGGGGGCTGGTGCCTCGATATCAAGCAATTACGATTGAATATTGCGATCGCCACGGCGACCTCCAACACCAAGAACTCACCGATTTCGTCGCTCGCATCTTCCAACATGAGTTCGACCATCTGGAAGGCTACGTTTTCCTGGATCGATTGGAATCCACGCGAGACATTATTACTGACCAGGAATACCTCAAGCTGATTGCTGAAACTTGCTGACAGGAATACCTATATCCAACCCTGAACGCCTCGAACAACCATATAGGCAGCTAGGGCAAACAGCAAAAACTTAAACAGAAAATTGACTGTTCGATCAGGCAATCGAGGCAGCAAGCGAGTTCCTGCCTGTGCTCCAACAATTCCACCTAATCCCAGACACAACCCAGGAATCCATAAAACGTTGCCATTCCAGGTGTGCTGGGCAAGTCCTGAAACGGCGATCGCCACAATTGCGCCCAAACTCGTCCGCACTGCCGCCTTGATCGATTCTCCCAAAAACAGCATTTGCAGCGGCACCATCACCACCCCACCACCCACGCCAAACAAACCAGATAGCCCACCTGCTAACAGACCGATTCCAGCAATTGAAGTGAGCGGTGCCTCTTTCTCTGCTTCTGGCACTTCTTCCCCAGATGTTAATTCTGGTTCCATCGTTTTCTCAGGTTTTCGCTTGAGTCTTTGACGTAGATCCATCAAATACGTCGTAGCTAGCAACAGAACTGCAAATCCTAGAGCCAAAGCTGGGTCAGGGAGGCGATCGCCCAACCAGGCACCCCCTTGCGCCGTAACAACCCCAAAAGCCGCTAGCATTAACGAAACCCGCCAGTTCAATTCACCGGCTCCCAGATTCCGCAAGCTACCAGAAACCGCGCTCAAAAACACCCCAATCAAACTCGTCGCAGTAGCCTGGATTAATGGCACTCCCAGAAATGTCAGGGCTGGAACCATCAGCAGCCCCCCCCCAATTCCCAGCAATCCAGCTGCAACTCCGGTAACTGACCCTACCAAAACCAGCAGTACCCATTCCAGGGGCGTATCAAGCATTCACACCAACTCCTGTAATAGACGCATTGGTAGGTTGGGTGGAGCATAGCGAAACCCAACACTTACATAAGCTTTGCGTTAAGGTTTCATACTTCAACCCAACTTACATTCTTCAAAGGTTATCAGAAGTTTTATCGTCAACCAGAAGTTTCCCTAACTGCTACATCCGCTCCAACACGGGAATTCCCAGCAAAGATAGTCCTAATTTGATCGTTCTCGCAGTCAAATCACATAACACTAACCGCGACGTTCTGATAGGTTCTTCCGCATCCAGTACCGTGCAACGATCGTAGAACTGATTAAACTTTTGGCTCAGTTCAAATAGATATTGGCAAAGCTGATTTGGCAGCAGATCTGCATCAATTATGCTGAGAATTTCATCTAGTCGAAGTAAGTGTTTTGCTAATACAAACTCTTCATCTTCTTTCAACACAACCGGGCAGTCGGAACCTAATTTTTCAAAATCAATGTTTCCTTTCCGACTGATCCCACACGTCCTTACGTAGGCATAAAGCATATATACAGCCGTATTGCCTTGCCGCGCCAGCATTTTGTCATAGCTGAAAACATAGTTACTCGTTCTGTTTTGGCTCAGGTCAGCATACTTTACCGCACTGATCCCGATTACTTGAGCGCTATGTTTGATAAATTCTTCTGTTTCCTCACGCCCCTCTTCTTTAAGACGATTTTCTAGGTCAGTACGAGCATGGGCGATCGCCTCATTCAACATATCCTCCAGCCGAATTGCCTCTCCAGAACGGCTCTTTAACTTTTTCCCATCCTCCCCTAATACAGACCCAAGCGGCGTGTGAACAAACTCTACATCGTCCGTAATCCAGCCCGCTCGTTTCCCAACCTGAAAAATTTGAGCAAAGTGATTTGTTTGTTCTGCCCCAACTGGATAAACCACTCGGTCTACCTTGTCCACATTCACCCGATAGCGAATGGCAGCCAAATCAGTGGTGGCATAGTTATATCCACCATCCGACTTCTGCACGATCAGAGGCAAAGGGTCCCCTTCCTTATTCGTAAAGCCTTTCAGAAAAACGCATTTTGCCCCACTATCTTCAACTAACAAAGCAAGCCGATCCAACTCTTCAATCACATCCGGCAAAAACGGATTATAAAAAGACTCACCTCGAATAATTAGAGGAGACAAACCCATCAGATCAAAAATTCTTTGATTGGTTCGATTTGACAGATCGCAAACAATTTTCCAAGCACGCAGCGTTTCCTCCTCTCCCGCCTGAAGCTGCACCACAGACAGTCTCGCTGCATCCTGAAAGGCCGCATCCTGATCAAATCGCTTTTTGGCATGACGATAAAACGATGCCAAATCTTCCAGATCTAAATTCTCATCAGACTTCAGCGCCTCTGGATACGCTTCCCGCAAATATGCAATCAGCATCCCAAAAGGCGTTCCCCAATCCCCCACATGGCTGAGCCGCAACACCTCATAACCCAAAAATTCTAGAATTCGGGCAATGCAATCTCCAATCACTGAGGGACGCAAATGTCCAACGTGCATTTCCTTCGCAATGTTGGGACTGGGATAGTCTACGATCGCCCGTTTAGGCGGCTCAATTGGAGCTACTCCCAGTCGGGGATCAGCCTGCACACACCGAAGCTGCTCCTCTAGGTAACTCGTCTTGAACGTCAAATTAATAAAACCCGCACCTGCTACGGTAGGTGGTTCACAAAACTCGCTCACATCAAGGTGCTGAATAACTTGCTCAGCGATCGCCCTCGGTGCTTTCCCCAATCGCTTCGCCAGCGACATCGCTACATTAGACTGATGATCCCCAAACTTAGGATTACTAGCAGGTACCAAAATCGGATCTGTTCCTTCCAAGTCAGACCCAAACGCAGCCACCAACGCCTGCTCAAACTGCTCTCGAATTTTCTGGATTGTAGAATTCATAAATCAAAAACTATTTAACTCTTAACTGGCAACGACCATCCTCATACTGATGTCTAGCCAAGAAGAGCGAGTAATCGGCGCACTGCTAGAAATATAGTCCACACCCGTCTCCGCCACCGCCCGGATCGTCTCCAGCGTAATATTACCTGAAGCCTCAATCCTAATATGCGGACTACGTTGACGAATAACCTGCACTGCGTGTCTCATCATCTCCAGCGGCATATTATCCAACATAATGATGTCCGCTTTGTGAACCAGGGCTTCTTCAACCTGTTCAATTGACTCCGTTTCCACCTCAATAGTCAGCGGATAAGGAATATGAGGACGAATTCGGGCGATCGCCTCCCCAATTCCTCCTGCTGCCGCAATGTGATTATCCTTGATCATCACGCCGTCATCCAATCCCATCCGGTGGTTCACAGCACCACCCACTTGAGTTGCATACTTTTCCAAAAGTCGCAGCCCCGGCGTAGTTTTGCGCGTATCGACAAACTGAGTTGGCAAATCTGCAATCTGCTCCACATACTTATTGGTCAGCGTTGCAATCCCACTCAGCCGCATTACTACATTTAACGCGACCCTCTCCCCCGTCAAGAGCGCATCCATCGATCCACTCAACCGAGCAATGGGGTGTCCGTGAGCGCACCACTGTCCTTCCTCAACAAGTGCCGTAAAAGTGGACTGTTCGTTAAGTAGATGAAAAACCCGTGCAGCAATCGGCAATCCCGCAACGACCCCTGCCTCTTTCACAATCCACTGAGCCTGTCCACTAACAGCGTTAGACGCAAAAAGGCCTTGAGTTGTGCGATCGCCCCGCCCAATATCCTCCAAAAGCCAACTTCTCAGCAGTTGATCCAGCACCAAAGCAGGCGGTAACACAGGAGCCATTACTTATAATTTTCCAGCTTCACTAAGTCCAACAATAGTAATTAGCTAGGACTCATTGATGCAACCTGCAACTTTTCCAAGCCTTTGGATGAGTATCTCACTCGTCCCAACTCAGCAGACAGCCGTCTTAATCCAATAGCAATCAAGACTTTCAGGATTTTGCAGCTACCACTCCGCTCGGAACTCACCCTATCGCGTTAAAGATTCATCTCAAGAAATCATAGACCTCAAAGGCGATCTCTCGAAGATTCCCAGCGCCCAAAAGGCTGAAACTCTGCAGATTCAATACTTTCAGCGTTTCCCGAAAAACTTTCCAGAAATGCTTGACAGTTTCTTGGATGTCTCGTTATATTGGTTAAGCGGTCGAGAGAGAGCCGAACGGAAACGGAAGGCACTGGCTTCGACCCCGAACCTTGAAAATCTAATAGTTTGAAAGCCAGAATAACATTTATACCCCGTTAAATCAATCAGTTTGCTTTAGAGTTTCGACTTTAGAGTAAGCAAAAATGAAAACCGGGACTAAGTCAAGTTCCGGGAGCCTAACAAATCTCGAATTTGTTTAATTACAATGGAGAGTTTGATCCTGGCTCAGGATGAACGCTGGCGGTATGCTTAACACATGCAAGTCGAACGGAAGTCTTCGGACTTTAGTGGCGGACGGGTGAGTAACGCGTGAG